>CAWEYQ010000007.1:0-298198 GCA_963813265.1 uncultured Solirubrobacterales bacterium | reverse complement strand
CCTCGGATGGATGAGCCCAGCGACGCGGACAACCGAATCGCGGCCGCCGGGGACAGCAGCGAAACATTTTCGCCACGGTGCGCTCCCGAGCTGGATCGTGGCGTCTTAGTTGCGCTCAGAGGCTGTCGCAGAACCGGCCGGCGGGGTGGTGTTTCCGGGTTTTTTGGCCCGGTGTGCCGGAGTGTTTCTGTCCGGTGCGGTTGGTAAAAGTACCTCCTGAGCAGGGCTTTTACGGCTGATTGGAGCAGCCGGGGCCTGCGTCAGGAGGTATCGGTGGTGATGATGACCGACGGGGCGGCGGAAACCCGGGCCGGTGGTGTTGATGAGCGGCCGGCTGGTTCGGCGCGGGAGTATCTCTGTCCGGCGCGTGATCAGCTGTTCTTGATGCCGGTGTGCATGCGCGACTGGTTGGAGGAAGGGCATCTGGCGTGGTTTGTGCTCGATGTGGTCGCCGAGATGGACACGCGGGGGTTGCATCGGCGGCCGGGTGGCGCGCTGGGGCGCAGGCCGTATGAGCCGGAGATGATGCTGGCGCTGGTGCTGTACGCCTATTGCGGTGGGGTTCGTTCGAGCCGGCGGATCGAGCAGGCGTGCGGGACGGACGCTGCGTTTCGGGTGATCTGCGGGGGGCTTGTACCCGATCACGCAACGATCGCGCGGTTCGTCGTCGACCAGGAGCAGCCGCTTGCCGATCTGTTCGTTGAGGGGTTGCGGCTGTGCGCGGCGGCGGGGCTGGTGGACCTTGAGGTGGTCGCGCTGGACGGCACCAAGCTCGGTGCGGACGCGTCGCTGGCCAAGAACCGAGACGCTGCGTGGATTGGTCGGGAGGTCGCGAAGTTGATGGCGGTGACCGGGGACGATGAGCAGCCTGGCAGTGGCGGCCGAGAGCGTCTGCCCGGGATCGCGCCGGCCGCTGAGATCGTTTCGCCGAGTGGTCGTTTGGCTCGACTTCAGGCGGCGCTGATGGTGATCGAGGCCGAGGACGCCGCGGCGGCCGCCGAGCGGGCGCGCCAGGCCGAGGACGCGGCTGCTGAGGCCCAGCAGGGCCGCCAGCTGAGGGGCCGCAAGCCCAAAGACCCTCGGGCGGCGCTCGCGCGCGCAGAGGTCGATCATCGGGTCGCGACCGAGCGCTTGGCCGACATGCAGGCCGCCGCGGCGTGCAGGCAGGCCGCGAAAGAGCGCGGCGAGCGGCGGAGCGGGCAACCGCGCCTGCGGATCGACAGAGCCACCGCCGCCGTCGAGCGAGGCGCGCGGGCGCTGACGGCCGCCCGCGACGCGGTCGAGAACGATCCCGCGCCGGCGGCCCGGCAGGCGAACATCACCGATCCCGACAGCCGGATCATGACCACCAAGGACGGCTGGGTGCAGGGCTACAACGCCCAAGCGATCGTCAACTCACACCAGATCGTGCTTGCCTGCGAGGTCAGCCAAGACGCGGGCGACGTCAAGCTCTATGAGCCGATGCTCACCGCCCTGACCGACACGCTCACGAAAGCCGGGATCACCGATCAGGTCACGCTCGCGCTCGCTGACGCCGGCTACTGGTCAGAGGCCAACGCCACCGCCCCAGGACCGGACCGGCTGATCGCCACCATGAAAGACCACAAGCAGCGCCGCGCCGCCCGACAGCTCGGACAGACCACCGGGCCGCCACCCCCCAACGCCAGCGCGATCGAGGAAATGGAGCACCTGCTACGCACCCCCCAAGGCGCCGCCGCCTACACGCAACGCTCAAGCCTGATCGAACCCGTCTTCGGTGACCGCAAACACAACCGCCAGATCCGCCGCTTCCGCCGCCGCGGGCTACCCGCCGTCCGCAGCGAATGGGCGTTCATCCAGCTCGCCGGCAACATGCTCAAGCTCCACCAACACCGCAGCGCCTCAGCCGCCGCCTGACCCCACACCACACCCGACGCTCGCGACCGTCAACACGATCACGGCCTCGCCCGCCCAGCGACAACGAGCCGATAGTCCACCTGCCGGCAAACCCCGATGCCGCACGCGGGTTCTAGACCCCAACACCACCCCGCGAGCAGACAATCCACAACTCGAAGCAAGCGACACCCTCCAACCCCGATCCCCCGCCACAACATTTTGCGACAGCCTCCTCAGTGTGCGTAACTCGCCCGGATCCGGACGCCGTTCTCGATTTGGCGCATTTCTCACCCTCGGCGGCCCGGGCTCGGTCGGGACTCGGCGCGTGAGCGCGGTACGCGCGGGGACGGAGCGGCTATTCGCGGATGATCGTCGGCGTGCCGAGCGGGATGTGCTGGAGCAGCCAGCGCCCCTCGGGGAGCGTCAGACGCAGGCACCCGTGGCTGACCGGCAGACCGATGCTCGACGTCTCCGGGGTCGAGTGGATCGCGATCCGGTTGCCGCCGCCCCAGCCCTGGATCGCGTGCGGTGACTCAGCGGAGAGCGCCAGGACGCAGCACCCGTAGGGACCGCTCGGATCGCCGGTGTTGAGCCGGTCGGTGACCGCGAAGCGGCCGGTCGGCGTGGGCGCGGTCGGGCGTCCGATCGCGACCTTGTACTTCTCGCGGACATGGCCGTTCTCGAGCACGGTCACCTGGTGGTGGTGGAGCGAGACGTGGATCGTCCAGTCGACCCGCACGAATGCCGCCGCGGACGTCTTGATCCAGCCGACGTGCCCGTTGCCGGCCTGCGGACTCACGACCCCGATCCACTTGCCCTTGTGGCGAACGACCCACAGCGCCTGAGGTGATCCGAACGACGTCTTCCGGCCGACCCGCGCGATCACGTGGCCGCCGGGCGCCGAGTGCATGGCCGTCGGGTGTCGGATGAGCGCGACCAGCGTCCCCTGTCCGGGGGCCAGCGGCTTCGGTGCCGGTTTCGGCGGGGCGACCGCGGCCGCGGCGAGCGGCTGGTAGCTCGACAGCGACGTCGGGTTGGTCTTCACGGACTTTGAGCTCACCGCGATCGCGATCACGATCGGGACGACCGGCACCAGGACGAGCAGCCCGGCGATGATCCAGACACGCTTCCTGGATCTCGTCTTGCCCTGAGTGTCGGGTGAATCGTTCACGTTGCCCGGGAATCCCCGTGCAGAATGTATCGGAGGACGAGGGCGGCCCATCCGTAGTTCCCCGGCCACGGTTTGAGGGCGAGCCCCGATGGAGCCCCAAGCGATATCCTGGATGCTCGCTGCCTGTGGTGAGTCTCTGGCTCCCGCAGGTGTAGAGGGCGCACTACCCGAGAGCAGTTGTTGTCGATGCTGAATCTGAACGGCACGAACGCCGATCGCAGAGCTGGGACCGACCATGCCGCACGTCCCCGGCCCGAATCGTGGGCCGAGCGTTGGCGTGGCGTCTCCGTCGACCTCGAGCGGGTGCAGTCGACCCACACGCTGATCGACGCCGTCGTCGACGAGATCGACGGTCGCATGATCCGGATCGGCGATCGGTGGCTCGCCGACTTCGCATCGAGCAACTACCTCGGGTTCGACGTCGACAACGAGATCATCGAGGCGGTCCCGGACTACCTTCGCCGCTGGGGCAGCCGCGCCGGCTCCTCCCGGATGCCCGGACTGCGTCGGCAGTACGAGGAGATCGAGGAGCAGCTGACGGCGCTGCTGCGTTGCGAGGACACGCTCGTCGTTCCGGCCGGCGGTGAGATCCACGCGATGATCATTCCCGTCCTCGCGGACGGTGGCACGATCTTCCTTGACCGTCGTGCCCAGAAGTCGATTGTCGACGGCTGCGCGGTGGCCCGGGCGCGCGGCGCCACGGTCGTCACGTTCAACCACGACAACCCGGACGAACTTGGCGATCTGCTCGCCGCCTACCCGGCGCACACGCGACTCATCTGCATCGACGGCGTGAGCAGCATGACCGGCGCGACCTCCGAGCTCGGCAGCCTCGCGATGCTGGCGCGGGCCAACGACGCGCTCCTCTACATCGATGACGAGGCCGGGTTCGGCGTGCTCGGCGAACGGGGCCCGGATGAGCTGTGCGCCTACGGCAAGCGCGGCAACTCGATCGTCCGCCACTTCGGCGAGAGCTACGACAACATCGTGCTCGTCGCGGGGTTCTCGAAGGCGTACTCGGCCCTGTTGACGTTCCTCGCGGTTCCGACCGCACTCAAGCAGACGCTCCGCGCCGCCGCGCCGGTCAGTCCGCAGCCGACGCCGACCGCGCTCGCCGCGGTCGCGACCGTGCTCGAGGGCCTCGCCGTCAACGAGCGGCGCGGTGACGCGCTCCGCCACGAGTTGCACCAGATGACCGCCCGGGTGCTCGCCTCGCTGGCCGCGCTCGGGATCCGAACCCGGAACACGAACTGCTACCCGGTCATCCAGATCCCGCTCGTCGAGCCGGCGGAGATCGAATCCGTCGGGCGATTCCTGCTCGAGTGCGGCGTGTTCGCCACGTTGGTGCGCACGCCAAACGAGCCGCACGATGAGGTCGGACTCCGTCTCCAGCTCACCTCGGCGAACACGGAGCATCAGGTGTCTCACCTGATCGACGTCCTCGGGGCGGTCGTCGAGCGTTTCCGGATCGGTGGCCAGGATCCCGCGGCGGCACGGGTCGCGGTCGACCACGCGCTCGATCAGCTCGTCGCGCGCTGAGGCTCTGGCAGCGGCGGCGGCTCGCCCGGTGGCGTGGCGCCCTCGCCGGACACGGATGTGGCCGCGTTCAGCGCCCGCTTGGCCATCGCGGTGCCGGTGGCGCACAGCCCCAGGCTGACGAGCGCCGCAAGGATGATCGCCGCCCCCTGGCCGGGGACGAGCACGCCGCCGGCGAGGCCCAGGTTGACGACCGCGGCAGGCACCCCAAGCTGTGCGGTGACGATCAATCCGGTCGCCAGGGAGGCGCGGATCGCGCGGGCCGCGATGACGTGGACGAGCACCATCCCGATGATCAGCGCGACCGCCAGCTCGAGGTTGCTCGGCGTGCTCACGAGCGCGCGCACGTTGAGGCTCGCGCCGAGCACGACGAAGAACACCGGCACGAGGAACCCGTTGGCGACCCCGGAGACCTGGTCGGAGAGCCGCTGGGGACCGCCCTCGATCGCGACGATCAGACCGGCGGCAAAGCCGGCGATCATGATGCTCGTCCCGGCCCACTGCGCGAGCGCGCACAGTGCGAACAGCGCCACGAGCGCGACCCGGAGGTCAAGGGCCCACATGCGCCGCCCGGATCGACTCCGCATCCGGTGGATTTCCTCCTCGCGCGCCAGCACGCGCGCGATCCCGAGGACGAGCACGGCGCCCCCGGTGACGGCGAGCGCCCCGAGCCCGGCGCGGAGCGCGTGCGACGGGTTGAGCACGAGCGGGACGGCGACGATCGTCGCGACGTCGGCCACCGTCGCCCACGCCATCGCGAGCAGTGCCTTCTCAGCGCTCACGCCGGCCTCCTGGAGCGCCGGCAGGACGATCGCGGCCGACCCGGTGGCGAGCAGGATCGCCCACACGGCGGGATGCCCGATATCGAGCAGGCGCGCGATCGCGAACCCGCCGACGGCGGCGAGCACGGCGCTCGCGAGCACCGCGACGCTCGCCTGGCGGACCGCCCCGATCAGCCCCTTGGCCCGCAGCGGCACGTGCATCCCGGCGCCGAGCATCAGCATCGCGAACCCGATGGTGCCGAGGAACGCGATCGTCGGATCCTCTGACTTGATGAGCCCGAAGCCGCTGTGGCCGAGCGCGATCCCGGCGAGCAGCTCACCGACGACGACCGGCACGAGCATGCCCCGCCGGGAGGACAACACCGGGCCAGCCAGCCCAGCGAGCACGATCAACGTCAGCTGACCGAAGCTCGCCATCGGCTTCGCCCCGAATCCGGCATGTCAGCGTGAGATTATCGCCGCGAGAGCCGAGATGCTCAGCGCGCCCCGGCGTCGTCCCAGGCCGCCGTGAACGGCTCGGCGAGCTGCTGGAGATACCAGCGATCGGCCCGCTCGCCGACCCGTCGGCGGATGCCCGGGGGCCACGGCGGCGTGAGCTGGGCGAGCGAGATCCAGACCGGCGAGACCGCGGGCGCCGCCGCGGCCGCCTCGATCCGCTCCCGGTAGCGCGGCGTGAACCAGTCAAACCGGCTCGCCATCAGGCGCTCGCCCTCGGCATGGCTGCGGAAGCGGGCGATGATGGCGTCCCAATCGTGGCGGTGCAGGTGACGCGCGATCGCCCGCGGCTCATAGACGAGCCGCATGCCGTGCTGATCGAGCCGCCGCCCGAGCTCGAGGTCCTCGTACCCGGAGCGGAGGCTCTCGTCGAAGCCACCAACAGCCTCGAACAGCGCCCGCGTCAGCGACACGTTGTCCGAGGAGAACGACTCGAACCCAGCCTGCGACGGATCGGTGTAGTCGAACTGGGCCCCGGAGAACGCGAGCCAGCGCTCGAGCCGGCGCCCGGCGACGACCTGGTGCCACTCGACGTGCCCGAGCACGGCAACGTCGTCACCCGGCGTCGCCGCGTGCCGCTCGAGATGGCGCTCGATGAGATCGGGGCGCGGGATCATGTCGTCACCGAGCAACAGCACGAGCGGCCCCTCGCTCGCGGCGACGCCACGGTTGCGGGCGGCCGCCAGCCCGGCCTGTTCCTGGACCAGGAACTGAGACACCGAGCGGCGCAGTCGCTGTGGGACATCCTGGTCGGTCCCGTCGCAGACGATGACCGTCCGGAAGCCGCTCGCCGTCTGTCCGCGGAGCGCCGAGAGCGTCCGCTCCAGCACTCCCCAGCGCTCGCGCGTCGCAATGACGACGTCGAGATCGGCCGCGCTCATCGCTCCAGGCGGTGCGCGTCCGGGCCACCCCCGGCGAGCTGACCCTCCGGGGTGGCGTAGTCCGGGTGGTCGAGGACGTGCGCGAGGTACATCTGCTCGTGCCACGGCAGCGGGTCCTGCGAGCGGGGCAGGCTGTAGCGCAGCCCGTGGATCTTCGCGATCGGTCGCCGCTCGTGGGCCGCGCCCCAGTCGGCGATCGCGGCGCGCGCGCCGGCGATGTCGCTCCAGGCGTAGCCGAAGATGTCATCGAAGAAGCAGCTCACCCGCGGCAGCAGCCGCTGGGCGGGGGCATCGAGCAGCCCGAGCGCATCGATCGTCGAGGAGTAGTAGCCGAGGTCGAACGCGAGAAACCCGATCGGCGGGTGCGAGCTGTGAACGAACCGAGGCACGGTCTCGGCGACCGGACCGAGCACGAGCTGGGCGCGCGTCAGCCGGGCTCGGAGCGCCTCCTCGTTGAGCTCGTACCAGCCGGGCTCGTTCAGCCACGGGACGTCGCGGTGGTCGGCGGGCTCCGGCATCCCGCCGCCGGTGTCGAATCCGTACACCGCGACCTCGACGCCGGAGAGGACACTCGCCGCCGCGGCCGCCCGCTCGAGCGCGAGCAGCCCGTTGCCGCCGGCGACGCCGAGTTCAATCGCCGCGATGCTCGGCAGCGACAGCGCCCGCGCGACGCGCACCGCGAGCAGCACGCCCCAGAGATACTGCGGGCGCGTGTCGACCCCGCGCTCGAGACACCACGGGAACGTCGCGGCGACGTCGGTCGTGTCCGGTGGCGGCGGTTCCCGGCGGGGACCGCCGAGCCGCAGGCGGGGTCGGGGTGCGATCGGCATCGACCCGGAAGTTTCCCAGTCCGTAAGGACGGCGATCTACCCTGAGAGCATGTTCGGATTTGGAGAGAAGACCAAGATGATCGACCCCGCTCGCGCGCTGCCGGGCCGTTCGATCGAGATGCCGGTTGCAGCGCACCACGCGGTTCTCGGTACGCCGATGAAGCCGCCGTTCCCCGAAGGCTATGAGCAGCTCGTCGTCGGGCTGGGCTGTTTCTGGGGCGCCGAGCGCGTGTTCTGGCAGGCGCCGGGCGTGTACACGACCGCGGTCGGCTACGCGGGCGGATACACCCCGAACCCGACCTACGAGGAGGTCTGCAGCGGCAGCACCGGGCACACCGAGGTCGTGCTCGTCGTGTGGGATCCGGCGAAGACCTCGCTCGACGAGATCCTGCGCCTGTTCTGGGAGAACCACGACCCGACCCAGGGCATGCGCCAGGGCAACGACGTCGGCACCCAGTACCGCTCGGCGATCTACGTCACCGACGAAGCCCAGCGCGCCGCCGCCGAGGCCTCGCGCGAGGCGTACAACGCGCGGCTGACCGCGGCCGGCTACCCGGAGATCACGACCGAGATCGCCGACGCCGGTCCGTTCTACTACGCCGAGGACTACCACCAGCAGTACCTGCACAAGAACCCGTGGGGGTACTGCGGGCTCGGCGGCACCGGCGTCGCCTGCCCGGTCGGGCTGGGCGCGGCCCAGGCGTAAGCGGCTGTTCGCCGGGGTGCATGCACCCCGGCGCCGGCGGCGCATGCGCCATGCTGACTCCCCTGGCCTGACCAACATCGTGACGAGTCGCACCGGTCGTCGAGCGCGCGGCGACGATCCCGCCGCGTCAGCGCCGATTCGCCGCCTTCGCGCGGGCCCACGGCTCGAGCGCGTCACCGAGCCGCGCCGCCCGGGACGCCGCCGCATGCGCGGCTCCCTGCCTGGATTGGCCATGCTCGTCGAGCCGCCGGCGGCAACCGGGTCCGGCCAGCGGTTGCGCCGGCTCGATCAGCCGCCGGCGACGGCCGGCAGGATCGTCACCTCGTCGCCGTCCTCGACGGGGGTGTCGAGGCCATTCAGGAAACGGATGTCCTCGCCGCCGACGTAGACGTTGACGAAGCGCCGAAGTCCGCCGTCCTCGGCGATGCGGCTGCGCAGCTCGCCGTAGCGCTCGTACAGCGAGTCGAGCACTTCGCCGACGGTCGACCCGTCGACTGCCGCGGTCGACTCACCGCCCGTCGCCTCGCGCAGCTGCGTGGGGATCTTGACGTTCACCGCCATGTCGGCCTGATCTTTTCAGGCCGCGACGACGGCATGCTCTCTCGCCGTCTCGAACGCGTCGAGCGTCGGCTCGATCTGCCACGTCTCGAACGTGCCGCGGGCGCAATCGAGCGTCTTCAGGCCCTCGCCGGTGATGTACGCGACAACCCGCTCATCCGGGTCGATGTCGCCCCGCTGCGCGAGCTTGGCGAGCACCGCCGTCGTCACGCCGCCGGCCGTCTCGGTGAAGATGCCGGTCGTCTGCGCGAGCAGGCGGATGCCCTCCTTGATCTCCTCATCGGTGACCGAGTCGATCGAGCCCTCGGTGCCGCGGGCGAGATCGAGCGCGTACGGGCCGTCGGCCGGATTGCCGATCGCCAGGGACTTGGCGATCGTGTTCGGCTTGACCGGCTGGCAGAAGTCGCGGCCCAACTCGAACGCAGTCGCGACCGGCGAGCAGCCCGCCGCCTGGGCGCCGTTGAACGTCGGCAGTTCGCCGTCGACGAGTCCGAGCTCGATCCACTCGGTGAAGCCGCGGGCGATCTTTGTGAACAGCGACCCGGACGCGATCGGCGCGATCACCCGGTCCGGGAGCTCCCAGCCGAGCTGCTCGACCGTCTCGTAGGCGAGCGTCTTTGACCCCTCGGCGTAGTACGGGCGCATGTTGATATTCACGAACGCCCAGTCGTGCTCGCCGGAGAGCTCGGTGCACAGGCGGTTGACGACGTCGTAGTTGCCGTTGACGGCGACGAGGTTCGTCCCGTAGATGCCGGTGGCGAGGATCTTCTGCTCCTCGAGGTCGGCGGGGATGAACACGTAGGACTCGAGACCGGCGGCCGCGGCGTGGGCGGCGACGGCGTTCGCGAGGTTGCCCGTCGAGGCGCACGCGATCGTCTCGAAGCCGAGCTCCCGGGCGCGGGCGAGCGCGATCGAGACGACGCGGTCCTTGAACGAGTGCGTCGGATTGGCGGCGTCGTTCTTGATCCACACCTCTTTGAGCCCGATCGCCTCGGCGAGCCGGTCGGCCTTCAGCAGCGGGGTCCAGCCGGCGGGCAGCGTGCCCTTCGGCGGGGACTGCACGGGGAGGAAGTCCCCGTAGCGCCACAGCGAGTGTGGACCGGCCTGAATCCGGCGCTTCAGCTCAGCGGGATCGTGGTCGGTGCGGGGTTGGTACGCGACCTCGAGCGGGCCGAAGCACCGCTCACAGACGTACCGCGCGTCCAGCGGGTAAGTCGTCTTGCATTCTTTGCAGCGAAGAGACTCTGGCGGCATATGTCAAAAAACCTCCGCCGGGGTCTGTGGTCGGAGGTCCTCATGCGAAACCGCCTATCCACATCTCCCAGGCCTGTTGTTGGAGCCTGATGGAATTGGCACCTTTCCCATTGCTGGGAGGTTGCCGGGGTTTCATTGGGCCAGTCCCTCCACCCCTCTTGATGCGTACAGCTATGTGCGTCGAAGTATAAACAGACTTTCGGCGCTTTTCAGCTGTTCTTGAGCTGGTGGGCGTCGGCGTCCGTGCGGCCATGGTCTGCGATTGACGGAACGGCGCATCGAAGAGGAGCTGGACCCGGGGGCTTCGTGGCGCGAGCCCTGGGTGTCGGCCTTTGGAACCGCCAGATCGTTCGACGGCAAACGGGTTTCTCGGCGCTCTCGAACGTTATGGCGGTTTTTCGACCACAGACGCACGAAAGCGGCCGGAAGCCCTGGCGTTCGCCGCGCCTCGAACGCTTATGGCGCGTCCGGTTCGCCGCTCGACGCACGTTCCTACTCCGCGAGCCGTTCAGGGCGACCGAGGCGACCGCCGTAAACAAAGGCGTAACAAGCGGCCGGGTGCGGTGTTCGGGTCTCCGCATGGCCGCCACGACGTCTGACCCGATCGCGCGGCTCGAAGCGGCGTTGCGCGTGGGCGCTCCCGCGCCGAGCCGACGGATGCTCGTGATCGTCAACCCGTACGCGACGACGGTTTCGGACCGGCTGAAGAACCTCGTCGTCTACGCCCTGCGTGGCAGCTACCACGTCGACGCGATCGACACGGAGTCCAAGGACCACGCGACCGAGCTCTGTCGCGAGGCGGCCCGCGAGGGCTACGACGTCGTCGTCGCGTTCGGCGGTGACGGGACGGTCAACGAGGCGGCGAACGGGCTCGCCGGCTCCGACACGCCGCTCAGCTGCCTGCCCGGCGGGCGGACGAACGTCTACTGCCGAATGCTCGGGATCCCGATCGACGTCGTCGACGCGACCGAGCACCTGCTCCAGATGGCCGACGACTGGCGGCCGCGCCGGGTCGACATCGGCCGGGTCAACGATCGGTACTTCACGTTCTCGGCCGGCGTCGGGCTCGACGCGAGCGTCGTCGAGCGGGTCGATGCCCACCCCCGGCTGAAGGCGCGGCTCGGCGAGTACTACTACACGTGGACCGGGATCCAGACGTTCAACCGCCGCTACCTGTTCCGGCCCCCGCAGATGGAGGTCAGGCTTGACGGTGAGACGCTCGAGGGCGTCACCACGATCGTCCAGAACGCGGCGCCGTACACGTACTTCGGGAACCGGCCGATCGAGATCGCCGAGAACGCAACGCTGAGCAGCGGCGATCTCTCGGGCGTCGTGCTCAAGCGGGCGAGCCCGATCGAGATCCCGACGATCATCTGGCGTGCGCTGTCGAAGCGTGCCCGGATCGCGAAGCACCGCCAGGTGCACCCGTTCGGCGCCGTCAAGCAGCTCACCGTCCGCTCCGCCGATGAGCGGGAGCTTCCGCTGCAGGTCGACGGGGATTACATTGGCCAGGTGCACGAGGCCGATTTCTCCGTGATCCCGCGCGGGATCCTCGTCGTCGCCTGAGGGCTCAGTGGTGACGCGACGACTCAGCGTGCGGCTCGCCTGCCTGGCCGCCGCCGGCGCGGGCGCGCTCGTCCTCGTCCCGGCGCTCGGCTCCGGGCATCCGCTCCCCGCCGCTCCGCACTGCACGATCCTCCCGGCGAACAACCCGTGGAATCAGCGGGTCGACCGGCTGCCGGTGGCGCGGAACTCGGGGCGGTTCATCTCCACCATTGGCCGCGGCGAGCCGGTCCACCCGGACTTCGGGACGGTCTACAACGGCGCCCCGAACGGGATCCCGTACGCGGTCGTGTCGAATCGGACGCGACGGGTGCCGGTCAGCTTCGACTACTCCGACGAGTCCGACCACGGCACATACCCGCTCCCGCGGAACGTGCCGATCGAAGGCGGCCCGCGGTCCGGCGGGGACCGCCACGTGATCGTGATCAATAAGGACACGTGCGTCGACTACGAGCTGTACGCGGCGTACCCGAAGGCCGGCGGCGCCCGTTGGCACGCCGGCTCCGGCGCGATCTTCAACCTCCGCTCCAACCACCTGCGGCCGGCCGGCTGGACCTCGGCGGACGCGGCGGGGCTGCCCATCTTTCCCGGGCTCGCCCGCTACGACGAGGTCGCCCGCGGATCGATCGACCATGCGCTGCGGTTCACCGTCGAACGCACCCGACGCGCGTACGTCTACCCGGCGCGGCATGTCGCGTCCTCGGACACCGACCCGTCGCTGCCGCCGATGGGACTCCGGGTGCGGCTGAAGGCGACCGTCAACATCTCGCGCCTCCCCCGCCAGGCGCGCATCGTCGCCCAGGCACTCAAGCGCTACGGGATGATCGTCGCCGACAACGGGTCGAACTGGTACGTCTCAGGCGCGCCGAGCCCGCACTGGAGCGATGATCAGCTCCATCAGCTGGGCCAGCTCCACGGCAGCGACTTCGAGGTCGTCGACACGAGCTCGCTGCCGCACCCGCGTTGACCGGCTCCCGGCTCGACCAGTCTCCCGCCCGGTCGGCCCTCGTCGTGCTCAACCTCGGGCTGGTCATCGCCTGGCGGCAGTAATCCGGGGGGCGAACTCCTGGCCGCCGGCCCCTTAAGAGGATGTGGCGTCATCTCACCCCGACCCGCGCCCTCGCCGTCCGCCGCGGGCGCCGATCCGGATCACCGAGCGCGATCATGAGCTGCTCGCGTTCACCGCCGCCCAGCGGCTGATCACCGCGGCCCACGCGCAAGCGCTGCTCGGTGTCTCGGCGGGACTGAAACGGCTGCGGGTGCTCGTCCGGGCCGGGCTGATCGAGCGCGAACCGGTGCACGTCGACGGGCGGGCGCCGTGCTTTCGGATCACGAGCGACGGGTGTCGAGTGGCGGGCTCGTCGCTGGCGAAGCCGCGTCCGTCGCTCGGCGCGATCAGGCACGACCTGGGCGTGTCGTGGCTGCATCTCGCGGCGCTCGCCGGACAGTTCGGACCGGTCGCGGAGATCCTCACCGAACGGGAGATGCGCTCACACGACGCGCGGGCCGACCGCAAGGCGTCGCCGCTCGGAGTGCGGCTTGTCGGCGTCGGACCGGGCGGTCGCGAGCGCCTGCACTATCCCGACCTCGTCGTCCGCACGACGAGCGGGCATACGGTCGCGATCGAGCTCGAGCTGACCGGCAAGCAGCGCACCCGGCGCGAGGCGATCCTCGGCGCCTACGGCGCGGAACGACGGATCGATGCGGTCCTCTACCTGTCCGACAGCCCCTCGATCCAGCGCTCCGTCCATGAGAGCGCGCGGAGACTCGGGCTGTCTTCGCTCATCCATGTCCAGCGGTGCGAGTGGGGTCCGACGGCGCGGGTGCCCGGCGCGGCGCGGACCCGGGAGCGGGTCCGGGCACCGGAGGTGAGTCGGTGATCCGGCGACGGCCGCCGGCGGGCCGCTGGCTGTTCCCGGGGCTGATCGCGCTCGCGCTGGCCCCGGCGTGGCTCGGGTCGGCACTCATCGCCACCGCCGCGGCGGTGGCATCGGCTGCCGTCGTGGTCGCGCTCGGGCGCCGGCTCCTCCCCCGCCTCCTCGCCCGGCGCGCGCGCCACAGAGCGATCCGGGGCGAGGCCGACGGGATCCTCCTCGGCGCCGACGGGCGCGGGCGGCCGGTGATGCTGACCGAGGAGCAGCTGTCGGCCCACGGGCTGATCGTCGGCGCGAGCGGCGCCGGCAAGTCGACGACGATGCTCGCGCTCCTCACCGAGCACATCCTGCGCGGGCGGCCGGTCGTCGCGATCGACATGAAGGGTTCGCCGGACTTCGCGCGTAAGCTCGAGGTGGCCGCGCGCGCGGCAGGTCGGCCGTTCCAGGTCTGGACGCCGGACGGTCCGGCGCGCTGGAACCCGCTCCAGCACGGCAACGCGACCGAGCTGAAGGACAAGCTGATCGCGACCGAGCGCTTCAGCGAGCCGCATTACCAGCGGGCGGCCGAGCGCTACGTGCAGCTCGCGCTCGGCGTCCTCATCGAGGCCCGCCCGGACCGGGCACCGACAATGGACGACGTCGTGGACGTGATGGACCCGCGGCGGCTCGCCGCGCTCGCTCGCGGGCTGCCGCGCGAGCGCGCCGTGGGCGTGCAGGACTACCTCTCGGAGCTCGGGCCCGACCAGCTGAGCGCGGTCCGCGGTCTCGCCTCCCGGCTCGCGATCATCACCGAGTCGCATACCGGACGGTTCCTCGCTCCTGAACCCGGCTCGCGCCCCGGGCCGAGTGTCGACCTGCGGGCGGCCCTCGACGGCGACGCCGTCGTCGTGTTCAGCCTCAACTCGAGCCGGTACGGCAAGCTCGCGGCGCAGCTCGGGACGCTCGCGATCCAGGACCTGATCACCGCGACGGGCGACCGGCAGGAGCGCGTCGAGTCGCCGCGTCCCGGTGAGCCGATCCCTGAGCAGGCGCTCGTCGGGATCGACGAGTTCTCCGCGCTCGGCAACGACAACGTGCTGGCGCTGCTCGCGCGCGGGCGCTCCAGTCGGGTGAGCGTGCTGCTCGCGACGCAGGAACTCGCCGACCTCAACCGCGCCGGTCACGGCCTCGCCGATCAGATCGTCGGGATCACGGCGGTCAAGATCGCGCATCGCCAGGACGTGCACGCCTCGGCCCAGACGGTCGCGCAGATGGCCGGGACGGAACGGGTGTGGGAGTCGAGCTACCAGCTCGCGGCGGGTGCATTCGGGATGCGCCGGACGAGTCGGGAGAACCGTCGGTCGGTGGAGCAGCCCGTGATCCACCCGAACACGGTCAAGACGCTGACGACCGGCCAGGCGGTCGTGATCGCCAAGCACCCGGAGACGACCGCGCGGACGATCCGGGTGGCGCCGCCGCGTCACGCGCGCGGCGGGCCGGAGCGCGGCGGATTGGAGCGCGGCGGGTCGGAGCGCGGCGGGTTGGAGCGCGGGTGACCCGCGAGCCGTCCCGGTTAGCCGGCGCCCGGCGTGACCCGGTAGGCGTCGAAGACGGCGTCGATGTTGCGCAGCCGGGTGATCGCCTGATCGAGCGAGCGCGTGTCGCCGACCTCGACGACGAACCGGTTGCGGACCATCGGGTGGCTGACGGTGCAGCGGGCCTCGAGGATGTTGATCCCGGCCTCGGCGAACGTCCGCGACATGTCCTCCAGGAGGCGGTGGCGGTCCCAGCCGTCGACCTCGATCTCGACCCGGAACGACGTGTCGGCATCGCCGTCCCACGCGACGGGCGTGAACCGCTCGGGATCCTTCTTGAGCACGGCGACGTTGGGGCAGTCGTCGCGGTGGATCGTGATTCCGCGGCCGAGCGAGATGTAGCCGACGATCGGGTCGCCGGGCACCGGGCGGCAGCACTTGGCGAGACGGAGCATGACGTCGTCGACGCCCTCGACGCTGATTCCGTAGCGCGAGGAGGAGGTCGTCGGCCGCGAGCGCCGCCGGGTGGTCTGGAGCAGGTCGTCCGTCGCGGTCGGCTCGGAGTCGGCCGCCTCGCCCTGCTTGAGGCGCTGCATCACTTTGTTGACGACGACCTTCGGCGAGATCTTCGCGCCGCCGAGCGCGATGTAGAAGTCATCGCCCTTGCGGAAGCCCATCTCCCGGATGACGTCGGCGAGCAGCGGGGAGCCGACGAGCTTCTGAGCCGGCAGGCCCTGCTTCTTGAGGTGGTCCTGGAGCAGTTCGCGGCCGGTGTGTTCGGTGTCCTTGCGCGATTCGGCCTTGAACCACGCCTTGATCTTGTTGCGGGCGCGGGTCGTGCGGACGAGCGCGAGCCAGTCCCGCGACGGGCCCCGCTCACGCTTGGAGGTGAGCACCTCGACGATGTCGCCGGAGCGCAACTGGTAGGACAGCGGGACGATCTTGCCGTTGACCTTGGCGCCGACGCAGCGGTGGCCGACGTCGGTGTGGATCTCGTAGGCGAAGTCGAGCGGCGTGGCGCCGGAGGCGAGTGACTTGACCTCGCCCTTCGGCGTGAACACGAACACCTCGTCCTCGAACAGGTCGACCTTGAGCGTCTCCATGAACTCGCGCGAGTCCGCCATGTCCTTCTGCCAGTCGACGAGCGAGCGCACCCACTTCAGCTTCGCGTCGCCCTCCTTCATGGCGCCGCCGGAGCCCTTCGGCGTACCGTCCTCCTTGTACATCCAGTGCGCGGCGATCCCGAACTCGGCGAGGTCGTGCATCTCGCGGGTGCGGATCTGGATCTCGAGCGGCCGTCCCTCGGGCCCGATGACCGTCGTGTGCAGCGACTGGTACATGTTGAACTTGGGCATCGCGATGAAGTCCTTGAAGCGCCCGGGCAGCGGCTTCCACAGCGAGTGGATGACGCCGACCGCGCCGTAGCAGTCCTTCACCGAGCCGACGATGACCCGCATCGCCGTGAGGTCGTAGATCTCGTTGAACTCGCGGCCCTTCTTGGTCATCTTCGAGTAGATCGAATAGAAGTGCTTGGCGCGGCCGGAGATCTCGGCGTCGATCCCCAGCTCGTCGAGTTCCTTGTCCAGGTACTCGCCCGCCTGGTTGACGTAGCGCTCGCGCTCGGCCCGTTGCTGGGCGACGAGGCCCTTGATCTCGTTGTACTTGCGCGGATGGAGCGTCTGGAAGGAGAGATCCTCGAGCTCCCACTTGATCGCGTGGATACCGAGGCGATGGGCGATCGGGGCGTAGATGTCGAGCGTCTCCCGCGCCTTCTCGATCTGCTTCTGCTTCGGCATCGCGCCGATCGTGCGCATGTTGTGCAGCCGGTCGGCGAGCTTGATCAGGATGACCCGGATGTCCGTGGCCATCGCGACCATCATCTTGCGGTAGTTCTCCGCCTGCGCCTCGTCACGGGACTGGAAGGTGAGGCCGGTGAGCTTGGTGACGCCGTCGACGAGTCCGGCGATCTCGTCGCCGAACGCCACCTGGACCTCCTCGAGCGATGCCGAGGTGTCCTCGACGGTGTCGTGCAGGAGCGCGGCGCACAGCGTCTCGGTGTCAAGCCGCATGCCTGCGCAGATCTTGGCGACGCCGACCGGATGGATGATGAAGTCCTCGCCGGACTTGCGGCGTTGGTCGGCGTGGTGCTGGCAGGAGTACACGAACGCCTCGACAACGCGATCGCGGTCGATGATGACCGCGGCCTGGTCGGCGTGCTCCTCGACGATCGCGAACAGGTCGCCGAGCAGCCGCCGCTCGCTCTGGGTCAGCTCGTCGCGATCGATCGCGCTGTGCGCCGTCGGGTGGTCGATCCGGTCAACCGGCGGCCGTGAGCGCGGGATCAGCGTGCTGCTCTCAGCGGCAACGACGCGATCGGCCTGGCCGTCCGAGGCGGCGACCGACGCCCGCTCGCCTTTGTGCGCCGCGCCCCGGTCGGCGGCGGCCGCCGACGCGCGGGAGCGCTTTAGGCGCTTGGTCGGGGTGTCAGGCTGCTCAGGAATCGTCGTCCATCCTCATATCGCGCTGCATAGGCCCGATATGCGGCGGAGCGCTCGAGTGCAGTCTGCGACTCGCTCGCAATCGCCAGGGCCGGCAGATCCCGGTCGAGGCTGACGAGTTCCAGCTCCGCGAGGACCCTGATGAGCCGGGCGGCTAGTCGCGCCGAGCGGCCATGCGGTCCATCACCGCGAAGCAGGCGCTCGAGCTCCTCACCGGCCACCCTGTGCCGGAGCCGAAGGCCCCGGTACACGGCAACGAGCGAAGTCCGAAGTCCGTACTCCAACTCGTGCATCTGCTCTACAAAGCGTAGCTCAGGCTCTCCCCAGGCAAGGTGGGCAAACCCGCAGCCGGCGCGCAGCACACCACTGGCGATGTCGGAGGTCGGGGGATCAAGCGCGACGAGCTGGCGGTATGACTCGGCCAGGAACGGATCGCGCTCGAGCGCCGCGTAGGAGATCAGCGTGAACCCACCGACCCGCTCTCGCAGGCCGTCGATCCGCCGGGGGACGTCCGCGCAGACCGCGAGCACGTCTCCTCCGCCCACAGCCGCGTCGGCGAGCACGGCGAGCGGACTCTCGCCGCGGCGGTCGAGGACGACCCGCTCAAGCGAGGCGGGTCCGGAGGCGCGGGGCGCTTCCTCGGCGCCCGCGGCTCGGTCGAGTTCAGCCAGCACCTCGGTCAGGTAATCGTCCGCTTCGCCGAGAACCTCGATCGCCGGCGGAGCGCACGGGCGGGAGTGGCGGAGGATGAGACTCGCCTCCAGCGTGCCGTTCCAGGTCTTGCGCTCAAGCCGGAAGCTTGCGTCGTGGGGCAGCGACAGGTCGTCCACGACCCGTCCGTCGCAGCCGAACGCAACCGCGCGGGCGCGGACGCCACCGGAGGTGACGATGAAGCGGGCATGGCGCCCGTCCTCTCCCATCGTGCGCAGATCGCCGAACCGCGCCCCGGGCACGAGCAGGCGGGATCCGGGGTTGCCCATCCCGCACGGCTCGAGCCGACCGAGTTCCTCGGCGATGTCGAGTCCGAGCTCGGCGCCGGAGACAATCGCGTCGATCCGCTCGACCGGTTCCCGAAGGTCATCGGTGAGCGCCCCGTCCGCGTGCACCTCGATCGCGCTGCGGAACGCCTCGACGTTGTCGGCTTTGATCGTGAGACCGGCCGCGGCCCGGTGCCCTCCGTAGCGCTCCATGTGCCCGGCGGCGGCGTGGAGCGCGCCGAGCAGGTCAAAGCCCGGGACGCTCCGGCCCGAGCCGGTGCCGAGCTCGCCATCGAGCGCGATCATGATCGTCGGCCGGTGGGTGCGTTCGACGATCCGCGACGCGACGATCCCGATCACGCCAGGGTGCCAGTCCTCGCTGGCGAGCACGTAGGCGCTGCGCTCGCCGAGCGCGCGGACCTGCGCCTCGGCCTCCCAGGTGATCCGCTGCTCGACGGCGCGGCGCTCCGCATTGAGCGCGTCGAGTTCGCCCGCGACCTCGGCGGCACGCTGCGCGTCCTCGGTGATGAGCAGCTCGAGCGCGGCGTCCGCGCGGCGGACCCGACCGGCGGCGTTGAGCCGCGGGGCCAGCCGGAAGCCGAGCGCGCTGGCGCCGATGTCGCTCGGGTCGGTGCCCGAGACGGCGACGAGCGCCCTGATCCCCGGCTTGCCGCTCGCCGCGAGCGCCGTCAGCCCCTCCTGGACGAGGCGACGGTTCTCGCCGCGGAGAGGGACGAGATCGGCGACCGTGGCGAGCGCGACGAGATCAATGTCCTCCGCCGCCGTCGGCGCCCCGAGGGCCTGGGCAAGCTTGTGGGCGACGCCGGTGCCGCACAGGTCCTCGCACGGGTAGCCGCACACGGCCGGGTGGACGATCGGCGTGTCCGGCACGGCGCCGTCGAGCCGCGGTGCGTGGTGGTCGGTGATCACGACCTCGAGCCCGAGCGCCCGCGCGTGATCCACCTCCTCGACGGACGTGATCCCGCAGTCGACGGTGATCAGCAGCTCGGTGCCCTTTCCGCGCAGCCGCTCGATCGTCGCCATCGTGAGCCCATAGCCGTCCTCGAGCCGGCTCGGGATGAACCAGCCGACGTTCGCCCCGAGGGCGCGCAGCGCCCGGACCATGATCGCGGTCGCGCAGACGCCGTCGACGTCGTAATCGCCGTGGACGACGATCCGTGTGCCGGCGGCGATATGAGCGCGGATCCGCTCGAGCGCGACGTCGATCCCGGCAAACGCGCTCGGATCGTGGCGCTCATCGCTCGGATCGAGAAATGCGCGGGCCTCCTGAGGATCGGTCAGCCCGCGACGGGCGAGCACCTGCGAGAGGACGTGGCTGATCCCGAGCTCGCGCTCGAGCCGCAACGCCGCCGACAGCTCGTACGGCGGGATCTCAAGGCGCGGCGTGAGCTTGGGAAGCGACCGTGGGGCCGTCGGTCGACGGCTCGGTCTCGGCCGTCAGGAGCTGGAGTCGGGGCGGCGGCTCGGCAACGACGGGATCCAGCAGGCTCGGCTGGAGGGCGGGTTCGGACACTGCCCGGCAGCGTAAGTGCCGCCCCCGACGGATCCGGGCGGCTAGTTGACCTGACCCAGCGGACGTTCAGAACGGCGGGCTAGCCTCAGCGGCCGCCTCACCGACGGTTGCGGACGTCGAGCTTCCGCAGGATGCGCCGAGACGTGGTGATCGACGGATCTTCGTCGAGACGACCAGTGCGTTCGGCGATCTCCGCGTTCCGCATCCCCTCGGCGAGCAGCGACAGGACGCTCGACCTCACGGCTGGTGAGACCGGCGGGTGCTCACGTGTCCGTGGGCGCGGCCCGGCCAGGTCAGTCGACCGTGATCGGCGGCGATCCCTCGCACGCGGCTCGACGGATCTGGACGCTGAACCGCGACCTCGGCGAACCCGTGCCGCGGCGAAGCCGCTCGCGGCACGATCGCCGATCGACCTGCCGCGTCGCCGTCGCCAACGGGCGCCGACGATAGCTCCCGACGACTTGCGCTGCCGACCCCGCCGGCCGAGGCGACGGGCGAACCCGTCGCCCCATCGTTCCGACGATCGCGCGGTACCCACGCCTGTCGGCTTCGCCGGACGTTCAGCGACTCGACCCACACGTGGGGCGTCACACCGGGCCGCACACGGTCGCCATCGGGAGCTCCTCGGCGGACCTGCGCGGCCGAGGGTCGCCTCGTCCGTACGTCTCGCAGCGCCGGTCGGCGCACTCCGACATCTACCGGCGCAGCGTCGCCGCCAGCGCGTCCCGCAGGGCCGCCTCCGGATCCGCCGGGGCGGAGCGGGTCCGCCACGCCACGAAGCCGTCCGGCCGAACGAGGACGGCACCGTCGGGCTCGATCCCGTACAGCTCCTCGCAGCGACCCTGTGTCGCGAGCGCATGGGCGGAAAGCGGAGTGCCGTTGGCGATCTGCTGTGCGGCGCGGACCCAGCTCTCGCCGTCGGCGCCGCTGATCACGACCATGCCGCCGCCGAAGAGATCGAGCGTCGAGCGACCGTCCTCGAGCCACAGATGCGGCGCCCGCGAGCCGGGACGGGCGTTCTGGACGTAGTCGCGCATTGGGTCCTCGACGGCCGGCAGGTCTGATCCGTCAGGGACGATCGACGTGGAGGTGTACGTGTAGCCGAGGTCCATGCCCTGTCGCGTGCCCAGCGAGCCGCGGGCCGCGATGCCGCGGCGAACCGTGTCGAGATCGCCGGCGCGAACGGCCTCCGCCATTCGCAGCATCCCCTCCCCGCGCCCGGCGGAATAGTCGACGTTGCGCTGTGCGGTCGGCCGGCGCTCCTCCTCATAGGTGTCGAGCAGCTCATCGCCGGCCCAGCCCGAGGCGACCGCCCCCACCTTCCAGGCGACGTTGTGCGCGGAGGCCACGCCCGTGTTCAGCCCGACACCGCCGTCGGGTGTCGTGCGGTGCGCCGCGTCCCCGGTCAGCAGAATGCGTCCGTCGCGGAAGCGGTTGGACAGCTCGAGCGCCCATGATCCAGGAGCCGACGCTGTGGACGTCGACCGCGAGATCGGGGATGCCGGCGGCCTCGCGCACGACCTCGACGCAGCGCTCGGCGGGGAAGTCCTCCACGCGCTCCGACGGCGCCAGGTTGCGATGGAAGATCCACTCTTCAGCGCCGTCGAGCGCAACGAACGCTCCGATCAGCCTCGGCGTGAGGATCGCGTAGGACCAGGCCGGCCGCTCGGCGACAAGCGGACCCAGCGGCGCGCGGAAGAACACGTTGATGAAGTGGCCCATGTCGCCCTGGCCGCTCCGGCCGATCCCGAGGCCGGCACGCACGTGACTGTCGTTCCCGTCGGCTGCGATCAGCCAGCCTGCGCGGACCGTCGACTCCTTCCCCGTGCCGCGGTCAACGAGTGTGACCGTGACCCCGCTGTCGTCCTGCGCAACCGACGTGACGTCAAGCTCATACCGGAGCTCGGCGAGCTCGTGAGCGGCAGCCCGGGCGCGCAGAACCGCCTCGGTGATGTGCTGCGGACAGCGGACCGCGGAGGTCGGGCTCGGCGGATCGGCCACGCCGTCGTCGGGATCGGGCGTGGGTGTGCGACCGAGTTCCTCACCGGCGAGCGTCGTCGTCCACACCATCTGCCCCGTGCACTCACGCGGGACGCCGCGGACGCGGATCTCGTCCTCGCACCCCCACGCGCGCAGCAGCTCGGCGGTGCGCTGCATCAGGCCGACCGCCTTCGGATGATGGAGCGGGGTCGCGTGGCGCTCGACGAGGACGTGAGGCGACGCCAAGCTCCGAGAGCGTCAGCGACGCGGCCAGGCCGCACGGCCCGCCACCCACAATCAGCACCGGCACGTCAGATCCCGATCCCATGCTCCATCTCTCCTTGGGTTGTTTCTGGGTTCGGCGCAGTCGGAACACCGGGTGCGCTCGGCCTGCGTCGGAGAGCGACGGGCCCGATGGTCGCTATCGCGACCATCCGGCCCGGCGACGGCCTACTCTATTCCGAGTCGGTCGACGCGCGTCAGAGGTCCCGCAGACCCACCGCGCCGGTCTTGAACGCGAGCTCCACCAACCGCGCCCGCTTGCGGTTCTGGGGCATGTCCTCGACACCGAAGCTCGCGAACAGACGGCGGAGGTTCGCCTTGACGGCGTCGACCCCGACGTGCAGCTCGGCCGCGATCTGCGGGTTGCTCGCCGGGGCGACCGGCGCGGTTGCGTCCTTGAGCGGCCGGCACAGCGCGATCAGGACGCGCCGCTCGGCCGCCGACAGCGCCGGTGCGACCGCTGATTCGGACGGACTGTCGGTCTCGATCTGCGCCGCCGTCAGCGGCGAGCGAAACAGGATCTGGGTGCGGCCGAGCTCGATCATGTCCTGGTCTCGCAGCCGCCGCCGGCCGACCAGGCGCTCCCCGTTGACGTAGGTGCCGTTTCGTGACAGGCCTTCGTCGGCGATCGTCCACTCGGCCGCCATCAACGTGAGCTCGGCATGGACGCGCGACAGCTCGGCGTCCCACGGCAGCGCGATCGTGTTGGCGTCTGCGCGGCCAACGGTCAACCGCTGCGCCTCGGCCAGCGAGACAACGATCTGGCGCGCGTCGCCGTCGCGGTAGAGCAGGAACGGCGAGCCTGCCCGTTCGGCCTCGATCCTGGCCTTGAGCTCGACAGGCGTGGCCGCGTGCGGGGCGCGCAGATCGGCCATGGGAGCGTCGATCATATGGTGTAGACCGGCCTCACCCTTAGGTCATCGACGCCGCGGTGCGGCTGAGCGATCCTCCACCCATGCTCGCTCCCACTTTCCGAATCTCGACGGCCGCGCGTCGCACCATCGCGGCGATCGCCACCACATCGCTTATCGCGGCGCCAGGCGCCGGTGTCGCCCGCACGGCCGGGTCGGCGGACGCACATGCCGCGGCCGCCGCCGGAGGCGTCGTGACCTACCGGCTGACCGGCGGCGACGTGTACAGGCTCGCCGTCCGCGGCGACGCACGGCCGACACGGCCAACCGACATCAGCGCCGCGCTCGATCGCCTCTCCCCACACGCGCTCGACGAGTGGCTGAACGTGTCGCCCGGCGGACGGTGGATGCTCACGAGCACCGAGCGCTTCGGCTGCCAGGGCTACGCGTGCCTGGCGCGGGTGAGCGGGTCGCTGCGGGCCGGCGGTGCCATCCGGGCCGGGGGCGCATATCTGCACTCGGACGGTTTCGGCGCGATTTCCTCAGACGGAACGCTCGTCGTGTACCCCCAGGGCGGCGGCGTCCACACGCGCGATCTGTGGGTCACCCGCAAGCGAGGCGCAGGCTGGACACGGCCACGAGACATCACCGCGGCGTCCGCGTCGGACCACAACACCCAGCCGGCGCTCTCCGCCGACGGTCGCCGCGTCCTGTTCGATTGCGGCGCCGGTCTCGCCGGGGATCCGGGGACCGCGATCTGCTCGGTCTCCACCTCGGGCGGACGCGTCAGCCTGCTGATGTCGCCGCTCGGGGGCCCCGGCGGGCGGGCGAGCAACGAGGTGCACCACGCGGCGTTCTCACCGGGCGGGGGCATCGTGTTCGAGGCCGACTGGCGTGGCGAGCAGATCTGGGGCCTGCCCCGTTCGGCGCGGCACCCGATCCGGGTCTCCCGCGTGCACGACGACAACTCGCCCTGCGTGCTCGGGGACGGACGGATCGTGTCGCTGTATCTCGACCGGCCGGGCAACCGCAACGGCGTTCACGAGATCCGGGTGGCGAGGGCGAGCGGGGCGAACGGCCGGGAGATCCTGACCGGCGTTGACGTCGCCGACATCGGGATCGGCTGCAGCTGATGGGCCGTTTGGCGCTCGCGCGACTGTCGGCGATCGCGGCCGCCGCTGCGCTCCTCGCCGGGGGCTGCGCCCACGCATCGACGGCTCCCGCCGCCCCGCTGCGCGCCCACCCGCGGATCTTCCTCGACGGGGCGACGCTCGCGCACGTCCGACAGCGCGCGCGGCAGCGGGACCCGGCCTGGCTGGCGCTGCGGTCCCGCTGCGACGGATTCCGCCGCGACGCGGTGCAGTGGCCGGATGGGACCGACTACCCGGACTCAGGCGGGATCGGTGAGGGCTACCAGGGCGACGGCTATTACCCGGCGCTGCTCGACGTCGGACTCTGCTACCAGGTCGCGCTCGGGATCGATCCCGCCCGCGCCGCGCGCTACGGCGCGCTCGGCGCCGACGTGCTGCGCCACATGTCCGAGCCGAGCGGACCGCACGCGCCGAACACACTGCGCGACAGCGGCTACGGCGTTCGCTTCTACGCCGCCGCGATGTCGATCGGCTACGACTGGCTGTTCGGAGCGCTCGACTCCGGCCTGCGGGCCCGCGTCACGGCGGCGATCACACGGTGGCTGCGCGACTTCCGCCGGGCGGGGTTCGAGCGGTCGTTCCCGCAGGGCAACTACTTCGCCGGCTACTACGCCGCGGACGCGTACGCGGCGATCGCGCTCGCGGGCGACACGACCACGGGCACCGGGTTGCTGGACGACTGGTTGCATCGCGTCCAGGAGCGGCTCGTCCAGCCCTACTACGCGGCGAACCTGGCCGGCGGCGGCTGGCCCGAGGGCTGGAACTACGGGCCGATCGCGAGCGTGAACATGAGCCTGCCCGCCGTGGCCGCTCGCACGGCCACCGGCACGGACATCGTGCACGGGGCGCATCCGTACCAGTTTCCGGTTGCCAACCCGCGCTTTCTCCTCTACTTCACGTGGCCGAACATGACCACGCTCGAGGACTCCTCGGCGCTCTACTCGGGCGACAATCCGTCGCGGGCGGCGCCGTGGCTGGTCACGACCGAGGCGGGCATCCTGTCCGCGCTCCACGATCCGTTCGCGGCGCGTTTTCACAGTTACGCGCGGGCCGCTCGGCGAGCCCAGCCCGGCGGTCAGCTCGGTGGCGACTGGGATCTGTGGGAGAACCTTCTCTTCTGGAACGACCGCGCGCCCGAGCGCCCGTACACGACACTGCCACGGTCGTACTACGCACGCGGGATCGAGATGGCAGCGGTCCGCTCGGACTGGAGCCGCAGCGCCGTCTGGGCGGCGTTCAAGTCAGGCCCCTACATCAACTACCCGGAGAACGGCGAGGAGTACTTCGACAAGGGCTCGCTGTCGATCGTCAACGGCAACCGCCCGTTGCTCGTCAACGCGAACGGAGCGCTGCTGCGCAACACCGCCGGCACCACGGACGGCGACCGCTTCTACCAGCCGATCTACGACGACCTGTTCTCCGACGCCGGGCGCAACCGGGACTTCTTCAACATCTTCTACGTCGGACGGCCCACGCCGTGGGGGCAGGGCAACCGTCTGCGCCGGGACGGTGCGCGCACGCACATCTCCCGCTTTCATGACGGGCGCTCGTACGTGGTGATGACCGGAACGCACCTCGAGGACGAGTACCCCCAGTCCGGTGCCCGCACGATCCGCTCGTGGACGCGGACGGTCGTCTACGTCCGACCGCGCACGTTCATCGTGTACGACCGAACCTCCGTCACCGACCCCGCGATCGACCAGTGGCTCGCGTTTGCCCTCGGCGGCCGGGCGCGCGCCGTCCCGAGCGGAGTCGGCGGCGTGCGGCGGTACGACGTGATCGGTGACCACGGCTATGCCGGCACCGTCGACACTGTTCTGCCATCCGCCCACCGGGACACCGTCGGTGGACTGTTCGGCGCCACCAAGGTCACGCGTCTCGAGGTTCGGGCCGGCGCTCGATCGCGCGAACAGCGGTGGCTGACCGTGTTCGACGCCGCCCGCTCGAGCGGTGTCGCTCAGCGCGTCGAGCCACTCGCCGCGAGCGGCGTGCGGGCCGGTGCGCTGCTGCGTGAACCGCCTCGCAGCACGGCGGTGCTGCTCGGCGAGGGCGATACGCGAGAGGTCCGCTACGCGCTGCCGTCCGGCTCGACCTTGACTCTGCTCACCGGACTCGCGCCCGGCGCCTCCTGTTCGGTGCGAAGCAGCGGTGGCACCGTTGATGTCCGGGTCGGAGCCGGGCCGCGGCGGGCCGACTCCGCCGGGACGCTCGCGTTCACGACGCACGCGCCGTGATCAGAACCGCGCGGCGACGATCAAGCGCGTGGCCGTGTCCGAGGCGACGCACACGCCTCGGGCCGCAGGACAAGTGAGCCGGAGTCTCCGCGGGCGAGAGCGAGTGGCGGATGCGCACCCGGCCCGCCTCCGGACCTGTCGCCGGCAGCAATCTCAGCGTCGCGTCATCGGTGGTCATGGCCCACACAGCGCCGCCGACGGTCGACACGGTCACCCGGCCGCCGTGCAGCGTGAGCGGCGAGCCCACGCTCCGGCCCGCCTCGGTGAGGTGCACGATCGCGCCACTCGCCGTCCCGACCCATGCCCCGGCGCTCGCGGCGATTGACTCGGGTCCGCCGGGAACATAGCGCGGGGCGCCGGCGCGTCCGGCCCGGATCGAGGTCACGTCAGAGCTGCCCCGGTTGGCGACCCAGACCGTGCCGCTCGGGTCGTAGGCAATCGCGCTCGCCCCGGTGCCACCGGTCGCCACCGCCGCCCCCGCCGGGCGCCAGGTGCGCCCATCAATCTTCACGACGTCGTTGGCCCGCGCGTCGGCCACCCACGCGAACCCGCCGCCGATGGCAATGCTCGACGGATCGGTCCCGACCCGAATCGTGGCGAGCGTCCGGCGCGTCCCCGGGTCGACGACGCGCACGTCGCCCGAGCCCGCGTCGACCACCCATACCCGCCCGGCGGGATCGACGGCGAGCGCGCTCGGCCGACGGCCGACGGCAATCACCGAAGGAGGTCGGCCATCGGCATGGACGATCACGAGCCGGTCACGTGACGGTTCGGCCACGGCGGTGTCCTGGCCGAGTGGCGCCACCGCTCCCGGCTCCTGCCCGGCTCCGAGCTGGGCGATGACGGCGGTGCGAACCGTGCCGGCCAGCGCGGGGGAAGCGGCGCCCTGGACCTTGCCGGCGGTGACGCTGTGGGTGCCGGCGCCGCCGCTGGCGCCGCCGCCGCCACCGCTCACCAGCGCGATCACGAGCCCAGCGAGCACGACGACGGTGACACCGCCGACGATCCACGGCAGACGACGACGCTCACGGGAAGCCGCGGGCGGCCGCGGCGCCGCTCTGGCCGGCTGGACGGGCCGCGCATCCAGGGCGGCTTCCATCGCGCCCGCCATCGCGGCACCGCTCGCAAACCGCTGCGCTGGGTTCTTGCTCATCGCGACGCGGATCACGTCGTCGAGCATCTCCGGGACCGTGCCGACCTCGGCCCGCGCGGAGGGTGCGGCGTCATGCAGGTGGGCATGGATCGCCTCGAGCTCGCTCGTCCGCACGTACGGCAGGTGACCGGTGAGCGTCTCGAACAGCACGCAGCCGAGCGAATAGATATCCGACGCCGGGCCGCCTGACTCACCACCGATCCGCTCCGGTGCGGCGTACGCCAGCGTTCCGACGAACACTCCGGTCCGGGTCAGCGCGTGATCGACCTCGGTTCCGCGGGCGATCCCGAAGTCCGTCAGATACACGTGCTCACGCGCGTCGCCGGGGTGCGAGATGAGCACGTTGGCCGGCTTGACGTCGCGGTGCACGAGTCCCCGGGCGTGAGCCGCGTCAAGGGCCCGGGCGACCGGAGCCAGCAGCGCCACGGCGCGGGCCGCGTCCAGCCGTCCCTGCCGGCGCAGCAACGTGCCGAGGTCGATGCCCTCCACCCAGCGCATCACGAGGTACAGCGATCCATCCTCGAGCTCACCCGCCTCGTAGACGGGAAGCACGTTGGGATGTTCGATCGACGCCGCCAGCCGCGACTCGCGCTGAAACCGCGCTCGGTACGCGGCGTCGGCCGCCATCTCGGGGACGATCGCTTTCAGCGCGACGCTCCGGTCAAGCCGGAGCTGGGTGGCGCGGTAGACGACGCCCATCCCCCCGCGGCCCGCGACGGCATCGATCCGGCAGTCCGCGACGGTGTCCCCAAGCGTGACCCCCGGCATGCGCTGGTTATACCGCAGCCTCTGCCGGGGGTAGCACCATCGCGAGCGCTATGGCATCTCCTCGACGATCGCCGTGTGCGGGATCGGCGACGGGTACGCCCCGCCCCCCTCGTAGCAGAAGCCACCGCCCCGGATGTAGGGCGCGCGCAGCCACAGCGACAGTGCGTGTGCGCCGGCGGGCAGACCGGTGAATTCGGTGACGATCGTGGCCGGAAACGTCTCGGTCGTGAATGCGCCGATCACGGCCTCACTGCCGGTGTCCGCGCTCGGCGAGCTCGAGCCGGTGTCGTTGGCTCCGTCGATCCGCAGCTGCAGGGCGCACCCCACCGCTCCACCCTGAACCCCATCGGCGCCGACCGTGTCATTGGCCGAGACGCGCAGAACGGTGTCGGCCTGCAGCTTGGTGACCGTCCCGATCGACTCGACCTGCTCGTAGGCCCCGGAGGTCACGAGGTTCACGTGCGGCGGCTGGAAGTTCAGCCGCGTCCGGTTCAGCACCGCGGGTGCTCCGGGCGCGCCCTGCAGTCCCTGGCTCCCGACGGCGCCGCGCGGCCCGGTCAGGCCACGGGCGCCCCGGAGTCCTCTTGGCCCGCGCGGGCCCCGGACGGTGACGTTGCTCGCCAGCGCGGTTGCGGGGCGCGGCCGAGGACCCGCTGTGGTCAGTGTCGTGGCGGCGTAGCCGGCGCCACCGAGCGAGCTGAACAACGCGATGAGGGCGACCGCCATGCTCGGGGATGGCAGCGTGGACCGTGTGCGGTTTCGCAAGAGGTGCATCTGGAGTCACAGGCCGTTCGGGTGGGCGAGGTCCGGGTACCAACCGAAGACCTGCACGATCCGCCGGCGCCCGCGGTGGATGGTGCGCTTGCAGTCGCCGTTGAAGTGCTTGAAGCGATGGCATTTGAAGCCCTTGAAGCCGGGGTTGCCGAGGACCATGACGGTCACGGCGAAACGGGCGCCCTTGCATCCGAGGTTCTGGGCGACGACGACGTACGCATCTCCTGACGGCTCTCCGGGACCCGGGATCTTCCACCGGTCGCCGGTGACGGTTCCGCAGACGGTCGTAGCGCCCGCGGCCGCACGAGCATGTGTCGGAAGCTGCCCGGCCGACGCCGATCCTGCGCCCAGTGCGGCGATCGCGATCGTCACGAGCGCGGCGGCGGAGCTGTGCCTGAGGCGCTTCGGGTGTTTGAAGATGGTGTACATCTGGTCCGGCCCTCCTGGGGGATGGATGTGCTTGCCGCTCCATCCTGGGTCGCGACCGGACATCGGCATAGGCACCCAAGGGTGGCGCCGTATAGCCCTGGCGGGCTCCCTACCAGACGAGGTCGGGGTCGATGTACCGACCGTTCATGACCGGCCGGTAGCCGAGCACGCGCTGGGCCTTCTCGACCGCGAGCAGGCTCGGATTGCGACCGCGGAGGTTCGACGGGACGTAGGCCCAGCGGCGGCGAACGAACGCGCGGATGTCTGCGACGCGGGGGTCGACGTCGGCGTCGGCGAGGTTGAAGACGTCGTAGCGGAGGTCGTCCGGGGGCGCAACGGCGCAGGCGAAGCCGTCGATCGTGTTCTCGACCGACGTGGAGACGAAAAGGTTGGCGGCGCCCGGCGAGCGGAACCCGGGGCATTCCAGCCGGAGCGCGACCGCCTGGGTCGGCCCGGTCATGCAGGCGCCGTCGAGGTAGCGCTCAAACGCTCCCTTGAGAAAGCCGTACGTCGTTTGCCCCTCGGCGGGCAGCGGCAGGTAGTTCGACTCGAGGATCGGCAGGTGGTCGAGGCGCACGGGGTTGTTGATGCCGTAGACCTGGGCCGACGACGCGAACACGAACGTCGGCACGCCCGCGTCCCGGGTGGCCTCGAACACGTTGACCGCGGCGTCGTAGTTGAGGCGGACGAACGTCTCTGCGGTCGCGCCCGGCCAGTGCGGGTGCGGGATCCCCGCGAGGTGAATGACGGCGCGGCTGCCGCCAAGGCGCCGAGCGATCAGTTCGCGATCGGCAAGCATGTCGTCGGTGCCGCGCCGGATGATCCCGGCCGACAGTAGCTTCGGCTCGCTCCATCGCTGTGCTCCCCGGGCGAGGCGGCCGATGGGATTCGCGGGCGCGCCGGCGAACCACCGGCGACGCAGGACGTCGACGAGCGGGCCGCGGAGCGGGTCGAACACGTCAACCGTGAACCCGCGGGCGGTCAGCCCGCGACGCAGCAGCTGACCGACGTAACCGCTCCCGCCGATCACGGTGATCCGCCCGCGCGGGACCGTCACAGCACCGCCCGGATGTGCTCCGGGATCACCTCGCGGGGCGTCTCGAGGTCCGGTCCGGCGCGGAACCACTGCTCGAACTCGGTCGCCTCGGCGACGCGGTTCTGCCAGCCGTCCCGCCGGTCGATGTCCTCGGCGCTCCAGTTGCGGCTCGCGGTCGAGCGGTGACGCGCCAGGCACCAGTCGTAGTCGACGCGATGCAGGTGCACGAGCAGCAGATCGCGGTCCGGTGGATCGTCGGGGCCGATGAACTCCTCGTGAAAGCCCTCTGACCAGCGGAGCGGAACCTTCGACACCGAGCGCTTGCAATACCGCAATGAGGCGTGCCAGTAGCCGCGCTGGGCGAGGATCGGTGCGTCGAAGTCGAGCGCGGGCTCGTCGGCCTGGTGAACGACCTCGAAGCCGGTGCAGCGCGCGGCCGGACGCTCGAGGCGCGCGAAGTAGTCGGCGAGCCCGGCGTAGCGTCGGGGGTCGGCGACGATGAACTCGTCCGCCTCGGCGAACAGGACCGTCTCGTAGGACTGGAGGAGAAACTGCTGGAACGTTTCGACGGTCCTGCGCAGCCAGCGGTGGTCAAACGACGTGTTCCAGTGGATCGGGACGCGCTGGCCGCGCTCGCCGATCGCATCCGCGCTTCCGTCGGTCGTGTTGTGGTCCAGGACGTACAGGTCGTGCGCCGCGAAGTGCCGGCCGTAGTAGTCAAGCCACAGCGGCAGCATCACATCCTCGTTCTGGACGACCGTGAACGCGGCGCCGCGGCGGCGAGGCGCGACGGTGCCGTTGTGCGGCGTGACGTCGACCGTCGAGGCGGCTGCCTCGTGCCAGCGCCCATCGGCCGTCCGGACGAGCAGCGCGATCGAGAGCGGCCCGGCGTCGACGGCGCGAAGGTCGACATCGCACTGAAATCCGCTTGACTCGCCGTGCTCGACCTCCGGATGGGCCTCGGCCACGTCGGCGCGTGGGCGACCGAGAATGACTCGCGCCGGCGACTGCTCACCGACGATCAGCAGCGCCCGGTCGAGCGGCGCCCGAGGATCAAGCACCCATCCCGTCACCCGCACACGGCCGGGGACGACTGACGCGCCCGGCGCCGGGTCGTCGATGAACCCGCGGACGCTGCCCAGATCAGCCCTGTCGACGGATGTCAGGTGAGCCCGATCCCGGTCGACTCGGCGGCCCGCTCGCGGCGGGTGCCCTCGAGGTAGACCAGCGCCATCCCGATCAGCGCGCCCGGGATCGCCTCGAGCGCGGTCGAGAGGTGCGTGTCATGACGGCCGGGGATATGGAAGCCGTTGACGATCAGTCCGAACAGCACCGCGCCGATGAGCGCGCCGAGGAATGCGCCGACGATCCCGCCCCAGTAGCGGTCCGGCAGCCAGATCGTGAAGTGCCACAAGGCGAGGCCCATCATCACCCAGGCGAGCATGCCCATCAGCCGTCACCCCCCATCAGCGTCGTCTCCCGTGTCGGCGGTTGCGCGTGCGCGGCTTCGACGGGCGCTTGTCCTTCGGGATCGGCGCCATGCCCTCGTTCTCGGCGATGTCCGGCGCGGGCGCGGGCGCTGCCCCCTCCCCGTCATCGGGTGCGCCGTTGCCCTCCGCCGGCGCCGGCTGCGCGGTCGTGGCGGGCTGCGTCGTCGTGGCAGGCTGGGTCGTGGCGGGCTGGGTGGGGCGGGTCGCGCTTTCGCCGCGCGCTGTGCCCGGGACGGCTTCGGTGCCGGCTTCGCCGCGGCGGGAGGCGCCGTCTCGACGTCGTCCTCCTCGTGGCGGGCGAGCCGCTTGGTCAGCGTGGAGGTGTGCCGGGCCGCGGCGCGGTCCTCCTCGATTCCGAGCTCGCGCTTCATCTGCTCGAACTCGGCCGCGCTGACGTTCTCGGGATCCGGCTCGGTGACCCGCCCGCCGCGACGCCCCCGCCTCGGCCCGTCCGGCTCGATGTCGGCGCCGACGTCGGCGTAGGCCGGCACGTAGCCGACCTCGGCCTCGATCCGCGCCCGCCGCGTGCGGTAGTGCGCCTCGCGCTCCTTCCAGTGCGTGAGCACCGGCGATGCGATGAAGATCGACGAATACGCGCCGGAGGCAACGCCGATCAGCAACGCGAACGCGAAGTCCTTCAGCGTCGCGCCGCCGAACAGCAACAACGCGAGGATCGGCATGAGCGTGCACGAAGTCGTCGCCAGAGAACGGGTCAGCACCTCGCTCATCGAGCGGTTGACGATCTGCGAGAACGCGGCGCGCGGCATCCGCGGCACGTTCTCTCGCACCCGGTCGAACACGATGATCGTGTCGTAGAGCGAATAGCCCAAGATCGTCAGCAGCGCGGCCACGGTCGCTGTCGTCACCTCCCGGCCAGTGAGCGAGTACACGCCTGCCGTGATGAGCAGGTCGTGCATCAGGGCGATGAGTACCGGAACCGCGAACTTCCACTCGAACCGGAGCGCGACGTACGCAGAGATCACGAGCAGCGAGGCGATGATCGCGACCACCGCGCTGTCGGCGACCGTGTTGCCGAACGTCGGCCCGACCGACGTGCTGTTGAAGTCCTGGCCGTTGTTGACGATCCCGAAGCGGGCCTGGAGCGCGCCGCGGACGCGCGCGACACCGGCCGGTTGGAGCAGCTTGGCGGAGATCTGGAAGCCGTTGGCTCCGAGCGTCTTGTCGCCGCTCACCTTCTGGACGACCGGGTCCTTGACGCCGGCGGCCGAGACGACGTCACGGACCTGGGACTCGCTCGCCGGCTGGACGAGACCGGTCGCGATCCGCGTGCCGGACGTGAAGTCGATGCCGAGGTTGAGCCCCCTGCCGCCGATCGCGAGCGCGCCGATGAGCAGGATCACGCCGGACATCGAGAAGAAGTACCTCGACGCGCCCATGAAGTCGAAGCGGACCGTCCGCCGCTTGCCGCCGGCGCCGAGCGCAGACGGGCTCTGGATCACCCGCGAGTTCCCCATCGTCATGAGGATCGCCTGCGTCGCGAGCACGGCGGTGAACAGCGAGACGATGGTGCCGATGCCGAGCGTGAACGCGAAGCCCTTGACGTCCGCGGTCGCGAGCACGAACAGGATGAACGCGGTCAGGATCGTGACCACGTTCGCGTCGATGATCGCGGTCAGACCCTTCTTGTAGCCGGTGATGATGCCCTGCCGGACCGATCTGCCGGCGCGGATCTCCTCCTTGACGCGCTCGAAGATGACGATGTTGGCGTCCGCGGCGACACCGATCGTGAGGATCAGACCGGCGATGCCCGGTAGCGTCAGCGTGATCGGGATGAGCTTGATCAGCGCGTAGAAGTAGACGCCGTAGACGATCAGGCCGACGGTCGCGATCACGCCGAGCACGCGGTAGAACGCGATCAGGAAGACGACGACGATCAGCAGGCCGACGAGACCGGCGATCAGGCCCTGGTGGAGCGCCTGCTTGCCGAGCGTCGCCGACACCTGGGACTCCGAGATCAGCTTCAGGTTGATCGGCAGCGCGCCGAGGCGCAGCTGGGTGGCGAGGTCCTGCGCGGACTGGATCGTGAAGCCGCCGGTGATGTCGGCGCCACCGCCGCCCTGGATCCCGTCCGGATAGGTCTTGAAGTCGATCTGCGGGACCGTGATCAGCTTGTTGTCCAGCGCGACCGCGAAGTGCTGGTTGAGCTGCTGACCGAGCCCGCTCACCCGGTCGCCGCGGTGGGCGATGTCCGAGGTGACGCTCTGGAACGCCTTCTCCCCCTTCGACGTGAACGAGAACGTGACGTCCGGGCTGCCCGACTGGTCGGTCGACTGCTGCGGGTCCTTGACGTCGTTGCCGAACAGCGAGACGTGATCCTTCAGCACGTAGAACGTCGCGGACGGGTCGTTGAAGCTCTTCTGCTGCTTGGCGTTCGCGTCCGCCGCCTGGATGACGACCGTGCCCGGCGGGATGACGAGCTGCTCGCCCTCGGACGCGGTCACCCCCGCCGGGAGGCCGGACTCGAGATCCTGGACGTTGTCGTCGGGACCGGCGAGCAGACAATGCACGCCGGGGGTCGGCGTCTTGCCCTGGGCCTTCGCGGCCGTGGCGCACGCGGCGCTGCCGGGCGCGCCGAAGATGTAGTACTGCGAGCCGCGACGGGCGTTGTCCGGGCTCACCTGGGCCGGCTGCTTGGACGCGAGCTTGACCGCGTCGTACAGCGTCATCCCGCCGGCGCCGTCGCCGGGCGACGTCGTCCCGCCCTGGCTGATCGTTGACGCCGCCGCGTCCTGGAGCTGAAGCTGGCTGGCGACGGTCTTGCCGTTCGCCGTGAGCGCGTTCTTCTCCCAGTCATAGAACTCGAGCCGCGCCGTCGTGCCGACGATCTTCTCCGCCCGGGCGATGTCCTTGACGTCCGGCAGTCCGACCGAGATGTCGCCGCCGGCGGTCTGGATCTGCGGCTCGGAGACGCCCAGCTGGTCGACGCGCTCGCGCATGATGTCGACCGCCCGCTGGAGCGCCTCCTGGGTGACGACCGGTGTCTGCGCGGTCGGCTTGCCCTGGTACACGAGCTCCACCCCACCCTTGAGGTCGAGCCCGAGGACCGTTTTCTGCGTCGCGATCGCGACTCCTGAGGCGATCAGCAGCCCGAGCACGAGGAGCAGGATGAAACCGTTGCGCTGGCGATCGCTCATCGGGCGAGACTGATGCTAGTGGTCACCCGGGGCCGCCATAACCGGTGGAACGTTTCGGTGGGGCCCACTAGCTCTGATTGACGTTCGTGTTCGACGGGGTGAGGACCAACAGGACCCCACCTTCCTCGTCGTCGTATGCGGGGAAGATGTCCGCGACGGCCTTCGCCGGGAGGTCGAACTCGGCGTTCACCTCGACCGGTTTGTTCTGGACGCGGACCTCCCATTCGAGCGCCGTGCCGACGTGGTCGGCGCCGTCCTCGAACTCCAGGCCGAGCACTTCTCGGACGGGCCGGCCCATCGCCTGCTCGGTCTTGATCCCGGTCAGCTCGAACGACCCGCGGCCACAGTCGACGATCCGGCCCTCCGCATCGCACGCGAAGAACGCGGCGTTCGGCGCCGGGTAGTAGTCATCGAGCAGCTCGAACAGGTAGGCGAACCCGCATTTCTGGCAGCCCCTCGCCTCACGGCGGAATCCGCTGTTGCGATCGGTGCCCATCGACCGGGCACCGCAGTGGGGACAGAGAAAGTAGTGCTCGCGTGCCATTAGACCCGCCCAGGATAGCCCGAGCCGCGGCTTTCACCGGGGTTCGCGATGAAGAGCTACAGAAGAGTTAATGGGCCGTCCGGCTTCAGCCCCAGGTGCTCAAACGCGCGCTTCGTCGCCGCCCGGCCCCGCGGGGTGCGCTCGATCAGGCCGCGCTGCAGCAGATACGGCTCATACACGTCCTCGATCGTGTCCTGCTCCTCGCCGACCGACACGGCGAGCGTTGAGAGGCCGACCGGGCCGCCGGAGAACTTCTCGCAAATCGTGCGGAGAATCTCCCGGTCAAGGCGGTCAAGCCCCTCGTGATCGACCTCGAGCAGGTCCAGTGCCGCCTCCGCGACGTCCGCGGTGACGACGCCGTCATGACGGACCTCGGCGTAGTCGCGGACGCGCTTGAGCAGCCGGTTGGCGACGCGCGGAGTGCCCCGGCTGCGGCGGGCGATCGCGACCGCACCGTCCTCCTCGATCGATACGTCGAGCAGCCGGGCGGAGCGGCGCACGATCCGCCCCAGGTCCTCCGGGGCGTAGTGCTCGAGGCGGTGCTGGATTCCGAACCGATCCCGGAGCGGCGTCGTCAGCAGGCCGGCGCGGGTCGTCGCGCCGATCAGCGTGAACGGCGGCAGGTCAAGCGTCACGACCCGGGCGCCGGCGCCCTGCCCGACCGTGATCGGGAGCGCGCGGTCCTCCATGGCCGGGTAGAAGGTCTCCTCGAGCGCCCGCGGGAGCCGGTGGATCTCATCGACGAAGAACACCGCGCGGGGCTCGAGCGCGGTGAGAAACGCGGCCACGTCGCCCTTGCGCTCCAGCGCCGGTCCGGCCGTCTGCACGAACGGGACGTCGAGCTCCGCGGCGACGATCTGCGCGAGCGAGGTCTTGCCGAGCCCCGGCGGCCCGGCGAGCAGCACGTGGTCCAGCGCCTCGCCGCGGGATGCGGCGGCGGCGATCGACACCGCGAGCTGATCCTTCAGCCCCTCCTGACCGATGAAATCCTCCAGGCGGCGCGGCCGCAGACTGCGGTCAAGCTCGTCCTCGGGCAGCTCCTCGGGGTCCTGGACGCGGGCCGAGATGCCGCTCATCGCCTCGCCGCCCGCAGGGCGTCCGCAATCAGGTCCTCAGGCCGCTCGCCGCTCGCCCCGTCGAGCAGGGCGTCCGCCTCCTCGGCGCTGTAGCCGAGTCCGATCAGGCCCTCGCGCGCGATCGACAGCGGGTCATCCGCACGGGTGATCGAGATCGAGATGCCATCCCCACCCACCCGCGTCGCCCCGACCTTCTCACGCAGCTCGACGATGATCCGCTCGGCGGTGCGCTTGCCGATGCCGGGCACAGCTTGAAAGCGGGCGCTGTCGCCGGCAGCCAGCGCCGCGAGCAGCTCCCGCGGCGGACCGCCGGAGAGCACCGCGAGCGCGACCTTCGGTCCGACGGACTGCACGCCGAGCAGCATCAGGAACAGCTCGCGCTCCTCCTCGCTGGCGAATCCGTACAGCTGGAGCGCGTCGTCGCGGACGACCAGGTGGGCATGGAGGAGCACCTCCTCGCCGACCGGAGGGACGCGGCGCAGCGTGTTGGCCGAGACGCTCAGCCGGTAGCCGACGCCGGCGCACGAGACGACGACGTGGTCGGCCCGACGAACCGCGACGGTGCCTGAGACGAGCGCGATCATGCTCGGGCCACCGCCTGCGCGAACGGGGCACGGTTGACGTCGCAGATCGCGACCGCCAGGGCGTCGGCGGCGTGGTCCGGGGTCGGCGGGGCGGGCAGTCCGAGCAGCCGCGCGACCATCCGCGCGACCTGGCCCTTGTCGGCGCGGCCGGAGCCGCATACCGCTCCCTTCACCTGCTGGGGCGTGTACGAGCGCGACGGCACCCCACGCTGACCGGCCGCGAGCAGCACGACGCCGCGGGCCTGTCCGACGGCGAACGCGGTGCGGACGTTGGCGCCGAAGTACAGCTCCTCGATCGCGAGCGCATCGGCCTCGTGGGTGTCAAGCAACTCGCCGACCGCGGCGTGGATGTCGGCGAGCCGACGCTCGAGCGGGGCACCGGGACGCGTCGCGATCACCCCCTCGGCGCGGGCGTGCAGCCGGGAGCCGACACTCTGCACCACGCCGTAGCCCGTATTTGCGGTGCCGGGATCGATGCCGAGGACGATCATGCCGACGACATTCTGCGTTCGCGCTCGGACGCCTCCCCTCCGGTCATGGATGCCGTCCTCGACGAGACTAGATTGAACGTTCACATGACGGAGCCGGCGGCCCATATCTACGCGCGCGAGCACGGCGTCTCGGGTCCGTTCTACCGATTTGTCCGGGCGCTGGCGACGCTCGTTCTGCGTGGCTGGTTCCGCTTCCGGGTCTCTGGTCGCGAGCACATCCCGGAGGACGGTCCGGCGATCATCGCCCCGAACCACAAGAACTTCCTCGACCCATTCTTCGTCGGCCTCGCGACGCGCCGCCGCGTCCAGTACATGGCGAAGGTCGAGTTGATCGAGGGGTTTGGCGGCGGGTTGCTCGTGCGTCTCGGTGCGTTCCCGGTCCGACGGGGCGAGGCCGACGCGGAGGCTCTCGAGACCGCCCGCGAGATCCTCCGGTCCGGCGGGGTCGTCGTGATGTTCCCGGAGGGCACCCGCGTCGAGGAGGTCGACGCGCTCGGCTCGCCTCGCCACGGCGCCGCCCGGATCGCGTTTGAGACCGCCGCGCCGATCGTCCCGGCCGCGATCTCGGGAACCTCACGCCTGTGGCGAGGTGCGCTGCCGAAGGTCAAGCGCGTGCAGGTCGCCTTCCTCGAGCCGGTGGCACCCGCGGGGACACCCGCACCGGACGCGGTTACCGAGCTCATCGACGCCCGCGTGTGGCCGGCCGTTCAGGAGGAGTACGGACGGCTGCGCGCGGCGCCGGGGCTGATCATCGCCGCGCTGGCGGCGATCGGCATCAGCGGCGGGCTCGTCGCCCGGCGGCGCGCGAAGGCGAAGACGCGGTTGCTCGGGCGGATCGAGCCGCGGAAGCTCCGCAAGCGCTGAGCCGGACGCCCGGCCGCCGGGTCGTCAGTCGTCGGTTGGCGGCGACTTGATCCCGAGGACGCTCAGGAAGAAGCTCGAGAGGATGATCTGCACGCCGAGCATGAGCGCCACGGCGGCGGGAATCGCAAGCCGCAGCGCCGATGGGTAGTCGAGGTGCTTGAACGACGAGTCGCTCCAGCGGACGATCGCGATCACCGACAGGATCAGTGAGGCGACCAGCAGCAACACGCCGACGAGGATGCCGGCCTCCAGCGAGAAGATCTGGCGCGCCTTGCGGACGAGCTCGGAGTCCGGGAGGAAGCCCTCGGAGGCCGCGTACACCCGCGCGAGCACGGCGAACACGACGGCCTGGAAGCCGACGACGATCACCGCTCCCGAATAGAGCAGCGTGTGCACGTCAAGCCGGGCGCCGAACAGGTTTGCGGGCCCCGGCAGGACGATTCCGCCGAGGATCAGTCCGAGCAGGATCAGCGTCAGGCCGGGATAGAAGAACAGCCACTTGGGGCTGTAGAGCAGGAAGAAGCGGAGCGTCCGCCAGCCGTCGCGCCAGGTGCGCAGGTGCGGCGGGCGGCTGCGCAGGTCCGGCGAGAGCGTCGTCGGGACCTCGGTGACGTTGAGCTTGTAGAGCGCCGCTTTGGCGACCATCTCGACGCCCAGCTCCATTCCCGGGCTCTGCAGGCCGAGCGTCGGGAGCGCGTCCCGGCGGAACGCGCGCAGGCCGCAGTAGAAGTCGCCGACCGGCGCGCGGAAGAACAGGCGCCCGAGCCAGCTCAGGCCTGGATTGCCGAAATACTGGTGCAGCGGGGGCATCGCGCCGGGGGCGATCCCGCCGGCAAATCGGTTGCCCATCACGAGATCGGCGCCGCCGTCGAGCTTCTCCAGGAAGCGGCCGAGGTGGCGGAAGTCGTAGGAGCCGTCGGCATCGCCCATCAGGATGTACTTGCCGCGCGCGGCGGCGAACCCGCCCTGGAGCGCGCTCCCGTACCCCTTGTTCTTGACGTGCACGACCCGCGCGCCCATCGATTCCGCGAGCTCGATCGACCCGTCGGTCGAGCCGTTGTCGGCGATCAGGATCTCGCCCTTGACCCCGGTCGACTCGATCGCGGTCTTCGCCATCTCGATGCACGGCGCGAGCGATTCGGCCTCGTTGAGGCACGGCATCACGATCGTGACGTCGTATGCGTCCTGGTCAGCGGTGGTGTCGTCCCTACGGATTTCGGTCGCAGAGACCATGTCTGGCGCGGAAGTGCTCATCTTCTGGGCAGCGTGTCGGCTCGCAGATCGGCAGGCCGGCGACGGCTGAGGTTACCAACGAGGCTTGACCCGTCGTCCACAAGGTCAGCGAGAAATAGTGACTGTACTGTGTCGCGCGGATGATTGGCTCTGAGCAGGCCACCCGGCCCAGCGAGCGCGGCGCGTCGTCGGTCCCACCGGCGGCCCCACCGGCTGCGCGGGGGTGGCTGAAGGACACGTCGATTCCGTACCTGATCGCGGGCGCCTTCGTGCTCGCGCTGATCAGCGTGCTCGTGATCGACTGGGTCCCGAGCTCGGACCCGTGGGCGTGGATCGACTGGGGTCAGGAGATCGCCTCCTCGCACATCTCGCTGTCGCTGTCCGGCGGGCCGTCCTGGAAGCCGTTCCCGGTCGTGTTCACGACCGTGTTCGGGCTGTTCGGCCACGCCGCCCCGGACATGTGGCTCGTCATCACGCGGACGGCGGGGCTGCTCGCGATCGTCGCCATGTTCCGCCTCGGCCGCCGCTTCGGCGGGATCCTCGCCGGCGTCGTCGCCGTGATCGCCCTGTTCTTCGTGCAGGACGCCCTCTTCTACTTCGCCCGCGGCGCCTCCGAGCCGGTCGTCGCCGCGCTCACCCTGTGGGCGATCGACCGCCACCTCGCGGGCTCGCCACGGGTCACCTACGTGCTCCTGTTCCTGGCGACGATGAACCGGCCGGAGTTCAGCGCCTTCCTCGGGCTCTACGCGATCTACCTGTGGCTGCGCGTGCCCGGCGCGCGCCCGCTCGCCGTCGCCGGGCTCGTGCTCGTGCCGATCGCGTGGCTGCTCCCGCCGTACATCATCAGTGGCAACGCGTTCCAGGCGGGCAGCGCGGCCCTCGGCGGGACCGGCAGCCCCGGCGGCGCGATCCCCGAGCTGCGCAGCTCGGCCGGGCTGATGAGCGTGCCGACGCTCGTGCTCGCCGCGATCGGGCTGGCGTTCGCGTACGTCCGGCGTGAGATGGCGCTGCTGTGGCTCGCGGCCGCCGCGATCCTGTGGGCGCTGATGGTCGCGGTCATGACCCAGGTGGCGTACGGGCTGCCGCGATATCTGCTGCCGGCCGGGATGGTCGCGTGCGTGCTCGCCGGGGTCGGCGTGGCGCGGATCGCGGAGTGGGTCGGCGATCGGGTCACGGGGCCGCGCGTCGGTGGCGTGCGGCTGAGCTACATCGGTGCCGCCCTGATCGTGTGCGCGCTGACGCTGCCGTGGTCGATCAATCGCGTCGACAAGCTCGCGCTCCAGGGCGGCCAGGCGAACCAGGCCGCGTACTACCAGCACCGGCTGTTCTCGGCGGTCGACCGCCTCGGCGGACGCCTGGCGATCGTGCCCTGCCGGACGAGCCAGGTCGCCGTCAATCACTCGCTCGCGAGCGTGCTCGCGTGGAAGCTCCAGGTGCCCGAGCGCCGCGTCCACCCGAGCATGCGTGGAACGGGCTACGTCTTCTCGGCGCCGCGCAATCACAACACCGGCACGACCCCGCCGATCGCGCACAACCGCGCGGTTCGGACGACGCTGTCGCTCCCGCCCTGGACGGTGTTCCTCGTCCGCTACCACGGGGTGACCGGGCCGATCCGGTGCCCCGCGGGGCAACGGACGCCGGCGTAGGCGTTCGCGTTCAGACCAGCCCGATCTCCGACACGCCGACGTCTCGGGCGGGGCCGGGGAGATTGTGCTGCTGTGGAGGCCTCCAGACGCCATTGGGCGCTCCGAAACTGAGGATCGACCGCCTTCAGGGCCGGTTTTGCCACGAAGAGGACCTGGACTCGGCCATCGTCCGGCCCGCGCAACCCGCATCGGCACGGAATCCCCCGCTCGGCGCCCCAAACGCGAGAAAGGGATTTGAGGACCATGAGATGGTCCGGATCTCCCCCCGAGCCGCACGGACGTTCAAGCGGGGGATTCTGGGACGATCCGAGCGCCCCACCGCCTCTCCCTCATGGCAAAATCCGACCCCGACCGCGGCTTCGTCAAGGCGGGGTCAGGTCGCGCCGACGCAGGCGGTCGATCCGGATCCGCCGCCCGGGGACGTGATCCGGTAGACCCGCCACACCCCCGCGGCGCCCACCCGCTGCGAGACGTGGCCGCCGTGGATCCGAATCGGGGCGGCGGCGCCGTCGATCGTGACGACGTGCGGGCCGACGAAGTCGACGCCGGGCGCCCGCAGCACGGTCTTGACCCGGGCGAGGCGCACGTGGAGCATCCAGGCGAGGGCCGTCTGCATCGTGTGGTTGACGGCGGCGACACTCGAGGAGCACGGCATCACCCGGCCCCGACCGCCGACCACCCCGACCGCGTCGGACAGGGTGTTCGTGAACCGCACGGCGGTGTCAGCCTCCCCCTTCTCCTTCCAGGCATGGCTGACCCGGCCGAGCGTGAACGGGATCGACACCGCCAGGCAGAGCGCGACCACCGCCCAGCCGGCCCGCGGAGACAGCGCCGCGAGCCGCACCACCCCGACTCCCGCCAGCACGCACGCCACCGCCGCCGGCGGGTACATGAACCGCCCGAGTCCCGGATACGCCGCGACGGTCATCGCGGCCACGAGCGCGACCCACGCCAGAGCGCCGCCGGCCAACCACAGCGTCACCCGGTCATGGTCCCGCCAGGCGAGCCCGATCGCGACGGCCGCGAACACGAGCACCGGCAGGATCGTCAGGTGGGCGCCCCGGCTCAGGACCTCGATCAGCGGGTCGCTGCCGAGTTGGCCGTTGTAGTCCGCCGCCTGGGTGCTCGCGGCGAACGGATGGCCGGTCGAGATCCACGGCGGTCCGAACCAGAGCAGCGGAATCAGGAGCAGCCCGACGCCGACGAACGCGAACCCTCCGCGAGAGCGCGCCCACCCGCCGGACCCGCCCGAGCGCCACAACCACAGCACATACAGCCCGAGGAACGGCCAGGCCTCCGGCCGGATCAGCGACGTCGCGACCCCAAGCGCGAACGCGAGCCGCTGGCGGCCCGAGAGGTGGGCCTCGATCGCCCACAGCACGCAGGCGACGAGCATCGGCTCCGAGGCGCCGCGGAACAGGTAGTGGACCCAGTCCTGGATGATCGCCGGCGAGCCCGTCGATTCGTGCGAGAGCAGTAGCGCGAACGCCGCGATCCCGCCGGCGGTCGCGGCGAGGCCCCGCCCAAGACCGCCCGCGAGGCGGGACGCGAGCCGGAAAGCGCCGAGCAGAGCGAGCAAACCGCCCGATCGTGCGGCGACGAGCCACAGCTTCGGCGCGAGCCCGCCGAACAACCCGAACACCGTCGTGAACACGACCGGGAGCGGCTTCCACGACGGACCGCCGTTCGTCGCGAACGTGAACGCTCCGGAGGCGATCTCGCGGCCCCACACGATCCACGCCCACGGGTCGTAGCTCGGCGTCGACGGCAGGACGAGCACGGACAGTGCCGCGAGCACGACACATGCCACGACGGCCCAGGCGATCGGTGAGACCCGCTCGAGGCGGATCGGAGCGGCCCGCTCTACGGGTTGGTGAACCGACACCGGATCAGCGTCTTCACGACCCGGAAGCCGTCCGTGGCGGTCAGCTTCTTGCCCTCGTCGCTGCCCCGGGCGTGGTAGTGGACGGGGACCTCGAAGATGCGCTCGCCGGACTGGATCAGCCGCGCGGTGATCTCCGGCTCGATCGTGAACCCGCTCGCCGTCAGCGGCAGGGCGCGGAACACGTCGGTCCGGATCATCTTGTGGCAGGTCATGATGTCCCGCATATAGACGTTGAAGAGGATGTTGCAGGCGAGCGTCACGCCCTTGTTCCCGAGCACGAACAGGAACGAGTGACTCGAGTACCCGTCGAACGCGCGCACGCCGAAGCACGCATTCGTGCGACCCTCGAGCAGCGGTGGCATCAGCAGGCCGAGATCGGCGGGCTCATACTCGAGGTCGGCGTCGAAGATCGCCGAGAACTCGCCGCGCGCCTCGCGCAGGCCGGTCTGGATCGCCGCCCCCTTGCCCTGATTGACCGGATGCTCGAGCAGCCGGACGCGGTCGCCCCACCGGCCGGCCCGGAGGATGTCGCGGGTGCCGTCGGTCGAACCGTCGTCGACGATGATCAGTTCGAAGTCCGTCGGGAGCGTGGTGTCGAGGACCTCGGCGATCGCTCGCTCGACACGCTCCCGCTCGTTGTACACGGGCATCAGGATCGAGAGCATGAGCGAGGTGGCGCGATGCTAGCGAAGCGGATCGCAATCCGAGAGGATGCCGGGCGTGGACTGACGATGCAGCCGAACTGCTGGAGGGGTTGGACGCCGATCACCGCGCCGCGCGTGAGCGGCTGCTCGCCCGGCTGCGCGACGAGGGATTCTCGGAGGATGAGCTCCACGCCGCCGCGGCCGAGAACCGGCTCGCGCTGCTCCCCGTCGAGCGCGTCCTCGGTGCGCGGTACACGGCAGGGGAGATCGAGGAGCGCACCGGAGTTCCGGCCGGGCTGATCGTCCGCGTCCGCCAGCTGCTCGGCCTCCCCAAACCGGCGCCCGAGGAGCGGGTGTTCGGCGACGACGACATCGAGACCGCGCAGTCGCTCAAGCTGTTCCTCGACAGCGGGTTCACCGAGGACGAGATCGCCGGGATCACGCGCGTGCTCGGCGAGGGGATGTCCCGGCTCGCCGCGACGACCACCGCGGCGTTCGTCAGAACGTTCCTCGAGGCCGGGACGGCCGAGGACGCGGTCGCCGACCGGTTCGCGAGCATGACCCAGGAGCTCGTGCCGGCGGTCCGGCCGATCCTCGTCGGCGCCTTCAACGCGCACCTGCGCGACGGCGTGCGGCGGGGGATCCTCGGGCGGGAGGAGCTCGAGGCCGGCCAGATTCAGGACTCGGTGCAGGCGGCGGTCTGCTTCGCCGATCTCGTCGGTTTCACCCGCCTCGGCGGCGAGGTCGAGCTCGAGGAGCTCGGCAGCGTCGCGGGCGGCCTCGCGGCGATGGCCAACGAGGTCGTCAGGCCGCCGGTGCGGCTGATCAAGACGATCGGCGACGCCGCGATGTTCGTCAGCCCCGAGCCGGGGCCGCTCGTCGATGTGGCGCTGTCGCTCGTCGAGGCCGTGCAGTCGGCCGATCTGCCCGCGCTGCGGGCCGGGATCGCGTTCGGTCCGGCGCTGCTGCGCGCCGGGGACTTCTACGGGCACTCCGTCAACCTCGCCAGCCGCGTGACCGGGACGGCGCGGCCGGAGAGCGTGCTGTGCACGAAGGAGGTCCGCGACGCCGCGGCCGACGCGTTCGAGTGGTCGTTCGCCGGCAAGCACCGGCTCAAGGGCATCCCGGAGCGTGTGTCGCTGTACCGCGCCCACCGGATCGACACGCCGGCCGACGCGAGCGAGCACGAAGTCGCCGAGGACACGCCCTCCAAGGTTCGCCGCGCCACCCAAAAACGCAACCGACGACGCGAGCGGACCACGGATGGCTGACCAGACCCGGAACCTGTGGCGTATGAAGCGCCGGGCGTGACGCCACCTGCGGGCCGTTAGGCTGCCCCCATGAAAGAACTCTCTATGCAGCATGGACGGCTGCGGGGTGTCCGGGGCGCGCTGCTCCTGTTCGCGGCGCTCGTCGCGTGCACAGCGCTGCCCGCCGGCGCACTCGGCGCGACGAAGCATGCGCCGAAGGCCCCCTCTGGCCTCGCCTTCTATTCCCCGCCGGCCCGGCTCATCGCCGGCACACCTGGCACCGTCATCTGGTCGCGCACGATCGCGACGCCGAAGGACCTCAAGGCCGCGGCCCGCACGACGCTCGTGCTCTACCGCTCGGTGCTGCCGAACGGCACGCCGACCGCCGTCTCCGGGCTCGTCTTCACGCCGCGGGGCCACGCCCCGAAGCACGGCTGGAAGCTGATCAGCTGGGCCCACGGCACGACCGGCATCGCCGACATCTGCGCCCCGTCGCGGACGGCGGGCGCGTCGTATGTGTACCCGCAGTTCAACGTCTGGCTGAAGTCCGGGTACGCGGTTGCGCAGACCGACTATCAGGGTCTCGGTACGCCCGGGACGCACCTGTACCTGATCGGCCACGCCGAGGGCGTCTCGGTCGTCGACGCGGCCCTCGCCGCGCGGCATCTGGATCCGAGCATCGGCCGGCGCTACGTGATCGCCGGGCACTCGCAGGGCGGCCAGTCGGCGCTGTTCGCGGCGGCCGAGTCGGCGCACGACGCACCGGCGCTGACGCTGCTCGGCGTCGCGGCGTTCGCGCCCGCGTCGCACCTGACGACGCAGTTCCAGGCCGCCGTGGCCCTGACGAAGCCCGGGGGTGGCCTGAGCGCGCTCGGCGGGTTGATCCTGACCGGCGCGGCAGCGGTGTCGCACGCCGTCGACCTCAACTCGCTGCTGACCCCGGCGGCGATTGCGCTGCTCCCGGCGGTCCAACGCGAGTGCACGACGGCGCTGTCGGCGTCGAATTCGTGGGGCGGCCTCGCGCCGGCCCAGATCGAGCGCCACGGCGCGAACACGACCGCGCTGTACCGCGTGCTCGACGCCGAGAACCCGGCGCTGAAGATCGGCGCGCCGGTCGTGATCCTCCAGGGATCGGCCGACGCGCTCGTGTTCCCGACGTTCACCAACCAGCTCCGCGGTGAGCTCGTGAAGAAGGGCGACCACGTGCAGTACAACGTGGTCCAGGGCGCCGTGCACGGGAACGTCGTCGCGCTCGGCGACACGACGTTCACGGCCTGGCTCGCCAAGCGATTCGGAGGGTAGTTCCCGCAGGGTCGACGGGCCTGATGGTGGCTATAGCCCCCATCAGGCCCCACGCCCGATGACTACGAGACGGCGACGAGGTCGACGACGAACACGAGCGCCGCGTTCGCCGGGATCGTCGGCGGGCTGCCGCTCTTCCCGTAGGCGAGGTCGGACGGGATGATGAGCTCGCGGCGACCGCCGACCTTCATGCCGACGAGGCCCTTGTCCCAGCCCGGGATGACGCCGCCCTGGCCGAGGGTGAACGGGAACGTCTGGCTGCGCTTCCAGGAGGAGTCGAACTCCTTGCCGCCCTTGTAGAGCACGCCGACGTAGTTGACCGTCAGCTGCTTACCGGCGGTGGCGGTCGCGCCCGTGCCCGTGATCAGGTCCTTGACGACGAGCTTCGTCGGCGCGGGACCGCTCGGAACGATGACCGTCGGCTTCTTTGACAGCGGTCCATTGGTCGGCGTCGCCGCCGTCGAGGTCGCTGACGTGGAGGTGGATGTGGTGGGCGTGGGCGTCGTGGCCGCGGCGGCGGTTGCGCCGGCGGACGGCGCCGGTTGAACTCCCGGCGCCTTGGAGCTGCCGCACGCGGCGAGCCCACCGGCGGCCGCGAGCGCTAGGAGTGATGTGCTGATCGTCTTCGAAGTCATGAAGGGCGGGAGCGTAGCGAGAGGGCCGAAGAGCTGGTGAAGAGCCCGCTCAGCCAGCGATCCGCTCGAGCACGTCCGCGTCGACGTCGAAGTTCGCGTGGACGGCATTGACGTCGTCTAGCTCCTCGAGCGCGTCGATCAGCTTCAGCAGCTTGGCCGCGTCGGCCTCCTCCAGCGGGACCCGGACCCGCGGACGCTGGTCGACGTCGGCGGACTCGATCTCCACGCCGGCCCCGCTCAAGGCCTCACGGACCGCGGCGAGGTCACCCGGCTCCGTGATCACCTCGAGCATGTCCTCGTCAAGCGCGATGTCAAGCGCGCCGGCGTCAATCGCCGGCATCAGGTCGTCCTCGTCGTACCGGGACGCGTCGACGACGATCACACCCTGCTTGTCGAACAGGTAGGAGACCGATCCGGGCTCGCCGAGGTTTCCCCCGTTCTTGCCGAGCAGGTGTCGGACGTCGGCGCCGGTGCGGTTGCGGTTGTCGGTGAACGTCTCGATCAGCAGCGCGACGCCACCCGGGCCGTAGCCCTCGTAGAGGACGGTCTCGATCGCGTCGGCATCGACGCCCTCGCCGGTGCCCTTGGCGATCGCGCGCTCGATGTTGTCCTTCGGCATCGAGGCGTCGCGGGCCTTCTGAATCGCGAGCCCCAGGGACGGGTTGCCGTCCGGATCTCCCCCACCCTCACGGGCGGCGACGGAGATCGCGCGCGCCAGCTTCGTGAAGTGCTGACCGCGACGCGCGTCGACGACGGCCTTCTTGTGCTTGATCGAATGCCACTTGGAATGACCTGACATAACGAATTACCAAGTCTAGACACGACTGAATCAGCCGGACGGGTAGGCTGCGGACCATGAAACGAACTTCCCTCGTCGGTCTCGCCCTGACCCTGCTCGCGCTTGCCGGTTGCGGATCGTCGAGTTCCAGCTCGAGCTCCGGCAATTCCGGCTCGTCGGCCACGAGCTCCGCCACCTCGAGCGCCTCGACGTCCGCATCCGCCCCGTCTGGAGGTGCGTCTGTCTCAGGCGGCGGCGGCGCCGTCAAGGTGACGATGAAGAACATCGCGTTCGACCCGAAGAGCATCACCGCGAAGGTCGGGGATACCGTGCAATGGGTCAACGACGATCAGCCGCCCCACAACGTCACGTACGTCAGCGGCCCGAAATTCACCTCGTCCGGGACGATGAACACTCATGACAAGTTTCAGATCAAGCTGACGGCGCCCGGCACGATCCACTACGTGTGCACGATTCACCCGTTCATGAAGGCGACGATCGTGGTGTCCAAATGACGAATCCCGCGATCTTCAAGGCCTATGACATTCGCGGCATCTACGGCGACGACATCGACGCCGATGTCGCACGAGACATCGGGCGTGCGTTTGCGCAGGTGATCGCCGATCTGGAGGGCAAGCCGACGACCGAGCTGCGACTCGGTCTCGGCCACGACATGCGCCTGAGCGCGCCGGAGCTCGCCGCGGCCTACCGCGACGGCATGACGAGCGAGGGCGCGGCCGTGTTCGATGCCGGCCTGGTCGGGACCGAGATGCTGTACTTCCTCGTCGGTTCGCGGGAGCTCGACGGCGGGCTGATGTGCACGGCGTCGCACAACCCGAAGGCGTACACCGGCGCGAAGCTCGTCAAGCGGGGTGCGATCGCGCTGTCCGGCGACGCCGGGATCGGCGATGTCCGCAACCGGATCGAGGCCGGCCTCGGCGACGCGCCCGGCGGCGGCTCCGTCGAGGAGGTCGACATCGGCGACGAGTTCCGCGAGGCGGCGCTCGCCGTGATCGACGCCGCCGCGGTCAAGCCGTTGCGCGTGGTCGTCGACGGCGGCAACGGGATGGCCGGACCGATGGTCGGTCCGCTGCTCGAGCGGCTCGGACTCCAGCTCGTCAAGGCGTACTGGAAGCCGGATGGCAACTTCCCCGATCACGAGCCGAACCCGATGCTCCCGGAGAACCGCGAGTTCATCATGCGCGAGGTCGTCGAGAAGGGTGCGGATCTCGGCATCGCGTGGGACGGCGACGCCGACCGGTGCTTCTTCATCGATGAGACCGGCGCGTTCGTCGACGGCGACTTCCTGACCGCGCTGCTCGCCGATTCGATGCTCCGCAAGCAGCCCAAGGCAACGATCCTCTACGACGTCCGGGCAAGCCGCGCCGTCGCCGACACGGTCGAGCAGGCCGGTGGCCGAGCGCTCATGAACCGGGTCGGGCACGCGTTCTTCAAGACTCGGATGCGGGACGAGAACGCCGCGTTCGGCGGCGAGGTCTCAGGCCACTACTACTTCCGCGACTTCTATTGCGCGGACTCGGGCACGATCCCGGCGTTGCTGATCCTCGAGCTGCTGTCGACCGAGGGCAAGAAGATGTCCGAGCTACTCGAGCCGTACCGCAGCCGCTACTTCATCTCCGGCGAGATCAATACCGAGGTGTCCGACCAGGACTCCAAGCTCGCGGCGCTCGCCGAGCAGTACGCGGACGGCCACCAGTACCACCTCGACGGCCTGTCGGTCGAGTACGACGATTGGCACTTCAACGTCCGGTCGTCGAACACCGAGCCGTTGCTGCGGCTGTGCCTGGAGTCGCTCGCCTCCCATGAGGACATGGAGCGCCGTCGCGACGAGGTGCTCGCCGTGATCCGTTCGTGAGCGTTCCGGGCGCCGACGACGCGGGTGCCAGCGAGTCGCTCGCGCTCGCCGAGCGCGCCGGCATCCACCGGCTCGCCGTCCCGACGCCGTTCCTCGTCGGCCGGGTCAACTGCTACCTGATCGAGGACGAGCCGCTCACGCTGATCGACACCGGGCCGAACTCGGGCAAGTCGCTCGACGAACTCGAACGCGCACTGCACGATCAGGGCCATGCGATCGAGGATCTCGGGCTGATCGTGATCACGCATCAGCACATGGATCACGTCGGCCTGCTCGAGATCCTCGCGCGCCGCTCGGGCGCCGAGGTGGCGGCGCTGCACCTGCTCGGACCCTACCTGGAGAACTTCAGTCAGTCGGCCACCGCGGACGACGAGTTCTCACAGGGGGTCATGCGCCGTTATGGCGTTCCCTCCGACCTCGCGACGGTGCTCGGATCGGTCGGCGCCGCGTTCCGCGCGTTCGGCTCGAGCGGGCACGTCGACCGCAGCCTGCATGACGGTGACACGCTCCCGTTGCGGGACCGGACGCTGCGCATCTTTCACCGCCCCGGTCACAGCCCGTCGGACACGATCTTCTGGGATGAGGAGCGTCAGATCCTGCTCGCCGGCGACCATCTGCTCGCCCATATCTCCTCAAATCCGCTCGTGTCTCGACCGCTTGCCGCGGCGGACGGGGCGCCCGTCGAGCGGCCGCGGGCGCTCGTTGACTACCTGACCTCGATGCGCGCCACGCGGGAGCTCCCCGCGAGGCTCATCCTCTCCGGTCACGGCGATCCGATCCGTGATCACCAGGCGCTGATCGACGAGCGGTTCCGGATGCATGAGCGGCGGGCCCGCAAGATGCTGCGGATGCTCGAGGGGGAGCCCCTCACCGGCTACGAGGTCGCGCTGCGGATGTGGGGCAACGTCGCGGTCACCCAGGCGTATCTCACGCTGTCCGAAGTGCTTGGGCATATGGATCTGCTGATCGCAGAGGGGCGCGTGCAGGAGCGCGCCGAACACGATTTGGTGCGGTTTGCTGCGGTCTGAGTAGCATCCGTACTATCCACGGGCCACGTCCGGGGGTAGGGCACTGATGCACACGCCACATAGCTTCGGGATAACTGAGTAATGACCGGGCGCCCGGAGCTCCGCGGCGTGGCCGACGAACACGACGGGTCGGAGCCCGTGATCGGGGCGCCCGTCTCCGCCGAGAACTACCAGCGCCTGCTCGAGCGGGTGCCCGCGATCATCTACATCGCCGATGCCGGAGAGGTCGGCCGCTGGCACTACGTGAGCCCGCAGATCGAGACGATCCTCGGCTTCACGCCCGAGGAGTGGTGCTCCGATCCCGAGCTGTGGTCGAAGCGTCTGTACTCGGAGGACCGCCCGCGGGTCATTCACGGCGAGGTGGTGGCGACCGGTGAGGTACGCCGGACGGACACGCACGACGGGACCCCGAGGTCGGTCGCCGCCGAGTACCGGCTCGTTCACCGTGACGGTCACGTCGTCTGGGTCCGTGACGACGCGATCCTCGTCTGCGAGCCGGGCGGGACGAACCGCTGGCACGGGGTGATCTCCGACATCACCGAGCGCAAGCGCGCCGAGGCCGAGCTCGAGCGCCGCGCCGCCCAGCAGTCCGCCGTCGCCCGTCTCGGCGAGCACGCCCTCGAGGGGGCGACGACCGCCGAGCTGATGCACGAGGCGGTGGCGGTCGCCGCCGAGAGCCTCGGCGTTGATAACGCGAGTGTGTTCGAGCTCGTCGAGGATGAGGACGCGCTTGTGTTGCGCAGCAGCATCGGTGTTCCCGACGCGCCCGGAGGGCTGCGCGTTCCGACGGGTGCCGGCTCCCAGTCCGGCTACACGATCGTCTCCGGCGCGCCTGTCGTGGTCAAGGATTGGACAACCGAGCACCGATTCGCTCAATCCGCGTTGTCGCTCGAGCTCGGCGCGCGCAGCGGTGTGTCGGTGGCGATCGTCAGCCGGCGCGGACCGTTCGGCGTGCTGATCGTCCAGTCTCACGAGCGGCGCGCCTACGCGCGCGGCGACGTCGACTTCCTCCAGGCCGTGGCCAACGTGCTCGCGGACGCGCTCGAGCGCCAGGCGACCGAGGATCGCATGCGGCATCGGGCGCTCCATGACGCGCTCACCGGCCTTCCAAACCGCGTCCTGTTCCTCGACCGACTCGATCAGGCGCTCAGCCGCCAGCGACGGAGCAAGTCGGCTGCCGGCGTCCTGTTTCTCGATCTTGATCACTTCAAGCTCGTCAACGACAGCCTCGGGCACCAGGTCGGGGACGAGCTGCTCGCGGCCGTGGCGCCGCGGATCAAGCAGGCGCTTCGGGCGAGCGACACGGTCGCGCGATTCGGCGGCGATGAGTTCGGGATCCTGCTCGAGGACGTGTCCGGCGACCGGGAGGCGGTCGAGACCGCGCAGCGGATCGCCGCGGTGTTCATGCGCCCGTTCGTGCTCGCCGGCCGCGAGCATTTCGTGACGACGAGCATCGGGATCGCGATCGCGCGCGGCGGCGAGCTCGCGGAGGAACTGATCCGGGACGCCGACGCCGCGATGTATCGCGCCAAGGAACACGGCCGTGCGCGTTACGAGCTGTTCGACGAGGTGATGCGCGGCCGCGCGATCGCCCGGCTGCGCATCGAGAACGATCTCCGCCGCGCGCTCGAGCGTCACGAGCTGCGGCTGGATTACCAGCCCGTCATCACGCTGGACGGCCATCGGATCGTTCAGGTCGAGGCGCTGCTGCGCTGGGATCACCCCGAGCGCGGCGTCGTCTCACCCGGTGACTTCATCCCGGTCGCCGAGGAGAACGGGCTGATCGAGCCCATCGGCCGCTGGGTGCTTGAGCAGGCCTGCCGCCAGGCGGTTCAGTGGCAGCACAAGCGGCCGGGCGACGCACCGGTGTGCGTGAGCGTCAATCTGTCGTCGATCCAGGTCGCCAAGCGGGGTGTCGCCGACGCCGTCGCCGAGGTGCTCGCCGTCACGCACCTGCCGCCCCAGTGCCTCAGCCTCGAGGTCACAGAAAGCGCGATGCTGCGCGATGTGGCGACGCTCGCCGACTCGCTGCACGCACTGAAGGCGCTCGGTCCGCGGATCGTGCTTGACGATTTCGGCACCGGGTCATCGTCGCTCGGCTACCTGACCCACCTTCCGCTCGACGCGATCAAGATCGATCGCTCGTTCGTCGACGGCCTCGGCCACGACCGGCGCGACACCGCGATCACCCAGGCGATCGTCGCCATGGCTCAGGCGCTGTCGCTCCAGGTCGTCGGCGAGGGGGTCGAGACCGAGGAGCAGGCGGAGGCGCTCTCCGCGCTCGGCTGTCAATTCGCGCAGGGCTTCCTGTTTGCGCCGCCGGTCGCTCCGGCTGAGATCGAGCGCATGCTCGAGGCGGGCAGCGGCTGGCTCGAGGCCCGCCGCGCCCGGGCCTAGTGCACCAGAGGCTGAGAGAGCGGCTCACTGATACGCGCTCGTGCCCGGCCGGACCGGCGAGACGGTCACGGTGCGGCACTCAAACGCCCCGCCGGGGATCGTCGCCCGGAGCGTCGCCGTGTCGTTCGGCGGGATCACCTGGAGCCCGTACGCGGTCGCGCACCCCTGGGTGCCGTTGATCCCGTGGGTAACGCCGAGGCGGAACGAGACGCTGGCGCCCGGGGCGACGTTGATCCCGATCTCAGGGGCGGTGCCGAAGAAGTCGTGGGTGGTGTGGGTCGGGACCGTCGGCAGCGGCTGACCGGCCTTGTCGAGGAACAGCACGCCCGGGTAGCCGAAGGTGTGGCAGGTACTCGAGCCGGTGTTGCGCATGGCGACGCCAATCTCCCCATGCCCGGTCGCACCCTGCTGACCGAGGATCCGCAGCGCGAGCGTGCTGGCGGTGCACAGCGGCGGGCCCGCGGCGGTGGTGGTCGAGCTCGCGCTCGTGCTCGTCGCCGATGTCGGCGTCGCCTGGCTGGAGCTCGCTGCGGATGTCGTCGCGCTCGACGCAGCACTCGTGACGGTCGTCGTCACCGTCTTCGAACTGCCACAGCCCGCCACGGCGATCGCCGCCGTGAGGGTCAGCGTGAGGAGCGGCACGCGTTGCGTCCTGGAAGCCCGCATGGATGAGTGTTCGGCCACGGCGGCTCGCATCCTGCCTGCGTCGTGCGACGATCCGCGCGACGATGACCGAGCGATCCCGCTTCGACCCGGCTGCTCCCATCCTTCGAAGGCCTGCTGCTCCTCGTGCTACTGATCCACTACCTGCTGCACCACAGCGCGGCTCGGGGCGAGGGTCGGCCGCTGATCCTCGCCGGCATCGTCCTGTGGGGTGGATGCCCGAGCTGCTCGACTACCTCTACGTCTCGTTCACGAACGCGACCGCGTTCAGCCCCACGGATACGATGCCCCTTTCCCAGAGGGGCCAACTGCTGATGACCGGCCAAGCGCTCTCGGCGCTGCTGACGATCGGCCTGGTCGTCGCCCGAGCTGTGAATATCTTGACCTGATGCACCATCCTCCTGGCACCCATCAACCGCGCAAGCGCCGGCATCTTGACTGGGAACTCATCACCTGTGGGTTCAACGGCCACCACCTCGTCGGCACCGACGCCGCCGAGCTCCGTGACGAGGATTGGGTGTTCGCCCGCGAGCAGTCGCCGATCCGCTGGTACCGCTGTCTGCGCTGTGACAGCTGGCTGCCGCTCGAGCCGCCGGAGAGCCCCTCCACCCAGCACCCTCCGAATCGGGAGGAGATCAAGGTTCCCCTCCGCGGCAAGGCGCTGCGCGACCGGGTCGTCCTGCGCCTGATCGCGATCGACCGGGCGTTTCACTTTGTGATCCTGATGCTGCTCGGGATCGGCGTGATCGCGTTCGCCGGCCACGAGTCGAGCCTTCGCAACGCCTATTACAAGATCCTCACCGCGCTCCAGGGCGGCGTCGCCGGCGGCCCGGTCCAGACCTCCGGCCACGTCGGGATCCTGCACGAGTTCGACAAGCTGTTCACGCTGCGGGCGGGGACGCTGCGCGAGGTTGGCATCGCCCTGCTGTCCTACGGGCTGCTGGAGGGCATCGAGGCGGTCGGCCTGTGGTACACGAAGCGCTGGGCCGAGTACCTCACGTTCATCGCCACCACGATCCTGCTGCCGCTCGAGATCTACGAGCTCATCCACCGCCAGTCGGCGCTGAAGATCATCGGCTTCATCATCAACCTCGCGGTCGTCGTGTACCTCCTGTACGCCAAGCGCTTGTTCGGTCTGCGGGGCGGTGGCCGGGTCGACGAGGAGGTCCGCGCCCGGGACGTGAGCTGGGAGACGATCGAGAAGGTCGCGCCGCCGGTCGCGCCCGCCTCGGTGAGCGCGTGACCGCAACCGGCGACACGCTCGAGGCCGACATCCGCCGGATCGGCGGCGAGCTGGCCGACGGCTTCCCGTCAACCCGAGGCCATCCGGTCCGCGCCCTCGATGCCCGGGCGATGGACCTCGCCGCCCGGGACGCGGAGCTCAAGGCCGCCCTGTTTCGGTTTGTCGACGTGGTCCCGGCGTGCCGCTCACTCGACGACCTCGCCCGCCATCTGGCGAGCTTCCTGGGTGAGGTGCCCGACGCATCGACCCCGGTCGCCGCCGCGATGAAGATCGCCCACACGAGGGCCGGACGAACGGCCCTCGGCGCCGCCGCGGCGAGCGGGGTCAAGCACATGGCCCATCGGTTCATCGTCGGCGAGACCCCGGCCGCGGCGCTCGGCGTGCTCCGCGGGTTGTGGGACCACGGTGTGGCGAGCACCGTCGATCTGCTCGGCGAGGCGACGGTGACCGATGCCGAGGCCGACGGCTATGCCGGGCGGTGCACGGACGCGCTCGAGCAGATCGCTCGCGAGTCAACGAGCTGGCCGGCGAGGCCGATGCTGGAGCGGGATTCCTCCGGCGCGCTCCCGCGGGCGAACGTGTCCGTCAAGGTCTCGGCGCTGACGCCGCTGCTGCGTCCGGACGCACCGTCGCTCGGTCGTGAGGACGCGGGCCGGCGCCTGCGACCGCTGCTGCGGCGTGCCCACGAACTCGGCGCCCACATTCACATCGACATGGAGTCACTCGATTCTCGCGAGGCGGTGCTCGAGCTCGTGCTCGCGCTGCTCAGCGAGGACGAGTTCCGAAACGGCCCGTCGGCCGGTCTCGTGCTCCAGGCCTACCTCCGTGATTCGCCCGACACGCTGACCACGATCCTCGATTGGGCGCGGCGCACCGAGCGGACGCCGGCGTTGACCATCCGGCTCGTCAAGGGCGCATACTGGGACCACGAGCTCGTCCAGGCCGCGCAGCACGGGTGGCCGACCCCGGTGTTCGAGGTCAAGGCCGACTGCGACCGCAACTTCGAGGCCCTCACGCGCCGGCTGGTCGCGGCGAGCCCATCGGTCCGGGTCGCCATCGCCTCGCACAACCTCCGGTCGGTGGCACACGCGATCGCCGTGAACCGAGCCGCCGGGCGCCCCGATCATGACCTCGAGCTACAGGTGCTCCGCGGACTGGGAGACGAGCTTCAGGCGGCGGTCGCGTCGCTCGGCCTGCGGGTGCGCACGTACTGCCCGGTCGGCGATCTCGTCGCCGGGATGGCGTACCTCGTGCGTCGCCTGCTGGAGAACACGAGTAACGAGTCGTTCCTCCAGGAGCAGGCCAGCGGTGTGCCGCTTGATCAGCTCCTCGCCGCTCCCTGATCCGCTCGCTGATCCAATCCCGATCCGCTCCTCCGCTCCCGATCCGCGCGGCGCGCCGGGGCACACAATCCCTGCAATTGCATAGGGTCTCGCTCGATTTACTATTTGTCGGTATGTTGGAGGTCTGACCGTACCGATACGGACGGGCGGCGAGAGGTGCATAACTCGCCAGAGTCCGTGCCGGCCGCGGATCCGGGCGAAAGATGCACGCTGAGCGAAAGGAATCCGCCAGCATCCTGATCGCGCTCGCAGCCCGGCGAATTTATGACGCTCGGTGTCGGCCCGGCGACCCCGTCCGCGACCGGATAAGGTCGGGCGCCATGGGCGAGTTCGGAGACTTCGCCAACGAGCCGGTGCTTGAGCTGCGCCGCGCCGACGTACGGGGACGCCTGGCCGACGCACTGGCGCGACTCGACGCCACGCTCCCGCTCGAGGTCCCGGCGATCATCGCCGGCGAGCAGCGCACCGGTGAGACGTTCACGTCGACCGACCCGGGCGATCCGGACCGCGTCGTGGCGCGCGTGACGAGCGCGACCGAAGCCGACCTCGCCACCGCGATCGCGGCCGCGCGTGACGGCGCCCGGCAGTGGGCCGAAACGCCCGCCGAAGCCCGCGCCGCCGCGCTCATCCGCGCCGCGGCCTGGCTGCGGGAGCGCCGGCTCGAGCTCGCCGCGCTCGAGGTCCGCGAGTGTGCAAAGCCGTGGCCCGAGGCCGACGCCGACGTGTGCGAGGCGATCGACTTCCTGGAGTACTACGCGCGCGAGGCCGTCGCGCTGGCCCGCGGCCGCCCGTTGATCCAGGTCCCGGGTGAGCGCAACGACCTGCGCTATGTGCCGCGCGGGATCGTCGGGGTGATCTCTCCATGGAACTTCCCACTCGCGATCCCCTGCGGGATGACCTCAGCCGCGCTCGCGACGGGGAACGCGGTCATCCTCAAGCCGGCCGAGCAGTCGCCCGGCTGCGCGCTGCGCCTCATGCAGGCGTTGACCGCGGGCGGTGTGCCGCCCGGCGTCATCTCGCTGCTGCCCGGGTTCGGCGCGCTCGGCGCGGCGCTCGTCCGCGATCCGGCGGTCCACACGATCGCGTTCACCGGCTCGATGCCGGTGGGGCTCGAGATCCTCCGCACTGCAGCTGAGGTGGTCCCGGGTCAACTCCATCTCAAGCGCGTCGTCGCCGAACTCGGCGGCAAGAACTGCGTGATCGTCGACTCCGATGCCGATCTCGACGAAGCCGTCCCGGCGATCGTCGCCTCGGCGTTCGTGTACGCCGGACAGAAGTGCTCGGCCGCGTCGCGGGTGCTCGTCCATGAGGCGACCGCCGACGCGTTGATCGAGCGGGTCGCCGGCGCCGTCCGGGTGCTCGTCGTCGGGCAGGCGTCCGAGCTTGACACCAACGTGCCGCCGGTGATCGAGCGCGAGGCGCAGGAGCGGGTCGCGCGCTACATCGAGACGGGCGCCCGCGAAGGTCGGATTGTCGCCGGCGGTGACGGCGAGGCGGTTCCGGCCGCCGGCTGGTTCTGCCCGCCGACCGTCGTGACCGACCTGCCGTCGGACTCGGCCGTGCTCGGCGAGGAGATCTTCGGTCCCGTGCTCGCGATCGAACGGGTCCGTGACGTGGCCGCTGCACTCGACGTGCTTGACGGGCTGCCGTTCGGGCTCACCGGCGGCCTGTTCGCGCGGGACCCGACCCTGATCAAGACGGTCCGCGGCCGCGTTCCCGTGGGCAACCTGTACATCAACCGGGGGATCACCGGGGCGATGGTCGGCCGCCAACCGTTCGGCGGCAACCGGCTGTCGGGAACCGGCACGAAGGCGGGCGGACCGGACTACCTCCTGCACTTCGTCGAGCCGCGTGCGGTGACCGAGAACACGATGCGTCACGGCCTCGTCGTGTGAACGATTAGCAGCAATTTCGCATGGTCCGGATCGTGACCGGGCTGAACATTTTCTGTAACCAGGTCTTGAATTCACGGCGTTGCCTGCCGATGATCGGGGGTAGCCGATGGTTGTGCCGCCCTCAGTCGCGTGGAAAGTGGTCCTGGCGGTCGTGCTGATCTCCGGGATCCTCGTCAGTGCGTACGCACATGCGCCGCGGAGCGCTGTCCCCGGCGGCGACCTCCGGCGTCTCGTCCTGTCGGCGCTCGCCCTCTATGCCGTCGGCGGCCTGGCCTCGCTGACCGGGCATCCGGCGATCGCGGCGCTCGTGTATGCCGCAGGCATCCTCGTGTGTGCGCTTGCCGCCTACCTCTCCCGCGGCCGCGACTCCGAGGATCCGCCCGACGACGGCGGCGAAGATCCGGTCGATGAGCAGCCGCCGCCCGAGCCGGACGGCCTCCCCTGGTTCGACTGGGCCGCGTTCGAGCGCGACTTCCGCTCGTACGCCGAGCGCGAGCCGCAGCGCGACACCGCCGGGCAGTCCTACAGTCAGAACGTTCGGCCGTCACGCGGCACGGGGTCAGCCGCGCCCGTTCATCCCGAGCAGCAGCTCGTGGAGCCGGTGCTCACCGGCGAGCTCGGGGTGAAAGGCCACCGCGAGGATGTTCCCCTGGCGCACGGCGACCGGATGCCCGTCGACACGCGCGAGCACCTCGACGTCGTCGCCGTGTTCGGCGACCCAGGGGGCGCGGATGAACACCGCGCGGATCGGCTCTCCGCTCACGCCCTCGACGTCGAGGTCGGCCTCGAACGATTTGAGCTGGCGCCCAAACGCGTTGCGCTCGGCGGCGACGTCGAGCACGCCGAGGTGGTCCCGGTCAAGCATGATCAGCCCCGCGCACGTGCCGAGGATCGGGGTGCCGCTCCGAGCGAGCTGGCGGAGCGGCTCGGCGAGCTGCTCGCGCTCGATCCCGAGCGTCATGACCGTCGACTCACCGCCGGGAATGATGAGCGCGTCGAGCCCGTCGAGGTCAGCGACGGTGCGCACCTCGTGAGGCTCCGCGCCGAGGCCGCGGACGATCTTGGCGTGCGCCTCGAACCCGCCCTGCAGCGCAAGGATTCCGACCCGCTTGGGCACGCGAGCCCTACCAGCCGCGCGGCGCCAGCAGCTGCTCGGTCTCGAGCTTGGAGGTCTCGAGGCTCACCATCGGCTGCCCGAGACTGGTCGAGGCGGCGGCGATCCGCGCCGGATCCTGGAAGTGGGTTGTCGCCTCGACGATCGCGCGAGCGCGGCGCTCGGGATCCTCGGACTTGAAGATGCCCGACCCGACGAACACGCCCTCGGCACCGAGCTGCATCACGAGCGCGGCGTCGGCCGGCGTCGCGATTCCGCCCGCGCAGAACAGCACGACCGGGAGGCGCCCGTCGGCCGCGACCTGGCGGACGAGGTGCAGCGGCGCCCCGAGCTCCTTCGCCGCGGTCGCCAACTCGGGCTCGTCAAGCATTGTCAGCCGCCTGATCTCGCTGCCGATCTTGCGCAGGTGCCGCACGGCCTCGACGATGTCACCGGTTCCGGCCTCACCCTTGGAGCGGATCATGGCCGCGCCCTCGCCGATCCGGCGGAGCGCCTCACCAAGGTTCGTCGCCCCACACACGAACGGAATCTTGAACGCCCACTTGTCGATGTGGTTGGCCTCGTCGGCCGGCGTCAGCACCTCGGACTCGTCGATGTAGTCGACCTCCAGCGCCTCGAGCACCTGGGCCTCGACGAAGTGGCCGATCCGGGCCTTCGCCATCACCGGAATCGTGACCGCGTCCTGGATGCCCCGGATCATCTCGGGGTCGCTCATGCGCGCGACCCCGCCGTCACGCCGGATGTCGGCGGGCACCCGCTCGAGCGCCATCACCGCGGCGGCACCGGCGTCCTCGGCGACCTTCGCCTGATCGGGCGTGACGACGTCCATGATCACGCCGCCCTTCAGCATCTCGGCGAGACCGGCCTTGACGGTGAAGGTGGCCTCGTCCCGCGCGCTTCCGTTCTGTTGGCTCATTCCGGCTGAGTGTAGCCGGGCGCTACCGTGTCTGGCCATGTCCGAAGTGGGGGTATTCCAGGCGCAGAACGGACGATTCGTCGCCACCGAACTGGCTCGTGGTCCGTGGGATGCGGGCGCTCAGCACGGCGGCGCGCCGGCGGCCCTGCTGATGCGCGCGTTCGAGCAACTGCCCGCCGCCGAGGGCTTGACGATCGCCCGGGTCACCTATGAGTTCATGCGGCCGGTGCCGATCGGTGAGCTGTCCATCGTCGCCGAGGCGGTTCGCCCTGGCCGGCGGGTGCAGCTCTCGGAGGCCTCGGTACTCGCCGCCGACGGCACCGAGGTCGTCCGCGCTCGGGCGCTGCAGGTGGCGCTCGCCGACGGCGTTCCCGTGCGGACGCCGCTCATCCCGCCGCCGCCGGGTCCCGAGGGCGGCCGCGACAACGACTTCGATCCGCCCTACCGCCCGATGTTCGCGCCCGACGCGCTCGAGATCCGGTTTGTCGCCGGCGCATTCGGCGGTGGCCCGTCGACCGCGTGGTTCCGGCTGCGCGCGCCGATCGTCGCCGGTGAGGAACCGACGCCGCTGCAGCGCCTCGCCGCGGCGGGCGACTTCGGCAACGGGATCAGCACGATCCTGCCGTGGAGCGAATACATGTTCATCAACCCCGACCTGACGCTGTACATCGAGCGGCCGCCGGTCGGGGAATGGATCGCGCTGGAGGCGCAGACGACGATCGCCCCGGACGGGATCGGGGCCGCCGAGAGCGTGCTGTACGACACGCGCGGGCGGGTCGGGCGGGCGACGCAGGCGCTGCTCGTCGCCCCCCGCTGACCAGCGCTACTTGAGCCGGAACGCCTTGATGCGGACGTCGTAGGACTGCGCGTCCCGCGAGTACACGCCGTAGGCAAGCGCCTGGATGATCGACAGCAGCGCGGTGTGCGAGCGGACGAACGCGGGCGTGTTCGACGAGTAGTACAGCCGGATCCGGGCGAGCCGCGCGACCTCCGAGAGCGTCGCGTCGGTGATCGCGAGCGTCGGGGCTTTCCGGTGGCGCGCGAGCTTCATCGTGCGGGTGATGAGCGGATGCGGCCGACCGGCGGAGAGCCCGATGACGAGCGTTTGCTCGTCGATCCTGCTGAGACGGCCGAGCGCCTCCTGACTGGGGCTCGCAACGATCTCCGCGCGGAGGTCGAGCAGCATCAGCAGGTGCCGCAGGTAGCTGGCGAAGAACGCCATCTGATCGGTGCCGGCGATCAGCACCTTCTCGGCGGACACGATCGCGTCGATCCCCGCCTCGACATCGGAGCGGCTCAGCTTGTGTGCGGTGTCCTCGACGTTGACATGGTCGGCGGCGAGCGCCGCCTCGAACTCGGTGTGGTCCAGGCTGAACAGCGGTGTGGCGGTCGCCAGCGCATCGGCGACGCCGGGCGGCCGGCGGCGGTACTCATCCCGCGCGGCCTGCTGGAGCTCGGGAAATCCTTCGAAGCCGAGCGCCTGGGAGAAGCGGACAACGGTGCTCGAGGAGGTGTTCGCACGTCGGGCGAGCTCCTCAGCGGTCTGGAACGCGGCCTCGTCCAGATGGTCGACGATGTACTGCGCGACGTCCTTCTGCGAGCGTGAGAACTCGTCGAAGCGGGCGCGAATGTAGGCGGAGAGGGCCTGGTGGCCGTTGGTCGTCTCCGCGGAGGTGACAGTCGGAGTGATAGCTGGCTTCATCGGCAGGCGTCTCATTCGACGCCTGCCATCGACGTTCCTTCAGGGCTTCGGCTTCGGGCGCTGCATCAGCTGCGGATTCGGCTGCGTGAACCCGAAGCGGGCGTACAGCCCGTGGGCGTCATTTGTGGCGAGCGTCCAGTTGAGCGCCGCATGCGGACCGTTGTCGACGGCCTCGCGGACGAGCTCGACGCCGAGCCCCTGCCCACGGTAGTCAGAGAGCACGTAGACGTCGCACAGATGGGCGACGTGGACGCCGTCCGAGATGACGCGCGCAAACCCGATCTGCCGCGTGCCGTCGTACAGGCCGACGATACGTGCGGCGTCGACGATCGTCTGCGCCACCTGCTCGCGGCCGCGGCCGCGAGCCCAGTAGGACTCCTCGCTCAGGTAGTGGTAGACGGCGTCGACATCGACCCGCGCCGGATCGTCGTCGAGCTCGATGGCCTCGGTGAGAACGCGACGCACTGAACCGCGACGGCGCCGCCCGGCGCCTACTGCGTTCGCTGGTTGGCTTCCTGGTTCTGCTTACGCTCGGCGAGAACCTGGGCCACGGCGTACACGATCAGCACGTTGACGAGCACGCCGATCCCGATGAACGTGGCGAGCAGCGCAAGAGTCTGTCCGAGGGCCTGATCGGCAGCGACCAACATGGCCTTCGGGAGATTACCTCAAAGTTCGGGCGAATCGGGGCGCCGTCGCGACCGGCCCGGACCCCGTGCGGCGTCCAGTCGTCGCTGCTAGCGTCGCCGCTCACGTCGGCCCGGTAGCTCAGTGGTCAGAGCAGCGGACTCATAATCCGTCGTGCGCAGGTTCGAGTCCTGCCCGGGCCATCGGAAGCGCCGCAAACCCTCGCTATCGAGTCCGTAAGACGCTCGATTTTGAGCAAGGTTGGTGCAACTTCGAGAATTTTTTTAGGGGCGTCGCGCCAGGACCGCCGAGCACCGCTCTAGCCGTGCTTCGGTTCGCGCTCGATCGCGACACGCTGACGGCGGCGCTCTAGCGACGACGGCAGGAGCGGGATCATCGAGCTGAGCAATCGCGCTTCGTCCGCGAGCATGCGGAGTTCGCTCCTCGCGGCGTCCTCATCCCCGGCGGCGAATGCGAGGCGACCTGGCGAACGCGCGTCGAGAGAGCGCCAGCGACGAGCATCCCGATCTCGCATTGGCTGCTCGATCGCGATTCGAGGCCGACTTCCGGCGGCATCTGAGCTCCATAGGGCGAACTCGGCTCGGCATACGCTACAGCCCTGTAGTTTGAAGCTACAACGTTGTAAACTTTGGCGCATGAGCACCGACGACAGCGGCAACGCGGGCGGTCATTCACGCCATCCGTTCCGGCGGAGCTGGCGCAAGGCCTCAAGGCGCTCGCTGACGCCCGAGGACCGCAGTCTGAGCGCCGAGCTGCGGCGCGCGGTAGCCGAGCACATCGCCCAACACGAGGAAGCGAGGAACGACGCATGAACATCCCCGAGAACCTGAAGCGGTCACGCATCATCCGCGCGACCCGCTGCAGACGCCGCGGCCACGGACGCCGCTCGCCCGACGGTCGCCCGATGATGCCGAACGCCGGCACCGCCAATCCGCACCCCGCCGCCAGTCAGAACGCGAGGACAGTCATGAGCGGCTACCTGGAGGGCATCTTCCCGAGCTCGGCGAGCAGATCGACGGAACTGCAGCGGGCCGGCTGGTCGCTGGTCAGCGCGACCGGGCCAGATGGCTCGCAATCAAGAAGGACGAGAGCGGCCTCATGCTGGCGTGGCCCGAGGCGCTGGCGCGGATTCGAGTCCGAGCAGGCCGAGGCCAAGAAGGACGGGCGGCGATGAGTGGGATTCCTGCGCAAACGCGACGGCGACTACTTCATCCCGGAACCCGATCCAGATCCGGTTCTCATCATCCGACGAGGGCGGCGCCATGGTCGATCCCGAGTGGCTGTCTGAGGAGGTTGTGCGCGAAACGGCGAAGGAGGAACAGACGGCAGGCGCGACTCAAGGCCGAACGCGACATGGCGGAACAGGACGCGACGCCGCGCACGCGAGGAGGCGGAGAGCGATGGAGCGTGGTTCTGCGAGCAGCGCATGCAGCCGAGCTTCCCGAGCATCTTCGAATCGAGGGCGTGATGTCGATGCTTGACCGCGACGTCATCGAACACGAGAGCGAGCCATGCGGCAGCGGCGGTCCTGCTCGGTCTTGAGGTCAGTCCGGCATCGACGCGGTTGGCGACGACGACGTATCAAGGGCAACTGCGCTACTTCAAGAGCGACGACGACCAACGCCGCGCCGAGTGCAAGACGTTGTTCGTCGGCGACGACATCAACGAGTGGGTATCCGCCGAACCGGTCACGTTCGCGACGGCCACGACATCGCCCATCTACGTCGACTCGTTCGACGAGATGCGCCTTGATCGTCAGCCAGTACTACCGGCTCAAGGCCGAAGCGCAGGAACTCGCCGAGACGAACGAGTTCAAGTCGCTGCAGCAGACGGTTCGAGAGCGCATTGGAAGGCAGCGGCGGACGGCTCGACGAGGAGGCCGTCGACAGCGTCATTCGTCGCTGGAAATGGGACACGACGCGGCTGAACGAATCTTGCGGCGCGGACGTGGCGTCGCGGAGACGTTCCGCGAACAGGGTCGGTTGGCACCGTCGCCGCAGAAGCTTCCCTCCGTGCGTCCGTTTCACCGCGGACTTCGATGCGTCCGGAGGGATCGGGCCGGGCGTCAACGTTCAAGGCGCCCGGCCCATACCAATCGGCTACGGGATCGGGCGCTTTCATGCTGCGGCCGTCGGCCGCCCGATGGCTATGCGGCGCTCTCACGTGAGTCCGTATACGCCGCCAGTAGTACGGAACCTCTCGGGCGGATCTACGGAAACCTCCGGTTTGCACCACAAGAGACCGAGGCGCCGCGCACATGGGTGACGAATGGGAAATGTCCGCCCCTGTTCGGACTGGAGTGAGGCCGCCGCCGCGTACTCGTCCGCGGGTGGAAGCATGGCCAAGCTCCGCTCGCTCATCAGCGAGCCGGCGCTCCGCGCGCAGCTGGGTCCGATCGAAGCGAACCTCCGCGCGTACAACAACTTCAGTGTCCAGATCCGACAGGCGGCCCAGGCCGGCGACACGGCGCGGGTCATCTCGATTGCCACGGTCGGCAATATCGCACCGTCGAATGCCCTGCCGGTTGAGTTCTCGAACCTGCGGTCTGCCCTCGAGCGCCGGGAGGCGCAGAGCGCCGCCTCGGTTCGCTCCGGCGCGAGTTCCGGGACGCTCATCGTGCTCCTCGTCGTCGCGCTCGCGCTGCCGCTACTGGTGGTACTCGTCGTGACCACGGTCCGCTCGACGATGCGCGGCGTCAACCACGTCCGCGAGCGGGTCGACTCGCTGATGACGCGCGACCGTGACGGACGAACCAGATCAAGCCCCGGCTCGGCCGCGTCGCCGACTGGCCGCGGAAGCAGGCCCAAGACGCGCTACGCGACTTCCTGACGGACCTCGGGCGCGTTCCCGACCGTGGGGATCCGGCCGTTCACGTTCGAGTACGCAGCCGAGGCATGGCTGCGCTATGTCGAGCATGACCGCCACCGCTCTCCGTCGACCGTCCGCGACTACCGCAACACCGTTCACCGGCACCTGATCCCACGATTCGGCGACCGGCCGCTGTCGGACGATCGCCGTCGGCGACGTCGACCAGCTCCGCGGCGAGCTGCTCGACGAGCTCTCGCCGCGCACTGCGCAGAAGACGCTCGTACTGCTGCACGGCATCTTCCGGCTCGCCGTCCGCCGCGGGTGGGCCACTGGCAACCCGGCCGCCGAGGCCGAGCGGGTCACGGTCAGGCGCCGACCCGAGTTCGCCGTGCTCTCCCCCGCCGAGGTCCAAGCCGTCGCGCGGGCGACCGACGACCGAGCAGGACGCCGCGCTGATCCTCGTCGCCGCGTTCACCGGCCTGCGACTCGGCGAGCTCCGCGCGCTTGCGGTGGCGAGACGTCGACTTCGCCAGCCGGCTCGTGCACGTCCGCCGCTCCCACTACGGCAAGGCGAGCGCCGACGAAGGACCGCCGAAGTCAGGGCAGGCAAGATCGGTGCCGCTGATCGACATCGCCGCACGGCCGCTCGACGGTCTTAGTCGCCGCGAGCGGTTCACCGGCGCCAGCCGACCGCGTGTTCTGCGACCCGACGGGCGAGACGCTCAACGACGGCGCGATCCGCGACGCGTTGTACGACGCGCTCGAGGCGCGCCGGGCATCGACCGCGACCGCGGGACCGGCAAGCTGCTCGTGTTCCACGATCTGCGCCACACGTTCGGGACGCTCGCCGTGCAGGCGTTCCCGCTCTCAGACGTTCAGGCGTACATGGGTCACGCCGATATCGCCACCACGATGGTTTACGTGCATCACACACCGCAGCACGAGACTTCACCCGCCACCTGTCGCCGCGCCGGCTGGGCCTGACAGCGCCCGTAACTGCCCGATCCTGAAGGCCGTGCACTGATTGGGCTCCGCCGCCGTTCCCTGAAACGGCGCGCAAAGCGTTCGATGGGTTAACGGGTCGGCATCGCGCCGAGCGGGTACCCGCGGGTACCCAACTGACCGAACCTGACGTGATCTGAGCGCACTTCGATCGCGTTCACGGGCCCGTGATTATTCGAGATCACGAGCCGCAGGGAACTCATAATCCGTCGTGCGCAGGTTCGAGTCCTGCCCGGGCCATCCGGAAAGCGCCGCAAGGGAGACCGCGCCCGCATGCCGCCCGGCGCTGCGGGTAGGCGGCCACCAGCATGGATCAGTGCCAGCCTTGTTTGCGCGCCGCTGCCGTGACAACTGCTCAGCCGGTCGGGTCGTAGCCGAGCCGCCGCGCGAGGGCGAGCATCGTGTCGCGCGGGCGCTTTGATCGGACGTGCCGGCACACCGACCACGGTCCATCTTCAGGCGAAGACGCAGCCTGAGGCCGTTACCCGCACCGATGAGCTCGGCCAGATCATGGTCGTCACCGAGCACATGAGGGACTCGATCCTCGAGTGCTACGACGCCTATAACCGGAGCACGGAGCAACTGCGCGGCGTGATCCTCGAGGTGTCCCGGGCGGCCGAGTCGGTCGACGGAACGTCCCAGCAGGTCGCGGACAGCTCGGACCAGACCGGACGGGCGACCGCCGAGGTCGCCCACGCGATCGAGAACGTCGCCCAGGGCGCCGAACGCCAGGTCCAGATGATCGAGACCGCGCGGACCGCTGCCGACGAGGTGGTTGCCGCCGTCACCGAAAGCGCGCGCCAGGCCGAGCAGACCGCCGAGGCGGCCGCCCGCGCCCAGGAGATCGCCCAGCAGGGCGTGCTCGCTGCCGAGCAGGCCGACGGGGCGATGCAGGCCGTCCGGGCGTCAAGTCAGTCGGTGAGCACCGCGATCGACGAGCTTGCGGCGAAGTCCGAGCACATCGGGGCGATCGTCGAGACGATCACCGGGATCGCCGAGCAGACGAACCTGCTCGCGCTCAACGCCGCGATCGAGGCCGCCCGCGCCGGCGAGCAGGGCCGCGGCTTCGCGGTCGTCGCCGAAGAGGTCCGCAAGCTCGCCGAGGAATCCCAACAGGCGGCGCACGAGATCTCCGAGCTGATCGTCGCGATCCAGAACGACACGTCGTCCGCAGTCCACGTCGTCAAGGACGGCGCTGCCCGGACCGCCGACGGCGCGAGCGTCGTCGAGCAGGCCCGCGGCGCGTTCGTCAGCATCGGTGATGCGGTCGAGGACATGACGACGCGGATCGAGCAGATCGCCGCGGCGGCGGAGCAGATCACCGCGACCGCGGCCACGCTGCAGCAGAGCATCGGTGAGGCGGCCGTCGTCGCCGAGGAGTCGTCGGCGACGACCCAAGAGGTCTCAGCATCCACCGAGGAGACGTCGGCGACGACCGAGCAGGTCGCGGCCTCCGCCCACGAGCTGGCCGAGAACGCGGCCACCCTTGAGGAGCTCGTCACCCGCTTCCAGCTCAACCCGTAGCGGCGGCCACGGGTTCCGGCTTCGTCACGCCGAGGCGTCGCGCGATCGGCTCGAACGTCGAGCCCTGCACGATCGTCGAGAGGAGCACGGCGAAGAAGACGATGTTGAAGAACTGGATGCTGCGCGGCACGTGCTCGATCACCGGGAAGGTCGCGAGCACGACCGGGACGGCCCCGCGCAGCCCCGCCCACCCGAGGATCGAGCGCTCGCGCCAGGTGTAGGCGAACGGGAGCGTGGCGAGGACGACCGCGATCGGCCGGGCGAGCACCACGAGCACGATCGCGAGCACCGTCCCCTTGAGCGCGACGGCCGGAAGCTGCCCGGGGAACACGAGCAGGCCGAGGGTCACGAACATCGCCACCTGGGCGAGCCAGCCCAGCCCCTGGTGGAAGCTGACGATCGTCCGCTCCGCGGGAATCGTCGCCGAGCCGATCGCGAGCCCGGCGAGATACACCGCGAGGAACCCTGAGCCGTGCAGCGTGTCGGCGCCTCCATAGGCGAGCGCGGCGACCGTGAGCGAGGCGACCGGATACAGCCCCGCCGTGGCGAGGTCCGCGCGCTTGAGCACTTCGACCGCGACCGCGCCGACGGCGAGGCCCACGACCAAGCCGACGCCGATCTCGCGCACGAACAGGAGCAGGAGATTCGCCGCGTTGTATCCGGGGTGGATGAGCAGGTCGATGAAGCCGATCACCAGGAGCACGGCGACGGGATCGTTGAATCCGGATTCCCCCTCGAGCGTGCTCGCGAGCTTGTGCGAGAGCGTCGATCCCCGCAGCAGTCCGAAGATCGCCGCCCCGTCGGTCGAGGACAGGATCGCCCCAAGCAGCAGGCCCTCCTCGATCGAGAACCCGAACAGGGCCGCGGCGGTCAGGCCAACGACGGCGGCGGTGATCACGGTCCCCACGGTCGCGAGCGCGGTCGCCGGGGCGAGCACGCCCCGCAGGTGCAGGAGCCCGCTCGTCAGCCCACCGTCGAACAGGATCAGCGCGAGCGCGATCACGCCGATCGTTCGCGCCAGGCGGTAGTCGTCGAACGCAATCCACCCCAGGCCGTCGGAGCCGACGACCATGCCGACCGCGAGAAACAGCACGAGGCTCGGCACGCGCACGCGCCCGGCGACGAACGACGCGAGCACGCCGGCGGCGAGCAGCGCGCCGGCGACGAGGATCAGCTGACCGTCAGACACGCCTCCTACGATGGCAGGCGCCCCTAAGGGTCAGCCGAGGACGTGCTGCCCGAACTGCGCAGTCGACGCGGGCGCGGGCAGACCGGCCACCGCTAGCGCGGCCGGACGCTGAGATCCCAGGTGACCGCGATCACCGGATCGTGGCCGGTCGCCTGGAACGTCAGCAGCGCGTGCAGGCGAGCGCGGGCCCGGCGGGCAACGGCCGAACGCAGCCACGCCTGACCGTCCCGCGTGAGATGGAGCGCGATGCGACCCCGGCCGGCCTTCTGGAGGCGGACGCGCCCCTGGTAGACGACGAGACCGTGGTGGCGGGTCTTGCCCGCCACCGTGACGCGTGCGGACCACGCGCCGGCCGCGGTCGCGGGCAGGCGCCAGACCCCAGTGCTGCGGATCGCGTGGGCCGCGGTCACGACTCCTCGCAGCAGCTTGCGGAGCATTGTCGCCATCGAGGCGCGCAGCCGCGCGTGGTTGGCAGCCTGGCTCGGCAGATGACCGTCGATCGTGGTGACTGCCTGCCCGGCGACGGGCTGCAGCGGCGTCGCCTGTGAGCTGTCGCCTACACCGTCGTACCACGTCGTGTCGTACGGGGGCTGACAGTGGGAAAAGGACACGAGCCAGCCACCGCCGACGTACCAGGCGCGGGCGGGCGCCAGGTGCCCGATCGTGTATGCCCCATGCGCGTCGGTCGTGACCGTCTCATCCATGAACGGTGCGTGCACGGAAATCACCGATTCCTTGGTTGCCACCCGCACGCACGCCCCGGCCACCGGCGTCGAGGAATCGGGTCCGGCGTACGCGTGGCCGGAGATCGTCGCACCAAGCGTCAGCTGCTCGTCGTGGACGGCGGATGCGCCGTCGCTCACCGTGACCGACTCGAGCACCGTCGCGTCGTTCCGATCCCCGGCTCTCAGGCTCCGATCGGTCGTGCAGTCCTGGAAGCGCACGTCGTACGTATCGCCGGCGAGAGCTCCGAGCTGGTAGCGGCCGGTCGCGTCGGTCCGCGTCGAGTCGTTGCCGTTGGGACCGCCGTGCAGGTAGTCCGCCGGGCCCGCGCTGACGCAGATGTCGCGGGAGCGGATCCGGGCGCCACGCGTGTCGGTGACCACGCCTGAGATCGAGGCGCCGACCTGGAGCTGGACGTCGACCCCGGTCGCCGGGTCCGAGAGCGTCGGCGAGACCGGGTCGCTCGCCTCTGCGGAGAGATAGACACGTGGTGAGTTGCAGTCGGAGAAGGTCACGTAGTACGCGCCGTTCGCGTCGAGCACCGGCAGCCGGGTCAGCGTGTACGAGCCGTCGCCCCGCGTCGTCGTGTGGGTCGGCGCGAGCGGTCCGCCGACCGTGCCGAAGGACGTCGCGTCGACGCAGATCCCGCCGAGCGGATGATTGTCCGACGCAGAGGTGGCCTGTCCCGAGATCGAGGCGCCCGGCCGAAGCTTGGCGTCAACCCCGGTGACGATGCGCCCGGCGGTGAGCGTGTACTGGTGCGCCGAGTAGACGTTGCTGGCGCCGGGGGCGTACTGCGGCGCCTCGTTGCCGGCCCCCGCTTGGCAGTCGGCAAACCCGACGATGTACGTCGCCGGCGCCAGACGCGGAAGCGTGTAGCTGCCGGCCCGGTCCGCGGCGCGGACGGCGACGAGCGTCGTGGTTGGGTAGGCGTTGGCGTCGTAGGCGTACGCGTAGGCGCACACCGGATACGCCGCGATCGGCGTGCCGTCGGCGGCGGTGATCCGACCGCCGATCTGGGCGGTCCCGGCGTCGGCAAGCGCGGCGGCCGGGCACACGCCCGCAACCCCGATGACCGCCAACATCAATCCCCTGACCGCCCGAAGCATCTCAACCATCCGTCCACGTGGCTTGAGTCCTGCTCAAGCGTACCAACGAAATTGAACCGTTCTTCGGTATTTCGCCGCACGGTTGACGCTCGCACATAATCCGCTCGTGACGAGCGACCGCCTGCCCCGTTTGGACCATGACCGCATGTTCATCGCCGACGGCGGTCTCGAGACGACCATGATCTTCGACGAGGGGATCGAGCTGCCGAGCTTCGCGTCGTTCCTGCTCCTGCGCGACACTCGCGGCCGGGAGGCGCTCACGCGCTACTTCGACGAGTACCTCGAGCTGGCAAAACGCCATGGCGCCGCCTTCATGCTGGACACCCCGACGTGGCGGGCGAACGCGGCGTGGGGTGCCGAGCTCGGCCTCGACCCCGACGCGGTGGACGCGGTCAATCGCGACGCGGCCGGCTTCCTCGATGCGATCCGCCACGCCCACGAAACCCCGGAAACGCCGATCGCGCTCTGCGGGACGATCGGCCCGCGCGGCGACGCGTATTCACGCCAGACCGCGATGTCCGCGGACGAGGCCAAGCGCTTTCACGCGCACCAGGTCGCGACCTTCGCTGAAACGGCCGTCGACCTGGTGGCCGCCTTGACCTTCGCCTATGCCGAGGAGGCGATCGGCGTCGTCAACGCGGCTCGTGACGTCGGCCTGCCGGTGGTGATCTCGTTCACCGTCGAGACCGACGGACGGCTTCCGAGCGGTCAATCGCTCGGGACCGCGATCGACCGAGTGGATGCCGCCACCAACGGCGCCGCCGCGTATTTCATGGTCAACTGCGCCCACCCGACGCATGTCGCCGCCGCCCTCGCGGACGACGGCGGTTGGCGCGAGCGGATCGGCGGTCTGCGGCCGAACGCGTCACGCAAGAGTCACGCCGAACTCGACGAGTCGAGCGAGCTTGACCGCGGCGATCCGGCGGAGCTGGGCGCGGCGTCCGGCGTACTGCTCCCGCGCCTGGCGAACCTCCGGGTCGTCGGCGGCTGCTGCGGCACCGGCCCCGCCCACGTCGCGAGCATCTGCGCGCACTGCCTGACCTGAACGCGCCGCCGGCGCGGTCTGCGGGCCGACCCCGGGCTAGCAGGGGCTCCAGGAGCGCTGCACGAAGGACTCATCGAGCAACTTGCCCGAGGGGAGCGTCAGAGTCAGGCTCGAGTAGTACCGCCGGCCGCCGCAGATGCGAATGTTCGAGAGCCGGATCGCCACCGAGGCGGTATTGACCGGCGCGGACGCGCAGTTCGGGGTGCAGCCGTGATAGCTCGCCGTACCGGTACCGCTCGCGATGTCGCCACCCCACGCGTTCCACTGGACCTGGCCGACGGACAGCGTGCCGTCGCCGGTGAGCTCGAGGGTGTTCGGCCGCTCACTGCCGTGGTTGACGACGCCCTGGAACAGGACCGGCAACGCGATCGTCGCCGACGATTGGGTCGTCACGCTCGTCGACGTGGTTGACGGGGTCGAGGTCACGGACGTGGTCGAGGAGGCGGTGGCCGGGGGGACAACCTTTGTGACGGTCTTCGTGGAGCTGCTGCCGCATGCGGCGAGCGCCACCGCGGCGAGGAGAACGAGCGGGAGTCGACGGATCATGCGGCGCATTCTCTCCGATGTGGTCGGACGCGCTGTCGGCGCATCACCGGGAGAACGTCCTGGATCAGCGCCATGTGCTGAAGTTCGTCTCGAAGTTCTCCCGGACGACCTCGATGTCGACCTGCTCGATCCCGCCGATGACGCCGTAGCCCGCGTTGTCGGCACGACCTTCCTGGATTCCACGGTCGCGGATCATCGGCGCGCCGCCACCCGGACGGCCGCCGCGAGCAGCCGTTCGTCCTCACCGGGACGGGCGAGCAGGCTGACGCCGACCGGTCGTCCGTCGACGGCGGCGAGCGGGAGGCTGACCGCGGGCGCGCCGGCGAGACCGGCGATCGTCGTCAGCCGGGCGGTCCCGGTGCGCAGCGCCTCCTTCGCTCCGGCGTCGAGGTCCGGGATGGGCGCGACGGTCGCTGCCGCCGGGAACACGAGCGCGCCCCCTGGCGGCAGCACGCGGTCAAGTGCCTCGCGGGCTGCGTCGCCGGCTGGACCCGCTCCCTCCCACGCCGAGGAGGGAGTCTGCCGAGCGGTCGCGAAACGGGCGGCGACGCCGGGACCCATCGGCGGCCGACGCGCCTCGATCCACGCCCCGTGCGCCCGCCATGCCTCGACGAACTGACGTCCGCGGAAGGCCTCGAGCCACCCGTCGAGCAGTTCCCCGGCGAGCTGCTCGCGGCCCAGCGGGACGTTCAGGTCCGCGGCCACACGTTCGGCCGCCGAGGCGACCGACGCAGCCACGGCCGGATCGGCGGCCGCGAGCAGATCGGTCGCCAGCACGAGCGCGGCCGGCGGCTCCCCGGCGCGCGCGCCGCCATCGCTGCCGAGCAGGCAGAGCCCAGCTCGCTCGAGCAGCTCCCCGGTCGCCGTGAGCAGCCCGCACGTGTCGAATGACGGCGCCAGCGGGAGCACACCCTCCAGCGGTACCCGGCCGTGCGTCGGCCGCAGGCCCCACACCCCGCAGTACGACGCGGGGACGCGGATCGACCCGGCGGTGTCGGTCCCGAGTGCGATCTGCGCCACCCCGCCGGCCACGGCCGAGGCCGGCCCGGACGACGACCCGCCGGGAACGCGTCCCGGAGCGCGGGGGTTCCGGGGCGTCCCGTAATGCACGTTCGTCCCCGACAGGCTGAACGCGAGCTCGTCGGTGTGCGCCTTGCCGATCACATCCGCGCCGGCGCCGAGCAGCCGGGCGACCGCGCCGGCGTGGCGCGCAGCAGGTGCGGCGTCGTCCAGGAACGCCGGGTTCCCCGCACCGGTCGTGATCCCCGCGACGTCGATCACGTCCTTGACGGCGAGCGTCACGCCGTCAAGCGGTCCACCCGCGCGCCCGGCGGCGAGCAGCTCAGGCCCGATCCGCAGTGGATCGATGAATGCATCACTCCACATGGCGACATATCCTCCCGCGCTCGTGGACGGCGGCTTTGAACACAGCGTGAACGTACAGCTGCGCTGGCGGGACATGGACATGCTCGGCCACCTCAATCAGTCCGTGTACCACGAGCTCCTCGAGGAGGGGCGCGCGGCGCTCATGACCGAGATCATCCGACGCGTCGGCGCCGATCGGGCGCACGGCACGTTTGTGCTCGCCCACGTCGATCTCGACTACCACACCGAGGTCCGCAAGGATCACGGCGAGGTGGAGATCGTCGTGCGGGTGCAGCGCGTCGGGAACTCGAGCCTCACGTTGCAACACGAGATCAGGCTGCCTGACGGGACGGTCGCCGCCTCCGGGCAGACGGTGCTCGTCGCCTGGGATCCGGCCGCCCGGGGCAAGCGCATCCTGTCGGACGCCGAGCGCAGCGCGCTCTCCTGACCCTCTATTTTCAGCGCTGATGGAGTCCGGAGCCGATCGCCTGACCCGGTTCATGGCCTCGCTCGAGAGCGAGGTGCGCGCGGTCGCGCCCGGTGAGTGGGGCCTGACGCTCGACGCCGCCGGTTACGCGCTCGACGTCGGCGTCGCGATCCGCGGGCCGTTCGTGCGCGCCCAGGCCGCGGTGCTGCCCGCCGGCCTGATCGACCCTCATCAGCTCCTGTACTGGAATCGGCAGGCGCCGCTCGTCTGTTTCGCCGAGAACCGTGCCGGCGAGGTGTTCGTGTGCGGCGAGGTGCCGGTGGAGACGGCGAGCACCGAGACGCTTGACCAGTTCCTCGGGCTGCTCGTCGCGAGCGCCACCCGCGCGCGCGAGTTCGTCATTCAGAACGCGTGAGCGGACTCGCTACGGTGTCCAGGTGCGTATCGCGACCTGGAACGTCAACTCGGTCAAGCAGCGCGTGCCCCGGCTGCTGCCGTGGCTCGACGAACGGGGGCCGGACGTGGTCTGTCTGCAGGAGACGAAGCTCGCCGATGACGCGTTCGAGGAGCTGCTCGGCACCGACTTGACCGAGCGGGGATACGCGTTCGCAGCCCACGGCGAGCGAGCGTGGAACGGCGTTGCGATCCTCTCCCGGGTCGGCCTCGAGGACGTGGTCAACGGGCTCGACGGCGCTCCCGGGTTTCCCGATCCCGAGGCCCGTGCCGTGGCCGCGACGTGCGGCGGGGTCCGCATCGTCTCCGTGTACGTCCCCAACGGCCGGACGCCCGACTCCGACCATTACCGCTACAAGCTGCAGTGGCTCGCCTCGCTGCGGGACGCGGTCGCCGGCCACCCCGCCGACACCGTCGTGTGCGGCGACATGAACATTGCGCCCACCGATGAGGACGTGTTCGATCCCGAGGCATACGTCGGCCAGACCCACGTCACCCCGCCGGAACGGGCGGCGCTCGCCGACCTCGAGGGGGTCGGTCTGCATGACGTCACGCGGGATCACTGGCCGACCGAGCGGGTGTTCACGTACTGGGACTACCGGGCCGGCATGTTCCACCAGGACCTCGGGATGCGGATCGATCTCGTGCTCGCCGGCGACGCCGTCGCGGAGCGCGTCAAGGCGGCGTGGGTCGATCGCCAGGCGCGCAAGGGCACCGGCCCGAGTGACCATGCACCGGTGATCATCGACCTCGACGAAGCGCCGGACGGCGACATCGGCCCGGTCGTGCCTCCCCCCTCTGCCCCCCGCGCGCGCCGCGGATCCAAGAAGCTCCCGCAGGCGCCGTAGACCGCCCGCCTACCGGGGGCGGTCACGATCCCGTGACGGTTGGACCCGCTTCGGTTCTCCCGGCATCTTCGGGTAGTCGGGCGGGTACGGCATGTCGCCGAGCCCCTCGGATTCGTCACGCTCGTACAGGTCGAGGAGCGGCTGCAACGAGTACGCCTCCTCGTCGATCCCGGCGTGGCGGTCGCCGACCTCGGCAAAGCGCGCCGGCATCGTCGCGACGGTGAAGTCCTCGGGGGTGACCGTTGGCAGCTCGTCCCATCTCACGGGCGCCGACACGGGCGCGCCGGGCTTCGGACGCACGCTGTAGGCAGAGGCGATCGTGCGGTCCCGCGCGTTCTGGTTGTAGTCGATGAAGATCCGCTCGCCGCGTTCCTCCTTCCACCACTTTGTCGTCACCTGGTCGGGGAGCCGTCGCTCGAGCTCACGCCCGAACGCGATCGCCGCATGGCGGACGTCGGTGAACGTCCAGCGCGGCTCGATCCGGACGTAGATGTGCACGCCGCGCCCCCCGGAGGTCTTCGGGTAGCCGGTGTAGCCGAGTTCCTCGAGCAGCCCCCGGGCCTCGCCCGCGGCTGTCACCGCGTCAGCGAAGTCCGTGCCGGGCTGAGGGTCGAAATCGAGCCGCAACTCGTCCGGATGATCGACGTCATCGGAGCGGACCGGCCACGGGTGAAACGTGATCGTGTTCATCTGCGCCGCCCAGCCGACGACCGCGATCTCGGTCGGACACACCTCGTCAGCGGAACGGCCGGACGGGAACTGGATGCGGGCGGTCTCGACGTAGTCCGGCGCGCCCTTCGGGATCCGCTTCTGAAAGAACGCGTCCCCCCCGCCCTTCTCCCGGGTCGAGAGGACCATGCCGTCGTGGACGCCCTTCGGCCAGCGCTCGAGCGTCGTCGGCCGGCGCTGCAGCGCCCGCATGATCCCGTCCTGTACCGCGATGTAGTAGCGGACGACATCGAGTTTGGTGACCGCCGGTGTTCGGTCGGTCGCGGGGAAGATGATCCGGTCTGGGCTCGAGACGCGCAGCTCGCGGCCCCCGGCGTCGATCGTCGTCGCATCGCTCGCGGCCATCGACACGTTCTACATGAACTTCTGCTCGATACCCGCGAAGAACGCCTCGGCTATGTGCCGCATGGACAACGGGGCCCGCCGAAATCGACCGATCAGGCGACGTCGGTGACGGATCCGATGCCGATCGCGCCGATCAGCGTCTCGACCCCGACCGGGAACACGTCGTGCGGCGTCCCCGCCGCGCACCACACCGTGTCGAACCGTCGCAACGACGCGTCGATCAGCGTTTCCAGATCGGTGGCGTGACCGAGCGGCGGAATCCCGCCGATCGCGAAGCCGGTCGCCGCGCGGGCCTGTTCGGCGTTCGCGGAGCGCAGCCCGAGTCGTTTCGCGTCGACCCGGCGGTCTCCGGCGCACAGCACCATCACCGGCGCCTCGTCCCGGCGGAACACGAGCGACTTGACGATCTGCCCCACCTCAACGCCGACGGCCGCCGCCGCCTCCTGCGCCGTGCGCGTCGAGTCGCTGAGTGTATGGACCTCGATCTCGAGGCCACGCTCGGCGAGCCGATCCCTCAATCGTGCCGCTGTCGGGTGCATCGTGGAGCGCCGCAGTTTCTCACGCTCAGGCACAATCCCGGGCGAATGGATCGCCGCGAGTAGGCCGTCTCACGCGGGTGCCAGCCAGCCGTCGTCGATGTGCGGCAACAGCAGGTGGACGGTGTCGGCGTCGGTCCCGGGGAGTCCGTGCCGGCCGGGGTTGTCATAGTGGTCGCCGGGCGTGGTCAGCAGCGTCACCGGGAACCCGGCGTTCTGCAGGGCGGCGATCTCCTGCTTGACCCCCGGGTCGAACGGATACGTCGCGTCCTGGAGATGCGCGAGGTGGACGACCGGGAACTTCCGGACCGCCGCCGCGAGCAGCTGCGCCTGGGTCATGCCGGTGTCGCGAAACGGCGATGTGTTCTCGGCGAGCAGGCCGGCGAACTCGTTGGCGTGCACGAAGATCGTGCGGTAGGCGAGGTCGCCGCCGGATGAGTACCCGCCGAGGATGACCCGCCGCGGGTTGATGTTGACGTGGGTCTTGACGTCGGCGATCGCCGCGAGCACCGTCGGCACGTCCGTGCTGGGATTCCAGCAGTCGTCCTCACGGCCGCCGACGGTGATCGTGATGTAGTCGCGGTCGTGTCCTGGGTCGACGGTGTAGATGTCGCCGCTCGACTCGCCACCGCACCCGTGCAACCACACGAACAGAGTCATCGGGGTGCGCCCGGTCGTGTCGTACGACGGCGGCGCGTCAACCCAGTAGTCGACCGACGAGGCCGCGAGGTGCTGCGGCGCGTCCGCCGCGATCGGGATGGGGTTCGACGGGACGGTCGAGGCCGGGGGCGGCGTGTGCTGGGGCGGCGGCGTGTGCTGGGGCGGCGGCGTGTGCTGCGGCGGGGGCGTGTGGGTCCCGGTGGTGATACGGACTGAGCCAAGCCGCACGCAGTCACCGTCGCACACCCACACCCGGTAGAGCCCCGCCGCGAGGTGGGCGGGCAGCCGGGCCGACAGCGTCACTGTGCTCGTCCGTCCGACGCGGAGTCGACCGACCGACGCACTCCGCAGGGCCCAGTGCCGATGGCCCAAGCCGATCGAGAGCGTGACTGACGAGCGAGGCGCGCGCTTGGTTCCCGCGTTGTGGACCGCGACCGTCGCCGTCACCCGGCCGCCGGCGGCGCGAGCCGAGCGCCCGAGCACCACGAGCTGTGGACGTGCCGGGTGCCGCCCCGTCCGCGCGGACGCGGATAGGCCAGTGACCGCGAGCATCAGGCTCCCGAGGAGCCCAGCCCCGACTGCGATCCGCCGCATCCGTTGCAGGACACGACGTCCAGGTGGGTCGCCGGGACGGCCACGGTTGTTTGTTGACGCTGATCGGTGGGTCACATGGCGTGCGGGCACGGGAAGCCTAAGAGGGAGGTTGCATACGAAGCGTCGCGTCACAGCGCTGGTTGTCGTGGTCGGTACTGCGTTAATCGGCAGCGGATCTGCAGTGGCATACAGCCCGGATGCGCTCGTCACCGTCGGCAGTCCGACGACGCCGTTCTCGCAGAACAAGCAGAACGAGCCAACGATCGCGACCGACGCCAAGATTGCCCCACGGTGTTCGGTAATTCGGACATCTTCGGCGGGTCATATCCGGACCCGACCCCGTAGACGGTGACGGCCCGGGCGACGGCTGGAACCGTCGCCCGGGCCAAAATCCCTGTCCGCCGCGGGCCTATGCCATGCCACCGACCGGCTGGGGCTGGCCGGCGGTCTCCCGGCGACGAATCCCCGGGACCGCGAGGGCGGCAAGCGCGCCGACCGCGAGCACGGCCGCCGCGACGCCGACGGCGGGCGTCAGGCCACTGACGAACGCGTGGGCACTCGTGTAGCCGCCGTCGCCGCGGAACACCGAGGAGAGCACGGCGATCCCGAGCACCCCGCCGACCTCCCGGATCGCGTTCGTGGCGCCCGAGGCCTGGCCGGCCTGCTCGGCGCGGACCGAGCCGAGCACCGCGTTCGCGGACGGGGCGAACACGAGCGCCATGCCCGCTCCAGCGAGGATGAACGGCACGACCATCCGGCCGTAGGACAGCGTCGGCGACAGCTCGCTCGCGAGCCACGTCAGCGCGATCGCCTGGAGGGCGAGTCCGGTGGCCATCAGCGGGCGACTCCCGATCCGGTCCGAGAGCAGTCCCGCGAGCGGAGCGACGAAGATCGGCATCGCCGTCCACGGCAGCGTCCGGACACCGGCCTCGATCGGGGACAGGCCCTGGGCGGTCTGGAAGAACTGCGCGAGCAGGAAGATCGCGCCGAACATCCCGAAGTACATCGCCAGCGAGACGACGTTGGTCGCCGAGAACGCCCGACTGCGGAAGAAGGTCATCGGCAGCATCGGGGTCTCCGTCCGCTGTTCCCAGACCACGAACGCGATCAGCAGCGCGATGCCGGCGGCACCGATGATGAGCACCGGAGCGCTCGTCCATCCGAGGGCGTTCGCCCGCACGAGCGCGAACACGATGCCGAACAGCCCGCCGCTGGCGAACGCCACGCCCGGCAGGTCAAGCGCCCGGTTGGGGCCGTGGCTCTCGGTGAGGCGCATCAGTGCGAGCGGGAGCACGATCAGTCCGACGGGCACGTTGAGCCAGAAGATCCAGTGCCAGGAGATGCCGCTGACGACGGCCCCGCCAATCACCGGACCAAGCGCGACGCCGAGGCCGCTGACGCCGGACCAGATCCCGAGCGCGACACCCCGCCGACCCTCCGGGAACGCCTCGGAGAGCAGCGTCAGGGTGAGCGGGAGAACGAGCGCGCCGCCCGCTCCCTGGATCGCGCGGGCCAGGATGAGCGCACTCGTGCTCGGCGCGAGCGCCGCGGCCGCCGAGGCGCCGGTGAAGATCCCGAGCCCGATCACGAGCATGCGGCGACGACCGAACCGGTCGCCGAGGGCCGCACCGGTCATGAGCAGCACGGCGAAGCTGAGTGTGTACGCGTTGACGATCCACTCGAGGCCCGACAGGCTCGCCCCGAGGTCGATCCGGATACGGGGCAGCGCGGTGGTCACGACGAGGTTGTCGAGCGTGACCATGAACAGGACGGCGGAGACCAGCCCCAAGGTCCACGCGGCGGTTCGACTGTTCCGTTGCATCTCGTCCCTCCTACCTTTCGTTCGTTTGTTATTGATTGCTCTATAAGTTGGTTGGGCAAAAAAAATCAGACGTCTGCGTCGTCCGTGAGCAGCGGCGCGACGATCTCAGGCAAATCGAGCGCGGTCGTGACGTTGATCAGCATCCCGCAGGCGATGAACGTGGCGATCTCCTCGCCGGAGGCACCGCTCGCCCGACGCACCTCGGCGACGAGATCCCGGAAACACGCGGCGATCTCCGGACCGATCTCGGGATCACCGGCGCTCGCAAAGCCCTGAAGCTGGAGCAGCAGCGCGTCCCGGTTGGCCTCAATCAGCGGCAGATACGCCTGGCCCATCTGCTCGAGGCGCTCCTCAGGCGTCGAGCCGCCCCGAGCCGCCTCGATGAACGTCCGCCGCATCGTGTCCATCTGCCGGCCGTGCGCCGCGAGGAACAGCTCGCGCTTGTTGGGGAACAGCGCGTAGATGTACGGCTGCGAGATCCCGGCGAGCTTGGCGATCGAGGCGGTGCTCGCGGCGTGGTAGCCGTGCGCGGCGAACTCGTGCGTCGCGGCGTCGAGCACCTGGTCCCGGCGGGCCTCTGAGCTCTGGCGGGTGCGGGTCGCGGTGGCCATGGCGGACATTATTGATTAGCCAATCAGAAATGTCAAGGGCGGGTTTGCTCGGGCCGCAACGCGCGGGTCCCATCGGGCGGCGAACGTCTTACGTGTTCATTAGGCGACCGCCGCATCGTCATGAGCGGTCGTGTGTCTTCTACAATGACCCGCGCCCCTCCCTGGCTGACAGACGTGCCACCCGCGCGAGCGCAGTCGATCCCAGCCAGACAAACGCGAGGACAGTGCGCGTCTTCCACGGCGATCCGTCGTCTAAGGCCCGTAAAATTAATTGGTTAAGAAGGCTTTGCAGCAGCGTTTGACGCGAGCGACGAGCCGTGACTAAACGATCAAGGGAGTTTCGTTGCGCATCTTGATTCTCGGAGGAGACGGCTTCTGCGGCTGGCCCACGTCTCTGCATCTCTCGGCCTGTGGCCATGACGTCGCGATCGTCGACAACCTGGCCCGGCGCAACGCCGACGTCGAGCTCGAGGCGGACTCACTGACGCCGATCCAGCCGATCGGCGCGCGGATCGCCGCCTGGCGCGAACTGACCGGAAGCGAGATCCCCTTCCACCGCCTCAATGTCGCCGAGGACTACCGCGAGCTGCTCGACCTGCTCAAGGAGTATCAGCCCGACGCCGTCGTCCATTTCGCCGAGCAGCGGGCCGCCCCGTACTCGATGAAGAGCTCGTGGCACAAGCGCTACACGGTCAACAACAACGTCAACGCGACCCACAATCTGCTCGCCGCGCTCGTCGAGTCCGAGCTTGACTCGCACGTCGTCCACCTCGGGACGATGGGCGTCTACGGCTACGGCACCGCCGGCGTGAAGATCCCCGAGGGCTACCTCCGGGTGCGCTTCGACAACGACGAGGGCGTCGAGGTCGAGCAGGAGATCCTGTACCCGGTCAACCCGGGCAGCGTCTACCACATGACGAAGACCCAGGATCAGCTGCTGTTCGCGTTCTACAACAAGAACGACGGGATGAAGGTCACCGACCTGCATCAGGGCATCGTGTGGGGCACGCAGACCGCCGAGACGCGGCTTGACGAGCGCCTCATCAATCGCTTCGACTACGACGGCGATTACGGCACGGTGCTCAACCGCTTCCTGATGCAGGCCGCGGTCGGCTATCCGCTCACGGTGCACGGCACCGGCGGGCAGACGCGGGCGTTCATCCACATCCAGGACACGGTCCGCTGCATCCAGCTCGCGATCGAGAACCCGCCTGAGGCCGCCGAGCGCGTCCGCGTGTTCAACCAGATGACCGAGTGCCATCGGGTGCGGGACCTCGCCAAGCTCGTCGCCAGCCTCACCGACGCGGAGGTCGACTACGTCGACAACCCACGCAAGGAGGCGGCCGAGAACGAGCTGTACGTCGAGAACCGCCAGCTCGTCGAGCTCGGTCTCGATCCGATCCGGCTTCAGGACGATCTGCTGACCGAGATCACCGAGATCGCCCGGGCCTACTCCAGCCGCTGCGATCTGTCCAAGATCCCGTGCACGTCGAAGTGGATCCAGGACAAGGAGCAGGCCGCCGCCACGACGGCGTAGGGCGCAGAGACGCGATCCGAAGTCACGTCGTCCTAGCCCGACCGGCCCGAGTCAATCGGGACGCTCAATCTGATCCACGACGAGCCGCTCGACGTGGAGCTCCTTGATCCGGAGCCGTCCGACGGCGGCGCGGCGGACGGCGAGCCGCGAGATCGCGACCGCTCCTAACGCCCACGCCGAGCTCACGACCGCGGCGACGGCGAGCGCCGGCCCGTAGCGGCGGGCGAGGGTCTTGGCCTGACTGCTGATCGCTGCATCCCCCACGAGCGGGGTCGAGGTTACCGCGGCTCGAGCACGAACACGCGGATCTCGCGAGTCGTCCGCTCGCGGTAATCGTCAAACCCCGCGTACTGCTCGTTCATCCGCCGCCACAGATCGGCGCGCTCCTCGCCCTCGGCGGTCCGCGCCCGAACGTCGTGGCGCCTGGCCCCCACCTCGACCGTCGCCTCCGGATTCGCGACCAGGTTGAGCGCCCACGCGGGCGTCTTCACGTTGCCGGCGTTTGACCCGATCACGACCAGCCGGTCGGCGTCTCGCATGTAGAGCACGGGCGCGGTCCGCGCCTGGCCCGACTTTCTCCCGGTCGTCGTCAGCAGCAGCACCGGCGCCCGGCCGATCCGCCCGCCGACGCGACCGCGGGTCATCCGATACAGGGGAACGTTGAGCTTCCCCCCGACGCGGAGCACCCAATCGGGGATCGATCGCGACAGCTTGGAGTAGGTGTGATCGCTCGGCACCGCGGGAGATCGTACACTCGCCGCGATGCGCCGCCCGACGACGCACGTCCAGGTAGCCGTCGGGCTCCTCCTCACCGTCCTGCTGACGGTCGGCCTCGCCGCCTGCGGCGGCGGTGGTGGCGGCTCGACGAGCAGCGACTCGAGCACCGACTCGGCACCGACGACGGCCGCCGCCGGAACCCACGCCGTGTCCGGGCCGCTGATCGGCGCCATGTTCGACGGACCGGCGCTCGGGACCGGCGTCAACCTCGGCCAGCAACTCGATCAGGCGGTGTCCAGCGGGGTCGAGAGCGTCCGTCTCGTCGTCGACTGGTCCCGGCTTCAGGCGAGCGCCGGCGCGCCGATCCAGTTCGGCGGACTCGACCCCGTCGTGGCGGCAGCGGCCGCACGCGGGCTGTCGGTGCTGCCGGTGGTCGAGCGAACACCGGCGTGGGACGCGGTCTCTCCCGGAACGGCCGGCTCCCCGCCGCGCGCGAGCGCCCCCTTCGCCGCGTTCGTCACCGGGCTCGTCAAGCGCTACGGCCCGACGGGGCGCTTCTGGCAGGCGCACCCAAACGTTCCGCGCGTGCCGATCCGGATGTGGCAGATCTGGAACGAGCCGCACTTCACCAGCTACTGGTCGCAGCAGCCGTTCGCCCCGGGCTACGTGAAGCTGCTCGCCGCCGCACACGCCGCGATCAAGGCCGCCGACCCGGGCGCCAAGGTCGTCCTCGCCGGACTCGCCGACTTCTCGTGGCAGTACCTCGCGCAGATCTACCGCGTCCCCGGCGCCCGCGGGCTGTTCGACATCGTCGCCCTGCACCCGTACACGGCGGAGCCGCGCGGCGTGATCACGATCATCCAGCGCGTACGGGCGGTGATGAACCAGTTCGGAGACCGCGCCAAGCCGATCCTCGCCACCGAGATCACGTGGCCCTCCTCGGAGGGCAAGGCGCCACCCCAGTTCGGCGTCTCGACGACCGAGGCCGGGCAGGCGGCACGGCTCGCGGCGGTCATCCCGCTGCTGATGGCGAACCGCTCGAAGCTCGGCCTGACCGGCTTCTACTGGTACACGTGGATGGGCGATGAGACGCCGCGCCCGCACCCGTACGGATTCGACTTCGCCGGCTTGCTGAAGTACGTGAGCGGCCAGGTCACGGCGAAGCCGGCGCTCGCCGTGTTCCGGCGCTCGACGCTGCGGATCGAGGGATGCGCGCGGAAGGCCACCGCGACCCGCTGCGCCGGGTAGGCGGCCCGACGCAGACCGTTATTGTCCGGCCCGATGTTCGACCACGTCACGATCCGGGCCAGCGACCGCGAAGCGTCCGAGCGCTTCTACAACACCGTGCTCGCCCCGCTCGGAATCGACCAGACCTACCAGCTCCGGACGTTCTCCGAGTGGCGGGACTTCTCCCTGGCGGCTGCCGACGGCGCCGAGCCGCCGACCCGCCGGCTTCACGTTGGCTTCGTGGCGCCGAGCCGAGAGCAGGTCGCCGCGTTCTGGCGCGCCGGCGTCGATGCCGGGTACGCAGACGACGGCGCCCCGGCACCCCGGCCGGAGTACCTCGCTGACTATTACGGCGCGTTCCTGCTCGACCCGGACGGCAACAGCGTCGAGGCCGTCCACCACGGCGACCTGCGCCGCGACGGGGTGATCGACCATCTCTGGATCCGGGTCGCCGATGTCGATGCGACCCGCCGCTTCTACGAGGCGATCGCCCCGGCCGCCGGACTGACGATGACCCGTTCCGACCCGGACCGCATCACGGTGGCGGGCACGAGCGGCTCGTTCTCACTCGTCCCCGGCGAGCCGACCGAGCATCTCCACATGGCGTTCGGGACCGATGACGACGCCGCCGTCGCCGCATTCCACGACGCCGCCACCGAGGCCGGCTTTCCGAGCAACGGCGCGCCCGGCGAGCGGCCGCAGTACCACCCCGGCTACTACGCGGCCTACGTGCTCGATCCCGACGGCAACAACGTCGAGATCGTCAACCACCACCGATGACGACGTCTGCCGTCTCGGCCTTGGTGAGAGGCGCCGCGTGGCGGGCGCTGCGCGCATGGTGCCGGCGCGCCCCGGCGAACGTAACGAGCCGGCCCTGATCCTCGTCGTAGAGCTTCAGACGGAACGTCTTCAGCCCGCTGACGATGCCGAGCGTCGGCACGTCGTGGAACACCGGGTTGTCGTCGTGCGCCGCCTGGAGGTTGTAGTTCGGGATCCGAGGATGCAGGTGATGGACGTGGTGCAGGCCGATGTTCCCGGTGAAGAACTGAAGGACCGTCGGGAGCTTCAGGTACGAGCTGCCCTTGAGCGCTGACTCGGCGTAGCTCCACTCCTCATGGCGCACCCAGTAGACGCCCTCGAACTGGTGCTGGACGTAGAACATGAACACGCCGGCGCCGCCCGCGATCATCGCGCTCGGGAGCTGCACGGCGAGCACGGCCTTCCAGCCGAACAGCGCGACCAGGGTGCCGAGGATCGCGACGACGACGATGTCGGTGGCGACGATCTGACGCCAGAAGCGCTTGCGCGACCACGCCGGGAGAAGCCGGGGCTCGAGCAGCAGCGACCACAGCGGCCCGAGGACGAGCATGATCACCGGGTTGCGCATCAGCCGGTATCCCAGACGCCCCAGCCACGACATCTCGCGGTACTCGCGGGCCGTGATCGTCTCGACGTCGCCCTTCCCACGTTTGTCGAGGTCGCCCGCGGTCGCATGGTGGACGGCGTGCTCGTAGCTCCAGGGGTGATATGCCTGGTAGGTGAGGATCGCGCACGTGATCCCGACCCACTTGTTCGCCCGGCGGTTGGCCAGGAACGAGCCGTGTCCACAGTCGTGGAACACGATGAACGTCCGCAACAGGCATCCCGCGGCGAGCACGCCCAGTGCGAGCACGATCCAATACGAAACCTGACCGTACAGCGCGTACATCGCGCCGGTTACGATGACGTACGGAACCGCGGAGGTCGCCACGTCGAAGATGCTGCGGCTCAGTCGTGGTTGGGCGTACGGCGCCAGCCGCTCACGCCAAAACGACGGACTCAACGATTCCGTCTCGGACAAGTCAGGCCCCCTTAGGGTTCGGAAGCGCGGGACCCTACCCGATCGAGATAAAGAACTCCTCCACCAGAGGGGGAACGATGACTTTCGGGCTGGGCCCCGGTCTGTAGTCGCACAACCCTACCCCGAGGAGGAGACGTGAGTACCACCACCGCCAGCGGCATTCAGGAGTTCAGCCTGTGCAGCGTCCTGTCGACCGATCAGGACCGATCGATCGCCTTCTACGAGTCGCTCGGCTTTGAGAAGCGGACCGACGTCCCGTTCGGCGGCGACTACCGCTGGGTCGAGGTCTTCCTGCCCAGGAGCGCGACCGGAATCGCGCTCGCGCCGCCGCCCCCCGGCCGCCCGGCCGAGGGTGCGCAGACCGGGATCACGCTGACGACGAACGACATCGACGCGACGCACGCGTACATGAAGGCGAACGGCATCGACGTCGACGCCGAGGTCTCTCGGCTCGGCGAGCCGGTGCCGCCGATGTTCTGGTTTCGCGACCCGGACGGCAACATCCTGCTCATCGTCGAGGCGAGCTGACGCGACTAAACTCGGGTCGGTGAGATCGCAGCGGCAGACGTTTGAGGAAAAGCGCCGCGCGGTCCGCTCCGGGCAGCTCGCGACGGGGACGATTGCGTGTCCCTCGTGCGACGCCCCGGTCGCGATCGGCGAGCGCCCGCTGTCTCTCACCGACCCGCTCGCGTGTCCGTTCTGCGCCACGAGCGGCCCGGTGCGCGATTTCCTCTCGCTGAGCGCCCCCACCCGACCGACGCGGGTTGTGATCCGCGTCGGCGGGATCGTCGTGTAGCCGCACGTCGGCCCCACCCGCCCCCCACCCCCCACGGGATTGGCTTTTGCGGCACACCCCCTGTTCCTCAAACGCCAATCCCGGGTGGAAGGCTGCTTGACGCCGGGCCGCCGCCCGCCGGAGAATGGGCCATCCGCAGGTAAGGCCAGGAAAGGACGTGGCTGTGAGCTCGTTTGACTACGTGATCGTCGGCGCCGGCTCCGCGGGGTGTGTGCTCGCGGCACGACTGTCGGAGGATCCCGATGTGCGGGTCTGCCTGATCGAGGCCGGTCCGGCGGACGCCGCCGACGAGATTCACCTGCCGGCGGGCGTGCTCGCCGTCGGGCAGTCGAAGTACGACTGGTCGTACATCTCCGATCCCGAGCCGGGGCTCGCCGGCCGCCAGCGCTACCTGCCGCGCGGACGCACCCTCGGCGGCTCCTCGTCGACGAACGCGATGGTCTACATCCGCGGCAACCGCGCCGACTACGACGGCTGGGCGGCGCTCGGACACGAGGGCTGGGGCTGGGACGACGTGCTGCCGTACTTCATCCGCGCCGAGGACAACGAGCGCGGCGCGAGCGAGCTCCACGGCGCCGGCGGGCCGCTGAGCGTGATCGAGAACCGCTCGCGCTACCAGACGTGTGCGGCGTTCATCGACGCGGCGCAGCAGGCGGGACTGCCGCTCAACGAGGACTTCAACGGCCCCGAGCAGGACGGCGTCGGCTGGTATCAGGTCACGCAACGAAACGGCCTGCGCTGCTCGGCGGCGGTCGCCTATCTGCACCCGGTGCTCGAGCGCCCGAACCTCGTCGTCGAGACGAACGCTCACGTCACGCGGCTGCTGCTCGACGGGATGCGCGCGATCGGCGTCGAGATCGATCAGCGCGACGAGCTCCGCGAGATCCACGCCGAGCGCGAGGTGATCCTCAGCGCCGGCGCCTACGCGAGCCCGCAGATCCTGCTGCTCACCGGGATCGGCCCGGCGGCCGACCTCGAGCTCGCCCACATCCCATGCCTGCACGAGCTGCCCGTCGGCCAGGGTCTCCAGGACCACCTGTCGACGTGGATCACCTACACGACCGACGAGCCGTCACTGCTGACGGCCGAGACCGAGGAGAACCTCGGCCTGATTCAGACCGAGGGGCGCGGCCCGCTCACCTCGAACTTCGCCGAGTCCGGCGGCTTCTTCCGCACCCACGACGGACCTCGAGGCGCCGGACATCCAGCTGCACATGATCCCGATCCTGTTCCCCGAGGCGGGCGCGGGTGAGATCGTCGATCGACGGCTGGGCGCTGTCGGCCTGCATCCTGCGGCCGACGAGCACCGGCTTCGTGAAGCTCCGCTCGCGCCTGCCGACGACGAAGCCGCGGATCCTCCACAACTACATCGTCAGCGACGAGGACAGGGCGACGATGATCGCCGGCGTCCGCCGCGCCCACGAGATCTGCGAGCAGAGCGCACTGCAGGCGGTGAGCACCGGGAGCGCTCGCCGCGCCCGCGGGCGCCGACGACGCGAGCGTCCTCGCCCACATCGAGCGCAACTCGACGACGCTGTATCACCCGGTCGGCACCTGCGCGATGGGCTCGGTCGTCGACGACGAGCTGCGCGTGCTCGGGATGGAGTCGCTGCGGATCGTCGACGCCTCGGTGATGCCGACGCTCGTGCGCGGCAACACCAACGCGCCGACGATCATGATCGCGGAGCGGGCGTCGGACCTGATCCGCGGCCGGACACCGGTGAGCGCGGCCGCGGCGACGGCCTGAACCGCGCCCGGCGGCTAGATCAGCTCGAGGTCGAAGTCCCAGGCGACGAGCGGCCGCCCGCCGTCCGGCGCCCAGCGCAGCTGGCCGTTGCCGACCGGCAGCGCGTCGTGGACGGTGAGCGTCACCGTCCGGCCGTGCCGGGCGATCGTGACCCGCGGATGGTGCAGGCGGCCGAGCTCATCGACGATCGTGAGCGCCGCCGGCCGGATCGCGGTGGCGCTTCCGGCGCCCCGCATCGTCACCGTGAACGTCGCCGGGACCGCGACGCCTGAGCCGCGTCTCGCGGCCACCGGAACGTCGGGACCAACCGCCGTCGCCCGCAGCTCGCGCCCGTGGACGTCGGCCGTGACCGTGTCGCCCTGAATCGCGAGCACCGGGTGTCCGGGGGCGGCGCGCAGCGACGCGGCCGAGCCGGATCTTGATCGCGCCGCAGCCACGCCGGGATCCCGCCGTAGCGACGGGAGCGCGGCACGGGCCGGCCCTGCTGACGCGTGAACACATCCCGACCGAACGGCGCGAGTCCGCGCTGGGCCGCGTAGCCGATGTGACCGTGGCCGTCGAGCCCGCGAGACGCGCGGCGCACGCTGAACAGGTCCTCGATCGTGCGCAGCCAGCTGTAGTGGTTGTAGTAGGCGCCGCTGACGCTGCCGGGACGGATGTAGGGGCTGATCAGCAGGCTGCCGGTGTCCCCGCCGCCGTTCGTCGGCGGCGGTCGCGTTGTACAGCGGATCGGTGGACGGCGTGCGCGCACCGAGCTCGACGCCGCTCACCGACGCCGATCGTCCGCAGCGAGCGGCCGGCGGAGTCGACGAGCGTGAACGCGCCGGTGTCGACGAACCCGCCGTTCCCGGCCGACGCCTGCGCGGGCACGAACGTGTTCGTCACCGTGCCGACGAACGCGCCCGCCGGGATTCCGGTCCCGGTGACGGTGCGCCCCTTGTCGGTGATGACGGCCGCACGGTCGACGACCGTCGTGCTGCCCGCGACGGCGCTCGCCGACGCGTCAGTCCGCGGGCCGGGGACGTGGCCGCCGGCGCCGAGCAGACAGACGCCCGCGGGCTGCGAGGGCACCGTCTGCGCCACGCACGTGCTCGGCCGGTCGAGGAACAGGTTGTTGCCCGGCCCCGGATACAGCGCGTTGCCGCGCGCGTCCTTGGCGAGCGGCGTGTTCGGCCCGGTCGGCTCGAAGTGCACGCGCTCGCCCGAACAGCGTCTCCCCCGCCGTGTCGTTCGCGATCGACGTGCGCGCGTTCGGGGCGACGATCGTCGAGTTGGCGAAGCTGTTGCCGGTGTAGGTGAAGGGCGGGAACGCCTCGTCGAAGGTGATGTCGATCAGGCCGCCGTCCTTGAACGCGGGTGAGGCCTCGATCTCCGGGATGACGTGAGCGAGGAACAGATCCGCCGCGTACAGCCCTCCGGTGTAGTTGCGCGGCGGGCGGATTCGCGTCGGCGAGGAGAACCCGCCCGAGAGGTTGTTGCCGAAGCAGACGGCGTCGTGGGCGTCGCTGCACATGTTCGGCGTGATCCAGTTGAACGCCGGCGTCCGGCTCTCCTTCTGAAGGTCGTGGTAGAGCCCGTTCGACGATGAAAAGACGTTCGCGATGTGGCGCGCGTTGCAGTCGCCGGACCGCAGGATCGACGAGAACCACGCGAACGGGAAGTGTTTGGGCAGGTACTGGTCGGTCGCGTTGGCGACCGGCGGGTTCGGCTGCGTCGTCGTGCCGGCAGGTGCCGGGGACTTGTACGGCGCGCCGCAGTACTTGACGCCGGCACTGTGCGGCGGATCGGTCGGGCTCGGGTTCGGATTGCCGAGGTCCTGGGCGTAGCCCTTCCAGCTCACGCCGGCTGCGTCGAGCTGCTTGAACAGCGTCGGCACGCTCGCCGGGTAGACGCAGCCGTTGCTGCCGACGGCGCCGTTCGCGCCGCGAGCCGAGGTCATCTGGCCGTAGTTGGGATTGCGGGCGAGCGACTTCGAGCGATCGACGTGCCCGGCAAACGTCGTGTAGTTCGGGCAGTCGGATTGGAGATCGGGCTCCGTCGCCTGGCCGCTGACGAGCGTCGTGTAGTTGTCGAGGCTGCCGTGCCCGGTGCCGTAGTAGTTCTTCAGCAGCGCGCCCTGCTTGGGGAGCGTCCGCCACAGATACGTGTTGCGGTTCAGGCCGGTGAACGTCGCGTCATACGACTTGTTCTCAAGGATGATCAGCCAGACGTGCTTGATCTTGCCCGGGGCGATCCCGATCCCGTCCGGAAGCGGTTGCACGTGCCGCTTGGCGCGCGCCGGGGCAGCACCGCCGGCGCTCGCGAGGCCGACCGGCACAAGCACTGCAGCGACGACGAGCGTGCCGAGGAGGACGACCAGTGCTCGGTGCCGCATGGCTGCACCATAAGGTATGCGCGATGAATCAGCTTGCTCCGCCGCCGCTTGACGGCGTAACCCACGAGTACGTGGACGCCGCCGGCCTGCGCACGCACGTCGCCCTCGCGGGTCCAGAGGACGCCCCACCGCTGCTGCTCCTCCACGGCTGGCCGCAGAACTGGTGGGTGTGGAGGGATGTCATCCCGGCGCTCACATCGCGCTTCCGGGTGATCGCGCCTGACCTGCGTGGGCATGGCTGGACCGACGCACCGGTGGACGGCTACGAGAAGGAGCAACTGGCGAGCGACATCCTCGCGCTGCTCGACGCGCTCGGCGTCGACCGCGTCACGTGGGTCGGTCACGACTGGGGCGGCTACACCGGGTTCCTCGCCGCACTGCGCGCCCCGGAGCGCTTCGAGCGGATGCTCGCGCTGTGCATCCCGCATCCGTGGCTCGGGCCCGACCCACGTCGGATGGCGATGATGCTCAGCTACCAGGGCCCGATCAGCCTGCCGCTCGTCGGCCCCGCGATCGCGCAACGGATCGCGCCGCGGATCATCCAGGCCGGGCGGCACGACGACGCGCTCGGCCCGGCGGACGTCGCGGTCTTCATGGATCACCTGCCGCGCCGCGTCACCGTCGCCATGTACCGGACATTCCTCACGCGTGAGGTCGTCCCGGTCGCGCGCGGCCGCTACGCCGACGCCGTCCTGCAGGTCCCGACGACGCTCGCGATCGGCTCGCGCGACGTGATCACGAAGGGAATCCCCGTGGGCCCGGTCGAGGGCCAGCCGAACCTGACCGTTGACGTCATCCCGGGTGCCGCGCACTGGGCGCCGGAGCAGCGCCCGCAGGCGATCACCGATTGGTGCCTGCGTACGGGTTAGTGCCGTGAACCGTTGTTCCGTGGCACGAACTTCCGCTTCACGACACTAGAGCACCGCCTCGGCGAGCAGGTCGACCTGGGCCGGATCGCTTGACGCCGGGAAGCAGATGACCTCGTCGACGCCGACCTGCTCGAACGCGGCGACGTAGCCCTTCAGCGTTCCGGCGTCCTTCGCCGCGGACTGAACGATCTGCTGCGCGTAGTCGCCGAGGAACGCGTAGTAGTCGCCGAGGTTGCGCGCGGCGACGTCCTCGGCGTCGGGGCCGAGCGAGAAGTAGAACAGCGCGGACGTCCGCGGCTCGCCCTCGCGGCCGGCCTCGCTCCACGCGCTCCCCAGCTTGCCGAGCGCGGCGGTGAACGCGTCCGGTCCGCCGCCACCCATCGTCCACCCGTCGGCGTACTTCGCGGCGCGCTGGAACGCCTTGTCGCTCTGTCCGCCGATGAGCAGGCCCGGCCGCTTCCCGTTCGCCGGATCCGGGCCGACCGCGTCACCGGCCCAGAGCTCGGTCAGCTCCGCAAGCTGGCGGTCGAACGAGGCGCCTCGGGTGCTGAAGTCAGCGCCCGAGAGCTCATAGTCGTCCGCGCGACCGCCGACCGCGAGGCCGAGCTCGAGACGACCGCCGGAGAGCGCGTCGATCGTCGCGGTCTGCTTGGCGAACAGCGCCGTGTTCGTGCGCAGCGGCAGGATCAGGATGTCGGTGACGAGGCGGATCCGCTCGGTCACCGCAGCCGCGGCGGCGAGCGCCACGATCGACTCGAAGTTCGGATATGCGATCCGGTCGATCGTGCCGAGCGACGCGAACCCAGCCGCCTCTGCACGCTGTGCCCAGTCAACGACTCCGTTCCGCTTCACCCCGCGCACTGCGTTGGGCAGCCCGATTCCGATCTCCATGTCGCTCCCTTACCAAGGCCGGTGACGATTTAGTTGAGTGCGCATCCAAATGTAGCGATGTCGTCCCATGTGCTTCGATGGCACGATGGAGATCGTCCGCTTCGGCGCGCTCACCGACACGGATCGGGCCCAGCTCGAGGGCGATGAGCCCGACCCCTTCGACGCCGCGGGGATCGAACTCGCGTTCCGCCCGAAGGACCGCCACGTCGGGCTCCGCGACGATGCCGGACGGCTCGTCGCGTCGGCGGGGTTCGTGCTCGCCGACGTCGAGGTCGGCGGACGGGAGCGAGTCGGGGTGCTCGGGATCGGCGGGGTGATCGTCGCCGCCGCGCACCGCGGACAGGGCCTCGCCCGCAGGGTCGTCGAGGAGGCGCTCGCCGAGGGCGCCCGGCTCGGGCCGGAGTACGCGCTGCTGTTCTGCCACGAGGACCGCTCCGGCCTGTACCGCAAGCTCGGCTTCTCGGTCCTCGAATCACCGCTCGCCGTGCTGCAGCCGCGCGGCACCGCGGTCCTCCCCCAGCTCGCGATGTGGCGCCGCCTTACGACGACGCGGGCGTGGCCACCGGGCGCAGCCGCCCTGCAGAGCCTCCCGTTCTGAGGTCGAAGCGCAGCCGCAGCTCGGTCCCACCCAAGGAGCGCTCGACGATCGAGAAGCCGTCACACATCTTCGAGATCAGCGCCAGACCGAGCCCAAGCCCGTCGCTCTCGGCGCCGGCGTGCAGCCCGCAGCCGTTGTCGGTGATGAGCACCCACAGCTCGCCGGCCGCCACCCACGCGTTGACGTGGACGTGGCCCTCCCGCGCCGGATACGCGAACCGGACGGCGTTCGACAGCGCCTCCGAGGTGGCGAGCCGGATCGCCTCGAGCTGCTCACCATGGGCGCCGACCTCGCGCGCGAACGCGGCGAGCGCCACCCGTGCCTCCCCCACCGACCCGGCGGAGGCGAGATAGGAGCGCTTGAGGTGCAGGGGCTGACGATCGCCGTCCCGTGACGTCTGGTCCCGTCGGCGCCGTGTCGCGATCAGCTTCATCGACTCGGCTGCACCGGTACCCATCCCGGGGCCTTTGAAAACCGCTTCCGACGCGGGGCACGCGCCGGATCGCTCAGTCGCCGAGGAGCTTGCGCTTCTCCTCGGCGAACTCGGCGTCGGTGAGCGCACCCTCCTTATGGAGGGCGGCGAGCTTCGAGATCCGATCGACGACGCCGGCGGTGTCGGCGGCCGTCGCGCCCGCCGGCGCCGCCGCGACCGCGGCCGCGGGGGTGGGAGCGGCGCTGAACAGCTGCTGCGCGGCCTGGATGTGCTGAGCGCCGCGGGCCAGCGCCTCCTGCGCCTTGGCGAACTGATACGCGTCGTCGGCGCGCTTCAGTCGCTGCTCGGCGTCCTGGTGGCAGTCGAGCGCCCGGGAGTACTCCTCCTTGGCCTGCGGGTTGGCGTTCGGCATCGAGCTGTCGATGTCGAGCGCGCCGATGTCATCGCCGAGCTTGACGAAGTCGGCCTGGGCCTGAGCGCGCTCGTCGGCGGTCTGCTCCTTGCGCCAGTGCGACGCGCGCATCGATCCGCGGGCGCGGCGCAGCACGGCCAGACCGCCCGATGCGAACAGGATGAGCAACACGACGACGGCGACGATCACGCCGCCGATGGCGCTGCTCCCGCTGCTGTGGCTTGACGAGGACGGGCGCGTCGAGCCCGGTCCGGTCTGCTCCGACGAGGACGATCCGGGATGACCAGCGGCGGCGTCGGCCTTGGCGAAGCTGTCGACGGCCTTTCGAAGCTGGATGTACAGCGAGTCGCCCTGATGACCAACCGCGGTCGCAAGTCGCTCCCGCGCAGATTCGCCGGACCCCCACGTGGTCGTGACGTGATAGCTGCTGCCGCCGACGAGGAGATAGACGCCGTCGGCGTTGACCGAGTTCGAGATCGCCTGGTCGAGGTCACCGGCAGCCGTCGGGGTGAGCGGCGAGACGACGGCGATCCAGATCCGTCCCGGATCGCGCTGGTGGATGCGCGCGTCGAGGCTCCGGATCTCCTTCTGGCTGAGCTTCTGATCGGGATGCCCGCGCTGCTGGACCGGGCTGTTCTGCAGCGCCGACGAGATCTCGCTGACGCGGATGCCGGCGACGCTGATGAGATCGGCGGCCGCCGTGGTCGCCAGCACGAGTCCGAGCAGCACCGCCGCCCCGAAGATGCGCCGTGCCCGCAGTGCAGCCCGCTTGCCCACGGCCGTGCATTAAAGCGGTGACGAGGGCGTCGCGTCAGCCTCTACGGCTGCGCGAGCGCCGCCAGACCCGTGGGCGACCCCACGGCGACGAGCGTCTCGCCGCTCGCCGAGCGGGCCTGAGCGTCAGGGGCCCAGCGTCCACCGAGCGCGAGCACCCGCGCTTCCCCCGCCGCCGCCTGTTCAAGTTCGGTCACGCTGCGACCCGCCGGGACGCCGAACTCCGCGACCGTGAGCGCCTGCGCCCCGACCGCGATTGTGGCCAGCGCGCGGCGATCGCTGAGTGCCGCGGCGAACGCGGGCGCGGCGAGGCTCGAGACGCTTCGTGAGACGTGAATCGCGAACGCGGTCTCAACGCGCGCGGCGAGGTCATGATCGAACAGCCGCAGCACGACCCGGATCTCCGGCGCGAGCGTACGTGCGGCGAGCGCCGCCGCCAGATTGGCCGCGTCGTCGTCGGTCAGCACCATCAGGCACCTCGCGGAGGGGATGTGGAGCCCGTCGAGCACCGCGGGGGCGGAGATGTCGGCGAGCACGACCGGCACCCGCAGGCGCCGGGCGGCGTGCACACCTGGCGCGTCCTCGTTGCGCTCCACCGCAACGCAGGGGATGCGACGCGCGACGAGATCCTCGACGACCCGCTGGCCGATCCGCCCCAGTCCGAGCACGACGACGTGGTCACGCCGAGGCCGCGGGCGCTCGCCGAGCGAGCGGGCGAGCCGGACGCCGACGACCGCGTCGGTGATGAGCGCGTAGATGAGGGCGAGCGACAGCGCCCCGATCAGCATCAGGCCCATCACGATCAGCTTCAGAGCCGCGCCCTCGTGGAGCGGGGTGATGTCGCCGTATCCGGTGGTCGAGACCGTCGTCACCGCGAAGTAGGCGCTGTCCAGCAGGTCGTAGTGCGTGCTCGAGGTCCAGATCGCCGCCGCCACGCCGAGCACGATCACGACGAACACGAGCAGCGCGAGCAGACGGCGGTCGACGAGCCGCGCGAGCGCCCCGGCCCGGGCAAGCATCGAGGCCGTGCGCGACGCGGCCTGACGAAGCTCCTCGGCGGCGGCCTCGACGACGGTCTGCTCCTCGTCGTCCTCCTCGTCGGGCACGAGCGCGAGCACGCCCGGCGCGGGGGCCGGGAACAGCGTCGCGGTGCCGCTTGCTTCGTCGAACGCCGCGACCGCGAGCACGCCGCGCAGGTCGTCCCCGGGCGCGAGCGCGCGCACTTCGAACGGGTGGCCGGCGATCATGATCTGCTGCGCGCTGCGCAGCGCGGCGGCAAGAAACGCCGGCGCCGCGATCGCCGAGGCGGACATGATGCGCGCGTCAGGGAAGAGCGACTCGAGGCGCGCGCCCAGGTCCTGGTTGAACATCCGTACGACGAGACGCAGGTCCTCCCGCGCACCCCGCGCCGCCAGCGCGCTGTGGAGGTTGGCGACGTCATCCTCCTCGACGATCGCGAGTGCGGCCGCGGTCGCGAGCCCGGCCTCGCGCAGGTCGGCGACGTCCCGCGCGTCGCCCTCGAGGACCCGGATGTCCATCTGTTCCAGACGCGTGCGGAAGCGGGGCTCGATGTCATGGCTGAGCACGACGACGCGCTCACCGAGCGCCACCAACTCCTCGGCGAGCCGCACCGCAATCCCGTCCGACCCGGCGACGATGTACGTCTCCGCCATGGCGCAGCGTTCGGCGTGTCGGCACGGCCTCCTGCCGGCGGCGAGGGCAGGGGCTACGCTAGCGCTCTAGGCCGAGACGGGCTCGACCTCGGCGCGCGGGCGGCGCTGCTGGAGCCCGAACCACGCGACGGCCGCAGCGAGGATGCAGAGCACCGCCGAGGTCCAGTTGGCGGCGCGGAAGCCGTGCATGAACGCATCCGACGCCCATGCCCGCGCGGTCGGTCCGGCGAGCCGGTGAATCGCGCCGAGCTGGCCGCCGTCGACGAGCGGCACAAGCCGGCCGGCGGCGTGGTGCAGCGCCGGCGGCAGCGACCCGGTGAGGTCGTTCCAGCGGGCCGTGATCCGCCCGGTGGCGACGGCGGCGAGGACGGCGATGCCGAGCGCCCCGCCGACCTGACGCGCGGTGTTGAGGACGCCCGAGGCGATCCCGGCCTTCTCCGCGGGAATCGCGCCCATCGCGGTGGCGCTCAGCGTTGGCATCGCGAGCGCCGTGCCGATGCCGGCGAGCATGAAGAACGGCCAGATGTGCGAGTACGGCGAGTCGTCCTGGAGCTGCGCGAGACCGATCATCCCGACGCTCAGCAGCGCCATCCCGGCGGCCGCGAGATAGCGCGCGCCGATCCGCGCGTTCAGTCGTCCGGCAATCGGGGCCACGAACAGGATCATCATCGTCCATGGCAGGGTCCGCGCCCCCGCCTGGAGCGCTGAGTAGCCCTGGATGTTCTGGAGGTAGAGAGCGCCCCAGTAGATGGCGCCGAACATGGCAAAACCGACGAGCAGCATCACCGCGTCGGACACCGTGAACGCGCGCTGGGCGAAGAACTCGAGCGGGAGCATCGGATCGCGGTTGCGCCGCTCCCAGCCGACAAACCCGACGGCGAGCAGGAGCCCGGCGACGAGAAACGCGATCACGTACGCCGAACCGAATCCGCGTGTATCGCTCTTGATCAGGCCCCAGACGAGGCAGAAGAGGGCGCCGGTCACGAGCGCGGTGCCGCCGAGGTCAAGCGATTTGGTCGTCACGTCGCGCGACTCGAGCACACCGAACAGCGTCACGGCGATCGCGAGCACGCCGATCGGCACGTTGATCCAGAACACGGCCGACCAGTCCGCGTTCTCCACGAGCAGCCCGCCGAGCAGCGGGCCGACCGCGAGGCCGAGACCGGAGATTCCGGCCCAGACCCCGATCGCGGTGGGCAGCCGCTTCGACGGGAACGTGGCGACGAGGATCGACAACGACAGCGGATTCATGAGCGCCGCGCCGATTCCCTGGATCGCGCGCGCGGCGACGAGCGTCCCGGCGCTCGTCGACAGCGCGCAGGCGGCGGACGCGGCGGTGAAGATCGCCAGCCCGATGATGAACAGACGCCGGCGGCCGAAACGGTCGCCGAGCTTGCCCCCGAGCAGGATCAACGCCGCGAACGGAACGACGTACGCGTTCACGGTCCACGCAAGCGTCTCCGGACTGACGTGGAGCTCGCGCTGGATCGAGGGCAGCGCGACGTTCACGATCGTGTTGTCCAGCATGATCATGAACAGCCCGAAGCACATCGCGAACAGCGTCACGCGCTCTCGTCGCGACTGACTCCATCCGCGATCGGTTCCGCCGACGGTCATGTCCTGACCGCGAGCGTGCCCGATCGACCGGGGCGCGGCATCCGGGTCTCGTCCCCGACACCGCGCGTAGTTGTCCGCGTCGAACCGCGACGAGCTACACCGCAGTAGCTCTATGATCCGGTGCGTCGTCAGGCAGAGGCGGGAGATGATGCGCGTGCGGACACGCTGGTGGTCGTTGTGGCAGGCAAGGGTCGTGCTGGTCGTGGTCGCGTTCGCGATCCCCGCGGGGCTGGCGCGAGGTCAGCTCCCCAATCCACTCAATGACCTGCTGGCGCTCGGTCAGGGGTTCGGCCAGACGCCGGCGCAGGTCCCGGTCCAGCACAACCCCGAACCGCCGTCGGTCGCCGCGCCGCGGGCGGTCTGTGGACCCGGGTCGCACCCGCTCGACGGCGTGCAGGGTCGCGTGCCGGCGTCGGCGATCAATTCGCCGGCGGACGCGAACGGCTACTGGTGCAACCTGTCGCTCGTCGCCCACCAGGGCAAGTCGGGCGGCTTCAAGGTGCTCCGCTACGTCGACACCCACGGGCGCGAGTGCGCGTTCTACGACACGGCCCTGCTGTACCCGCTGAACGCCGTCCAGTTGGCGAGCTCGGGTGATGGGGTCGCGGTCATCGACATGAGCGACCCGGCGCACCCGGTGCAGACCGACATGCTGACCCAGCTGCCGATGCTCTCCCCGCACGAGTCGCTCAGCCTCAACTCCCGTCGCGGCCTGCTCGCCGCCGTGCTCGGCAACCCGGCGACGGCACCCGGACTCGTCTCGATCTACGACGCGAGCCAGGACTGCCGCCATCCGGTCCTCGACTCGACGGCGCTCGTCGCCCGGTTCGGCCACGAGGGGAACTTCTCACCGGACGGGAACACGTTCTACGCCGCGGGCACGGGGGTGAAGGCGATCACCGCGATCGACGTCACCGACCCCACGCATCCGCACGCGATCTGGCAGGGCAACGAGTACTCGCACGGGCTCACGCTGAGCGACGACGGCAACCGCGCATATGTCGCCGACCCGATCAACGGGCAGTTGCTGATCCTCGACACGAGCCAGATCCAGGCGCGCAAGCCCAACCCCCAGGTGAGCGAGATCAGCCGGCTGACATGGAACACCGCGTCGATCCCCCAGAACGCGATCCCAATGACGATCCACGGCCACCGGTACATCCTCGAGTTCGACGAGTACGCGTTCCGCTTCGACGGCTCGGCGCCCCCGGGTACGGTCGGCGCGGCCCGGATCGTCGACATCGCCGACGAGCGTCATCCCCGTGTCGTCTCGAACCTCCGCCTCGCCGTCGACCAGCCGGCTGAGCACCAGGCGGCGGCGGGCGACCCGGGGGCGACGTCCCCGGTCCAGGGGTACGCGGCGCACTACTGCAACATCCCGCGCGAGGTCGACCCGGGCATCGTCGCCTGCTCGTTCATCGCCTCCGGTCTGCGCGTGTTCGACATCCACGACCCGCTGCGCCCGAAGGAGATCGCCTACTACGTCGCGCCGCCGAGCCACAAGTTCGAGAACCTGTTGGACGGCAGCAACTTCGCGATGTCCAAGCCGGCGTTCGCGCCCGCTCGGCGCGAGGTCTGGTACACGGACGGCACGAGCGGCTTCTACGTGCTCCGGTTCTCGCCGAGCGTATGGCCGGACGCGCCCGGTGCGCCGCCGCTCGGCAACTTGCACAAGCCGGCGAGTTGTCCAGCCGCCTCCGGTCGGCTCGCGGGCCGCCGGCTCGGCGCTGTGTGGCTCGGCGAGAAGCGCGCGCGGGTGCCGCGGGCGGCGTGCCTGCGGAGCGCCGGGATGCGGCTCGGGTCTGCGCGCCGGCGGGTGCGGCTCGGACACTCCCAGCCCGGCGGCTCCTGACCGCGGGCGCTCGCTGAAACGAGCGGCTGGCTTTGGGACTTGACCCCAACAGTTGGGGTCAACTCCCAACACCAACCGGGCGACAGGTGGCCGCGGTGAAGGCCGAGGGCCGGCCGGTCGGGCACCTAGCGCTTCTGTTGCCAGAACGCGATCTCGCCGCCGGTCTCGGTGCGGATCACGCTGCGCCATCCCGCGGGTCCCTCCCGCGGCTCGAGCAGCACCGCCGCGCCGAGGCCGCGGGCCGCCGCGGTCGTGCGGCGGATGTCATCGACCTCGACGTAGGGCAGCCAGAGCGGCCGCTGCACGCTGCACTCGACGATCCCGCCGCCCATCCCGCGACCGAGGTCGAGTGCGAGATATGAGCCGTGCGCGGTGTCGATCTGCTCGCGCGGCCAGCCGCAGAGCTCGGAGTACAACGTATGCGCGCCCTCGAGGTCGCCGGTGTGCAGCTCAAGATGTACGACGGGCTTGCGGGGTGACGCCATGGGCTTCCAGACAGTCAGACCGGGGGCGTCTCCAAAACTCATCGCGGCGGTGATTCGTCCGCCCGGTCACCAGTTACCCTGGGACGATGCCTTCGTCGACCCCTGTTTCATCCTCGCGCGAGCGCGAGCTGATCGCCGCCGCCGGGGCGGGCGATGAGGCCGCGTTCGAACAACTCGTCGCGCCGTACCGCGGCGAGCTTCATGCCCACTGTTACCGGATGCTCGCGTCCGTCCACGACGCCGAGGACGCCCTGCAGGAGACGCTGCTGCGCGCCTGGCGCGCGATCGGCCGCTTCGAGGGCCGCAGCTCGCTGCGCTCGTGGCTGTACACAATCGCCACCAACACCTCGCTCAACCTGATCGCCAAGCGCCCCAAGCGCGTCCTCCCCGTCGACTACGGCCCCCGGACCGACCCGCACGATGGGCCGGGGGAACCCATTGTTGAATCTGTCTGGATCGAGCCCTACCCCGATGAGCAGCTCGGGCTCGACGAGGGGATCGCCGGGCCGGATGCGAGCTATGAGTTGCGGGAGAGCGTCGAGCTGGCGTTCGTCGCGGCCCTCCAGCACCTGCCGGCGAACCAGCGCGCCGTGCTCATCCTCCGCGAGGTGCTCGGGTTCTCGGCCGCCGAGGTCGCCGAGACAGTGGGCACGACCGTGGCGTCGGTCAACAGCGCGCTGCAGCGGGCACGCAAGACGATCGAGGACAAGACCCCCGAGCAGTCCCAGCAGGCGACGCTGCGCACGCTCGGCGACGAGCGGCTGACCGAGATCGTCGACGGGTATGTCGACGCGTGGTTGCGTGGCGACGTCGAGGCCGTGGCGGCGATGCTCACCGAGGACGCGACGTTCGCGATGCCGCCGCTCGGCAGCTGGTTCGGCACCCGCGCCGAAATCAAGGACTTCCTCGCCCGCTACCCGATGAACGGCACGTGGCACTGGCAAGTGGTTGTCACGAGAGCCAACGGCGGCCAGCCCGCGCTCGCGTTCTACACCTGGAACGAGGGCGAGCAGGCGTTCATGCCGTTCGCGCTCAACGTCCTGACGCTCCGCGGCGAGCAGATCTCAGACGTGGTCGCGTTCGTGTCGCGGTCGATCGAGCAGACCGAGCGCGAGAAGTACGTCCGCTGGCCGGACGAGCCCGCTGACCCTGAGCGGCTGTTCTCGGCGTTCGGGCAGTTCGGGCTGCCGGACCGGCTGACCGCCTAGGCCGCGGCCTTCTGGAGCAGAGTCGCGCGGCGACGGGCGGCCGACACGGCGTCGGTCAGCGTCGCGAGGTCGTAGGCGCCGGAGTGGCGGCGGCCGTTGATGAAGAAACTCGGCGTGCCGGACACGCCGCTTGCGTCCGCGCTCGCGACATCCTCGGAGACGCGCGGCCCGTACTCGTGCTGGCGAAGCTCGTCCCAGAAGCGGGTGGTGTCGAGCCCGAGCTCACCCGCCATGCGATGGACCTCGCGCGGCGACAGGTCGTCGGCGTGGAGCAGCGCCTCGTACATCTCCCAGAACTTGCCCTGGGCGGCGGCCGCCTCTGAGGCCTCGGCCGCGAGCTGCGCGTTCGGATGCACATCGTTGAGCGGCAGATGCCGCCACACGTAGCGCAGATCGTCGCCGAAGTCCGAGAGCAATTCGCGGATCACCGGCTCGGCCTGGCCGCAGTACGGGCACTCAAAGTCGCCGTACTCGACGAGCGTCACCGGGGCGTCGTCCGGGCCGCGCACGTGGTCGCGCCGCGGGTCGACGTCCTCACCGAGATCGAGGAGATCCTGCGCGGTTTGGCTGATCTGCCGCGCGCGGACGGCCGCCGGCAGGCGCTTGGTCACCTGGAGCACGCCCCAGGCAAGCAGCGGCGCGAGCACCGCCGACGCAAGCACGCCGAGCTTTGCCTCGTCCAGCCGGCGACCGCTGAACGCGAGGCTCGAGATGAGCAGCGAAACCGTGAACCCGATCCCGGCGACGGCGGCGCCGCCGGCGAGAACCGGCCAGCTGATCGTCGGGCGGGTGCCATGCAGCGCCGGACGCGAGGCGATCCATGACGCGAGCATGATCCCGAGCGGCTTGCCGACGACGTACCCGACGACGATCCCGAGCGTGATCGGGCTGGAGACGGCGTCGCTCAGCAGCCCGCCGGACAGGTGGATGCCCGCATTGGCGACCGCGAACAGCGGCACGATCACGTAACCGGTCCAGGGGTGAAGCGTGTACTGGAGCCGTTCGTTCGGCGAGATCGCCGAGAGGACGCTCTGCTGCGCGCTGCGGGCGAGCTCCGGCGTCGGCTGCTCGCGGAACGAGCGCGTCAACTCGGTGACCCGCTCGAGGTCCTCCCGGGACGGCGGATAGGCGCTCGTGACAAGCCCGACGGCGAGACCGGAGATGACCGGGTCGATCCCGGACTTGAACATCGCGACCCAGATCCCGACGCCGATGACGACCGACGCCGGACGCCGCCATCCCCCGGGCACGAACCGCAGCGCGATGAGCACGCCGAATAGCCCAATCGCGATGAGGAGCGCGGTCATCGAGACATGCTTCGTGTACGCGGTCGCGATCACGAGCAGCGCGCCGAGGTCGTCGAACACGGCGAGCGTGAGCAGGAACACGCGCAGACGGGTCGCCGAGCGCGGCGTGAGCAGCGCGAGCGCACCGAGCGCGAACGCCGTATCCGTCGACATCGCGGCGCCCCATCCCCGGGAACCGGACCCGCCGGCGTTGAACGCGAGATAGATCGCGATCGGGACAACCATCCCGCCGATCGCGGCCATCACGGGGATCGCGAGTCGCTGGCGCTGGCGGAGCTCGCCCATGTCGATTTCGCGCTTGGCCTCGAGCCCGACGACGAGGAAGAAGAACGTCATCAGCCCCTGGTTGACCCACTGGCGGAGGGTTGCTGAGATCTCGCCGCTGCCGACGTGGATGGAGAGGGTTGTGTTCCAGACCGTCGCGTACTCGTGGCGCCACGGGGAGTTCGCCCACAGCAGCGCGAAGATCGTCGCGCCGAGCAGCACCACCGCGCTGCCGGTCTCGGTGCTCAGGAAATCGCGGACCGGAGCGGCGAGATTTCGCGCCCAAGCGGTGCGGCCGCTGTAGACGGTTGTGTCGGAATCGGCCACCGGTCCCGATTATCACGGTCGGGTGACGGGGTAGTCCACGCGATGGGACCGGGAATGCAGCCTGCATTCGAGGGAGGTAGACGTGTACAAGCAAGTTCTCGACCCGGTGTCGCACTCGCTGGGCGTCTCATCGATCTTTGCGGTGCTTCCGCTGATCGTGCTGTTTCTGCTGCTCGGGGTCTTCCGGATGAAGGCCCAATGGGCGTCGCTGCTGACGCTCTTGGTCGCGGGGCTCGTGGCGGTGGTGGTCTATTCGATGCCTGTCGCTCAGGCCGGGGACGCCGCGTTCGAGGGGGCGGTGTTCGGCTTCTGGCCGATCATGTGGATCGTCATCAACGCCCTGTGGATCTTCAACATGACCGAAGCCTCCGGACACTTTGAAGTGCTGAAACGGGCGTTCGCGTCGGTCTCGGACGATCTGCGCGTGCAGGTCGTGGTGATCGCGTTCTGCTTCGGCGCGCTGCTCGAGGCGCTCGCCGGATTCGGGACGCCGGTCGCGATCTGCGGAATCATGCTCGTTGGGCTCGGGGTCAAGCCGGTCAAGGCGGCGGCGGTCGCGTTGGTCGCTGATACCGCACCGGTCGCGTTCGGGGCGATCGCGATCCCGATCACAACGCTCGCCCACGTCACGGGGCTCCCCGTGCATCACCTCAGCCAGATGGTCGGGCGACAGACGCCGTTCCTGGCGCTGCTCGTTCCGTTCGTGCTCGTGTTCATGATCGACGGCCGCCGAGGACTGCGCGAGGCATGGCCGGTCGCGCTGACCGCCGGATTCGTGTTCGCGCTGTTCCAGTTCGTCGTCTCGAACTACGTCAACATGCAGCTGACCGACATCATCGCGTCGCTCGTGTCGGCCGGTGCGGTCGTGGCGCTGCTCAGCGTGTGGTCGCCGCGCGGGACGCGGGTTGTTGCCGCCGTCGGGTCGGGATCTGAGTCGGCCGGCTCGCGGCGCCCGGCGATTGCCGGTGGTGCGGTCAGTGATCCGGCGCTCGAGCGACGTCTCGGCGCCCGACGGTCCGCTGCCAATGGCGGCCCGGGGCGGACTGCGGATCTGCTGATGGCGTTCGCGCCGTACCTCATCATCGTCGTCGTCCTCGGCGTCACCAGCCTGTCACCGGTGCAGAGCGCACTCGACAAGGCGACGAGCGTGTTCTCCTGGCCGGGGCTGCACGTGCTCAGCTCAAAGGGCAAGGCCCCGACGAGCGAGACGTTCAAGTGGACCTGGCTGACAGCTGCGGGGACGTGGCTGTTCGTTTCCGGTGTGCTGACGGCTTTGATCCTGCGCGTCCGTCCGCGTGAGGCGCTCCGGATCTATTGGCGCACGCTCGTCCAGATCCGGTGGGCGCTGGTGACCGTGTGCGCGGTGCTCGCGGTCGCGTACGTGATGAACCTGTCCGGCCAGACCGCCACGCTCGGCACGTGGGCGGCGGGTGCGGGTGGCTTCTTCGCGTTCCTCTCGCCGTTGATCGGGTGGTTCGGGACCGCGGTGACCGGTTCGGATACGTCGACGAACTCGCTGTTCGGGGCGTTACAGGTCGCCGCGGCGCACAAGTCCTCGCTGTCCCCGACCCTGCTCGCGGCGGCGAACAGCTCCGGCGGCGTGCTCGCCAAGATGATCTCGCCCCAGAACCTCGCGATCGGTGCCGCCGCGGTCGGCCTCGCCGGGAAGGAGGGCGACATCTTCAGACGGGTCGTCGGCTGGAGCGTCGTGCTCGTGCTGCTCATGGCCGTGCTCGTGCTGCTCCAGTCCGGCCCCTTGTCCTGGATGGTCCCGTGAGCGCGATGGGTGCTGACACGAGCTGAGCGGGTAGCACCGCGCCACGATTACCAATCTCGCGGCTTCTTGAGAGGAGATACGCATGGGTGACCGCTCACAGCGGGTGAAGGGCAAGGCCGAGGAAATGAAGGGCAAGGCCAAGAAGGAGACCGGACGCACCACCGGACGTGGTGGCACGGAGGCCCGTGGCGCGGGCGAGGAACTGAAGGGCAAGGCTCGGAATGCGGCCGGGAAGGCGGCTTCGGCTGTCAAGAAGGCCACTCGGTAGGGCTTGGACCGGCCTTTAGCGCTTCGCACCTGCCGCAGCTGACCGCCACGCTACGCGATGCGGTCCGCTGCGGCAGCGTGCTGCGCCCGCAGCCGATCCGCCTGCGCCTGCACCGGCACCCTGCCGATGCCGCCGCGCCTGCACCGCCGATGTCAGTCGATGTACCGGTAGGCCGGGAGGGTGAGGAACTCGAGGAGGTCGTCGGAAAGGGAGACGGCCTGGAAGATCTCGAGGGTGTCCTCGGGACGGCCGGCTCGCCAGGTCTCCTCGCCGACTGACTCGCGGATCTTGGCGGTCTCCTCGTCGAGGATCTCAGCGACGAGCTCGCGGGTGACGGTGCGGCCATCCGCGAGCTGCGCGCCGTGACGAATCCACTGCCAGATCTGCGAGCGCGAGATCTCGGCGGTCGCCGCGTCCTCCATCAGGTTGTTGATCGCGGCGGCGCCGCGGCCGCCGAGCCAGAACGAGATGTACTGGAAGCCGACGCTGACGTCGGTGCGCAGGCCCTGCTCGGTGATCTCCCCGGGGGTTGACCCGAGGTCGAGGAGCTCATCCGCGGTCACGTGCACGTCGTCGCGCCGGCGCTCGATTTGGTTCGCCGCGCCGTTCAGCCCGTGCTCAAAGATCTCGCGCGCGAGCGGGACGAGGTCGGGGTGCGCGACCCAGGTGCCGTCGTAGCCCTGCTTGACCTCACGGTCCTTATCAGCGCGAACGCCGTCGAGCGCCTTCTGGTTCGCCTGCTCGCCACCCTGTCGTGACGGGATCAGGGCGGCCATCCCACCCATCGCGTGGGCGCCCCGGCGGTGGCAGGTCGCGGCGAGCAGTTCGGTGTAGGCGCGCATGAACGGCACCGTCATCGTGACCTCGACGCGGTTCGGCAGCACCATGTCCGGCCGGTCGCGGAAACACTTGATCGCCGAGAAGATGTAGTCCCAGCGGCCGGCGTTGAGCCCCGCCGAGTGGTCGCGCAGCTCGTACAGAATCTCGTTCATCTCAAACGCCGCTGGGAGCGTCTCGATCAAGACCGTCGCCTTGATCGTGCCGCGCTTGATCCCGAGCGCGTCCTGGGCGAAGGTGAACACGTCGTTCCACAGCCGGGCCTCGAGATGAGACTCCATCTTGGGCAGGTAGAAGTACGGCCCGGAGCCGCTGCGCAGCAGCGTGCGGGCGTTGTGGAACATGTACATGCCAAAGTCGAAGAACGCGCCCGCGACGGGGTCGCCGTCGACGAGGAAATGTCGTTCGGGCAGGTGCCAGCCGCGCGGGCGGACGAGCAGCGTCGCCGGGTTCTCTCCGAGCTCGTAGTGCCGGCCGTCGGAGCCCGCGTACGTGATCGTCCCCTCGATCGCGTCTCGGAGGTTGATGTGGCCGTCGACCATGTTGTGCCACGTCGGCGTGTTGGCATCCTCGAAGTCGGCCATGAAGCCGTCGGCGCCCGAGTTGAGCGCGTTGATCGTCATCTTGCGATCGGTCGGGCCGGTGATCTCGACCCAGCGCTGCTGCATGTCGTCGGGGACCGGGGCAACCGTCCAGTCGCTCTCGCGGATCTCGCGGGTGTCCGGAAGGAAATCGAGCGTCTCACCGGCGGCGAGACGGGCGCGCCGTTCGGCACGTGCCGTCAGCAGCTGGGTTCGGCGCGGGTTGAAGTCGCGCTGCAGCGCGGCCACGAATTCGAGCGCGTCCGGCGTCAATATCTCGTCGAACGCGCGGTCCTCGGTCGCTCTCAGCTCAAGTCCTGCGTGTGTCGCCATTCGCTGAATCTCCCCGGTGGTTGCTCGCGTGAAACGCTAGCGGCCCGCGGGCGTCGGCCTCCTCAGAGCTCGGCGCGCGACTCGGCGACGCACAGCAGTCCGAGCAGCGCGGTTGTGATCGCCGCGAGCCCCCAGGCGACGATCTCACCACCGACGAGGTAGAGCACGAGCAGCGCGAGGACGACGAGCGCCTTCTCACGCTCGAACGAGCCGACCATCCGCAGCCGGAAGGCGAGGTGGCCGACGAGATACAGCGCCACCCCGCCACACAACGTCAGCCGCGCCGCGTCGGCGAGCGTGTGCGTCGGTTCAAGCACGATGAAGTGCACGCCGACGGCAAAGATGATGATCCCGGCGACGATCACGAGATGGATGTAGCTGTAGCCGTCGGCGGCCGCGAGCACCGGGTCCTCGTGCTCGCGAAGGCGCTCCTCGGCGACGCCGGCGAACCCCTCGAAGTACGTCCACCACATCCCGATCGTCGTCAGCAGGCCGAGCGTGACCGCCGCGACCAGCGACGTCGTGATCGGTTCGCCGCGGGCGCCGACCCCGATCGCGATGATCGACTCGCCGAGGCAGATGATCACGAACAGGCCGTAGCGCTCGGCGAAGTGCGCGACCGCGACCTGCTGCAGACCGCGCAACTGCTCGCGGGTGAGCCACGCCGGGCCGGCGTAGTCGATCGCGACCGCGGCGAGCCACAGCAGGTCCCGTGCCGTGCCGTCGAGGAACGAGCCCGCGATCAGCAGCGTCAGCCCGATGGCGACGGTCACCGCGAAACCGGCGATCGCCGACCACGACGCGTTGCCCTTCCGCGATGCGTCGGCGTAGAGCACGAGATGGAGCACGCGCACGACCGCGTAGCTCACCGCGAACAGCGTCCCCTGCGCACCGAACGCCTGCGGGAGCGCGAGCCCGGCGATGAAGATGAACACGGTGGCGAGCAGCAGGCACACCCGGAAGCTCAGCTCCGTGCTCGCCTGGGCATTCGCCGCCCAGACGAACGCCGACCACGCCCACCAGATGAGCGCCAGGATGAGCATCGACCGTCCGAAGCCGCTCCACGTGAGGTGGTGCGAGAGCAGCGAGGTGACCTGCGTGACCGCGAACACGAACACGAGGTCCCACAGCAGCTCAAGCGGGCTCGTGCGACGCTCGTCTTCGGCTGGGGCTGCGGCGACGCGCTCCTCCGCCGCCGGGGCGGCGGCGCTCTCGTCTGCCGCGCGGGTGGCGGCGACGTCGTCAGACAAGCTCGGCGGCGGGCTGCTGCTCGTGCTCGTCGGCGGCTGCCTCGAGCCGCGCGAGTGCCCGCTCGTAGTCGTCGAGCCGGCGCACGACGCGCATCCACGACCAGCCGCCGCGCGTGCGCAGCTCACGGCTGCGGTCAGGATCGCCCGGGCGTGGCTTGGCGGGATTCGGCGTCCGGCGGGCCGTGCGCTCGGCCGCCTCAGCGGTTCTTGCGCTCGCGGCCTCAGACTCGCGGCGAGCCATGAGGGCTCGGTGCTCGGCCATCGCAGCGCGCAGGTCGGGCGCGGGGCCGTCATCGTCAAGCAGGCTCGCCTCGAGGTGCGTGCGGAGAATAAGCAGCTCGCGCTCGGTTGCCCGACGCGCGCGCTTGCTGCGGTTCTGGGAGAACGCGAAGCGGTCCCACGCCTTGGCGAACGAGATGAAGTCGGTCCGGCCGCCCGCCCGGTGGGCGGCGAGCATCGGGCAGATCCCGCCATCGCTCGTGTACGCGCCGACGACGATCTCATTCGTGCGGATGCCCTCGAGCATCGCGACCCGGGTGTGCCGCGGCAGACACTCCACCGTCGTCCGGAGCTCGTTGATCGTCGCGCGGTGCCGTTCTCGCATAGGGTTCATCGCCTCCCGGGGCGACGTGGCCACTGTATAGGCGCCCGTCGGCCCCCTCAAGCGATCTCCTGTTCGCGAAAGGAACCTTGCAAATGAAGCTTGGAGTGCACGTCGGTTACTGGGGTCTTGGCATGGGTCCCCAGGATCAGCTACAGGTCGTCCAGGAGGCCGAACGTCTCGGCTACGACTCCGTGTGGGCCGCCGAGGCGTACGGCTCGGATGCCGCGACGGTGCTCGCCTGGCTCGCCGCCGGCACCAGCAAGATCAAGCTCGGCTCGGCGATCTTCCAGATGCCGGGACGCAGCGCGGCGATGACCGCGATGACGGCGGCGACGATCGATGAACTCTCCGACGGGCGGATGGTGCTCGGGATCGGAACCTCCGGGCCGCAGGTCGCCGAGGGCTGGCACGGTCAGCGCTTCGCCAAGCAGCTGCAGCGCACGCGTGAGTACGTCGCGGTCGTCCGGATGGCGCTCGCGCGCCAGCGCGTCCAGTTCGAGGGCGAGACGCTTGTGCTGCCGCTGCCCGACGGGCCGGGCAAGCCGCTGAAGCTGATGATCTCCCCCAAGCAGGAGCGGATGCCCATTTACCTCGCGGCGATCGGGCCGAAGAACACGCAGCTCGCGGGCGAGATCGCTGACGGGTGGATCCCGACGTTCTTCTCGCCTGAATACGTCTCCGAGTTCCGCAAGCTGCTCCAGGAGGGCGCCGACCGTGCGGGCAAGACGCTGGACGGGTTCGACATCGCCCCGACCGTCAACGCGTACGTGTCGGACGACCGCGAGGTCGCGCGCAACCTGATGCGGCCGATACTCGCCCTGTACATCGGCGGGATGGGCTCGCGCAAGCAGAACTTCTACAACAACCTCGTGCAGCGCTACGGGTTCGAGGACGCGGCCGAGGAGATTCAGGATCTGTACCTCGACGGCCGTAAGGAAGAGGCAGGCAACGCGATTCCCGACGCGCTCATCGACATGGTGTCGCTGTGCGGTCCGCGTGACGTCGTCCGCGACCGGCTCGCGGCGTTCCGTGACGCCGGGGTGGGCACGCTGATGGTGACGCCGATGGCGTTCACGACAGATGACCGGATCGCCCAGCTGCGCGCGGTGGCCGAGCTGGCGGAGTGAGCGGTTGAGCGGCGAGCGGCGCCTGCGGATCTTCCTCGGCGCGTTCGGCGACCCGGGCCACGCGTTCCCGATGCTCGCGCTCGGGGCGCGGCTCGCCGCCCGCGGGCACGACGTCACGCTCGAGACCTGGCAGCGCTGGCGTAAGCACGTCGAAGCGGAGGGCATGCGGTTCGTGTCCGCGCCGGAGTACCCGGTGTTCCCGACCCGCGAGCAGCCGCTCAAGCCCTATGAGGCCGTCGTCGTCGCGACCGCGGAGACACGCGAGGCGATGGCAGCGGTGTCGCCGGACGTCGTCGTCCACGACATCCTGACGCTGGCGCCGGCGATGGCCGCGGAGCTGGAGGGGGTGCCGGCGGCGACCCTGATCCCGCACGTTCACCCGTGGAGCGCCGACGGCGCGCCTCCGTACGCGCTCGGCGCGCGCTATCCGCGGACCGCGGTGGGCCGCGCGCTGTGGCGCTCGTTGTCCCATCCGGTGGAGGCGGGACTGCGCCGGGGCCGGAGCGAGCTCAACGAGACTCGGTCGCGGCTCGGGCTCCCGCCGGTGACGCGGTTGTTCGGCGGGATCAGCGACCGGCTGTGCCTCGTCGGGACGTTTCCGCAGCTCGAATATCCGCGGGCGTGGCCCGCGCACGTGAAGATCGTCGGGCCGCTGATCTGGGAGCCGCCGTTCGGCGATGTGGAGTCGCCGCCGGGTGACACGCCGCTCGTGCTGATCGCGCCGTCGACGGCTCAGGACCCAGAGCACCGGCTGCTGCGGGCGGCGGTGCTCGGGCTGGGCGGCGAGCCAGTCCGTGTGTTGGCCGCGACGAACCGCCGACCCCTGGCGCGGCCCGTCGACGTGCCGGCGAACGCGCGACTCGTCGAGTGGCTGTCGTACTCGCGCACGATGCCGCAGGCGTCGCTCGTCATCTCACATGCCGGACACGGGACGGTGGCGCGAGCGCTCGAGTCCGGTTGCCCGGTCCTCGCGGTGCCGCATTCGGGCGACATGGGCGAGAACGCGGCGCGGATCGACTGGGCGGGCGTCGGTGCCCGGTTGCCGTGGCGATTTCTGTCGCCGGCGACGCTGCGCCTCGCCGTGCGGCGCGTGCTCGATGAGCCGATGCTCGCCGAGCGGGCGCGGGGGCTGTCGGCCTGGGCGGCGACCCACGACGGGGCGTCGACCGCGGCGGAGTTGGTCGAGCGGCTCGCCGCCGTGCGGGCGGGTGGATGACCGACCGCGGCCGGGGCGGCGGGTGCTGACCACGACCGGACACCAGCGGTACGTGGTTCGTCAGCGAACTGACCGCTCCTAAGGGTTAACCGAGGGATTGTCGAAACAGTCCCGACGACCGAAGCGGACGCCCAGGCTGGAAGGGCCGCTACGCGGGTGAGTGTCGGCGTCTCGCCGTCCGCCTCGGGGTCTTTTTGCGCAGGGCACCGGGCCGCGCCGTTGAGTCGCCTCCTCTCTCACGGCCGGCCCGGTCGATTTCGGCGGCGGCGTTCAGTCGCCTCGACGGCGGCCGGTCCGCCGTCGGGCGGCACGGCGGCGACTCGTTCGCGGTCGGGCGGCGCGGCGACACGCGGTGTTCGCCGTGGTCGGCGGTCAGTCGTCGCGATGGGCGCGAACGAACGCGATCAGCTCCGGCGCGTCACCGGCCTGGGTGTCGACCGGCTCGCCCAAGCACGTGCACAGCTCGACGACCGCGTGATCGTCGGTGACCTCGACCGCGCGCCACGTCGCGCCGTTGTCCTCCCACCGTTTGAGATCGTCGAGGGTGAGCGTGGGGCGCTTGACGGGCTCGGCGCGGTGCGGCACGGCTCAGCTCGGTGTGGTCGGACTCCCGGCGGCAGCACCCGCGCTGGCGTCGGCGTCGGCGACAGCGACCGGAACCTGGTCGGACCCCGACGCTCCCGCGGGATGGTCCTTCGCCCACGCGATGATCTTCTGCGAGCCCTGGATCGGCTCGCCGTCATCGGTCACGAGCAGCGGGACCCAGCTATTGCCGGTCAGGCGCTTGACCTCACGGCGCCCAGGCGTGTTGTTCATGAACTCGGGCAAGACGCCGAGGCCGTATGACTTGACCACCTCCGGCTCGTAGCCGGCGTCGACGAGCGCGTGGTATGCGTGGCCGCACGGGTGGCCACCGGGCCGGGGCGCTGGCTTCCAGGTCCCGTAACAGACGTAGATCTTCATCAATACCGCTCCTAACAGTGATGTGGCGCCGCCGACTAGGCGCTGCGCGCCTAGCGCGATGAACTCCGGGGGCGGGACTCGAACCCGCAACCTTTCGGTTAACAGCCGAATGCTCTGCCGATTGAGTTACCCCGGATTATGGTGAATCGACCGAACGCGGTCAGGCGCTGAACGAACCGTCTCGGATCGGCTCCAACGTACAGACTCACCAATCCCGTCTTCGACCTCCGCATGGCAGTTCGCGCATAGGAGGACGCACTTCCTCGCCTCGGCGCGCAACGTGTCAAGCGACACGGTAACGCCGTTCCAGCTGACCGGCAGCCGCTTCTCGCTCGGATCCAGATGGTGGAACGCGAGCGCCCGAGCCTACGGTCGTATCCGCAGATGACAGCACCGCCCACCCGCTTCGCTGACGAGCCTCGCCTTCATGTCCCGGCGATGCTGGTTCGTCACGTGATCGACGCGGCATGCTTGCAGCGGTAGTACCCGCGACCGTCGAGCACGAATTCCGTCTCGCCATGATGCACGCAGCAGCGCGTTGACGGTGCTTGCCCGGCATCCCGCGCCGCCGCGCACCTCGCTCGCGCCGCTCCGCGCCTGGCGCGTCCGCAAGTCATACCGAGCGAGCCATGCCGAACGGTGACCTGCCGACGCCCAGCTCGCGGCGATCTGGCTGGATCGACCTCCCCGCCTCGAGCACCAGCTCCTCCAGCCGCTCCCGTTCGATCCCGCCCTTGCCGCATATTTCTCCCGGTTCGGCGCCTCGAGCCCGAACTTGGCCATCCAGTAGGCGACCGTCGACGCGTGCCGATTGAACCGCCGGCCGATCTCCTCGACGCTGACGCCCTGGGCCAGGAGCAGCGCCAGTGAGTCCCTGTCCATCTCGCCCTCCCCTTCCGCACGTTCTCATCACGAACGTATGTTCGCATGCGCCTCGGACGGAAAGACCGACGTCATCCGACGGCTTAAACTCCTGCTTAGAGAGGCTTTTCCAGCCGGGTGTCGATATCGCGGATCTCTTCGAGCACGCGCTCTCGATCGCGGGCGAGCGCGCCGATGTCGCCGTGACCCGCGCCGCGGGCACGGCGGAGGGCACGCTCGAGCCGGTTGAGCTCGAGCAACAGTCGCTGCTGCTCGACGTGCTCGTCGACGATGTCGTGCTCACGACCGGCTCGGGCGACGATCTCAGCGACGAGCCGCGCGAGGTCCTCGTCCTCGGGATCGATCCCGGACATCGGCGCGGCGCACTTCCCGATCAGGTGCCGCGCGACGTGCCGCAGCCGCGCGCTCGTCAGATGCTCGTCAGGGTCGATCGCCGCCAGCGCCCGCTCCCCGGCCTCGGGACGGACGACGCACAGCACGAGGAACTGACCCTCGTTGCGGACGGCGGGATCGATCGATCGGGGCGACGGTGCGCCGGCACCGTAACCAGCCGAGTCTCCGTTGCCGTACTCGCCCGAGGGCCCCACGCCGGGGCCGGACCCCACACCGTTGGACGCGCCCGACGGCGCCCCCGCGCCGCGCCCACCCCCGCCCCCACTCGCGCTCGCGCTCCCGCCCCCAGACATGAGCGCGGCGAGGCGCCCCTCGGAGAGCTCGAGCCGACTTGCCACCCGCCGGAGGAGATCCTCACGAAGCGCGCTCGCGGGCAGGGACAGGACGGGCGCCAACTCCACGGCCGCGCGGTCGCGCCCCTCGGCGCTGCGCGTGTCGGCCCGGTCGAGGATCCGATCGACGTGGAAGACGACGAACGGCACGGACCCAGCAACGCGGTCGCGCAACGCCTCGACCCCATCGCGTTCGATCAGTTCCGCCGGATCGGTCCCCTCCGGCAGCGGCACGACGCGGAGCTCGAGCTTGCGACCCTCGGCGACCTGCGCCGCCCGGAGCATCGCCTCCTGGCCCGCGCTATCGGCGTCGAGGCACAGCTCGAGCACGCGGACGATCCGCTCGAGTTCGGTCGCCTGTTCGTCGGTGAACGACGTGCCCATGATCCCGACCGCGTTGCGCAGACCGGCCTGGTGGAGAGCGAGCACGTCGGTGTATCCCTCGACGAGGATCATCCGCCCGACGCGCGCCGCGACCGCGCGCGCGTGATCGATCCCGAACAGCTGGCTGCGCTTCTGGTAAAGCTCGTTCTCGGACGTGTTGAGGTACTTCGGCTGCTGGTTGTCGCGCATCGCCCGAGCGCCGAAGCCGAGCACGCGTCCGCGGGCATCGACCGAGGGAAACATGATCCGCTCCCGGAAGCGGTCGTACACCGATCCGGGACGGGTCTTGGAGCGCATCACGAGCCCGGCGTCGAGCAGTTCGGCCTCGCTGAAGCCGGCCGAGCGGGACGCGCTGAGGATGCGGTCCCAGGCGCTCGGCGCATAGCCGACGGCGAACTCACGCAGCGTCTCCTCGGTCAGGCCGCGGCCGAGCAGGTACTCTCGCGCCCCGGCCGCCTCGCCTGACTCCCACAGGTACCGGGCGTAGTACGTCGACGCTCGGCCGAGCAACGAGTACAGCCGCTCGCGTCGCTCGCGCCGCGCGGCCGCCGCCGGGTCCTCGTCGACGGTCTCGAGCTTGACGCCGAAGCGGTCGGCGAGCGCCTCCATCGCGGACTTGAAGTCAAGCCCCTCGGTCTCCATCACCCACGTGAACGGATCGCCCGAGGCCTGGCAGCCGAAGCAGTGGTAATGCTTCTCGTCCGGCCGGACGTGGAACGAGCCGCTGCGCTCATCGTGAAACGGGCAGAGCCCGAAGTAGCTGTCAACGCCGGCCCGGCGCAGCTCGATGCGGGAGCCGACCAGCGAGAGCATGTCGACCGCGTCAAGGACGCGATCGCGGGAGTCAGGGGTATACCGGGGCACGGCGGGCGGCTCGCCAACAGCCTCAGGGCGCGAACGCGGTCGGCACGCTCAGGGTCTCGAACGTGCGGATGCAGAAGCGGTCGGTCATCCCGGCGATCCAGTCCGTGACCCGGCGGGAGAGTTCGCCGTCAGGGATCGAGGCCGGGATCTCCTCCGGGTGCGCGCAGTAATGGTCGAACAGCGTCTTCACGACGACCTTGATCTTCTCGCCCTCCCGCCGCGCCTCCGGTCCGAGATACACGTGCTCGAACATGAACGTGCGCAGCGCGCTCATCGCGGCGCCGATCCGCTCGCCCTGGACGATGTCACCGGCGGCGTCGGACGTTTCAACGAGGTCGTGGACGAGCGCGTCGATCCGGTGGGGCCCGGTGTCGCCGAGAATCGCGATCGGCTCAGCCGGCAGGTCTTCGACCGACAGAACCCCGGCTCGGACGGCGTCGTCGATGTCGTGGTTGATGTACGCGATCCGGTCGACGAGCCGGACGATCTTCCCCTCAAGCGTCGAGGGCTCCCGCGCGCGCCCGGAATGGCTGACGATTCCGTCGCGCACGGGGGCGGTCAGGTTGAGGCCCTCGCCGTCACGCTCGAGCGTGTCGACGACGCGCAGCGAGTGCTCGTGGTGGAGGAACCGCGTTCCGAAACGGGCCTGCAGGCACTCGTCGAGCGCGTCCTCGCCGATATGCCCGAACGGCGGATGCCCGAGGTCGTGGCCGAGCCCGATCGCCTCGACGAGGTCCTCGTTCAGACGGAGCGCCCGGGCGACGGTGCGCGAGACCTGGGTCACCTCAAGCGTGTGCGTGAGGCGCGTGCGGTAGTGGTCGCCAATGGGCGCGACAAACACCTGTGTCTTGCTCTTGAGTCGGCGGAATGCCTTGCAGTGAACGATGCGATCGCGATCGCGCTGGAACGGCGTGCGCAACCCGCAGTCGGTTTCCGGGTGGGCGCGATCGGCCGGATAGGAACGGGTCGCGAGCCGTGAGAGCTCGGTCTCCTCCCGCGCCCGGATGCGCGCCGCAAAGGCCGAGGCCACCGCCCCGGAGGGATGTTCGTAGCCGGTCGTCATCACCTGGTCGCTCACGATCCTTCGATTCTGACAGCGCCCGGCCGCGGGACGGGGTCGCGCGTCACAGAGTCGGCACGAACCGACGGACCGCGCGGCCGGTTATCCGGCGCCAACCGACGGACCGCGCGGCCAGCCCGGCCACCGACGGACCCGCGCCGGCTATCCGGCGCCGAGCAGCGGCCGCAGCCGCACGTTCGCGTGGTGCTCGGCGGTCTCGCCGATCGCTCGCTCGGCCTGGCGGAGCGCCCGCTCGGAGGCGTCGGGCGCCTGGGCCAGCGGCCGCCCGAGCGCGTCAACGAGGAACCGGTAGGACTCCTCGGAGAGGGGGAACGCCGCCCCCTCACAGGCGTTGCAGACGATTCCGCCGGCGGCGGCCGAGAAGCCCTGAAGGTGCTCGGACTCGCCGCATGAGGCGCATGCGCCGAGATGGGGAACGATCCCCGCCGCCAGCAGCAGCTTGATCCGGAACGCGAGGCCGTTCCCCGCGCGCGCCTGCGCCGGGTCGCCGTCGAGCAGCGCGAGTTCGTTGGCGAGCAGCCGGAACACCGCGGGGTGGGGATCGCTCGTCTCGAACAGGCGGGACACGGCGTCGCACGCCCGGGCGGCGGCGTCGAGCGTGGCGGCATGGTCGCGGAGCGCGGCGTGCGTGGTGATGGTGTCGACGCCGGTGACCGTGAGCAGCTCGCTGCGGCCCTCGTGGAGGTGGATGCGGGTATGGAAGAACGGCTCGAGTCGAGCGCCGAAACGACTCCGGGATCGGCGGACTCCCTTGGCGATCGCCGACAGCCGTCCGTGGTCCGGCGTGTACAGATGGAGGATCCGGTCAGCCTCGCCGTACCGGATCGACCGGAGCACGATCGCCTCGGTGCTCAGCGGCCCCGGCATGGTCCGTCCCGGCGGGGATTCCACCCGCGCCACTCCGGGAAATCAGACGCTATATTTTGTATAGCAGTGGCAAATGTCACCGTTTACACCACCGATAGCTGCGCACGCTGCGTGACGGCCAAGGCGCTGCTCACCAAGCGCGGCATCGGCTATGAAGAGATCAATCTGGCAAAGGACCCGGACGGTCGCGCTGAGCTCGCGAAGCTCACCGGGATGATCACCTTCCCGCAGATCGTCATCGACGGCGAAACGCTCGGCGGACTCGACGAACTCGTCGTCGCTGACCGCCAGGGTCAGCTCAAGACGCTCCTCGCCGCCTAGCCGCGGCCGGCGGGGGCGCGGGCGCGGGCGGGCGCCATCACACGGCAGCGCGAGGGCGCGCCCGGGGACGAGCCCGCCGCCGCGGGCGCGGCTGGCAGTGCTCGCACACATAGGTCCCACGACCGCCGACGACGATCTTGCGCACTCCTCGCCCGCACACGATGCAGGGCTCGCCGGCTCGCAGATGGATCTGGAAGCGATCCTGGAACGAGCCGCGGGCGCCGTCGACATGGCGGAAGTCGTCGATCGAGGCACCCTTCGCGTCGATGCCGGCGCTCAGTGCCTCCTCGATCGTGTCCCGCAGGCGCGCCCACTGGGCCGTGGTCAGTCGCCCGGCGGGCCTGAGCGGGTGGATCCGAGCGCGGAAGAGTGCCTCGTCGGCGTAGATGTTCCCGACGCCGGCGATCCGGCGCTGGTCCAGCACGAATGCCTTGACCGGCGCCACCCGACCCCGGGCGGCCGAGCGCAGATACTCGGTCGTGAACGCCGGCGTGAACGGCTCGGCGCCCAACCGCGCTTCCAGATACGCGTCCCGTGCGGAGGCCCCGGCCAGCAGGTGGCCGGTCCCAAACCGACGCGGGTCGACGTACACGAGCCGGTGCCCGCCGCTCAGCGCGAAGCGCGCCCGTGTGTGGACGGGCTCGCGTGCCGGATCGAACAGGAGCGCACCGGTCATCCGCAGGTGCACGAGCAGGAACAGCTCGCCCGACAGCTCCCAGATGAGGTACTTGCCGGCGCGGCCGACCCGCTCGATCACTGCGCCCGTGAGCCCGCCCGCGACGGTCTCCGGCGGATACGGCCGGGTCCAGCGCGCGTCGAGGATCTCGGCGACCTCGATCCGCCGCCCCTCGAGGTGCGGCGCGAGCTGGCGGCGAATCGTTTCGACCTCCGGCAGCTCAGGCATCGACCGGCTCCGGCTGGCCGACGAACGAACGGCCCGGCAGCGACGATGACGCAGCGCCATCCGCCAGCCACGCGAGCACGCTCGCGCCGACGTCGGCGAGCGGACCGTCGTGGCGCCGCCCGCCGTGGCCCGGGAACACCGCGAGCAGCGGCACGGCCTCACGCGTGTGGTCGGTGTGCGGCATCGTCACGTCGCAGCCGTGGTCGGCGGTCAACACGAGCAGGTCGTCGGGCCCGAGCCGCTCGAGCCAGCCCGCGACGGCCGCATCGATCGCCTGCAGCGCGCGATGGAACCCGTCGACGTCGTGCCGGTGCCCGTACACCTGATCGGTCTCGATCAGATTCGTGAACACGAATCCGCGGTCAAGCGACCCGAGCAGGCCGGTCGTCGCATCGAGGGCCGCCGCGTTCGTGGCCCCCGGGTGCTGCTCGTCGATGCCGGCTCCCGCGAACAGCTGCCCGACCTTCCCGACCGTGTGGACGGGCACCCCGGCCGACTGGAGTTCGCTGAGGTAGGACCAGCCCGGCGCCAGCCCGTAATCACGCCGACCCTCCGTCCGCGCGAACGCGCCGGGCTCACCGGTGAACGGCCGGGCGATCACGCGGCCGACGGCATGCTCCGCCGCGAGCCGCTCGCGCACGGAGCGACAGATCGCGTGCAGCTCGTCCGCGCCGACGATCCGCTCGTGAGCGGCGATCTGAAGGACGGAGTCCTGACTCGTGTAGACGATCAGCGCGCCGCTCTGAAGCTGCTCGGCACCGAAGTCGTCGATCGCGTCGATGCCGTTGTACGGCTGATTGCAGATGACGGGACGGTGCGCAGCGTCGACGACGACATCGATCACCTCGGCCGGGAAGCCGGCCGGGTACGTCGGGGGCGACTCGCGCTGGACGCGACCCATCAGCTCCCAGTGGCCGGCGGTGGAGTCCTTCCCCGCCCCGAGCGGTTGCAGTCGGCCGTACAGGACGGGATCCGCGGCCGGTGGGACCCCCTCCAGCGGGAGGATCGACCCCAACCCGAGCCGCCCGAGCGTCGGAAGGCACAGTCCGCCCGCCGCCTGCGCCAGGTGCCCGAACGTGTTCGCCCCGGCGTCGCCGTAGTCGGCGGAGTCCGGAAGCGGTCCGGCGCCGCATGCGTCGAGCACGACGACGAATGCCCGCCTCACGCCCTGCCCGCCCGAAGAGATGGGAGTCTCGGTGGCACGGCCGGATTCTCGCAGCCGGATCGGCCCGAGCGCCCGAGCCCGTCTAGCGGGTGGGGTCCACTAGCCCTCGCCGTCCCAGTAGTCGACCTGCTCGACCCGCACGACGACGCCCACGCCCCGGAACGCGATCTTGTTTGACCGCGGGTAGAAGCAGATGTCTCCGGCGTCCCGGGTTCCGTACGCGAGGTAGTGCAGAGTGCTCCGGCCGGCGCGGAACATGTGCGCGACGCCCGTCCCCGCGGGACGAGCGATGACGTTCCCCGGCCCCACCGGCACCTCGGTCTCCCCGAGCACGACCGAGCCGTCGCCGTCGAGGATCACGAAGATCTCCTCCTCGTGGGAGTGGCAGTGCTGCGGCGAGGACTCCTTGCCGGGGGCGACCGTCACGTGCTGCAGGCCGGTCCGGACGGACCCCGCCGCTCGGCCGAGGTTGCGCCGCTCGCGCACGATCCGCGTTCGCTCGACTCGGTGCGGCTCGACGTCGTCGACGTTGACGATCGTCGCCGGCCGAGGTCCCGGGGTATCGGGCAGCTCCGGGGGCCCGAGCTCGCTTTCCCGCGCGAACTGAAACGGCGCGCCCCCGATCGCCCGCTCCGCGGACTCCGCCGCGCGGGTGCCGACGAGCGACGCGCCGAGCCGGGGGAAGGCGACGGCGTTGTCCGGCTGGCGGGTGCCGAAGGCGAGCAGGTCGAGATCGCTCAGCGCGTGGACGGTGTGGGCGCCTGCGCGCGGCAGATAGACGATGCAGTCCCCGGTTCGGACCTCGCTGACCGTCCCGCGCTGCCACGACAATCCCGTCCCGGCGAGCACATAGAAGATCTCCTCCTCCGCCCCGTGCTCGTGGGCCGGCGTCGACCAGCCGCCCGCCGGCACCTGGATCCGCCGCACGCCCGTCGCGACCGACCCGGCTGCCTCGCCGAGCATCGTCCAGCGGCCGCGAAGGTGTCCGAGCGCCCACTCGAGCGAGCGCGCCTCGTCGAAGTGGGTGACCCCGCCGGGATGTCCGCTGGGCTGGGGCACTCAGTCAGGGAGAGCGGTCGATCTGAGCCCGTGGATGCGCGTCGAAATAGACCTCGCGCAGACGCTCCGTCGACAGGTGCGTGTAGATCTGCGTCGTGCCGATGTCGGCGTGTCCGAGCATCTCCTGGAGCGATCGCAGGTCGCAGCCACCGGCGAGCAGGTGGGTCGCGAACGTATGCCGGAGCGTGTGCGGGCTCATTCGCTGCTCGAGTCCGGCGCTGCGCGCATGGCGCTGGACGATCTTGTAGAGCCCCTGGCGTGAGAGGCCGGAGCCGCGGAGATTGACGAACACCCGCGGTTCGTCGTGCAGCCCGACGAGCCGGGGACGGGCGCGGTCGAGGTACGCCCCGAGCGTCTCGATCGCCTTGCTGCCGATCGGCACGATCCGCTCCTTGGAGCCCTTGCCGTGGGTCCGCAGGATGCCCGCTTCCAGGTCGAGCGCGGAGAGCTCGAGCTCGATCGCCTCAGACGCGCGCAGCCCGCAGGCGTACATCGTCTCCAACAGGGCCCGGTCCCGCAGCGCTGCCGGCGATCCGCCCTGCGGCTGCGCCAGCAGCCGCTGGACCTCGTCGCGGCTCAGCACCTTCGGCAGGCGCCCGGGCGTCCGCGGCGCGCGGAGCTCGGAGGTGGGGTCATGGTCAAGGATCTGCTCGCGACGCAGGTGTCGATAGAACGAGCGCAGACAGGCGATCTTGCGTTGGAGCGTCGCCGGGGCGACGGGCGGCCGCTCGTCGGAGCCCGAGGCGAGTTCGGTGACGAACGCTGCGAGCTCATGACCGCTGACGGCGAGCGGGTCGACGCGCTGCCGGTCCAGAAACACGCCGTACTGCTGCAGGTCCGAGCGATACGCCTCGAGCGTGTTGCGCGAGAGGCCCCGCTCGAGCTCAAGGTAGGCGAGGAAATCAAGCGTCAGATCGGTCAGCCGCCGGGACGGGGCTGCCGTGTCAACCATGACCATGCCCGGGTATTCGCGCTCAGGCGAATCCCTCCTGCGGATGCACGAGACCGCTCAGGCTCGGGCACGTGACGAGCCAGCGTCAGTCGCCGCGGTCACGTCGCCGCGCCAGCCACAGCAAGGCGATCAGCGATTTGGAGTCCTTGCACGCGGCGATCGCGTCATCGATCTCGGACAGCGGCCACGGAACGATCTCGATCAGCTCGTGCTCGTCGACCTCGACCGCCGGCGCATCGGAGAGCCCCGTCGCGTAGTAGACCCACACGAACTCGTCGCTGAACCCCGGGCTCGTGTAGAAGGCGAAGATCTCCTCCCAGTTCTCGGCCCGCTTGCCGATCTCCTCGGCGAGCTCGCGCTTGCCCGTCTCGAGTGGCGGCTCACCCTCGACGTCGAGCTTGCCGGCCGGAATCTCGAGTGAGTCGGTCGACCCGATGACCTCGCGCGGCTGCCGGGTCAGCCACACGTGCGTGTCGTCGACCGGGAGGATGCCGACCGCCCCGGGATGCCAGACCTTCTCCCGCGTGACCTCGACCCCATCGTCGTGGCGGAAGCGCTCCTTTCCGACCGTGATGATCCGGCCCTCCCACTGCTTCTCGCTGCCGGTGCGCTCAAAGCTCATCGCCGGCCTCCTCGACGAGCGCAATCGCGACGTCGAGCATGCCCTCGAGCGCGTTGACGCTGACGCGCTCGTCGGGCTGGTGGTTGCGCTCGGTCCCGTTGGCGAGGTTGACGCACTCAAAACCGGCCGAGATGAACGCGTTGGCATCCGCGCCGCCGCCGGTGACGATCGGGCTCGGCTCGTACCCGCACGCGCGGAGCGCTCGCTCGGCGTGAACGACAGCCGGTGCGGCCGGCTTCAGCCGGTAGCCGGTGAACATCTTCTCGACGGTCAGGTCGAGATCGCACTCGGCCGCGTCGGCGGCATCCTGGAAGCAGTCGATCATCTCGGTGAGCGCCGCCTCGACGCGCTCCTCGGACACGCTGCGCACCTCGGCCTCGACGCGGCAGCGCTCGGGCACGACGTTCGTCGCGGTACCACCCTGGATGACCCCGATGTTCGCGGTCGTCTCCTCGTCGAGGCGCCCGAGCCGCATCGCGGCGATCCCGTGCGCCGCGGCGGCGATCGCGCTGCGTCCGGACTCGGGTCGCAGCCCGGCATGGGCGGCGACCCCATGCACGTCCGCGATCACCCGCTGATAGGTGGGTGACGCGAGCACGATCTCGCCGATCGGCGATGCATGGTCGAACACGTATCCGAAGCCGCTCTCCAGAAGAGCGGTGTCGAACGCCTTTGCGCCGTGGAGGCCGTTCTCCTCGGACACGGTGAAGATCAGTTCGAGCCCGACCGGGGGCGGTGTCGGGGTGCTCGCCAGCCGACGGGCGAGCTCGAGCATGACCGCGACCGCGGCCTTGTTGTCGGCGCCGAGGATCGCGTCGTTGGCGTTCTCGTATCCGCCATCGACGAGCACCGGTTCGATCTCGGCGACCGGGGGCACGGTGTCGAGGTGGGCGCAGAGCATGATGGTGTTCGGCCCGGCGCCGGGGACCCGCGCGAACAGATTGCCCGCGTCGGCACCAGCCGCCGGTCCGGCGTCGTCCTCGGTGACCTGAAGCCCAATCGCACGGAGCTCGCCGGCGACGTGGTCGACGCACGGGCGCTCGCGCCCCGACGGGCTCTGGATCCGGCACAGCGAAACGAACGTGTCGTTCAGACGCGCGCGCTCGGCCTCGGTCGAGCGCCTCACGAAGTGGATTCGGCGTGACGCGAGCGCGCGGCGGGGTCGCCCGCGTGCGCGCGGTCCTCAGCGTCGCTCACGTCCGCGGGTGCCGCGGCGTCGCTCACACCGGCGTCCGAGCGCGTCAGCGCCGAGCCGACGAACTCACGGAACAGCGGCGCGGGACGCTCGGGCCGGGACTTGAACTCCGGGTGGTACTGGGAGGCGACGAAGAACGGATGCTCGTCCCGGCTCAGCTCGATGACCTCGACGAGCCGCTCGTCCGGTGAGGTGCCCGAGCAGATGAGCCCGGCGGCCTCGAGCCGGCGGCGCAGATGGTTGTTGACCTCATAGCGGTGTCGGTGGCGCTCGTACACGACCGGCTCGTCGTAGAGCTCGCGCACCCGGGTTCCGTCGTGCAGCTTCACCGGGTCGGCGCCGAGGCGCATCGTGCCGCCCATGTCGGCGATCTCCTTCTGCTCGGGCAGAAGGTCAATGACCGGGTAGGGCGTCTCGGGGTCCATCTCGGTCGAGTTCGCGCCGTCCATGCCGACCGCGTGCCGGGCGAACTCGCTGACCGCGACCTGCATCCCGAGGCAGATCCCCAGATACGGGATCTTGTGCTCGCGGGCGATCTGCGCAGCGCGGATCTTGCCCTCGAAGCCACGGCCGCCGAAGCCGCCGGGGATCAGGATGCCGTCGGCCTGTGCGATCGAGGCGGCGACCGCAGGATTGGTCACCTCTTCGGAATCGACCCAGTCGATCTCGACCTTGCAGCCGTGGTGCACGCCGGCGTGGCGCAGCGCCTCGGCGACCGACAGGTAGGCGTCCTCGAGCTTGACGTACTTGCCGACGAGCGCGATCCGCACGGTCCGGTTCGCCTCGCGCGCGCGCCGGGTGACCTCCTCCCAGCCGCGCAGATCCGGCTCGTCAGCGTCGAGGCCGAAGTGCTCGCTGAGGATGAAGTCGTCAACTCCGCCGTCGCGGAACACGAGCGGCACCTTGTAAATGTCGTCGACGTCGTAGGCGGAGACGATCGCCTCGAGGGGCAGGCTCGCGAACAGCGCGATCTTGCGCCGGATATCCGTTGACAGCTCGGCCTCCGAGCGGCACACGACCATGTCCGGCGCGATACCGATACGTCGCAGCTCGTTGACGGAATGCTGGGTCGGCTTTGTCTTCAGCTCGCCGGCGTGACCGATGTACGGCACGAGCGTGAGGTGAATGAACATGCAGCGCCGACGGCCGACGTCGACCGGGAACTGACGGATCGCCTCCAGGAACGGCAGTGACTCGATGTCGCCGACCGTGCCGCCGATTTCGGTGACCACGAAATCGACGTCGGTGGCCTCGGCCATCAGGCGGATGCGCGACTTGATCTCGTCGGTGATGTGGGGAACGACCTGAACGGTGGCGCCGAGATAGTCGCCCCGTCGCTCGCGCCGGATCACCGTGTTGTAGATGCCGCCGGCGGTCACGTTCGACGCGCGGCTCGTGTTCGCGTCGGTGAAGCGCTCGTAGTGCCCGAGGTCAAGATCCGTCTCCGCGCCGTCCTCGGTGACGAACACCTCGCCGTGTTGGTAGGGCGACATCGTGCCCGGGTCGACGTTGATGTACGGATCAAACTTCTGGAGCTGGACACTCAGCCCCCGGGCCACCAGCAACCGCCCGATCGATGCCGCCGCGATGCCCTTGCCGAGCGAGGACACGACCCCGCCGGTGATGAAAATGAAGCGCGTCTCCCCTGAGGGGCTGTTGGCGGCGCGTCGCGGATCCTTGGCCATCGATCGAACCTCAGTGTAGTAGGACTCGGTCAAGGTAGCGGGGCGCACGGACGAATCTGCACGCGGGTCTCAGAACCCGCGCTCCGTGCGGGAATACGGTGCCCGCGTGCCCGTCTCAGGCGGCCTTGAGCAGCTGCCGGGCATGCTGGCGCGCGGCCCGATCCGCTTCGCCGCCGCCGAGCATCCGCACGAGCTCGCCGACGACGCCGTCGCCCTCAAGCAGGCTGACGCTCGTCCGCGCCGGGGACACCGATCCGTCCTTGACGATCGTGAAGTGGCGATCGCCGACCGCCGCGACCTGCGGCAGATGGGTGATGCAGAGGATCTGCCGCCGACGGGAGAGCTCACGGAGATGGGTGCCGACGGCGCGCGCGGTGTGGCCGCCGATCCCGGCGTCGATCTCGTCGAACACGAGCAGCGGCATCACCCGCTCGTCGCCGACGTCGGAGCTGTGCGCCGCGCTCAGCATCGCGAGCATCACCCGGGAGAGCTCGCCGCCGGAGGCGATCTCCCGCAGCGGCCCCGCGGGCAGGCCCGGGTTGGGCGCGAGCAGGAACTCGACCGTGTCTCCGCCGCGCGAGCCGATGCCGTCCTCCCGCGGGCGCACCACGACGTCGAAGGACGCGTCGGCCATCGCGAGCTCGGCGAGCCGCTCGCGCACGGCCTCCGCGAGCGCCGGCGCGGCCTCGCGGCGCCGCGACCCGAGCTGGTCGGAGAGCGCACTGAGCTCCGCGCGCGCGGCGGTCTGCTCCGCCTCGACGTTGCCGAGCTCGACCTCGGCACGGTCGAGCTGATCCCGGCGCGCCCGGCAGTGTTCGGCGTGGCCGAGCACGTCCGCGATCGAGCCGCCGTGCTTACGCTCAAGCCGAGCGAACAGCCCGAGGCGCTCCTCGACCTCCTCAAGCCGTCCTGGCGATCCCTCGATCCCGTCGACGTAGCGGCGCAGCTCCGCGCCCAGGTCTTCCGCCTCGAAGCGCAGCGCCTGCGCCCGCTCGGACAAAGTCATGAGTGCGGGATCGATCCCGCCCGCCTGCTCGAGCGCCTGGGCCGCGGCCGACAGCGCAACCGCACCCCCGCCCTCGGCGTGCTCCGGCGTGATCGCCTCTGCCGCGAGCGCCGCCGCACCGCGGAGCGTCTCGACGTGGCGCAGCCGGTCACGCTCGGCGACCAGCTCGGCCTGCTCGTCTTCGGTTGGGCTGACGGCCTCGATCTCATCGAGCTCGAACGCGAGCAGGTCGAGCTCTCGCTCCCGGGCGCCGGCGAGCGCGGCGAGTTCCTCGGCCTGGGCATCGGCGGCGCGCAGGCGGGCGTGCGCCGCCGCCACCTGCGCCCGGAGCTCGCGTTGCGCCGGGCCGCAGTGCTCGTCCAGGATCTCGAGCTGGGCGCTCGCGAGCATCAGCTTGCGGTGCTCGTGCTGGCCGTAGAAGGAGAGCAGCAACCCACCGATCTCTCGCAGGTCGGCGACGGTCGCCGAGCGGCCGCACAGGTACGCGCGCGTGCGCCCGTCGGGCCACACGCGACGGGCGAGCACGATGTCTTCGGCGTCGGCGGGAATCCGCTCGTCGGTTGCGGCATCCAGCTCGGGCGGTAATGAGAACACGCCCTCGACGTAGGCCTCTGCGGCCCCTTCGCGGACGATCCCGCTGCCGGCGCGGCCGCCGAGCAGTAGATCGAGCGCCTGGGCGAGCAGGGTCTTGCCGGCGCCGGTCTCGCCGGTGAGCACGTTGACCCCCGGGACGAGGCGCAGCTCCGCCCGCTCCATCAGCAGCAGGTTCTCAACGCGTAGCTCGTGCAGCATTGAGAACGGTCTACCACCCGCCCCCGACGGATCGCTCCTGGTGCGAGCACTGCCGCTACGGCGCTGAGGCGAGGCGCCCGAACTTCTGCCGCAGCCGCTGGTAGAAGCTCGTCGAGCCGATTTGGGCAAGCGTGCCCAGATCGTTGGCGAACCGCACCGAGACGTCCTCGGCGGGTTGCAGCACGCACACCGGCCGCCCGTCGACGGTGACGTCCACCGGCTCCTCACGCGAGCGGTTGCGGATCACGAGCGCATCCCGGGGGGCGACGACGAGCGCGCGGGCGGTGAGCGAGTGCGGCGCGATGAACGAAACGACGAAACCCTCCACCCCCCACGCCATCACCGGCCCCCCGTTCGCCAGGTTGTATCCGGTCGAACCCGCGGGCGTGGCGACGACGAGCCCGTCGCAGCGGACCCGGCCGATCTCGTCTGGTCCGACCCAATACTCGAGGTCGGCGACCCGCTTGCCGGGCTGGCGGTGCATCGAGACGTCGTTGATCGCCACCCAGTGCCCGCGCCCGCCGGACAGCTCGATCCCAGGAAGCGAGAGCACGTTGTACTCGCCGGCGAAGGCAAGCAGGAACCCGGCCTCGGCCTCCTCACGGTCGACCGTGGCGAGAAACCCAATTTCCCCGTAGTTGACGGCGAACACCGGGACCCCGGTCCCGGCGTACCTCCGCAGCGCGCTGAGGATCGTGCCGTCGCCGCCGAGCACGAAGCAGATGTCGACCGGCGGGTCGACCGGTGCGTTCAGCTCGAGCCCCTCCACCGGTTGCAGCTGGTGCTTGGCGGTCTCCTCCTCATCGAAGCGCAGGACGACGCCGTGCTCACGCGCCAGCGCGATCAGCGCGGCGATCGCCGCGGCGGTGTCGTCCGGCCGCCGATGGGTGAAGACGGTGGCGACGCGGACCGGATTCACGGCTCGACCTCCCGCGCTGCCACCTCGAGGGCGTCCGGCGCGAGAGCGCCCGCGCGCCCGGACTCCGCGATCCAGATGAACGTCTCCAGGTTCCCCTTCGGTCCCGGGAGGCCCGAGCTCGCGTAGCCGAGCACCGACGCGCCGAGCTCATCGACTGCCGCCCGCCCGACGTCCACGAGCGCGCGCCGACGTGAGGCCGGGTCGCGGACGACACCGCCCTTCCCGACCAGCTCGCGCCCGACCTCGAACTGCGGCTTGACCATCGCCAGCGCATCGAAGCGCTCGGCCGCGCACCCGAGTACCGCTGGGAGCACCTTGCGCAACGAGATGAACGAGACGTCGATCACGATCAGCCCCGGTCGATACGGCAGGGCATCCGGCTCAAGCGCGCGGGCGTTGGTGCGCTCGATCACCGTCACGCGAGGATCCGAGCGCAGGCGCCAGTCCAGCTCGCCGTAGGCGACGTCGACGGCGACAACGTGAGTGGCGCCGCGCTGGAGCAGACAGTCGGTGAAGCCGCCCGTCGAGGCGCCGACGTCCAATGCTTCGGCGCCGGCCGTCGCCAGCCCGAACGCCTCGAGCGCGTTGGCGAGCTTGATGCCGCCGCGCGAGACGTAGTCGGGCTGCGCCGCCACCTCGAACTCGGCGTCGAGCGGCACCATCTGCCCTGGCTTCTCGGCGCGTCGGCGGTCCGGCAGCAGCAGGACATCGCCCGCCAGCACGGACGCGGCGGCTCGCGAACGCGAGGGGAACATCCCGCGCTCCGCGAGCAGCGTGTCAACCCGTACGCGGCGCATGTCGCGGCGAACGGTACGTCAACGACCGCCAAACCGTGAAAACGAGCATGTGATCAGGATCACACTCACGGACCCGATTTCAGGGCATCATCATGAACACATACCTCTCTCCTCCTGGGAACGGTCCGCCGAACGCGGGCCGTTCCTGTTTAAGAGGAGCCGACCCTGCGCCGCTACCTGTCGACGGCGGCAGGCTCGAGCGTCGTCTCGAAGATCCCCTGGGCCCAGCGCAGCGACCCGAGGTATGCCCGCGAGATCCCGCGCTGATTCGCCTGCACGCGCTCGGACTCGAACTCGCCGCGTTCGAACGTGACCACGGTGTCGAGGATCTCGCCCGCCGGCCCGGAGCGGTCGATCAGGGCAGCGACGATCTCTGGCGCGAGCGGAAGCTCCTTGACGATCTCGTCAAGCGGCGCCCCGACGAGCGCATCGGCGACCGAGAGCATGCCGATCGTGAACAGCTCGTCGCCGTCGAGCCCGGGTTGGCCCTGGGCGAGGAACTCGCACATCCGCGCGCGCGTCAAGGCGAGCATCGAGAGCTCGGGCGGGGCGCTCGGGCCACCGGTCAGGGTGACGAGCATCGCCCACCGCGAGACGCCGCGGGCGCCGAGCATCATCACCGCCTGGCGGACCGAGGTGATCTCGTTGCGGATACCGAAGTACGCGGAGTTGATGTAGCGCAGGAGTTTGAGCGTCAGACCGAGATCACGGTTGATGACCTCCTCAAGCTCCTCGATCTCCGCCGGGCCGGCGCGCAGCCGCGCGAGCGCGCCGAGCTGGGCGAGCTGACCGACGGGGATGCCCTTCGCGGGCGTGATCCGCGGGCTGGCGAGAAATGGGCCCGTGAACCATTCAAAGCCGAGTTCCCGCGCCCGGTCGAACTGTTCGTGGTCCCGGAGCGCCACGGCGACCGGGATCGCGCGGGCGGCGCGAATCTTCGGTACGAGCGACGCGAGCGACGCGGCGTCCCAGACGGGAAATTCGAGCTCGACGGTGCCGAACAGCTCGAGCAGATCGAGATCGAGGACGTCCGCTGGGTCCGCCTTGACCGCGAGCGCGTAGCCGCGGCTGACGAGGGACCGAAGAATCTCCTGAATGTCCGGCTCGAGCGCGATCTCCTGGGTGATGCGGAGGATCACCCGGTCCGGGCCGACGGGAGGCATCCCGAGGCTGAGCAGGAGCTCACGGGAGATCGGGAGGTGGGCGACGTGCTCGCCGACGAGCTGCTCGAGTCCGACGACCGTCAGGACGTCACCGAACAGACGGGTCGTGGAGCTGTCCGGGGTGGGCTGGCCCAGCACCTGCGGCGTCGCGTAGGCAACCCGGTAGCCACACACCCGCAGCCGCGCGTCAACCACCGCCTGCCGTGAGAGCAGGACGTCGGACTCGGACTCGTCGGGGAGCGGCCCGCTTCGCGCAGGTTCAGCCGGCATGTGTGGTTCGGATCGACGCCCCTCGCCGCTCATGTTTAGCGACGTTACAGGCGTCTCAGCGAATGAGTGGCCCCGAGCGCGAGAAACCGCTAGCCCAGCGGCTGTGGGCTCGTCACGTCGCCCCGCTGCGCAACGGCGGCTTCGATCCGTTCGGCGATGCGTTCGCCGGTGAACCCGATCTCCTCGTGGAGCAGCTTCGGTGACCCGTGCGTGATGTAACGATCGGGCACGCCGACCCGCAGGATGCGGGCCGCCAGGCCGGCGTCGGAGAGCGTCTCCCAGACCGCCGAGCCAAAGCCGCCGGCGAGAACGCCCTCCTCGACCGTGACGAGGAGATCGTGCTCGGCCGCGAGCTGCGCGACGAGCCCGGCGTCGATCGGCTTGGCGAAGCGGGCATCGGCAACGGTGACCTCGAGCCCGCGATCGGACAGGATCGAGGCCGCCTCAAGCGCCTTGGCGACGCCGCTCCCGTAGCCCAGCAGGGCGACCCGCTCGCCTTCACGGAGGATCTCGCCGGTCCCGATCTGGATCGCCTCTGGCTCCGCCGGCAGGGGGACCCCGACCCCCTCGCCGCGGGGATAGCGCAGCGCGACCGGCCCGTCGTCGTAGACGAGCGCGGTGTGCAGCATGTGCACGAGCATCGCCTCGTCCCGCGGCGCCATCAGCACCATGTTCGGAAGACAGCGCAGGTAGGCGATGTCGAACGCACCGTGATGCGTCGGGCCGTCGTCGCCGACGAGCCCGGCTCGGTCCATCGCAAACACGACGTTCAGCTTCTGCAGGCAGACGTCGTGGACGATCTGGTCGTACGCCCGCTGGAGGAACGTCGAGTAGATCGCGGCGACCGGCTTGCACCCCTGGAGCGCGAGCCCGGAGGCGAACAGCACCGCCTGCTGCTCGGCGATCCCGACGTCGTAGTAGCGGTCGGGCAGCTCGGCCTGGAGGATGTTCAAGCCGGTGCCGGAGTTCATCGCCGCGGTGATCCCGATCACCCGGTCATCACGCTGGCATTCGGCAACGAGCGCGTTGCCGAACACCTGCGTGTACTGCGGCGTGGCGGGCTTCGCCGTGGCCGGCTTCGGCTTGGCGACGGCGGGCGCGCCGTTGGCGATCGAGTTCGGCTTGGCGGCGTGCCACTTCTCCATGCCCTCGAGGCCGCCCTCTTCGGCAGGCGCAAAGCCCTTGCCCTTGACCGTCGCGCAGTGGACGACGACCGGCCGCTGGGCGATGAGCGCCTCGCGCAGGGCGCGGCGCAGCGCGCGGACGTCGTGGCCGTCGATCACGCCCATGTAGGCGAAGTCGAGTTCTTCCCACCACAGGCCGGGTGCCCAGAACGCCTTGATCGATTCCTTGAAGTGCGGTCCGAAGCGCTCGAACGCGGCGCCGATCCCGACCGGCAGCTTGGTCAGCCCGCCCTCGACACCCTCGCGCGCGTGCCACCACTTGGGGTTGAGCCGCATCCGGTTGAAGTACCGCGAGAGCGCGCCGACGTTCGGCGCGATCGACATTCCGTTGTCGTTGAGCAGCACCACGATCGGCGTCCCCTCGCCGCCCGCCTGGTGGACGGCCTCGAACGCGGCGCCGCCGGTCATCGCGCCGTCACCGACCACGGCGACGACCTTGCCGTCCTCACCGTGACCGCGGCGCATCGCCTCCTTGATCCCGACGCCGTAGCCAATCGCGGTCGAGGCGTGGCCGGCGCCCATGATGTCGTGCTCGGACTCGTGGATCGCGCAGAACGGGGCGAGACCGCCGTACTTGCGAATTGTCGGCAGCGCGTCGCGGCGGCCCGTCAGGACCTTGTGCGGGTAGGCCTGATGGCCAACGTCCCAGAGGACCTTGTCCTTTGGGGAGTCGAGCAGGCTGTGGAGCGCGACGGCGATTTCGCAGGTGCCGAGGTTGGCGCCGAAGTGACCGCCGATTTCGCCGACGGTGTCGATGATGTGTTCGCGGACCTCCTGCGCGACGACCTGCAGCTCCTCATCCGTGAGGTCGTGGAGATCCTGGGGCTTGTCAATCCGTTGAAGGAGTCGTGTCATCAGTAGCTGCGGGTCGCGATGAAATCGGTGATCTGCTCGAGCTGAGCGGCTCCGTCGGGGGCGGCTTGGGCTAGGGCGTCACGCGCACGCTGGTGCGATTCGCCGGCGAGCGCTCGGGCTCCGTCGAGACCGAACTCGGTCACGAACGTCCGCTTTCCGAGTCTTTCGTCACTGCCCTGCGGCTTGCCCAGCGTCTGCTCGGAACCCGTCACGTCGAGAATGTCGTCGACGATCTGGAAGAGCACGCCCAGCTCGGCTGCAAAGGTGCGATATGGAGTGATTGTGGCACGTTCGTCCGCCTCCGCGAGCAACAGTGGGCACTCGATGCTGGCTCCGATCAGCCGTCCGGTCTTCAGTGCGTGCAGCCGCCTGAGGCCGTCCGGCCCACGCGAGGCTGTATTCGCCACATCGATGTACTGCCCGCCGACCATGCCCTGTACGCCGGTGGCCGCGGCGAGCTCCGCGGCGGCGGCGAGCAGCGCCCGCGGCTCGGCCTCCTGCTGAGCGAGCAGCAGTCGGAACGCCTCGGCGTAGAGCCCGTCGCCGGCGAGGATCGCGACGTCCTCGCCAAATGCGACGTGGCAGGTCGGGCGCCCGCGCCTGAGATCGTCGTCATCCATCGCCGGGAGGTCATCGTGGATCAGCGAGTACGTGTGGATCAGCTCAATCGCCGCGGCGAGCGGAAGGACCCAGGACGTCGGTCGGCCGATCGCATCGGCCGTCGCCAGCGCGAGCACCGGTCGGATCCGCTTGCCCCCGGCGAGCAGCGAATACCGCATCGCCTCCTCGAGCCCGGCCGTTCCGGCCTCGGCTGAGAAGCGCACCGTGTCGAGGTAGCGTTCGACCTCCTGCCGGAGGTGCTCCGGGTATTGGGTGCTCGAATTCACCCGCGCGGGGGCGGTTGTCGTCAGGCCGCCGGGAGCGGAAGCTGGCCCGGGAGGTCTGGCAGCGGCTCGAGCGCGGCCCGGGCTCGCTCATCGACCTGCGCACTCGCCTCGGAGGCGAGCCGCGCGCACTCCTCAACAAGCGCGAGCGTGGCATCCGGCTCGAGATCCCCGGCGCGCAGGCGATCAGCGGCCTCCTCGAGGCGTTCGCTGAGCTCGATCAGGGCATCGGTCACGAGGTCAGAGTATCGCGGCATCGGCGACAGGCGGGTCGTCCGCCGTCGCCGAATGTTGCGATTAGGTTGCGAAGCGGCCTCAGGTGCACTAGGCGGTGGTGGGACGCGAGGTTGCAGCGGTGCGGCTGTGCCGGTCCGCCGTCCGCCCTTGGACGACGGCCCCGACTCCGCCGATGACGCCGAGCACGAGCGCGCCGACCGCCCACAGGACGCCGTGGTCGTTGAAGGACAGCGCGTGGTCGATCGACCAGCTACCGGCTCCGGTGCCCGCCAGCGCAAACGCAACGGCCGCGAGCACGAGGTTGTACTCATAGCCGCCGTTCGTGACCCACAGACCCTTGGAGAAGTGCACGGAGATCACCGCCGCGACCATCACCGCGATCAGCAGCAGCGAGGCGACGGGCGTGAACAGGCCGAGCGCGAGCAGTGCGCCGCCGCCGAACTCCATCACGCCGGCCGCGGTCGCGTGCAGACGGCCCGGCTTCAGGCCAATGTTCTCGAAGAATCCGGCGGTTCCAGCGAGCCCATGCCCGCCCCAGATCCCGAACAGCTTCTGGGCGCCATGACCGACGAACAGCAGGCCGACGACGAGTCGGAGAATCAGCAGACCAAGATTCATAGGGTGTCTACCTCCCGAGAGGACGAAGATTGTTGCGGACACAATCATAGCAAGTCGTTGTGCCCACAATCACTCCTACCCCTGATCCTCCCGCTGAAACCTCGCCAGGGCGATTTCAACCTGGCGGTCACGCTGCCGGGCGGTGTTGTTCGCGGGGCGGGTCAACGACCCGACGGCCGCCTAGGAGGTGAGCGGCGCGCGCCGTTCCACGGGAACGGGCGTCCTCACGCCTCGCCGTCAAGCGCGGCGTTGACGAGCGCGTCGGCGTGGGCGTTCTCGGCCCGGGGCACGGAGCGGATGCGCCAGCGGTCAAATCCCCGCAGCGCCGAGATCGCCTGCTCGTGAAGCGGCTTCATCGATGGGTGCTTGACCTTGTAGGCGCCCGTCAACTGTTTGGCGACGAGCTCGGAGTCGTTGACGATCTCGACCTCGCGGGCGCCGAGCGCAGCCGCGCGCTCGAGCCCCTTCAGGAGCGCCTGGTACTCGGCGACGTTGTTCGTCGCCACACCGATCCGCTCGGCCAGCTCGTCAAGCACCTCGCCCTCGCGGTTGGAGACGACGACCCCAATCGCCGCCGGTCCCGGGTTGCCGCGCGCTCCGCCGTCGACATGGACGACGAGCGTCGGGGCGTCGGCGGCGGTCACTCGGTCACTCGGTCGCGAGCTCGGGCAGCTCGCCGGGCACGCGCGGCCGGCGCCGGTCACGCACTTCACGCTGGCCGCCCGCGCCGGAAGTGCGGCCGCGCCGATCGGCTTTACGACGATCGACGATGACCTCCACGTTGGGGTCCGCGGCGTAGTAGTCGGTCAGCTTGTCGAAGAGCTCATCGGCGAGCCCCTCCGGCACGACGCAGTAGATCACGCTCTGGATGCTATTGAAGAACCGTTTCCGAGGACATCGGACGCCTGTCCAGGCGAGGTCAGCCGAGTGACAGGACGCCGTTCTCCTCGGCGATCGCGTTTGGCTGCTGCTCTTCCGGCGTCAGCTCCTCAAGCTCGTACCCCTGGCCGGCGACGCGGACGCTCGGGCGCTCGGCGGCGAGGTCGACCTCGTAGCGGTACCAGCAGAGCTCCCAGGAGACGACGATCAGCACGATCCCGGGGTGAACCTCGTCCGGGGCGACCGCGACTGCGGGCAGGCCGAGCGAGCGGGCGACCCCGGCGACGGTCCGCGGATGCTCTGAGAGGTTGAAGGCGCCGATCGCCGAGGCGACCTTCTGCTCGATGCTCGTCGGAACGGCATGAACGTGACGCGGCTCGCGTGGGCTGGAGGGCCGGCGGCGATGGGGCGCGGGGCTCGCGGGCACGGGCGCCGGCGTCGCGGCCGAGCGCTCCTGTGACCACGACTGGCTGTCGAGTTCGTCGGCGAGCGTCGGGTTGGGCGTCGCCGCGGGACCGCCGTCCCGCCGGGAGCGAAACCGGGAGAAGATCGAACGCCGGCGGTCCGAGCCGCCGTCGCCCTCGGCGTACGCGGGCATGGTGCCCTCACGGATCCAGCCTTCGTGGATCGCGCGGTCCTTGCACAGCTCGCACACCTCGCGGCGCGCGCCGCCGTTCAGGTACACCTCGGACCGCTCGCCGCGCAACAGGGTGCGGCCGCAGACGTCGCAGGACGTGTACGCGTCGGAGGTCCGGATGTCCTTCGTCGTCACACGGCGAGCGTAGCGGACCGAGAGCTATGCCTTTACAGCTTCTTTCTCAGCCCGGGCTTCCTCGACGACCTTGTTCGCGAGGTGGCTCGGGACCTCCTCGTAGCGCTCGAACTCCATCGTGAACTCGCCCTGGCCGCCGGTGATCGCCCGCAGATCGGGGGCGTAGGAGAGCATCTCGGCCATCGGGACCTCGGCCTTGACCTCGGTCATCCCGGCACCGCTTGGCTCCATCCCGAGCGGGCGCCCGCGGCGGGAGTTGAGATCGCCGATCACATCGCCGACGGCGTCCTCGGGGACGGTCACGGTCACCTGCATGATCGGCTCGAGCAGCACCGGCCCGGCCTGCTCCATCGCCTGCTTCATCGCGACCGAGCCGGCGATCTTGAACGCCATTTCGCTCGAGTCCACCGTGTGGTAGGAGCCGTCATACACGCGGACGCGCACGTCCTTGACCGGATACCCGGCGACGACGCCCTCCTGCATCGCCTCGAGCACCCCCTTCTCGACCGCCGGGATGAAGCTGGTCGGGATCACGCCGCCCTTGATCGCGTTGACGAACTCGAACCCCTCTCCGGTCTGACGCGGCTCGACCTCAATGTGGCAGTCGCCGAACTGACCCCGGCCGCCGGACTGCTTCTTGTGGCGCCCGTGGGCCTTCGCCGGTTTGCGGATCGTCTCCTGGTAGGGGACGCGCGGCGGCTTGAGGTTGACCTCGGCGCCGAAGCGCGACTTGAGCCGCTCGACGATCACCTCGACGTGCACCTGGCTGAGCCCGGCGACGATCTGCTCGCCGGTCTGAGGGTCACGGTGCAGGTCGATCGTCGGATCCTCCTCCTGGAGACGGCGCAGCGCCGTGAACACCTTGTCCTCATCGCCCTTCGTCTTCGGCTCGACGGCGAACGCCATCACCGGGGCCGGGAGCTTGATGCTCGGCATCGTGATCGGCTGATCGCGCTCGGCCAGCCAGTCGCCCGCCTTGGTCTCCTTCAGCTTGGCGACGGCGCCGATGTCGCCCGGGCCGTATTCGTTCGTGTGACCCGTCTGCGCCCCGTCGAACGTGACGAGCTGGCCGATTCGCTCCTTGTTGTGCGTGCGCGTGTTCAGCACCTGGGTGTCCTGGCTCATCACGCCCTGGTAGACGCGGAACATGTTGATCCGGCCCGCGAACGGGTCCGCCCGGGTCTTGAACACGTACGCGAACATCGCCTTGTCCTCGCTCGGCTCGAGCGTGACCTCGCCGATCTCCAGGCCGCCGTGCTTCACCGGGCTCGGGAGGTCGTCGACGATCGCGTCAAGCAGCCGGTTGGTGCCGAGGTTGCGGGTCGCAATCCCGCACGTCACCGGGAACATCGCGCCGTGGTTCGTGCCTTCCTTGAGCGCGGTGACGATCTCCTCGTGGGAGATCTCCTCGCCTTCGAGGTAGCGCTCCATCAGCGCGTCGGAGGACTCGGAGACCTCGTCCATCAGCTTCTCGCGGTACTCCTCGGCCTGGGCCTGGAGCTCGTCCGGGATCGGGATCTCCTTGCAGTTGTCGCGGCCGGCGTCGGTGTACTCGTACGCCTTCATGTCGACGAGGTCGATGACGCCGCGGACCTCGTGCTCCTCGCCGATCGGGATCTCGGTGGCGACGACGTGCTGTCCGAACGCTGCCTTGAGACTCTCCAGCGTGCGAAAGAAGTCGGCGCGCTCGCGGTCGAGCATGTTCACGAAGATCAGCCGGGCGAGGTCGAGCTCGGCGGCGCGCTGCCAGAGCCGGATGGTGTGGACCTCGACTCCCATCACGGCATTGATCACGAATACGGCCGACTCGGACACTCGGAGTGCGCCGAGGGCGTCGGCGATGAAGCTTGAGTCACCCGGCGTGTCGAGGAGGTTCACCTTACGGTCCTGCCACTCGAAGCTCGAGAGTGCTGCCGAGATCGACATCTGGCGCGACTTCTCGTCCGGGTCTGAGTCGGACAGCGTTGTCCCGTCGGTGACCGTGCCGAGCCGATTCACGGCCCCGCCCTGGAAGAGCAATGCCTCGTGCAGGCTGGTCTTACCACTGCCCCGGTGGCCGACGAGTGCCACGTTGCGAATGCGATCCGCGGCCTTGTGCATGCCTGACTCCTCTCTCTTGTGACGCCGAAGTCCCGACGATATCGCGTGAACGCCGTGTGGCGATGCTGTGGCCGGCGCGGCCTGTCGCGCCGGCCTCCGTGGTCGTTGCAGTTCCGGTGCTGAATCGGCGCAGAGTTGGCACTTCTGCGTCTTGTTCGGTAACGCGGTGTCGTCGCATGCTGGCGGGGATGTCCCGCCGCCGCCCCCGCCCCACCCCGGCCCACCTCACCGGACGTGAATGGCGATTCACCTCGGACAGGCCGAGGTGCGCTACCAAACTATGCGTCGCGGCGGTAGCGGAGCCGCAGCAGGGGCGCGTCCGTTACGAGCAACTGCGCGCTCTCGGCGTCGCCTCAGCGACGATCTGCGACTGGCAGGACGCCGGGTACCTGTTCTGGGAGCTGCCGCGGGTGTACGCCGTCGGTCATCCCGGCCGCACGCCCGAATCCGATCTCGCCGCGGCCCTGCTCTACGCCGGCCCCGGCGCGATGCTCAGCCACGCGACCGCCGTCTGGTGGCTCGGGCTCCTGAAGTACGCGCCGCCGCAGATCCACGTCAGCACCCCGAGGCGCGTCCAAGACTGGAGCGGCATCGTCGTCCACGGCCGCCGCACGCTCGACCGCACGCCGCACAAGGGCTTCCCGATCACCACCCCGAGCCAGGCGATCCTCGACTTCGCCGCGACCGGGACGCATGATCTGCTGCGGTTCGTGCTCGCGAACGCCGACTTTCAAGGGCTCCTCGATGTCACCGCGCTCCAGGCCAGCATCGGCCAGGGCATCGACGGGACGAAGGCGCTCAGAAAGGCCATACGCGTCCACCTCCCCGAGCTCGCGCTCACCCGTAGCCGGATCGAGCGGCTGCTGCTCACGCTCTGCCAGCGCTACGGGATCCGTCTCCCGGACGGCATCAACGTCTACCTCTTCGGGTGGCTCGTCGACGCCGTGTGGCACGCCGGCAAACTCGTCGTCGAAATCGACGAGGCGAGCGGCCACAAGACCCCGGCCCAGATCCGGCAGGACCGACAGCGCGAGTTCGACCTCAGAGCGAAGGGCTACATCGTGCTCCGGTACACGGAGGAGCAGCTGATGACGATGCCCGAGGCGATCGCCGCCGAGATCGCGAGCTACCTGTGAGGCGAACCCTTATGAGGCCTTCTCGAGATGACCACCGAAGCCGTGGCGCATCGCCGACAACAGCTTGTTCGCGAACTCGTCGAGATCGCGGGAGGCGAACCGCGAGTACAGCGCCGTCGTGAGCACCGGCGTCGGCACGCCCTCGTCGATCGCGGCGATCGACGTCCACCGTCCCTCGCCGGAATCCGAGACGCGTCCGGCGTACTCGTCGAGCGTCGGTGACGCGTTCAGCGCCTGGGCGGTGAGGTCGAGCAGCCACGAGCTGATCACGCTGCCGCGACGCCAGACCTCGGCGACCTCGGCGACGTTGATGTCGTACTGGTAGTACTGCGGCTGCTCGAGCGGCGCGGTCTCGGCGTCCGCCTCGCGCTGGCGCATCCCGGCGTCAGCGTTGTGGATCACGTTCAGCCCCTCGGCAAACGCCGCCATGATCCCGTACTCGATCCCGTTGTGGACCATCTTCACGAAGTGACCGGCGCCGTTTGGCCCGCAGTGGAGCCACCCCTGCTCGGCCGGTGACGGGTCCCCGGAGCGCCCCGGGGTACGCGGCGCGTCGCCGACACCGGGCGCGATCGAGGCGAAGATCGGGCTGAGCCGATCGACGACCGCATCCTCGCCGCCGATCATCAGGCAGAAGCCGCGCTCAAAGCCCCAGACTCCGCCGCTCGTGCCGACATCGACGTGATGGATGCCCTTCTCGTGCAGCGAGGCCGCGTGGCGCAGGTCGTCGCGGTAGTACGTGTTGCCGCCGTCGATGATGGTGTCGCCTTCCTCCATCACGTCGGCGAGCGCAGCGATCGTCTTGTCGGTGATGTCCCCGGCGGGGACCATGACCCACGCGGTCCGCGGCTTCTCAAGCTTGGAGACGAACTCCTCCAGCGACGAGGCGCCCGTCGCGCCGTCGTCGACCAGCGCCTTCACGGCGTCCGCAGAGACGTCATAGGCGACGCAGTCGTGTCCGTCCTTCATCAGCCGCCGGACGAGTCCGGCGCCCATCCGTCCAAGACCAACCATTCCGAGTTGCATCGGCTCCTGAGCTCCTCTGTCCGCGGGGTGTCAGCGCGTCGGCGCAGACACTAATCGACTTCGCCGGCGAGCTTCGACCGCAGGCGCAGGACGGCCTTCGTGTGGAGCTGCGAGACGCGGGACTCGGTCACCCCAAGGACCTCGCCGATCTCACGAAGGGTCAGGTTCTCGTAGTAGTAGAGCGCGACCACGAGCTTCTCCCGCTCGGGGAGCGCCGCGATCGCGTCGGCGATCCGGTCGCGCAGCTCGGACTGGTCAACGAGCACCTGCGGGTCGGGCGCACCCCGGTCGGGGAGCGTGTCGAGCAGCGACACCTGGTCACCCGTCGAGTCCGAGACGTTCCACAGCTCGTCGAGCGCGACGATCGTCGAGTTCGAGATCTGGAGCAGGGCGTCGTGAAAGTCCTCGACCGAGACACCGAGCTCGGAGGACATCTCGTCATCGGTCGGGGCGCGTTGGAGCTTGGCCTCAAGCTTCATGTTGACCCGCTCGATCTCCCGTGCCCGGGCGCGCACCGAGCGCGGCACCCAGTCGAGCGTTCGCAGCTCGTCGATGATCGCGCCGCGGATCCGGGTGATCGCGTACGTCTCGAACTTGATCTCCCGACTCAAATCGAAACGCTCGATGGCGGAGATCAACCCTCCGAGTCCGTAGGAGATGAGGTCGGCCTCTTCGACGTGCGCGGGCAGCCCGGAGCTCATCCGGCCGGCGACGTACTTGACGAGTGGTGAGTAAGCGACGACGAGCCGCTCCCGCGCCCGCTCATCCCCGGTGGCCTTGTAGCGCCTCCAGAGTTCCTGCAGCTCGATCGCTTTGACGTTCGTTTCCAGTGTTCCCCCTGTGACCGCTAGGCGCGGGGATGCGCGCTTGCGTACGCTGATCTCAGGCGCGCCGACTCTACCCGAGTGTAGACCTGAGTCGTTGAGATGGTGGCGTGGCCGAGCAGCTCCTGAATGGCCCGCAGGTCCGCACCGCCCTCGAGCAGATGGGTCGCGAACGAGTGCCGGAGCGCGTGCGGATAGACACCCTCCAGAGCAGGGACGTGCGCCGCCGCCTGGCGCGCCCACGTGCGCAGCCGCCGCCGGACGTCGGAGGTCGATAAACGACGGCCAGATTTTGAGAGGAATAGGGCGGTTTCGCGCTCGGCATCGAGCGCCGGGCGCCCGCGGGACAGGTAGCGCTCGAGCGCGCCCAGCGCGTGCTCGCCGGCCGGCACGATCCGCGTCTTGCCGCCCTTGCCCTCGATCCGCACCGCCTCGGCGTCGAACTGCACCGACTCGACATCGAGCGTCACAAGTTCCTCGGCGCGCAATCCGGATCCGTATGCGAGTTCGAACAGGGCGCGATCGCGCAGCTCGAGCGGCGTGCTCGAGGGGATGCGGTCAAGCAGCGCCGCCACCTCGTCCGGCCGGAGCACGCGCGGCAGCCGCTGCGGCTTCTTCGGCGAGGAGAGGAGATCGGCCGGGTTCTCCTGTCGGGCGCCGATCTCGACCTGCGAGCGGAACAACCCCCTGAGCGCCGCGAGCTTGCGCGCGACGGTCGTCGGGGCCTGCCCGCGCTCGGACAGCCCGGCGGCATAGCGACGCAGGCGCCGAACGTCGATGTCGGAGGGCCCGTACCCCATCGTCGTCGCCCAGGCGGCGAACTGCTCGGTGTCAATCCGGTAGGCCCGACGGGTCTTCACCGCGACCGCGCGCCGACTGAGGCCGTCGTCGAACGCCTGCAGTGCGTCGCGCCAACGGGGGCTGAATGGCTGCGCAGACGCGGGTTCGGGATGCGTGGCGCCCATGCGCCAGCTATTCGCCGCCGCCGCGCTCCGTCCCTGCCTCACGGATGCACGCGCGCTACTCGACGTAGACCGGCGTGCCGACGGCCACCTGGTTGTACAGCTCCTCGACGTCAGGAATCGCCATCCGGATGCAGCCATGCGACGCCGCGGATCCGAGCGAGCCGAGCTCATCCGTGCCGTGGATCCCGGCTCCGTTGTAGATCCCCATCCAGCGTGCCTTGATCGGGTCCTGCGGGCCGGGAGGAATCGTCTGGCCGGCGAGCGAGCCCGCCCAGGCGCTGTTCGGCACGTGCCAGGAGGGGTCCACCTGCATGTCCTGGATGTGGTACAGCCCGGCGGGGGTCTCGAGTCCGGCCATCCCGACGGCGATCGTGTACGTCTTCACGAGCCGAAGGTGCCGCCACAGCCGCAGGCGAAAACTCGATCGATCGACGGTGATGATCGCCGGGTAGTGCGCGGCGAGCTGGGTGGTCGTCACCTTTGCCGGTGTCCGCGTGACCGGCACACTCAGGTGGCGGGACGCCGACGGGTCGGTCAGGGCTCGATTGATCGCGTCGGTCAGTGGCTGCTGGCGCACCGCGACCCCGGTGTGGCTGTCGACGGCGCCGATCGACACGCCCGAGTAGGAGATCGTCGCGTCATGCGCCGCGACGCGCACCGTGTGCGAGACGTGGTTGACGAGTCGGAGGACCGCCGGCTCGGAATACCGGAGGTCAGGATCGACGTTCGCGTGGATGTGGCCGCCGGTGAGTGAGCGGAAGGTGCGGACGAGGACGTTGTCCTGGCGGCTGCGATCGAGCGCCTGCTGGACGCTGCCGGGGATGTCGACCCGGAGATGGACCGCCCTCGGCGTGAGCACGAAGCGCTGATCGTGGTACCGGATCACGACGGGCCGCGAGAGCCGCTTGGCGTAGGCCGCGCGCAGCGTTGCCGTCGCCTTCTGCGTCGACATCCCGCCGACGTCGATGCCGCCGATCGTGACCCCGCTGGCGATCGTGTGCTTCTGGGAGGCGTCGTACGCGAGGACCGCGCCCGCTCCCCCGAGCAGGATCACGAGACCAAGTGCGACGGCGATGAACGAGCGGCTACGCACCGGAATAAGGGTACCTCCCCCGGGGAACGGAACCCCGGGGGAATGTGGCTATGCGACGTGGACGATCGCCCCGACCGGTGTGTACGGCCACACCGCAGCCGCGGGGCTGAGCTGCATTTCGACGCACCCGAGGCTCTGCGGCGACCCGTACGACCCGCGCGCGAAGTAGTGCAGGGCGTCGCCGCCGTTGAAGTAGCTGACCCAGAGCACGCCGGGGTCGTTGTAGGTGCTGCCGTCGGGGTTGGTCCCGCTCATCGTCGTCGACTGCAGGTGCGAGTACACCGGGAAGGTGCCCGGGTCGGTCGCCCTCCCCGGGATCCCGGTGTTGACGGGGGTGTCGAGGACCGTGTGGCCGTTGTGCCACAGGTTGAGGCTCTGCCCCGACAGGCTGACGTTCACCCACGTGTAACCGAACGACGAGCGCTTGCCGGCGATGACGGCGTTGATCAGCGAGCGCCAGACGGCCGGGCCGGCGTTGCCGTCGGGCGTCAGGCCGTGGTCGTTCTGGAACATCATCAGCGCGCCCTTGGTGACGGTGCCGTTGGCGCCGGGCGACCACATCGAGCGCAGCGCGTCCGGGATGTTGGGGTACTTCCAATCGAAGCTGGCCTTCGGTGGCTTGACCGCTGCGCTCTCCTGCGCTTCCGGCGTGAGCGCGACATGCGCGCCCTTGACGGCGAACGGCAGGTAACCGAGCTGGGACAGCAGCTGCTGCAGCCGAATCGTTGACCCGCCGGGCACGGTCCAAGTGCCGACGTTTGACGTTCCGGTCTGCCGGCCGCCGGCGAGCTGAACTCCGCTCGGCAACGCGACCTGGACCTTGGCGCCAAGACCGTAGCCGTAGCTCACGGGCTTGAACACCATGACGCGGTCGTTGAGGACGTGCCAGACGCCGGGCGTCATCGGCGAGACCGGCGGGCGGCTGGCGCCCAGCGCCTTGTTGATCGGCTTCGAGAACGTCAGCGTGATCTTCGTGTGCGGCGTGATCGTGCTGCCCGGCGCCGGACTGGCGACGGCGCCGGCCTTGATCCCGGCCGGGAACCAGCTGACGATCGCGGGCGGCGAGGTCTCCCACGCGCGCGGCGCGGCGGCGACGGTGAGCGTCCCGGCGGCCGCCGGGCGCGGCAGACGGATGCGGTCAAGCGGCTTGTGGAGCACGCGACGCGTCAGGTGCTCCGCGTCGGGGCCATAGGAGAACGTCCGCACCGGCTGCTTGAACCGGAGCACGATCCCGGCGCCCGCCTTCAGCGTCAGGTTGTGCTGCTTGAGCGAGGCGCTCGGGGTCATCATCGCGAGCTTGATGGTCTCGGTCTTGCCCGCGAGCCACGCGTTCCAGCCGGGACGCTTGATGACGACCTCGACGTGCACGAGCGTGTGCGCCTTGACCGTCTTCGTCGGCCAGATCTGATCTCCGCGGAGCGTGACCGGGATCAAGCTGCCGTCGTGGCCGGTGGTGACGCTGACGCTCTTGACCGTGCCGCCGCCGAGCGGCATACCGATCCGGGCGAGGGCCTGGCTGTCCGCGGTCAGGCTCGCCTTCGCGGACACGAAGATGAGCGCGACCACCCCGGCCGCGACGAGCGCGAGCAGGATGAACCCGCCCGCGATGAACGGGCCTCGCCGAATACGGCGAGAAGTCGCAGTCACCTGCCGGTGCCCCCCAAAGGATGGGCGTTCCGTCGTGACCGCGGGCTTCAGATAAGAAACACGCGCCACCAAGTCCTCCTTTAGGCGCCACATCCTAGCGGCACAATTGATAAAGCAAGCATTTCCGCCGTGTTAAACGTCAATTGCAACAGTTGTTTCAGTTTTCCCTGCTGAGATCCTGCTCGCAGGGTCGGACGCTATCGCCGTGACGCCCGCCGGGCGAGGTTCCGATCGAGCGCTTCGAGCACTCGGGGGCGGGCCGCATGGGCGAGCTCATAGCTGCGCAACCGCCGCAACGCATCCGGCTCGAGCGACGAGATCAGGGAGATCAATTCTCCCTCCCCCAGCTCGTCGTAACCGTCCGGGGCGGCGACGCGGTCACCATCCTGACCGGGGCTTGGCGACCCATGGACGCTCGGGCTCCAGCGGAGGAACTCCTCGACCTCGCGCTCGTAGCGGTAGCTCTCGGCGCCGCGACCGAGCAGCGGCCGCAGCCGCTGCTGGGCGCGCAGCTTGAGCACCGCCTCCCGGCTCGTATACCGGAGCACGTACCCGCTCGCCTTCAGTCGGCGGTTGTCGAGCCCTCGCCCGGCCCGCATGTGGTGGATCGTCTCAAGCGGGATCCGCAGCCCGAGGCGGCGCAACTGCGCGGCGGCGAAGCCGGTCCCCCACGGCGGCAGCACCGGCAACAGCGACTTGCCGAGCAGCGACGCGATCTCCGACAGCGCGAGGACGCCGTCGGCGGCCGCGTTGTAGGTGCCCGGGAGGTCGTGGCGGGCAGCGTGGGCGAGGACGCCGACGACGTCGTCCTCATCGATGAACTGCCACCGCGGATCGAAGCCGAGCATCGAGGGGATCACCGGCAGACCGAGCAGCGCGAGGTGCGAGCCGCGGAGCTCCGGACCGAGCGGATCGGCGCAGCGGACGACCGTGACCGTCACGCCGCGGGCGGCAGCGCCGGTGTACTCGGCGACCGCGGCCTCCGCGTCGACGATCGTCTGCTCGAGGTCGGTGCGGCGGCCGGTGGCGAGCGGCATCTCCTCGGTCAGGAACGCGGGCGCGTCCGGATCAAAGCCGTAGACGTGGGCCGAGGACTTGAACACGACCTTGCGGACGGGCGAGTCGATACCGCTGCAGGCGGCGAGGATGCTCTGGGTCGCCTGAACGTTGACCGCGCGCGCCGTCTGCACGCCCGCGAGCAGCGGATCGGCGATCAGACGGGTGTCGATGACGGTGTCGATCGCCGCCGCGGTGATGATCCGCCGCAGGAGCGTGTGGTCGGCGCTGACCCGGACAAACTCGGTGCGGTGCAGCTCGTGGCGCGGATCGTCGGTATCGATCCCGATGATCGCGTCGAGCTCGGGGCGGCGTTCGAGCGCCTGGGCGAGCCGGCCGCCGGTTTCCGAGGAGAGACCCGTGATCAGGATGCGACGCGTACTCATCGATGTGCCTCGGCCCGGGGTTCTACCCGAGCCACACGCTCCGACGCTGGCCCACCATCTCGAACACGTTCTCCTGGACGAGCGCGCGCACGTCCTCGGCGAGGCTCTGGACGAGCCCGACATCACGCCAGCTCTCCGGCTCGAGCTCGGCGGTCTGGACCGGTTCCAGGAACCGGATGCGCACCTTCGCCGGGAGCGGCGCGCCGACGGTGAGCGGCACGCCGGGCAGCCGTCCGAGCCGCCGCAGCGGCCCCCGCATCGCGCCCAGGCGAGCGACCACCGGAGTCGCCTCCTCCGCGCCGATCACCGCGATCGGGATGATCGGGACGCGTGCTCGGATCGCGACCCTGACGAACTCCGCGTCGCCGAAGGAGCGCAGCCGGTAGCGCTCCTTGAGCGGCTTGCGCGCTCCCGCCTGGCCCTCGGGAAACAGCAGCGCGAGCTGACCCTCGTCGAACAGCAGCCGGTGGAGGTTCGCGGGATGCGCCACCACGCCGCCGAGCTTGGTGACGACCATCCCGACGCCGGGCATTCCGCCGAAGCGGCGTTCGGTGGCGATGTACACCGGGCGCCGGCGTGGATGCTCCTCGCGCAGGGCCTTGCCGATCATCGCGCCGTCGGAGGGGACCGCGCCGGCGTGGTTGGCCACGAGCAGCGCGCCGCCGTCGTCGGGGACGTTGTCGAGCCCGTCGAGTTCCACCCGGAACCAGTACCGGTAGAGAAAGTCGTAGACGGTGCGGTCGACAATGCCCTCAAGCCGCTCCGAGCGGCCCCAGTCGGTGATCCGTCGCTCCGCCTCCAGCCCGGGAAGCTGGTCCTGGCCTCGGACCGGGGCCACGGGCAGCGAGCTCTCGCCCGACGCGCCGGGGACGGTATCCACGGACAGCTCAACCGTCAGGCCCGTGTCGGGTTCGGTCCCCGCGTCGACGCTCGGTCCATCGGCGGCGTCACTCGAATCATCCGGATCCCGCATCGCGGCGATTCTGGCATGGGTCCGGGCCCCGGCGGCACGACGCAGCCGAGGCCCGGTCCGTGCGGTACGTGGCCGCCTACGGCTTGATCTTCAGCGTGCTCGTGTACGCCTTCCCGGCCTTGCCGAGGAACGGCGTGAACGTGACCGTCAGCTTGAGCGCGATCGGCTTTGGATGCTTCGCCTTCAACCCTGTCCGGATCACCTTCCGGAACGCGGCGTTCGGCTTGATCGTCACCTGCTGGGTGCCGTCGCTCTTCGCCTTGACGACCGTCTGGCCGAGCGTCTTGCCGTTGCGCACGAGCGTCGCCGTGAGCTTGCCCGCATCGGGGAGCTTGACCTTGAACGTCACCTGGCCGCCGGTGTGGCCCGTCAGCTTCGACACCGTGAAGCGGTTGTCCGGCAGCACCGTGTAGTCGATCGTCTGCGTCGTGATCGCACCGTCGTTGCTGATCGCGCTCACGCTGAACGTGTTCGCGCCCTCGGACGAGGTGTCGACCGCGGTGCCGCTGTCGGCGTCGCCCGAGCATGCGCTCAGGCCCGGCGCACCGAACGCGTCGCGGCACGTGTAGCCGGCGATCACCTTCTGCCCGAAGTTGTACACCGCGTTTTCCTTCGGCGTCGTGACGGACACGGTGGGGAGACCGAACACGGTCAGCGTCTGCGTGTCACCGTTCCCGGCGCCGCCCTCGGTCGAGCTCACCTGACCGGTGCTGTTCTGGTAGTTGCCCGGCGTCGTCGAGGTGACGCTGACCTGCAGCGTGCAGGTGGCGCCCGCGGCGAGCTTTCCGTCGGTCAGCGAGATCGTCGACGAGCCGGCGAGAGCCGTGAGGGTGCTCGCCGAGCCGCATGTCCCGGTTTGACCGTTCGGGTTATCCACGACGACTCCGGCCGGCAGCGTGTCCGTGAACGCGATCGCGTTCAGGGTGCCGCTCGCGTTCGGATTGGCGATCGTGAACGAGAGCGCGGTCGTGCCCCCGGACCCGATCGAGGCCGGCGTGAACGCGCTACTGAACGTCGGCGGGCTCACCGCCGCGCTCGCCGCCGCCGGGAGCGCGATGAGCAGCGCGGCCGCGGCGACCCCAAAGCTGAACATCCTGGCTTGTGTTCTCACATCAGTCCCTTTCCGGAGAAGCATCACCTGGTTCGACACTCACCCCGTCGAACTCGGCCTGCAAACTACACAATCTTGATTGACTTTGCATGGAAGTGTTCCTACTCCGCCGAACTGCTAGCCGTTCGGAAGCGCCGTCGACAGGAACGTGTTCGCGGCGCGGGCGTGCACGAGCCGGTCAAACCCGAACAGCGATTCGATCGACGCAAGCACCGAATACGGGTTGTAGGTCGCCGACACCGTCTTGCCGGGCGCGGCATAGCGGGACAGCAGCAGCGTGCCGGTCGGGGCGCCACCGCCGGTCGTGCTCGGTACGCCCGCGATCGCGAACGTGATCACGAGCAGCCCGTCCTGCTTGTACGCCGGCGAGGCGAGAATCCGCGGAACCCAGGTCTTGAGGAATGCGTCCTCCCCTACGAGGCCAGCCGGCTTGCCGTCCGGGCAGCTCGTCGCGCCGGCGTCATCACAGGCGCGCGCCGCGATATACGAGAGCGTTGGCGTCGCGCTCGCCCTGGCGAGATCGTTCGGCAGTTTGGTCAGGGACACGTCGTCGCTCGCGCATCCGCCGAGGTCAAGCAGCGAGTGGAAGTAGATGAACGGGTTGTGGCGGGTCGCGTACTGGGGGCCCGCGAACGGAAGCGCGACGTTATCGAGCGCGTCGGAGTTCGGATGGATACAGGCCTGTGAACCCATGTCCTCGATGTACGCCTTCCACGTCTTGCCCGCCGAGGCGACCTGGTCTGCGAGCGTGATGATCGTGTTCGGGTACACGCAGCCGTCGCCCGGCACCTGCCCGTTGCTTGCCGGCTTCGCGCTGGCGGGGAACTCCGCATACGTGGCACATTCGCCCCGCGTGTCCGCGTTCGGCGCCTGCCCGCTGAGCAAGGCGAGGTAATCCGGCAGTGCCGTCAGGCCGAGCGTCTCGTAGCCGCTGAGGAGGGTTCCCCGGGGCACGAGCGTGTGATTGAGGTACGTCGCGACCGAGCTCGTGCTGAACGCGTCCGTGTAGCTCGGTGCCGTCAGCGTGATCAGAAACACGTGGTGGATCTTGTGCGTCGGGGCCGGTGTCGTCGGTCTGCGTCGTCGTCTGGCTCGTGGTCGTGGTCGTGGCCGTCGAGCCGGTGTTTCCCGTGTTGCCGGCGGGGCCGGTGTTGCCGCTGAGGGCACCGGTGTTCCCGGTCGTGCCGGTCGACGGGGTGACGGCCGCCGGCGGTGTCGAGGAGAGCGTGGGAGCGTCGGCGGTCGCGCTTTTCTGCGCAGACGCGCCGGCGGTCGGCGAGGTGAAGCGCACGAGTGCGGGCCGGTGCTGGAGCGCCGCCAGCACCGCCTTCTGCGCCGGCGTGTGGCCGAGGGCGCCGGCGATGATGAGACCGGTCGCCGCCGCCGAGAGCAGTGCCACGACCCCGATCTGCATCCGGGAGAGCCTGATCGTGCGCAGTGAGTCGATCATGCGGCGTCCAGCGGAGTCGCACACTGCGCACAGAACGCCGCGCCCCGGGCGTACAGGGCGCCGCACGAGGGGCAGTTCCCACCCGCGGCGCTGTCCCCGCTCTCGAGCACCCGCTGCACCGCCGCCAGCTCGGCGTCGATCCGCTGCAGTTCCGCGGCCCGCTGGACGAGAACCTCCATCACCACGTGATCCCGGATCGCCATCTCGTAGAACAGCCCGCCGAGCTCGGACTGCAGCGTCGCGAACTGCTCGATGAGGCGATCGCGCTGGGCGATCAGCTCAGAGTTGGTCTCCTGCGATGAGGTCGGCGCCGGACTCATTTGACGACGATCACGTCCGGAAGGCCGCGCTGGGAGTTGACGTAGTTCTTGCCCGCCTGCGACTGGATCTTTGAGACCGCCTGCGAGCCCTGGTTGACCTGTGCCTGGGTCGGTTTGAAGCCGGCGATCTGGTGCGCCGTCCCGTACCGGGTCTTCGTCAGCGTCTTGCCGGCGCCCGCCACGGTCCCGTTCGCCGAGTCGACCTTGATCACGACGGCGGAAGCGAACTTGGCCTTCAGCCTGGTCAGCGCCAGTTGCGCCTGCGCCTGCGTCTTGTACGCGCCCGAGTACAGGACGTACGCGCCCGCCGGGGGTGCGGGCGTCACCTTGAAGTCGCTCTGGACGATGACACCAACCTGCTTGGCGCCCTTCCCCGTGGCGGCCGACTTTGCCTTCGACACCGACGCGGCCGTCGTGCCGCGGGCCGGGAGTGTCTGAAGCTCGACCGAGTAGCCACTCTGCAGCGGGAAGTCACTGCTCAGCGACGCGACGGGCGTGCTGCTGCTCGAGGTCGGCGTCGGCGCGGATGCCGTGTTGCTTGATCCTCCGCCGCCGCTCGTCTGGATGATCTCCGGCTTCTGCGCCTTGAGCGCCGCGATCAGCTTGTCATCACCGTTGTTCGAGGACCGCCCGATGACCACGCCGAGACCGACCGCCAGCGGGATCACGGCAAGCACGAACGCGGTGCCGAGGCCGAGCGAGCGGTTGGCGCGGCGGGTCGTCGTGCGCGGACGGGCGGGCGCGCCGGTCCGCGTCCGCGTCGCCGACTTCGCCTTCGCGAGGTACTGCGCCGCCGGGTCGGAGACGTGGCGGCGCTTGGTCCCGCAGGCGACGCAGTACCGCTGCGAGGACTCGACGGGCGTCCCGCACTGCTCGCACTGCTCATAGGCGGGCGACGGTGCGGGAGTGGGCGGCTGCGATGTCGTGGTCGTGGTCGATTCCATACCTAACCGAAGGTCGTGGGAGGGGCTTCGAAAGACACGGTCCCGGTGGGCGCCGTGCCGCCAAGGAGGTGGAGCGTCAGCGTCGTGCTCGTGTGCGTCCCGAGGTGGGTGATCGCCGCACGCCCGGCAGCGACGGTGCGGCCGTGCGCGCTCGCGAGCCCGTAGACCTGGAGCTGGTACTGCGGCACGGCGGTCGGATTGCGGATCGTCAGGCGCACGGTCCCGTGGTGCGCCGCCATCGGAGCAATTTGGAGCCCGGGCAGCCTGTCCGGGACGGTGAGCGGCTGCCCCTTGGGCACGCCAACCACTGCGGAGACGTGCGTGCCGCTGGGAAGCCGGCGGCCGGTCGTGAACACCCAGGTCAGCCGGCCGTGCGCCGTGATCGACGGCAGATGCGTCTCAAAGAAGTCGAGTCCACCGGCGCCGTTGAGCGTGGTCGCGTGGTGAGACGCGGTGTCCGCCCGCAACACGATCGGCAGGTCGCTCGTCGCCTTCGCTGCGAGGTTCGTGAGCTCGACCGCGACCGCCGAGCCGGAGCCCGAGCTGCCGCTCAGCACCGTGACCCGGTCGACGCGGATCGTCGAATCCCGTCGCGTCACGGTCGTGCGGAGCTCGGCGGCCCGCAGCCGTGCGCTGTTGAGTTGCAGCCGCGTCGCCTCCTGCTGCGTCGTCGCGCAACCACTCAGGAGCAGCACGCCGAGGCCGAGGGTCACGCTTGTGGCCGCCGCGCTAGCCGAACGCACCACTGACGTACTCCCGGGTCCGTTGTTCACGCGGCGCGGCGAACACGGTCTGGCCATCGCCGTACTCGACGAGCTCGCCGAGGTACATGAACGCGACGTAGTCCGCGATGCGGTACGCCTGCTGGAGGTTGTGGGTCACGATCACAACCGCGACCTCCTCCCGCAGCTTCACGATCAGGTCCTCGATCACCTTCGTCGACTGCGGATCGAGCGCCGAGCATGGCTCGTCGAGAAGCAGCACCTCAGGATTCGCGGCCAGTGCGCGGGCGATGCACAGCCGCTGCTGCTGGCCGCCAGAGAGGCGGAGCGCGGCGTGGTTCAGGTTGTCGGCGACCTCGTCGTAGAGCCCCGCCCGGGTGAGCGCGTCCTCGACGTGGCCTTTCAGCGAGGCGCGCTTCGGCCGGCGGGCCGCCTGCTCGCGCAGGACGTAGGCGATGTTGTCGAACACGCTCATCGGGAACGGGTTCGGCTGCTGGAAGACCATCGTCACCCGGCGCCGCAGCGCGGTCGGCTCCATGTGCGCGATGTCGAGCCCGTCCAGCGTGATCTGGCCGCTGAACGAGGTGGCCTTGTTGAGTTCGGTCAGCCGGTTGAGCGAACGCAGCAGCGTCGTCTTGCCGCACCCGGATGGACCGATCAGCGCGAGCACCTCGCCCTGACGGATCGGGAGGGACACCTGGTTGACCGCGACCTTGCGGCCGTAGGAGACGGAGACGTTGTCGACCTGCATCCGGTCGATCGCATACGAGGAGGAGATGGCCCGGCGCGGGGCCGCGACGAAGCTCGACGGGTGATGACCGTTCCCGTTCCCGTTCCGGTGGGTCTCGGGGACCGGCGCGGGGGCGGAGACCGGTGCGGGAGGCGCCTCCGCCGCCGCGGGAGCCACCGGGGTCGGACGGGGTTCCAGGGACTCGGTGCCGGTGAGGCGGCGCACGCGTGGCGGGTGTCTCAGTTCCATCGCCGCTCCCTCGCTCGCCGGCCGAACACATCGACCCCGACGTTGATCGCGAGGACGATGATGAGCATCACGAACGCCGCGGCGTATGCCTTGTCCGGCTGATTGCCGTCCCCCGTGGGGGCGTTGTAGAAGATGTAGCCGGTCAGGGTGCTGCCCGTCCCGCGCAGGGTGCCGAGCATCGGCGTCGACCCGACGCCCTCCAAATTCTGGGTCCCGCCGAGCAACACGACGATGATCGCCGTGTCGCCGATCACCCGTCCGACCCCGAGCATCGAGCCGGTGATGACCGACGGGCGCGCCGCCGGGAGCAGCACCCGCCGGGTGGTCGCGATCTTCGTCTTGCCGACCGCATAGGACGCCTCGCGGACATGACCGGGGATTGCCTGGAGGCCTTCCCGGACGGTCGAGACGACGAGCGGCAGCGCGATCAGCGACAGCATCGCGCCGGCGGCGAAGAACGAGCGCCCGAGCACGATGCCGCCGGTCGTCTGGCTGAGGAACCCGAGCGCCGGGGCCTCGAACAGGAGGGTGCCGAACAGCGCGAGGACGATCGAGGGCGTGCCGGCGAGCATCTCGATCGTCGACTCGGCGAGGCGCGCCAGTGCGCGCGGTCGCGAGTACTCGCTCAGCCACACGGCGATTGCGATCCCGAGCGGCGTGGCGACGATCATCGCAATCGCGGCGACGATCATCGTCCCGAGCAGCGGGTCAAGGAACCCGCCGGTCTGGCTTCTCGTTGTAGCCGACCTTCGGCGAGGTCACGAGCAGGCTCGGGCGGACGAATTTGATCCCCTGAATCAGGAGGTAGATGACGATCGCGCCGACGATCGCGCAGAACAGGAGCCCGAGCGCCCAGGAGATGCCGAGGCCGATCCGGTCGCTCAGACGCCACGACGCGGCCGAGTCCTGTCGGCGGCCGGAGCGCGTCGGGATCGGCGTGTGCGGCCCGGCAGGCGGGATCGCGACCGGGCTGGCACTCATGCGCCCGACCCCGCGTAGAAGTAGCGCTTCATCGGCTGCTTCGCGGCCCACCCGACGAGCGACAGCATCACCGAGGAGAACAGGAGAATCGCCGCGATCGCGTACAGCGTGTGCTTCATCGGCGGCGAGCTCAGCTCCTCGGTGTTGTGCAGGATCGTCGCGGCGAGCCCGCGTGAGGGCTCGAAGAAGAAGATCAGCCCATCGGCCGGGTTGGGCGCAAAGCCAACCGAGCCGGACACCATGCTCAGCATCACCGCCTCGCCGAGTGCTCGCGCGGTCGCCAGGACGGTGCCCGCGATGAGCGCCGGGCGCGCGGTGCGGACCGCGATCTTCCAGAACGTCCGCCAGCGATTGACGCCGAGCGCAAGGGAGCCTTCGAGCCAGCCCCGCGGAACCGATCGCAGGCCCTCGCTGAAGACCGCGATCATGATCGGGGCGACCATCACGGTGAGGATCAGCACGGCGGCGAGCAGGCTGTATCCGGTGAGCGAGATGACCGGCGTGACGGACGCCGCCTCGCTGTTGGTGATCAGGTGGTTTCCGATGAACGGCACCACGACGAGCACGCCGAGCAGCCCGTAGATCACCGACGGGATGCTCGCGAGCAGGCGGACGACCGGCTCAAGGATGCGCTTCAGCCACTCCGGCGCGAACTCGACGATGAACACCGAGACGAACAGGGCGCAGACGAACCCGAGCCCAACGCCGAGCACGGTCGTGAGGATCGTGCTCCACAGGATCGGCCAGGCGTGGATCGTGTACTGCGGGGTGCCCCGGACGTCGCCGGAGGTGAAGATCGACTGGATCTGGGTGTCGATGTTCCCCCCGGGCCCGAACCATCCGAGCCCGTTGTGCGAGAACGATGGCCAGGCCTCGTGCAGGACGAACGCGAGCATCGCCAGCAGCAGCACGACGACCAGCGTGACAAGCGCGCCGAGCGAGAACTCGGCGCGCCGGTCACCACTGAAGCTGCTGCGTTCGTCCTCAAGGAGGACGTCGTCTTCCATCCGGCCGGCCCCCTACGGATTAGTGCTTGTTGAACGCGGGAACCGCGCCGGCCCGCTGGATGATGCCTCCAGCGGCCTTGCTCGTCCGGACCCAGTCGAAGAACTTCTCAACCTGGACGTTCGGGTGCGAGATTGGGAAGACGCCCCACACATAACGGAAGAGCGGGTAGCTCTCGTTCTTGATGTGGGCCTGGTCGCACGCGACGCCGTTGATCGTGAGGTTCTTCACACCGTTGGCTGCGCCCGCGTGGGCGAGGCCGACGTACCCGATCGCGTTCGGGTCCTTCCGGACCGCCGTCGAAACGAGACCATCGCTCGTCTGCTGAAGGACGTTCGACGCCTGCGTCTTGCCGCCGAGCACCGCCTGCTGGAAGAACGTGTACAGGCCGGCACTCGAGTTACGGCCGATCGGCGCGATCGTCGTCGACAGACCTGACCCCGGGAGCTGGTTCCAGTTCGTGTCCGTCGCCAGGAACATGTCCTTCACCTGCGAGATGGACGCGTTGCTGAGGTGATTCGCCGGATTGACGGCGATGCACAGCCCGTCGAGGAAGAGCTTCACGTACACGGTGCCGCTGTCGCTCCGGAGCGGCGGACGCGTCTGGACCGCGAACTGGCTGCGATGCGCCTGCACGTCCTGGACGCCGGCGTTCCCCCCGTTCCCGTTGTACTTGAAGCGGATCTTGTTGTGCTTCGACTGGCTGTACGACTTGAACAGCTTCTGCATGTACGGCTGGGCGGCGCTCGAGCCCGACCCGACCAACGTCGTCGCCTGTGCCGCCGGAACGGCGGCGAGCGCTGGGATGGCCGCGGCGACCCCGACCACACTCTTGATCTTTGGCCCCAAGCCGGCGGGCCCCCTTCTCGATCTCAACGGCCTTCCTTTCCCATTGCGAAAGAGCACAATGTCGATCCGAATTGAAATGTCAGCGTATCAGCTTTAGCAGTTTGTCCATTGCTTTAGTTGGGTACGGCCGCGTCGGCGATCGCCTGCCACGGCACCCGGTATCGGACGCCATCCCGCGCCACCTCGCGATGCGAGGCGGAGTCGTTTGGTCGGCGGCTCGCCTGAAGCCGCCGAGATTGGTTCTAGCCGGCGGTGTCGACCCGGTCCGACGGCGACTGCTCGCCGAGCGAGCGCATCCGCGCGCGCTCCCACTGCGACAGACGCCACAGATCACGGGCGATCTGGCCCGGATCGATCTGGCGCCCCGGCAGGTGCATGTTGGCCGACGCGATCAGCCGGCGCTCATCGCCGGTGAGGGCCATCCACTTCGCGAGCACATCGTCGGAGTCCGGGAGCCGGCTGCTGCCGTACGGCCGGGTGTCATCCGGGAAGTTGACGCAGTATTCGCTCAGCAGCCGACGGGTCTGCGCGAGGTAGGCCACGATCGGCCGGTGCGGATAGATGAGGTACGCATACGGGGCCCCGGCTGCGTGATCGGCCTCTCCCGGTCCACTCGCCTGAGAGCCCCAGACGCGGATGAACCCGAGGTCGCGGTACATCGCCCACTCCTCCTCGTTGACGCACGAGCGGAGCAACTCCCGCGCGCGCGCTTCAGCGCGCCGCTCGCGGCCGGGATCAAACAGCAACGTCGGGGCTCGCTTGCGGCGAGCCCGATGCCGGCCCCAGGCGTCCTCGAGCTTCGGCAGGATCAGATCTGACAGCAGCGCAAGAGCGACGAGGGCGGTCGCAACCAGCGCGAGCAGCACGTGGCCGCCTACCGTCCGCCGGCCGCGCGCGGGAAAAAGATCACGCGGTCGGCGTCCCTGGGGACATCGTCGAACGTCCGGACCATCCGCGCCTCACGCTTGCCGTCGGCGCCGGCGAGCGGAACCGCCGCCCAGAGCCCGGCATCGAGCTGGCGGCGGAACTCCTCGACCAGCCGTTGCTCATCCTCCGCCTGGGTGGCGTCGCCCTCTGCGATCAGGACTTCTCCGTGTCCGGGCTTCATCCGCAGAAAGCGCATCGGCTGATTATGTCAAAAGGGTTCCGCCGCACGGGCTCGGTCCGTCACCGCTCGGACTACGAGCGACGACGGGTCTTGTGCGTGGTCTTGTTTGCCCGCTTGCCCTTCTTCGGCTTGGTCGTCTTCGTCTTCGGCTTCGTCTTCTTGGTGGTGACCTTCGGGAACGGCACGTAATCGGCCACTTTCCGGCAGGCCTTCGTGAGATCGAGGCGGAACGGCCCGTTCTGAGCGCCGGTCGTATTCGTGACGATCAGGGACACGACGGCCTGGGGCGCCGCGAGCGTCCCCGGCTTCGCACCGGACGGCAGGTACTTGCAGTACGGCTCGGTGAGGTCGAGCGACCCCTGGACGTTGTTCCATCGGCTGACCACGCCGCCCGCGCCGGCGTTGCAGTTGATGCCGCTGCCCGGCGTTTCGCCGGAGCACGAGACCGCCGCAGTCGCGCTCGGGGCCCCGGTGGGATCGAACACCTGCGGGCTCGGGTCGAAGTCATCGACCGTGGCGAAGTCGCTCGCCCGCCGGTCGACGATCAGGCTGTACGCCGTGATGTCCTCGCTGCAGTGGAACTTGTAGTCGACGAGATACGGGTCATCCGTGGTCGGCGACGGATCAATCGCCAGCGGACCGCCGCAGTCCGTCGTCGAGACCGGGGTCGGCGGAGCTGCCGACGCCACGGCGGGAACAAGTGCCACAACCACCATCACGACCAGCGGCGCCAGCAGACGCCATCTCCGAATCACCACAGCAGGACCTCCAATGTCGTTTTCAGGGTCGCCAATGGACCCCGGCGCCACCAATCTGGAGAAGTCTGACAGAAATTGTTGACTTTCGCATTGACGGCCGGTGCCGCGGCCGTGGACGCTCGGCCTCGGGCGCGCGGCCTCGGGCGCGCGAACCGGTGGTCGGACCGGTAAGGCCGGGCGAGCTCAGGGCGGTGGGGGTACGTCGGATTGGCGCGGCCAGCCGAGCTCAGGGAGGTCAGCCGTTCTGAGGGATGAGTCAGTCGGTCTCGGGCGTGGGTCAGCCGATCCGCGCGCCGCGCCGCAGCCCGAGCACGTCGACCGGCCCGGCGCCGGCCCCGATCTCGGTCAGCCCGTCGGCGACGGCGCGGCTCGCCGCCACCTTCGCCCGGCGGGCCGCCTCCAGCGGCTCATCGCCCCAGGCGAGCCGGGCGGCGAGGACCGAGGAGTGCGTGCAGCCGGACCCGTGGGCGGCGCCGTCGGGATGGCGCTCGCCGGGGATCTCGACGAGCTCCTCGCCGTCGAAGAACAGGTCGGTCGCGCTCGCGCGGTGCCCGCCGGTGACGACCACGTAGCGGGGCCCGAGCGCGTGGACGCGCCGGCCGAGAGCCTCGATGTCGGCGTTCTTCGGCTTCCCCGCCTCCCCCGCCTCCTCCTCCGCACCCGTCAGGGCCCGGGCCTCGGGCACGTTCGGGGTGACGACCGTCGCCCGGGGCAGCAGCTGTTCGATCAGCGACTCCCGCGCGGCGGGGGCGAGCAGCTCGGCGCCGGACTCGGCGACCATCACCGGGTCGAGCACCACCGGCGTCCCGGAGGGCAGCTCGTCCAGCGCCGCGACGACCGCGGCGATCGTGTCGACCGTGCCGAGCATCCCGATCTTGACGGCGTCGACGCCGATATCCGAGGCCACCGCACGGACCTGGGCGATGATGATGTCTGGTGGGATGGCGTGAACGGCGGTGACTCCGACCGTGCTCTGAGCGGTGATCGCAGTGATCGCGGTCATGCCGTGCACGCCGGAGGCGGCGAACGCCTTCAGGTCGGCCTGGATGCCGGCACCGCCGCCGGAATCGGATCCGGCGATCGACAGCACGCGGGGGATTCGCCGGTCGTTCGTCGCCACACCCGCGAGATTAGGGACCTACGTGGTCACGGCGTACCTCCCTCCCGCCTCGCGCCGCACGTACCCGGCGAGCTCGAGCGACGCGAGCGCGGCCAGTCCCTGCTCGGGCGGGAACCCGGCCCGCTCGAGCGCGCCCGCGGTGTCGTGCCCGGTCGCGATCGCCTCGAGCAACGTCTCGAGCTCACGGTCAAGGCGCGGGCGCACGGCCGCCGGCACGACCTGGCTGCCCGCGCCGTACAGCAGGTCGAGCACGTCCTGGGCCCCGCGGATGAGCGTCGCCCCGCGCGCGAGCAGCCCGTTCGTCCCGTTCGACTGCTGTGAGGTGACGCGCCCGGGCACGGCGCCGACCGGACGACCGAGCGCGCCGGCGAACGCGGCGGTCACGAGCGCGCCCGATTGGTCGCCCGCCTCGACGACGATCGTCAGCACCGACAGCGCGGCGATCAGCCGGTTGCGGGCGGGGAACATCCACCGCCACACCGTCGCGTCGCCCGGTAGCTCCGAGACGGCAGCCCCCGACGCGGTGATCTGGGCGTGGAGTGCCCGTTTGGCGGGTGGATAGGCACGCTGGGCACCGGCCGGGAGCACGGCGATTGTCGTGCCCCCGGCGGTGATTGCGCCCGCGTGTGCGGCTGAGTCGATGCCGAGCGCCATCCCGCTGACGACGGGAACGCCGGCGCGCGCGAGATCCCGGGCGATGCCCTTGGCGAGTTCCGTCCCGTATCCGGACGCGTGGCGCGAGCCGACGATCGCCACCGGGTCGGCGGCCAACCAACCGAGCAGCCGATCAAGCCCGCCCGCGACATGGAGCACGGCGGGCGGGGACTCGAGCGCCCGCAGGCACTCCGGGAAGCCGGCGTCACAGCGGCAGATGAGCTCGAGGCCGGACCGGCGGGCCCGATCGCGCGCGCCGTTGGCGTCGAAGCGAGCACGCTCCGCCTGCACCCGCTCCGCCGCGCGACCGCCGACGGTCTCGATCAGCCGAGCGTCGTCCACCGCCAGCACCTCGGCGATCCGGGCGCGGACCGGCTCCAGATGCGACGCGAGCCGGTCGATCAGCCACGTACGGGCGAGGCAGCGATCACATGCCCGCGCGCTCACGCCGCGAGCACCTCCTGGTCGGCCCCGCGCTGGCGGAAGCTGAGCGCGAGCAGGAGGTCGGGCCGCGAGACGCGATCGCGCTCACCGAGATCGGCGATCGTCCGGGCGACCCGGAGGACCCGGTGCCGCCCCCGGGCGCTCAACGCGCCCGCGCTGTACGCGCTGGCAAGCGCCTCGCTGGCATCGCTCTCGAGCGCGACGTGGCGGCGGACGGCCCGGCCGTCCATCTCGCCGTTGCACCGCGCCGCGCCGCCCCGCAGGCGCTGCTGCTGGCGCTCGCGCGCGGCCGCGACCCGCCCGCGCGCGGCGGCGGAATCAAGCGCCGGCCCGCCACGGAGCTCGGCCTCCCGTGGGCGCTCGACGCCGACGAGCAGGTCCATCCGATCAAGCAGCGGGCCGCTCAGCTTGCGGCGATGGCGCCGCAGGTCGCTCTCGCCGCACACGCACCGGTCCTCCACCCCGGCAAAGCCGCACGGGCACGGGTTCGTCGCGGCGACGAGCATGAACCGCGTCGGGAACACGAGCGCGCGCTGGGCACGGACGATCGCCACGCATCCATCCTCGAGCGGCTGGCGCAGCGCGTCGAGGCTGCCGCGGTGAAATTCGGAGAGCTCGTCCAAAAACAGAATTCCGTGGTGCGCGAGCGTCGCCTCGCCCGGCCGCGGCGGTGCCCCGCCGCCGACGAGCCCGGCCGGCGAGATCGTGTGATGGGGCGCCCGGAACGGCCGTGTCTCGACGAGGCCGTCGGCATGGATCCCGGCGACGCTGTGGATCCGCGTCACCTCGATCGCCTCGGCGCGGGTCATCGCCGGCAGGATCGAGGGCAGCCGCCGCGCGAGCATCGTCTTGCCGGTGCCGGGCGGCCCCTCGAGCAGCAGGTTGTGTCCACCGGCGGCGGCAATCTGCAGCGCGAGCACCGCGGCCGACTGACCCCGCACGTCGGCGAGATCCGGTTCGTGGACGCCGGGAGCGGGACCGCCCCGCCGCACCTCGGTGGCCGGCACCTCCGGCGCCCGCACGCCCCTGACGACGTCGGCCGCCTCCACGAGCGTGCGGACCCCGGCGACCCGCAACCCGTCGATGAGCGCGGCTTCACGGGCGCGCTCGAGCGGAACGACGAGCTCGCCGATGCCGGCTCCGCGAGCGCCTTCGGCGACGGCGAGGGTTCCCGGGGAGTCGCGCAGCTCGCCGGTCAGCGACAGCTCGCCGAAGACCGCGAATGCCGCGAGCGCCTCGGCGGGCACCTGACGGCTCGCGGCGAGCACCCCAAGCGCCAGCGCCGCGTCGAATCCGGGTCCGACCTTGCGCAGGAACGCCGGCGCGAGGTTGGCCGTGATCCGGCGATCCGGGAACGTGAAGCCGGAGTTGAGGATCGCGGCGCGCACCCGGTCGCGTGACTCCCGCACGGCGGCGTCGCCGAGCCCGACGATCGTGAACGCCGGGAGCCCGGGCCGGATGTCGACCTCGACCCACACCTGGCGCGGATCGACGCCGTCGATCGCGAATGTCGAGACCCGGGCGAGCACGACCTCGAAGCTACGCTCGCATCGTGTGACGTGTGGGTGACGCCGTGTGCCAACTCTGTGGAGTCCCGCCGGGTCACTCGTCACAGAATTGGCACAGTCCGCAACCCACGCGTGACGCGATCGAGCCTAGCGTCCCGGAGCATGGGAACCGACCCACGCACACAGCTCGGGGCACTCGGCGAACGGCTCGCCGGGGAGCATCTCGTCCACCGCGGCTTCGAGATCGTCGAGCGGAACTTCCGGACCCGCTTCGGTGAGCTTGACATCGTCGCGTTCGACGGCCGGGTGCTCGCGTTCTGCGAGGTGAAGACGCGCCGGATGCGTCCCGGTCAGGGCAGCCCGTTCGATGCCATCCGTGCGCTCAAGCGCTCGCAGGTTCGCCGGATGGCGGCGGTGTGGCTGAACGCGCGGAGCGACCGCCCCTATGCGCAGGAGCTGCGCTTCGACGCGATCGGGGTGACGTTCGACCTCTCAGGCCGGCTGCTGAGCATCGAGCATCTCGAAGGCGCCTTCTAGGTCGACGCCGAGGCCGAGCTGCTGGTAGGCCGCCGACTGGAACGACATCCGGTGCAGCGGCGAGACGCCGAGGCGCTCGATCGCATCCCGATGCTCCGGCGTCGAGTAGCCGACGTGCTCGGCGAACTCCCAGCCCGGGTGGAGGGCATCGACGCGGCGCATGTAGCGATCGCGCGTCTCCTTGGCGATGACCGAGGCGGCGGCGATCGCCGCGCTCTTGGCGTCGCCGCCGACGACCGCCTGCTGGTCGTGACCGAGCGACCGCACCGGGAAGCCATCGCTGAGGCAGAGGCACCCCGGCCGGGCGACCTGCAGCAGAGCATCGCGGAGCGCGGCGAGGTTCGTGACGTGCAGACCGCGGTCATCGATCCCGCGCGCGCACCGGGAGATGACGGCGACCTTCGTCGCGACCCGCATGATGATCGGGAACAGCTCGGCCCGAGACGCCGCGGAATGCTGCTTGGAGTCGTTGAGCAGCCCGAGCGCCCGCACGTCCCGCGGCGTGATCTGTTCCAGGTCGAACAGCACCGCGGCCGCGACGAGCGGCCCCGCGAGGCAGCCGCGGCCCGCCTCGTCGGCGCCGGCGACGAAGCGATGCTCGAGCGAGCGGTCGAACGCGAACAGCTTGCGCGCCGTCCGCTTCCCAGCCCGTTTGCGCGCCCCTCGCTTAGAGGAAGCCGATGCGGTCAGGCGGCCAGTAGGTGAAGAAGGCGACGCCGATGACCCAGCTGGTGGGGACGGGACCCCAGAAACGACTGTCGTCGGAGGCACCACGATTGTCCCCCATCATGAACCAATGTCCGGGCGGAATGACGATCGGTTGCCGGAAAGTGCACGCATCGCCGCCGCCACAGGGCGCGATGTAGGAGTCCTTCTCCCGGACACCGTTGCGAGTGACGTGGCCGCCCACGATCGCGATCCGATCCCCGGGGCCGCCGACGACGCGCTTGATGAACGTCTGGGTTGACTGGTCGGCGGTCGGTTGGTCGCACGGTTGGTCGTGGCCGCCGCCCTGGCTCGGGTTGCCGCAGATCGGATTCGTCGTCGGGTCGGCGCCCTTCGGCGGATGGAACACGACGATGTCGCCGACGCTCGGCTTGGAGATCAGCCGGTTGGCGAGGATCCGTTGGCCGATCTTGAGCGTCGGCACCATCGACGGACTCGGGATCCGGTACGGCTTGACGATGAACGCCTGGATGAGGAGCGCGAGCCCGACGGCGATCGCGACCGTCACGACGAGCTCGATCGCGGACTTGATCGTGGATTTCGACTTATCGCCTGCGCGGGAGGACATGTCGGCGGTCGGTCAGAGGAAGCCCATGCGGTCAGGTGGCCAGTACGTGAAGAACGCTTTCCCGATGATCCACGACCGCGGCACCGGGCCCCAGAAGCGGCTGTCCTCGGAGTTTGGACGATTGTCGCCCATCATGTAGTAGTCCCCGGCCGGAACCGTGAACGTGGCCGGAAAATCGCAGGATCCGCCGCCCGTGCAGGGCACGATGTAGGAGTCCTTCTCGCGCACCCCGTTGCGGAACACGTGGCCGTTGCGGATCGAGATGCGGTCACCGCCGACGCCGACGACGCGCTTGATGAACGTCTCCGAGGACGCCTGGTGCCCGACGGTGTCACACGCCCTGGCGGCGTCCTGGCCGGAGGCGTTCTCGCCCTGGTTCGGGTTGGCGCAGCTGTCGAACTGCTTCGGTGGGTGGAACACGACGATGTCGCCGACGTGCGGGTCGGAGAAGTGCGATCCGATCCGGTTGACGAGCACGCGCTGGTTGATGTGCAGCGTGGGCAACATCGAGCCGCTCGGGATCCGGTAGGGCTTGACCACGAAGGCCTGGATCGCGAGCGCGAGACCGAGCGCCGCGGCGACGATCACCGCAAGCTCGAGGGCCGAGCTCGCGAGCGACTTCTTCGTCGTTGTCACACCTTCTCTTCGCTGTCGCCGTCGGCCGCTTCGGCCTCGGGCTCAGCGGGCGCGGCGTCCGGCTCAGCGGCAGCCTCCGGCGCGACGGCGGCCTCGGGCGCGGCTTCGGCCTCGGCGGCCGGCGCGTCCTCGGCGAGCTCCGGCTCGACCGTCGCGGCCTCCGGCTCGTCCGGGAGCGGCGCGTGCAGCAGCTCGCGCTCGACGAACTGCTCGGGACCGGTGTTGCGACGTTCGCGCACCCGGGCGCGCTTGCCGACGCGACCGCGCAGGTAGTAGAGCTTGGCGCGCCGCACGTCTCCGCGGGAGGCGACCTCGATGCGCTCGATCTTTGGCGAGTGGAGCGGGAACGTCCGCTCGACGCCGACGCCGAAGGACTGCTTGCGCACGGTGAACGTCTCCCGCGCGCCGTGGCCCTGGCGCTTGATCACGACGCCCTCGAACACCTGGGTGCGCCGGCGTGTTCCCTCGATCACCTGGAAGTGCACGCGCAGGCGATCGCCGGCATCGAATTGCGGGACACGGCGCAGCTGCGCGCGCTCAAGGCTGTCGATCACGGTGCTCATGGCAAATGGAGAGGCCGATGCGGGGGAAGTCCGCTAGGGATGCGCAGCCGCGCACCCTCCGCAGGGGCGGCGGCCTATGGTAGCGGAAGCGCTCGCGCGCGCCCCGCCGCCCGCCGCCCGCCGTCAGCGCCAGCCGCCCGCCATCAGCCGTCAGCCAGCCGCGCCCGGCTCTGCTCGTGGCGCCACTCACGGATCCGCGCATGATGTCCGGAGAGGAGCACCTCCGGGACCGCCCAACCTCGATATTCCGCGGGCCGGGTGTAGTGCGGGTACTCCGGCGCGCCCTGCAGCGCGGCGCTGAAGGACTCCTCGAGCGCCGACTCCTCATGGCCGAGCGCTCCCGCCTGCTTGCGCAACACCGCGTCGCAGACGACCATCGCCGGCAGCTCGCCGCCGGCGAGGACGTACCGCCCGATCGAGATCTCGTCGCTGACGAAGTGATCGAGGATGCGCTGGTCGAATCCCTCGTAGCGGCCGCACAGAAGCGTCATCGCGGATTCGGCCGCGAGCTCGTCGACGAGCGCATCGTCGAGCAGCCGGCCGCTCGGGGTGAGCGCGATCACGCGCCGCGAGGACGCCAGCGACACCGGGTCGGCCCCGTAGCGCGCCCGCAGCGCCGCCTCGACGACGTCGATCCGCAGCAGCATGCCCGCCCCGCCCCCGAACGGTGTGTCGTCGACCTGCCCGGCGCCGAGCGGCGTGTGCTCGCGGTAGTTGACGTAGGAGACCCGGTGCCCCGCGGCGAGCGCGTTGGCGACGTGGCGCTGGCCCTCGAACCACTCAAACGCACCCGGGAACAGGGTGAAGACGTCGATCTCCACCGGCGACTACTCCTCACCCAGGAACGCGAGATCGACGTCGACCTCCCGCCGCTCAAGGTCAACCGAGCGCACGGCGTCGCTGACGAGCGGCACGAGCAGGATTTCGTCGCTCCCCGCGCGCTCCACCTCGAGCACCTCGCACGAGGGCAGCGCGAGCAACCGCCGGACAACGCCGACCGAGCGGCCCGCATCGACGACGGCGCACCCCTCGAGGTCCTCCGCCCACCACTCGTCCTCCTCGAGCTCAGGCGCCGCGGTGCGGGCGATCAGAAGATCCGCGCCGCTCAGCGTCTGCGCCGCGGTCCGGTCCTCGTAGCCCTCGAGCCGGAGGATCGGCCGTGCATCGGTGCCCGCTCGGCGCGTGATCCGCCGTTCCTCGCCGGAGGTCGAGATCCGGATAACGGCGTCGACCACAAGCAGCGACGGGTTCGACGCCACCACATGGAAGCTCCCGTCAAGCCCGTGTGGCCGGCCCACCGTGCCGGCATGCAGCCAGCCGGGTGGGACGTCGGGCATCAGGAATCGACGATGTCGACGAACACGCGGCGCTTCTCCCGTTGCGCCGCGGCCTTCACGATCGTTCGGAGCGCGGACGCGGTGCGTCCGCCCCGTCCGATCACGTTCCCGTAGTCGTCCTCGCCGACGGACAGTTCGAGCACCGTCGTGCTGGCGTCCTCGGAGACCTCGACCACGCTGACCTCGTCGGGACTGTCGACCAGTCCCCGCGCCAGGTACTCGAGCAATTCCTTCATCTGAGGCGTCAGCTGATGCCCTGGATGCGGAGCAGCTTGCGAACCGTCTCGCTCGGCTGCGCGCCCCGGGACAGCCAGTCGCGGATCTTCTCCTCGTCGAGCACGATCGTCGAGGGGTTCGTCTGGGCGTTGTAGTGCCCGACGGTCTCGATCACGCGCCCGTCGCGCTTGGAGCGCTGATCGGCGACGACGACACGCCAGATTGGGTTCTTCCGGCTGCCGACGCGGGTCAATCTCATTCTCACTGACATAAGCGGATAGCGAGGTTAGCGTGCCGAGCCGCGAAACGCCGAGAAACCGCCTCAGCGGCCCTGGCGCATGAGCGCCCCGAGGTCCGGCATCCGGCCCTGGGCGAGCTGGCGCATGACCTTGCGCGACTGGTCGAACTGCTTGATCAGCTGCTTGACGGCCTGCACGTTGGTGCCCGACCCGCGCGCGATCCGCAGCCGCCGCGAGCCCTTGATCAGCTCGGGGTGCCGGCGCTCCTGTGGGGTCATCGAGAGGATGATCGCCTGGATCCGGTCGAACTCGCGCTCGTCGACCTTCATGCCTCGGAGCTCCTTGTTCATCCCGGGGATCATCCCGAGGATGTTCTGAAGCGGACCGAGCCGCCGGATCTGGCGCATCTGGTCCAGGAAGTCGTCGAGCCCGAACTCCTGCTTGCGGATCTTGCGCTCGAGCTCAGCCGCCTGCTCGTCGTCGTAGGCGGACTGCGTCTTCTCGATCAGGGTCATGACGTCGCCCATCCCGAGGATCCGCTGCGACATCCGGTCCGGGTGGAAGCGCTCGAACTGGTCGAGCTTCTCGCCGGTCGAGGCGTACATGATCGGCTTGCCGGTGACCGCCTTGACCGACAGCGCGGCGCCGCCACGGGCATCGCCGTCGAGCTTTGTCATGACGACGCCGTCGAACTGCACCACCTCGGCGAACTGCTCGGCGACGTTGACCGCGTCCTGACCGGTCATCGCGTCGACGACGAGCAGCACGTCGGTCGGCTTCGTCGCCTTCTTGATGTTCGCGAGCTCGGCCATCAGCTCCTGGTCGACGTGGAGCCGGCCGCTCGTGTCGATGATGAGGACGTCCTTGCCCTCGGAGATCGCGCGGTCGCGCGCCCAGGCGGCGATCTTCACCGGGTCGCGATCGGTGCCCTGCTCGTAGACGTCGGCGCCGGCCTGCGCGCCGACCTTGATGAGCTGGTCGACGGCCGCGGGGCGGTACACGTCGCAGGCGGCCACGGCGACCGAGGAGCCGTGCTCCTCGCGCAGGTACCGCGCGAGCTTGCCGGTCGCGGTCGTCTTGCCGGAGCCCTGCAGCCCGGCCATCAGGATGACCGTCGGCGGCCGCGGCGAGAACGAGAGGTCGCGTGCGGCTCCGCCCATCAGCTCGGTGAGCTCGTCCGAGACGATCTTGACCACCTGCTGGCCGGGGTTGAGCTTGCCGATCACGTCGGCCCCGAGCGCCTTCTCCTTGACCGAGTTGGTGAACGACTTGACGACCTTGAAGTTGACGTCGGCCTCGAGCAGCGCGAGACGGATCTCGCGCATCGCGGCGGTGATGTCCTCCTCGGTCAGCGTGCCGCGACCGCGGACATCGCTGAGGGTGGCTTGGAGCTTTTCGGCGAGGGTGTCGAACATGAACGGTTAGCCCAGCATCAGGCTAGTACGCGTGCGACGCGGGGACGAGTCCTAGCGCTGCGGCGATCCGTTATCGGCAGCGGAGCCACTGCCCTGCGAGAACGCTCTGCCGAGTCCGCCGAACGCCTCGGCGAACTCGGAGGGGATCACGAAGACCTTGTTCGCGTCGCCCTGGGCGAGCTGCGGCAGCATCTGCAGGTACTGGTAGCTCAGCAGCTTCGGATCCGGGTTGCCGTCGTGGATCGCCTTGAACACGGTCGCGATCGCCTGCGAGTCGCCCTCCGCCTTGAGGATCGCCGCCTGCTTCTGGCCCTCGGCGGTGAGCACCGCGGCCTGCTTCTGGCCCTCGGCGGTGAGGATCTGCGACTGCTTGACGCCCTCGGCGTTGAGGATCGCGGCGCGGCGGTCACGCTCGGCGCGCATCTGCTTCTCCATCGCCTCCTGGATCGAGCCGGGCGGGTCGATCGACTTGATCTCGACCCGGTTGACGCGGATCCCCCACTTGCCGGTCGCCTCGTCGAGCACGCCGCGCAACTGGGCGTTGATGTGGTCGCGGCTCGTGAGCGCATCCTCGAGGGTCAGCGAGCCGATCACGTTACGCAGGGTCGTGACCGTGATCTGCTCGATCGCCTGCAGCGGGTTGGCGACCTCGTACGTCGCCGACTTGGCGTCGTTGACCGTGAAGTACAGGACGGTGTCGATCTGGACGACGAGGTTGTCCGAGGTGATCACCGGCTGCGGCGGGAACGACACGACCTGCTCACGGAGATCGATCAGCGGCTTGAGCCGGTCGACGAACGGCACCAGGACCGTCAGGCCCGGCGTCAGGGTTCGGTTGTAGCGCCCGAGGCGCTCGACGATGCCTGCCCGCGCCTGCGGAATGATCCGAATCGTCCGCGCGAACAGGATCAGGAGGAAGACAACTACGACGATCGCAACGATTGCTCCAGCCATGCCCCACTCCTTTTGTAGTGGCCCCGCAGATCTAGACGAGCAACAGCCTACTCGCTGACCAGGGCGGTGGCGCCGCGGATCTCGATGATCTGGACGCGTTTGCCCTGCGGGATGACCTCGTCGTCGTCATAGGCGCGGGCGGTCCACACCTCGCCCTCGATCTTCACGCAGCCGGCGCCCTCGTGGTTGTTGATCTCCTCGAGCACGGTGGCGTTCTTGCCGACGAGCGCGGCGGTGCCCGTCCGCAGCTCCGGCGGCATCTTCATGTGCGAGCGCGCGATCGGACGCGCGACCGCGAGCATGAGCAGCGACGCGACGACGAACACGACCCACGAGACGACCTCACCGGCGCCGGCGAGGTCGGTGATCGCGGCCAGGAGCGCGCCCACGGAGAAGGGTGCGAGAAAGAAGCTCGTGGTGAGCATCTCGCCGATCCCGAACACCGCCGCCGCGATGACCCACAGCACCCATCCGGACATGTCGGCGCGAGCTTACCGCTCGGGCGCGTCAGCTCACCAGCGCCCGCGCAAATTCTTCGGGCTCAAACGGCCGGAGATCCTCGAGCTTCTCCCCCACCCCGATCAGCTTCACCGGGATGCCGAGCTCGTGGGCGATCGCGAGCGCGATCCCGCCCTTCGCCGTCCCATCGAGCTTCGTCAGCACGAGCCCGTCGACGGCGATCGCCTCGGAGAACAGCCGCGCCTGGCGCAGCCCGTTCTGCCCGGTCGTTGCATCGACCGTGAGCAGCGTCTCGTGGGGCGCGTCGGGCATCTGCTTGCTGATGACGCGGCGGATCTTCGCGAGCTCGGCCATCAGGTCGTCCTGCGTGTGCAGGCGCCCCGCGGTGTCGATGATGGCGACGTCGGCGCCCTCCTGGCGGGCGGTCGCGATCGTGTCGTAGGCGACCGCGCCCGGGTCGGAGTCGGTCGGGCCACGGACGAACGAGACCTCCGCGCGCTGGGCCCACTGCCTCGAGCTGCTCGACCCCGGCCGCCCGGAACGTGTCCGCGGCGCCGAGGACGACGGAGCGGCCGAGCTCCTTGCGCAGGTGCCAGGCGAGCTTGCCGACGGTCGTCGTCTTGCCGGTGCCGTTGACGCCGGCCATCAGGATCACGGTCGGATTGGCGGTCAGGTCGATGTGGTCATCGCCGGTCGTAGCGATGTCGGCGAGCAGCTGCACGAGGCGGTCGGTCAGCGCCTGGCCGCCGGAGATGTCGCCGTCCGTCGCCTCGCGCTCGAGTTGCTCGACGACCTGCGCGGTCGTCCGCGCCCCGACGTCGGCATAGATGAGCGCCTCCTCGAGCCGCTCCCAGGTCTCGTCGCTGAGATCCTCGAACAGCGTCGCCTGGATCTCGCTCGTGAGTGCCTGGCGGGTCTTGCGCAGGCTCTCCCGCAGGCGGCGGAAGCGCCCGACCTTGCGCTCCTCGGGTTCGGTCGCGGTCGCGACCGGTGCCGGGGCGCCGTCGACGATGAACAGGTCCTGCCACTCGCGAGCCATACCGCCGCGACGTTACAACAGCCGGGCGGGTGGAGCGGGGTCCGCTACGCGACGGCCTCCGCCACGGCGTCCGGCGAGTCCAGCCGCCGCGAGATCACCTTCGAGATCCCGTCGCCGCCCATCGACACGCCGTACAGCGAGTCGGCGGCCTCCATCGTCCGCTTCTGGTGGGTGACGACGATGAACTGGGCGCGCTGGGAGTACTGGCGCAAGAGCTCGAGGAAGCGATCGATGTTGAGGTCGTCCAGCGCCGCCTCGACCTCGTCCAGGATGTAGAACGGGCACGGCTTGGCGAGGAATACGGAGAACAGGAACGCCAGCGCGGTCATCGACTTCTCGCCGCCGGAGAGGAGCGTCAGGCGCTTCATCGCCTTGCCGGCCGGTGTGATCTCGATCTCGACCCCGGCGAGGTCCTCCTCGGACTCGCGGTCCTCGGCCTCGTCGGTGTCGTCGGCCCCGGACGCGCCGTGCGCCCCGGGATCGCCGCCGTTGGTCTCCACCGGCTGCCCGCCGAGCGTCCGTGCCGGACCGTCACGTTCGGTGACGAGCCGCAGGCGGCCCTTGCCACCCGGGAACAGCTTCGTGGCCAGCTCCTCGAAGTTGCGCGCGGCGGCCTCGAAGGTCTCCTCGAACGTCTCGCGGATCTGGCGGTCGGTGTCGGAGATGAGCTTCTCGAGCTCGCGCAGCGCGGTCTCCAGGTCGGCCCGCTGACGCTCGAGCTCCTCGACGTGCTCGACGGCCGCGGCGTACTCCTCCTGGGCGAGCGGGTTGACCGGGCCGAGCTGCTCGCGGCGCCGGGCGAGCCGGTCCAGGCGCGTTTGCAGCGCCTCGCGTGCCTCATCGTCGAGCGCCTCCTCGGCCGGGGTTGGCTCGAGCTCGAGCCGCTCGGCGACGCCGCGCAGCTCCGTCTGGGCGTCATCGACCTGGTCGCGCAGCCGCTGCGCGCGGACCTCGAGCGAGGTGAGTGACTCGTTCTCGGAGTGCAGCTGCCCGTGGAGGTTGGCCTCCTGCTGGGCGCAGGACCGCAGCTCGGCGGCGACGTGTTCGCCGGCCTCGCGGTCGGCGGCCAGCGCGGCCTCGAACGCGGCGCGACCCTCGGCCACGGCACCGGCAGCCTTGTCCAGCGCGGCGATCACCGCGGCGACGGCGGGCACGAGCGCGTCATCCCGCGCGACCGATGTCTGCAGGCGCTCGATCCGGCGCATCCGCTCGGCGCGCTCGCGCTCGGCGCGCTCGACGGCGCCCCGTTCGGTCATCAGCTCGGCGTTCAGCTGGGCGCGACGCCCGGCGTTCGGCCCGTCGTCCGGCGCCGAGCGCCGGCGCTCGATCTGGGCGGCGATCCGCCGCTCCGCCTCGGCGGCCTCGTCACGGGCGCGAGCGGCGGCGCGGTGCGCGGCGATCGACCGCTCACAGTCGCCGTCGACGGCGCCGGAGCGCTCGGTTGCCTGCGCGAGCACCCCGCGGGCTCGGTGCTCGGCCTGGACGGCCCGTTCGCTCGTCTCGACGAGGCCCTGACGGCGGTTGCGCTCGGCGAGCACCCGCTCTTCCCCGACCGCGGCGGCCTGGCGGACCTCGCGGCTGCGGGCGGACCACACCCGCCCGCTGCGCGTGACGGCGATGCCGGTGAACGCCTCCGAGAGGTCCTCGATCGACTCGACGACCCACGTGTCAGCGAGCAGCGTCCGGGCGAGCGCGAGCGCGGAACCGTCACCGCGCACCCGGTTGATCAGGAGCTCGCCGTCCGCCGGAGCCGCGCCCGGCGCGGGAGTCGCGCTCGCCGCGCCGTCGGGCGCGACCAGCGCGCGGCCGCCGTCGGTGCCGGCGCGGTCAAGCAGTGACCCTGCGGCGCCGCGGTCGGTGACGACCGCCGCCCGCAGCCGTCCGTCGAGCGCCGCCGCGAGCGCGAACTCGTAGCCGCTGTCGACCTCGAGCTCGTCCGCGAGCGTCCGCGCGCCGCCGGGGGCGGTCTCCTGGCCGCGGAGGAAATGGTTGACCGCGGCGAGCTCGCCGCCGATGCTCGCCGCCTCGCGCCGGGCGGCCTCGACGCCGCGCTCGGCGTCCCGCACGGCCTGGCGGGCCGCCTCGAGACCCGCCTCGCTCTGCTGCCGTGCCTGGCGCGCCTCCTCAACCTCGGTCGTGCGCTGCGCCGTCTCCGCGCGCGCCGTCTCAAGCTGCTCCTCGAGCTCGCGCAGCTGCCGCGCGAGTTCGGCCTCGCGATCGCGGTCGAGCGCCGCGAGCTGCTCCTCCAACGCGGCGATCCGGGCGGCCGCCTCGGTGTCCGGCGCGTCGCGCTGCGCCTCGGCACGCAGCGCGGCGAGCAGCTCGCGCTGGCGCACGAGCCGCGACTCGATCGTCCGCTGCGCCGTCTTGACGCTCTCGGCCCGGTACGCGATCCGGTCGCCGGCCGACTGCGCGGCGTAGGAGCGGCGCGAGAGTTCCTCCCGCTGGGCGCTGCGGGCGGCGAGCTTCTGCTCGGCGGCGTCACGGCGCTCGGAGACCGACTCGAGCTCTCGCTCGAGAGCCGTGCGCCGCTCACGCGCCTTCCCGACCTCGGCGACGGCCGCGTCACGATCGACATTCAGCGCCCGCAGGTGGTCACGGGCCAGCTCCCAGCGGGCCTCGAGGCTCTGGCGCTCGAGCCGCGCGTGGAGCTCGGCCGCCTCCGCCTGGCGCTTGAGCGGCCGCAGCCGTGAGCGGGCCTCGCGCTCGACGTCGAGCGCCCGGTCCAGGTTGTCCTGAGTGCGCGCGAGCTTCAGCTGCGCCCGCCGGCGGCGCTTGCGGTGCTTGCCGAGCCCGGCGGCCTCCTCGATCAGCAGGCGGCGGTCGCGCGGCTTGGAGGTGACGATCGCCTCGACCCGGCCCTGGGAGATGACCGAGTGCATCTCCTTGCCCAGGCCGGTATCGGAGAGCAGCTCGATCACGTCGACGAGCCGGCAGCGCGCGCCGGCCAGGCGATACTCGCCCTCCCCGGCGCGGTCCAGGCGGCGCACGATCGAGACCTCCGGGGCGCCGAGCCCGAGCACGCCCTCGCTGTCGTCGAGCACGAGCTCGACCTCGGCCTGCTTGCCGGCCTGCCGTCCCGGCGCGCCACCGAAGATGACGTCCTGCATCGAGTGGCCGCGCACGGCGACCGGCGACTGCTCGCCGAGCGCCCACAGCACGGCGTCGGTGACGTTTGACTTGCCCGAGCCGTTCGGGCCGACGATGACGCTGACGCCGGGGCCGAACTCGAGCCGGGTCCGATCCGGGAACGACTTGAATCCCTTCAGGGTGATCGATTTCAGATACACGAACTCACCCCTCCAGGTCCTCGAGCGCGACCTGCGCGGCCTCCTGCTCGGCGTCCTTCTTGCTCTTCCCCATGCCGCGCCCGACCTCGACGCCGTCGACCACGGCGGTGATCGAGAACATCCGGTCGTGCGGCGGGCCCTGCTCGTCGACCACCGCGTAGGAGACGATCTCGCCCCGCCGCGCCAGGCGCTCCTGGAGCGCCGACTTGTAGTCGACCGGGTGCTCGAGCGCCTCCGCGACCTCCGGGGCGAACGCCGCGACGACCGCCTCGGCCGTCCGCTCGTATCCGAACGCGAGGTAGCACGCACCGATCACGGCCTCGATCACCGAGGCGAGCACGCGCTCGGTGCTGATCAGCGCCGTCACACTCGAGGCGGCCTCCTCCGGCGCCGCTACCCGCAGCCGCTCGGGCAGACCGAGCCGGTCCGCGACCGCCCGGCATGAGCGTCCCGAGACGGCCTGAGCGCGAATCTTCGTCAGCCGCCCGGCACCGAAGCGATCGGCCTCGAGCCGCGGGTACAGATCGGCCGTGACCGCCAGGGCGAGCACGCTGTCCCCGAGAAACGCCAGCCGCTCGTAGGAGTCCGAACGGCGCGTCGTCCACGACGAGTGCGTGAACGTGGGCTTGTCGAGCTCCGGCGGGAGCTCGTCGAGCAACTCGCGCAGTTTGTCGATGCTCACTCAGCGTCGGGGCCTGGGCTCGCGGTCGCCGACGCCGTCCCGGCGTCGTTCGCGAGCACGAAATCGACCGCCTGGCCAACGGTCAGAATCTTCGCTGCCTCCTCGTCGGAGATCTTCACGCCGTAGGAGTCCTCGAGTTCCTGGACGAGCGTGTAGAGATCGAGCGAATCGGCTTCGAGATCTTCGCGAAAGCGCGTCGCATCCTGGATCCGCCCCGGATCCACCTCGAGTTCGTCGGCGAGGTGCGCGCGTATCAACGAGAAGACTTGCTCGCGTTTCATGATCGCGACACCGTAGCTTCCGCCTCGGACGAGGCCCCGTCTGCGGCGCCATCGGTTCCGTCACGTGGTGAGCGCAGCGCATCAGCGCCCTCGAGCGCGGCGCGCGTGCGCCCGATCACGTCCTGTTCGACCCCCTGGGCGGCGACCTCGATCGCCCGGGCGAACCCCTTGCGGGTGAACCGGCCGTGGGCGACGACGCCAAGTTGGCGCAGACCGAGCATGTACGCGCCGCCTGGGCCCTCCGGGTCGATCTCGTCGCGCAGCCTCCGGACCGCCGGCGCGAGCAACAGGCCACCGAGCTTGGCGCGCCACGAGCTCATCGCGGCCTCGCGCACGGCGCGCAGCGTCCGCCCGGATACGCCCTCGATCAGCTTGAGCGTGATGTTGCCGGTGAACCCGTCCATCACGACGACGTCGGCGACGCCGTCGGTCACCTGCGTTCCCTCGACGTTGCCGATGAAGTTCAGCCCGGTTCCGCCGGATCCGCTCAGCGCCTCGTGCACCGTGATCAGCTCAGGCGTTCCCTTGGCGGGCTCCTCGCCGTTTGAGAGGAGCGCCACGCGCGGCGCCGCGATGCCCATCACCGCCTGGGCGAACGCGGAGCCCATGTGCGCGAACTGGACGAGGTGCTCGGGACGGCAGCTGACGTTGGCACCGACGTCAAGGAACACCACCGGCGTCGATGCGGGCATCGGGATCGGCAGCGCGAGCGCCGGACGGTAGATACCGCGGTCCCGGCGCATGTTGAACAGACCAGCGGCGAGCGCCGAGCCGGTCGAGCCGCCGGAGACGAGCGCCTGGGCGCGACCATCGGCGACGGCCTTCGCCGCCTGGACGATCGAGGCCTCCGGCGTGGAGCGGACGGCGTACGCGGGGTCGGCGGCCTTGGCGATCGACACCGGGGCGTCGACCACCTCGACGCCGGCGGGAACCGGTCCGATCTCTGACGCAGGTCCGAACAACAGAACACCGACGCCCTGCTCGGCGGCGCGAGCCGCGCCCGCGGCTACTTCGCTCGGGCCGAGGTCCGCTCCGCCCGCATCGACGGCAACGACGACCATGATGGGCGGCTAGATGGCCCGGTCGGTCTCGTCGGCGGCGATGACCTCACGGCCCTTGTAGCTGCCGCACACCGGGCACACCCGATGGGGCCGCCGCGGGCTGTGGCACTGCGGACACGCGTTGTAGGTGGGAGCGCTGATCTTGTGGGTCGCGCGCCGCTGCGTGGTACGAGCGTGAGATTGCTTCTGCTTGGGAACGGCCATGGGTGCAGCAGGCTAGCAGGGGTGACGGGAGCGAGCAGGGCTGCCGCAACCTCTCAAAGTTTTCCGCTCGCAAGCCGATCTCACGGGGTGGGGTGTTCCGTCCATCGCACACATCGACCCGCCGGCTCCTCGTCCTCCCGGCCATGCTCGTCGCGCTCGTCGTGTACGCGTTCGTCACGGCGAATCCCGGCCAGGCCGCAGATCCCGGAGTCGCGAGCGGGACGGTGAGCATGATCGGCCCGTGGCAGTCGACGCTCACGATCCAGCTCCATGCCCGTCGGATGAACGTGGTCACCGCGCTGCAACGGGCGGCGGACGCCGTCACCGCGGGTGACTACCGGTACGTCTGGGCCGGCGGTCATGAGGCCGCGGGCGTCGCCAGCACGGGTGGGGTCAAGCCGCGCCGCGGCCGGCATCCCAAACAGCCCCCGATCGGGTTTGACTGCTCGGGCGCGGTCGCCGCCGTGCTCGCCGGCGCCGGATTGTGGACGCCGAGCGCGCCGGTCCCAAACGACGCCGACCTCGTGGCCACGCTGCTGCGGGCGCACGTGATCGCCCGCGGCGCCGGCGCCGGGCCGACCGAGGTCACGCTGTTCGACAAGCCCGGCGTCCACGTGTTCATGCGGATCGACGGCCGGTACTTCGGAACCTCCGATGGGCGGCACGGCAACGCGAGCCAGCCCCACGGCGGCGCCGGCTGGCTCGACGACGGGGCTCCCGATGCCCACAGCAGGTCGTTCAAGAGCTACCACTTCAAGACCGGCGTGCTGGCGGGCACCGCCCTCTACGGGCCGCGTCTGACGTTCGCGATTCCGCCGTCCGCCTACGGGCTCGTCGACGCCGTCTCGGTGGGCGACCGCGTCCGGGTCACCTACCGCACGGGCGACGGCTCGCTCACCGCGCGTGCGGTGACGCCGCTGCACTGACCACGCTGCACTGACCGCCGTCAGTTATCGAAGCGCAGTTCGGAGAGCTTCGCCCAACGCGGGTCCGGCTCGGGCTCATGCTGATGATCAGGGCCGGCGGTGTTGAGGTCGGCGCCGCAGATGGCGCACAGCCCGGCGCAGTCCGGCCGACACAGCACGCTCGCCGGCAGCGCGAGGGCGAGCGCGTCCCGGACCCAGGCGCGGAGGTCGAGCGCGCCGTCGACGACGTAGTCCGAGGCGAGTTCATCGTCCTCACCGGGCTGGGAGACCTCGCGGACATCGACCTCGAACGCCGGCTGGGCGGCCTCGAGGCACCGCATGCAGGGGCCGATCAGCGTCGCGCTGAAGCGCAGGCGGAGCGCGTACCCACCGCCGGTCATGCGCGAGACGTCGACGCGCACGGGCACGACCGGCGGCTCGACGGCATACCGCTCACCGCCGAGGTCGAACGGGTCGATGGCGACGTTCAGCTCGATTCGGCGGCCGTCGCCCGAGCTCAGCCGCAGGCCCCCGAGGTCGAAGGTGTCAGTCCGCAGCGCCATGCTCCGAGAGTAGTACCCAGGCGGTGGCGTTCAGTCGCGGGCGAGCGTGCGTTTCAGGACCTTGCCGGTGGCGTTGCGGTAGCCGGCCGCGAGCGTCGGTCCGTAGCGCTCAAGCGCGACGACCGCACGGACGACGATCCGGACGCGAGGGGCGGGCGATGCCGGCGCGGGCGAACGTGAGCGCGGCGAACGCGGTGTCTGAAATCGGACCTGCCATTTTCTGTCTTTATGCAAGCAGGGTCCCATCTTTATGCCGATTTGTCGGGTTGTCCTAATCCTTTTGGCCATTCCTAACCACAATTGAACTGCGACAGAGGTTTTGACCGACACAATGGTGGGCGTGTCCAATTGGTTCCGCACGTACGGCTTCGGCCAGATCCTGCCCGACCTCCTGATCGGCGCATACCCGACCGATGAAGGGGACGTCGGCATGCTCGAGTGGATCGGCGTCCGGCGCGTGTTCAACCTCGTCGAGGACAGTGAGTACCGCAAGGGCGAGCGGACGTCCGTGGAGAAGGCGTTCGCCGCCGCCGGCATCGAGGAGGAGCGGCTCGAGCTCACCGACTTCGGCGGTCTCTCCGTCGACGTCATCGAGCGGGCCGTCCACACCGTCAACGCCTGGCTCGACGAGGGGATGCGCACCTACCTGCACTGTCGCGCCGGCTGGCAACGATCAGCCACCGTGGCCGCAGGCGTCGTCGCGATCCGCAACTGTCTCGATATCGACGATGCGCTCGCGTTCGTCCAGCAGCAGAAGCCATCAGCCGACCCGCTCCCCCACCAGCGCGACGACCTGCGCCAGTGGTGGGAGTGGCACGGCCACCACGCCCAGCTGAAGGCCAGCTGACCGGCTCTCACCGGGGAGCGCCGGCCGGCGCCCATCGCACCGCTAACCGGCAAACAGCCGGCGGGGCGCCGCGAGCGCGTCTTCCTGCTCCTCGATCGCCTTCACCTCGGCGAGCTGCACCGTCCGGGCACTCACGGTGACGTGCTCGACCTCCGGCACCTCCCGTCCCTCGGACACGGCCCCGTGATCGGCGAACCGGCGGGCAGACGGCATCACCCGGGCCTCGTAGGACCCGATCGTCTCGTTGAACGCGCGGACGCTGCTGTTGAGCCGGTTACCGAGGGTCGAGAGCAACCCGGAGAGCTTGGCGAGGCGCGCATGTAGCTCCCGGCCGAGCTCGGAGATCGCCTGTGCTGACTCCGCGACGCGCTCCTGCTGCCACCCGTAGGAGACGGCATGGAGGATCGCCAGCAGCGTCGTCGGCGTGGCGATCAGCACCCGGCGGGCCATGGCGTCCTGAATGAGCGACGGGTCCGCCTCCAGCGCGGCGCCGTACAGCGTCTCGCCCGGGAGGAACAGGACAACGAAGTCCGGAGCCGAGTCCAGGCCGGCCCAGTAGCTCTTCTCCGACAACTGCTTGACGTGCTTGCGCAGCAGCCGCGCGTGGTCCTTGAGGTGGCGCTCACGCTCCTCCTCGTTGGGCGCCTCGTAGGCGTCGAGCACGCCTTGGAGCGGTGCCTTGGCGTCGACGACCACGTGTTTGCCGCCGGGCAGGTTGACGATCAGGTCCGGACGCAACGTCCGCTCGTCCCCGGCAAACGACGACTGCTCAGAGAAGTCACAGTGGCGCACCATCCCGGCGAGCTCGACGACGTTGCGCAGCTGCATCTGGCCCCACTGGCCGCGCGCGTTGGGCTTGCGCAGCGCGGTGACGAGCGCACCGGTCTCGGTGCGCAGTCGCTCGCCGGTCTCGTTCAGCGTCTTCAGCTGCGACTCGAGCCAGCCGCGTGACTGGCGTCGCTCCTGGTCAAGGTGCAGAAGCCGCTCGTCGACCTTCCCGAGCTGCTCCTTGAGTGGCGCGACGAGCTGCTCGACCGCCTGCTGGCGCTTCTCGAGCTCGCCCTTTGCCTCCGCCTGCGTCGCCTGGAGCTGAGACCGCGCGAGCTCGGTGAGCTGGGCCATGCTCGACTGCAGCGCCTCCGCGCTCAGCGCCTTGAACGATTCGGACATCCGCGCCTGGGCCTGGGTCAGCGTCGCGAGCCGCTCCTCGTGGAGCGAGCGCTCGTGGGTCAGGTCGGACTGGGCCCGGTCAAGATCACGCTGGAGCTCGCCGGCGCGCGTGGCCTCCTGGCTCAGCGTCCGCAGGCGGGCGCGCAGCGCGAGCACGGTCACGGCAGCGCCGACGATCAGACCGATGAGAAGCCAGAGAGCGTTCATGGACAACCCAGCATGGCGCTGGGCGCGGACGGAACCACGCCGTTGCAAGAATCCGTGCATGGCGAGCAAACGGGTCCGACGGCGGGTCGTCGTTCATGGGCGAGTGCAGGGGGTCTTCTTCCGGGACTCGTCTCGGCGGGCGGCGGTTGATGCGGGGGTTGATGGATGGGTGCGGAATCGGGGTGACGGGACGGTCGAGGCGGTCCTGGAGGGGCCCGCGCGCGCTGTCCAACGGGTGGTCGATTTCATGCGGGAGGGGCCAGCGCGTGCGGACGTGATCAGCGTTCACGTCAGCAGCGAGGAGGAGCCTGAGGGGCTCTCGGGGTTTGAGGTGCGCTGACCGGGCCGTGCGGGGTTCGACGGCGCGCGGGGACCGATGGGACTTATGGTTGCTATAGCCACCATGAGGCCCGGCGACCCTGGTCTAGGTTGCGGTGAGGGCGTGTTCGAACGCGCGCCGGGCGTCCGTGCCGCGCACGGCGAAGATGACGCGCTCGAGAGATGAGCCGCGTTCAAGGTGAGTCCTGACCTCCTCCACCTCGATGCGGGCGGCTTCATCAACCGGGAAGCCTCCCACCCCCGTCCCGAACGCCACCAGCGCCAGCGACCGCGCGCCCAACTGCACCGCTACCGCCAGCGTCGACCGGGTCGCCCGGCGGATGACCTCGGCGGAGGTCGGTCCTCCGAGCTCCATCGTCGCGGCGTGGATGACCCACCGGCACGGCATGTCCCCACCGGACGTCGAGACCGCCTCTCCCAGCCCGATCGGGGCAGCGGCGCGGCTCTCGGACTCCACGACGCGGCCCCCGGCCCGCGAGATCGCGCCGGCGACGCCCCCGCCGTGCAGCAGCGACGTATTGGCGGCATTGGCGATCGCATCGACCGCCAGCGCCGTGATGTCAACCTCGAGAACCTCGACCGACGCGGTCAACGTCAGGAGACTTCGGCGGGCTCGTCCTTGCCGGCGAGCCGATCGCGACCGCGCTGGACGGCGGCGATGAACTTCGAGAGGTTGATCTCAAGCGTGTTGAGGATCTCGTCGGCGTAGTCCTCGGCGCCGAGCCGGATCTCGCGCTCCCGGGCGCGGGCGTCCTCGATGATGTCCTCGGCAGCGCGCTCGGCCTGGCGGGTGATCTCCTCTTCGGAGATCAGGCGCTCCTGGCGCTCGCGGGCTTCCTTGACGATCCGCTCGGCCTCGCGCTTGGCCTCGGCGAGCATTTCCTGGCGCTCCTTGACGATCCAGCGGGCCTGCTTGATCTCCTCGGGGATCGTGGCGCGCATCTGGTCGAGGATGTCGTAGATCTCTTCTTTGTCGACACGCACCTGATCCGTCAGGGGGACGGGCTTGGCGTTGTGAACCAAGTCATCCAGCTTGTCGATCAAAACCAAGACGTCCATGGAGCTACCTCTGTTTCGTCAGCGGCCGAGCCGTTCCTTCAACGCGACGGCAACCTCGTCGGGAACCATGTCGTCGATGTTGCCGCCGAAGGTGGCGAGCTCCTTGACGCCGCTAGATCTCACAAAACTGTACTTGGCCGAGGCCATCAAGTACACGGACTCGACGTCGGGCGCCTGACGGTGGTTGAGCTGGTTCATCTCCAGCTCGTACTCGAAGTCCGAGATTGCGCGCAGTCCCTTGACGATTGCCTTGGCCCCGCGCTGGTGGGCAAACTCGACGACGAGGCTCGCAAACGGCTCGACCTTGACGTTCCCCAATCCGGCCGTCGCGTTCTGGACGAACGCGACCCGCTCCTCGGTCGTGAACAGCGTGCTCCCCTTGCGGACCGGCAGGTTGACGACGGCGACGATCACCGTGTCGAACATCGCCGCGGCACGCGTGATCACGTCGATATGCCCGAATGTGACCGGGTCGTACGAGCCGGGGCAAATCGCGATGCGGTTATCTGGAGCCATGGATCTGAATCAGTGTGTCGCCGTACCGTCGCTCATCGAGGAGCGGAAGGTCGAGCGTCAGTGGCGCTCGCCGGTCGCTCTCAGTGAGCACTCGCGCGTCCGGTGCGAGCACCGGCGGCAGCGACGAAGAGAGTAGCCCGCCAAGCACGCCAGCGTGACGATATGGGGGATCGACGAAGACCAGATCGTATTGCGGAGCGCGCGCCCGTGCTCTCTCAAGGAACATCAGCGCGTCCCCGCGGCGCACGACGGCGTCCAACTGGAGCCGCTGGAGATTGCCCTTGATCGCGTCGATCGCCGCCGGGGCGACATCGACCAGCGTCGCCTCGGAAGCCCCGCGCGACAGGGCCTCAATCGCCAGCGCGCCGGACCCCGCGAACAGGTCGAGCACCGTCAGCCCCTCGACCGAGCCGAGGATCGAGAACACCGCCTCGCGCACCCGGTCGGACGTCGGCCGGACGTCGCGGCCGCGTGGTGCAACGAGGCGTGCACCCCGATGGGAGCCGGCGATGACGCGCATGGTCGAGAGCCCTCAGGCCCGGATCGGCGCGGCGGCCTCCGCCCCGTACATCCGGGTCAGCGCATCCGCGAGCAGCTCATGGTCGGGATCCTGCAGGTCCGGGTCCTCGTCGATGATCCGCTCCGCGTGCAGTCGCGCCCGCTCGAGCAGCTCGGTGTCCCGCGGCAGCTCCGCGACTCGGTATTGGGCGAGCCCATGCTGGCGCGTCCCGATCAGCTCCCCCTCGCCCCGGAGCCCGAGATCGACCTCGGCGAGCGCGAACCCGTCCGAATCGGAGGCCAGCGCGCGCAGTCGCGGCGAGTCCTTCGGCCCGAACAGCAGGCACAGCGACGCGTGCTCCCCCCGACCGATCCGGCCCCGCAGCTGGTGCAGCTGCGAGATCCCGTAGCGCTCGGCGTTCTCGACCAGCATCACGGTCGCGTTCGGGACGTCGATCCCGACCTCGATCACCGAGGTGGCGACGAGCACGTGCGCCTCGCCGGCGGCGAACGACGCCATCGCGGCCTGCTTCGCCGCCGGCCGCATCTGCCCATGGAGCAGCACCACCTCCCAGCCCTCAAGCTCACCGCTGCGCAACCGCTCGAACTCCGCCGTCGCGGCCTTCGCCTGCAGCGCCTCTGACTCCTCCACGAGCGGGCACACGACAAACGCCTGGCGCCCGGCCCGGAGCTCCTCACGGATCCGGTCGTACGCCCGCTCGCGCTCGCGCTCGGTGGAGCAGACGAACGTCTGGATCGGCTGACGTCCCCGTGGGAGCTCGCGCAGGACGGTGAAGTCGAGATCGCCGTAATTGGAGAGCGCGAGCGTCCGCGGGATCGGCGTTGCGGTCATGTGGAGCACGTGGGGGCTCTCCCCTGCGTACCCCTTCGCGTCCAGCGCCGCCCGCTGGCGCACACCGAACCGGTGCTGCTCGTCGACGACCGCGACCCCGAGCCGGGAGAACGTCACCGCCTCCTCGATCAGCGCGTGCGTCCCAACGATCAACGACAGCTCGCCGGACGCGAGCTTGGCGAGCAGGTCCGCGCGGCGGCGAGCCGGCGTCGAGCCAGTGAGCAGCCCCGCGCGAACGAGCTCGCCCGGCATCAGCGATTGCATCGTCGCGAAGTGCTGCTCGGCGAGCGTCTCGGTCGGGGCCATCATCGCGCCCTGCATCTCGTGCTCGACGGCGCGGAGCATCGCGTAGAGCGCGACCACCGTCTTGCCCGAGCCGACCTCCCCCATCAGCAACCGCTGCATCGGGACCCCGCCCGCGATGTCCACATCGACCGCCTCCAGCGCGAGCTCCTGATCGCGCGTGAGCGGAAACGGGAGCATCGAGCTGAGCCAGCGGCCCGTCAGCGATCGGGGCTCGTCGAGCACCGGGGCGACGGCACCGGCCCGCCGACGGCGCCGGCGGCGCAGCAGCGCGAGCTGGACGAGCAGCAACTCGTCGAAGGCGAGCCGCCGCCGCGCCGCCTCGAGGTCGGCCTCGCGTGCCGGGAAGTGCGCCGCCCGCAGGGCGCTCCCGCGGTCGGCGAGCCCCTCGCGCCGGCGCACACCCACCGGCAACGGCTCGACGACATCCGCGAACCGCGTCGCCTCCCGGCGGACGAGCGCGAGGATCTGCGTCGAGGACAGGCCCTCGGTCGCCGGGTAGTGGGCCACCGCCTCGTCCCCCATCGCGGCCTCGGCCGTCGGCGCGTGGGCCTGGACGCCGAAGCGGTTGCGCGACTGAAACTTCCCGTGGAGCATCAGCCGCGTCCCGGGCGGGTATCGCTGGACAAGCCACGGCTGGTTGAAGAACGCGACCTTCATCACTCCGGTCGCGTCCGCCACCGTGGCCTCGACCAGCGGCCGCATCCCGCGCCGGCGCACGCTCCGCGAGGAGATGCTCTTCACCTCGACGATCACCGTCGCCGTCTCGTCCGGGACGAGGTCGGCGATCGCCCGCGCCTCGCGCCGGTCGCGCGGCAGGTGCTCGAGCAGATTGCCGATCGTGTGCAGGCCCAGGACCGAGGCGCCGTGCTCGGCCTTGGCGCCGTCGACGCGCAGCGGCAGCACGAGCCGCGAAGGCCGCGGGTAGCGCACCGGGGCGTCGCGGAGCGCATCCGGGTCCAACGGGGTGGGGTCAGCAAACAGAATCGGGGTCATCACTACCGCCGCCCCGATGATGACCCAACCGCCGGTCGCACCAGCAACCGCTATTCAGCCGAGAGCAGCCACCAGTAGCTCTGCTGACCGCCATCGGACAGCTCGAACTCGACCTCGCCGGCGGCGAGCGCGTGGACCGTCTCGTCGTCGAGCGGCGCCTCCGCCCCGCGCAGGCAGGTGATCAGCTCGGCGTTCTCGGCGAGCTGCTCGAGTACGCCCCGCAGCGTTTCCCGCGGGCGACCCCACGCGATGAGCTGCTCCTCGACAAAGCCGACCGCGTCACCCTCCCGGAACCGTCCCTGGACGTCGTCGCGGGCGGCGGGCGCGACCGCGCCGGTGCGCACCCGGGCGAGCGTTTCGCTCATCGCGGCCACGTTCTCGGCCCCGGACCGACCCGGATCGAGGCTCACGGCGGCGGCCAGCCCCGCCTGCAGGGAGCGTGAGGCGATCACGTGCACGGTCTTGTCCGACAGCTCGGCCGCCCGCTCGGCGGCCATGAACACATTCGAGCTGTTGGGCAGCACGACGACCTCCTCGGCCGGCACCGCGTGGATCGCGGCGAGCAGGTCGTAGGTCGAGGGGTTGAGCGTCGGGCCGCCGTCAAGGACGCGGACGCCGAGGCTCTCGAACAGCACATGCATCCCGTTGCCGGTGACGACCGCGAGCGCGCCGCTCCGGGCCGCTTCAGACGTCGCCGTCAAGCGCTCGTCGCGCTGCTGGACCTGCTCGTGCATGTCGGCGACATCGAGGTGCGAGACCGTCCCGACGCCGGCGAACAGCGCCGTGGCGGTATCCGGATCGTCGGTGTGGATGTGGATCTTCAACGTCGTCGGGTCGCCGACGACCAGCACCGAGTCGCCGATCTCCTCGAGCGTCTGAACAAAGTGGCGCTGCTCGAGCCCGGTGCCGGTGACCGCGAAGTTCGTGCAGTAGCGATACGTCGAGGAGGCGTGCTGCGGGTGGGTGACGCGTGCGGCGGCGTGATGCTCGAGCGCCGGCGGCTCGGTCCCCCGCAGCGCACCGACGATCCCGGCCAGCAGCACCGTGAGGCCGTACCCGCCGGCATCGACGACGCCCGCGTCGCGGAGCACCGGCAGCAGATCGGGTCCTCGCCTGACCGACTCCTGGCCCGCGGAGAGCGCCTTCTCGATCACCTCGGCGATGACCGCGTTCTGCTCGGCGTCCGAGGAATCGGCGCCGAGCCGCCCGTCGTGCATGTGCGCGAGCTCGGAGGCGACGCGCGTCGCCATCTCGCGCACGACGGTGAGGATCGTGCCCTCGGCGGGCTCTCGCACCGAGCCGTACGCCTGATCGGCGGCCCGTGCGAGCGCGGCGCTGATCAGCACGGGGTCGATGAGCTCACCGGGGCGGCTCGCGAGCTCCTCGGCGGCGCCGCGGATGAGCTGGGAGAGGATCACGCCGGAGTTCCCGCGCGCCCCGAGCAGCGCGGCACGGGCGACCGAGCCGACGATCTCGTCGCGCCCGATGTCGTCGATCGTCCGCTCCTCGGATGCGCCGGAGAGCCGGTCGAGCTCCTGCAGCACGGCGCGGAGGGTCAGGACCATGTTGTCCCCGGTGTCGCCGTCGGCGACCGGGAACACGTTGAGGTCGTTGACCTCCTCGCGGCGGGCCTCGAGCGACGCCAGACCCGCCTCGACGATCGCGCGGAAGCGAACGATGCTCGGGTCGGACACCCTGGCCTGACCTATCGATTGCGCCGCGGGATGCGCACGCGGCTCAGCGAGCTTTGACGACTTTGCCTGCCTTTAGGCACCGCGTGCACACGTAGACGCGACGCGGCGTCCCGGCATCGTCGATCCGGACCCGCTGAAGGTTCGGTTCGAAGCGGCGCTTGGTGGCGACCATCGAGTGGCTTCGGCTGTTCCCGAACGCCGGACCCTTGGCACAGACGTGACATACCTTCGGCATGGCGGGCGAGTATAGACACCGCGCGCACCTCAACCGGGTTCAGATCCTCAGGAGCGGGTGCGAAACTACGTCGATGACAACTCGGATACCGGCCCGGGACCAGCTGGCGGGCACGGGGCTACCAGACCGGTACGCGCTGCTTCAACGGGTCGCGTCCGGGGGTATGGCAACCGTGTGGTGCGCCGAGGACGTGGTCCTCGGACGACGCGTCGCGATCAAGCTGCTGGCCGATCACTTCGCTGACGACTTCGTCGCTGTGCGGCGGTTTAAGCGCGAGGCGCGGACCGCCGCACGGGTCTCCTCACACCCCAACATCATCACGATCTTCGACGTCGGCGAGACGGTGCCGAGCGATCGCCGCGAGCGCGCGCGGCCGTTTATCGTCATGGAGCACCTGCCGGGAGGCACGGTCGCCGACGCGCTCCGCACCGGGGAGGTCAGCCGCGACGCCGCCCTGCAGTGGATTCGCGAGGCGTCCTCCGCTCTGGACTTCGCCCACGAGCACGGCGTCATCCACCGGGACATCAAGCCCGCGAACATGCTGCTGCCGCAGCCGGAGCCTCCACGTCGGGGACTTCGGGATCGCCCGGATCGCCCACGAGGACACGATCACGAAGGGCGGCCAGCTGTTCGGCACCGCCGCCTACCTGTCCCGAGCAGGCTCAGGGCGAGCCCGGGACCGGGCGAGCGACCGGTACGCGCTCGCCGTCGTCGCGTTCGAACTGCTGACCGGCCAGCGGCTGTTCACGGGCGAGCACTTCGCCGCCCAGGCGCGGGCGCACGTCGAGGACGCGCCCCCGGCCGCGAGCGAGGTCAACCGCTCGCTGCCGCCGGCGGTCGACAGCGTGCTCGCGCGCGGACTCGCAAAGCCCCAGGACGACCGCTGGCCGAGCGCCGCCGCGTTCGCCGACGCGCTGATCGTGGCGACCCGCGCCCGCGGTCCCGATCCTCGAGCAGCGGCTGCGGATCCCGAACCAGACCGCCGTCGTCCGCGCCGAGCTCAACGCCGCGCTCGCCGCGCTCCACCCGTCAACCGGAGCGAGCCCAGTCGCCCCCGGCCCACGCCACGGCCACCGCCCGACAGGCGGCGAGCCCCCCGGGCAGCACAAGAAGCACGGCTAGCGCGTGAAGCCGGTCGGCGCGCGCCGGCCGGTCAGCTCGCGCTTGACCGCGAGCGACGCGAGCGCCGCCTCGGCGGCGTGCCGGCCCGTGTCGCGCTTGGCGCCGCCGGAAACCCGCGCGAGCGCCTGCTCCATCGTGTCGACGGTGAGCACACCAAATCCGCACGGGACGCCGGTCTCGAGCTGGACCTGCTGGATGCCGCGCGCCGTCTCGGCGCAGACCCAGTCGTAGTGGTCGGTCTCGCCGCGAATCACCGCGCCGAGGCACACGATCACGGCGTACCGCCCCGACTCGGCGGCGTACTTGGCGATCACCGGAAGCTCGAACGCACCGGGGACGTCGAAGCTGTCGATGTCGGTGATCCCGACCTCCGACAGCGCGCTCTGCGCCCCGGCGACGAGCCGCTCGGCGAGTTCGTCATAGAAGCGCCCGACGCAGAGCGCGACGCGATCGTCAGCCGCCATCGCGGGTCCGGTCGATCTCCTGCTCGGCCTGGAGCATCTCCTCATCGAGCGCGAGGCCCTGATGGTGGAGCGTGTGGCCCATCCGCTCCCGCTTCGCGCGCAGATACGCCTCGTTGTGCGGGTTCGGGACGTGCTCGATCGGGATCTGATCGGTCACCGACAGCCCGTAGCCGGCGAGGCCGGAGATCTTCTTCGGGTTGTTGGTGAGGATCCGGATCGACTCGAGCCCGAGGTCAACGAGGATCTGCGCGCCGATCCCGTAGTCACGCAGGTCGGCGGGCAGCCCGAGCCGGAGGTTCGCGTCGACCGTGTCGAGCCCCTCCTCCTGGAGCTTGTACGCCCGGAGCTTGTTGAGCAGCCCGATGCCGCGCCCTTCCTGGCTGAGGTAGAGCAGAACGCCGCACCCCTCACGCTCGATCATCGCCAGGGCCGACTCGAGCTGTTCGCCGCAGTCGCAGCGCAGCGAGTGGAAGACGTCGCCGGTGAGGCACTCGGAGTGGACGCGGACGAGCACCTCCTCGGCGCCCTCGATGTCGCCCTTGACGAGCGCGACGTGGTGCTTGTTGTCGACGAGCGAGCGGTAGCCGACGGCGATGAAGTCCCCGAAGCCGGTCGGCAGCTTCGTCGCGACGACGCGCTCGACGAGCTTCTCGTGCCTGCGCCGGTAGGCGACGAGGTCGGCGACCGTCACCATCTTGATCGCGTGGCGCTCGCAGTACGGCCTCAGGTCCTTGACCCGGGCCATCGAGCCGTCGTCGTTCATGATCTCGCAGATCACGCCGGCCGGGATGAGCCCGGCGAGCCGCGCGAGGTCGACCGCGGCCTCGGTCTGGCCGACGCGCTCGAGCACGCCCCCGGCCCTCGCCTTGAGCGGGAACACGTGGCCGGGCTGCACGAGCTCTCGCGCGCTCGTCTGCGGGTCGATCGCGACCTGGATCGTCCGCGCGCGGTCGGCGGCCGAGATCCCGGTGCTGACGCCGGACCGGGCCTCGATCGAGACCGTGAACGCCGTCTCGAACGCGGACTCGTTCTTGGCGGCCATCAGGTCGAGGCCGAGCTCGTCACACCGATCGGGCGTGAGCGCAAGGCAGATCAGCCCGCGCCCCTCTTTGGCCATGAAGTTGATCGCCTCGGGCGTCACGAACTGGGCGGCCATCGTCAGATCGCCCTCGTTCTCGCGATTCTCGTCGTCGACGACGACGACCATCTTGCCCTGCCGGATGTCCTCGATTGCCTCCTCGATCGTCGAGAAGGGCGCCTGCACGGAGCTCATGTCCGGCTCCCGATCAGCTTTTCCACGTACTTGGCCAACACGTCGACCTCCAGGTTCACTCTCGTGCCGGGCGTCGCCTGGCCGAGGTTTGTCCGTTGCAGCGTCTCTGGTATCAGAGAGACGGTAAAGGATTCGTTATCCATCCCAGCCACGGTCAGCGACACGCCATCGACCGCGATCGAGCCCTTCTCGACGACGTAGCGGAGCACCTCAGGCGGGGCGGTGATCTGGATCCGTCGCGCGAACCCGTCGTCGATCACCGCCGAGACCTCCCCGAGGCCGTCGACGTGGCCCTGGACGACGTGCCCGCCGAGCCGGTCCGACGCCCGCAGCGGCAGCTCCAGATTGACATCTGAGCCGACGGCCGCGTCCCCGAGCGAGCTGCGGCCGAGCGTCTCGTTCATGACGTCGGCGTCGAACGTCGCGTCGTCGATCGCGACCGCGGTCAGGCACACCCCGTTGACCGCGACCGAGTCGCCGAGCGCGAGCTCGGAGGCGAGCGACGTCTGCACCGTCAGGCGGACGCCGTCGTCCGAGCGGCCGACCGCGGTGACGTGCCCTCGGCCGGCGACGAGGCCCGTGAACATGGCGCTACCACTCCCTCATCCGAGCGGACACGAGCAGGTCCTCGCCGATTCGCTCGCAGTCGAGCGTGAGCGCGGCGGTGGCATCCGCGATCGCCTCGGCGCCGGCGCCCTCGAGCGGGTCGCGGGCGGACTTGCCGCCGAGCACCATCGGCGCCAGGAACAGGCGCATTTCGTCGATCTCACCGGCGTCGAGGAATGCCCCGGCGAGGTGCGGGCCGCCCTCGAGCAGGATCGAGGAGACCCCGGCCGATCCGAGCTGATCGAGCGCTGAGCGGACCCGGGCGGGCTCGTTCTCCCCGGTGGCGACGATCACGTCGACGCCGTGGGCCTCGAGCGCATCGGTCTCGGCGCGCGGGGCAGCGCGCGACACGACCACCGTGAGGGGGATCCGCCGCGCGTCGCGGACGAGCTGCGAGTCAAGCGGCAGCCGACCGATCGAGTCGAACACGATCCGGCGTGGCTGGCGGTGAACGCCGGAGACGCGAGCGGTGAGCTGAGGATCGTCGGCGAGCGCGGTGCCGATCCCGACCGCGACGCCGTCGCATTCGGCCCGCCAGTGATGGGCGAGCAGGCGGCTGGACTCCCCGGAGATCCACTTCGAGTCGCCGCCCTGGGTCGCGACCTTGCCGTCAAGCGACATCGCCGACTTGAACAGCACCCACGGCCGTCCCGTGCGGGCGTGCTTGCGGAACGGCTGGTTGAGCAGCCGGGCGCGGGCGGCGAGCTCGCCGTCGGCGATCACGACCTCGATGCCGTCGTCGCGGAGGACCCCGAGGCCGCGGCCGGAGGCGTGCTCGGACGGATCGTCGGAGGCGACGACGACGCGGGCGATGCCGGCCTCGCGGATCGCGTCGGTGCACGGCGGCGTGCGCCCGTGATGGCAGCACGGCTCGAGCGAGACGTAGATCGTCGCGCCGGACAGGTCGCGGTGGCCCGCGGCGCGAATCGCCTCGACCTCGGCGTGAGCGCCGCCCAGCTCCTGGTGAAAGCCCTCGCTGACCGGCTCGTCGTCGATCGCGACGACCGCGCCGACGAGCGGGTTCGGGCTGACCCGGCCCCGGCCACCTTCCGCCAGCTCGACCGCGCGGGCCAGGAGGCGGCGATCGGTATCGGTCTTCAGCGGCATACCTCTTCTGGAGGATATGACCTGGGCGCTGACTCAGCCTGTGAGGGTCCCGCACTTGCCGCCGGAGAGGCGGTAGACGCTCATCTCCGGCCCCGGGCGGCGGTACTGCCGTGGGAAGTAGTCGATCGACCAATCGAAGTTGAACGGGACGGGCCGAACGCCCCGGGAGAACGGGGTGATGTGGTAGACGAGCCGGGCCCGGTTGGCGAGCGCGGCGTAGTACGCCGTTGCCCCCGGGGCATCCCTCGGCGAGGCGAACGCGCGGCCCGCCTGGAGGCTCCCGATCACGAGCCAGCAGTAGCCGTTCTGGACGTACTCATCGAGCAGCGCCGGGCGGAGCGTGCGCTCGTACTGGTCGACCGGGACGAACCGCCGCTGCCCGGGCGGGAGCTGGTTGCCGTTGTTGTCGACGTCACTCAGCCAGGTCGCGTACCGATACCAGCGCTCGCCGCTCTGCGTCCACGGCAGCGAGGTGCCGATGTCGGCCGCCCAGTTGTCGGCGACGACCGGCTCGATCACGACCTTTGCGCCCGCCGGCACGTGCCCGACCATCCACGTGCGGGCGAGGTTGCGCGTGTCCGGCCGCGACAGGGCGAGGTCGTTGTGAACGTCCGAGACGACGCTCTGGGCGAGCATCAGCAGGCAGACGACCGGCACGGCGACGGCGACCGGCACCCGCCGGGCGCGCACGAGCCACTGCACGAGTTCGACCGCGGCGTAGGCGCCGAGGATCGCGACGATCGGGAAGATCGGCATCAGCCAGCGGCCGAAGAACCGCTGCTGGTTGCCCATGAAGATGATGAACACGATCGGCGCGGGGAGCAGGACGAGCGCCATCGCAAGCCGGCGCCGGACGAGCAGCACGACCGCGCCGGCGATCGCAAACAGCGCCGGTCCCCAGCCGAGCCCCCACGTGAACGTCCACAGGTAGTAGCCGATGCCGCCGCCCGGCATCGTGCCGAGCTTGATCGGGTCCTGCCCGGCGGCCAGCGACGCCTGCGCGGACACGCCGGACGTGAACGACGAGAAGTCGAGCACCGAGTACGGGTTGGCGATCACGAACGCGACGAGCGCGAGCAGCAGCGCCATCACGAGCCGCCGCGCCGCGACCCACGGCGCCCCGCCGGCGGCGTCGCACACGAACGCCCCGCACAGGCACAGGACGGTGACCCCGCCGGTGTACTTCGTCGCCGCCGCGAGCCCGATCCCGATGCCGGCGATCACGTAGTCGCGCCGCCGCCCGCGGCGCATGACCGAGGCGGCGCCGTACAGCGACAGGGCGACGGGCGCGAGCGTCGGGACGTCGTTGAGCGCGAGGTGGCTGTAGAAGATGGGCAGGAACGCGAGCCCGAAGATCGCCGCCGCGAGCAGCCCGATGTTGCGGTTGAAGAAGCGCGTCCCGGCGAGGTAGGTGAGCCACACCGCCAGCGTCCCGAGCACCGCCGCGACGACCCGGGCGACGACGTACACGGCGGTCGGGTCGGTCGCGTAGGCCTTCTGCACGCCGTCGGCGCCGCCGAACCACAGCTCGAACACGATGTGCAGGAAGTACGAGTACGCGGGCGGGTTGAGGAAGTACCGCGGATTGAGGTCATGGCCGAAGAACGCGATCGCCCGCGGCACGAAGTGCGTCGCCTCATCGACGTTGTAGCTGTATGGCAGTCCCTGCTTGATTCCCCACAGACGCAGGAGGAACGTGACGATCAGCAGCGCGATGAGCAGCGGCCGGTGAAAGCTGCGGCTCGACGTGCTCGCAGAGCCCTCGGTGTCGCGGCGATCACGGCCCGACGGGGCCGGGCGAGCGGTCAGAGCGAGCGGCGGTGGGCGCGTCGTGACGGTGGCCGTATCCATGGTTCTGTACGAGTATCCCGCTACCGTGTGTCGGACCGCGCTGGCCCGCCCTGCGGGCGAGCGTGCGGAGTCATACCCGTTTTCCAGACGCGAGCGGGATCAACCCAATGAAGCTCATCATCCAGATTCCGTGCTTCAACGAGGAGCAGCAGCTCCCGTTGACGCTGAGCCACCTGCCTCGCGAGGTGGCGGGTTTCGAGACCGTGGAATGGCTGATCATCGATGACGGTTCCACCGACCGGACGGTCGAAGTGGCCCGGGAACACGGCGTCGATCACGTCGTCCGCCTCACCAACAACAAGGGCCTCGCGGCCGCGTTCCAGGCGGGGCTCGATGCCGGGCTGAAGCTCGGTGCGGACGTAATCGTCAACACCGACGCGGACAACCAGTATGAGGGCGCGGACATTCCCAAGCTCGTCACCCCGATTCTCCGGGGCGAGGCGGACATGGTCGTCGGCGACCGCCAGGTGAACACGATCGCGCACTTCTCCCGGGCGAAAAAGCTGCTCCAGCGACTCGGGTCCTGGGTGGTCCGCCAGGCGTCCGAGACACAGGTCCCGGACACGACCTCCGGCTTTAGGGCCTACAACCGCGAAGCGGCGCTCCAGATGCAGGTCGTCTCCAAGTTCACCTACACGCTCGAGACGATCATCCAGGCCGGGAAGCTGCTCGTCGCCGTCGATCATGTGCCGATCCGCACGAACCCGAAGGTTCGGGAGTCCCGGCTGTTCCCGTCGATGAGCTCGTACGTCCGGCGCAATTCGCTCTCGATCTTCCGCATCTACTCGCAGTACGAGCCGCTCCGCGTGTTCTGGATCGGCGCCGCGGTGATGGGGATTCCCGCGCTCGCGATCTTCATTCGCTTCGTGATCCTGTATCTCGCCAACCCCCACTCCGCGCGCGGACACATCCAGTCGCTGATCGCCGGCGCCGTGCTGTTCATCGCCGCGATGCTGCTCGGCGCGCTCGGCGTGATCGGTGACCTGCTCGACGCACAGCGCACGCTCTCGCAGCGGACGCTCGAGCGCGTCCGGCGCATCGAGCTCCAGCTCGGCGTCGAGCCGTCGCACTACGAGCGGGGCGGCGCGCGTGACCCTGAGAGCGGCCAGCCCGCCGCGAGCCGCCCACCGACGGGCACCGAGCCGCCGGACCGCGAGGCACTCGAGGTATGACGGCCGGCACCGAGACCGTCCCGACCGGGAATACGTTCGACAAGTACGGCTCGACGAACCCGGTCGTCCGGCGGCTGATGAGCCGCTTCGAGCGGACGCTTGACGAGCTGTTCGGGCAGGCCGGACCGGGCTCGATTCTCGACGTCGGCTGCGGCGAGGGGGTGCTGACCGAGACATGGGCGGCCCGGGTCGAGCCTGGACGCGTCGTCGGGATCGACCTCGAGGACCCCAAGCTCTCGGCGGAGTGGGCCGCGCGGGCGCATTCCAACCTTGAGTTCCGGGTCGTGGAGGCGACGCAACTGCCGTTCGCGGACGATGAATTCGATCTCGCCGCCGCGATCGAGGTGCTCGAGCACGTCCCCGACCCCGAGCAGACGGTCGCCGAGATGGCGCGCGTGGCCAAGCGGCATCTGCTCGTGTCCGTCCCCCACGAGCCGCTGTGGCGGATGCTCAACGTCGCGCGCGGCGCGTACGTGCGCGATCTCGGGAACACCCCGGGCCACGTCAACCACTGGTCGCGGCGGGGTTTCGTGCAGATGCTCTCGCGCTACGGCGAAACCTTGGAGGTCCGCTCTCCGTTTCCATGGACGATGGTGCTCGTGCGCGTGAACGGAGCCCGATGACGGGTAGCAACGGCGGAATGAGCGCCCCGAACGGCGATCAGACCACCGCCAACGGCGCCGGCCAGAACGGCGCGGCGGCGTCCGACGGCAAGAACTCCTACGCCGCGGGCGCGCGGATCCTGTCGATCGGGATCGCCTCGACCGGGATCTTCACGTTCGCCTACCTGGCGGCGGCGAGCCACGACCTCGACCAGCAGGCCTACGGCCGGATCACGCTGTGCTGGGCGATCATGTTCGTGATCCTGTCGGTGATCTACCGCCCGGTCGAGCAGCTGCTCTCCCGGATGATCGCCGACCGCCGCGCCCGCGGGCTGGAGGGCCATCCGCTCCGGGTCCCGGCGCTTATCCAGGGCGGCTTCGCGCTCGCCTTCCTCGTCGCTGCGCTCGCCCTGCGCCCGCAGATCGAGAACGACCTGTTCGCCGGGTCGAGCGCGCTGTACTGGATCCTCGTCATCGGCGTGCTCGCGTACGCGGCGAGCTACTTCGCCCGCGGTTGGCTCGCCGGGCACCAGCGGTTCGCCCTGTACGGCGGGCTCGTGTTCCTGGAGTCGACCTCGCGGTTCATGTTTGCGCTGGCCGTGGCCGTCGGGATCGGGTCCGGCGAGGGTGCCGTCGGGCTCGGGATGGCGGTCGCGCCGTTCGTGTCGCTGCTCGTGATGCCGTTCGCGTTCTCCCGGGTCCGACATCGCGCCCCGGCGGAGATCCCGGTCGCCGACGCGGCCCGTGAGGGTCCCGCCCACGCGGCGATCGAGGAGGCGTCTGCCGATGTGTCGTTGAAGCACGGCACCGGGTTCGCGGTCGCCGTGGTCGGGATCATGCTCGCCGAGCAGACGCTGATGAACGCGGCCGTGCTGATCGTCAACCACACCTCGGGCGTCGCGCTCGCCGGCTTCGTGTTCAACGTGCTGCTGATCGTCAGGGCGCCGCTGCAGCTGTTCCAGGCGATCCAGACCTCGATCCTTCCCCACCTCGCCGGTCTCGAGGCGCGCGAGTCGGCCGCCGAGTTCCACCGCGCGATCCGCCTCACCGTGACCGCGATCGCGGGATTCGCGAGCGCCTGCGCGATCGGACTGCTCGCCGTCGGGCCGTTCGTGATGACCGCCCTGCTCGGCGACAAGGGCTTCCACTACGGTCGGGTCGGCCTCGCGGTCGTCGCCATCGGAATGGGCCTGCACCTCGTCGGCGGCACGCTCAACCAGGCGGCGCTGGCCCGCGGACGGGCCCGTCACGCCGCCCTCTGCTGGCTGACGGCGGCGGCCCTGTTCGTGTTGTTCGTCGCGCTGCCGACGATCAGCGCCGAGGTGACCCGGGTCGAGGTCGGCTACTTCCTCGCCGCGCTCGTGCTCTGTGGGCTGCTGTACATCGTGTACCGGCAGGGGCCGGCCGCGGGAGGGTGGTCAAACGCGACGGGAGCGGCCCGCGCCGACCAGACGGCTGCGGGTGTGGATGCCGGTCCCGCTGACCCCAGCGCTGCCGCCGACCCCGAGCCGCGGGTTCCGGCGGGTGTTGGCCCAGACGGATCGCCGGCTTCCGAGGTCTGACCGGCTCGCAGTTCCGTCCGCTCGCGCCGCGCCGCTGGCACGAAACCTGGCGTGCGAGCGTTGCTCGAGCAGCGCGACGCGCATAGGGTGGGTATCGGGATGAGCGAACTGGGCGACGAGATCGATGGCGATGCGCCTGCCTCGTCGGCGAATCGGCTCTCGCGCCGCCGCTTGATCAAGTATGGACTCGGAGCAGCCACGGTGGTGGCAGTGCCTGAGCTGCTCGAGTCGGGATGGCCTCGGCCGGCTCCCGCGGCTCCGGCACGGGTCGGCGGCCTGCGGGAGCTGCATGCTCCGCGAGTGCTGCGGAGCCACCATGGCAAGCTCAAGCTGAGGCTGGTCTGCAGGCCGGCCACGGTCGACATGCACGCGGCCAAGCCGGTCCGGACCTGGACCTACGACGGGGTCGTCCCCGGCTACACGTGGGAGCTGCGCGGAGGCGACGTGCTTGCCGTCGATCTGCGCAACCGGCTGCCGAAGCTCCCGCCCCACCCCCACATGGCGATGGACCGCCCGCACCAGTGGACGACCACGAACCTCCACACACACGGCCTGCACGTGTCGCCCAGCGGCATCGCCGACAACATCTTCCTGGAGGTCCCGCCCGGCGATCGCCAGCGCTACGAGATCCCGATTCCCGACGACCACCCCGCCGGCCTCTTCTGGTACCACCCGCACAAGCACGGCGGCGTCTGCCAGCAGGTGCGTGGCGGCATGGCGGGGATCATCGTGATCCGAGGCGACCTCGACCACGTCCCGGAGATCAGGGCGGCCAGCGAGCGGATCATGGTTCTGCAGTCGATCGAGCTCGGGCCTGACTACCAGCTGATGGACCCGATCCCCGACCCGACCAAGGAGCAGGCGTTCTTCCCGCGCAAGAACGTGCTCTACACGGTCAACGGCACGCTCAAGCCAAAGGTCACGATGTATCCGGGTGAGGTGCAGCGGTGGCGCCTGCTCAATGCCGCCGAGGGGAAGTTCATGTCGTTGAAGCTGGAGAGCCACGACCTGCACCAGATCGCGTGGGACGGGCTGACCCTGAAGGAACCCGACGCGACCGACGTCGTGCTGCTCTCCTCAGGCAATCGCGTCGAGCTGCTCGTCAAGGCGGGCAAGCCCGGGACCTACGATCTTGTGCTCACACCCGGCTCGAGCCAGAAGCCGAACATCCCGGGCATGCCGGAGTCGATCCCGGAGTCGGAGGCGGAGCTGTTCTGCAGGCTGAACGGCGCGATGAACACGATGGCGGCGGCTGGCCTCGCGGACGAGCCGCCCGAACTGCAACCGCGCACGATCCTGACCCTGGAGGTGCGCGGCCACGGGCCGAAGATGCACCTGCCGCGCTCGCTGCCCGCCTGGGACCCGCCGATGCTGCCAATCGCGCGCAGTCGGCGCTTCGCGTTCACCGTCTCGCGCGATCCGATGAACGAGTTCCTGTCGTTCGGGATCGACGGCAAGCAGTTTGACCTGAAGAACAAGCCCTACCGGGCCAAGCTGAACACGGCCGAGGAGTGGACGCTCGTGAACGCGTGTGACAACAAGCTGATGGACCACGCCCACGTGTACCACGTCCACGTCAACCCCTTCAAGATCACCGAGATCAATGGCCGGAAGCTCGCGACGCCGCTCTGGCGAGACACGTTCGTGCTCACCAAGCGCTCCGGTGATTCATTGACATTCGTGTCGAACTTCGTCGACTTCACCGGCAAGTTCGTCGAGCACTGCCACGTGCTCGCCCACGAGGACCTGGGAATGATGGCCTCGGTGGAGGTGGTGAAATGAGCGAGCTCTCGAGACGAGATGTGTTGCGGGGCGCGGCGGCTGGCGCTGCCGGGTTGTACCTCCCGTTTGCCGCGGACGCTCGTTCGGCGTCCTGGCACGCCCGAGCGGCGAGCGCGCGCGTCTCAAAGCGCGCCCTGCAGGAACTGTGGCGGGCGCTGCGCGGTGGCCTGCTGCTTCCCGGCGACCCCGCGTACGACATCGCGATGACCCCGGCCAACTCCCGCTACGACGGGATCAAGCCGATCGCCGTCGCGCAGTGCGTCAGCGAACGCGACGTGGTCACGTGCGTGAACTGGGCCCGTGCCCACGGCGTGCCGCCGGTCGTCAGAGGCGGCGGCCACAGTTACGCCGGGTTCTCGATGACCGACGGGTTGATGCTCGATCTCGGTCTCATGACCCGCGTGGACTTCGACCGGCGCACGGGCGTCGCGGTGACGGACGGCGCCGCCCGCAACCAGCACGTCTTCGACGCGACCATCAACGGTGACTACGTGCTCCCCGGCGGCACGTGCCTGGCGGTCGGCACCGGCGGTCTCGTCCTCGGTGGCGGCGTCGGCTACAACACCCACTGGGCGGGGCTCACCTGCGATCACCTGGTGTCGTCGCGGATCGTGACCGCCGACGGACGCATTCGGCACATCGATGCCAAGCATCATCCCGACCTGTTCTGGGCGTGCCGCGGCGGCGCCGGCGGAAGCTTCGGGGTCAACACCCAGTTCACCTTCCACCTCAAGCGAATCCCGCGCACGGACGTCGCGTTCTACCGGTTTGACTGGCGCGGGGCGGACGCCGCCGCCGCGGTTCTCGGGGCCTTCGATCACGTGCTCGCCACGGCGCCGGCCGCGCTCAACGCGGTGGCTCAGGCGCAGGCCGTGCCGCTCGCGGCGGGCGAGAACAAGCGCGACGCGGTCACGGTCTTCTCACGCGGTCAGTACATCGGACCGCTGTCGGAGCTCAAGGAGCTCGTGCAACCACTGATCGACGCCGCCGGAGCACCGGTCAAGACCCAGCTTCAGACGTTCAAATACTGGGACATGCAGCGGGTGTTCGCGAGTGCCGAGGCCGAGCGCCACGGCTTCGGCGACCTCTCGCGCTACTCAAACAAGCCGCTGCCTGATCACATCGTCGCCAAGGTCGCGGACCTGCTGGCGAACTGCCCGACCCGGGATGCGGCGTCGAACGGCTCCATGTGGTCGCTCGGGTGGATCGGAGGGCCGGTTGTCGACTCCTTCGGTCCCCGCGAGACGGCCTACGTGCACCGGAACATGCTGACGATGCTGCGCGCCACGCCCGTCTGGGCGCGCGACGCGCCCACGTCGGTGCAGAACGGCCTGATTGCGTGGACGAACGAGATGGTCGATCTGATTCGGCCGGATACGCCAAACCAGAGCTACCAGAACTTTCCCAACCGCGGCATCAAGGATTGGAAACAGCAGTACTACGGCGAGAACTACGCGCGCCTGGCCAACGTCAAGACCAAGTACGACCGCCACAACCTCTTCCACAACCCTCAGAGCATCCAACCGCGACGGGGGTAACGGACGGCTGAGACCGTTCCGTTGGGGTCGCCCCCGGGGCGGTGGCCTGCCCGGGCGTCGGCGCGTTCGTGCCCCAGTCGCACCGGCTTGGCGCACGCAAACGCCCCGCAAAACCCCCTATTCTCAGCGCCTCCTCGCCCGCCGTGGCGGACGGAGCTTCCTCAGGCGGCGCCGAGGCTGGTGCAGGCCTGTTCCTTCTTGGCCGCGTTCTCGAGATCGGCGCTCTTCAGGTTGGAGAGGCTGTTCCCGATGCTGCTCATCGACGTGCGGATGCCCGTGCCGATCGACTGCGCGGCGGCCTTGAAGGCGGCCGGGCTCGTCGTCGGGAGGTTTCCGGCCTGGGTCTCGGCCTGGGAGAGCGCGGTCTTGACCTGGCTGAAGGCGCCCACGATCGCGCCGGAGATCTTCTCGCCGTTGGTGACGTCCGGCGATCCGGCGGCCTTGAGCTGCTGGACGGCCTTGTCGGTGTCGGCGACGATCGCCGCGAGGAAGCCCTGGAGGGCCTTCTTGCCCGCGGCGGCGCTCGTGATCGAAGACAGATCCAAGGCGCTGCTGCGGCTCTGGACGTCCTTCTCGAACGGGCCGATCGCCTGGCAGATCGACTTGACGTAGCTGGCGGCGCTCACGCCGGAGCTGCTGCTGCTGCTGCGCCGCACGCGGCGAGCGAGACAACGGTTGCGAGCGCGGCAAGAGACGCGACTACCTTCCTCCGAAGAAGCATGGGCCGCAGGCTACAGGAATCGACGGACGGATGGATGCGCCGCAGATCGGGCTCAGGCGAACCCGGCGGCGCGCACGATTTCGACGTATGCGGCGCCCGGATCATCGGCGCCGAACACCGCCGAACCGGTGACGAGCAGGTTCGCGCCGGCGTCGGCCACCGAGGCTGCGGTCTGACCGTGGACGCCCCCGTCGACCTCGAGCGCGACGTGGTCCGGGAGCATCGCCCGCATCCGGCGGAGCTTGTCGATCGAGGTGGGAATCAGCGACTGATTGCCCCAGCCCGGGTTGACGCTCATGCACAGTGCGAGGTCGAGCGACTCGCCGGCGACCTCGGAGAGCGTCTCGATCGGCGTCGCCGGGCAGATCACGGCGGCGGCGCTGCATCCGCCCTCGCGGATGAGGTCGAGCGCTCGCTGAAGATGCGCGGTCGCCTCGACGTGCACGGTGATGTTGTCCGCGCCGGCGCTGACGAAATCCTCGACGCGCTGCTCGGGGCGCTCGACCATCAGGTGGACGTCGATCACGCCGCCCGCCTCGTGCACCTGATCGGCGAGCGCGCTGACCGCGAGCGGGCCGAACGTGATCGGCGGGACGAAGTGGCCATCCATGATGTCGACGTGGATGACCCGGGCGCCGGCGGCGAGCACCTCGGCGACGTGGGCCCCGAGCCGGGAGAAATCGGCGGAGAGGATCGAGGGCGCCACCCGGCGCTCATGGAGAAGCGAGTGGTCCCCCATCGGCTGGTTAGTGCCTCACTAGACGGCTCTCAGCATGCTGCCGTGGCAGTGATTGCAGGCGACGATCGCCGTGCTTGACATCCGCACGATCGTGGAATGCTCGCCACAGTTCGGGCAGACGGACACGAGCTCGTATCGGTGCAGGCAGTACACGCAGCGGTACCGACCGGGCACCGCGGTCGGGCGTAGCCACGGCTCGCCGCAGTTGGGGCACTCGGGCCCGAGCTTGACCGGCTGGTCGCTCACTCAACCAAACAGGTTAACGGGGACCGCGGAGCGGTCACGCCCGCCGGAGCTCGGCGATGAAGAAACCGTCCGTCTGCTGACGGTGCGGAAGCAGCTGTCGCGTGCCCACGAGCGTCAACTCGGGGTCCTCGGCGAGCACCTGCCCGATGACGTCCTGGCTCTCGGCGCGGGAGATCGTGCACACCGAGTAGACGAGCGTTCCGCCGGGAGCGGTTGCACGCGCACCGGCGCGGAGGATCCGCGTCTGGATCGACGCGAGCTCGCGGATCGAGTCGGGTTGAGCTCGCCAGCGGATGTCGGGCCGCGACTGGAGCGTCCCGAGCCCGCTGCACGGTGGGTCGACGAGCACGCGGTCAAACGGCTCACCGTCGAAACGATCGCTCGCGGCGTCCCCGACCACCACCGTGACGCGATCGGCGTGCATCCGCCGGCACGTCCGCTCGAGTGCCGCCGCCCGCCCGGGATGGCGCTCAACGGCGAGCACGGATCCCTCGCCGTCGATCATCGCCGCCAGGTGGGTCGTCTTCCCACCGGGGGCGGCGCACAGGTCGAGCACCCGGTCGCCCGGCACCGGCGCGAGCGCGCGCGCGACGCTCATCGACCCCCGGGATTGCGGCATCACGGCTCCGGAGGCGAACAGCTCGGAGCCGAACACGTCGAACGGACCGTCGAGGACGAATCCGTCCGGGGGGTCGAGCGCGGCGCCGACCGGCAGCGCGGCCCGGACCGACTCGACGTCGGTCACGAGCGTGTTGACCCGCAGCGCCGACTCGGCCGGGGTATTGACCGCCGCCAGCAGCGCCCGGGCCTCGTCGGGGCCGAGCTCTTCCCACCACAGCGTCGCGATCCACTCCGGGACCGAGTGGACGAGTGCCGCGCCGGCCGGGGTCGCGTCGTCGAGCGCGGCGACGATGTCGCGACCCTCACGGGCGACCCGGCGGAGCACGGCGTTGACGAGCTGGGCGCCGCCCCGCTGCTCGCGCTTGACGAGCTCGACGCTCTCGTTGACGGCCGCGTGCGACGGGATCCCGTCGAGAAACAGGAGCTGAAACGCGCCGAGGCGGAGCGCGGCGAGCACGGGCGGATCAAGCTTGGCGAGCGGACGGGCGCTGAAGCCCTCGATCACGTGGTCAAGCGTCGCCCGCCGCTGGACGGTGCCGTAGACGAGCGTCGTCGCGAGCGCCCGGTCTCGCGGCGAGAGCTCGCCGGCCTCGCCGTGGAGTGCCCGGTCGGCGTAGGCGCCCTCCTCGAACACGCGCCTGATGACCCGGTACGCGCACCGCCGCGCGGGGCTCACCGGTGCAGACCGCGCAGGTAATCCTCGCCGCTCATCGCGCGGCGGCCGGGCGGTTGGACGACGCGCAGCTCGAGCGCGCCCGATGCGCAGCCGAGCACCGGGACCGGCCCGTCGAGCGACACGGCGCCCGGCGCCAGCCCACCACCATCGACCACCGCCGCCTGACGCACACCGAGCCGGGTGTCGTCGTGGTCGAGCAGCACGAACGCCCCGATGTGCGGATCGAGCGCGCGGACGACCCGCTCGAGCTCGTCCGCGGAGCGGCCGACGGGATCAAGCCGGCGATCCGCGGCCTCGATCTTCTCGGCATAGGTCGCGAGCGCATCGTCCTGTTCGGTCCAGTGCACCTCGCCGGAGAGCGACTCAATCATCAGCCGGCCGCCGAGCTCCGCGAGCCGCGGCGCGAGCGTGCCGTACGTGTCCTCGCCGCTGATCGGCTCGGCCTCCTGAGCGCAGATCGGCCCGCTGTCCAGTCCGGCGGTGAGCCGCATGATCGTGGCGCCGGTCGCGGCGTCGCCGACCATGATCGCCCGCTCGACGGGCGCCGCGCCGCGCCAGCGCGGCAGCAGCGACGGGTGGACGTTGAAGATCACGTGGTCGCTCAGCAGCGGTTCCTTGATCAGTGCGCCGAACGCGCACAGGCACAGCGCCTCGGGCCGGGTGGCGCCGATCCGTGCCACCGCCTCCTCGGAGTTGACCGAGTCCGGTTGATAGAGCTCGAGGCCGAGGTCGCGGGCGGCGTCGGCGACCGGTGGCGGGGTCAGCTTGCGCCCGCGCCCTCGCGGGCGATCCGGCCGGGTGACGACGAGCGTCGGCGCGTGAGACGAGGCCACGAGCCGCCGCAGGATCGTGACCGCGAAGTCTGAGGTGCCGAGAAAGACGGTCCGCATCTAGTGTCCCGAGCAGGAAGTCCGATGCCAGTCGAGCCACTGGCGGCGTCAGGCGGCTGCCTGAGCCTCGCGCAGCGCCCGCATCGCTTCCTTGCGCTGATCCCGGGTGGTCCGGTCGAGGATGAGGACCCCGTCGAGGTGATCCATCTCGTGCTGGATCACCCGGGCCTCGAGTCCGGAGGCCTCGACCACGACCTCCTGGCCGTTCTCGTTGAGGCCACGCACCCGGACGTGGACGGGACGCTCGACCTCGACGAGCACCGCCGGGAGGCTGAGACACCCCTCCTCGGCGATCTCCTCCTCGCCGCCACGCCACTCGATCTCCGGGTTGATGAGCGCGCTCACCGGCGCCTGCTGCTGGACGCGGTACACGAGCAGCCGGTGGAGCACGCCGACCTGCGGCGCCGCGAGGCCGACGCCGAGCGCGTCGTTCATCAGCACGCCCATCCGCCTGATCTCATCCCGCAGCGCGTCGTCGAACACCTCGACGGGGCGTGCCCGGGTACGGAGCACGGGATCACCGAACTTGCGCACATGGGCGAGCGCCGCGGTGCGCCTCGCGGCGATCTCGGGATCGAGCTCCTCGGCCTCCTCCTCGTATTCCTCCTCGTCGGAGAGCTGCTCAGTCACGTCTTCAGACACACCTTCAGTTTAGGGCCCAGCCACACGTCAGATCCTGCCACCAACGCCGTGGTGGGCCCTTGGTCGTGTGCCGTTAGGCTCGCGGGCGACGATGCGCCCACGCACGGCCCCTCCCGTGTTCATCATTTGCGGACGTGACCCGCTGCGCACGGCCGGCGGAAGCGAGAGCTACGCCGTCGCCCACGCGCGGGCGGCGATGCTCGCCGGCTACGCGCCCCACCTGTTCTCGATCGCGCCGCGCAGCGAGACGCTCGAGACGGACTTCGGCACGCTGCACCGGGTCGCCTCACCGGTCCGACCGCCGCGGTCGATCACGTGTGTCCTCCAGCGGCGCTGGCTGGTGCCCGCCAGGCGGTCTGCGCCGGGAGCTGGGGATGCCGCGACTCCCGGCCTCGTCCGACACGATCCTTCGCCGATCGAGGCACGGGTGACCGTGGTGCCCGTGGCGACGGCTTCCCTGATCGAGGAGGAGACCGGCGCGAAGCTCCACGGTCGTCGGCGAGCTCTGGCACCACCGGCTCGAGTACGAGGGTGTCCGGCGGATCGCGGCCCCGGTCGAAGGGCGTGCGCTCCACGCCATGCGGGCAGTGGTCGTCAACTACGACAGCGTCGCCGCGCAGCTCACCGCGCGCTACGGATCTGGGCTGCCGATCCGGCGGCTGGCCTACAGCCCGGCGACCGCGTTTCGCGACGGGCTTGGCGGCGTGGCTCGCGATGACCCGCAGGTGCTCCCGGAGCCCCTGCGCGGCTTCGGCGACCCGACACGCCGCTGGTTGTGTCGGTCAGCCGCCACGACGGCCGCAAGGGGCTTGACACGTTGATCGGCGCGCTCACGCTGCTCCGCGACGAGGGGCCGGCGTTCCGCGCGTGCCTCGTCGGCCCCGGTGTGCTGCTGGGTGCCCACCGCAAGCTTGTGCGCCGAATCGGACTCGAGGATCGGGTGCTCATCGATGTCGTCGTCGCTGAGCGACGGGCCGGACGGGAGGTAGAGCCCAGTGGCGCCGAGCCGCTCGGCCACCGGGTAGCGCTGCCCGGCGAACCGCTGCTGGTAGATCGGCTGCAGGTGCATCGGCACGAACAACGTGCGGGTCTCGACGCCCCGGGCGGCGAGGTGCTCGCGCAGCTGATCGCGGTCGATGCCGAACCGCTGCTCGTCGACAAGCAGGCTGAACATCCAGCAGACCCCGCCGTCGAGCTGCGGGGCGAGCGTGATGCCGTCGATCCCGCCAAGCGCGTCGCGGTAGCGCGTGGCGTTTGACCGGCGCCGCGCGACAAGCTCATCAAGCCGCTGCACCTGCGCGAACGCGACCGCCGCCTGGAGGTTCGTCATCCGATAGTTGAACCCGAGTCGGCGATGCCAGAAGTGGCGCTCGGCGGAGAACGCGTGGTCGCGGAGCTCGCGCGCGACGGTGGCGATCCGCTCGTCGTTCGTCGTGACCACACCGCCCTCGCCGGCGGTGAGGATCTTGTTCCCGTAGAGCGAGAAGATGCCGACGTCCCCGAGCGATCCCGCAGGTGCGCCCCGGTAGGTGGCGCCGTGGGCCTCGGCCGCGTCTTCGATCACGATCAGGCCGTTGCGCTCAGCGAACGCGCGGACCCCGTCCATGTCGGCAGGCTGACCGTAGAGATGCACGGCGATCACGGCCCGGGTGCGGCGGGTGAGCTTGGCGCGCAGGCGGGAGACATCGAGGTTCCAGCTCGCCGGATCGGCGTCGACGAGCACCGGGTCGGCGCCGACATAGCGCGCCGCGTTCGCGGTGGCGATCATCGTGAACGTCGGAAGGATCACCTCGTCGCCGGGTCCGATCCCGGTCGCCGCGGCCGCGAGATGCAGCGCCGCGGTGCCGCTCGAGCACGCGATCGCATGGCGGCAGCCGGTTACCTCGGCGAACCGAGCCTCGAACTCCCGCACCCAGCGTCCGGCCGACGAGATCCAGTTGTCTTTGACGGCGCGGGTCACGTATTCAAGTTCATTGCCGTCGAGCAGCGTCTCGGCGACCCGGATCACGCGGTCGCCGGGCCCGGGCGCAGCCGCGGTTCTGGCCCCGGCTTGAGCGCCGCGACGTACGGCGGCTCGGGGTTGGTCGGCGCCGGCGGCCGCGCCGCCGCGCGCACCGGCGCGGTGATCCAATCGCCGAGCAGGCGGGTGTTCGCGAGCGCGGCCGCATACGACGTCTCTGGCTCCGGCGTGAAGTGCTCGTCGAGGATCGCCCGGACGCGATCGCGCAGACCTGGCTCGAGCAGCTCCAGATACCCCGGCTGATATCCGGGCTCGGGGTCCAGCGGGTAGCGCGCGGCGCGCTGTTGGAGGACGGTGAGCGCGGTGAGCGCCCGGTCGCGGTCGGCCGGCGGTCGCGTTCCGTCGATCAGGCGGGCGACGCCGTCCGGCGAGAGGGCCATCAGGCTCCGGAGCTCCTGCATCTCGTGCGCCCGGCCGCCGGTGCGCCGTGGCAGCTCGTCCGGCGTTGGCTCGTGCCGGAGGTGGCGTTCCCCCGGCTGCCAGTCCTCGTGCGAGATGAGGAACTCGGCGAGGTCGATGCCGGCCACGGACGGTGATACGCCGGCCGCGGCGAGATTGAGCGCGATCCCGCGACACTCCGCACACCGGCTGCACGCGGCCGCGTCGATCTCGGTGTTCCAGCACGAGTACTGGAGGTCCCGCAGGTCGCCGTAGCGCTCGGAGAGCAGTCGCTGGACCTGGAACTGGCGCAGCGCGTTCGTGAGCGAGCCGATCCCGACGCCGCTGCCGGCGATCGCGGTCGCGAGCGCACGGTGCGTCACCGCCGAGTAGCCGAAGTGGCGCGCCTGGACGACGATGCCGCCGAGCTTGGCGTTCGCCTGGACCTCGGCCTCGGAGGCCATCAGCACGAGGCGGTCACCACGCGCCGCCGCGACGGCCACCGCGCCGGCGAGCCACAGCAGGATGTCGGTGAGCTCGTTGATGCCGACGTCGTAGCGAAACGCGAATGCGTTGTTCCAGCCCTCGCGGAGATCGGAGTGGACCTCGACGAGCTCGAGCCCGCGCCGCCGGGTGATCTCGCCGAGCACCGTGCGGCGGCGATCGGTGTCGTGCTCGTGGTCCCAGCCGCACGGCGAGGTGACGGTCACGAGCGTCGGGCGTTCGGAGAGCTCGTCGAGCATCGCCGCCTGCACGAGCCCGTCGCGACCGCCGCTGAAGCAGCTGACGATGCCCTCACGTGGGGGCTCGAGCGGATCGCCGGGCGGCCGTCGCGGCCCGCGGGTGACGATCTCGACCCCTCGCTCGAAGTCGCCGGCGCCAGCGTGGGCGTTCGCCTCCAGCGTGGCCTGCGCCGCGTCGGCGAGGCGCAGCCACAGCTCGCTCTCCCCCGGCTCGAGCGTCACCGGCAGCCGCACCCGGCACGGCCGCAGCAACGGCCAGTGCACGTGGAGCACCATCAGCGCGAGGCGCAGCCACAGCCCGGGTGCGACCGCCGCGAGGTCGACCGACTCCGGGAACCGCAGCATGAAGCTCTCGCGCTCATACAGCGGCGTGCGCGGCGTCACGGTCCAGGTGAACATCACCTCGTGGTCGGCGACGACCGGCTCGGCGATGTCGATGACGTGCGCCGGCGCAGTCATCGCTCGTCTCGTCCCGTGAGGCGCCACACGATCCGCAGCGCTGGGAGCGCGCGCTGGCGCAGCTGCCACCAGCCGCCCTGCTCGACGCGCTGCAGGGTCTCGTGACGCTGGTGGAGGTAGGAGAGCAGCTCGGTGTGCTCGTCGATCCACGCTCGCTGCGCCTCCAGCTGTGAGCGCAGCTCGGCGTTCTCGCTCGCGAGACGGTGGCGGTCGTGGCGGCCACCCAGGAGCTCACGGAGCCCGCCGTTCATCCACTCCATGAAGACCCAGTCCGGGCCGCGCGCGAGCACGAGCTCGAGCAACAGCCGGCCGGAGGCGAGATCGGGGTCGCCGTCCTCGTCACGGAGCTGATGGACGAGGTCGAACAACGACGGCGCGAGCAGCACACCGTGCCGTGCGTAGAACTGGGCGTGGGCGGCGAGCAGCTCGACCGCCCGGGAGCACATCGCGAAGTCCTGCGGCGGTGGCGACGGCGGTATTCGGTCGTGAACGGCGGTCGCCTCGCGAGAGCGTCGGAAGCACCCGGGACGTTCGAGCGCGACCCGGTGGCACCACTCGTTGTCCTCGTAGTACGCCCTGATGCCGAGGTCGATCGGGAACGCCGCGAACAGCTCACGCCGGGCGAGCATCGCCGTGCCCGGCACCCAGCCGACCGGGCCGCTCGGAGGAAGCTCCTCGACCCGGTCACCCTCGCCGATGGCCGTGAACAGCGCGACTCCGCCGGAGACCTCGACCCACCCGCCTGAATGTTGCACACGTCCGTCGGGCGCGACGACCGTCGCGGTCACGGCGTCGGCCTCCGGATGCGTGTCGAGCTCAGCGACGAGCTGATCGAGCGCGCCGGGTGCGAGCTCGGCGTCGTCGTCGAGCAGCAGGACGTGGTCGCCACGACTGTGCGCGACCCCGAAGCTCCGCCCACCGCCCGTCCCGAGGTTGCGGTCCGAGCGATGGAGCGCGACCCCGGGCCGGTCCCGCACCGCGGCGGCGAGAGCGGCCGCGTCGGCGTCCGGCAGGTTGTTGTCGATCACGAGCACGGCGGTGTCGACCTCGGCCGCGCGGACCGAGTCGACGGCGCGCAGCGCCCGCTCGGGCTGCTCGCAGCTGAGGATGATCGCGGTGACGCGGGCCGCCGGCAACTCGTCGGCGCGACGGCCGGGGCGGTGCCGACGACGGTGTCGGTGGCGGCGTCGGTGGCGGCGTCGGTGGCGTGCTGGAGGTGGGCTCCGACGAGCGTCGCGCGGGTACGACCGACCGCGTCTCGGACGGCGTCGGCCGAGAGGTCGAACGTCGTCGGGAGCACGATCACGTGCTCGAAGCGCATCTCCGCGACCGCGAGCGCCCGGGGCAACATGTGTGCGGTCGAGCGGACGAAGCCAGGGCCGGCGTCGAGCACGACGGTGTCGCCGCTGACCTCGCACAAGCGGTCAAACGCGACCTCGCGATAGATGTGATCGGCGAGCGCGTCCCGGGCCGCGGTCGAGCGCCGGATCGTCGGCGTCGCGCTCGGGCCCACGCACGAGCGTCAGATCACGCGGACGACCGAGCGCGTCCGTCAACGACTGACGATCGACTGCGGTGCTGAGCTGTTCTGCGATGCCGGCGCCCCTGCGGTGAGTCATTGATGAGACGCGGCTACTGCGGGTCCACGTCGACACTGACGCTAACACCTCGCTTCGACGCCGTGCGGGCGAGCGCGTCGACCGCGGCGCCGACCGCGTCGATCGCAGCGCGGCGGTCGACGCCCTTGACCACGAGCTGCGACCGCGACTTGCCGCGCAACCGGAACAGCGGCGCCGGTCCGAGCACGCTCGCGCCCGGTGGGTCGAGCCGTTCCGCGAGGACGGCGGCGAGATCGGCCGCGTCGGCGGGCTGCTCCGCGGCGCAGACGACCCGGATGAGCGACGCGAACGGCGGGTAGCGGAGCACCTCGCGGCGGGCCAGCTCACCCTCGATGAACCCGTCGGCGTCGTGGTGCGAGGCAAACGCGATCGACCTCGCATCGGGCGCGAGCGTCTGCACGAGCACCCGGCCGCCGGAGCTCCCGCGGCCCGCGCGCCCGGCGAGCTGGGTGACGAGCGCGAACGTCCGCTCCTCGGCGCGAAAGTCCGGGAAGCGCAGGGTGCCGTCCGCGTCGAGCACGATCCCGAGGCCGACGTCGGGGAAGTCGTGGCCCTTGGCGACCATCTGGGTCCCGACGAGCACGCCCGCGCTCGCCGCGGCGAACCGCTCGAGCGTGTGCGCCCGCGCGTCCAGGCCGGACGAGTCGGCGTCGAGCCGCAGGATCGGGAAGCTCCGGTCGCCGAGCGCCTCGCGGAGGTCGTGCTCGACGCGCTCGGTCCCCGCTCCGTGACGCGCCACCGACACCGAGGCGCAGTCCGGGCAGCGGTGCGGCACCGGTTCGGAGTGACCGCAGTGGTGACAGTCGACGCGCTCGGAGGCCCGGTGGAGCACGAGCGCCACGTCGCACTGCGGACACGTCCACACGCGCCCACACGCGCGACAGGAGAGGAAGTTCGACCAGCCGCGGCGGTTGAGCAGGACGATCGCCTTGCCACCGGCACGGCGCAGATCGCTGAGCGCATTGCGCGTCTCCGGATGCAGCGGATGGTGGTGGCCCCGCATGTCCAGCACCTCGACCGGCGGCAGCGGGCGGCGATCGACGCGCTCGCGCAGCCGCAGCCGGGTCGTGGTCGCGACCGTCTCCGGCCGGGGTGTGGCGCTGCCGAGCAGCAGGACCGCCCCGTGATCACGGGCGCGCTCGGCCGCCACCGTCCGCGCGTCGTACCGGGGGTCGCCCTCGTTCTTGTAGGAGCCCTCGTGCTCCTCGTCGACGATCACGAGGCCGATGTCGGCGAGCGGCGCGAACACCGCCGACCGCGGTCCGATGCACACGCGCGCCTCACCGCGGGCGAGGCGCTGCCATTCCGCCGCCCGCTGCGCGCCGGTGATCCCCGAGTGCATCACCGCGACGACATCGCCGAACCGGGCCTCGAAGCGCGCCAGGGCCTGCGGCGTGAGCGCGATCTCCGGGACGAGCACGATCGCGGTGCGACCGGCGGCGAGCGTGTCGGCGACGGCGTGCAGGTAGACCTCGGTCTTGCCCGAGCCGGTGACGCCGTGGAGGAGGAGGCTCTCGGCGCTGCGCGTGGTGAAGGGCGGAGAGAATCGACTCAACCGCGCTCGACTGCTCGGTCGTGAGCGGCGGCGCGGTGACGTCCGCGCGTCCGACGACATGCCGGCGCGGACGCCGCGTGAGCAGGCGCTCCTCGATCGTGACGAGCCCACGCTTCTCCAGTCGGCGCAGCGCCGGGGTGCCGAGCTCTGACGCGACCACTGGTCCGTCGGTGAGCGCGGCGAGGAGGGCGCGCTGGGCCGCGGTCACGTTCTCGGCCTCCTCTCCGGCCTCGGTCAGGGAGGCGACGAGGGTGGGTCGCGGCCTCGTCCCCGCCTTGGCGCCCGGTGCCATCACGAGCTCGAGGGCGCGTGACGGTGTTGAGCAGTACTCGCGGGCCATCCAGCCGGCGAGGCGGACGAGATCCTCCGGGACGCGCGTCGGGAGCACGGCGGCGGGCTCGGCCAGGCGATCCGGTGCGAGCTCGGAGCGCTCGGCGAGCTCGACGACGACCGCGACGATCTCACGGCCGGAGAACGGGACCCGCAGCAGCGAGCCGACGCCCACGTCGTGGTGCTCGTCTCGCAGGCGGTAGTCGAACGGTCCGCGCAACGCCCGCGTCCGCGTCAACGGCTCGACCCGCGCGATCACGGCGGGCCGTTCTCTGTGCAAAACCCCTGAGACATGAAGCCTGGGCAGGGTAGAGTGCGCGCAGGATGGTCGGGGACACTCGATCCGAGGGCAGCAGGGGCGGTTCCGGCGTCGCGTCGCCGGAGGCCATTCTCGATCTCTGCGACCGCCTGCTTGAGGAGGTTGGTCGCCGCCAGCACCTGTTCTCATGGCTCCGCGCGCCGGGCGCAGGCGCCGAGGAATGGCTGGCGGTCGATGCCTACTACCCCGCCCGGCGGCTCGTCGTCCTGTGCCGCGACTGCGACGGGGACAACGATGAGCTGTTCGACGAGCTGATCCCGGCGCACGGCCTCGGCCTGCTCCGGGTTGAGCTGGATGCCCTGGGGCCCGATCCGGAGGAGGCGGTGGCCGCGCAGATCGCGGCGCTGGAGCTGGCGCCACGGGAGATCTTCGACATGTCCGTCGGCGCCGCTCCGGTGCGCGTGAGCCCGATCGCGCGGGTCGGCGAGTCGCTTCTGCAGGCGACGGCGCCCCCCGTCCGCCCGCGGGTGCGTCTCACGCCGCGGGGCGCAGCCGCCGCCGCGGCGGCGGGGGCGGCGGGCGGCGGGTGGGCCCGCGGGCGGGGTGCGGGGGTCTCGCGATGCCTCACTGGCGCTCGGCGTCGGAGTCGGGGTCGCGTTGGCCGTGGTGCTCGCGGTCGAGCTGTTCGTCGGGGTCGGCGAGATCGCCCTCGGCGGCAATCACTGGCTGCTCGCGTTCGGGATCGCGCTCGACGCCGTCGCCCGGGTGCTTGGGCTCGTCGCCGGCGAGCGGGCGGGTCGCCTCGACTGGGGTTTGTGGTCGGTGATCGGCGGCAGTCCGGTCGTCGCCGGCTTCACGCTGTTTCGCCAGGAGGGCCGGATGACGACCGAGCCGGGACCGATCGCGGGACTGATCTCGGTAATTGCGATGACGGCGGTCGCGCTGTGGATCGTCGGCTCGCTGCTCGGAGTGTGAGCGCCCTGGCGAGGTTGTAGGCTCCGCGGCCTTATGGAGGAGACCAGACCCGGCGAAGAGACGTTCTACGACGGCCATCCGTCGTGGCGATCGATCGTCAGCTTCTATTTCCGAGGGCTGCTGGCGGCGCTCGTCATCGGCGTGATCGTCGGCGTCGTGACGCGGGTCGCGGGCAAGTCGGTCAACGTGGCGCTCGTCGTCGTCGCCGTGCTCGTCGTGACGGTGCTCGTCGTCGTGCTCGGTCTGGTGATGCGGATCGCGACGCGGTACACGATCACCAACCAACGCCTGACGATCCACATCGGGATCCTCCGGCGGGACATGCACGAGACCCGGCTCGAGCGCGTGCAGAACGTCAACGTCCGCCAGTCGGTGATGGATCGGCTGCTCCGGGTCGGGACGGTCACGTTCGACACCGCCGGCGAGGCCGGCTACGACTTCGCGTTCCGCGGCGTCTCCAACCCGGACAAGATCGTCCGCACCGTGGACGAGGCGATCCACGAGTTCCAGGCGCGGCAGCCGGGCGTGTAGGGGGCGGCTGCCCCCGGGGGCGCCGCTCGGCCGGCACAACGTCCCACCGGGCGGTGTCGTTCGGCTGACTTGGTGAGTTCTCCCGATCGGATCGGGACGATCTACCACTTCACCGGCAGAGTCTCCTCCAGTGGTGATTTGTCCCGGTGGATCGGCTGGCCGCGGAGGGCCGCGGAGGGCGCGGAGGCGCGAGGGCCGCGGAGGGCCGCGGAGGGCCGCGCCGGCCGGGAATCGGTCCAGAATCCCCCGCTCAACGCGCCACCAGCCGGAGAGGGATATCCGGACCACCACACGGTCCGAGAATCCCCGGGATGGATCCGCGCCGCCGAGGCGGGGATTTCAGGACGGTCGTGAGCTCGAGCCGAGGAGTCTCGTCCTGGCACCGCCCAGCCGCCGCGTGATCGGTCCGCCGATGACCGTGAGTCGATGCGGTTCGCGGAGTCCGAGGAGTCGGCGAGCGGCCGTTTGCGCCGGCGGGTCCGTCCAGGCCGAGGCCGTCCTCGATCAGATCGGTCAGCCGCCGCTCCAAACCGTGCCGAGGCCGGCGCCAGGGCAGCCGGGGCCGGCATCACGCCGTATGAGCGCACCCGGGCGAAGAACGCGGCCATCTCGTGCGCGACCTCGTCGGGCTCGAAGCGCCGCTCGTAGGTGTTGCGGGCGGCGGTCCCCAGGCGGCTTCGGAGCGCGGGGTCCTCGACCGCGCGCCGGAGCGCCGCGGTCAGCGCCTCGACGTCGTCCGGCGCGACGACGAGCGCGGTCTGCTCGTCGTGGACGACCTCGGCGATCCCGCCGGCGGCGCAGGTGACGATCGCGGCGCCGAACATCATCGCCTCGAGCAACACGATCCCGTGGGACTCGTAGCGCGACGGGGCACAGACGATGTCGGCGCTGCTGTACAGCGCGCTCAGGGCCTCGTCGGTGACGTGGCCCGTGAACGTCACCCGCTCCCGAGTGCCCCCGACGCCGCCAGCGCCGCCTCGAACGACGCCATCAACCCCGGGTCGGCTGGCGGCCCGGCGATCGTGAACCGCACCGGAGCGTCGTCCGCAATCAGCCGCTCGGCCGCGGCGAACAGCACGTCCACGCCTTTTCGATGCTCCACGCGCCCGACGAACAGCACATGTACGTCGTCGGAGGCCCGCACGCGATCGGAGCCCCCGCACGCGATCGGACGGCCCGCACGCGGTCGGCCACGCCCCGCCCGATCACCGCCGTCGCCTGCGGCGCCAGCGCATAGTCGGCGATCGTCTTGTCGAGCACCGCATGGGTGAGCCCGTGGAGATACGGGCTGCGCCGGAGCGCCGCCCGCTCAAACGCCAGCCGCTGCTCGAGATCGGCGAGCGCCAGGTACCCCGAGTCAAGCTCGACCAGCGTCCGCAGCGAGGTCATGCACGAGACGACGGTCGGCCAACGACGATCGAGCACGCAGACCGCGCCCTCGGAGCGCCACAGCGGGGCGAGGACGACGTCGACGGGCGCATCGTGCAGGTGCCGGCGGCTCACCTCCCGCCACACGGCGGCCGCGTGCAGCAGGTTGTGCGGCGCGCTCTCGGGCGCCGCGTCTGGGAACGCCGCGCCGACGTCGTCCAGCCGCACGCGGACCACGTCGACCCCGTCCAGCGCACGGCACCGGCGCCGGCGAGAGGTCCGTCAGCAACGTGACCCGGTGACCGGCCTGCGGCGAGCGCCGACGCGAGAGCGCACGTGGCGCGGGGCAGCCCGCCGTGGAGGTCGACGACGACCTCACGGCAGACCAGACAGATGTTCATGCGACGGTTGTACCGCCGCGGGAGCCGTTATGCGGTGACGGGAGCCTCTACGCGGTGGCGGGAGTCTTGTCGCCGAGCCCGGCGGCCGAGCGCAGCGCGTCGGCCTTGTCCGTGCGCTCCCACGTGAAGTCGTGGTCCTCACGCCCGAAGTGGCCGTAGGCGGCCGTCTTCTGGAAGATCGGACGGTGGAGCCTCAGGTACTGGCGAAACGCGCCGGGGCGTAGGTCGAAGTGCTCGGAGATGAGCTCGAGGATCCTCCCGCGGCCGATCTTCTCGGTGCCGAACGTCTCGACCATCACCGACACCGGATGGGCGACGCCGATCGCGTAGGCGACCTGGACCTCGGCCCGGTCGGCGAGCCCAGCGGCAACGACGTTCTTGGCGACGTAGCGCGCGGCGTAGGCGGCCGAGCGGTCGACCTTTGAGGGGTCCTTGCCGGAGAACGCGCCGCCGCCGTGGCGAGCCATGCCGCCGTAGGTGTCGACGATGATCTTGCGCCCGGTGAGGCCGCAGTCGCCCATCGGGCCGCCGATCACGAACCGGCCGGTCGGGTTGACCAGGAAGTTCTTCTGGAGCTTGCGGGCGTCGTAGAGATGATCCGGCAGCACCGGCACGACGACCTGCTCCCACAGATCGTCCTTGATCAGCGACTCGGCGCCCTCACGGTGCTGGGTCGAGATCAGCAGCTTCTCGATCTCGACCGGCTTGCCGTCGACGTAGCGGACGGTGACCTGGGTCTTTCCGTCCGGTCGCAGGTACGGGACCATCTCGGCCTTGCGGACGTCGGCGAGGCGCTTGGCGAGCTTGTGCGCGAGCGAGATCGGCAACGGCATCAGCTCGTCGGTCTCGTTCGACGCGTAGCCGAACATCATGCCCTGGTCGCCGGCGCCGGCGATGTCAAGCTCGTCGTCGTCGCCGGGGTCGGTGCGCGCCTCGAACGCCGTATCGACGCCCTGGGCGATGTCGGGCGACTGCTTGTCGATCGCGTTGATGACCGCGCACGTGTTGTAGTCGAAGCCGAACGCGGCATCGGTGTAGCCGATCTTCTTGATCGTCTCGCGCGCGATGTCCTGGATGTCGACGTACGTCGACGTCGTGATTTCGCCGGAGACGACGACGAGGCCGGTGTTGACGAGCGTCTCGCACGCGACGCGCCCGTTCGGGTCGTCACGGAGCACGGCATCGAGGACACCATCGGAAATTTGGTCGGCGACCTTGTCCGGATGTCCTTCCGTGACGGACTCGGATGTGAACAGGAATTCGTTGTCAGAAAGCATCATCATGAGGTCTTGAGGGACAGCTCCGCGGTCGAATCGGCCTCCCCACTCGTCGATTGGATCCCGATCGCGCGGATTCCCTGGAGATCCGGACGAAGCGCGCCGAGACGGGCGCCCCGCGTCAGCCCGGTCTGCCCGACGAGGTTGAGGAGCTGGTTGAAGTCAAGGAAGACTAACGAGCTAACCCCATTTGGGCCGATCGGTAACACCGCGCGGTACCGCGAATCTCCCGCCAATGCGCCCGCATGGCGTAGGACGGCGGCCACCGGAGCCCGGCTCGTCGAGACGATCACCAGGCCGTGCGCGACGCTGTAATCGAGCGTGAACCCGGGCGCCAGCGCGAGTTCGTGGATCGACTCGGCGCCGACCGCCACGTCGTTGAGAACGGGCGTCTGACCGGCGTTGGCCGCCGTACCGGCGAACAGCTGAGAGAGCGGCGTCTCCAACGAGGCGAGCCGCTCGCGCGCGGCCGCCTCATTTGGCACCCGGGCGACCACGAGCAGCGATGGATCCCCGCCGGCGGATGTCGGCACGAGTGCCACCGCGCTCTCGCCACCGAACAGCGAGAGGATGCTCGGCACGTTGACGCCCTCGGCGCCGAGCGCCGACCCGAGCCGGGACAGCAGCGGCCGGATCGACGTACCGACGCCGCCGGCGCCCGCCGCGACGAGCAGCCGGGTCGCCTTGCGGTCAAGGCCACGCTGGTCGAGCATCAGCGTCGCGCCGGCCGGGATCACGCGCTGGAGGGTCGGCGTGAACGGCCGGCCGGCGTCGCCGCTCAGACCGGAGATCGTCGTGTCCAGCGCCGCATGAATGCGGATGCGCAGGCCGCCGGATGTCGGCGAGAGCGTGGCGGTGGCGCCCAGCAGCGTCGGCTGGGCGAGCAGCGTGCCGAGCACGGCGGGCGCACCGGCGTGCGCGAGCAGCAGCCGCGTGACCCCGGAGGCGGAGATGTAGGCGTCGGCGACGCGGTCCGCGGGCTCGCCGGCGCTCGCTCGGCGGTAGGCGTTCGCGCCGAGCAGCGTGTTCTCCCGCGCGGTGGCCGCCACGGCGGCGTCGACGGCGGCCGGCGCGCCGAGCACGGCGTAGTGGCGCACGAACGCGAGCTTGGTGCCGGCGGGCAACTGCGCGACCGACCGCCGGGCCGCGACGCGGTCACGGACGTCGAGGACGGTCAGCGTTCCCTCGGGCAGCACCGCGAAAGCGGCCTCGTTCCCGACCCAGCCGGACGCGAGCGCGAGCCCTGAGCGCAGCGTCGTCAACAGCGCCGGCTGGACCGGCAGCCGCCGCAGCAGCGCGAGCGCCTGGCGGACCTCGGCCCGCGAGCGGTCGGTCGAGACGTGGACGTACGCGTATGCGTCGCCGGGCACGACACCCGCGGCGGCGGATGGCGGCCCGGACGGACCCCCGCTCAGATCACCGAGCAGCACCGTCGCCAACAGCACGCATCCGAGCACGGCGCCGAGCAGCGCGACCACCAGTGCCCGCCGTCGCCGGGCGACCCCTGCCGAGGTCATGGACATGCCGCGGAGCGTAACTCGGCCCCCGCGACGACGCGCCGGTTCGAATTGGCCGCCGGCGACCCCGACTACGCCGCCGCGCCGCGCCGTTCGTTGCGCTCGACGAAGTCGATGATCAGCGGGATCCCCTCGAGCTTGTAGCGCTCGCGCATGCGGTTCTCGATGTAGTACGCGTAGTCACGGGTGACGAGCGCGTGGGAGTTGACCTGGATCGAGAAACGCGGCGGGCGCTCGGCGGTCTGGGTCATGAACAGGAGCTTCAGCCGCTGCGGCGTGCCGCGGCGGCGCCCGGGATTGCGTGACGGCGGCTGGCGGGCGGCGACGACCTCGGAGAGGAAGCGGTTGAGCTGTGGGGTCGGGATCCGGAAGCGGGCGCGCTCGGCGAGCCCGACCGCCTCGACGAGCAGCCGCTCGATGTTGCGCCCGGTCTTGGCGCTCGCGGTGAGCACCCGTGGGCGCAGGCGGAGCTTCTGCTTGACGCGGGCGCGCTCGTGCTCAAGGTCGGGCTCGTCGGCGATGTCCCACTTGTTGAGGACGATCGCGGTCGCGCAACCGCTCTTCATCGCGAGTTCGGCGACGCGGAAGTCCTGGGTCGTGACCCCGGCCGAGGCGTCGCACACGACGAGCGCGACATCGGCCCGCTCGGCCGCGCGCCGCGAGCGCAGCGCGGTGTAGTACTCGAGCGACTCCCCGACCTTCGCCTGGCGGCGCAGCCCGGCGGTGTCGACGAGGATCAGCGGTTTGTCCTCGAACGTCATCGGCAGGTCGATCGCGTCCCGGGTCGTGCCGGCGACCGGCGAGACGATCACTCGGTCGACGCCGAGGAAGCGGTTGACGAGCGAGGACTTGCCGACGTTCGGGCGCCCGATCACGGCGAGGCGGATCGGGTCTTCGTCGTCGGCGGCCTCCTCCGCCTCCGAGGGCCCGAGCTCCACGATCCGGTCGAGCAGATCGCCCGTGCCGAGGCCCTGAGCGGCGGACACGGGGATCGGGTCGCCGAGACCGAGCGCGTGGAAGTCGGCGGTCAGCGGGATGTCGGCGGCGGTGTCGACCTTGTTCGCGGCGACGATCACCGGCAGCGGTGAGCGCCGCAGCAGGTCGGCCATCTCCAGATCGCCCGGTCGGCGCCCGGCGCGCGCGTCGACGACGAGCACGGCGAGGTGCGCGTCGGCGAGTGCGGCACGAGCCTGGTCCTGAATCAGGCGGGCCATCTCATCGGTGTCCTCGAGGTCGACGCCGCCGGTGTCGATGAGCGTCAGATCCCGACCGTTCCAGTCGGTGCTCAGCTCCTTGCGATCACGCGTGACCCCGGGCAGCTCGTGGACGACCGCCTCCCGGGACTCGGTGAGGCGGTTGACGAGCGACGATTTCCCGACGTTCGGATACCCGACGATGGCGACCTTCATGGCGAGAGCGAGGCTACAGCGCCGCCGCGTCCACCGGAGGAGCGCTGAGCCGCGGCGTCCCGCAACGCCGCGGCTCGCACGCGCCCTGGCTGTACCCCTGTCCTAGCCGGTGGGGAGATCAGTCCCGGCGCCGGCGCAGTAGCCGAGGCCGGCGGCGGACTGGTTGCTCCACAGTGATTGCACGGCGAACGTCGTCCCCTGGTTGCCCTTGATGTCGCCGAGCGCGCCCGGGATCGGCGTCACGGTCGGCTGACCGGGGAGCGTCGGCAGGCCGAGGATCGCGTTCAGCGGCTCGCCGACCCAGGCGCACTTGTCGCCGTTCTCGTTCGCGTCGACGGCGTCGTACCAACCGCCGAGTGCGCTCGTGCTCAGGCCGCTGCCGAGCTGGATCTCGGCGCCGGGGTCGGTGACCGTCTCCTCGATCTCGTGACCGAGCACGATCGAGAACCCGTCAAGCTTGCCGGCCGCGCCGGGGTTGACGGCGTTCTCGCCGCAGGCGTTCGCGCTGCCCGAGTTGATCGCGAGCGCGTAGGGCATGTTCGTGTAGGCGATGCCCGGCTGGATCCCGTTGTAGATCCCGCTCTCGACGTTCGGGTAGGTGTAGTCGTGGAACGCGCAGTAGCCGGTCGACAGCGCGTTCGGGTCGCTGTACGTTCGGCGGCTGCGCGATCACGATGTTCGCGTTCTGGAGGTCGGTGATGCCGAAGTGGCTGACCGCGCGGGCGGCCTCCTGCGCGAGATCGGTGTACGTGTTCGTCGGACCGGCCGGGTTGCTCGAGGAGGTCTTCGCCAGGCCGCTGATGTCGTTCGTGTCGTCGACCCAGATCCCGCCGAGCTGGTTCTGCGGGTTGGTGATGTAGTGCTTGGCGCCACCGGAGTCGGTCTCGTAGTACTGGGTCTGCACGCCGGCCCAATCGGTGCCGCCCATCTGCGCGACGAAGTCGGCCATGCGCCTGCCGGCGCCATCCGGATCGCAGGCGAGCGTCGCGCTCGTCGATCCTTCGGTGATCGCCTCGCTCGCGCACGTGCTGCCCGCTCCGAAAGCGCCCTTCTCACCCCAGCCCCAGTAGACGATGTAGACCTTGGGCGCGGTCTGCACGTGGCCGCCGTAGTAGGCCATGTTGCCCGGGAAGGGCAGCGTCGTCGCCGGGAACTCCGGCAGGCCGCAGTTGGAGAGCGGCGCGGGGAGCAGTCCGTTCTCCGGGCAGGGCGGCGCCGGGGGCTGCAGCGATCCGAGCGGCGCAACCACGTGCTGCGCCCAGGTCGCGTGCTGAGCCTTGATCTCCTTCTGGAGCGTCGGCATGAGAATTGGCTTCGCGGCGGCCGTGCCGGCGCTGAGCGTGAGTCCCGCGAGCGCCGTGACGACCACCGTCCCCATCTTGCCCGGGCGTTTGGTCATGGTCATACGGCTGAAAACGCCGCGCGACGGCGAAACTTGCGAAAACGGGGGCGGGCTTCGTCTGCCGGCGGTTTACAGGAGCGCGACGATCCGGTCGACGACGTCGTCGATCGTCAGGCCGGTCGTATCGACCGTGACCGCGTCCTCGGCGGCGATGAGCGGCGAGTCGGCGCGGGTGGCGTCGCGCTCGTCACGGATCAGCTGCTCGGCGAGCACCGTCTGGACGTCGGCGCCGAGCTCGGCGGCCCGGCGGCGCGCGCGCTCCTCCGGGTCCGCGGTGAGGAACACCTTCAGCCTTGCGTCGGGGGCGACGACGGTGCCGATGTCGCGGCCCTCGGCGACCCAGTCGCCGTCGTGCAACAGGCGCCGCTGCTCGGCGACCATCGCCGCGCGAACGGCCGGCTCCGCGGCCGCTTTCGACGCCGCCTCGGACACCTCGGGGGTGCGGATCGCCTCGGTCACGTCGCGTCCATCGAGCATGACCCGCTCGGCGGTCGGCTCGATCCGCAGGGTCGGCGCCACCGCCGCCGGGTGCTCGCGGCGCTCGAGCGCCGCGAGGGCGACGCTGCGGTACATGGCGCCGGTGTCGAGATACGTGTAGCCGAGACGATCGGCCACGGCGCGCGCGACCGTCGACTTCCCCGCTCCGGCCGGACCATCGATCGCGATGACCATCAGGACGCCAACCGGGCGATGTCGTCGGCGAATCCTGGATACGACACGCCGGCCGCTTCCATTCCGACGACCTCGACCCCCTCCTCCGAGGCGAGTCCGGCAACCGCGCCGAGCAGCGCGAGCCGGTGGTCGCCGTGGGCGTCGATCCGCCCGCCGCGCAACCCGCCCCCGCCACGCACGACGAACCCATCCGGAGCGGCCTCGATGTCGGCGCCGAGCCCGCGCAGCCCGTCGACGACGGTCGCGATCCGATCTGACTCCTTGACCCGCAGCTCGGCCGCCCCGCGCACGATCGTCTCCCCCTCGGCGAAGCAGCCGAGCAGCGCCACGAGCGGAAGCTCGTCGATCGCGAGCGGCACCTCGTGGGGCTCGACGGTCGTGCCCTCGATCGGGGCGCCGGTGACATCGAGGTCGGCGATTGGCTCTTCCGCGGCGAACGCGCCGGGCGGCTCAAGATCGCCGAGGACGATCGCGCCCATCCGCTCGAGGATGCGCAAAAAGCCCGTCCGGGTCCAGTTGACGCCGACGTGCTCGAGCAGCAGCCGCGAGCCATGGACGAGCACGCCCGCGGTGATCAGGAACGCCGCCGAGCTCAGATCGCCGGGCACGTCAATCGTCTCGAGTTCGAGCTCGTCGACGCTGCCGACGGTCGTGCGGTAGCCACGGCGCTCGTCCCCCTCACGGGTGATGGCGGCGCCGCTGCGGAGCAGCATCCGCTCGGTGTGATCCCGCGTCGGGATCGGCTCGATGATCGTGGTCGCTTTGGTGACCAGCCCCGCGAGCAGCAAGCAGGACTTCACCTGCGCGCTCGCCACGGGCAACCGGTAGTCGATCCCGTGCAGCGAGCCGCCGCTCACCGTGAACGGTGGAAAGCGGCCCTCGCGGGCCTCGATCGTCGCCCCCATCTCCCGGAGCGGAGCGGCGATCCGGTCCACCGGACGGCGGCGGATCGATTCGTCGCCGTCGAGCGTGAACCGGCGGCCGTCCTGGAATGCGAGCCATCCCGGGAGCAGTCGCATGAGGGTGCCGGCGTTCCCGACGTCGATCGCGCCGTCCGGCGGCTGGGCCTCACGCAGCCCGCAGCCGCGGACGAGCACCTCGCCGTTGCGTGACTCGACGATCGCGCCGAGTCCGCCGACCGCGGCGAGCGTCGAGTTCGTGTCCGCAGCATCGAGATAGCCGGTGATCCGCACCGGCTCGGACGCCATCGCGCCGATGATCGCCGCCCGGTGCGAGATCGACTTGTCGCCGGCAACCGTCACCCGCCCGCGGAGCGGGCCGGAGGGATCGAACCGCTGGTTCATGCCCGAGCCACCGGGAAGCCGAGAGCGCCGACGAGGTCTTCGGTGCGCCGGGCCGCGTCCTCGCCGGAGACCCACAGCGCGACGACGCCCTCGCGCATGTCCGCGGCCGGATACAGCGCCATGTCGGTGATGTTGACGCCGGCGCGGCCGAGCTCGAGCGTAAGCTGGGCGATGACGCCCGGCCGGTTGGGGACCGATGCCCGCAGCTCGAACAGCGGGCCGCCGCCGAGCTGCGCGTCGACGATCCGTCGTCGGTCCGAGGCGGCGCCCTCATTCCAGGCCGTGATCGCGTCGGCGCGTCCCTCGGCGAGCGCCCCGCGGACGATGCCGAGCCGCGCGATCGTGTCGTCGATCTGCGCGAGGAGCGCGTCACGGTTTGACAGATAGATGTCGGTCCAGATCGCGCTCGGCGCGCCGGCGACGCGGGTGGCGTCGCGGAAGCTCGGGCCGGTCCCGGGAATCCGCTCGTCGCCGTCGCCGAGCGTCTGCGCCACCTGGGCGACGAGCACGTTGGCGAGCACGTGTGGCAGGTGTGAGACGGCGGCGAGGATCGAATCGTGCGCCTCGGCGTCGATCGCCGATGGGCGCGCGCCGAAGCTGCGGAGCAGGCGATAGAGGCGCTCGAGCAGCACGCCGGAAGTCGTCTCGGCCGGCGTCAGGTACCACGTTGCCGCCTCGAACAGGTCCGCCCGGGCGTGCTCGACCCCGGCGGTCTCGGCGCCCGCGAGCGGGTGGCCACCGACGAACCGGGGCTCGGTCGCGTGCGCGGCGACGACGGTGCGCTTGGTCGAGCCGACGTCGGTGACGACGCAGGTGTCCGGCGCGGCGGCGAGGACGGCATCGACAGTGTCCGGGAGCGCGCCGACGGGAACGGCGACGAACGCCGCCTCGGCGTCGGCGAGCGCGTCCTCGACGCTCGATGCGCTGTGGTCAAGCGCGCCGCGTCCGAGCGCTGCGGCGAGCGCGCCGGGGTCGGCGTCGAAGCCGGCGACGGTGGCGCCTGCACGGTCACGGGCGGCGAGCGCGATTGAGCCTCCGATCAGGCCAACGCCGATCACGGCGATTCTCATGCGGGCGATCTTAGGGTCCTGCGACGGCTCAGGCGGCCGCCACGCGCCGCTCGCGCACGGCGTGCGCAAACTCCTCGAGCACCTCGACCGTGGCGTCCCAGCTCAGGCACCCGTCGGTGATCGACTGGCCGTAGGTGAGCTCGCCGTCCCCGCCGAGGTTCTGCCGCCCGCCGACGATGAACGACTCGAGCATCGTCCCGACGATCGCGCGCTGCCCATCGGCGATCTGGCGACCAACCGCGCGGGCGATGGCCGGCTGGCGCTCGGGATCCTTGCCGCTGTTGTCATGCGAGAGGTCAACCATCACGCGCTCGGGCAGCGCCGCCTTGTGCAGCAGCGCGAGCGTCTCGGCGACGGCGTCGGCACCGTAGTTGGGGGCGCTCTTGCCGCCGCGGAGGATCACGTGGCAATCGCGGTTGCCGCGGGTGTGCATGATCGCCGAGCGGCCCTCGAGATCGATGCCGGCGAACGCGTGCGAGGTCGCGGCGGCGCGCACCGCGTCGACGGCGACCTGGACGTTGCCGTCGGTGCGGTTCTTAAAGCCGACCGGCATCGACAGGCCCGACCCGAGCTGACGGTGGATCTGGCTCTCGGTCGTGCGGGCGCCGATGGCGCCCCAGCAGACGGCGTCGGAGATGTACTGCGGGGTGATCGGGTCGAGGAACTCGCAGCCGATCGGCAGCCCGCGCTCGAGGATGTCAAGCAGCAGCCGCCGCGCGATGTGCAGGCCGGCGTTCACGTCGCCGGAGTCGTCGAGGTGCGGGTCGTTGATGAGGCCCTTCCACCCGGTCGTCGTCCGGGGCTTCTCGAAGTAGACGCGCATCGCGATCAGCACGTCGTCGCGGAGACGCTCGGAGAGCGCGGCGAGCCGGTCGGCGTAATCGAGCGTCGCCACCGGGTCGTGGACGCTGCACGGGCCGACGACGACGAGCAGCCGGTCATCCTCGCCGTCGAGCACGGCGTGGATCTGCTCGCGGCCGCTGAGCACGACCGCGGTGTGGGCATCGCCGAGGCGCAACTCGGCGAGCAGCTCACCCGGGGCGATCAGCGGCTCGAGCCGCTCGATCCGCTGGTCGCGGACCGCCTCCTGGCGCTCTGGCGGCGCAGTGGGCATCTAGGCCGCCGCCACCTCGGCGAGGACACGCGTCGGCGTGGCGGTTGTCGTCACGAGGGTCTTGCCCGTGAGCGCCGCGGCGGCGCTGAGCCGCTCGACGTAGCGGCCGAACGTCGCCGTGTGGAGCGACTGCGGGCCGTCACAGATCGCCTCGTCCGGGTTCGGGTGCACCTCGACGATGATCCCGTCGGCGCCGACCGCGGCGGCGGCGAGGGACAGCGGCTCGACGAGCTCGCGCCGGCCGGCGGCGTGGCTCGGGTCGACGATCACCGGGAGGTGGGTGCGCTCCTTGAGTACGGGGATGGCGGTCAGGTCGAGCGTGAAGCGGTACGCGGTCTCGAACGTGCGGATCCCGCGCTCGCACAGGATCACCGCGTCGTTGCCCTCCTTGAGCACGTACTCGGCCGCGGAGAGGAGTTCGTCCAGGGTGCTTGACAGTCCGCGTTTGATGAGGACCGGGCGGCCCGAGCGGCCGACCTCGGTGAGCAGCGAGTAGTTCTGCATGTTGCGGGCGCCGATCTGGATCACGTCGGCGACCTCGAGCACGCCGTCAAGATCGCGGACGTCAATGCACTCGGTGACGATCGGCAGGCCGGTCTGGTCCTTCGCCTCGGCGAGCATGCGCAGTCCCTCTTGCCCCAGGCCCTGGAACGCGTGCGGGGATGTGCGCGGCTTGTAGGCGCCGCCCCGGAACATGCTCGCGCCGGCGGCGTGAACAGCGTGTGCGGTGGTCAGCGTCTGCTCGCGCGATTCGATCGTGCACGGGCCGGCGATGAGGGTGAACTGCTCGCCGCCGATCCGTTGTCCGGCGATCTCGAGCCCCTCATGTGTGTGTTTCCCTACGTTTTCCATCCCGACGGTTCCTTTCACTCCTAGAGACTGTACGAAAAGCCCTTCGTGGCGCTCGGCTCCGGGAGAGGCCCGCGTCAGTGTGCGCGGACGGGGAGGTGTCTGGCCGAGCGCCTAGCTAAATCGCCAGGAGTAAAAGCGCGCGTAAAAGGACCAGCCGGTGATGGAGTTGTGGGCCCGGTCGTTCATACGCGTCTGCCTGGTATTGAACCAGACCCCGGGGCGATGCGCGAGCCGGGTTCGTGAACGGGTCGGCCGGGTCCTGGGCCTCGACGGTGCGGCGGGCTCCGGGAAAGCATCCCGACGGCGGGCCCTCGACGGTTGGAGTGGGACGGTCTCCCGACCGGATCGGTGCGTCGGTGCAACCTGCGTCGGTGCGGCCTTGCGAGTGGGATGTTGTGCCGATCCGTCGCCTGGATGAACCGTCGCCCGGACGATCTCGTCCACTCGGCGGGCGGCGGGCGGCGGACGGCGGACGGCTCAGCGAATGAGCTCGCCGAGGGCGGCGACGAACCGCTCGTTCTCGCGGTCGGTGCCGACCGTGACCCGGAGCGCGTTCTCGCGCCCGAGGGAGGCTCCGGCCCGGACGAGTACGCCACGGTCGCGCAGTCCGGAGAGGACGTCGGCCTCCGTGACCTCCTCGGGGAGCCGCAGCCAGATGAAGTTCGCGTCGGACTCGGCGACCCACAGCCCGAGCCGGCGGACGTCGTCGACGAGCGAGCCGCGGGAGGCGATCGTCTGCACGACGCGGCGCTCGACCTCGTCCTGCCAGCGAAGCGCCTCGACCGCGGCGGCCTGGGCGGCGGCGCTCAGGTAGAACGGCTGCCGGACCTGGTCGACGGCGACCCGGAAGTCCTCGGAGGCGCACAGCGCGTAGCCGACGCGCAGCCCGGCGAGGCCGTAGACCTTGGAGAACGTCCGCAGCAGCACCAGGTTCGGATAGCGGCGCAGCAGCTCGACCGAGGCGTACGTGTCGCCGAGCGACAGCGCGAACTCGCAGTACGCCTCGTCGAGGATCACGCACACGTGCGGTGGGATCCGGTCGAGGAAGGCGGTGATCGCGTCGAGGTCGAGCGCCGTCGAGGTCGGGTTGTTGGGATTGCACAGGAGGACGAGGCGCGTCGCGACCGTGACCTCCTTCGCCATCGCGTCGAGGTCGTGGCGCTCGTCGGCGTCGAGCTCCACCTGGATCGCGGTCGCGCCGGACGCGGCCGCGAGGTGCGGGTAGACGCTGAACGCCGGCCACGCGTAGACGACCTCGGCGCCCGGCTCGAGCAGTGCCTCGCCGGCGGCGAGCAGGATGTCGCACGAGCCCTGGCCGAGCGCGATCCGCTCCGCCGGGACGCCGTAGCGGCCGGCGAGCGCGCGACGCAGCTCGGAGTAGGACGGGTCGGGGTAGCGATGCGCTCCTGAGATCACGCGGGTCGCGGCGGCGACGACCGACTCCAACGGCGCGAACGGCGACTCGTTGGATGCGAGCATCGCCACGTCGGAGCCCAGGTCGTAGCCCGAGGCGACCGGATAGACCGGGATGCGGCGGATGCGCTCAGCGAACTCGAGTGCCATCAGTGCCTCATTGTGCCGATTCGAGATCGGCGCGCAGCGCCCGCGCGTCGCCGAGGTAGACGTGCCGCGGCTCGTGCTCCTCGGGCGCGTAATAGTGCGCGAGCACGCGGATGACCCGCGGCATCGATCCCGGTACCGGGACCTCCCGGGCACACATGAGCGGCACCCGGTCAAAGCCCATGCGCCGCGCGGCGACCGCCGGGAACTCGGCGTTGAGGTCGTCGGTGAGCGTGAAGATGCAGCTGACGAACGCGTCCGGGGTGAGCGCGTTGCGCTCCATCAGCTCGCGCATCAGCGCGTCGGTGGCGTCGAGAATCGCGTCGGCTTCGTTGCGCTCGACGCTATTGGCGCCTCGGAGCGCGAACAGCCGCATTGGCGCGAGATTCTGCCAAAGGCCCGGTCGGCAGGCTCGGTGCGTCCAACTCGTACACGCGGGCGCAGCCGAAGCGCTTCGTGCTCACGATCACCTCGGGCCGAGCAACTTGGGGATGTTCGGCGGGGACTTGGCAGTCGGAGAGCACGAACGCGGCGCCGGTCTGCTGGACGAACGTGCGCGCCGTGCGCGGGGTCATGCCGTCCCGGTAACAGCACCCGGGCGGCGTACAGCGCGCTCGTAGCAGTGCGGCTGTGACCACAGGCAGTCGCCGACGAACATCCGGCGACCGGTCTTGGCGGGCACGAGCGCGCCGAGATAGCTGCGGCTGAGCACGCCGCCGGGTGTCTTGTTAGCGGCCAGGTAATTGAGTGCGTCGCGCTCGTCGGCCTGGATGAACGTCGGGTTGATCGGCTGCGGCAGCGACCGTGTCCGCCGCGTTGTTCAGCTCGAACGCCGCGTTCGGGATCGTCACGAGCGCGATCAGCGCGGCCGCGATCAGCCCGGCGCGCGGGAGCCGACGCAACGCGGGCACGCTCGCCACGCCCTGGACGGCGAGCACGGCGAGCGGGATCGAGATTCCCTGGAACGCGTGCAGCGGCGTCGCCCCGAGGGCCGAGGCCGAGACGAAATACAGGAGCAGGACGGCGCCGGGCCACGCTTGGGTGGTCGCGCCGAGGAAGGTCCGCGCCCGGCGGCGGTAGGCGAGCAGCGCCGGGAGCAGCAGCGGCAGGATCGCGAGCAGCAACGACCACAGCGGGTACTCGTGCCGGCTCGCGTCGCGCGCCAGCTTCCAGGACAAATCGGCGCGGCCGAGCACCGCGTAATAGGCGAGCGGCAGCACGGTCAGCCCGATCGTGAGCGCCGCGAGCACGATCCGGCGTCGATCGAGGGGCCGCAGGCCGCCCGCGACGAGCTCACCGCCAACGACGAGCAGGATCAGCAGCTCGCCCTGCCACGGGTGCATGAGCGTCGCACAGGCGCCGAGCACGCCGGGCAGCCACACCACCTTCCCGCGGCGGCGCGCGGTGTCGTAGCGGAGCAGCGCGACGACGATCGCCGCGAGCGCGAGCAGCCCGAACACGTAGCCCCACGACAGGAACGCCGGCCACAGATCGCCGAGCACGCTGAAGTCGCCGTAGACGATCGTGAACGAGCCGAAGAACAGCGCGAGCGTCAGCGCGGCGCGGCGCGGCCACATGCCCTGGATGTTGCGGTACACGAACGCGCGCACGGCGAAGAAGAACGACACGACCGCGACCGGCTTCCACAGCAGCAGCGCCAGCCACGGAGCGAGCCCGAGCGCCGACAGGCCGCCGGAGATCGCGATCGCCGGCTGGAAGTAGTCGGCCGGCGTCGGACGCAGCACGAACAGGTTCGCGATCAGCAGATGGTGCGAGGCCGACTGGACCCACGCGAGGTACTGCATCTGGTCGACGAGGTAAAGACCGTCGGTCCCGGTCCACACCCGTCCGTGGGCGATCACCTGCCACAGGTCGAGCCCGAGCACCCACACCGACAGGAGCCCGAACACCACGAGCAGCACGGCCTCGAAGCCGTCAATCCGCCAGCGGCGGGCACGGGCCTGCGGGACCGTGGCGATTCCCGGTCCTGACGTCGCAGTCGCCAACTCGACGCGCATCACAACGAAGCTAACAGTCGAGTCCAGATGAGATGGTGCGGCCGTTAAGAGCGGACTTATGCAGTTCGTACACAGCGGCGCTGGCCGCGACGCAGCGCACGATCAGCCGGCGAGCTTCTTCTGAAGCGCCTTGCGACGCCTGCCCGGCGGGACCGCCCATCGGGTTGATTCCGTGGTCGGCGAGGAACTGACCCGTTACCGGGATGAACGCGAGGACGAGGTAGATCGTCAGCGCGATCGCCGCCCGGCGCAGCCGCACGCTCCCGCCGAGCGCGGCGAGCGGGAGCACCCAGATGACGTACCACGGCACGAGCCACGCGAGGCTGAGCACGAGCGCGAACGTCGACCAGCCGGCACCCGCGATCCAGTCGTGGTCCTTGCGGCGCAGGCAGTAGAGCACCGTCGCGACGACGGCGAGATTGGCGACCCGCAGCAGCATCGGCGTGCCGCCGCCGAGCCCGATCAGGTCGCCGAGGACGTTCGGGCACGCTGAAGTCGGTGAGCAGCGTGCTCTGGTCCTGGAGGTTCGGAACCGTGAAGCCGAACAGGGCCACGTGCAGCGCGACGAGCGGGATCGCCGCCAGCGCCGCGCCGAGCAGGATGCGCAGCCGTCGCTGCGGCGGTCGTGCCGCGACGAGCAGGAACGGCAGCAGCAGGACCGCCGTGAACTTGACGCCGACGGCGAGCAGTCAACATCGCGCCCGCGGACCGGTCACGCCGCGCGAGCAGGAACGCGATCGCCGCGGTCGAGGGAACGAGCATGAAGAAGTCGTTGTGGAACCCGCCGACCGCGTACATCAGGTAGATCGGGTTCGCGGCGACAAACAGGACGGCGAACCGCGGATCCTTGCCGAGCAGACGGCGCGACCTTGTAGACGAGCCCGATGAACATCGAGGCTGAGGCCCGACGGCGAACACCTTCAGCACCCAGTAGGCGACCGGGATCGGCAGCAGCGAGACGGGATACGTGAACGCCGTGAACAGCGGCCCGTACGGGCTGTGGAGGTTGTGCCACGTCGAGAAGCGGTACACCGGGTCGTGGACCTCGGCGCCGATCCCGTGCGTGTACGGGTTCAGGTGGTGCACCGCGCCGAGCCGCGCGTAGCCGAGATAGTTGAACAGGTCGGTGAGCTGGAGCGGCGGGGCCATCAGCAGCACGACGTGGATGGCAACGATCCAGATGACGATCGTCTTCATCGAGAACGTCCGCACGGCCGCGATCGCGACGCCGTAGGCGGCAAGCATCAGCACGACGACGACGCTGAGGCCAATGCTAAGGCCGTCCCAGTCGTTCGTCAGGCCGCCGAACAGGTGGTGCAGTGGGCCCGGACTCCCAGTGCGGGAAGCTGATCGCGCTGCGCGGCACGAGCGGCGAATTGCGTGCCGTCGCGAACAGCACGACCGCGAATGCGAGCACGAGCATCGAGGCGAGCGCGATCCGTCCCGCGGCGGGACTCGAGAGGGCGCGCGTCCGCGGCAGGCGGGCCGGCCGGCGCAGCGGCGCGATCCGCGGCAGTAAGGCGGAACTGTCGGACTCCGCCGTCGCCGAACTGCTGACCGTCGCGGGGGCAAGTGCGACAGTGCCGTCGCCGTGAGGTGTTTCCTGTCGCATCCTTATGGAAATAGTGCCCGGTGGTCCTTGGCCCTGCCTCGCGAGCCCGTTGGAATCTTGTTAAGCCGCTTAGTCTTGGTCGGCGTCCCCGGCGCCGACACCCGTGCGGATTAACATGCCCGCCGGTGAGTGTCGGCACGCTATCGCCTAGTGCGCGCCGCGCGCCGACGTGGATCAGTGTCGCAGGTCTGCGTTCTCCGACCGTCCTCGCCGTCGCCGGTCTGACGGTCCTCGGAGCGGTGCTGCGGTTCACGCGGATCGGGCATCAGGGCTTCTGGTTCGATGAGGGCAACACCGCCCTGCTCGTCAGCTTCTCGCCGGGCAAGATGCTCGGGCTGATCCCGCAGTCGGAATCGACGCCACCGCTCTACTACGTGATCGCGTGGTTCTGGTCCCGAGTGTTCGGCCACGGGGAGGCGGGACTGCGCTCGTTCTCGGCGCTCGTCGGGGTCGCGGTCATCCCGGTCGCGTACGGCGCGGCCGCGAAGCTCGTCTCGCGCCGCGCGGGCCTGATCGTCGCGGCGCTCGCCGCCTGCAATCCGTTCCTCATCTGGTACGCGCAGGAGGCGCGCTCCTACTCGCTGCTCGTCCTGCTCAGTTCGTGCGCGCTCCTCGCGTTCGCCTATGCGCGCGCCGATCCGCGGCCGCGACCGCTCGCGCTGTGGGTGCTCGCGTGTGCGCTCGCGTTGACAACGCACTACTACGCCGTCGTCGTCGTCGTGCCGCAGGCGGCGTGGCTGCTCTGGGAGCACCGGCGAACGCGCGCGGTCCTGGTGGCGCTCGGCGCGGTCGCGCTGTGCGGGCTCGCGCTGATCCCGCTCGCGCTGTCCCAGAGCGAGACCGGCAACGACAGCTGGATCGCCCACGCACCGCTCGGCCCGCGGCTCGCCCAGGTCATCCCCCAGTTCCTGATCGGGACCAACGCGCCGGCGCGGCAGGTGGTCAAGTTCATCGCGTTCGCGCTCGCGCTGCTGGGGGTCGTGCTCCTCGTGAGGGCGCGGGGTCCGCAGGCGGAGCGCCGCGGGGCGCTGCTCGCGGGCGGCCTGGTGCTGGCCGGTTTCGTCCTGACGCTCCTGTTCGTCGCCGTCGGGATCGACACGCTGATCACGCGCAACATCATCGGGCTGTGGTTGCCGGCGGCCGTGGTCGTCGGCGGCGGCCTGTCGGCGATCGGGGGCGGTCCGCGGCTGCGCGCGCTCGGGGTCGCGGCGGCGGCCGGGCTGTGTGTGATCGGGATCGTCGCGACGGTGGCCATCGCGACCGAGCGCTCGATGCAGCGGCCGGACTGGCGCTACGTGTCCCGTGCCCTCGGCTCGCCCCCGACGGTGGCGGCGGCGCCGGACGTTGACGGACGGGCGATCCTCATCCAGCACTTCCGGACGCTGCTGCCGCTCTCGCTCTACCAGCCGCGTCTGCACTACCTCGTGTCCCCTCGCGGTGCGGTGGTCCGCGAGCTCGACATCATCTCGGTGGTCTCTCCCGGCCAACCGCTCTGCTGGTGGGGCGCGGCCTGCAACCTGATCGGATCGGGGATGCAGCGCTCCTATGACATCCCGGGGTTCCATGCGGTGTCGCGCCGGCACGTGCTGCAGTGGACGATCCTGCGGCTCGTGGCCGACCGGCCCGTGCGCCTGACGCCCGCGATGGTGTCGGCGTCGCTGCACACGACGTCGCTACGGCGGGATGACCTGCTGATCCAGCGGCGATAGGGGCGCAATCAGCGGCGCCCGGCGGCCTGGAGCGCGGCGATTTCCTCGTGGCTCAGCTGCCGGGATGCACCGGGCGCGAGCGAACCGAGCAGCAGCGGCCCGAAGCGGACCCGCTCCAGGGACAGCACCCGGTGGCCGACCGCCTCGCACATCCGGCGGATCTGGCGCTTGCGGCCCTCGTGGATCGTGAGCTCGAGCACGCCCGGGCCGACGCGGCGCACGCGGGCCGGCGAGGTCATCCCGTCGTCAAGCCGGACCCCGGCCCGCAGCCGACGGAGCGCCGTGTCGCGCACGGGGCCACCGTCGACACGCGCTCGGTAGGTCTTCTGCACCTCGAAGCTCGGGTGGGTGAGGCGGTGCGCGAGGGCGCCGTCGTTGGTGAGCAGGATGAGCCCCGTGGTGTCGATATCCAGACGTCCCACGGGATACAGGCGCGCGGCCGAGCTCACGAGCGACACGACCGTGCGCCGTCGTTGCGGGTCCGATGCGGTCGAGACGACGCCGAGCGGCTTGTTGACGGCGTAGACGACCCGGTGCACCGACTCGGTCGCCGCCACCGGCTCCCCGTCGAACGTGATCGCGTCGGAGTCGCCGACGCCGAACGCCGGATCGGTCACCGTCTCGCCCCCGACGGTCACCCGTCCGGCACGGATCAGCTCCTCGGCGGCACGGCGGGAGGCGACGCCCGCGGAGGCGAGATATTTGGCCAGGCGCATCGGGCTGCCACCATAGAGAGCGTGGACCTCGACGTCGTGAACACGACGCTGGCTGACCTCGGCCAGCCGAAATACCGCGCCAAGCAGATCTGGCGCTGGACGTCCCAGGGCGCGCCGGACTTCGAAGCGATGACGGACGTCCCGGCGAAGCTGCGCGCGCAGCTCACCGACGCGATCCCGTTTTCGACGCTCACCCTGCTCGACGAGGCCCACGCCAAGGACGGGACGATCAAGGCGGTGTTCCAGACCGCGGACGGCCGCCCGCTCGAGGCCGTGCTCATGGTCTACCGGGACGGCCGGCGCTCGCTGTGCCTCTCGTCGCAGTCCGGCTGTCCGCTCACGTGCACGTTCTGCGCGACCGGTCAGATGCGCTTCGCCCGCAACCTGACCGCGTCCGAGATCCTCGATCAGGCGCTCCACTTCCGCCGCCTCGGTCCGACCGATCACGCCGTGTTCATGGGCATGGGCGAGCCGATGATGAACCTCGACGCGGTGCTCGAGGCGTGCGCGCTGCTCCCTGACCTCGGGATCACGAGCCGGCGCACGGCGGTCTCGACCGTCGGCTGGATCCCCGGGATCAACCGGCTCGCCGAGGAGCCGCTGCCGCTCCGCCTCGCGCTCTCGCTGCACGCCGCCGACGACGCCCTGCGCTCGCAGCTGATGCCCGTCAACGACCGCTATCCACTCCGCGACGTGATCGCCGCCTGCGAGGCGTTCTATGAGCGCAAGCGGCGGATGGTGTTCGTCGAGTACGTGATGCTCGCCGGCGTCAACGACGGGTTCGCTCAGGCGGCCCAGCTCGCCGATGTGCTCGACGCGCGGAAGTTCAAGGTCAACCTGATCCCGTATAACCCGACCGACTCGCCGTACACCGGTTCAAGCCCGAAGGCGATCGCCGCGTTCAAGGACGAGCTCGAGCGACATGGCCTCGGCGCGACCGTCCGACTCACCCGCGGCCGGGACATCGACGCGGCGTGCGGCCAGCTCGCCGCGCGGGTGGCGGCGTAGGGCGCCGGGCTACGCTGCGCTCCTACGCCGAGTCCGCCGCACTCTCGTCGCGGCGGTTGCCCTCACCACACCGGCCGGGCGCGCCGCGCGAGCACGTCATCGAGTGCGCCCGTCCGGGCCACGAGCGCCATGAGCGTCTCCCGGCAGCCGAGCACCGCATCCTCGCCCACAAGCAAGGCGAGCTGTGCCTCGAGACGCGCGCTCGTCGCGGCCGCCCGCGCGCGGACCGCGACACCGCGCACGGTCAGCCGCAGCTGCCGCCGGCGGCGATCGTCGGGCGGCGTGTAGCGCTCGATGAACCCGGCGGCCTCGACCTCGTCGGCGAGCAGGCTCGCGGCCTGCTTGGTCGTCCCGAGCAGCTCGGCGAGCCGGTTGATCGTCGGAGACTCGGAATCGACGGCCCGGATCACGAACCCGAACGCAGGACGCATCAGGGGCTCGTCCGCGACGACCGACGCCTGCAGCTCGTCGGTCACCGCGCGCCAGGCGGCAGCGATCAGGATCGCGAGATCGGCGGCGTAATCGTCCGGCGGCAGTTTCGTCATGGTTGCTTGACTGTCAAGTTAGATTGACTATATTGGATCGCGGCAGGGAGCAGAGCCCAACACGAGAGGACAGTCATGCCTGAGACCGTCATCCGCCACGATGATGCACCCCGATTTGGCGATGAGGGCACCGAGATCACCGGATACGCCTCCCCCACCCGCGGCAGCGACGCCGTGTCGGCCTGGAGGGTCGTGCTCCACCCCGGCGCCGCGAGCCCGGTCCACCGGCTGACCGACACCGAGGCGTTCATCACGCTCCGCGGCCGGGGCACGTTTGCGTTCGACGGGCGCACGCACGAGCTCGGCGCCGGCGACGCGATCTGCGTCCCGCCGGACACGCCGTTTCACCTCGCCAACGCGGGCGATGAGCCGTTCGAGGCGATCTGCTGCATGGCCGCGACCGGGAAGGGCCAGATCGGCGACGGCGAGCCGTTCACCCCACCGTGGGCCGCGTGATCAGCTCTTGGCGTTCCACACGAATGTCGCCGTCGACTGGGACGGGAGCGTGTATCGGAAGTACCGCCCCCTCCAGTCGACCGCGAAGCTGATCGGCTTGCGGGAATTGTTGTACGTCACGAGCGCGATGCTGCCGTCGGTGTTCTGCGCGGCGACGTCATCGAGGCCGGCGCCGTAGAAGTTGACGGCGGGCCGCGTGTAGTTGTAGGTGACGAAGTTCTCCGAGCCGATCCGCACGGCGCCCGGGCGGACGAACCGGCTCATCTGAGCGAGCTCGTAGTAGCTGCGCGAGAGCGTGAACGAGTTCGTCCGCGCGTCGACCGTGGCCAGCGGGAGACACCCCGGGCACCCATGGTTCGGCGGCTGGACCGGGCCGCCGTGGGTGTCCTCGGCGATGTTGAACAACGTGACGGCGCTCGCCCATTCCCGGACGGAGCTGATCATCACCTCGGACACCGGGAACGGGATGATCCCGGGCGCGCACTCGTCGACGATCTCATCCGACCGCGGCGTCGCGGCGTGCTGCGCGCTCATCACCACTGGGCTGCCGAAGTAGCAGTGCCACGCAAACCCCGAGATCGAGCGGCGCTGAGCACTCGTGCCGAGCGTCTTTGTGTACGCGGTCCCGTCCTGACTCCATCCCTGGTCGTTGCCATAGATCCGGGGATGCAGACCGGCCGCCGACAGGGCCGGTTTCAGCCACGAGGCGATCAGCCGCGCCTCCCGGTCCGCGGGCAGCTCCATGCCCGGGTACTGGGTCGCGTTGCCGGGCTCGTTCTGCGGCGTGATCGCCCCGACCTTGATCCCGGCCGCGGCGTAGGCCTGCAGAAACTTGACGAAATACTGCGCGAATGGCCCGAGGTCGGCATGCAGCAGGACGCCGGAGTGGTGGCTGTTGTTGAGCGCGTCGTTTGCCTTCATCCACCCCGGGACGCTCCAGGGGTTGGCGAGCAGTGACAGTTGCGGATTGCGGGCGAGGGCCGCCTGGATCGCCGGGATCGTGTACGGCGCGTCGTGGGCGATCGAGAAGTGGCGCAGCTGCGGGTCGCGTGTGCCGCGCGGCATGTCGTCGTACGAGTACGGCCGCCGCTGGGCGGTGAAGTCGGTCGCCCCCATCGGGATCCGCAGAAAGCTCATGTCGGCGCCGGTCGGCCCCCACAGCTCGTTGTCGAGCGCCGTCCGCGCGGCGCCCGTGAGCTGATCCTGGATCAGCCAGGCGGATGTGTCGGTCATGGCGGCGCCAAAACCGGTGATGCGTTGGAAGCGGCGGCCGTCGTTGACGTGGATCACGATGGCCCCGCCTGGTCGCGAGGAGCTGAACCTGAGCGTCGGCTGGGGCGCCAGGCGCTCACGCAGGTTCGCGCTCGAGCGGACGACGAGCACGGAACCGCGCGGGATGACCGGCGCGACGGCCGCTGCGGGCACGACGCACGCGAGCAGCGCGACACACGCGAGCAGCGCGACACACGCGAGCAGCGCGACGCAGGCGAGCGGCACGACCCGCATCCCACCGCCGGCGCTCCCCCACCTCCGCGCTATGCGGCCGATCGGGCCTCCCCGGCCTGCAGCAGCCGCTCGCGGAGCTGTTCCTCAAGGTCGGGCGAGGGATCGAACGCCGTGATCGGCGGCAGCTCCTCAAGCGAGCCGATCCCGAACAGCCGTAGAAACAGGTCGCTCGTGCGGTACAGGACGGCGCCGAACTGAGAGCGCCCGCTCTCCTCGATCATTCCGCGCTCGAGCAGATGCTGGGCGGCCGACTCGGCGTTGACGCCGCGGATCCGCGCGATCTCCGGCCGTGAGACCGGTTGGAGGTAGGCGACGATCGCGAGCGTCTCCGCCTGGGCGGCGGTGAGCGGTGGGGTCCGCGGACGGGCGAGCAGACGCCGCGCCGCGTATTCGGCCTCCGGATGCGAGGAGAGCACCCAGCCGCCACCGAGCTCACGCAGGACCAGCCCGCGGCGCTCGAACTCGTAGTACTCGCGCAGCCGCTCGAGCGCGGTCGCGACCTCGTGCAGCTCGGCCTCGGTCGCCTCGGCGAGCGCCTCGGGCGTCACCGGGTCCGAGGACAGGAACAACAACGATTCGATGATCTGCTCAAGCTCGATGCTCACGACGTCCTCCTACGATGCCAATTCCACGACCGGAGCGTGCGGCGAGCCGAGCGCGAGCGCGTCGACGGTGATCTGCCCGAACGGCTCGTCCTGCGTCCAGGTCGCCTCGCCCTGCTTGTAGAGCTCGAGCAGCGCGAACAGCGTGACCGCCACCGTCACCCGATCGGCCGATGCGACCGCCTCGTCGAAGTCAAACCGCCCGCGACGCAGCAGCGCCCGGAGATGCACGAGCCGCTCGGCGACCGTCACCTTCGGGGTCGTCATGTGGCTGATGTTGACCGGCTCGGGAACCCGCAGCAGCGAGCCGATCGCCGCCGCGAGCCGATCCGGCTTGTACACCGCGACGGCGTCCTGGAGTGACGCGGATCGGAGCGGCGGCGGCAGTGGCGCGGAGCGGAACCGGTAGCCGTCCTGGGCGGCCAGCCGCTCCGCGAGGTGGGTCGCGGCCGAGCGGTAGCGATGGGCGTCGAGCAGGCGCGCGATCAGCTCCTCGGCGGCCTCGCCGGGGTCAAGGTCGATCAGCTCCGGCTCCTCACCGGGAAGCATCAGCCGCGATTTCAGCTCGAGCAGGGCCGCGATCAGGACGAGGAACTCGGTCGCCGCCTCCAGGTCGAGTTCGCCGCGCTGCTCGAGGTGATCGATGTACGAGATGACGATGTCCGCGAGATCGACCTCGAGCAGGTCGACCTCCTCGCGGAGGATCAACGTCAGCAGCAGATCGAACGGCCCCGCGAATACGTCGAGGTCGAGCTCGAGGTCGATGAGCCTCACGGGGGAAACGTTAGCGGCGTGCTCGGACCGCTCGGACCGGCGTCACGCCACGGGGCCGACGCCCATCGCGAGGCGAACGTCGTCCATCGTGTCGGAGGCGATCGCCCGGGCCTTCTCGGCGCCGGCGGCGAGCGTCGCCTCAAGCCCGGCCTGGTCGGCCCGGAGCTCGGTGAAGCGCTCCCGGACCGGCGCGAGATATTCGACGACCGCGTCGGCGACGGCGCCCTTGAACGCGCCGTACCCGGTTCCGTCGAACTCACGTTCGACGTCATCGAACGACACCCCCCGGACCGCCGCGTAGATCTCGATCAGGTTGGAGATCCCCGCCTTGTCCGGGGCACGGCGGACCTCCGAGCCGGAGTCGGTGACGGCCGAGCGGATCTTCTTGGCGACCGTCTTCGGCTCGTCGAGCACGAGCACGGTGCCCTGTTCGGTGCCGCCGGTCGTCGACATCTTGTTGTCCGGCATCTGCAGGTCCATGATCCGCGCCCCGACCTCCGGGATCCGGTGCTCGGGGACGACGAGCGTCTCCCCGAAGCGGGCGTTGAACCGCGCGGCGACGTCGCGCATCAGCTCGATGTGCTGGCGCTGGTCATCGCCGACCGGGACCTCGTGGGCGCGGTAGACGAGCACGTCGGCGGCCTGGAGCACCGGATACATGAACAGCCCGGCGGAGACGAGGTCGCGCTGGGCCCCGGCCTTGTCCTTGAACTGGGTCATCCGGTTCAGCTCGCCGAACGAGGTCACGGTCGAGAGCAGCCAGCACAGCTCGGTGTGCTCGCGGACGTCGCTCTGGCGGAAGAAGATGCAGCGCTCCGGGTCAAGCCCCGCGGCGAGCAGCGTCGCCGCGGTGTCGTACACCGACGCCCGCAGCGCCGCCGGTTCGTAGGCGACCGTGATCGCGTGGGCGTCGACGACGCAGTAGATCGCCTCGCCGCGGTCCTGGCCCGCGACGTACTGCGTGATCGCGCCGATGTAGTTGCCGAGGTGCTTGCGGCCCGTCGGCTGAATGCCGGAGAAGATGCGCATCGCGCCCGGAGGGTATCCAAACGATCTTGACTGGCCTCGGCCCGCCCCGAACGGCCGGGGATTGGCTTTTCGGGAACGGGGGGTGTTCCCGAAAAGCCAATCCCCCGCGGCTACAAGTCGAGCGAGGACCCGGACCGCGTTGCCGGGTACGCGCCGGCGCCCGGGACCGCCCGCGGCGCCCGTGGCCGTCCCGGTCCCCGGCAGCGCGGGCTGCGGCATCCGCTTCTCGCGCAGGGCCCACGCGGCGACGACGCCGCCGATCCCGCCGCACAGGTGTGCCTGCCACGAGACGCCGTAGTGCGGGACGAGCGACGTCAACAGGGCACTTCCCCACACGGCCCCGACGAGCACCCCGACGGCGATCTCGAGCGCGCTGCGGTCAAACAGGCCCCGGGTGAGCAGGTAGGTGGCGTAGCCGAAGACAAGCCCGCTGGCACCGACGGTGACCGTGCCCGCGGGGGCGATCAGCCACGTGCCGATGCCGCCGACGACGATCACGATCCCGGTGACGAACGCGAGCCGTAGGGCTCCCGCCAAGGCGATGATCACGCCCATGAACACAAGCGGGATCGTGTTGTCGATCAGGTGCTGGAAGCTCGCGTGGAGGAACGGCGCGGTGATGATCCCCCACAGGTGGCTGACGTTCCGGGCGTACAGCCCGTCGCTGTCGAGACGGTTGGAGTCGATCGAGTTGATGATCTCGACGACCCACATGAGCCCGATGATCACGACGAGCAGCGTGATGCCCTCGCGCTGAAGCTGGCCGTTGCGGCGCGGAGCCGGGGTCTGTGATCCCGGTCGGGTGGTGGGGACGCTCGTTGACACATCCAGAAGGATGCCATGCGCGTTCCCGCTACTTGCTAAGAGTTCTCTATAAGAGGCCGTCTCAGGCGCGCGCGCCTACGCCAGCACGGCCTGCACGAGCGCAAGTGCGACCTCGGCCCGTTCCCGCAGCGTCGCCGTGAGCACGAACTCCTCAGGCGTGTGGGCGCCGCCGCCGCGCGGCCCGAGTCCGTCGATCGTCAGCGGGATCTCCGGCGCAAAGTGGCTCGCGTCGCTCGCCCCGCCCCGGTTGACGCCCGCGATCTGCCGTCCGAGCGCGTCCGAGGCGCGCGCCACGACCTCGGCGGTCACCTCCCGTGAGTCCATCCCCGGCCACACCCGCTCCATCTGCGCCTGGAGCACGACGTCGTCACGCTCCGGCACGACCGCCGCCGACACTGGCTCAAATGCCTCGAGGCGGTCGGCGCGCATGTCGAAGATGAGCTCGCCGGCCGCCGGCACGACGTTGAACGCCTCGCCCGAACGAACGATCGTGGGTACGACGCTCAGGCGATCCGGGCCGGACGGGTCGTGGAGCTCGGCGAGCTCGGTCGCCGTCCGCGCCAGCGCAAGCAGGGCGCTGCGGCCCCGGTCCGGGGCGCTCCCCGAGTGGGCCGCGCGGCCGGTCGCCCGGACCCGCAACGTGCCGGCCGCCTTGCGGCGGACGACGACGCCCTCCGCCCCGTCCGGCGTCCGCTCGCCGGCCTCGAAGCACAGGCACGCGTCATAGCCGGCGAACCGGGGTCCGTGGACGAACGGCTGCGTACGCCATTCCTCGTCGGTGACGAGCAGCACCGACAGCTCGCCGAACAGCCCGGGATGCGCGGCGAGCACGCGGGCGACCCCGAGCGCGAGCACGACCCCGCCCTTCATGTCCGCGGTTCCCGGCCCGTAGAGCCGGTCGCCGTCATGGCGCAGCGGCATGTGGGCCTCGTGGCTGTGGACGGTGTCGAGGTGGCCGAGCAGCATCACCCGACGGCTGCCGCGCCCGCTGATCCGCGCGAGCAGGTCCGGGGCGCTCCCCGCCGTCGAGCACGGGATCCGGTCGATCTCGGACTCCGGCGGCAGCAGCGCGGCGCTGATCGCGATCGCCTCCTCGGCGCCGTCGTGATCGCCCGACGGCGATGAGATGCCGACGAGCGCCTCGAGTTCGCGCTCGGCGCGTGCGGCGATGTCGGCCGCTCCAGACGCGATGAAGTCGTCCACGGGCGTGCACGCTAGCGATCGAGGCGCCGCGCATGACGGCACGATGCGCCGGGTAGCCCATTCCCGAGGTTCGTGGCATTGAGGAGTGAGGATCGGGGTTTGGCGGGGACGCGGGGCGTGATGCGTCGTGCAGAACCGCCAGAACGTTCGAAAGCTCCCCGGAATCGCCCGCGCTGTCAAACGTTATGGTCGTTTTCCAGGGGAATCCGGCCGGGCTCACCCCGAACACGACCACCCACCCCTCCTCGATGCTGTCGTTGGCGCCGGTCGCCCGCCGACGCCCCGGACTCTTCGGCTGATCGCCCAAGCGACCACGATTCACCCGCTGCAAACCCGAGGCGCGAGGATCGCTCGCGCGCCCCGCGCGTAGCGATCTAGCGCGGCTCGCGCACCCCGGCGCCGACGGTGTCGCCGCCCTTGAACTCGCCCTCCTCGTGGAGCTGGAGCAGGGCGGCGACGGCGACCGGCATGAATTGCCGGCCGGAGAGCTCGCAACTTTCCTGGATCGCGGCGTCGATCGCCTTGGGGCGGCTGTAGGGCCGGCTGATCGTCATCACGTCGAACGCGTCGGCGAGCGCGAGCAGCGCCGCCCCCTCCGGGATGTCCTCGGCGGTGAGCCCGTCCGGGTAGCCCTCGCCGTCCGGACGCTCGTGATGGGTGCGGATCCATTCGACCTGCTCGGGCGCGAGCACGCCCTCGACGATCCGCGCCGACAGCTCGGCGTGCGCGGTGATCTGGGCGAGCTCGAGGTCGGTGAGCGGGTCGGTCTTGCGGAGCACGGTGTCCGGGACCCCGATCTTGCCGACGTCGTGCACGAGTGCCGCCTCGGAGAGCAGCAGCGCCCGGTCCGGCGCCCAGCCGGCGGCGCGGGCGAGCTTGCGGGCGAGCGCGGCGACGCGCTCGGAGTGCTCGCGGGTCTGCGGGTCCTTGGCGTCGATCGCCCGGGCGAGCGCGCGCAGACCGAGCAGCGCCTGGGAGCGCTCGAGTCGCTCGGCCCGCTCCTGGGCGGAGAGCTCGGCGACGACGCTCGGGTCATAGATCCAGCACTGGTCGCGCCCGCGCGCCTTGCTCCAGTACAGGGCGCCGTCGGCGAAACGGATCAGCTCGGCGGGGTCGAGCGTCGAGGTCGTATCGCAGATCCCGGCCGAGACGGTGAGCCGGTACGGCGGCGGCGCGGCGAGCTGGATCACGCGCCGGGCGCGCTCGACGGCGACGAGCGCCTGCTCACGCGAGGTCTCCGGGAGGATCCACGCAAACTCGTCGCCGCCGAGCCGCCCGAGCGTGTCCTCGGCCCGGGCGAGCTTCTCCAGGCACCGGGCGACCCGCAGGAGCATCGCGTCACCGGCGTCGTGGCCGCCGCTGTCGTTGATCTGCTTGAAGTGATCGACGTCGATGATCGCCACCGACAACGGCGTCTCGTGGCGAATCGCGCGGGCCACCTCGGAGCTGAGCCGGTGCTGGAGCGTGCGATGGTTCGCGAGGCCGGTGAGCGGGTCGGTGGCCGCCTGGGCGGCGAGCTTCGCCCGATCCTCGATGTTGGCGATCGCGGTCGAGAGCAGATCGCCGAACTCCATCATGTGCCGCTCGTCGAAGCGGGTGAGGCGCTTCGGTGCGCCGGCGCTGATCGCGAGCACCCCCCAGGTCTCGCCAGCCACCCGGATCGGCGCGACGATGCTCGAGTCATAGCCGAGCCGCCCCACCGGGCTGTCGGCGTCGTGCCCGACGATCCGCACCGCCTGGTTCTGAGCCACCGCCTGGTCGACGTCACCGCCCGGGACGATCGGAACGACCGTGCCGGGCTCGTAGCGCCCGCCCTCCCGCTCGGCCCAGGACCCCATGACGATGGCGCGCTCCTCGCCGTCGAGGCGCATGATTCCCGCCGCCCCGGCGCCGATCAGCCGGGCCAGCTCGACGGCAACCAGCTCGTAGATCCGGGTGGCCGGCTCGCCTTCGACGACCGCGGTCGCGACGCGCCGCAGCGAGCCCTGCTCGGCGGCGAGCATCTCGGCGCGGGTGCGGAGATGCCACATCAGCCGCCGGCCGGAGATGATCGCGACGGCGAGCCCGATGTAGGCGCCGTCGGAGATGATCATCTGAGCGATGAACTGATCGTCGGTCGCGCGGGGGTCGTAGAGCAGCGGCAAGGCGTGCACGACGATGCACGCGACGAGGTAGGCGAGCGCGATCGGCCGCCGGTAGAAGTAGGCGGCGAACACGTCGATGAACAGCAGGTAGATCCAGGCCGGGGACGTTGCGCCGCCGGACGTCCAGATCGCGACGGCGACGATCGGGAAGGCGGCGAGCGTCGAGAGGTGGACGACGAGCCGGGGCACCCGGCGCCAGTTGATCAGCCACAGCGAGCAGACCCCCCAGGCGAGGGTCAGGGCGGCGACGGCGATGAGCGGGCCCTGACGGACCTTCGGGATCCCCGGCAGGAACAGGAACGAGGCGAGCGTCAGCCCCCCGATGCCATACAGCAGCCCGGAGATGAACCCCGCGAGCCGCTGCTCCTCGGGATCGAGGGCGGCCAGAACCGCCAGTCGCGACCGGCGCGCTTTCACCTAGCGATCTGCCCCCAGATCGGACCCATCTTTTCCTTATCGGCCGCCGCGCGTGCATCACGTGAGCCCCGAATTCTGACCCGAAGGTGACACGGTCACCTCGCGCCTCACATCGCCTGGCGGACGACCGGGCGGCGAGCCGCGCCGGCCTCGTCGAGCCGCCGGACCGGGGTGTTGTAGGGAGCGCCGCGGGCGATCTCCGGGTCGGTCTTCGCCTCCTGGAGAATCTCGCACACGGTCTCGGCGAACCGGTCGAGCGTCTCCTTCGTCTCGGTCTCGGTCGGCTCGATCAGCAGCGCCTCGTCGACGATCAGCGGGAAGTACACCGTGGGCGGGTGCACTCCGTGATCGAGCAGCCGCTTGGCGAGGTCGAGCGTCTTGATCCCGAGCTCGCGCTTCATCGGCGCTCCGGAGAGGACGAACTCATGCATGCACAGCCGCTCGTAGGCCTCGCTCAGATACTCGAGCACGCCCTCGCGCCGCAGCCGCGCGAGCAGGTAGTTCGCGTTGAGCACCGCGACCTCGGAGACCTCCCGCAGGCCAGCCGCGCCGAGCGAGCGAATGTAGGCATAGGAGCGGACGAACACGCCGTAGTTGCCCTGGAACCCGCGCAGCCGCCCGATCGACTTCGGCCGGTCATCGTCAAGGTCGTAGAAGAACCCCGCGCTCCCGTTCGACCCCGTCTCGCGCCGGACGACCTGCGGCCGGGGCAGAAACGGCTCGATCCGCTCGGCGACGGCGATCGGGCCCGCCCCCGGCCCCCCGCCGCCATGGGGCTGGGTGAACGACTTGTGCAGGTTGAAGTGGACGATGTCGAAGCCCATGTCGCCCGGCCGGCAGATCCCCATGATCGCGTTGAGGTTGGCGCCGTCGTAGTACAGCGTCGCGCCGACGCCGTGGACGATCCGCTCGATCTCCTCGATCCCCTGCTCAAACAGCCCGAGCGTGGAGGGGTTGGTGAGCATCAGGCAGGCGACGCTGTCGTCGGCCTTGGCGCGGAGATCGTCGAGGTCGACGTTGCCGTGCTCGTCGGTCGCGACCTTGACGAGCTCGTAGCCGGCCATCGTCACCGTCGCCGGGTTCGTGCCGTGGGCGTTGTCCGGCGTGAGCACCTTGCGTCCGATGCTCGCCCCGATCCTCGTGGTAGGCCCGGGTCAGCAGCACACCCGCGAGCTCGCCGTGGGAGCCCGCCGACGGCTGCAACGACACGTGCGGCAGCCCGGCGATCTCGGACAGCGCGTGCTGCAGGCGCCACATCAGCTCGAGCGCGCCCTGCGCGTGGGGCGGGTCCTGGAGCGGGTGGAGCTTGGCGTGGCCCGGAAGCGCCGCGACGCGTTCGTGGAGCTTGGGGTTGTGCTTCATCGTGCACGAGCCGAGCGGGTAGAAGCCGGTGTCGAGGTCGAAGTTGCGCTTCGACAGGCGGTTGTAGTGACGGACGATCTCGGGCTCGGAGACCTCCGGCAGCCGCGGGGGCTCGGCGCGCCGCAGCGACGCCGGGAGCAGCTCGTCGAGCGGGCGCTCGGGCACGTCGAGGGCCGGCGGCGACGAACGCGCGGCGACCGGGCCTGCGAGCGCTCGTAGATCGTCAGCTCGTCGTCGGCGGCGGCGATGAACGAGGAGGCGCTCACGCCTTCACCTCCTCGTAGGACTCGAGCTCGGCGCTGAGCGCGCCCTCGAGCACGTCGGCGAGGCGGTCGATGTCCGCTCGGGTGCGCTGCTCGGTGATCGCGACGAGCAGGCCGTCGGCGAGCTCGGGGTAATCGCGGTGGAGGGCGAAGCCGGGGTTGACGCCCCGCTCGCGGCAGTGCGCGATCACCTTGTCGACGGGCGCGTCGAGCCGGAGGGCGAATTCCCTGACGACCGGCCGCTCGTGGAGGAGCCCCGCCCCGTGGATCTGGGAGAGGCGCTCCCGCGCGTACGCGGTGCGCTGGAGCATCAGCTCGGTCAGCTCGACGATCCCGCGACGCCCCAGCCAGCTCAGGTAGATGACGCCGGCGAGCGCGTTGAGGGCCTGCGCGGTGCAGATGTTCGAGGTCGCCTTCTCGCGGCGGATGTGCTGCTCGCGGGTCTGGAGCGTGAGCACGAACCCGCGCTTGCCCTCCAGATCGGTCGTCTCGCCGGCGATCCGGCCGGGAATCCGGCGCATGAGCGCCTCGGTGGTGGCGAAGAAGCCGAACGACGGGCCGCCGAAGTCGAGCCGGTTGCCGAGGGTCTGACCCTCGCCGACGGCGATGTCGACACCACACTCGGCGGGAGTCTTCAGCAACGACAGCGGCAGCGGATCACACGCGCAGATGACGAGCGCCCCGACCGCGTGCGCCGCGGCGGTGAGCGCCTGCAGGTCCTCGACCGCGCCGAGGAAGTTCGGCTGCTGGAGGATGACCGCGCTCACCGTCTCGTCGAGTTCCGGCAGCTCGGTGACGCCGGCGTGCAGGGGCACCTCGTCGACCTGCATCTGCCAGCCGTGGGCGAGCGTCCGCAGCGCCTCGCGCGCGTGCGGGTGCACCCCCCGCGAGACCACGAACCGCGTCCGGTCGGGCTTCGCCGCCTTGGCGACGTACCCGGCGGCGGCGACCGCGCTCGGGCCCTCGTACACCGACGCGTTGGACACCGGCAGGCCGGTGAGCTCGGAGATCGCGGTCTGGTACTCGAACATCGCCTGCAGGCCGCCCTGCGAGATCTCGGGCTGATACGGCGTGTACGGCGTCAGGAACTCCGAGCGCTCGATGATCGAGTCGATCAGGGAAGGGACGTAGTGGTCGTACATCCCACCGCCGAGGAAGGTGAGCTCGTCCTCGGTCGAGCGGTTGCGGGCGGCGAGCGCGCGCAGCTCGTCGTACACCTCCTGTTCGGAGAGCCCCCGGTCAAGCGCGAGCGGGTCGGCGAGGCGCAGCGCCTCCGGGATGTCGGAGAACAGCTCCTCGATCGAGCCGACGCCGATCGTCGCGAGCATCTCGCGCCGGTCGGACTCGGTGGCCGAGACGTACGACGTCACGAAAGCGTGCCCTCGTAGGCCGAGGCGCCCATCAGCGATCCCGTCTCACTCGGATCGGAGAGGCGAATCTTCACGAGCCAGCCCTCACCGTAGGGGTCCTCGTTGACCGTCTCCGGCGTGTCGGAGAGCGAGCCGTTGACCTCCAGGATCTCGCCGGACAGCGGCGCGATCACGTCGGAGACCGCCTTCACCGATTCGACCTCGGCGTACGGCTGGTCCTTGGTCACCGTCGAGCCGACCTCCGGCGGGTCGTAGAACACGAGCTCACCGAGCTGGTCCTGGGCGAACCAGGTGATCCCGAGCGTCGCGGTCTCGTCGTCCACACGCGCCCAATCGTGCTCCGGGTGGTAGAGCAGGTCATTCGGATAGCTGGCCTCGGCCATGGTCACGACCCCTTTCGGTACAGCGGCTTACGCTCAATTCTGGCGGCGCGAGCACGACCTCGGACGTCGATCTCGATCGGCGTGCCCGGGTCAGCGTGCTCGACGGGAACATAGGCCATCCCGATCCCGCGCTCGAGACACGGCGAATACGTCCCGCTCGTCACCTCGCCCCCACCGGTGACTGGGTTACCGGCCCTCGCGATGCCCGGGCCGTCGATGATGAACGGCACGAGCTTCTCGGCCGGGCCGGTCGCCCGCACCCGGGCGATCGCCTCGGAGCCGATGAAGCCCGTCTCCTCCTTGCAGCACCAGCCGAGGCCGGCCCCGATCGGGTCCCGGTCCTCTGAGAGATCGTTGCCGTACAGGTGAAAGCAGACCTCGAGCCGCAGCGTGTCCCGCGCGCCGAGGCCGACGACCGACGCGCCGGCGGCGTGCAGCGCATCCCAGACGGCGGGGGCGTCGCGCGGGTCAAGCAGCAGCTCGATGCCGTCCTCGCCCGTGTAGCCGGTCCCGCAGACCATCATCGAGGCGCCGGCGACCGTGCGCTCGCACAGGTGCATGCGCGTTGGCAGGTTGCCGTCGGCGAGGCCCGAGACGAGCGCGCGCGCCTGCGGCCCCTGGACGGCGATCATCGCGAACTTGTCCGCGCAGTCGATCACGTCGACGTCGAACTCGCCGGCGTGCGCCTGGAGCCACTGCAGGTCCTTCTCGTGGTTGGCGGCGTTCGTGACCGTCAGAAACGTGCACTCGGCGACCCGGTAGGTGAACAGGTCGTCCAGCACGCCACCGTCCTCCCGGCAGAGGACGCTGTACTGCGCACCGCCTTCCGGGAGCCGGCGCAGGTCGTTGGACAGCATGTGCTGCAGGAAGCGCTGGGCGTCGGGCCCCCGGGTCTCGACCTCGCCCATGTGCGAGACATCGAACAGGCCGACCCCGGTGCGGACGGCGAGATGCTCCTCGCGGACACCGGTGTATTGCACCGGCATCTCCCATCCGGCGAACGGCACGAGCTTGGCCCCGGCCGCCACGTGGCGGTCGTACAGGGCGGTGCGGCGCAGGGCCGTATCAGCGGAGGAAATCGACACGAGGCTCTGAGGCTACAACGCGGCGCAGCGGCCGCCGTCCTCACACGCCGGAGCGTGTCCGCAACGTGCTTTTCTGCTTCGCCAGGCCGGTCGTCGAGGGCGCGATCTGGACCGTGGCGTGGTAGATCCCAGAGAGGACTCCGAGGAGCGGCGTCGGCTGTCCGTACTGGTCGAACGTCCCCTTTTGGACCCACGGTGGATCCGGGAACGGATCGCCGCCGCCCCAGCCGGGATGGGCCGCGAACGTCTGCATCGCGAACCACAGCGCGCCGGAGAGCCACGGCTTGCTCGCGAACACATTCAGGTGGAAGGTGGCGTTGTCCGCCTGGAACTCGTAGGTGCCGCGCTCCTCGACGGGGCCGTGCCGGTTGCCCTCAAATCCGAACTCCGTGATCATCAGCGCCTTCTTCGGGTAACACGCGCGCAGGCCGTCCAGCCACGGCCCAAGCGAGTCCCGGTCGTCGGTGGCCCCACCGCCGGCATCGAACCAGCCGATGTATTCGTTGGCGCCGATCACGTCGAGCGGTCCGTAGGCGGCCTGGCACGCGACGCCAGGCCAGTTACTGATCGCCATCGAGGCGGGGCGCGTGGGGTCAAGCTTGTGGATGACGGCGGCCGCCGCGGCGATGTAGCCGGCCTGGGCGGAGGCCGGCGGCGTCGGCAGTTCGTTGCCGACGCTCCAGGTGAGCACCGACGGGTGGTTCTCGTTGGTGAGGATGTTCGTGCGCAGGACCTGCGAGCGCGTTCGCCCGCCACTTCGATTGCCCCAGATACCGATTCGAGGTCTGGTAGACCGGCACCTCGGACCACAGCAGGATCCCGTCCCGGTCGGCGAGTTCTTCAAACAGCGGGTTGAGCGGGTAATGGGCGCGGACGAGCGTCGCGCCGACGCCTCGCACCCAGCCCATCAGCCGGCGCACGCTGGCGGAGTCGATCGCCGAGCCCTCACGCACGTCCTGCTCGTGGAGATTGAGCCCGCGGAGATTGAGCAGCCGGCCGTTGAGCGTCAGTCGCCCGTCGCCGGTGACCTGAATCTTCCGGATGCCGCTCTCGGTCGTGTAGCCGCTCAGCTTGCGCCCGCGGCTGTCGGCGAGCGTCAGCATCGCGCGGTAGAGGTTCGGGTGGTCGGTCGACCACAGCTTCGGACGGCGAACCACGATCTGGCCCCGCGCCGTCCAGGTCTTGTGAGCCGCGATCAGATGCGGGCCGACGAGGACCGAGGTGTTCCCGAACCGAGCGCGCAGGCTGACGAGCTGGGACTGGCCGGTGAGGTTGCGCACGAGCGCTGACTCGGTCACGGTCGCCGCGCAGGTCAGACAGGAGAGCTTCGGCGTGACGAGCACCTGGCTGACGTCGGCGCGCGGCACGGCCCGCAGGTACACCTCGCGCAGGATTCCGCCGAAGTTCCACCACCCGCCGCTCGGCCCCGGCGGGAGATCCGCCGGACTGCGACGGTCATCGACGCGGACGATCAGCCGGTTGACCCCCGCGCGAAGGTTCGTGAGGTCGATCTCGAACGGCAGGAATGCCCCTGTATGGGTGGCGATCTGGCGCCCGTTCAGCCACACCGTCGCCCGGTAGTTGATCGACTCAAAGCGCAGCACCCAGTGGCGATCGCGGTTGGCGATGTACGAGGCGAACGCCTTCGCCGGAAGCGTGAAGTCCCGCCGGTACCAGCCGACCGAGCCGGTCATGCTCGCGTTCGAGAGATCGCCCGCGTTGTACGAGTTCGGGACGGTCGTCGGTGTCCACCCGTCGGTGGCGGCGACGTTCCGCCAGTACCCCTGGGCGACGCCGACGGCGCCCGGGTCGGCGCGATACAGCCAGGCGCCGCCGAGCAGGTAGCGGTCCCAGTTGCCGTCGCCGTACAGCGCCCCCTTCGTCGGCGGCGTCGCCGCGTACGCCGGACCCTGGGCGAGCGCCTCGGCGGCACCCGCCGCGCCGGCCGCGACGGCGACGGCGAGCCGTCAGGCCGAGCACAAGCCCGCGCGCAACAACGCGCTCATCGGCGGCTCCCGTGCTGACGGGTCGTCTTCTTCTTCGTCGGCTTCTTCTTCTTTTTCGGCTTCGGCTTCGGCTTCGGCTTGGGCTTCGGCGCGACCTTGATCGTCTGCTTGATCGTCGTGCTGTTGCCGGCCCGGTCGGTGACGACGATCCGGAGCGTGTACCGGCCGGCCCGCGAGTAGCCGTGGTACTTGCCGTGCGTGATGTGGAAGTGGTGCTTGTCGCCCCAGTCGATGAACACGTCGGCGATCCCCGAGGCCTGGTTGGCGCGCTCCGGCGGCGGAGCGTCGGTGTAGGTGACGGAGGCGTGCAGTACGGAGCCGACGCGTTTGCGACCGCCGAGTGTGAGCTTGGCCGCGGGCTTGACGACGTCGACCCACACGGTCGAGGTCTGGCTGATGCTCTGCTGACCGACCGGGTTGGTGGCGACCACCTCCCACGAGTGCGGCCCGTCGGGGAGCGGCAAGCGGCGGGCGCAGGGCCGTCCCGGTGACCGGGCCGAGCGGCCGTCCGTCGACGTACAGCGTGTAGCGGACCGGCCCCCACTGGTCACGGGCCGCCGACCAGCCGAGCGACGGCTGGCTCGTGCGCGCGTACTGAAACGTCGTGTTCGTGGCGAGCCCGCCCGGCGGGACGTACAGCTGGGCGACCATGATCCGCGTGTCGGCGCCGCTGCCCTGGATCCAGGCGACGGCGGCGTTGCCGGTCACGTCGCCGGCGGCGGCGAGGCCGCGCGCCGCGTCGGTGGCGCCGAGGTCCGGTTCGGACAGGACGAGCTCGCCGCCGAGCACCCCGCTGGCGTCGGCGTAGCGCATCCGGATCTCCGGCGAGCCGAGCGGCCCGGGGTCCTGCTGCCAGGCGACGTAGTCCGAGAACAGGCCGGCGAGCGCCGGCACGGCGATCGGCTGGCTGAAGTCGTTGAGCGAATCGAGTTGTGACGTCGGTCCGGGCGCGTCGTTGCCGTTCAGCGACATCACCCACACCTTGTTGTCGTCGCGCACCGCGGTCACGTACCCCCGCCCGAACTCGGTGGCGACGGTCGCCGGGTTCGTCGCGTTCGTCGTCCCCGGGGTCGACAGGCCGTCGGCCGCGGTGAGGGTCTCCATGATCGAGCCGTGCAGCCGGCGCATGAGCACCCGTGACTGGTGTTGCACGCCGCTGGCGACGAGTTCCCGGAACGCGACCGCGGCGTACGAGGAGTCGCCGCCGGTCCCGACGCTGGGCAGATCGGCGCTCACCTCGCTGGCGCCGCCGACGCTCGGCACGTCGGCCTGCTCGAACACGACGCTCGGCGCGGTGCCGCGGATCCGCCGGGTGTAGACGTGCCCGGCCTCGCCCCAGGCGACGACCGCGACTCCGTCGCCCGCGGTCGCGACCTGCGAGCGGGCGGTCCCGGCGCCGGCGTCGTCGGACGGATTCGCGTCCATCGGCGTCGACTCGAGCGCCCAGATGCCGAACGCGTAGGCGGCGACGCGGATGTCGTGGCCGCCGTCGCCAGGCGCGGTGAACGACATGTAGGCCTTGCCGAAGTTGCTGATCGAGATCGACGGATTCGTGATCCCGCCGCCGGCGAGCGGGATCGGCGCGGTCGCCGCACTCTGTGCGCCGGCCCGGTCGACGACGAACAGCTCACCTCCGTTGACGAAGCCGATGAGGACGACGCCGCCGTTCCCGGCCGCGACGACCGGCTGTGAGGAGGCACCCGGGAGACCGACGTCGGCCTGCTCGGGAGCGGTGAACACGCCATCGAGGAGCCGGGAGACGAACACGTGCGGGGTCCCGTCGACCGCTTTCAGGTAGACGAGCGCACCGGTGCCGTCCCGGGCGACCGAAAAGCCGCTCAACGCGGTGATGTCGGAGCTCGGTCCGTCGATCATCGTCGGCGCGTCGGCGAGCGGCGTCTGCGCCACGGCCCGGCCGGCCAGCGCGAGCATCAGGGTGAGGCTCGCGAGCGCGGTGGCCGCGACGGCGCCGGCCGTCGTCAGGTTCCGGGCAGCGCGCAGCGCCGATGCCCTACACATCGGACCCACGCCCGCGGCACCCCCGTCTGGACGGGCGCCTCGGGCAGCCGAAATCACTCTGTCGAGAACTCGTCTGACGGACGTAGAACAGATTAGGCGCGGCAGGGTTGCGCCGCGCAAGCGAACTGTCAGAGTCCGCGGTGCGGCGGCGACGGCGCGTGGCGCGGGCCCGAGGCGGTCAGCGGTCCCGCAGGAACGACGGGATGTCGATCTCGTCGTCGCGGATCTCGAGCGAGGAGCGCTGCGAGTCGTCCATCGTCACGTCGCGGCGGCGGCTCGTCTGAGCCGGCTGCTCGCGCTCGCTGCGGACGCGCTCACGCGGGTTGACGGTGCCCTTGTCAAAGCCGGTCGCGATCACGGTCACGCGGACGTCCTCGCCCATCGAGTCGTCGATCACGGCGCCGAAGATGATGTTCGAGTTGGCGTCGGCCGCGCTCTGCACGATCTCGGCGGCCTCGTTGACCTCGAACAGGCCGAGGTTGTGACCACCGGTGATGTTGAGCAGGATGCCGGTCGCGCCCTCGACGGACTCCTCGAGCAGCGGTGAGGAGATCGCGATCTTTGCCGCCTCGGAGGCGCGGTTCTCGCCCCCGGCGTTCCCGATGCCCATCAGCGCGCTGCCGGCGTCGTGCATGATCGTGCGCACGTCGGCGAAGTCGAGATTGATGAGGCCGGGGATCGTGATCAGGTCGGTGATGCCCTGGACGCCCTGGCGGAGCACGTTGTCCGCCTCGCGGAACGCGTCGAGGATCGTCGTGCGCCGCTCGACGATCGCGAGCAGCTTCTCGTTCGGGATGATGATCAGCGTGTCGACGTTGTCCCGAAGCCGGGCGATGCCCTCCTGGGCCTGACGCGCACGCTGCGTGCCCTCGAACGAGAACGGGCGCGTGACGACACCGACGGTGAGCGCGCCGATCTCGTTCTTGGCGATCTCGGCGATGACCGGCGCGGCGCCGGTGCCGGTGCCGCCGCCCTCGCCCGCGGTCACGAACACCATGTCGGCGCCCTTGAGCGCCTCCTTGATCTCGTCGCGGGACTCGGCCGCTGCGCCGTGCCCGACGTCCGGGTTCGCACCCGCGCCGAGGCCCTTCGTCAGATCGTGGCCGATGTTCAATTTGATGTCGGCGTCACACATGGCGAGCGCCTGAGCGTCGGTGTTGCACGCGATGAACTCGACGCCGCGAAGGCCTGCGTCAACCATGCGGTTGACCGCGTTCGTGCCTCCGCCGCCGACACCGACGACTTTGATGACTGCCAGGTAACTGCCGCTTTCCATTTCTATATCCGTCCGACCCTCGAGGTAGCGTTGAGTGTTTTCCCAGTCGCTGGCCGTTAGCGGGAGTTTCGCACGTTACGGCCTGACGATGCGGGAAGTCAACGCATCGTGCGGGTTCGCAACGTCCGTTGCAGATCGCGGAACTCTCGATCGTAGCGCGAGAGTTGCCAATTTTGCGACCTAAAGCTCAGGTTGAGCCTTAGCCTCCCGATGTGGTGCCAGGTTAGCCGCTTGTCGTGCTGCCCGATCCGCTCGCCGAGCCGGCGCCGGCCGCCGGCCGCTCCGGGTCTGTGACATCGATGTAGAGCGCGCCGGCGGATCCCGGGTCGGCGAGCACCGCGGTCGCCGCCTGCCACTTCGCGGCGACGAGCGTCGCGTCCCCGAAGTAGAGACTCGGGCCGTTCCGGACCTGGACGACGAGGCCGTGGCCGCTCACCGAGGTCACCTGGCTGATGCTCTCGCGCAGCCGCGGCGGCGCCCCGGCGAGGATCGCGACCGCGCCCCGCGCCGTCGGGTCGGTCACCCGCGAGCCGCCGGGGGGGATCTTCAGCGGGATCGTCGGCAGGCCAGTCGCCGAGACCGACGACAGCAGCGTCCCGTCGCCGGCGACCGCGATCGTGCGCCCGTCGACGACGACGGCGCCGACGGGGTTCTCCTCGATCACGTGAATCGTCAGCCCGTGAGGGAAGTGGGTGGAGACGTCGAGGCGCTTGACGATCGGGTACGGCGAGACCGCGTTCCGCAGCTGGTCGGTGCGCACGTCGAGCGTCGTCATCGTCCGGGCCGATGCACGCAGGGCGCGCCGGATCTGGGCCGCGTTGGCACCGGTCGCGCCGGTGATCTGGACCTTCTTGACCGCGACGAGCGAGGAGTCGCGGAGCCACAGCCAGCCCCCACCGAGGGCGAGCACGAGCGCGACGAGCGCGATCAGCACCTTCGGCGGCGGGATCAGTCGCGCCAGGCCGCGGCGTGGCGGCGCGCCGACGGCGATCGCGCTGCGGGGCGCACCGGGGCGGGACAGCCGCGGGCGCCGGATCCGCTCGAGCAGTCCCTCGGCGATCACGAGTGGCCGTCCCCTCGCCATTCGCTCGGGATCCCCACCGGGCCGAGCTGCTGGACCTCGGGCTCGAGCGCGACCCCGAAGCGCTCCTCGACGCGCCGGCGGCCCTCGGCCATCACGGCGATCACGTCCGCGGTCGCTGCCTCGCCGTAGTTCTCGACAAAGTTCGCGTGCTTCTCGGAGAAGCCGGCGCCCCCGATCCGCAGCCCGCGGCAGCCCGTGGCGTCGAGCAGCTGGCCGGCCGTCCGGCCCTCGGCCCGCGGGTCGCTGGGGTTCTTGAACGTCGAGCCGAACGTCTTGATCCCGGACGGCTGCGCGGCCTTGCGCCACGCGCGCATCTCGGCGAGCGTCGCCTTCACCTCGGCGACAGGGGCCGGCGTGAGCGCGAAGCGCGCTCGGGCGACGATCTCTCCGGGCTTGAGATTCGAGCGACGGTAGGCGAACCCGAGCTCGCCCGGCAGGCGACGGGTCGTCCCGGCGACGGTGACGATGTCGACCCACTCGAGCACGCTGCCGAGGTCGCCGTCGTACGCGTTCGCGTTCATCCGTACCGAGCCGCCAACGGATCCGGGGATGTTCACCCCGAACTCGATTCCGGACAGACCGGCCTGGGCCGCACGCGCCGAGACGGCGGGCAGCCGTGCCCCTCCCCCGCACTCCATGCGCGTGCCCTCCAGTTCGATCTTCGCCAGCTCCTTATCCAATTTCACGACGAGGCCGCGGACGCCGTCGTCCGCCACAAGCAGGTTCGACCCCGAGCCGACGACCCCTACATCGATCTCCTCGGCGCCCGCCCAGGCCATCAGCTGCTCGAGTTCGTCAAGCGTTCCCACGCGCGCGAACAGCTCCGCCGATCCGCCGGTGCGAATCGTCGTGAAGCGGGCCAGCGGGTGGTCCCGCTGGACGCCTGTGGGCAGGGTGGGCATCCTCCGCAGAGTAGATGCCGCCCCGGCGCTCGAACCTGCGTCGCGCTCAGCGGTCGACGAGCGCGCGCCCGAGGGCGTCGACGTTGCCGGCGCCCATCACGAGGCAGAGATCGCCGGGGCGCAGCGTTCGTCCGAGGTAGCTGCGGGCGTCCTCGAAGCTCGGCATCCACGCGACCGGTCGCCCGCCGCCGGCATCGGCCGCGGCGGCGGCGATCCGACGGCCATCGACTCCCGGGAAGTCCTCGGCCCGCTCCCGCGCCGGGTAGATGTCGAGGGCCACCGCGATGTCGGCAGTGGCAAGCGCCCGGCCGAATTCGGCGGCGAGCGCCTGGGTCCGTGAGTAGAGATGGGGCTGGAAGGTGGCGATGACGCGCTGCGGCCGGAGCGTGCGCGCGGCCGCGATCGCGGCGGCGACCTCGGTCGGATGGTGGGCGTAGTCGTCGTACACGGGCACCCCCCGGCCGGTCGTGCCGAGCAGCTCGAAGCGCCGCTTGGCGCCCCGGAAGCTGGTGATCGCCCGCGCCGCCTCGTCCGGGACGGCGCCGGCGAGCCGCGCGGCGGTGAGCGCCCCGGCGGCGTTGACCGCGTTGTGCGCGCCCGGGACCGACAGGCGGACCTCGCGGTTCTCCCATCGAAAGCGGGCGCCATCGGGCTCGAGCACGGCGTCGGGCGCGTCATACGGCGTCGCGTTCGGCGGGCACAGGGCGCGCAGCTCCGGGCGGTTCCAGACGACCGGGTGGGCGGCCTTCGCCATGAACTGCCTGAACGTCGCCTCAAGGTCAAGCCGGGAGCGGTACGTCGAGTGGTGGTCAAGCTCGGCGTTCGTCAGCACCGCGATCTCCGGGGAGAACATGAGCAGCGAGCGGTCGGACTCGTCGGCCTCGATGACGATCCACTCGCCGCTCCCCCACCCGGCGTTCGCGTCCGTATCCCGCAACTCGCCACCGACGACGTACGCCGGATCGAGCCCGCAACCGCGGAGCACGTGGACGACCATCCCCGACGTCGTCGTCTTCCCGTGCGTTCCGCTGATCGCGATGCACCGCTTGAGCGACGCAATCTGGGCGAGCAGGTCGGCACGGTGGAGCTCCTTGCCGATCGCCGCTTGGCGCTCCGGGTTCTCAGGCGGGATCGCGGTCGAATACACCACCTCGGCATCGTTTGGGACGTTCGCGGCCGCGTGCCCGATCGTCGGCTCGATTCCGTGCTCGCGCAGCCGCTTGGTGTAGGAGGACTCGCCGCGGTCAGATCCGCTCACCGCGGCGCCGAGCGCCTGGGCGACGATCGCCAGGCCGCTCATGCCGGCCCCCCCGATGCCGACGAAATGCAGTCGGCGTCCTGACCAGTCGTCGTCCTCGGGCATCTGGCGCGACTCTATGCCCGTTCCAGGACGACGAGCGGGATCTGCCGGTCGGTCTTCTTCTGGTAGTCGTTGTACTGCGGCCAGCGCTCGACCATCAGTGCCCACAGCTCGGGACGCTCCTCGTCGGTGGCGGTGCGGGCATGGGCCGGGAACTTGTCGGCCTTGACCTGGACGGTGACGTCGGGCTTCTCGGACAGATTGAGATACCAGGCCGGATGCGTGGGGGCACCGCCCTGGGAGGCGACGATGACGTAGTCGTCGCCGTGCTGGCCGTAGATGAGCGGCGTGCTGCGCTCCTCGCCCGATTTCCGGCCGGTCGTCGTGAGAATGAGCGTCGTCGTGCCCTGCCAGTCGTGACCTTCCTCTCCGTCGGTCTCGACATAGCGCTTGACGTGCTCTGCTCCGAACAGCATCTCGGGGGCTCCTTGGGTCTCTTGGGTCTCGGAACGCCGGACCAGTGTTTGACCGCAGGCTAGCGGGGAAACCTGCCCCTCACCGGTGCTCGCCGCTGCGCCGATAAGGCGTTTGAGGTGGCAAAGGTGAACAAATGCCGGACGACCGGGATCCGCTGGGCGCGCGGATCGGATTCGACGCGCGCCACAGAAATGCATTTGCTAACAACAAGGACCGATGGTTAGGGGAAGGCCATATCGGGTGGTCGCGCTCGCGGCCGCCAGCGCCGCGGTGCTCGTGTTCGCGCTCGTGCTGCTTGCGAGCGGTCGCGCGGCAGGCGCCGCCGCCCCCAGTGGTGTGCGCGCCCACGCCGCGGCATGCGGGTCCGGCCACGGGTCGCGCCGGGATCCGGCGAACCCGCTCGATCTCCGGCGGGCGCCCGGGTCGAACCCGCTCACCGGCGCGCATTTCTTCGTCAACGGTCCCCGCCACGGCGAGGCGGCCGGTGCGATCGCCCAGCTCCTCGGTGTCGACCCTCACAGCTACGGCGAGTCATTCTCGTGGGCCCGGTTCAAGGCCTCCTTCCGCCACGGCCGCTTCGCCCGCAAACTCGCCGCGAGCGGGATTCTGCGCTGGAAGGTCCGTCAGCTCGAGAAGATCGCGGAGCAGCCGGAGGTGCAGCGCTTCAGCGTCTACTCGATGGGTGGCGGCCCCGGAAAGGTCTATGACCAGGCGGTGAAGATCTTCTGCCACAACATGCGCTCGGACCCCGGCTCGGTCGCGATCGTCAACACGTACTTCCTGCACCCGGTCCTCCACGGTTGCCCGTCGCCGGCGGAGATGTCGGCCGCGAGGCCGGCCTTCCGCCGGCGCGTCAACGAGGTGATCGCCGCGACCGGCCACCGCCCGGTCGTCTACCTGCTCGAGCTCGACGCCTACGGCTCCTCAAGCTGCATGGCGCGCCGCGGCGACCTCGGCCAATATGAGGCCCTCGTCCGCTATGAGGTCGACCGCTTCGCGACGCTCCCCCACGCGGTCGTCTACCTCGAGGGCGGCTACTCGGACTCCAACGGCGCGCGATACACCGCCCGGGCGCTCAACCACTCCGACATCCGGCGGATCCGCGGGTTCTACACGAACGACACCCATCTCAACTGGACGATCAGCGAGGTGCGCTGGGCGAACAGGATCGCCCACTGGACCCACGGCGCCCACTACCTCGTCAACACCGCCCAGAACGGCAACGGCCCGAAGTGGAACGTCGACCGCGTCCACAACGGCAACGAGGACCTCTGCAACCCCTCCGGCCGGGCGCTCGGCCCGCGGGACACGACCCACACCGGCTTCCGCTACGCCGACGCGTTCATGTGGACGCACGTCCCCGGAAACAGCAGCGGTTGCGGCGGTGGACCCCCGGCGAGCGTCTTCTGGGTCGCCCGGGCGCTCGGACTCGCGGCGCGGGCCAACGGGCGGCTCGGGCCGCACTTCGCGAGCGACCGCTACTAACTGGTGACCGGAAGCTCGCCCGCGCGTCACATCCTCGTCGGCGTCCCGGCGACGTCTCGCGGCATCGTCGACGCGTCGGTCGTCTGATCGCGTGCGGCACCGGCGGCGGCCAGCACCTCGCGGGCGATCGTCCGTGCCGCGTCCGGCCGGGCGAGCGCGGCTGACGCCCGTGCCATCGCGCCGAGCCGCGTCGGGTCGGCGAGGAGTCGTCCGACCTCGAGCCCGAGCCGCGCCGGGGTCAGCTCGCCGTCCGGGATGACGATCGCGGCGCCCGCCCGCTCCATGTACTGGGCGTTCGCCGTCTGATGGTCGGCGGTCGCGTGCGGATACGGGATCAGCACGGCGGGGCGGCCGTGGGCGGCGATCTCGAACACGGAGCCGCCCGAGCGGGCGACGACGAGATCGCTTGCGAGGAGCGCCTCTCCGAAATCGTCGATGTAGCCGCGCAGGTCGTAGTGCGGGCCGGGGGATTTCAGGTCAGGCAGGTCCCGTGTCCCGGCGGCGTGCAGGACGTGGAACCGGGCCCCCGTGAAGGCCTCGATCGCGGCGTGGTTGATCGAGCGCGCCCCGAGGCTCCCGCCGAAGATGAGCACGCACGTCTCCCCGTGCGTGATGTTGAAGCGGGCGCGCGCGGCTGCCCGATCGGTGGCCGGCGGCGGTACCGGTCGACCGGTGACGAGGTAGCGCGGCGCGCTGCGGCCGGGCAGCGGGAACGCGAGGCAGACGCGCTTGGCGGCGTGGGCAAGCATGCGGTTGGCGAGTCCGAGATGGCTGTCGGCCTCCATCAGGACGAGCGGGGTGCGGCGGATGATCGCCGCGAGTCCGACCGGGCCGGAGACGTACCCGCCCGCGCCGAGCACGGCGTCCGGCCTCAGGTCCTTCAGGAGCTTGCGGGTGACACCGAGGGCGCGGGCATCGATCGCCGCCGCCCTGGCGGCCTTGGCCGGGGCGTTGCGCGGGAGCGAGACGACGGTCAGCTGATGCAGCGGGTAGCCGGCGGCCGGCACCAGCTCGCGCTCGGCGCGCTGACCCCCGATGAACTCGACATGGGCCCCCTCAGCTCGCAGCGCGTCCGCGACGGCCAGCGCCGGCACGACGTGCCCCGCGGTCCCGCCGGCGCCGATCACGATCCGCGTCGGGGTCACGGCGGTCCCGCCTCCGAGAAGAGGAGTCGTCCACGGCCCGCAGCCGTCGTGCGCCGGGCCGCGAGATGTTGAGCAGCAGCCCGACCGCGACGAGCATCACGCACAGGTTCGTCGGCGCGTAGGAGATGAACGGGAGTGGGACGCCGGTGAGCGGCGCCAGCCCGAGCACAACGAAGATGTTGAGAGTCCCCTGGCACAGAATCAGCGAGGTGAGTCCGGTCGCGAGCAGCTTGCCATAGCGGTCCGCGGCGCGGCGCGCGGTCCGCAGGCCAGCGTAGGCGATCATCCCGTAGAGGAAGATCACGCCGAAGATCCCGAGCACGCCGAGCTCCTCCCCGATGACGGCGAGGATGAAGTCGGTCTGCGCCTCCGGCAGGTAGTAGATCTTCTGGACCGACTGCCCGAGCCCGACGCCGAGCAACCCGCCGGAGCCGAGCGCGATCTGCCCCTGCACCGCCTGGTAGCCCGCCCCGCGGCCCGCGGACCACGGGTGCAGGAACGAGAGCAGCCGCGCCTGCTGGTAGGGCTGGGCGAGGACGAGCAGGACGACGAGCCCGCCCGCGATCAATGCGAGCGCCGCGAGGTAGCGCATCGGCATCCCAGCGGCGATCAGCAGTGAGGTGATCGAGAACACGACGACGAGCGTCGTCCCGAGGTCCGGCTCGATCACGATCAGCAGGCATGCCGGCCCCATCACGGCGACGATCGGCGCGACCGCCTGCTTGAAGCTCCGCATCCGCTTCGGGTGTTCGGAGAGGTAGCGCGCGACGTACAGGATGAGCGCGAGCTTCATCACCTCGGAGGGCTGGAACTGGAGCGGTCCGGCGGCGAACCATCGCTTCGCCCCGTTGACCCGCACCCCGAAGCCAGGTGCGAGCACCAGCAGCAGCAGCACGAAGGACCCGAGCGAGCATCAGCGTGACGAGCCGGCGGTCCAGCAGGGTGAGGCCCCGCTTCTCGAGCACGTGCATCGCGAACAGGCCCGCCGCACCGAACACGAGGTAGCGGACGAACTCGCCCGTTCCGGTGCCGCTCTTGCCGCCGAGGACACCGACCGGCGCCGACGCGCTGTAGACCATCACCGCGCCGAACGCGAGCAGGCACAGCGCCGCGGTCATCAGGATCCGATGCTCGATCGGCGGCGGGACCCGCTTGGCGGCCGGCTTCGGCGTGCGCGTCGTCTTGGACGAACCACTCGTCTTGGACGAAGCGCTCGTCTTCGGCGTGCGGGTCGGCTGCTTGCCCTGAGGCCGCGCTCCGCCGGCTGCCGAAGCGCCGGCCATCAACCAGCCACCACAAGCTGCCGGAAGTGCTCGCCGCGAGCTTCGAAGTTCTCGTACTGGTCGAAGCTCGCACAGGCGGGACTGAGGAGGACGACCTCGCCGCTGTGAGCCGTCTGTTGTGCGTTCGCGAGCGCGGTGGCGAGGTCGCCGTCGTCGAACAGCGGCACGCGGGTCGGGGCGAGCGCCTCGGCGAGATCCGGCGTCGCCTCGCCGATCAGGTGGACGGCGACGCAGCGCTCGCTGACCAGCCGGGCGAGCGGTCTGAAGTCCTGGTTCTTGCCGGTTCCGCCCGCGATCAGGTGGACGCCGCCGGCGTATGAGCGCAGCGCCACGATCGTGCTCGCGACGTTCGTCGCCTTGGAGTCGTTGACGTACGCGACGCCGTGCTGGGTGGCGATCAGCTCGAGCCGGTGCGCGACGCCGGTGAACGTCTTCAGGCCGGTGGCGACGGCGTCCGGCGCGATCCCGCGCGCGAGACAGACCGCCGCGGTCGCCATCGCGTTCTGGAGGTTGTGCGCGCCGGGGAGCGCGATCTCGTCGATCCGGATGAACGGCGCCTCGTCCCACCACAGGTAGCCGGCGCGGGCCTGGAGCTCGGCCTTCTGCGTGTCGCCGAACAGCACCCGGCGAGCGCACCCGCCGAGATCCTCGACGTGCTCAAGGTCCTCCGGCGCGACCGCGATGTCATCGTTGCCCTGGTTGACGAACACCTTCAGCTTCGCCGCGACGTAGGCGTGGAACGTGCCGTGGCGGTCAAGGTGGTCCGGCTCGAGGTTGAGCAGGATCGCCGCCTCGGGACTGAAGCCCTCCGTGTCCTCAAGCTGGAAGGAGGACGCCTCGCAGACGATCGTCGCGTTCGGGTCCGCGGCGTCGATCAGGCTCGAGACCGCGGTGCCGACGTTGCCGGCAACCTCGACGGGGAGCGCCGCCTCCCGATGGACATGGCCGATCCATTCGGTCGTCGTCGTCTTGCCGTTCGTCCCCGTCACCGCGATGAATTCGTTGGAGAGCAGGCGCCAGGCGATCTCGAGTTCGCCGAGAACAGGGATGCCACGGGCTCGCGCCGCCTCGACCACGGGGGCGTTCTGGGGTACACCGGGACTCTTGATGAGCGTCCCGGCGCGGGCGGCAAGTACGTCGCCTGACGCATCCAGATGAACTTCGACGCCCGCCTCGCGAAGCCTTCCCGCCGCCGCGGTCAGTTGTGGCTGCTCCGCCGCGCCCGCATCACAGCCGATCACCTCCTCCCCGCGGGCGCGTAGCGCGAGTGCGACCGACACGCCGGAGCGTGCCAGTCCGACGACAAGGTATGGGCCGGGTGGAAGCGGTGGCCGCGGCTTCGGGCTCACGACGCGTCCGATCCGGGCTCAGCCACGGATGCTCAGCTGGTACACCGTGAAGCCGATCGCCCCACAGGCGGCGGCGACGATCCAGAAGCGCAGGATGATCTTCGTCTCCGACCAGGCCTGGAGCTCGAAGTGGTGGTGGATCGGGGCCATCAGGAACACGCGCTTGCGGAACATCTGGAACGAGAACACCTGGATCAGCACCGACAGCGCCTCGATCACGAAGATCCCGCCGAGCAGGATCAGCAGCACCTCGGTCTTCGTCATCACCGCGAGCCCGGCGATCGCGCCGCCTAACCCGAGCGATCCGGTGTCGCCCATGAAGATGCTCGCCGGGAAGCTGTTGAACCAGAGAAAGCCGATGCACGCGGCGCCGAGGCAGGCGGCGAGCATCGTCAGGTCGCGCTGGCCCGAGGTGATGAACGTGATCCCGATGTACGCGAGCAGCACGATCGCCGCGCATCCGGCGGCAAGTCCGTCCAGCCCGTCGGTGAGGTTGACCGCGCTCGTCGTGCCGGCGACGACGAAGTAGATGAAGACGGGATAGAACGGCCCCAGGTCGACGGTCGCATCGACGAAGCGGAACTTGACGTCGGGCGCGAGGTGGGCCTTCTGGGTCGCGACCCACCACAGCCCGAGGGAGATCGCGATCGTGACCGCGAGCTTCGTCCGGGCGCGGAGGCCGAGCGAGCGCTTCTTAACAATCTTGGTGTAGTCGTCGGCGAACCCGAGCAGCGCGCACGCGACCGCCGCGCCGTACACCCCGAGTGCCGGCCAGTCCCGGTTGGACAGGATCAGGAACGGGACCGAGAACGCGACGAAGATGATGATCCCGCCGATCGTCGGCGTCCCCGCCTTCGCCTGGTGGCCGGACGGGCCCTCCTCCCGGATGTGCTGCCCGAACTGGTTGCGGCGCAGGAACGCGATGAACTGGGGGCCGAGGAACAGGCACATGAGCAGCGACGCGGTGCCCGCGATCAGGATGCGGCCGGAGATCGAGCCCATCAGGCGAGCGCCTCGGCGGTCTGGAGCGCGCCGCAGACGAGCTCCAGTCCCACCCCGCGGGAGGCCTTGACGAGGATCGTGTCGCCGGGCTGGAGGAGCGTTTGGGCGAGCGCGGCCGCCTCGGGAGCGTTGCCCGTGGCGTGCGCCTCGCCGTGGGTGAACGTGTGGGTCATCGCGTTCGCTATCGGACCGACCGTGATCAGCAGATCGACCTGGGCGTCGTTGGCGTACGTCGCCGATCTCCTCGTGGAAGCGACGCTCGTCGGGGCCGAGCTCGAGCATGTCGCCGAGCACCGCGACGCGGCGGCTTGGCGTGCCCGGGTGGTCCGGACGGCGGCGGTCGCGGCGAGATCGTCGAGGGCGGCGCGCATCGACATCGGGTTGGCGTTGTAGCAGTCATCGATCAGCAGCACGTCGTGCGGGAGCTGGGCGCGCTGGCCTCGACCGGCCGACAGCACGAGATCGACGTGCCCGGCCGGAGTGACGCCGATCGTCTGTGCGGCGGCCACCGCCGCGAGCAGGTTCGTCCGCAGGTGGGCCTGGGTGAACGGGACGTCGAGCTCGAGCGTGGTGCCGCCGGTGTCGATCTCGGACGTGGTCCTGCGTCGCTGCCGTGAGCTGGACGTCGCCGCCCGGGCCGAACGTGACCGTGCGGACGTCGGTGCGGATGTGCGGGTTCAGCAGCGGCTCGTTGGCGGGGATGATCGCCGTGCCGTCTGGTCGGGAGGGCTTGGATGAGCTCGGCCTTGGTCGCCGCGATCGCCTCGATCGATCCGAGCAGCTCGAGGTGGACCGGCCCGACGCTGACGATGATGCCGATGTCCGGCTCGGCGATCTCCGCGAGCTCGGCGATCTGGCCCGCGGCCGCGCATCGCCATCTCCAGGACGAGGACCTCGGTGCCGCTCGGCGCGCTGAGGATCTCCAGCGGGAGCCCGATCTCGGTGTTGAAGTTCGCGCGGCTCGCCACGGTGCGCCGGTGGGGCGTCAGGATCGCGTTGAGGAGGTCCTTGGTCGAGGTCTTGCCGGTCGAGCCGGTGACGCCGATGACGTGGGGCTTCAGGTGGCGGCGCCACTGGGTGGCCAGCGTCTGGAGGGCCTTCAGGGGGTCGGGCGTCGCCAGGACCGGCTTGGTCGGGTTCTGGGCGTGGGCGGTCGCGGCGTGCTCCTCGGTCGTGAGGACGCCCCAGGCGCCGGCGTCGAGCGCCTGCGTGGCGAATCGTCCGCCGTCGTCGTTGGCGCCTTTCAGGCCGATGAACAGTGCGCCGGGTCCGGCGGCGCGCGAGTCAATGACGACCGTCTCAGGGCCGTTTTCGGCCGCCGGCGAGGAGATCAGCTGCGCGCCTGCCGCCCGAGCTATGTCTTCCGGGCTCCACTCCTGCATCCGCCCGGAGAGTACCCATCGATCCGGCGATCAGATGGGCTGCGGCGATTCGTCCCGCTCAGGGTCGCGAGGTCGCGAGCCGGTCAGACGGGTGACCACGTTGACCTCGGTCGTGCTCGAGGAAGCCGAGCGTCGGGGTGTCACCGGCGGTGAGTTGCCGCGACGCGTCCGGCGGGGCGCTCAGGCGGTACATCGGCTCCCGCGTGTACGGGCAGCGGCCGACGCGCTCGAGCAGACCCGTGGCCGCGAGGTCTCGCCACGCGGGAACGAGATCCTCCTCATCGAGGAACAGCTCCCACGCGACGAGCCCGATGCTCGCGAGCCCGAACTGCTCGATCACCTCGAGCACGTCGGCAAGCCGGGGCGCGCTGGGCGACCCCGGTACAGCTGAGTCCGTCGCATCGCCCATCGATCTGTATGTGAACGCTCTCACGCGTTGGGCAGTTCCGAAACCGTCGGTGAAAGCATCCTGACCAGCAGCGTCCGTCAGAACACTGACCGTGTGGCGCCGGTTGCAGGCGAGTTCAGGTCTGGATCGCGGCCCCGCGGAGGGCCTCGCGCGCGACCGTGACGTCGTCGAACGGGATCTTCCGGCCGCCCTCGAACTCCTGGCCCTGCTCGTGGCCCTTGCCGGCGATGACGACGACGTCCCCAGGCTGGGCGTTTGCGATCGCGTCTTGGATCGCCCGCTTGCGGTCGGCGTCGTGCGCGGTGTTCGGCTTCGATCCTTTGAGGATCTCCTCGATGATCGCTTCGGGGTCCTCCGAGCGGGGGTTGTCGGAGGTGACGATCACGTCGTCCGCGAGGCGGCTCGCGATCTCGCCCATCAGCGGCCGCTTGGTTTTGTCGCGATCACCGCCGGCGCCAAAGACGACGATGACGCGCTCTGTCGGTGAGGCCGCGAGCCGCGTTGAGGACGTTCTCCAGGCTGTCGGGCGTGTGCGCGTAGTCGACGATCACCGCGAAGTCCTGGCCCTCGTCGACGGCCTCGAAGCGGCCGGGGACCTTGCCGGCGGTTTCGTACCGCCTGCGCGGCGGTTTCTGCTGGGACGTCGAGCGCTCGCGCGGCGGCGAACGCGCCGAGGACGTTGTAGACGTTGAAGCGGCCCTCTCAGCGGCGAGGTGAGCGCGATCTCGCCGTCCGGGGTGCTGGCCGTGAACGTCGAGCCCGTGAGGGTCATGTCGATGTTCGTCGCGCGGTAGGTCGCGGTGGCGTCGTCGAGCGCGAACGTGATCGCGTCGGCGCCGAGTTCTTGCGCGAGTCGGGCGCCGTACGGGTCGTCGATGTTGACGATCGAGTGCTGCGGTTTGAGCTCGGAGAACAGCTTCCGCTTGGCGTGGAAGTAGTCCTCCATCGTCGGATGGAAGTCGAGATGGTCCTGCGTCAGGTTCGTGAAGATCGCGGCGGCGAAATGGATCGCGTCGGCGCGATGGAGCTCGAGGGCGTGGCGATGAGACCTCCATCACGGCGGCCACGTCGCCCTGGTCGAGCATCTCCTTGAACGTGCGTTGCAGGTCGATCGCCTCGGGGGTTGTGCGCGACGACCTCGTGCTCGACGCCGCCGATGACGCTCTTGACGGTGCCGAGCAGCCCGGTTCGCCGCCCGGCGGCCTCAAGCAGCGCCCGGACCAGGAACGCCGTCGTCGTCTTGCCGTTCGTGCCGGTGACGCCGACCGTCTGGAGCGCGGCCGTCGGGTCGCCGTAGAAGCGCGCGGCGGCCGGCGCCATCGCGGCCCGGACGTTGTCGACCGGATCTCCGGGACGCCGAGGTCCAGCGGGCGCTCGACGACCAGCGCGACCGCCCCGTCGGCGATCGCGTCCGGCGCGAATTCGTGGCCGTCACGCGTGAACCCGGGGACGCAGAAGAACAGCGTCCCCGGCTGCACGGCCCGGTTGTCGTACGCGAGCGCCGTGACCTCGAGGTCGCGCGCGGCGACGGGCGAATCCGCAATCACGTGATCCAGGCGCACGAGCGACAGCGTACTTCTGCGCACGGCGAGGTCGCTATGCGACGGCGCGTAGCTCCGATCGCAGCAACTCGCTCGTCGTTTTGGGTGCCAGCGCGCACGTCCCATGGCGGCGCCAGTGCTCGGTCGACGCCGAGTACCACCTTCGCCACATGATCACGAAGTCGAAGTCAGCCCTCGCGCGCCGCTCGCGGCGATGGTGCGGAAGCAACTCGAGCATCCGTCGGAGGGCCGGCTTCGTCCCCGGCGATGACCGCGGCGACCCGTTGTGCGGCCTGACCGTCCCAGCCCGGCGGCGATTCGGGAACAGGGCGAGCGCGCGCCAACGCAGGGAGGATCTGGGCGATCCGCGACGGATCCAGCCCGAGCATCGTGTTCGTGCCGGCGCGGATCGTCACCGGGCGCTCGGTGTTGTCGCGCAATGTGAAGCACGGGACGCCGAGGTACGTCGTCTCCTCCTGTACGCCGCCGGAGTCGGTCAGGACCGCGGCGGCATCGGCCTGCAACGAAAGGAACTCGAGATATCCGACCGGGTCCAGCACGTGCAGTTGAGAGGCAGTGGGCATGCCGGCCATCATCTTTCGAGTTCTCGGATGGGCGGGAAAGACCACCGGCAGCTCTCGTGCCACCGCGCTCAGCTCCGCGATCGCGCGTTCAAGCAAGGGTCCGTCGACGAGCGCTGGCCGGTGCAACGTGACGAGCAGGTAATTCCTCTCTCGCAGGCCGAGCCGCGCGGCCGTGTTCAGAGCTCGAAAGCGATCTTCCATCGCCACGAGGCTGTCGATCATCGTGTTACCGACGAAGTGGATCCGCTCGGCGCGCGATCCCCTCAGCCCGCAGGTTCTCGCTCGCCTCGTCCGAGTGGATGAACAGATAGTCACTGAACTCGTCCGCGACGATCCGATTGATCTCCTCCGGCATCGTCCGATCAAAACTGCGCAAACCTGCCTCTAGGTGCGCAAGTGGCACCCCGATCTTGGCCGCCACGAGCGTCACGGCGAGCGTCGAGTTGACATCGCCGGGAACGATCACCAGGTCCGGCCGCTCCGCCTCGATCACCGGCTCGATCCGCTCCATCACCCGCGCCGTCTGCACTGCGTGCGAGCCGGAGCCGACGCCGAGCACATAGTCGGGCGTCGGCACGCCGAGCTCCTCCAGGAAGATCTCCGACATCATCCGGTCGTAGTGCTGTCCGGTGTGGACCACGATGTGGCACCCATCCTCGAACCGGCGGCGCAGCGCGGCGATCACCGGCGCCATCTTCACGAAGTTCGGGCGCGCCCCCATCGTGTACATAATCCGCACTGACGGGCAGCGTAGCGTCGGCGGCGGAGCATAGGTGACAAGTCACGACCACATCACCGGACCGAGCGCCGGCGATCCTGGCAGATCGCCTCCGTGCAGTCCGCATCGTGCTCGACGTCCCTGATCGACCCAACGAGAATTGCCTCGCTGATCGCGCCCGGAGGTCCGTCAAAGGAGGATGTTCGGAGGTGATGATCACCAGGTCGCCAGTCTCGACTTTGACGTTGACCTTTGACGGTCAAACGTCATACGATCCGAAAGATGGCGCGAAAGACGGGCGGAACGTCTCGGCGGCGGAGCTGAACGAGCGGCGTGTCGCGGCGGTGCGGATGCGGATCGATGGCGCGACGATCGAGCGGGCGGCGGCTGAGACGGGTCTGAGCCGGCCGACGGTGATCAATGCGTTCAAGGCGTACCGCGCGGGCGGGTGGGATGCCGTGCCGGTGCGCGGCGGGACGCTTCCGAACCCGCCGCGCTTCGGCCCGGAACGCGCGCGCATCGGCGCGGGCGCCGGCGATCGCTGCCGCATCGCGACCGGCGCCGGCGGTCGTGCCCGAACTGGGGCTCGGCTCGTTGACGCATCTCCAGCGGCTCGAGGCCGAGAGCATCCACATCATGCGCGAGGTCGTGGCCGAGGCCGAGAACCCGGTGATGCTGTATTCGATCGGCAAGGACAGCTCGGTGATGCTGCATCTGGCGATGAAGGCGTTCTATCCGGCCAAGCCGCCGTTTCCGCTGCTGCATGTCGACACGACGTGGAAGTTCCGCGAGATGTACGCGTTCCGCGACGCGACGGCGGAGCGCCTCGGGCTCGACCTGATCGTCCACGTCAACCAGGAGGGGCTCGACGCCGGGGATCAACCCGATCACGCACGGGTCGGCGATCCACACCGACGTGATGAAGACCGAGGCGCTGAAGCAGGCGCTCGACCAGTACCGCTTCGACGTCGCGTTCGGCGGCGCCCGCCGCGACGAGGAGGCATCGCGGGCCAAGGAGCGCGTGTTCTCGTTCCGCTCTGCCGCTCACCGCTGGGATCCGAAGAACCAGCGCCCGGAGCTGTGGCGCCTGTACAACGCGCGCAAGCGCCCGGGCGAGTCGATCCGCGTCTTCCCGCTGTCGAACTGGACCGAGCTCGACGTGTGGCAGTACGTCTACGTCGAGCAGATCCCGATCGTCCCGCTGTACCTCGCCGAGCCGCGACCGGTCGTCGAGCGCGACGGGATGCTGATCATGGTCGACGACGATCGCTTCCCGCTGAGCGACGGGCGAGATGCCGGTGATGCGCAACGTGCGCTTTCGCACGCTTGGTTGCTATCCGCTGAGCGGCGCGATCGAGTCAGACGAGGCCGAGACCTGCCGGAGATCATCCGCGAGATGTTCCTGGCGCGAACGTCCGAGCGTCAGGGCCGGCTGATCGATCACGATCAGAGCGGGTCGATGGAGAAGAAGAAGCAGGAGGGCTACTTCTGATGGCGGTGGCCACCGAGACGATCACGGCCTGCCGAGATCGAGCGGTACCTGCTCGAGCAGCGTCACAAGCGGCTGCTGCGGTTCATCACGTGCGGCAGCGTCGATGACGGCAAGAGCACGCTGATCGGCCGGCTGCTGTACGAGTCGAAGCTGGTGTTCGACGACCAGCTCGCGGCGCTCGAGCGCGACTCGGTCAGGTTCGGCACCCAGCGAGGCGAGCTCGACTTCGCGCTGCTGCTCGACGGGCTCCTGGCCGAGCGCGAGCAGGGGATCACGATCGACGTCGCCTACCGCTTCTTCGCCAGCGAGCGGCGCAAGTTCATCGTCGCCGACACGCCCGGGCATGAGCAGTACACGCGCAACATGGTCACCGGCGCCTCGACGGCCGACGCCGCGGTCGATCCTCGTCGACGCGCGCAACGGCGTGCTGACGCAGACCCGCCGCCACTCCTATCTGCTGTCGCTGATCGGAGTGCGCCACGTCGCGCTCGCCGTCAACAAGATGGACCTCGTCGACTACTCCGAGCAGACGTTCCGCGCGATCGAGCAGGAGTACCGCGAGTTCGCGGCCGGGATCGGCTTGGAGGACATCACCGCGATCCCGATCTCGGCGCTGAAGGGCGACAACATCCTCGCTCACAGCGAGCGCGATGCCCTGGTATCACGGCCCGACGCTGATGGGCTACCTCGAGACGGTCCAGCTCGACGAGGACCGCCGCCAGGAGCTGCCGTTCCGGATGCCGGTCCAGTGGATCAACCGCCCGGACCTCGACTTCCGCGGCGTGACGCGGGATGATCGCTGGCGGGGTCGATCCGCCCCGGCGACCGGATCCGCGTTCAGCCGTCCGGCATCGAGACGACGGTCGCGCGGATCGTGACCCACGACGGCGATCTCGAGCGCGCGGTCGCCGGCCAGTCGGTCACGCTGACGCTCGCCGACGAGGTCGACGTCTCGCGCGGCGACCTGATCTCGGCCGCCGAGAGCCCGGCCGAGGTCGCGGACCAGTTCGAAGCGAAGATCGTCTGGATGAGCGATCAGCCGCTGCTCGCCGGAGCGCCCGTACCTGTTCAAGATCGGGCACCCGCACGGTGCCCGGCACGGTCACGCGAATCAAGTACGCGGTCAACGTCAACACGCTCGAGCACGTTGCCGCCACGAAGCTCGAGCTCAACGGGATCGGGGTCTGCAACATCGCGCTCGATCAGCCGATCCCGTTCGACCCGTACACCGAGAACCGCGGACACCGGCGGTTTCATCGTGATCGACCGGATCACCAACGAGACGAGTCGGCGCCGGGATGATCGACTTCGCGCTGCGCCGCGCGCACAACATCCACCGCGCAGCACGTCGACATCGACAAGTCCGCGCGCGCCGCGCTGATGGGCCAGCAAGCCGGGCGTGGTGTGGTTCACCGGACTCTCGGGTGCCGGCAAGTCGACGATCGCCAACCTGGTCGAGCTCGAAGCTCCACGATCTCGGGCATCGCACCTACCTGCTCGACGGCGACAACGTGCGCCACGGCCTCAACAAGGATCTCGGATTCACCGATGCCGACCGCGTCGAGAACATCCGCCGCGTCGCCGAGGTCGCCAGGCTGATGGTCGACGCCGGGCTGATCGTGCTCGTGTCGTTCATCTCCCCGTTCCGCACCGAGCGCCAGTTCGCGCGCAGCCTGCTCGAGCCCGGAGAGTTCGTCGAGGTCTTCGTCAACACCCCGCTCGCGGTCGCCGAGCAGCGCGACCGCAAGGGCCTCTACAAGAAGGCGCGCCGCGGCGAGCTCAAGGGGTTCACCGGCATCGACTCTCCGTACGAGCCGCCCGCCAATCCGGAGGTCGAGATCCTGACCGTCACCTGCACGGCTGAGCAGGCCGCCGACCGCGTGATGCGGCAAGCTCCGCGAGCTGAACCTGCTGGCGCACTGAGCCGCGCCCTGTCCGGCAAGGACGACCGGTGCTCGAGGTTCACGAGTGCTCGGGCAACCATGCCCAGAGCCTGGATTCTGCGCCGCCAGCAGTCGCATACCCCGCCTCGCGCAGCGCCGGTATCACCAGCAGCGCCAGCTCCCTCGGTGCATCCAGCATCAGAATGGGCACGCGAGCCGCCGCGAACCGCGGGTCCGCGAGGACCTCCCGATACTCGGCGTGCGGGCCCAACCGGACGATGCTCGCTCCGTCGAGCCGCGGGAGTAAGTCGACGGCCGCCACACGCGCGACGGCGACTTCCATGCGCGCCGGGACGTTGCGTGCCGATTACGTCGACCGACACTCGACGGTCCCCGTCAGCAGAGGCCGGCATCGCCTCAACTACCTTCCAGCGATCCTCCAGCGCGTTCGCGCGCACGCAACGTCGCAACACCAGTGCGCGCATCGGATCGGGCTCGACGGACAGGATCTCAGCGCCGCCGGGACAAGCGCGAGCACAGCGAGCGCGAAGTAGCCGAGCCCGGCGCCGGCGTCGAGCAGCGCGACCGGGTTGAGGCTGGCCAGCAGGCGAGCGGCGTCGTCCGGCATGGCGCGCGCCGCTGCGAGCGTGTCTGCGAGCGTACCCAGGTCATGGCGCCCGTGTCTCACATACGCGGTCAGGGCGCTGCCTCGCAGCCGATACGGCAGAGGCACGGGAAGCCGGGTGAACTCGGCTCGCAGCAGGCGTCCGGGCTCGGCGATCACTACCAGACCGCGGATCAGCTCGGGGACTCGCCGAGCCGCGTCGGCGACGCGCGCGAGTCCCGAGCCCGTCACGGGCCGCGCATAGCCTGCGCTCGCACGCGCTCGAGCTGCCACGGGGTACAGACGATCCCCGCCCAGGCCCACAGCACCACATTCGCGGGGAGATTCAAAAGCGGGGAGAAGAGTCCGGTGATCAGCCACATCAGGACGATCGCCAGGAGTGCAATCCGCCACGGCACCAACGTCGGCGGACCCCGGCGAACGATCGCACCACCGGCTCCGAGGCACACCGCGAGCGCCCACAGAAACAGGCCGACGAGACCGAGCTCTGACCCGTAGGACAGGTACACATTGTGGACGATCAGAGTTGCGGTCACGTCAAACGGATAGCTCGGCGAGACGCGCATGTATCCAGCGCTGACCTTCGTGAACTGGTTCCAGCCGACTCCAAGCAACGGGTTCTGGAGGATCATGTTGAACGCGGCCACGTCGGTGTTCTGGCGCTGCCAGATCGTCGCTTGCTGGCTGCCGCGCGCCTGGGCCTTCGAGGCGAGCCCGGGTGTGAAGAGAAACGCCGCCCCGATCATCGCCGCGACCACGACGGCGGCCGGCAACAGGAACCGGCGCAGTGCCGGGGTGAACAGAATCGTGACAGCGACTGCCGCCGTGCTGGATATCCATACCGAGCGCTGGAGCGTGAGCAGCAACGAGAAGGCGCACAGCGCCGCGACGATCGCCGCGGTCAGGCGAGCGGACGGGCGGTGCCAGGCGCGGGACGCAATCACCGCGGCCGCGCCACAGGCGAACATCACGAGGCCGTTGACGGTCGCCTCGAGAAAGGGTCCGCGCGCGCGTCCGAAGTGAATTCCGGCATTAGGATCAAGGATGTAGCGCGGGAACACGAGCGCGTGCGGGCCGATAACCTCGGCGATCGCGGTGAGTGACAGATAGGCGCCGACCAGCACGAATCCGGCGAGCAGCCACGAGCGCCTGCGTTCATCATGGAAGGTCATCGGCACGATCACGAACATCGCAAACGGCAGCAGCCCGAGCCGGTCGACCAGGCCGAACACCGACGAACTGCCGGCCAGCGATCCCACCCGGAGAGCCGAGAACGTTCCGTACGCGATCACCGCTGCCATCATCAGGTGCACGAACCGAATCCGGAGGACGGGACGTTCCCCGGCCCCGGGCATCCTGGCGAGCACCAGCAGCGAGCCCAGCAGCAGCAGGATCCGGTCCGGTGCGATCGAACTCGGGAGACCGAGCCGGAACCAATTCGAGCTGAACAGCGTGAGCACGAGCCCGGTCCCCACGACGATTGCCGGGTCCAGTCGCACAAGGAGCCGCGGCTCGCTCACTTCACCGTCTCCTCCCGGACGCCGGGGTCGAGTCGAGAGTCCTCGAGCGAGGGTTTGCGCGCTCGGAGCCGGGCACGAGCAGCGCTCAGTCGCCGACGGTCGTTGGGAGCGAGGCCGCCCACCGCGAGGAAGACGGATATGTAGATCGCTGCCGCCGCTGCGAGTGAAAGCACGAGGCCACTCAGATGTCCGATCGCGTCATACACGCCGCGGCCTCCGGCAAAGGCAAGCAAGTAGGCGATGATCGCGCCCGCCAGCTGCCGGGCCGGCCACAGGCGACGTACTGGCGTTACGAGAAAACGACGGACGATCGCCGAGCAGAACGCCAGATCGGCAACGAGCCCGAGCACGAGCGCGGCGGCGGCCCCGGTGGGACCCAGGGCAAGAGCGAGGACGATGCCGGCGCCGAGTGTGACGAACATCCGGATCGACGCGCTCGCCGTACTCAGCAGCGGACGACCGAGCGCATACAGTGCATGTCGCTGCGAGCTCGCGAGGATCATCAACCCCGGCGCCAGCAGCAGGATCGCCAGGGCGCCGGCGGCGAGACCGAAACCGGGTCCGAACAGCGCCATGATCCCGGGCGCGGCGGCACCGCCGACGGCAGCGAGAAGCAGCGTCCCGATGGCTCCGTAGCGGAGCGTGTCGAGGAGCGCGCGGTCAAATCCGAGGCGATCGTCGCGGGCCGTGCGCTCCACGAGTGTGGGAAACAGCATCTCGGTGATCCGGAAGTTGAATGCCAGGAACTGCCGAACGATCATCCACGCGCGGCTGTAGGCGCCAACGACAGCCAGCGGTGCCACCAGCCCGAGGATCCACGTGCCGCTCTCGGCGCTCACGCCGTCGCACAAGCTACCGGGCACGATCTTTAGGCCGAAGCGGATGATGTCGCCCAGGTGACTTCGGCCGGAAGCCAGCTCGTGACGGCTGACGCGCCATCGCATGTACGGGCGAACGATGATCAGACGGTGCACCAGGGCGGTCGCACTCGAACCAACCGACGCGAGCACGAGGCCCCACACGTCGTGCAGCGTCAGCCCGAGCACGATCGAGATCGAGAGCAGGGTCAGCGCCTGCAGCACACGGACGCCAAACAATGCTCGGCCCGCTCTGAATGCCGACAGGAGACCGTCGACGTTGCCACTGGTGTTCTCGAGCAGGACGTATGAAGCGATGTTGACCATCGCCGGCACGAATATCTCCGGGTGATGCATCGGCCCCGTAAAGAGGAAGTAGACCGCCACGGTCGTCAGCAAGCCGACCACGATCGTCAGCGAGGCGGAGAACGCCAGTACCGCCACGAACAGTCCGGTCACGGCCGGCGCGCGGGGCTCGAGCACCGCGATCGCCCGAACGAACCCGGGGCGCTCCTGCGCCGTGGACAGGAACAGCGTCGCGTTGACGGCTGCGGCGATCAGCGCGTAGCGGCCGAGTGTCTCGATCCCGTAGATGCGCGCGACGGCGATGCTGCCGACGGTGCTCAGCACCGCGAGGCATCCGAAGCTGAGCACTCCGTAGGCGAGCCCCTCGCTATAGGTGGAGCGTGACGCCACCAGGCCCCGGATCAGCAGCCGGCGGGCATCTCGAAACCCCAAACAAGCCGTACCTGGTTGCGCCGTGCGATCCGCGAGCGAGATACCAGTAGCTGATCCAGCCGGCGAAGAAGTTCGAGGGCGCGACGGTGCCGCCATCGGAGGTGAAAAGGAGGCGTTCCGGCGGGATTCGGCTGCCATTCGCGGCGTCCGAGCGATAGCCCGGGGAGCCGTCGCGCGGCAATCTCCGACGCTCTCACGGCGAGGTAGTGCAGTCCGCCGGAACACTCGAACCACGGAACCCCGCCGACCGCGGTTATCCGGCGTATGAGCTCTTCGATCCGGAATCCCCCGGCCATGGTGAAGCGCAAGTCCTCGGGCGAGATTGGGTTGATGCGGTGGGCACCCTTCATCACGAGGCGCAGCCAGGTCCGCTTCGAGCACTCCCACAGCGGTGCAAACGCCGCGTCTAGGAACACGGCCCGTCCCCCCGGGCGCAACACGCGAGCTACCTCCCGCAGGAAGGTGTCGAGGTCTGGTAGGTGATGCACGAACGCGTAGCCGACGATCACGTCGACGCTGGCGTCGGCGAACGGCATCTGCTCGGCATCGATCGCTGCGAGCACCGCGTTTGGCGGCGGATCGGGGATGTAGAGACGCCGGATCGCACGCAGCGGCGCCTTCGACAGGTCGGAAATCACCAGCCACTGCGGACCCAGCTCGAGGAAGTAGAGCTCTCGCGGTGACGCCCCGCTGCCAAGCACGACGACGGTTGCGCCATCGACGTCCTGCATCCGTCTCCACATCGCCTCGTTGTGCGGCGCGTAGGGATTGTCGACCCACAGCGCTCGCAACGAAGAAATGCTCGGCGGCGCAACCCCGGCCGCGCCGGCATATTCACCGTCGTAGAACCGGCCCTCCTCCTCCTTAACGCCGTCGCGCACGAAGTCAAAGATGCCGTCAGCCGAGCCCACGGGGCGCGCGCAGGTCGCGCAACGCAAGCCGGCCGGCACGTGAGTAGCCCGCAACGGGCCCTGACACCAGGGACACCGGAAGGGCGTCGGCTCGATCTCGTGCGCCGCGATCACGCCGTCCACGTCAAGTCGTGCGTCCGCGCGCCGTCTCACGCAGAGCGACGAGCACAAGCCCAATGAGCAGTCCAGCGATGAAACCCGAGAAGCCGAACAGCGCGGTCTTCGATCGCCGATCCGAGTTGGCCGAGTCAGCGGGGGTCACGAACTGAACGAGGTGCGGGCTCGGGTTGTTCTCGACGGCATTCTGGTAGGCGACTTGCAGAGCCTGAAGGCTTGTCTGCGCGGTTTGGAGCGCGGCCGACGCCGCCTGCAGCGCCGCCAGATTGGATGTGCTGTGCTTGGTCCGGTAGCTCTGGGCTGCAGCATCACGGGCGCTCGACAGGCGCGCGACGATCTTGGCTTGCCCGTGGTACTGGCTCAACAAGGCGTGCGCCTCGCCGCTGGTGCTGTTGACCTTCGTGAGGTAGGAAATCAGCGCTTTGGCGGTCGCATTTGCGAGCGTGACCGCGTCCTGCTGGCTCGGCCCTGTCGCCTCCACGAGGAACACGGGCGTCTGCGCGATTGGGACTGCCAGTGTCCGCGAGCGTATGGTCGCGGCAGGCAAGCCGATGGCGCGTGACGTCGGGTCGACGACCCCGGCAGCGTCGACGCTGCGGCTGAAGGTTTGTGCCAGCGCCTCGGTCGCGTCGGTGAAACCGGCGAGCGCACCTGGGGAGTTGAGGTCCAGCTTGCTGACGGCCAGCTTGGCGGTGGCGGTATATGTCACTTGCCGGCTCAAGCCGTACGCGACGCCGGCTGCCGTCAGCGCGATGACGGGCAGCAACGCGAGAATCCGATGACGGCGAACCGCAGGCCAGAGCCCTTCCGGAATAGGCGCCGCGAACACCGGCACTGTCGCCTCGGGCGGTGGCCGTGGCGGTGGCTCCGGTGCTCTATCGGTGTGGTTGGAGTAGGCCGGCGCCACGTCGTCGTCGATCCCCGTCCGCGCGTCCGCGCGGTCTTGGTCGGTCGCGTTGGAGCGCTCGAGCTCGCGAGCCGCACTCGCTCGATCGTGCCGTCGCCTGAGGTTCACATTCCTCCAATTCCTGTGCTCATCCTCCCCTGCGGCCCCACACTGGGACGAGATCGCGTAGGCATTGCCGCAGTTCCGATATGAGGACGCTACAAACTGATGACGTATCCTCGCCCGCCATCCGATGATGCGGGTGGCATATCTTATGAGCCACTACCCGGCGGTCTCGCACGCGTTCGTGTTACGAGAGATTCAAGCTCTGCGGGCAGCGGGCGTCGAGGTGGACACGGTTTCGATCCACAAGGCTGACCCGCGGACCTCCTCGCCGACAGCGATCAGTGCGGAGGCTGCGGCGACGTTCAACATCCTGCCGGCAAGCGCCGGGGGGCTGCTGGCGGCACACGTGCTCGCATTTATCCGCGCGCCGCTTCGATATCTGGCCACGCTAGCGCTGGCGCTGCGTGTCAGTGCCCCCGGCCTGCGCGAGCGCCTGTGGCATCTCTTCTACTTCGCCGAGAGCATGGTACTCGTACGGCACGTCCGCCGTAGGGGGATCGCGCACGTGCACGCGCAGTTCGCCGACAGCGCGACCGACGTGGCGATGCTCGCCTCGCACTACCGACGGGGCGCGACCGAGCTGGAGCCTGGCGGTTCACGGCCCTGTCGAGTTCTACAACGTCATTCGCCACGGGCTGAAGAGCAAGCTCGAGCATGCACGGTTCGCGGTCGCGATCAGCGATTTTGGACGCAGTCAGCTGATGACGCTTTGCGATATCGACCGCTGGCGACACATATACGTCGTCGCGCTGCGGTCGTGGACCCGGAGACGCTTCACCCCGCCGCAGCAGCGCTCGTACAGCGCTGTGAAAACAGAGATCCTGTCAGTCGGCCGCCTCGTGCGCGGCAAGGGTCTGTCACTGCTACTGGCCAGCGTCGCCGAACTGGTCGACGAGGGCCTTGACCTGTCCGTCACGGTTGTCGGCGAAGGGCCCGCCCGCCAAGAGCTTGAAACTGATGTTCGACGCCTACAGCTCCATCGGCGCGTGCGCTTCGAGGGCGCGGCTGGCCAGGACGAGATCCGCTCGTTCTACGAGCGTGCCGATATCTTCTGCCTGCCGAGCTTCGCCGAGGGCATACCGGTCGTCGCGATGGAGGCGATGGCGACCGAGCTCCCGGTGCTCACGACGCAGATCATGGGCGTTCCCGAGCTCGTCGAAAACGGTGTCGATGGGATGCTCGTCCCCCCAGGGCGCATCGATTCCCTATCTGATTCGCTGCGGTCGCTGGTCCGTGCACCGGAACTCCGCAGAACCATCGGTGCCGCGGCCCGAAGGAAGATCTGCGAGCGATATGACGTCCGCGCCTCGGCCGCTGAAATGCGCTCCGTGCTCGAGCGCGAGATCGGCCTGCAAGCAGAAGCGTGAACCCCTCTGAGCTGATCTAGTAGTCATGGACGAAGCGGCACGTCGACGAAGCGTCGGTGCCACAGCTCGAACACCAGTAGGGTCCAGATTCCCTGAGAGTGATCGCTCACTCGGCTGCGATGCTCATCCAGCAGGCGCCGGACCTCCTGCTCGCGGAAGAATCCGCGGCTTCTGGCAGTAGCGTCTAAGAGGACATCGGATGCCAGTTCGCGCAGCTCTCCCCGCAGCCAGTCGGCCAGCGGAGGCTGGAAGCCACGCTTCGGCGCGTCCAGAATAGCGTCGGGTAAGCACCCGCGCATCGCCTCGCGGAGCGCCACCTTCTTCGCAGTACCGCGTAGCTCTTAACTGCGGTGGCAGCGAGGCGGCGAATTCCATCAGCTCGTGGTCGAGTAACGGCGAACGGCCCTCGAGCGAATGCGCCATCGTCGCGATGTCAACCTTTGCGAGCAGGTCGTCAGGCAGATATGTAGCGGTGTCCACGTCGAGCATCCGATCCACCAAGCTCGTTGCCGATGAGGCCTGCCAGGGCCCACCGATCACCGCCGTCGACTTCGGAGGACTTCACCAGCTCGTGGAACTCAGGCGTGTACAGGCGCCCGCGGTCCAGGCCGTGCAAGTCGGTCATGTACCGCGTGTAGCGTTCGACGGGGCTCAGCGGGAGTGTCTGACCCAGTCGACCCAGACGGCTCCGGGCCGAGCTGATATGACCACTCGGGCGCAGGCGCGCCGTCGCGGTCGCGGCGATCCGTCGTGACCACAACGGCAGCAAGTCGACTCGCCCGGCGATCGCATTTACGACGTACCTCGTGTATCCGCCGAACAGCTCGTCTCCCCCGTCGCCGTTCGAGCGCTACGGTCACGTGACGACGAGCCGATCTCCGCCAGGTACAGGGTGGGAGTCGATGTAGCGTCGGCAAACGGCTCGCCGTGATGGCCGATGATCGTCGGAAGGGACTGGATCGCGCTTGGCTCGACCACGAGTTCGTGATGGTCCGTCCCGAATCGCCTGGCGACGAGCCTCGCGAGTGGCAGCTCATCGAACTCTGAATTCGGAAAGCCGATCGAGAATGTCTTGACCGGTTCGGCGCTCTCCACCGCCATCTGCGCGACGACGGTCGCCGAGTCGATACCTCCGGAAAGAAAGGCGCCCGAGCGGGACATCCGAGATCATCCGGCGGCGGACCGAGCGTGCAAGTTGCTCGCGCAGGGCCGCAAACGTCTCGGTCTCGGGCTCTGGAGCCCGCTTGCGCGCGAAATCGAGCCGCCAATAGCGCTCGATTCTGGCGTTTCCATCCTGGAACACGAGGATGCTCGCCGGCGGCAGTTTACGGACCTGCGCGGAAAGCACACATCGGCGAGGGGATGTAGCGGTAGGCGAGGTATACGTCAGCGCACGAACATCCACCTCGCGTGAGGCCGAGCGGTCGCGGACCAGTGCGGGAAGCTCCGACGCGAACGACAGCGTGCCCTCGCGGTGCGAGTAGAACAGCGGCTTCTTCCCCGGTACGGTCGCCGGGCCAGTACCAGACGCCTGCGCGCGCGATCCCAGACGGCGAGCGCAAACATCCCATGCAGGTGACGGACGAAATGCAGACCGTGCTCCTCGTACGCGTGCGCGATCGTCTCGGTGTCGCCGCTTGTGCGGAATCGATGCCCGGCTCGCTTGAGCTCCGCTCGAAGCTCACGGAAGTTGTAGATCTCGCCGTTGAGCACGACGACGATGCTGCCGTCTTCGTTGTAGACCGGCTGGTCGCCGGTCTCGAGGTCGATAACACTCAGGCGCTGAATGCCCAGGCCAACCCCAGGCTCAAGGTGGACACCCCTTGAGTCAGGACCTCGATGTGCGAGCGTCGCACACATCCGGAGGACGAACTGCTCCTCCACGTCACCGCGGTCCGCTCGTACCTTCCCTGCGATTCCACACATTCGACCGCAGATTACGTCAAGCGTCGTAACGGGGTACCTGTTGGTGACTTCTCTCATCTTAAGGCAGGGTTGCGGGAGGACCCACGCTGGCGTACCGTCACACGTAGGCGACGGATAGTGTGGGTGATGCTGGTGCGGTTGAGGATGCTCGTTCGTCTGATGGTGGTCGCTGGATGCGCTCAGCATTCCGAATGCAGCGCTAGCGACGGGAACCTCCACCGGGGGAGTGCGGTGCGACTTCCCCCAACGGACCGATCGACGGCCAGCCAGTCGTTTGCACGATGACCGTCACCAACACCAGCTCCGTGCGGCACCGGTACCACATGTTCGGGGCGTTCTACGAACACGGAGCGTTTCGCCGTCAATGCCTACGGAACAGGGTGCTGCGGCCAGGCCATACGGCGACCTGCAAGATCATCAACGCGACGTTCCAGAATCGCGGGCACCACGGCGTCGGCGTGGCCTTCCACGTCGGCTTGGTGGACGACAGCACGGGTGAGGGCAACTTGCGGCTGTCGATCACGGTTCTGACCAGCGACTCGATAAGCTCGCAGACCTTCGCTGAAGCTACCTACTAGGGAAGTTCGCCGGCCAATCCGGCCGTGGCGTCGACCGTAGGTGAACGCCGCCCGCACGGGTGAACGATGAACGTACGCACATGTGCTCCCAACAAGGGATGTCACCGGTTGGTGACTTTGCTTAGCTAAGGCAGGGTTGCGACGGCCCTCGCCCTGGTGTACGGTCACACGACACGCAGAGGGAGGTGGTACTGATGGGACCGAAGTCGCTCATTCGTCTCGTTGTCGTTGCGGCATTACTGACCTTCCCCGGTGCAGCGCTGGGCACTGGAACGTCGAGCGGCAGGGTGCGATGCTGACTTCCCGGGCGGTCCTATGGAAGGGCAGTCCGTTGCCTGCTCGATGACGGTTACGAACACCAGCGTCGCACGTCACACGTACCACATGTTCGGAGCCTTCTATGAACACGGAGCCCTCCGCGACCAGTGCACCGGCGACATTAGCCTGGGTCCTGGACGAAGCGCAATCTGTGATTTCTTCAGCGGTTCGTTCCTGTTCGAGGGTCATCACGGAGTCGGCGTGGCATTCCACGTCGGCTTAGACGACGACAACACCGGAGAGGGCAACCTGCGCCTGTCGATCACGGTGCTTCCCGCGGGCTCCAGCTAGTTCTGAGACGAGCGCGTCTGAGAGCTACTAGCCGGCTCGGGCAACTCTCGTTGGTTCACCCGAGTAGGGTCCACTCTCCTTCGGCGTCCAGCTCCACGAGAACCCAAGCACACCCTGAATCCACACTGGGATCCTTGCGCCGCATCGCGTTCGTCGACTACTTCCCGACCCACTACCGCCGTTCCCTGTATGAGGAGCTCGCGCGCCGCTTCGACGCAGATTTCTACTTCTTCGCGGACGCGCGTGAGCGCTACTGGAACCGGCGCATTCCACTGGTTCAGGATGGGGAGTTCCGCTGGGTCGAGCTGCGTAGGTTCCGGATCGCCGGACAGGCCGTCACGCCCGGCATCGCGCGCGCGCTGTCCTCCGGTCGGTACGACGCGGTCATCAAGAGCCTGAACGGAAAGCTGATGCTGCCGCTCACATACGGCGCGGCGCGGGCCTCACGGGTGCCGTTCGTCCTATGGACGGGCATGTGGATGCACCCCGACACCAGATTTCACCGACTCACCCGGCCTGTGACCGAAGCGGTCTATCGCGGTGCAGATGCAATCGTTGTCTACGGCGAGCACGTCAAGCGTTTCGTCCTTCGAACCCCCAGCGTGGATCCGGCCAAGGTGTTCGTCGCGGGTCAGGCCGTCGACGCAGATCGTTTTCACCAGGGTCCGTCCGCAGGCGGATGACCGGAATACACGAGGTCCTGTACGTAGGTCAGTTCGAGGAGCGCAAGGGCGTGCGCTACCTGCTCGACGCGGCCTCCAGGCTCGGTGACCTCGCCGTCCGAATCCGTCTCGTCGGCAACGGTAGCGAGGAGGCTGAGATCCGCGCCCGAGCGTCCAAACTCGGCAACGTGGAGGTAGTCGGGCACGTAGGCCAGGCCGAGCTGCCTGCAGAGCTTGCCCGCAGCCGGTGCCTGGTCTTGCCGTCGGTCACAACCAAGCTCGATCGAGAGCCGTGGGGCCTTGTGATCAACGAGGCAATGCACGCGGGCCTGCCGGTCGTCGCGACCGACACCGTCGGAGCCGCCGCCGGCGGTCTGGTCCGTCACGGGGAGAACGGCTTCATCGTGCCCGAGCGCGACGCGGACGCGCTGGCCGCCGTACTGCGACGCCTCGTCACCGATCAGGCACTCGCGGCTCGCCTCGGCGAGCGTGCGCGTGCCGATGCCGGCGTCTTTACTCACAGCCGCATGGCGGACGCTTTCTCGGCTGCGGTCGAGTATGCGGCCGCGCGGCGCGGCCGCTGATGTGCGGAATCTGCGGGATTCTCGCGTTCGGCGATGGCTTTGCGACGGACGAGACGGTCCTCCTGCGGATGCGCGACACGCTCGTGCACAGGGGGCCGGACGACGCCGGTGCCGTGGTCCGTCCCGGGCGAACGCGTGGCCCTGGGCCACCGCCGCCTATCGATCATCGACCTCTCAGCGGCGGGGCGGCAGCCGATGTGCAACGAGGACGGGAGCGTCTGGATCACGTTCAACGGCGAGATCTACAACCACGACGCGCTGCGCGCAGAGCTGCGGAGCAAGGGACATCGCTTTGGCTCTCGCACCGACACGGAGGCGATCATTCACCTCTACGAGGAGGAGGGCCGCGACTGTCCAAACAGCTTGGAGGGCATGTTCGCGTTCGCGATCTGGGACGCGCGGCGTCGCGAGCTGTTCCTCGCTCGCGACCGCGTGGGCGTGAAGCCGCTGTACTACGCGACTCGCCCTCGCGGATTCGTGTTCGCCTCCGAGGCGAAGGCCATCCTTGAGCACCCCGCGATCGTGCCCGAGCTCGACGAGGATGCGCTCCGCGACTACCTCACGTTTGGATTCACTCCCCCACCGCGCACCCTTTTCGCGGGATCGGGAAGCTCGCCCCGGGCGAGCGCCTGATCGTCGGACGCGACGGAAGCCTCGATCGCTCGACGCTACTGGACGCCGTTCTCCGCGGACGCTGCGCGGGAGGTCGCCGAGATGTCCGAGGGGAAGATGGTGAGCCGGTTGCGCGAGCTACTGACCGAGTCGATCCGCAAGCGCACGATGAGCGATGTGCCTTTTGGCGTGTTCCTGTCGGGAGGCGTCGACTCCTCAGCCAACGTGGCGCTGATGGCAGGCCTTGTGAGCCAGCCTGTGAGGACATTCTCGACCGCGCCGAAGCGGCATGCCCGCTACGACGAGCGGCGCTACGCCCGGATGATCGTGGATCGCTACGCGACCGATCATCATGAGGTGCTAATCGACGAGGCCGACATGCTGGCCTTCATTCCGCGAGATGGTCTACCACCAGGACGAGCCGATCGCCGACTGGACGGCCGTGCCGCAACATTTCGTCAGCCGGCTGGCTCGAGAGTCCGGAACGATCGTGATCCAATGCGGAGAAGGCGCCGACGAGCTGTTCCACGGGTATAAGGGCTACGCCGATCACCGTCGTTACGTGGTTCCCTTTCAGCGCGTTCCCCAGCCGCTCAGGCGGGCGCTCGGCACCGGCGCCGCCCGCCTCACTCGCGCGACGGGCCGGGGCATCCGCCACGGCGAGGCACTGTACGACGCGGCGCACAGCCCACTCCCGTATTGGGGCGGAGCGCTGTGTTTCAGGGGGAGATGAAGGCTTCGAGTGCTGCGTGGCCACGGGCCCGGCGCAAACTCCTACGCGGGTGTCGAGCGGCACTGGCGCGATGCAGACCATTCAGCGAACGGGGCGGACCTCTTCCAGAAGATCACATACGTCGAGCTCAAGGGACGACTTCCCGAGATGCTGCTGATGCGCCTCGACAAGATCGCGATGGCAAGCTCGGTGGAAGGCCGCGAACCCTTCCTCGATCATCATTTGGTCGAGTTTGCGCTGGCCCTGCCGCCGAATATGAAGGTCCGGGGCGGCGTCGAAAAGTATGCGCTCAAAAGGGCCGTTGCCGACCTCCTGCCAGAGGAGGTCCTGTCACGTCCCAAGCAGGGCTTCGGGACACCGATGGAGGAGTGGCTGCGCGCGGACTTCGGCCGCCAGGCGCAGCAGACGATCCGCACCTCCTCGCTGGCCGGCCGAGGCGTCCTCGACTACGACGTGATCGACAAGCTGTTTGCCGCTCACCGCTCCCGACGGGGAGACTGGAGCAAACACCTGTGGAACGTCTACATCCTCAGCCTCTGGCACGATCGATGGATCTCCAGGAAGCCGTGACGTCGCCCGCAATTCTGTGGCATTCAAACACGGACTGCTCAGCCACACTGAAACTCACGCCGGCATGGATGACCGCGGGCTTGAAGCTCAACCACGTCCGGAGATTCGAGAGCTGAAAGCTCAGCGAGCTGGCCTCCTGCGCTGGCAGAGTCTGCTGCTCGGCGATACCTTCGCGCGCCGAGGACGTGAGCATCGTGACGAAGCGGCGACGAACCTGTGCCGCTGGAACGTCATGGCGAGCTGCGATCTCGTACCACGACAGGCGCTGTCCGCGCAGCTCCGCGATCTGGCGGTAGTCGATTCCCAGCAGCTTCGGTAGCAGCTCGTTCACGCCAGCGACGTGCATCGTGTGGAAGAACATGTGAACCGCCAGATGATCCTGCGTGAACGTGAGACGGGCGCGGTCGTACAGCAGGGCACGCTGCCGGCGCGATACTCGACCCGCCACGGTCGCATAAGCACGTTGATTACGGCGGAGATCCGAAGGCCGTGGCGGCGAGCAAGTTCGCTGAGTCCCCGGGTGTCGGTGAGCGACGAGGATAGCTGGGAACGGGTGATGCCCAGGATATGCTCGAGATCGGCTTCGCGGTATGGAAGCCAGCGGGACTGGACCCACGCGGCGCTCGGAAGCCAGTGCGCGGGAGCCCCCGGTGGAGCGTCAGAATCGGCCGCGCGTGCAACACCGCCCAGCGCCAGTACGCACAGCGATAAGCACACGGTCGTCGATACCGCCCGGCGGATGGCGAGTGTCATCGCGGCAAACCGCGAATGCTAATCGTGCATCCCGCCTCTATCGAAGGCGCATGATTGATCTGGGAGGACGCTTGCACCTGAGCCCCTCCAGGCGCCTCACATCGGCCACCTGGCAGACCATGTCTTCCAGAATACTCGCTATCTGACGTAACGCCATCCGGGAAGGCCCCCTCCCGTTAGGCGGACCGCAGGCCGACTACGCATTTCGCGTATCGCTCGTCGACTGCGACCGTGAACCCAAGCTTTCGCAGGTCCTGGACGCACTCGACGACTGTGTAGGGCTCATGGACCTCCACCTTGACGCTGCGAACAGCCGACGCCCACTCCGTGTGCCGGCGCAGGACATCGCGCTCGGCACCCTCGATGTCGACCTTGGCGAACTCCACATGCCGACCAGGCGTCAGCGACAGAAGCGTATTGAGCGAGATCGACCGTGCGCGAGCATTGGCCGCAGCGCGCGCGACCGGCCCGACTCGGAAGCCCGTTTCCATCCCCGGATCGCGTCGGTACTCGATCTCGCCGTCTTCGCCCCAGACTGCCGCTTCGATCAACTGGCAGCGACTCGCCCACGGCTCTATGTTTCGTGTACAGAGGATGGCATTCTCAGGATCGACCTCCACCCCGATGATGTGCGCCTCGGGGTAGCGCGCAGCGAAGTCGGCCATCGTTAGGCCGATGTTTGCGCCGAGGTCCCAGATGACACGAATCGAATCACTGGACAACTCCGTCGGCGGTCGGTGAAAGACATTGCTGAAGGTCCCGCGCAGTGAATACCTGTCGGCCGTCCGAGGCCGAAGCGACACTGCGCGGCCGCCGAGCGGCCTGAGTCGGAGATCCACGGTAGTTTCGCCGGGGCGCCAGCGGGTCGTGGTGTTCTCGAGGCGTCGATACTGCCGGAAGCTCGGAATATCAGAGACCACGGCAATCGTGCGGGGCCAGGACCAAAGCGACAAGAGGCGCTGGCGGATCCGCGCGGGCACAGCCCGGCGTGCGATCCGGTGTGCGGTAACCCACCTCACCGGTGCGAGACTACCAACGACGGCCACGCCGGCTCCGGGTGCGATGCCGACCAGTGACTGAGCTCACCGGCTCTCAGGAGCCCACCGGCTGCAGCAGCATCGGCAACATCTGCAGGTGGCTCCATGGAAACTCGGTCTTGAGCAGCAGGCCGGGCGTCGGTCCGAGCAGCGCGGGCCACGGATTATTTCCGGTCGGCGTCGGGTCCTGGCCTCGGAACCCCACGCCGCCGCCCGTGTTGACGACGATGATCCCGTAACGCTGGGCCGCCAGTGCCATCATGCGAACGATCGGGTCGAGCTGCACCTTGTTTACGTTGAAGTTCGGGTCCAGTCTCAAGTGCGCACCCTCTGGGATTGCGTTAGGACCGGTGTATTGACCGTCCGTGCCCTGAGCCGGTAGCGAATACACGCCGCTTTCCACCTGAGGAAGTGACAGGCACAGCGCGTGGTCGATACGGCCGCGGGCGAGGTCCCAGAGCGTGATCACCCCGGCGACCAGCGAGAACTTTGCCGCCGTCGTTCCCCAATAGCGGCGCTCGATGAACGACGTCCCGGGCCCCGGTATGTCCATGTAATTCCCAGGACTGCTCGAGACGCTCACCATCCGGCCGCCCCAAGCGGTATGCCAACCGTCGGCTTGCAGACGCAGATGCCAGAACTCCCACAGCGTGTCGGTGCTCGGCTGCCAGACGGCGAGGTTGGCATCGGCCCCGTCAGCAGGCCGGGCGCCTGCCGGCATCGGTACGGCATTGAGCGCCTGCTGCAACTGCGCGCTCCCCTGATCGTCGAGCGTCACCGTGGTAACCGGCTGCGTGCTCGGTACGGTGTAGATCGGCACGCCGTATGACGTGGTCATGACTCCGGTGCCGTACGTCTGGACCTGCCGCATGATCTCTGCGGCGTATGCGGTGGACGCGGGGTCGATCGGCTGGTTGATCGCCAAGGGCGCGTTCCAGGCACTGTTGGTGGCGAAGAAGTGCAGCTGGGTCATGACGTCGGCGACCTGCGCCTTCGGGCACCGGGCGACACAACGCCGATGCAGATCCGGCCGGTGATTGCTGTGCAGATCCGGCCGGTGATTGCTCGATCGTTGCGGCACCCGCCAGGCGAGTCTGTGAGCGACCCGTACGCCGGCGGATCGAGCGTTGGAGTGTCGGGCACGCCCCTTCGCAAGGGTCTCACTCGCAGGAACCGCGACGATCGCGAGCGCTGTAGCGATCGTGGCCGCGACGGCTAAATGGTGAAAGCTCACGCCAACTCCATCGACGTCCGCACCTCGAATTCAGCCGTCATCGGAGCGTACGTGGACAATCGTTTCGATGAACCCTCGGCGAATCTGGACGTTCGTTTAACGAGCTAGCGCGAAGTTCGGCGAGCTAACGCCTCTTCGGCCAGCCCCAATCGGTTGCACTTCATGCTTTGCTTTGGGTCATATGAGGAGTCGACAGGCTGCGCTCGCTCGCGGCTGGCATGTGGTTATCGCCCGGATCCGTGGACAGGAGGAGGTTTCGCGACTCGTGAGGCGCGGTCTGGAGCTGGGCGCGGGCGCCTACATCGCTGCGCCCGTCCGCATCGATCCGGGTTTTCCATGGCTGGTGAGCATTGGCGAGGGTGTGACGCTCGGCCCAGGAGTGGAGGTGATCGTCCACGACGCCAGTACCAAGCGAGCGCTCGGCTATACCCGGGTCCGGGCTGTGCGGATCGAGGCGGGGGCGTACATCGGCGCACGCTCGATCATTCTTCCGGGGGTGACAGTGGGCGCCCATGCGGTGGTCGGTGCCGGGAGTGTCGTACGTCGCGACGTGCCCCCAGGAAGCGTCGTGTACGGCAACCCCGCCGAGGTCCAGGGGAGCGTGAAAGATCTTCTCGATCGCCATCGCGAGCGGATGGACTCTGGGACGCTTCTCCCTGCGGCCGGTTGGACGATCGAAGGAGGGATCACACCACAGCAAAAAGAGCAGATGAAGGCGCTTCTCGCGGACGGCCCGGTGTACGTCGAATGACGATCTACGAACGTGCTCCCGCGGCGTCCGAACTGGCTCAGGCGGCCACCGGACTGATCGCTCAAGCTCGCTCCGAAGGCTGGTCGGGGCCAGACCCGTATGACGCACTCTGGGGCAGACACTGGCGGGCGGCGATCGCCGGCGGACGACGGCGCCGCCAAGCCTGGATCCAGCTCCACGCAAGAGCTCCAGTCAACATCCGTCCGGTGCACAGACGACGCGATCCTGTCGTCACCAAGGCATTGGCCGCCTTCGGGCTCGCTGCCACGCGCGTCCACCGCATTTCGGGCGATCCGCAGATGCGAGCGGCGGCGCTCGAGGCGCTCGGATTGCTGTTCGAGGACCGTTCCTCGGGCCCGGACGCGTGGGGATATCCGTTCCCGGTGCAGACGCGGTGGAGCTACTACCGGGCAGGGACGCCAAACGTGGTCGTGACGGGCTTCGCCGTCACCGCGCTCACCGAGGCGGCGGACGCATTCGGCGTGGACGCGTTCGCTGATCGCGCTCGGCGAGCCGGCATTTGGGTCCATCAAACCCTCTTCGATCAGCGACGAGGAATCTTCGTTTACCACCCGGCCAGCGACGCGCTCATTCACAACGCGAACATGCTCGGTGCACGTGCAGTCCACCAGTCGGGTCTGGACTCGCCGGCGATTCGCTCAGCGACGCAGCGGGCGACGCGGACCACGCTCGACGCGCAGCGACCCGACGGATCCTGGCCTTACGGCGACGGGCCTGGACTGGGCTTCGTCGACTCGTTCCATACCGGCTACGTTCTCGACTGCCTGCTTGCAGTGGGTAGTCGGGACCCGGATCTCCTCGCCAGAATGCGCCGAGGAGCCGGTTTCTACCTTGATCACTTCTTCGGTGACGCGGGTGAGGCGCGGCTGTGGCCCAATCGCCGGTTCCCCGAGGACGCGCACTCCGCCGGCACTGGGCTGAGCACGATCGCATCGCTCGCCGACGCCGGCGTCGTCGGCAAAGAGACCGGGGCGGAGACCGCGCGGCGGGTCCTCAGGGCGACTCTGCGTGGCGGTCACTGCATTCACCGCCGTTACCGCTGGGGGGCCACGCGGGTGCGTTACCCACGGTGGTGCGACGCCCACGTTGCGCTCGGACTCGCGAGCTACGCGCTCGTCTTATCAGGCTATCCGGTGCGCTCAGACCGACGGCCAACTAGTCAGCCGAGCCGGATCGTCGAGGCTGTAACCGAACCTTCGGACGCGAGGCTCAAGCCGCGTCTGTAGACGGGCCAGCCAGGAGCCGTAGACAGGCGTGCGGCATAGCTCGGACCACTGCCTGAAGTATTGCTCGTTGAGCCCGCGCGGGACCTCACGAGTGAGGGCGACCGGTGGCAGGTTCAGGAATCGGCAGAGCTGCGCTAATTCGGCTTCCGGATCGGCGACAAAGTCCTCATAGCGCAGGATCCGCATCAGCTTCACGTGTGGACCATCGGCGAGGAGGATCTCATGGCAGTGCAGCCAGTGCTCAAGCAGCCCGGCCGGGCTCAGCAGCCGTTCGGGACGCGTCCGCCACTTCAACGTCGCGACCGTTACTGCGAGCGGATGACGCACGACGACCACGAATCGTGCAGTCGGGAAGAGCGCCTGGAGAAACCGCATCTTGAGCAGGTTCGGAGGAGACTTCTCTAGTAGCAGGCGACGGTCGAGGTCCCAGTAACGGCTCCACTCCCACGCGAGCGTCCGCCCGCTTGTATCTGATACGAGCGGGTGCTCCTCAGTCATGTGAGCAGCAGCAGAAAAGCCGAACCGTCCGACGCCGCCGAGCTCCCAGGAGTCGGTGTAGACCGACTGCAGATGCTCGCCTTCGTCCTCCGGGACCGGAGTCCCTTGGAGGCCGCTCACCTCTGGGTGAGCCGCGAGTTGCCGCGCGATCGGCGTTGTCCCGCTGCGATGTAGCCCTCCGACAAACACGATCGTATGGCGACCGAGATCCGGAGCGTGCAACTGCGGCCCTTCGATCCGTTGTGCGCCGAAGCTCATGACCGCAGCCTCATCCGTAGAAGCTGCAATCGCTCCCAGGGGAACGAGCGTAGGAGCACGCGCGGAAACCCGCCGAATAGATCGGCCGGGTCGCCTGGGTGGCCGTTGGTGCCGTAGTACGGATCGCGACCGGTGGGCGTTGGGTCCTGCGCGCGAAACGCAACTCCCGTCGAACTGTTGATGACAAGGATCCCGTAGCGCTGTGCGGCGACCGCCATCATCCTTGCCAGCGACGGTAGGTGGAGCGAGTCGATATCGAGGTCCGGCGGCAGACGGAAGCGTGCACCTTCGGGGATCGCGTCAGCAGCCGTCGATGTCCCATCGCTCGCCTGTGCGGGCAGGCTCCAGACACCCGCCCGGACCTCCGGCAGAGCCACGGCGAGGGCGTGGTCGATCGTGCCGCTTCGAAGGTCGGCGATTGTGATCAGGCCACCCAGCAAGGAGACCTTTGTCGCCGGCGCTCCCCAATATCGACGCTCCACGAAGCTGCCTCCTCGCATGATGTCCTGGTAGTAGCCGGGGCTGCGTGAGACGTCGACCATCCGACCCCCGAAGCCGGCGTGGAATCCGTCGGCAGCCCGCCGAAAGTGCCAGAACTCCCAGAGGGTGTCGGCCGTCGGTTGCCAGACGACAGCGGTGTGGTCGGGCCCGACGGCGGGGGCGGCGTCTGCGGGAAGCGGCACAGCGTTGAATGCGCTCTGGAGCAGCGGCGCGGTGGACTCGTCGAGCGTGACATGCTCGAGCGGCTGATTTTGTGGAACGGTGTAGATCGGGACGCCGCCGATCGAGGTTGCGATGCCCACCGGGTAACGACGCGTCTGACTGACAAACGCGTCCACGAGCCGAACGGAGCTGGGGTCGAGTGGCGCGTCGTCAGCCAGCGGCGCATTCCAGATACTCGTGGCCGCGAACGGCAGCAGCGCTTTGGTGCCGAGCCGCACGAGCGGCCGGCCGCACTTCGACCGAGCGGACTTCGGATTGCAGGCCGTCGACAACGCTCTGTGCGCCTTCGTGGAACCGCCCTGTGTTAGAAGCAGGACCAGCACCGTCGGCAGCGCACAGACGATCGCGACACCGACCGCGAGCACCATCGGGCTCGGTCGAGAACCGTGCCCGCCTCGCTCACGCAGGCGCACGCGCCGCGAGTGCAAGCTCAGCAAATGCCTTCAACGCATCCGTAGTTTAGGCGAACTGGCTGGCGCGACCCCCCGGTCAATCGGCCCGAGCGGATGCCGATTGGGAACGCAATCATCGAGTGAAATGACGATGCTGCCGGGCAAGCTCCTTGCCGACAAGCAGCACGAAGCGAGTGTTAGTGGATGCGTATCGCACGAACAGACGGCGTGGTTCCTGAGCCAGGCGGAACATCCATTCGAGCCCGAGCCGCTGGAGCGCTACCGGTGCTCTACGAACCTCACCTGCGATCACATCGATCGCGCCACCCACTCCCATCACCAGCGACGCACCGGTATCTCGCCCATGCTCCGCCAAGAAGCGCTCCTTCCGCGGGGAGCTAATCGCGACGAACACCATCTGCGCCGCGGTCGCGCGGATCTCTTCTGCAATTCGCCCGCCCTCGTCATCCGCGAAGTAGCCGTCGCGCCATCCGGCCAGGACGAGTCCCGGGTACAGCAGGCGCAGCCGGGCGATCGCCCGTCCAAGCACCTCGCTGCGGGCTCCGAGAATATAGACCCGGTATCCCTCGAGGCCGGCGAGCGCGAGCAACTCGTGCATCAGGTCGATTCCCGTCACACGCTCTGGCACGACCTGGCCAAGGGCTCGCGCCGCCCACACGACCGCTTGTCCGTCGGCCGTGATCAGCTGACACCGTCCTACGGCATCGCGGAGCTCAGGATCGCCACGCAGCGCAACCAGTTTCGCGGCGTTGATCGACATGTGCTCGAGCGAATTGCCGCTCCTCGATGAAATGCCTGCACCGGTCGACAGCCTCATGCATGTCGACCGGGTCCAGTTGGCAGCCGAGCACTTCGATGCGGCTCGAAAGCGTCACTACGGGCGCCTGAGACACGTCCGATGGGTTCGGAATCGTCATGACAGCCTGCCGGTCGCGATCGCTCATAGCCCACCCGTACGCAGGACGAAAGCGACGGTGCGCACGAGGATCTTCACGTCGGTCCACAGCGACCAGTTGGCCACATACAGGTAGTCGATCGCCACCATCTCGCGGAGTGGCAGCCGCCCTGGGCCCATGATCTGCCACGGCCCGGTCATGCCCGGCTTCAGCCGCAGCCGCTGGCGGTGCCAGCCTTCGACGCGCTGATCATCGCTGCTCACCAGCGGACGCGGGCCAACGAGACTCATCTCCCCGCGCACAACGTTGATGAGCTGCGGAACCTCGTCCAGGGTCGTCTTGCGCAACCAGTGACCCACGCGGGTGATACGCGGATCCAGCTCGATCTTGAACAGGCCGTCCACCTCGTTGAGGTGCTCGAGCTCCGCCTGACGCTCGCGGGCGCCGTCGACCATCGACCTAAACTTCAACATCTGGAAGCGTGTCCCGAAACGGCCGATGCGGGTCTGACGAAACAGCACCGCACCAGGCGAATCCAGCTTGATCGCGACCGCGATGAAGGCGCACAACGGCGCGAGCAGCACGAGTCCGATACACGCTCCGACGATGTCCATCGTCCGCTTGACGAGCTCTGACGAACGGGTGATGTGAAATGCCCGAAGGCCAACGAGCGGCATGCCGCCGAGGCTTTCGAACTCCATCGACGTGCCGACGACCTCAAGCATCCGCGGCATAAGACTGACCCGGACACCGAGCGACTTCACTAAGCGGATTAGGTCAAGCACTTGATCAGAGCCTGGCCATCCCGCGATCACCACGCGATGGATGTTGTGCGTTCGGACGAGCTCGGACAGATCCTCAATGCCACCGAGCGCATCACCATGGAACCGACCATGGCTCGCGGCAAGGTCGACCCAGCCGGTCAGGCTTCGTGTTGAGACCATTCCTACTCGACAGCTTTGCTCGAAGACGTGCATTCGAGGCCTCGTCACCTACCAGCAGGCAGCGCTGCTCCGGGGCCACCCGTCGGATCACCCTTCGAGCCAGCATCCGAAATAGTGTCAGTAACAGAAACAGCGATAGCCAGAGCGCCAGCACCGGCGCGCGGTTGAGGCGACCCTGGACGAACTCGGTGTCGGCCAGCCACACCGACAGCGAGCACAGCGTCGCGAGTTGGAAAATCGTGGGCGCCTCGTCAAGGCTCGAGCGCTCAATCACCACGTCGTCGCGGTCGTAGAGTCCGATCAGCTTCGCGCCCAGAACGACCAGCGGCAACAGGAGATAGGCTTCCGCCCGCAGCGGCCGTGTGCTCGTCCATTGAAGGACCAACAGGGCGCAGGCCGCGGCAAGGATGTCCGCTGCGGCGAGCGCGCGACGGAACATGGCACGGCGGACCGCAGCGTCGGGCGAGCCCAGCGATTCGGCGTTGCCCATCCCGAGCCACCGAGCGGCAGCGGCACCGACCTGCCGCTGGACTGGAGTGTGCAAGCCCGCCAATGCCGTCCCCTCTCGAGAACCGGCCGCCCGTTCTACGTCTCGTCTTGACCGACTCATGCCTCACCTCGGAACGGGTTGGCAATGTACGCCCACAGGGTGTCGCAGTGGCGAAAACTTTCGATCGCCAGCGGCAAATGTTCAGGTTGGCATGACGATGTCCCGGTATTGGTGCCGATTTACATCCAGTAGGCACATCAGGCTGCGATTCCTGCGTACGTCTCCCACGGTTCCCGTGGATTCGACAGACCCACTGTCGGCCAGTCACCGCCGGTAGAGAGCAGTCAGTCCGCAATCAATTAGTGGATAAACATGCCTGTTACTCATCAACGCTTCATTTCAGTCATGGACTCATCAAATCCGGCGCGTTAACCGTCAAAGCTCACAATGTGTCTGTTGCCGCTAACGCTGACGGTGTCTGTTCCGCATGCAGCCTTGACCAGCCCTCGGCCCCGGCTCGCCGCGGCTCGCCGGCTCGACCACGCGGTCGATGAGCCCGTAGGCCATGGCCTCCATCTCCTCGGTCACCTCCGCCGGCCGAGGAACACGACGCGATCGTTGAGAAGGCGAGGTTATACGCCGCCGAGCTCGCGCATCTCGATGTCCATATCGCCTCGGTGATCGCCGATGCGCTGGCCGCCCGCGGGCTGTTGGAGCCGTCGCTCCCGCTCCGGTTTGTCCACGGGGTCGTGCGCGCCGCGGTTGCGGGATCAATCCCCGAGGCGTCGCGACGCGTCTCACACCGGCGGGCGGCGGAGATCCTCGAGGAGGGCGGCGCGTCCGCCTCGCAGGTCGCCGGTCATCTCCTCGCCGCTCCGGCGGAGAACGATGCTGGGGCCGTCCGTGCTCTGCCCACCGCTGCACAGGGACAAACTCCCGAGCGGCCGTGCGGGGAGGACGCGCGCTTTCGCACCCGGCGCTCCAGGAGCGACCGGCAGACGATGTGCATGCGGAACTTGTCGGGGAGTTCGGCGAGGCGGAAGCCGCAGCCGGCCGGCCGGACGCTCCCGAGCGACTCCGGCAGGCGATGGGACTGATCGGCGAGGCCACGCGGCGTGCCGAGCTTGCGCTCACCCGCGGACGACTGCTGCTCTCCTCCAAGCGTTACGAGGAGTCCGCGGCGCTGTGGACGCCGGGCTGCGCGACCTCGGAGCTGAGCATTCCGAGCTCGAACACCAGCTCCAGGCCGCGTACATCTCTGCGGCGTCGCACGTGCGCGACCTGGCACCCGAGGCGAGCCGGCGCCGCCACCGGCTGCTGGAGCGAATCGGCGGCACCGCTGATGCGCAGGAGCGCGCCGCGATCGCCCACTCCGTCGTGCAGGACAGCCTGCGCGGAGCCAGCCGCAGTGACGTGCGGGGGCTCACCGAGATCGCGTGGGCGGACGGCGCCTTTCTCGAGCACGACCCGAGGGTCGACCCGAGCCTCTCCTGCCTGGCCAGCGCCCTCATGTTTGTCGACGAGATTGAGCGCGACCTCGAGATCTGTGAGATGGCCCGCACCGGACCGCACCGGATCTCCGCACCCGTCGTCAGCCACTTCCGCGCCTGGCCGCTGTACGAGCGCGGACAGATCGCCGAGGCGACGACCGAGGCGAAAGCCGCGCTCGACGCGCCGGACGATTTCCACACGACGATCCGTACCGCCTACGCGACGCTCGCGTGCTGCCACCTGTTGCGAGGCGACCTCGCACACGCCGAGACCGCGCTGGCGATCGTCGAGGACCCGCAATCCGGCAGACCGTTCGCCACCCCGTGCTCCTTGAGGTCCGGGCACGTCTCCGGCTTCGGCAGCACCGGCCGCAGGATGCCCTCGACGACGCGCTGCGCGCCGGCGAACTGCTTGAGCACGAATACGGCGTCGAGAACCCGGGCGCCGTCGCCTGGCGGTCGACCGCGGCACTCGCGCATCTCGCGCTCGGCCAGCCGGCTCGCGCCGAGGAGCTCGCCGCCGCCGAGCTCGAGCGCGCCGAGCGGATCGACGTCACGCGGGTGATGATCCGAGACCTTCGCGTGCTCGGCCTCGCGGCCGGCGGACGGGAGGGCATCGAGCTTGCTCAGGCAGGCCGTCGAGATCGGCAACCGCTATCCGCCCCGCCTGGAGGCGGTCCACGCGATGCTCGAGTTCGGTGCCGCACTCCGCCGCGCCAAGCAGCGTGCTGACGCTCGCGACCCCCTGCGCCAGGTGCTCGAGTTCGCGTCCCAGAACGGCGCCACCACGCTCGCCGAGCGCGCGCAGACCGAACTCGCGGCGACCGGATCGCGGTCCCGCGGCGTGCTCCTGACCGGCGTCGACTCGCTGACGCCGAGCGAGCGCCGCGTCGCCAACCACGCCGCTCAGGGAATGACGACCCGTCAGATCGCCGAGGCGCTGTTCATCAGCCGAAAGACCGTCGAGTACCACCTGCGCCACATCTACCAGAAGCTCGAGATCAGCTCGCGGGCGGAGTTGACCTCGGTTCTGCAGCGGGATCTCAAAGACCAGTCAGCGCTGTAGCTCGCGGCTCGCGGATCGGACGCGCCGGGATCCCGCCGACGACCGCGCCGGGCTCGACGTCCTTCGTCACCACAGCGCCCGCGGCCACGACCGCCCCATCCCCCACGGTTACGCCCTTGAGGACGACGGCGCCGTGCCCGAGCCAGACCCGTCGGCCGATCCTCACCGGGCTGACGACCAGCGGCTCGCTCGAGATCTTGGCGCTGCCACCCATCCCATGGTCGTGGTCGGTGATGTAGACGAAGCTCGCGATCAGGCACAGATCACCGATCTCGACGCGGCCCGCCGCGCCGATGTGCACGAAGTCCTCGGCGCGGACGTCTCGCCCGATCCGGAGTTCTCCCGTCGGCTCGTCGCCGTCGATCGCCGGCACGACCTCCAGCCGGGCGCCGGCGTTGATCTTCGTCGCGTCGCCGATGTGGATGCGTTTGCCGTTCGTCAGCCGGCGAGGCCGTCCGAGATGCGAGCCGTGCCCGAATGACCCGAGACGGGCCCGCCAGTAGGCCTTCTCGAACTTGTGCAGTTGACGGCCCAGGGGAGTGGACGGATTCGGCATCCGGCCGGACTACCCAGCGCCAGCGTCCGTTATGCGCTCCGGCGAGCTCAGCCCTGGCCGAACCCCTTCCCCCGGCTCGTCAGCTCGCGGCTCTCGAGCACCCGGTCGACGAGCCCGTAGGCGACGGCCTCCTCGCCGGTGAAGAACCGGTCGCGGTCCATGTCGGCGTGGACGCGCTCGACCGAGTGCTTGGTGTGCTTGGCGTAGATCTCATCGACCCGGTCGCGCAGCGCGAGCACCTCGCGCGCGTGGATCTCGATGTCGGACGACTGGCCCTGGAACCCGCCGGACGGCTGGTGGATGAGGATCCGGCTGTTCGGCAGCGCCGCCCGCTTGCCCTCGGCGCCGCCCGCGAGCAGGAACGAGCCCATCGACATCGCGATCCCGTAACAGATCGTCGCCACGTCGGGCTTGATGAACTGCATCGCGTCGTAGATCGCGAGGCCGGCGTAGACGGAGCCGCCGGGCGAGTTGATGTAGAGCGAGATGTCCTTGTCGGGATCGTCGGACTCGAGATGGACGAGCTGGGCGACGATCAGGTTCGCGAGCTCCTCGGTCACCTCGCCGCCGAGGAACACGACGCGATCGTTGAGCAGCCGGGAATAGATGTCGAACGAGCGCTCGCCACGAGCGGTCTGCTCGACGACCATCGGGATCAGAGTCATGGGAGGCCTCCTCTGGGCGTGGTAATGTGCAACCACGTGGTTGCGCTACCCAAAGCTAGCAGACGTGCAACTCGTTGGTTGCACGTTCGACGACAAGGAGGCAGGAGATGACCGATCGGATCGAGCGTGAACTGTGGCTTCCCGCGTCGCCGGACGATGTCTGGGATGCGGTCACCGGCGACGGCTGGCTCGCCGACGAGGTGGAGCTCGAGCTGTGGCCGGGCGGCGAGGCGAGCTTCCGCACCGCCGACACGGTCAAGACCGGCTGGGTGGAGGAGGCGGCGGCCCCGTCACGGCTCGCGTTCTGGTGGGCCGAGGACGGTGAGCCCGCGACGCGGGTCGAGCTGACGCTCCACGAGCACGAGGACGAAGTGCGCCTGCGGGTCGTCGAGTCCCGACCCCTTGAGCTGCTTGATCTTGTCGGGATCCCGCTCCCCGGCTCTGGCGGCCGCACGTACGGGCCGGCGCTCGTCGCCGCCTGACGAGGGTTGATGGCGAGCAAACCGACCCACCCCATCGAGGACGACCGCGCCGGCGCGGTCTTCGGCGCGCTGGCCGATCCCACGCGGCGGACCCTGCTGGCCGCCCTGTCCCGGCACCCGGAGGCGACCGCGACCGAGCTCGCCGCCGAGCTTCCGATCACGCGCCAAGCGGTACTCAAGCATCTGAGCGCGCTTTCGGAGGCCGGCCTCCTTGACCGGGAGCGCTCCGGGCGGGAGGTCCGGTACACGGTCACGCCGGCGCCGTTGTCCGATGCGGTGTCCTGGATCGCCGACGTCGGCGGGCAGTGGGACGAGCGGATGGCCCGGCTGCGGCGTCAACTCGGCTGAGACGTCAGCGCGCCCGCCCAGGCGTCGGCCTCCGACGTGATTACGCAGACTTGCGTAACGCAACTCTGCGTAATTCCCATTACGCTGCGGTGTATAGTCCTGCGTCATGTCGCCCGACGTCCCGCTCAACCCGTTCCGGTTCGGCGCGCTCG
>CAWEYQ010000006.1:0-349919 GCA_963813265.1 uncultured Solirubrobacterales bacterium | reverse complement strand
ATCTATCCGGAGGCGCGAGCTGCTCTCGCGGCAGCGTCGCGAGCTGGGATCACCGCGCACGGGCTGCGACGAGCTGTCGTCGAGCTCGACGCCGCCGTGGCTCCAGTCGGCGGGCCGGGGTCAACGAAGTTGTCCGCTGGGACGCCGGTCGCCTCGCGGAGGAGCACGCACTCCGCGGCTACGACGCAGTTCACCTCGCCACGGCGCTCAGCGTTGACGACCCAACGCTTGTGGTCGTCACCTGGGACGGCGGGAGCGTTGTCAGCTGCGGCGCTTCGGTGCGGGCACTCGGTGGTGCCAGCGCTTACGCATTGATCGAGCAACCACAGCGTGGGTGTAACCCAAAGCGAAAGCGGAGTGCGGGGACGCCGATCAGACTGCACCGGGCTAACACGGAGCGTTCAAGACGTTGGTCGAGCGGTGGTCACCAGTCTGCGCTCGGTTCTGATGGGCGCCTCCCTCGAAGTTTGGAATGCATTCACGGTGTGCGCCATCGTACGGACTGCCACGGAGGGCGTCCTCGGGTTTGGGCGGTTGCACGAGCGTCGTCGGATGATCCAAGGTAGATCGGTGACGACTTGGCGAGCTTGACGGCGTCGCCCAGGCTGTCTCAGTAGTTGCTTCGCGGGGACCGGCTTCCCAAGACCCCTGTAGAGGGAGTGCGATGCATAGACGAGTGGGAGCAGTAGCAGCAGTTATCGGGTTGGTCGCCGCAATCGGAGTTACGGGGTCTGCGGGGAGAGCCGAGCAGAGTTGGCTCCGTAACCATGCTGCGGGTACGTGGGGGTCACCTCGGCTGGCACCCGGATCGACTTTCGCCTGTCGCCGTCGGGCAGGTGGGTGCGCGACTTCCACTACGGGTCGCCCACCGTCACGTGCTCGTACGGACCCGGATATACCGAAACGTTGGCCGATGGAAACTTCCCGCTGAACGGGCTGCGGGTCCGCCGGGGAGCCTTTCGCGGGCCACTGGGCGCTGCGGAGAGCACCCCGAACAATCCCTATGGGAGCGCGGGCAGGGGGGCCGGGGCCACGGTGAGCGGCCACTTCATCAACCGCCGGCGGGTGACGGGCACGATCCGAGCTGGGTCGCGGAGCTGCGACTCCTTTAATCCGCTCACCTTCACTGCTAGGCGTGCGGGATCGGTGCCCGCCCGCCCAACCAAGGGCCGTCGCTATCTCGGACGGACGGTGTTCAGAACCGGCGTATCGTTCCGGGTCTCGCGCTCGGGCGGAGGGTGACGGCGTTTCGCTTCGCCGCCGTCGATACCGGGTGCAAGAACACCGACAAAGGCTTCACGCTGACGTTGGCTCACAGCTATCCCGCCGCGGGGTTGCGTCAGGACCGCGACGGGGTCTTCGTCGGTGTCCTGTCCTCGCGCGTCACCGCCGGCGGCCGCCCGGCCGGAACCCGTGTGCGCGTGTCCGTCCTGTTTCTGAGTCCGCGCCAGGCCACTGGCACGGTTCGCCTCCTCGGCGGCACGTGCGACCACGAAACGCTGCCCTTCCGAGCCGCGCTCACCAAGTAAGGGTGCGGCTATCACGCGTGGGAGCGCCTGGCGCAGCCGAAGCCTGAGCGGCAACTCACATGCCGAGCCGGTATGTGACCTCCTGACCATCAGATGCTCAACTACCGCTGCGTCAAGCGGGCTGCTCATGCGGCGCTCGGGGAACGGAAGGTCGCTGCCGGCTCCGCCGTACTGGTGCTGTGAATCGATCACCGGCAGCGCTGGGTGTAGCCCGAAGGAGAGCCTGTGACGCGCTTTGGGAAAGGCCGGGGCCAAGTGCTATGTCTGGACTGAGAAGACGCGCCACAGTTTTTCGCGCGAGGAGGACCGGCTCCACATCCACGTTCAGTCTGCCGACGGTGAGGCCAAGTTCTTCGAGCCCAAGATCGCGCTCGCACGCAATCACCAGCTCAGCGCCCAGGACTTGAGCCGCGTCCTACAGCTGGTCATCGATCACGAGCAGGAGATCAGGGATGCCTGGCACCGCCACTTCGGCCGTTGAGGTCACCAACATTTCCAAGCACGGCTTCTGGATGCTGATCGACGGCCGCGAGCTGTTTCTCCCGTTCGATGAGTTCCCATGGTTCAAGCAGGCCACCATCGACGCGGTCCTTCGAGTTGACCGGCCGGCGCCTGGGCATCTTCGCTGGCCGGACCTCGATGTTGATCTCGCGCTCGATTCCATCGAGCACCCTGAGCGATACCCGCTCAAGTCAAAGGTCTAGGCGCTTCCGAGCTGGTCCTCGTGCGGCGGTCAACGTAATCGCGTTCGGGGCTCTTATCGCGTTCGCGTTGTGCCCGCTTCTGAGATGACTCGATCGTGACGGCCGCGGCTGGCGCGGGTGTTGGATGTCGATCAGTGCGGCGCTCTCCCCGTCGAGTTTGGCCGGTCGGTCGGATCGGCGATGATCCGGCGCGTGTCTCTTCAGCTTCAGCGTGACGTTTCGGCCGCCGATTGGATCGTTGCGGGCGTCCGTGACTTCGAATTCGATGTGGGCTCGCTCGTGCCCGTCTGCTTCGAGGCGTACGGCCGGATCTTCCATCCGGCATACCGAGATGTCACAACTGCGCAAGAGGCAGGGCAGGACAAGCCACAAGTCGTCGGCACCACGCCGGACGAAGAGCGTCAGATCTCGTTCCAACGTGAAGTGCGCTGGAGCGAGGTTGCGGCGGCGAACGGCCGCATCGCTCATCCGGCGATGGATTGGATATCGATCACCGGCTCGTGGCAGTTCCTGCGTGGCGACTCGCAGCCACCGGTGTGGGAAAAGGAACCTTCCAAGGGCTCGCTTCCGCTGCGGCAGATCCGGCGGCTGACCCGAAGTCTCGCCAGCTACACGATGACGCCGGACACGTGCTGGTTCGCGCTCTGGAATGGCTACGGAGACCTCGAACGTCCACGTCCGGAGCCGCCGCTGGTCCAAATGCCACATCGACCCATGTACCTATTCATGGGTGCGGTCAACGCCTGGACCACATGCCGGCAACTCGACGTCTGGACCGGAGCCCCAGCCTCTGGTGGCCCGACGATCGTGCCTGGTGCGTGGCCACGGACGTCGATCTGATGTGCACGTACGGTACCGGCGGCACCAAAGCATGCATCGACGCGCTCGTCGGCGACCAAGAGCTCGAAGCGCTTCGAGTGACAGTCGATCAGAAGATCAACTGTGAGCAGGACACCGTCAACCGAGCCCCGGCAGACCGCCGCCTTGGCCTACGGACTCAGGTCCACGTCAGTGGGGTTCGTCGGCCAGCCAGGTCGCGCTAACGCACGTCGATCAACGCGGCAGCGGCTGCCGTCGCCGCAACTTGACTTGATCGGTGAGGAACGAGTACCCGGTTTCGGACCCTAAGCGTGGGAGATCGTCCAGGCCCGTGAAATGTTCGTTCTGCCCCTGGACGCCGGAGGCGCGAGTGTCGCCGAGCGGCTGATCGATACGTCGGGCGCGGAAGGTCGCCCTTAGCCGACGTAATTGATGTCCACCACTCGATTGGCGGTTCCACCTTCTCCCAGCCGAACCGGGCGCCGATCAGGTCAACCACATCGGCATCTTCCGGCGTGGCCAGATCGACCGCCGTCCCGAGCTCATGCGCCGAGGTGCCGGGCGTGCCGCGAGGGGCCCTTCGCCGATCAGACACGCACGCCACAGCCCGACCTGCTGTGAACATGTCCGGTAGGCGGAGTCGGGACCGAGCGGGTAGAGGTCGAATACCGGCTCTTGAAGCGACGCCTCGCGCATCGCCTCCCATGCCCGCGCGGCATCCGCGCGAGGTACGCCGCGCCGAGCCGGACTGTGGATCGCCACGACGAAGAGACGCAGCACCACAAGCGTGGATCCGACCGGCAGGGCACTGGCGCTGGAGCGACCGGTTTCCGCGGCAAGGGCGGACACGGATACGCCGTTCGCCGGCGATCGACCACAAGCTGTCGCCCGGTTGGACGGTGCATTGGTCGTCGGCCACGGCCCCTTGAGCGGTCATCGCAGGCGCCGATGAGGGAGCACACCAGAGGCTCAGAGCTCGAACCCGCATGCGCGGCGATCGGGCCGCTGCCAGCGCCTCCTGTCGCTGCAACAGATGATGCGGTTCGGTCGAGCAGTCTGCCGCGGGTTCGATCCGAGGCTCGCCATCACGCCCCGGCCCAGCGGCGGCGGCGCTGTCGGTGATCGATCATTGCGACAGCCCGAGCCGTCGCGGTACAAACGCCATGCATGACGTCGGAGCCACGGTTGCTGGACGATGAGTTGCTTGGCGAGCTTGAGGCTCGATGGCGCAGGCAGGGCGCGTTCGTCGCTCAGGCGTTGCGGCCTGGCTGACGGACGATCAGATCGACGCGCTCACGCTGAGGCAGGACTCTCGCTTCCCGCGGAGGCGCGACGGTGGTGGGGTTGGCATGACGGCGCCGAGCCACAGCCTCCCGGTGGGCCCGCCGAGGTCGGACCTGACCGCGCGTTCTTGCCTCTGGCGGATGCAGTGCGCGAGTGTCGGCGACTCCGTGAGCTCTCGTGGGAGGTCGTCCCCGTCGATGCAGAGCCCGATTGGAAGGCGAGCTGGCTGCCGCTTGACAATTCGAAGATCCCAAATCTGATCGATTGCGCCGTCAGCCATGAAGACCCTGTGCCTGCACGTTCGTTTTCGGTGGAGAACCCGTCCGCTGGGTTACCCGGCGTCAGATCGATCGGGGCGCTGGTAATGGTGTGGATCGAGGCGGTCGACTGTGGTGCGTGGGCATACAACCGCGCGGCGGCTACTGGGAGTACGACCGCACGAAACTGCGCGACGACCTCCGCGCTTTGGCTCTCGCTTGATGCACCGCCATCAGCCGATACCGTTCCGGACTCCAGTCCGGTCACTCCACTACCCCTCGGTCCACCGAGGACCTGCCGGTGCTCGATCGACGCGTACTCCTGAGTCGCGACGGCTACGTTCCAGTCTGTCTACGACACGAGGAGATGCCATGCCGACCGAGATCCACTTTCGTCCGCCGCGACGAGAACTTCGCCGTCGAAGAGGACCTGCAAGCCGTCGCAACCGCGGCGGCAGGGAGGTGGACCCATGCGACTCACCTCCAGCGATGGTGGCGTCGTGTTCGTCAACTGGGCGAACGTGCTCGACATCGAACCGGTATCAGAAGCCGTACCTGCTTCCGCCTAGAGCGACCGATGAAGCCCGCGGCAGACACGCGGTCGTTCTCTTCCCGACCTCGATCATTGCGGCACCGGCTGGCTGCCGCCAGAGTCGGTATGGGGGATCTTCGAGCTCGGCGGGAAGGGCGTCGAGCAGGCGCCGATCGAGATACACCTGCCAGGACACCGACGTTCCGACCGGGGCGTACCGTGAGCCGGGTCCGCGAGGAACCGTGGTGGCCGAGTAGCGTCGCTGTCTGGTCATCGAAGACGAGCTCTAGGCGCTGACCGCGCTCATCGACGGCGAGGCCGTGGCCGCGGCGACCGAGCTGGTCCGCGACAACATCGAGGAGCTCGACCCCATCGACGGCCGCCGCGACCTCAAACACGACACGGCGAACTCCGCGCCGACGAGTGTCCCACCTAACAGGTGGTACGCCGCTTTCAACGTGAATGGTGCCGCCCGCCAGCGCTGCGGCGAGCGCGCCCGGATCAGATGGAAGCCGTCTCGTCCGGTCGCTGAGCTCCCCAGGGCGGTAGAGCTCGGTGGCCGGCCCGTGCGCCAGCTCCAGGCTTTGGGCGGCTTCCCACCGCGCCTGGCCTTCGTCGGTGAAGAAGCTGACTGGCCCGGAGGTCTTCCGGATTCGCGCCTGAGCCGTCGCTGCCGATCCAGATCCGCGGGCGCTCCCAACAAATGCCTCGAACCGACCGACGGCATGCCAGGCATGGGCGCCCTGCGATCCCACGTACACGTAATCGACATGCGACCGGCCAGCCGACGGGTCCCTACGTCGACATCACTCGTCAGCGTACGAAAACAGTGAGGCCGGGACCAGGCGTGGCTGCCGCAGGTCATTCGAACGAGGAGCGACGTTGGCGCGTTCAGCGACTGACCCGCCCAACGCAATCGCGTCAGCGTCGGCACGCCGACACACGCGCGATTTCCGTGCGCCCGAGAGGAGCCTCCCGCTTTACCCAGACACGACGTGACCGCCTACATCTGCGCCTGCTCGGGTCGCGACGAGATCAAACGCGGCATCGAACTGGGGCGCCGACGGCGGTCACCCGGTGAAGGCGGGCTGTCCTGCGCGCACCGCTGCGCGGCGTGGCAGTGTCCCATCCATCAAGTAGCGGGTCTTGACCGGCCGCGCATGCGCTGCCCCTGAGGTGTGCCCGTAGCGTCGACGGTGGCAGACCAGCTCGCGCGAGCTGATGGGACATCGCCACCGCACTCTGGTATGGGGTGGCGGGATCGTCGGTGGTGCCGATCACCAGGACAGAGTGGGCGGTGCGGCGGTTCCACGGCCCGGCGTAGCGCTCGGCCGCGGTCGCCGGCCAACTGGCACATGTCTCGTCCAGCCATGCCCATGCGGGCCCCACGACGCCGGAGCGGCGGGAGGCGAAGGCGTCGAGCGCTGCGAAAGCCGCCGGCCGTGGGTTGGGGCTCTCCGAGCAGAGGATCGCCGCCTGCTGTTCGAACCCGGCGTACCTCTCGCTCGCCCGCGTCGCTCGCTGTGCGCTGCGCAGCGAATCGTCGGAGGTCAGCGACGACGGGCCGGCGGTGGCCTGGCTTGCCGCTGGCTTCGTCCAGACGGTTTGGAGCTTTTGCGCCCATCCGCTCCAGCCCGGTGCGCTGTAGAGCGCAGCAATCGTCGCGGACACCAGCTCTTCGGCGTAGCCGATCTTCCCCTTGACGGGCTGTCTGGGCAGCCGCGCCAGCAGCGCCGCGAACTTCGACCGGGTCGCTGCAGCGCTGCCCGCCGAGAAGGCGCAGTGTGCGACACCGGCACCCCCGCACAGGTCAAGAAACGCCCGCAGTGCCTTCGCCGTGCCCTGATCGGAGCCCAGCCGCAGATGCGTGGGAAGGAACCTGCCGCCGTGGGCCTTCAGCTGCCGGCCCACCCAGGCCGCCGGGTTCACGTTCCCGTCGAGCACCATCGCACGCACCCGGTGTGGAAACAGATTCGCGTACGTGGCGCCCAACAAGGTTCCATACGAAACGCCCAGATAATTCATCCACCGATCGCGTAGCGCGCGCCGCAACAGATCCAGGTCACGAGCGGTATCCAACGTCGACACATGCTCAAGCAGCCCGTCGTTGCGCTGAGCGCAACGACGCCCAAACTCGCGGGAGCGTCCCATCCACCGGCTCATCTGCGCCTTGCCGACCGGGAACGCCGAGTCGGGGGCAAGCAGCGCGCCGAAGAAGCGCTTCTCGGCCCGCTGCGAGGCAAAGCACTGCACCGCGGTGCTCTCACCCACTCCTCGTGGGTCCCAGCTGACGATGTCAAAACGCGCGCGCAGCGCGGCCGGAAAGAAGCGATAGATCTGCGGTAGCAGCGCGGTCCCGCTGCCGCCTGGCCCTCCGGGGTTGAAGAACAGCGCTCCGAGGCGATGAGCCGGATCGCTCGCACGGTGCCTGATCACCGCCAAACGGATCACCGACCCGCCCGGATCGCGATAGTCCAGCGGCGCTCGTGCGTTCGCGCACTCAAAGCCGGGATGACAAGGAACCCACCTCAGCACCGGCACCCGCAACGCCCCCCGCGCCGCCGAAGGCACAACCAGCACGCCGCATACCAACTGCAACGCAACGAGGCACATCACAAGCCGCGGCAACCGAGCCGAACGCACGCCGGCCAAGTGAGAACAGCGTCCGTCGGCGCCGACCGCCGCGATCGTCACGCTGCGCGCTCCTGCCGTGACGCTGAGCAAACAGTCGCGCCCGGCTGCGCGCGCGCCACCGCTGGCACGGCCACCGCCGCGCGACCGCTGCCGCGCTCGGTGACAAAGGCTTCGCGCAAACGCACCAAACCTCGCACCAGCGCACCTGCCACACGGTTCACCCGATAGACGGGGATAGATACGGTGTCGTCGCTCGTCACTAACGCCTCGCGCATACGAACGATCGGTTCCGCACCCGGTCGAGCCCACGCTGCCGACCAGTCCGTCGACCGGCCCGTTCAGTCTAGCGATCCTGACAACGGGGTGGGAGCGGCTGCGGCGCCGCCGGACGGGTCAACGCGAAGTACCGCCAGCGATCGCACCGAGGTCAGGTCAAGATTCGCGGTCGCTTGACGTCCGATGACGGGTGGGCGACAGTGTCGCAATCCGCAGGTCCTGCAAGGAAGGATGGGGCACTATGCCGGGAATGGCAATACCGCTCGCGGCGGACAAAGTCGATGCGTGGGAAGCCTGGATCGCCGAGTTGAATGGCCCGCGAAAAGCGGCATTTGACGATATGAACGCCCGCCACGGGTTGACGGAACATCGCGCGTATCTGCAGCCGACGCCCGACGGGGGCTTCCTCGTGTTGGTGATCACCGACGGGGACGGCGCTGAGAGCTTCTTGGAACACGCAGGGTCGTCGGACGAGGAGTTCGATAAATGGTTCATGGGATCGGTCGCTGAGGTGCACGGTTTGGACACGAGCGGCCCGATGCCTCCGATGGCCACGCGCAAGCTGTATGACCAACGTGTGAAGCAGTACCTATTGTCTGACCGCGGAGCGCCGCCGGGAAGGAACCCGGCACCGCGGCGCTTGACGCATTCGATCGGCGACCTCAGCCAGGGGTGCCATAGGATTGCGCCGTGCCGTTCACGCTCAGGAACCTCAAGGAGGACCTGGAGGATGTCGGGTCCAGGTTTGACGGCGCACCGGACCTGGAGTTCCGCTTGGCGACCGTTGCGCTCGAGCTCGAGAAATCCGGCCTGAGCTACCAGCGCGTCCCGCCCGGCTATCGCTTTCCGTACGGCCACACGCACAAGACGCAGGAGGAGGTGTACGTGGTCGTGCGCGGGAGCGGGCGGATGAAGCTCGACGACGAGATCGTCGAGCTCACGGAGTGGGACGCGGTGCGCGTCCCGCCCGGTACGTGGCGAGGCTACGAGGCGGGGCCGGAGGGCCTCGAGATCCTCGTCATCGGCGCGCCCAATCTCGGCGAGGCTCCGCGCGAAGACGTCGAGGGCCAGCGCGACTGGTGGGCTGCGATCTCCGACTCGAAAGGCTCCTCATGACGTCTCCCGACGCGACTCCCACCCACGGTCGTAGCCTGCGATCGACGATCTCCTCCAGCGGCGAGCTCAGGCTGGAATTGGCCGAGCGCGAAGTTCCTGAGCCTGGCGAGCGCGAGGTTGTCGTGGCGGTTGAAGCCTCGCCGATCAACCCCTCGGACCTTGGCGTGCTGCTGGGTGCGGTCGCCCCTGGCACGCTGCGTCTCGACGGGCCGGATCTGGTGGGCACCGTTCCGGAGGCGGCGCTCCCGCTCTATCGCGACCGGCTGGACAAGCCGCTGCCGGTCGGTAACGAGGGCGCCGGCACCGTGGTTGCGGCGGGGCCGTGAAGCGGCCGCGCTGATCGGACGTCGCGTCGCGCTGTTCGGCGGGTCGATGTGGGCTGACTACCGCGTGGCCGACGCGGCCGCCGTCGTCGAACTGACCGACGACGTCAGCACCGCCGAGGGCGCCGCGCTGTTCATCAACCCGCTCACCGCGTTGTCGATGGTCGAGACGATGCGCGCCGAGCGCCACAGCGCCCTTGTCCACACCGCCGCCGCCTCCAACCTCGGGCAGATGCTCGTGCGGATCTGCGCCGCGGACGGCATCGGGCTGGTCAACATCGTGCGCCGCGCCGAGCAGGCCCAGATGCTCCGCGACCTCGGCGCCGTCCACGTCGTCGACTCCTCGCAGCCGGACTTCGCCGACCGGCTCACCGAGGCGATCCGCGAAACCGGCGCAACCCTGGCCTTCGACGCCATCGGCGGCGGCTCGCTGGCCGGCGAGATCCTCACCGCGATGGAACGCGCGCAGCCGCCGCTCACGTCCTATACGCCGTACGGGACCACCGTGCACAAGCAGGTGTACATCTACGGCTCGCTCGACTTCTCCCCCACCGTCATCCAGCGCACGTTCGGACTGGCATGGAGCGTTGGCGGATACCTCCTGACGACCGCGCTGGCCCGCCTCGGCGGCGAGGCCGCCGGCCGCATGCGCGCCCGCGTCCTGGCCGAGGCGCAGACGACGTTCGCCTCAGGCTACGCCCACACCATCGGACTGCGCGACGTCCTGCAGCCCGAGGTCCTCGCCGTCTTCGCGCGCCGCAGTACCGGGACGAAGTACCTGATCGACCCATCGAGCGACCGGTCCACCTGACTCACTGCCCGCCGATCAAAGCAGCACCTGGCCGGCGTGTTGATCGGGGGTAGGTTGCTTCCGTGAGCGATGCGATCCGGATTCGTGAGATCGAAGGTGAGAAGGCTCGGCGGACGGCGGCGCGGGAGCTGATCGGCCGGTGTCACGACGAACAGCTGAGGCTGCTCCGTTTTCCTGAAACCGGGTGCTCAGCGTCCCGCTCATGGGCGAGAACCGGGACCCGCTGATGATCGGGCGGTGGGCGCCGTGCCCGTGGGACGATGCGGCTTGAGCGCGAGCAGCAGGCCGTCGAGCGCCAGTTCGAAGAGCCGGTTGGCGTCGTGGCGCACTGCGGCACGCTGCACGCGCGCCAGCGCGGGGTAGCGTTCTGCGGGCAGGGTTTCCTGCGCCTGGCGGTGCTCTTGCTCGCCGCCACCGACCTCGCCGCCCGGGGGCCGGCCGGCTTCGGCAAGCGCGTGACCGACGATCAGCCGACCGAGGCAGTCAAACCCGTCGGCGGCCCGTTCCTCGCTCAGGCCGGCCTCAAGCAGGATCGAGGTGATCGCCTCCACCAGCGCGAACGCCGGCTGGGTGATCGGCGGTCGCGTGCCCAGCAGCGGGACGACGTGCGGATGGGCGAGGACGGTGGTTCGCGCTGCGCGCGCGACCGCTCGTAGGTCCTCGTCCCAGGCTCCGGTGGGCGGGGGCACCTTGACCTCGGCGAGGACGAGCTCGATGAGGCCGTCAAATAGCGCGGCCTTGTCTGAGACGTGGCCGTAGACAGTCATCGGGTCGACGCCCAGCTCGGCGCCGAGCCGGCGCATGGTCAGCTGCTCAAGGCCGTGCTGGTCGACGATCCTCAGGGCGGCGGCGAGGATCTGATCGCGCGAAACGCGCGGTGGACGACCACGTCGTCGGGACGAAGGTTTGACCGGCACGGAGATTTACTCTACATTGTAGAGATGACACCGTTGCTGAGCCGAACCCGGCGGTCGCCGATCGCCCGCCGCACGCGGCCGTCTCGTCGGCTGGATCCTCGATCGCGCGCGTCCGGCGCGGTGCCGCGCGGTGACCTCTCGTACGTCAGGAGTGTCACGTGAAGCTGTACTTCGATGATGCGGGCTTCGACGGCCAACTCCAGCGATCGGTCGGGAAGTGCGACTCGGGCATGGCGAACGTGGGCGAGTGCCTGTACATCGCGTCCCAGATCACGCCCGGCGACCGCGACAGCTGGTATCGGCAGTGGTCGGCGTTCGCCGAGAAGCTCGTGCAAGAGGCCGACACCGCGCTCGCAGCAGGTCACACGGTGAGTGCCCGCGGCTGCTACCTGCGGGCCGCCGAGTACTATCGCCAATCGTTCTTCTGGCACCGCGACGACCTCGATGCAGCGGAGCTTCAGACTGGCTACGCCGCGAGCGTCCAGGCCTTCCGCAACGCGCTCCCACTGCTGGACCCGCCCGGCACGGTGCTCGACGGCGACACCCCCGGCTACCTGTTCGTGCCGTCGGGCGACGGACCTTTCCCGACCATCCTCCACATCGGGGGCTACGACGGCACGGCCGAGGAGAACTTCGCGTCAGCCGGGGCGGCGCTTGACCGGGGTTGGGCGTTCGTCAGCCTCGATGGTCCGGGCACAGGAATCCCGCTGTACGAGCGACGCGAGCCGATGCGCCCCGACTGGGAGCACGTCGTGCCGGGGATGGTAGATGTCGTCCTCCGCCAACCGGGCGTCGACCCGGAACGGATTGTGCTGATCGGTCGGTCGTTTGGTGGTCTGCTCGCACCCCGGGGCGCGTCGGGTGAGCCGCGCCTGGCGGCGATGATCGCCGACCCGGGCCAGATCGACATGGCCGAAGGGATGGCGGCGCGGCTCGGTGACCTGTGGAACCACGTCGACGACCCCGCGGCGGACGACCAGTTCGAAGCCCTGTTGCAAAACCCTGCGCTGAAGACGTTGTTCGGACCACGTATGGTCACGAACGGCGTGTCGACGGTTCGCGCATACGTCGGTGACATGCGCCGCTACACGTCCCGCGATCAGGTGGCGGCGATCACCTGTCCGAGCTACATCACCGATAACGAGACTGATGTCGTCTCAACCGGGCAGGGCCAGGAACTCTATGACCAGCTGACGTGCCCGAAGGAGTTTCGTCGCTTCCTCCAGGCCGAAGGCGCCGAGGGCCACTGCGAGGGCATGGCACCGGTGGTGTTCTGGACCGCAGCGTTCGACTGGCTCGACAAGACACTGCCCCGCTGACCGTCACTCCCGTGGGGGACGCCAAAGTCAGAACGCCTGCCAGACCGAGGAACGATGACCATGTATGACCCTGCGCCGTGGCATGACTTCTGCGTCGCGTTCGCCGGCGCCTCGGGGGCGCTGCTCGGTCTCGCGTTCGTGGCTATCTCCTTCAACCTGGACGCCATCATCGCCGACAAGCTGCTGCCCGGCCGCGCGGTCGAAACCCTCATTTTCTTCGCCTACCCGCTCGCCAGCAGCCTTCTCGTCCTCACACCCGGCCTGTCTCACACGGCCCTCGGCATCGGCCTGGCCATCCTCGCCGCCGGACTGCTCAGGCTCGTGCTGAAGGTCGACCTCCCCCGCTGGCGACACGAGCGCGACGGGCCGCTCACCTGGCGACTGGCCCACGCCGCCCCCGGAAGCCTGCTCGCCACCCTCGCCATGATCGCCGCCCTAGCGACGATCACCACCAGCATCGGCGGTCTCTACTGGCTCGGCGGGGCCATGGCCATCGCCACAAGCGCCGGGCTCATCAACAGCTGGGTTCTCCTCGTCGAGATCAAGCGCTGAACCCCCAGACCCGAGACACGGGGAGCGCGAAGGTCCCGACTCAGGTTCCTCCGGATGGCGTGCTCCGCGCCCTGGCGCAGGACGACGCAGTCACAGTCAGCCCGCGAACCGCCGACTAACGCTTGTCGGGTTTCGTCGTCTCGGTGAACAGGGCGCCTTGGGCTGCGCCCGAGCCACTGATCCCGCCGCCGGATCCGCGCAGCACGAACGCGACCGCAGCCGCCAACGCGGCGCCGGCAATCGGCCCGGCGACATACACCCAGTAGTCGGTGAACTTGCCGCCGACGAGGTCGGGGCCGAACGTGCGCGCCGGGTTCATCGATGCCCCTGAGATCGGGCTGCCCCACAGCCCCGCCAGGGCGATGTACCCCGCGACGCCGAGGGCCGCGATGACCCCGATGTTCTGCGCTCCGGACGCGGTCCCGAGGATGACGCTGACCAGCCCCAGAGTCAGGATCAGCTCCATCCAGAACGCCGCCCCGGCACTGTAACCCGGGGCCACGTAGTTCGAGCCGTGGACCGCGGAGACGTTGATGACCGCGTGGAGGAAAAGGGCTGCCAGCGTCGCGCCGGCGAGCTGCACGACGATATATCCGGGCACCCGCCGCCACGGAAAGTCCCGGCGCAGCGCGAACGCAATGCTGACCGCGGGGTTGAGATGTGCGCCCGAGACCTTGCCCATGAACATGATGATTCCCATCACCATCAGCCCGGGCGCGACAACCGCCGCGGTGCGGGTGATCGTGTTCGGAAACGCGTCCCCCATCATCCCCCCACCCGCGGCAACGAGCACGAGGAAGAACGTGCCGAGCAACTCTGAGAACAGTCGCCGCCACTCCTGGCTCGGGTCCTGGAAATTCTCGATTGGATGAATCACATCGCGCTCGAATTCAGCGACGATGCGTCCCGTGATGTCGGTGCCTTCGGGAGTCATGTGGTCTGCGCTATCGGACACTGCGAGCCACGGTAGGCCACCGCTGTCCTGGGCCATCATCCCGATCGGGTGATGCCGTCTCCGGGGCTGCGTTGACGCCCAGTGCGAACGACCGGCCTGACACCTCCGCGCGCGAGTCACGTGGCAGAGTGTGCGGTGTGAGGAGGGTGGCTTGGCTCGCGGTGGCAGGCGTGCTCGCGGTCGGCGCGAGCAGCGCGGAGGCCAGTTCGTGCGGCGCCTACTCCTGGTGCAACACCAAGTTCGCGCCGCGGCAGCGCGCCGCGCTCGCGGCGAGCGCAATGACGCCCGCCGAAAAGCTGGCGCTCGTCGCCGGCGGTACCTCCGGCGACACGCGCCTCGGGATCCCACCGCTCAAGGCGCTCGACGGGCCGAACGGCATCGGCGAGGCCAGCACGCATGTGACCGCGTTTCCGGACGCGGAGACGATCGCCGCGTCGTGGGACCGCACGATCGCTCGGGCGTACGGTGACGCGCTCGGCGCCGAGGCGGCGGGCAAGGGGCTCGATCTGCTGTACGCGCCGACGGTCAACATCGTGCGGACGCCGCTGTGGGGCCGGGAGGCGGAGACGCTCGGCGAGGATCCGTTCCTGACCGGCTCGCTCGTTGCCCCGGAGATTCTCGGGATTCAGAGCCACCATGTGATGGCGCAGGTCAAACACTTCGCCGGCAACAACCAGGAGATCGACCGCTTCGGGCAGCCGCTTGCCAGCACGGCCGTGAGCGACCAGGTGTCCGAGCGGGCCCTCCAGGAGATCTACTACCCGGCCTTCCGGACCGCGGTGCGGCAGGGCCACGTCGCGTCGGTGATGTGCTCCTACAACCGAATCAACACCGTGTACTCGTGCCAGAACCCGAAGACGCTCGGCCAGCTCAAGGGCTTCGGCCTCCAAGGGTTCGTCGCCCCGGACGCGGAACTCGCCGTCCGTGACGACGTCACTGCGGTCAACGCCGGCGTCGACAACATGCTGCTCGGCAGCATCACCACCGCGCTCGGGCAGAGCGAATTGACGATTCTGACGACGGCGTACAGCCACGGGACGCTGTCCAGTGGCCGGCTTGATGAGGCAACCCGCAGCGTGCTCACCGGTCTGTTCGCCGTCGGCGCGTTCGATCATCCACCGGCCGGCAGCACGGCCGCCGTGGTCAGCACACCCGCCCACCGCGCGCTCGCGACGCGGGTCGCCGAGCAGGCGACCGTCCTGCTCAAGAACCGGAGCGACGCGCTCCCGCTCAGCACGCACGCCGGCTCGATCGCGGTCATCGGCCATGATGCCGGCGTCGGGACCCAGATCGAGGAGAACGGCTCTCCGGCGGTCCTCCCCGGGCCGGTGATCTCACCGCTCACCGGGATCCGCCATCTCGTGGGATCCCGCTCGCGGATCACGTACTCGCCGGGCACGCTCGGCGTGGTGCCGCTTGCAGACATTCCCTCGAGCGCGCTGACCGCGGCGGGGACGACCGCTCACGGACTGAGCGCGCGTTTCTACACAGGGCAGACCGCCACCGGAACGCCACTCGCGACGCGCGTTGAGGGGACCGTCGACTTCGCCAGCCCGCCGACGCCCCTCGCCCCGATCCCGAACGCAAACGGCGCGACCGCGGCGACCTGGACCGGCACGCTCACGCCCCCGAGCACCGGGACCTACCGCTTCGCGCTGAAGGTCGCCGGGGTGGCGCAGCTGTCCGTCGGCGGCCACCGGGTCATCGACGCGAACGCCGAGTTCTCACGGGGAGACCTACCGGGAGGCGTCGTCAGCGCACCGGGCGGACCGACGATCACGTTCCAGGGTATGGCGACGCTGGTCAAGGGTCATGCCGTCCCGATCCGGATCACCTACGCAACCGGCTCGTCGATCGGCGGCGCCGGGCTCCAGGTCGGCTGGGCACCACCCGACCCGTCGCGACGCGCCGCCGCCGTCCGCGCAGCGCGCCGAGCACGGGTCGCGATCGTGTTCGCCAACGACGTCTCGAGCGAGGGGATGGATCGTCCGTCGCTCCAGTTGCCCGGCGACCAGAACGCGCTGATCGCGGCCGTCGCGAGGGCGAACCGCCGGACGATCGTCGTGCTGCACACCGCCGGGCCGGTGCTGATGCCATGGCTACCCAATGTCGCCGGCGTGATCGAGGCGTGGTATCCCGGCCAGCAGAGCGGGTCGGCGATCGCGAACACGCTGTTCGGACGCGCCGATCCCGCGGGGCGCCTGCCGGTCACGTTCCCGCGGAACGCCGCGCAGGGACCGGCGACGCGTCAGGCTGAGTATCCGGGTTTCGGCAACCTCGTCCAGTACTCCGAGGGGATCTTCGTTGGCTATCGCTACTACGACCGGGTCCACGAGACGCCGCTGTTCCCGTTCGGTTTCGGGCTGTCGTACACGTCATTCCGGCTGAGCGGCCTGAGCGTGCATGCGGCAGGCGGGGGCGCGCAGCGTGCGACGGTGACCGTACGCAACAGCGGCCACCGCACCGGCGCGGAGGTCGTGCAGGCCTACCTGCAGTTCCCCGCTGCGGCCGGCGAGCCGCCGAGACAGCTGAAGGCCTTCGCCAAGGTGGTGCTTCGTCCGGGGCAGGTGGCGCACGTTCGCCTCGCCCTCCCCGCATCGAGCTTTACCTACTACGACGCACGCCGCGGGGCCTGGCCCACGGCGCACGGACGGTTCCGTGTGTACGTCGGGACCTCGTCGCGCGCACTCCCGCTCACCGCGTCGATCACGCGATAGGCCGCCGCCGTCAACTGGTAAGCGCGGCGCGGAGCGCGTCGAGGTCCTTCGAGCCGAACACGACCCGGTTGCGAGTCGCGACGTAGACGATGTCGAGATTGACGCCCGCCTTGGCCACCTTGCGCGCGAGGTCCGCGAGGACGCCCGGTTCATCGTGGACCTCGATCACGACGACCTCGCGCTCGCGGGTGACCGCCAGGTGCGAGATCGCGAGCAGGTGCTTGGCCGCCTCGGCGTGCGGCACGAGGATGTGAAGCTCGGCGCGATCCCCGGGGCCGATGCAGGTGGCGGCGGCGATGTTCACCCCGGCGTCGCTGATCGCGGCGGCGACTTCCGCCAGCGCTCCCGGGCTGTTCTCGACGTCAATGACGAGGTCGACTGACACTGATAGGTGCTCGTTGCCGTGTGCGGACGGCCGGCGCCGATCCTATACGTCGCGGGCGGGTCGTCGTCACACCTTTTCGAACACCAGCCGGTAGTGATCCATCAACTCGCGCTTGAAGCACTCCTGGTTTGAGCTCTCGCCGGTGGTGTAGGCGAAGCGGAAGTTTGAGTCCGTCAGCCACTTGGGCAGCAACTGGAGCTTCAGGAGGGTCATCCGTGGCGTCCACACCTCGGTGCGCTTGTCCCACTGGTTGATCGTCTCGATGTAGTCGAGTCGGCCGCTGATGCTCGAGACGAGCTTGAAGTGCGGCTCGGCGCAGCGGATCACCTGCGCTTGGCCGAACGGCAGGAACGATCCCGGGAATGCCGCCTGCATCATCGCCAGATACCAGGCGTCGGATTCCCGCGGCGCATCGCGGGAGACCTGCTCGACCGGGATCATGTTGCGGCCGAACACCATCGTCTGAAGGAAGAAGCGACCCTTGTCCGGCAAGAGTCCGGCGACGTTCTCGAACAAGCGGCGGTAGACGTCGTCCTGCCGGCCCGCGTCGTAGTCCTCGCGGGAGGCGAAGTGCTCGAATGCTCCGAGACTGACCACCGCGTCGAAGGCGCCGAACGTGTCGACCGTCACCTGGCGGGCGTCGTGCAGGCGAACGTCGAGGCCGTGCTTCAGGCACGACGCCTGCTGGGCGTCCGACAGGGTCACGCCGAGTCCCGTGGCGCCCCGCTCGCGGATGAAGTTGAGCACGGCGCCCCAGCCGCAGCCGAGATCGAGGATGCGTCGGCCGGGTTCGATCCCGATCTGCTCGGCGATGTAGTCGTGCTTGCGTCGCTGGGCCTGCTCGAGCGTCAGGCCGAAGTCACCGTCGTACTTGGCGCCGCTGAAATCGGCGAGGTCACCGAGCGCTGTCCGCACGATGCGGTCGGTCAGCGAGTAGCTGAAGTCGATGTCCTTGCGATCAGCCATGTGACGACTCCCGGCGCGGCAGACTACAAAACGCGGCCGCTCGCCGGTTGCACGTCGGTCATCGCCGACGGGAAGAGGTCGGCCAGGACGGCGTCGACCGTTCCACAGCGAACTCCCGCGGAGCATTCGCTCGGCGTGTGGCCAGCAGGTCCAGCCGAGTGTGCGTCGCCGCGAAGCTGCCGGTCCCGGCGACGTGTACCTGCCTCTGGACTCCGAAGATCGCGGCCAGGCGTAGACTGCCCGCCGTGTCACGACTCCTGTTCGTCACCGGCTTCCCCGGGTTCATCGGCCGCCGTCTCGTGCGCGCGCTGCTTGACGTCGACGCCGAGGCGCGGATCGTCGCCCTCGTCGAGGAGAAGCAACTCGACCGGGCCCGGGACACCGCGGCGGCGATCGCCGCCGACCGGATCGAGCTCCTCACGGGCGACATTTCCAAGCAGGATCTCGGCCTTGACGCGTCCACGCGTGAGCGGCTTGAGCGTGAGGTCGTTCAGGTGTTCCACCTCGCGGCGATCTACAACCTCGCGGTCCCGCTCGAGATCGCCCAGCGGGTCAACGTGGAAGGTACCGGCAACATCCTCGATCTGTGTGCCGCCTGCCGTCAGCTCGAGCGGCTGAACTATGTGAGCACCGCCTACGTCGCCGGCGACCGGAAGGGCATCGTCTACGAGCACGAGCTCGTCCTCGGCCAGCAGTTCAAGAACCACTATGAGTCGACGAAGTTTCAGGCGGAGCTGTGGGTCCAGATCCGGATGCGCGACATCCCCACGACGATCTACCGGCCAGCGATCGTCGTCGGCGACTCGCGGACCGGAGAGACGGAGAAGTTCGACGGCCCGTACTACATCCTGCGCACGATCGCCCGGGCGGCAGAACGGCCGGGACCGATTCCCCAGATGGGCAGTAAGGCGTCCTCGTTCAACGTCGTTCCCGTCGACTTCATCGTCGCCGCGATCGTGGCGGCGAGCGGCGACGAGGCAGCGGCCGGCGAGACGCTCCACCTCGTCGACCCAGAACCCATCAGCGCCGCCCGGCTCTCGCAGGTGCTCAGCCGCGAGTACGCGGGCAAGGAACCGACGCTTAAGGTCCCCAACGCCATGCTCGAGCAGTCGCTGCGCTTCAAGCGCATGCGCGACTACTTCTCCGGGGCGCCGCGGGAGTCGATCATCTACCTCAACCATCCGGTCCGGTTCGATACCCGCAAGGCAAGCGAGCTCCTCGCCCGTCACGGCATGCGGTGCCCGCGGTTCGAGGAGTACATCGGCAACGTCGTTCGCTTCTTCCGCGAGCACGAGCACGACCCGGCCTACGTCCCGCCGCCGGCGGCGTAGCGAATACTGCGCCAAAGCTTCACCAACCGGCTAGTTTTCCTCCCGTGAACGGGGCAGAGCCCGCTGGGGAGCGCTGGCCGTACTGGATCGCCACGGGAACCGTCGCGCTCGGGCTGCTCGTGACGGCAGCCCTGACGCTGCTCTCCCACTCGCTCTACACGCGCAACGAAACGCGACTGCTCGAGTTGCGCGGCCGTGAGGTGGCGTCGGTGATCGCGTCGGCGCAGCCAACGACTCAGACGACGTTCGCCTCCGCGGCGGCGTTCGCCGACGCGACGCATGGCGACCCCCGACAATTCCGCCGATTCATCGCCCCGTACGTCGGCCCGATGCGCGCTCAGCAGTTCGTCTCGATCTCGCTCTGGCGGCTCCACGCTCCCAACGGACCGCCCCTCGTGACGCTCGGCACACCCCCGACGCTCACACCCGCGACCGCACAGACGCGCGCGTTCCTCACCGAGAGTGCCGCGACGCCGAAGTTGAGCATCATCGGCCTGCGCCGCGGCCCGCTGCTATCCGGCATCGGTTATGCCTTCGACACACCCGGCACCGGGCGCTACCTCGTGTACGGAGAGCGGCCGCTCCCACAGGATCGCCGCTCACGCTTCCGCAAAGATCAGGCGTTCTCGGAGCTCAACTACGCGTTCTACCTCGGTCCGGCAGCGGACGCGAACAACCTGCTCGTCACGAGCGTGAGCCGTCCACCCCTCCGCGGCGCGACCCAGCGTCTCCAGGTGCCGTTCGGCAACACCGTGTTGACGCTCGTCATCGGACCCCGCCAGTCGCTCGCCGGCACGCTCCCGCAGCGGCTGCCGTGGATCATCGCGATCGGCGGCGTGATCCTGACCCTTGGCGTCGCCTGGCTCGTCGCCCGGCTCACGCGCCGGCGCCGATCGGCCGAGCACCTCGCCGGCCAACTCGAGGGCGCGCTCACCGAAAACCAGCGCCTGTACGCCGAGCAGCGGACGATCGCGCAGACGCTCCAGCATGCCCTGCTCCCCGACGAGCTGCCGGCGCTCGAGGGCGCGGAGGCGAGCGCACGTTACGAGGCCGGCGAACACGGCGTCGACATTGGGGGCGACTGGTATGACGTGATCCCCCTCTCAGACAAGCGGCTGCTCGTGGTCGTCGGCGACGTCTCCGGCCGAGGGCTCGCGGCGGGCACGACCATGGCATCCCTGCGCTACGCGATCCACGCCTACGCGGCTCAGCATGACGCGCCTGAAGACATCCTCCGCAAGCTGTCCCGGATCCTCAGCGTCAGCGACGGCGGCCAGCTCGCGACCGTGCTCTGCGCCCTGATCGACATCGACGCGCACACGATCACGCTCGCGAGCGCCGGCCATCTGCCGCCGCTCCTCGTGGATGGCGGGCAAGCCGCCTATCTCGACACCGATGTCGGCGTGCCAATCGGCGTCGAGAACGACGTTGCGTACACGTCACGGACGATGACGGCACCCGCCCACGCGACGTTCCTGGCGTTCACCGACGGGCTCGTCGAACGGCGAGGCGAGCAGCTCGATGACGGCCTCGACCGGCTGCGTGCGGCGGCCACCGCCACTGCGACCACCGACGGCGGCGAGCTCCAGGAGCTGCTGGACCGACTGCTCGGCGAGCTGCGGGCGGGATCGCAGTCCGACGACACCGCGATCGTCGGCCTGCGTTGGACTCGCTGATCGGCGGTCAGGCGGGCTGGAGGCGCGCGGCCTCCCAGGCCGGCAGGCCACCGACGAGATCGAACACGCGCGTGAACCCGGACCGCTGGAGCACGCTCGCGGCGATCGCCGAGCGATAGCCGCTCGCGCAGTACACGATCGTGGACCGGTCGCGGTCAAGGCGCTCGAGCTCCTCGTTGACGCGCGACAGCGGCACGTTGACCGACCCCTCGATCTTCGCCGCACTCCATTCAGACGGCGTGCGGACGTCAATCAGGAGCGGCGGCGTGTCGCTCGCGAGCTGTTGCGCCATGTTTGCGGCGGTGATCCGCTCGGTGCGCTCGATCAGCTCCGGCGCCCGCTCGAGCTGTTCCATCCCACCGTCGAGGTACCCCGCGACGTTGTCGAAGCCGATTCGGCCGAGGCGCACCGCCGCCTCGGTCTCGGTCCCGGGCTCGGAGATGAGCACGATCGGGCGCTCGGGATCAAGCAATGTCCCGCACCACGTCGCATACGTGCCCCCGAGGCTGACGTTGAGGGCGTCGCGGAGATGCCCGCCCTCAAAGCGCAGCGGGTCACGCGTGTCGAGTGCCTGGGCGCCGGCGTCGAGCAGCGCGCTCGCCTCGGTGAGCGACAGCGGCCGCAGCTCGCGCTCAAGCGCGTGCTCGAGCGTTGGCCGCTCCTGAGTGTTGAGGACGGCGTCGAACGTGAAGTACGCCGGCGCATCTGGCTGATCGGCGGTGACGATCTCGATGAACCGCTCCCGGCTCATCGGCTGGAGCGCGTAGTTGTATCGGCGCTGGGCGCCGATCGTGGAGACCGTGTCGGTCGAGAGGTTCTTGCCGCACAGCGATCCGGCGCCGTGTGCCGGGTAGACGAGCGTCTCGTCCGGGAGCGTCGCGAGCTTCCGGTACAGCGAGTCGTACAGCAGGCTGCCGAGATCCTCGGCTTTCCATCCGAGCGACGCGCGCAGGTCCGGGCGACCGACATCACCGATGAACAGAGTGTCGCCGGTGAGAACCGCGTACGGCGTCGTGTCGCTGCGGTGGCGGTCGTAGACGAGGATCGAGATCGATTCAGGCGAATGTCCGGGGGTCTCGAGCACGACGAGCCGAACGTCGCCGAGGTTGACCTCGGATGAATCGGCCATCGACTCGAACTCGTAGGCCGCCTGCGCCCGGGCACCGAGGTGGATCGCGGCGCCCGTCCGGTCCCGAAGCTCCAGGTGACCCGCGACGAAATCGGCGTGGAAATGGGTTAGGAACACGTGCTCGATCGTGCACCCCGCCTGCGCGGCGTCCTCGAGATACTGCTCGATGTCCCGCTGGGGATCGACGACCGCCGCCGTCCCGTGCGCCTCATCGGCGATGAGGTACGACGCATGCGCGAGGCAGCCGAGGTAGTACTGCTTGAGGATCACCGGGCGGCCTCGGTTGACGCCACATTCTCCATCGCCCAAGTATGACGGCCGGGCCGATGCCAGGCGGATCGAAGCGGTGAGTTTGCCCGCCAGGGCGATGAGTTTGGACGCGAGGGGCTGTCTTACCCTCTGGAAGCTTGTAAGCGGCAGGGAAAGGAAGCGAGAGATGACTACGGCTGGCCTGAGTGACCGCTCGAAATGGATCGCACTGATCGTCCTGTGCCTCGGCTCACTGATGATCGTGCTCGACACGACGATCGTGAACGTTGCGCTGCCGTCGATCCGCCAGGACCTCGGCTTCTCGCAGACGTCGCTCGCCTGGGTCGTGAACGCCTACATGCTCACGTTCGGCGGCTTTCTGCTCCTCGGCGGGCGACTCGGTGACCACTTCGGCCACCGACGTCTGTTCATCGGCGGAATTGCGCTGTTCACGGTGTCCTCACTGGCGTGTGGCCTGTCCGACTCGCAGGCTCTGCTCGTCGCGGCGCGCGCGATTCAGGGGTTCGGCGGCGCCATCGTGTCGGCCGTGTCGCTGTCGCTCATCGTCGCGCTGTTCGTCGAGCCGGCACAGCGGGCGAAGGCGATGGGCGTGTTCGGGTTCGTCGCCGCCGGCGGCGGGAGCATCGGCGTGCTCCTCGGCGGCGTCCTGACCGACGTCCTCAACTGGCACTGGATCTTCCTCGTCAACGTGCCGATCGGCATCTGCGTGTCCGTCCTGGCGCGGCGCGTGCTTCCCGGCGCCGACGGATTGGCCGGGCGTGGCCGGCTCGACGTCGCCGGCGCTGTGCTCGTCACCGGAGCCTTGATCCTGGCGACGTATGCGGTCGTGGGCGGCAACCAGGCGGGGTGGCTCTCCGGCCAGACGCTCGGGCTGCTGGGCGGCTCGGCGGCCCTGTTTGCGCTGTTCATCGCGCTCGAGGCTCGGGTCGAGGCACCGCTCGTCCCGCTCGCCCTGTTCCGGCTCCGGAACCTCGCCACCGCGAACGGAATCGGGGTGCTGTGGGCGGCCGCGATGTTCGCGTGGTTCTTCCTCTCCGCGCTGTATCTCCAGCTCGTGCTCGGCTACAGCCCGCTCGAGGTCGGCCTCGCCTTCCTGCCGGCGAACGTGATCATGGGCGTGTTCTCGCTCGGTATCTCGGCGCGGCTCGTGATGCGGTTCGGGATCAAGCTGCCGCTTGTGGTCGGTCTCGGCCTCGCGGCCTGCGGACTGCTCCTGTTCGCGCGGGCGCCCGTCGGCGGGCATTTCGTCGCCGACGTGCTCCCGAGCATGACGCTGCTCGGCTTCGGTGCCGGAATGGCATTCAACCCGGTGCTCCTGGCCGCGATGGGCGACGTCGAGCAGAGCGACGCCGGACTCGCCTCGGGGATCGTGAACACCTCGTTCATGATGGGCGGCGCCCTCGGTCTCGCCGTGCTCGCGAGCGTCGCGGCCTCCCGCACGAGCCACCTCGCGGCCGCGGGCGAAGCCCATCGCGCGGCGCTCGTCGGCGGTTACCACACGGCGTTCCTGATCGGCGCGGCGTTCGCGCTGCTCGCGGCGACCCTCGGCGCAGTCTCGCTGCGTTCCGCCTCAGCGCGGGAAACCGAGCACGCTGACGACACCGCCGTGGTCAGAGGGGTGTCGCCCGGCGGCCGTCGTCTCGCTCCCGGTCACGAATGAGCGGATCAGCGTCAGCGCCGGCTTGGCCATGATGTGATCGACGATGTGATCCCACTTGCCTGTTCGGAGATCGTCGTTCAGGCAGCAGTTGAGCTTGGGAGAGCGCTTGTCACGGAAGCCGGCCGCGCGGATCGCCACAAACGGCGGCCGGTCCTCTGGCTTCGGAAGGTTCGCGTTCGAGTTCAGGTCACCGACGAGCACGGTCTCCAGACGGGATCGGAGCGGGCCGGCGACGAGTTCCTTCGCCTGGGCAAGCCGGGTCGTCGCCGAGTACGCCTCCAGGTGCGTGTCGACGAAGTGCAGACGCGCACCGCGAACGGTGGCATCGAGCTCCGCCCAGCTGCGAGACACGACGACGGTGCCGATTCCCCGTGTCTGGATCTGCAGCAGGCTGCGGAAGTCGGCGGCGTGGACGTTGCGAACGCTCACTCCGCGTCGGACGAGGATCGCGTTCCCGTCGGTGAAGTCGACCATCACGCCGCGCGAACTCGGGGCGCGCAGATGCAAGCTGAGCCGCTGCACGGCGATCCGGTAGGGCGCGTGCAGGCGGCCCAGCTCCGCCATCATCACACCGAGGTAGTCGACGACGACGTGGTTGGGCTTCGTCGTGGAGTTCAGCGGACCGGTGCTCCAGCGTGAGACCTCCTGCAGGCCGACGAGGTCCGGCTTGGCGTTCGCGATCTCGCGTGCGATCAGCTTCATCCGCGCCGTCGGCGTGGTCGACTGCACCGACGCGAGGGCGGCCGCGACCGCCTGCTCAAACGGCGCACCCTTTGGAGCGGTCGCGAGCGGGAGCAGGTCCGCCCCGAGGAACAGATTGCGGGTCATGACGGTCACTCGAGGGGCGGTCCGCGCCGCAGGAGCAGCCGCGGCCCCAGCGATCGCGCCGCCGGCGACGAGGACGAGGACGGCAGTGGGGAGGAATCTAATTCGCATCGTCCCACCGTAGGACGGCCGTAACCCACGCACTTCCGTAGTTCGCCGCGCTCATTTCCCCCTCGAACTACGTTGTCCTTTAGGTTCTCGGAGATGCCGAGACGACGCCGACGTGTGCGAACCGCGACCACCGTCACATGGCTCGCTGCCGGGGTCAAGCCACATCGAGGCTTCGATCCACGGCGGGTCGGCAACCTGGAGACGGTCGCGTGGGCAACGTACTACCGACGGGAGTGGGTCCCGTTCCTCCGGGCGGCGGTCGGGCTCACCCGCCATACGTTCGGGCTGCCGTGGCCGGCGACGTTCCGCGGCGCCTGGCTCGTGCTCCGCGCCAACCAGCTGTGGGCGCCGTTCCCGGACAACGACCCGGAGGGCGCCCGCCAGGCGATGGAGCGCTTCTACCGACTCGTCGCCGGCATCCACGGCGAGCGGTTCGACCCCCGCCAGGCGTCCGAGTTGGAGATCGAGTGGTGGCGGGTGCACCGTGAGCACCAGCACAGCGATGAGCTTGACGAGTCCTCCCTGATCGAGGCACTCACGGCCCTGTGGGCATACACGTACGGCGTCGCGCCCGACCAGGTCCGCCTCGCCGCCGAGCAGCGGGCACTCGCGATGCGCCATTCCGATCAGTGGGTGGCCGAGGGCTGTCAGCTCGGTCACCCATTGCTCGAGCAGGAGCGGGCGGCGCTGGTACGCTCGTACGCTGCGCTGCTTGCGGCCGTGCACCGCTGATGAGAACCCGACGCCTCCTCCTCCTCGCCACCTTCGTCGTGCGCACTGACGGCGTGGCTCGTTCCGTCCGTAGCGAGCGCCAAGCCGGTGTGGCTCTGCCGCCCGGGCGTCTCGCCGGACCCGTGCACGCCGGGGCTCTCCACGACCGTGTACTCACCGGCGCTGAAGGCGTTGCGTGTCGTCCGCCCCGCCGCCGTCCGTCACCCGGCGATCGACTGCTTCTACGTCTATCCCACCGTGAGCGACCAGAAGACGACGTTTGCGAACTTCCACATCGACCCGGAGGAGCGCTCGATCGCGCTCTATCAGGCGGCGCGCTATTCGCAGTACTGCAAGGTGTACGCGCCGATGTACCGGCAGCTCACCCTCAGCCAGCTCGGCAAGACGAAGATCAGCGCCTCGCGACCGCTGAACGACGTCCGGTCCGCGTTCGCGACCTACCTGCGCCAGTACAACCACGGGCGCGGCTTCGTCCTGATCGGCCATTCTCAGGGCTCGTTCGTGCTCCGGGCGCTGATCGCCAAGGACGTCGACTCCAAGCCCGCGGTGCGCAAGCGGATGCTGTCGGCGATCCTGCTCGGTGGCAACGTGCTCGTCAAGCGTGGCCGGGGCATCGGTGGCGACTTCAAGCACACGCCGGCGTGCCGCTCGGCTTCTGCGCTCGGCTGCGTCATCGCGTTCTCGACCTATGACCAGGTCCCGCCCGCCGACAGCCTGTTCGGCCGTACGACCACCAAGGGCGACCAGGTCCTGTGCACGAACCCCGCAGCGCTCAAGGGCGGAAGCGCCGTTCTCGACCCGATCTTCCCGAGCCAGCCATTCGATCCCGGCTCGACGCTGTCCGCCGGCATCAAGCTCCTCGGCCTGACGCAGCCGACGCCGAAGACCGTGTGGAGCGAAGAACCGACCTCCTACAGCGGCCGCTGCTCGACCGCCGACGGCGCGAGCGTGCTCGAGATCACCGCGCTGAACGGGGCGCAGACCGCCCGTCCGAGTCCCGATGCGACCTGGGGGCTGCATCTCCTCGACGCGAACATCGCGCTCGGCAATCTCGTCTCGATCGTCCGCACCGAGACGAACGCCTACGAGCGCCGCGCGCACTAGGCTGCCCCGCTTGACGGCGGCCCCGACCTTCGATCTGCAGAGCCACTCGCTCCATTCCGACGGCGCGCTGCCTCCGGGCGACGTGGTGGCGGCCGCCGCGCAGGCCGGCGTCGAGCTGCTCTCGCTGACCGATCACGACTCAGTCGACGGCGTCTCCGAGGCCCGTGAGGCGGCGCGGAGCGCTGGTATCGGGCTCGTCACCGGGGTAGAGATCTCAGCGCTCGACGAGGATGGACGTGATCTCCACATCCTCGGGTACGGGATTGATCACGAGCAGCGCGAGCTCCGTGCCGCGCTCGAGTATTTCCGCGGGGACCGGCGGCGACGGGCGGCGCGGATGTCCGAGGCACTGCGGGAGCTGGGGTTCGAGCTCGATGACGGCGTGCTGGCGCGGCGGTCCGACGCCGGCCAATCGATCGGCCGACCGCACTTGGCGGAGGCGGTCGTCAGCCATCCGGCGAACCGCGCTCGGCTCCGCGAGGAGGACGCGTCTGACCCGTCGGCGTTTCTCGAGGCCTATCTGATCGAGGGGCGACCCGCCTACCGCGCCCGGGAGTCGCCGACGATCCCCGAGGCGATCGAGACGATCCACGATGCGGGCGGGGTCGCGGTGTGGGCGCACCCGTTCTGGGACCTCGCCGACAGCGATCAGGTGCGGGACGCGATCACGCGCTTCCGGGCGGCAGGGATCGACGGCGTCGAATGCTTCTACGCCACGCACACGCGCGAGCAGACCAACGCGGTCGTGACATGGTGCGAGACCCTCACGCTCCTGATGACCGGCTCCTCAGACTTCCACGGGCCCGCGCACCGCGAGTTCTCACGCTTCCGCGCGTTCAGCACGTACGGTCACGAGCCCGTTCTCGGTCCCATCGCCGGCTGATCTGCGGCCGGCGACCGGGGCCCTCACGCGGCGACGTTGCGCTCGGCGAGGTGCGCGCCCACCTTGCGCTTGACCCGCTGCAGGGCGTTGTCGACGGTCTTGCAATCGCACGACAACCGGCGACCGACCTCCTCGTAGGAGTGACCGTCGAGATACAGCGCCAGCACCCGTGACTCGAGCTCGGACAGGGCCGTCGAGATGCACGCGACGAGGGCACGCAGCTCCTCGGACGAAATCACCTGGTTGACGGGATCGTGAACCGTCGAGCCGGGGAGCATCTCGTCGAGCGTGGGCTCACTGTCTCCGGTCGAGCCCGACGGTGTGCTCGAGAACGACACGTACTGATTGAGCGGCGAGTGCTTGTTGCGCGTGGCGGTCTTCACCGCGGTGATGATCTGACGGGTGATGCAGAGCTCCGCGAAGTTGCGGAAGCTTGACTCTCGGTCACTCCGATAATCCCGGACCGCCTTATAGAGGCCGACGAGCCCTTCTTGGATGAGGTCGTCGGAGTCACCCCCAGCGAGGAAGTACGACGACGCCTTCAAGCGAACGAAGCCGTAGTACCGGCGGACGATGCGGTCATACGCATCGGGATAACCCTGCTTCGCGAGTGCAATCAGATACCCATCCTCAACCTGAGGTTGAGACTGAGAGTTCGCAGAAAGTCGAGCCACGACACAATCCCTTCTCAGCCGCCGCTTGCCCGCGGACGACCGCATGGAGTTCGTGGCGCGTTACCTCCCCTGGCGCCGCACCTATTGGTCAAACAGGGTCACGGCTGTTGTGTTCCGCACCCTCAGATCACCCCAAGCCTCAAGCTCGAGTTGACCGTCATCTCTCCCGGCGCGAGCTTGACATAGCACTGCACCCGTGTCAAGCAGATTTCCAGTGGTTTATGGCTCCTGCAAGCCGCCGTGCAAAACGGCGCGTTGTCGCTGCCGCGTCAGCCGCGCCGGGCCGCAGCGGCGAACAGCAGCACGGCGGCCGCCGATCCGACGCTCAGCGAGTCGATCTTGCCGTGCAGGGGGATCGACACGAGCGCATCACACGCCCCGGCGACCCGTGGACGGAGGCCTCGGCCCTCGGACCCGAGCACGAGCACGACGCCGCCCGTGTAGTCGACGGCGTCATATGCGACGGTGCCGTCACGGTCGGCACCGTAGCTCCACGCGCCGGCCGCCTGAGCATCGGCGAGGAAGTCGGCAACGTTGCGAACCCGGGCGACCGGGAGATGCTCAACCGCGCCCGCGGACGCCTTGCACACGGCGGCGGTCACCTCGGCCGCCCGGCGCTCGGGAATCACCAACCCGGTGGCACCGGCGCACTCGGCGCTTCGGCAGATCGAGCCCAGATTCTGCGGGTCCTGCACCTGGTCGAGCACGACGATCAAGGGTTTCGGAAGCGACAGCAGCTCCCCCGCGTCGGCGTAGCGAAACGGCGCGACCTCGGCACACATGCCCTGGTGCGCATCGGTGCCCGCCCGGCCCTCGATCTCCTCGGCGGCGACGGTCTGCGTCGGCACGCGTGCCCCGGCGAGCCACGGTTCTCGGAGCGCGTTCTTCGTCGCCCACACGCGAGCCACCTGCCGCGGGCCCCGCAGCGCCTCGCGAATCGGATTGCGGCCGTAGATGATCACGCGACTGGGAGCAGCTCGGCGCCGGACGGCCCGTCGCGGACCTCCCAGCCGAGCTCGCGCAGCTGCTCACGGAGCCGGTCGGCCTCTTCCCAGTGTCGGTCGGCTCGGGCGCGGTCGCGCGCCTGCGCGAGAGCCACGATCTCCTCGGGCGCTTCCGTCTGCTCGGACTCGAGCAGGTTGCCGAGCGCGAACACGTCCAGCATCTCGCGCAGATCGGCGTCGCCCACCGGCTCCTGCGACGCGTTGGCCGCGCGCACCCATTCGAACACGGCAGCCAGGGCGCCCGGGGTGTTGAAGTCGTCGGCCAGCGAGCCGAAGAAGCGCTCCTTCAGCGGTCCTGAGAACGCCGGCGAGGGTCCCGGCTGCAACCGGCGCGCCGTCTCCCGGATCCGCCGCACGTTCGCCGCCGCCTGCTCGAGGCGCGCCTCGTCGAACTCGATCGGCTGGCGGTAATGGCCGGAGACGAAGTACATGATGAGTGCGTCCCGGCCGTAGGCGGCGAGCGCCTCCCGCAGGACGAAGATGTTGCCCACCGACTTCGACATCTTCTCCCGATCGAGGCGGACCATGCCGTTGTGCATCCACAGCCGCGTGAGCGGCGCATCGCGCGCCGCGGCGGTCTGGGCGGCCTCGTTCTCGTGGTGGGGGAAGATCAGGTCCGAGCCGCCGCCGTGGATGTCGAATCCGACGCCGAGGATCGATTCCGCCATCGCCGAGCACTCGATGTGCCAGCCGGGCCGGCCGCGGCCCCAGGGTGCCTCCCAGGCCGTGTCCTCCTCGGGCTTGTGGGCCTTCCACAAGGCGAAATCAAGCGAGTCCCGCTTGCGATCGGACCCCTCGACCCCCTCCCCCTGGTCCATCTCGTCGACCCGACGGTGGGACAACGCACCATATTCCGGGTAGGAACGAACCGAGAAGTACACGTCTCCGTCGACTGCGTACGCGTGACCTCGCTCGATCAACTCCGCAATGAGCTCGATGATCTCGTCGATCGTCCCGCTGGCCAGCGGCTCGTGGTCGGGGCGGCCGAGCCCCAGCCCCTCGGTGTCGCCCCGGTAGGCCGCCGCCATCTCCCGCGCGAGCGCATCGCTCGGGACACCCCGCGCCGCCGCCGCGGCGTAGATCTTGTCGTTGATGTCGGTGATGTTCTCGACGAGCGTGACGTCGTAGCCCTCGTGGGTCAGAAAGCGCTTGAGCAGCGCGAACACGACGAACGGGCGGGCGTTACCGACGTGGATCGGTCCGTACACGGTGGGTCCGCACGCGTAGATGCCCACGTGGCCGGGGTCCCGAGGCTCGAGCGGGCGCAACAGGCCGCTTTGCGTGTCATGCAGCGAGATCGTTCGCAATATCCGGCAACCCTAGATGATCGTCTTGCGGCCGGCGGCCGGTCCGCCGGTCCCGACCGGTAGGCTCCCGCACCGTGCCGAAAGCGCTTGCCCACGCCGGGCGACTGGCCACCGTCGACGAGGCGTTCCGCTCCCTGCCGGACCGGTATCTCGGTGCGAACCCGGATTTCGACGCCACTTACCACGTCCGGCTGGGTGATCTTGGCCATACGTGGGAGGTCCGCTGCACCAGCCATGGCGCGCGGGTGCGTAAGGGCGTAACGCGCCGTGCCCCTGACGTGACGATCGAGACCGATGCCGACACGTGGCTTCGGCTGCGCAGCGGCGAGTTCTCAGGAGTCGAGGCGTTCCAGCGCCGGCTGCTCTCGGTCCGCGGAAAGCTTGACTACGCGATCGCCTTCGAAGCGATGTTCCGGCTCCCCGGCGGGCGTCCGCCGCTGCTTCAGATCTCTGATGTCCCGGTCGGCCGCCACCGGATCTCGACGCTGACGATGGGCGAGGGGCCGGACGTGCTGCTCCTGCACGGGCTGGGAGGCACCCGGGCCTCGTTCTTCGAGGCCGCGGCCACGCTGAGCCGCCGCTACCGCGTGCACGCGCCTGACCTCCCGGGGTTCGGCTCGTCGAGCAAGCCCGCGCTGGGCGAACTACGACGCCGGCTGGTTCGCCGAGATCATGCTCGGCCTGATGGACGGGCTCGGCATCCGCCGGACGCACATCGTCGGCAATTCGATGGGTGGACGGATCGCGATCGAGATCGGGCTCACGGCGCCGGAGCGCGTCCAGTCGCTCGGTCTCCTGTGCCCGGCCGTCGCCTGGGTCCGGCGCGGCTTTCACCCGATCGTGCGGCTCCTGCGCCCCGAGTTCGGCCTGCTCCCGCACGGCTTCCGGCGAAAGACCGTGGCCGGTCAGTTCTGGAGCATGTTCCACGACCGGGACGTGATCGACCCGGCCGTCGGCGATCTGATGGTCGACGAGTTCCGCCGGATCTACGGTTCGGCCGGGGCGCGGTTCGCGTTCCTCGCGTCGGCCCGGAACATCTATCTCGAAGCGCCCTTCGGTCGCCAGGGCTTCTATTCCCGGCTCGCCGATCTGCAGCCGCCGGCGCTGTTCATCTGGGGCACGCACGACCTGCTCGTGCCGGCTGCCTTCGGCCACCACGTCCGCAAATGGCTACCCCGCGCCCAACAGGTGACGCTCGAGAGTTGCGGCCATGTGCCCCAGGTGGAGAGCCCGGAGGAGACGAGTCGACTGCTGCTCGACTTCTTCGCCCGGGCCGAGCAGCGCGGGCCGGCGCGCGTCATGCTGCCCGCCGCCGGTGCAGAAGCCGCCTGAGCGACTCGGTCACGATGACCTCAGCGCGCATCGCCGACACACCCAGGAACGGGCACGTCACGCTGCCGGAGACCGACACGGCCGCTGACCGTTCGGCCGCCTCGCGGCCGTCGCTGGTCGGTCGCCTGCTGCGTGAGGTCGCCGGCCAGGCGGCGCGACGGATTCCGCGAGCCGATCTCGACGAGCGTGACCCCGACTACATCCGGGAGCACCTGCCGATGCTGTGGCTGGCCGCGAGCCTGTGGTACCGCGGTGAGGTCCGGGGCCTCGGCAACATCCCGGAGACGGGACCGGTGCTGCTCGTCGGCAACCATTCCGGGGGCAACATGACCCCGGACACGATCGTGTTCACGCTCGCGTTCAACACGTACTTCGGCGTCGAGCGGGCGTTCTTCCAGCTCGCTCACAACCTCGTCCTCTCGATGCCCGGGCTCGGCCAACTGCGGAAGTTCGGGACCGTCGCCGCCTCACCAGAGAATGCCAGTAAGGCGCTTGACTCCGGGGCGGCGCTGCTCGTCTATCCAGGCGGCGACTACGAGGTCCACCGACCGTCCTGGATGCGCAACCGGGTCGACTTCGGCGGCCGGGAGGGGTTCATCAGACTCGCGCTCGAGCAGAACGTCCCGATCGTTCCGGTCGTCTCGATCGGGGGCCAGGAGACCGCGCTGTTTCTGTCCCGCGGCGAGGGCCTCGCCCGCCTCCTCCGGCTCGACAAGTTGTTCCGCCTCAAGGTGCTGCCGATCTCGTTCGCGCTCCCCTGGGGCGTGAACGTCGGCGACATGCTCGGCCACCTGCCGTTGCCGGCCAAGATCACGATCGAGACGCTGCCGCCGATCGACCTCCGGGCCGAGTTCGGCGAGAACCCAGACGTCGACGAGATCTACAACCACCTCGTCCGACTGATGCAGGACACGCTCGATGCGCTCGCCGCCGAGCGTCGCTTCCCGGTGATCGGATGAGGCGTGTCCGGGTGATCGGATGAGGCGTGTCCGGGTGATCGGATGAGGCGTGTCCGGTGACCCGATGAGAGCCACGGCCCGCACCCAGATCGCGGCGCCGGCCGACGCCGTGTGGAAGATCGTCTCCGACCCCACGCGGGCGCTGTCGTTCATGTCGGGCGTCACCCGCTGGGAGGTCGTCAGCGACGAACCGACCGGGCTCGGCGCGCGCTACCGGATGCTGCTGCGGGTCGGCTCGGCCGAGGTCGGCGGCTTGATCGAGGTCGTCGAGTACGAGCCGCTGGCCGATCTCGCCTGGACCTCGGTGACCGGCGTCGACCAGCGCGGCCGCTACCGCCTGCGGCGCGAGCGCAACGGACGGACCCGCGTCGAACTGCGACTCGCCTACGGCGTCGCCGGGTCGGGCGTCTTCGGCCTGATCGCGGAGCGGATCGCGGCACCGATCGTGCGCAACCACCTCCGCCGGACCCTCCAGCAGCTCAAGCGGCTGGTCGAGTACGAGCAGTTGCGGGAACGGGCGGCCGAGCGGCGGGCGGCGCGGGCGGCTTAGCGGCTGGTGGGTCCGGGGGGCGGGTCGGGCTCGGCGGGGGGCGTCCGAGGGCGTCCGGGGGCGTCCGAGGGCGTCCGAGGGCGTCCGAGGGCGTCCGAGGGCGTCCGAGGGCGTCCGAGGGCGCGGCTCAGGACCAGCGTTATCGGGATTGAGGAGTGGAGGATCGCGGTCTGACGGTGACGCGGGGGCAAGTTCGGCGTGCGAAACCGCCAGAACGTTCGAGAGCGACACGGAAACCGCCATAACGTTCGAAAGCATCCCGTCGAACCGCCGTAGCGTTCGATAGCAAACGCGGATTCCGGCGCTTTCGAACGTTGTGCTCGTTTAATCGCCATAACGTTCGAAGGCTCCTGAAATCACCGGCGGTGTCGAACGTTATGGTCGTTTTCGGGGGGATCCGCGCGGGCTCCCCCGGCAAGCCGCTTCCCACCGTCTCCTCGATGCTGTCGTTTGCGTCGGTCACCCGGCGACGCCCGGACTCATCGAGACTCGCCACCGCCGCCAGCACCACCAACCGCGACCACCCCATCGAGGACCAGCCCCAGCACCCCGGCCCGCGCCCGCTCCGCCTCCCAGCGATGGTCCGCCCGCAGGTGCGCGTACGTGTGCCCGATGACGTTGAACACGACCGTCGCCGTTTCGGTCGCGTCGACGGGCCGCAACGTCCCGTCGGCCGCCCCGTCGAGCAGCAGGCGCTCGAGCGGCTCGACGAACACGTCGCGGGTCAGCGCGCCGTCGCCGACGTCGTCCTCGTCGGCGTGGTAGATCGCGGCGCGGGCGGAGGCCGAGAGCGCGCCCAACAGCGCGAGGTTGCGCTCGGTCACCTCACACAGTGCATCCAGCGCCAGCTCAAGCCGCGCCCGGCCGCTGCCGCGCGCCACGAGCGCCGGCCACATCGCCTCACGGTAGTCGCGCTCGAGCTCGGCTGCGATCGCGCGGAGGATGTCCGCCTTGGAGACGCCGCGCCGGTGCAGGGTCATCCGGGAGACGCCGGCGGCGGTCGAGATCCGCTCCAGTGTGGCGGCGGCGAGTCCGTCCTGGGCGAGCACGTGGCGCGCCGCGTCGACGATGTGCGGCGGGACGTCGGTCACGCGGGGGCGACCGCGCGGAAGCGAAACGAGCGTCCTCCGCGGCTGACGCGCGGCTCGGTCAATCCGGCCGCGTTCAACCGGTGCGGGAGCCCATCGGGATCGATCGGGCGCAGGATGTCTCCGATATGGATCGCCTTGAACAGCCATCCGGTGCCGATGCTGTCGGTCCCGGCGAACATTCCGCCGGGACGCAGCACGCGGGCGACCTCGCGGAACACCTGATCCTGGAGGCGCGCGTCGGGAACGTGATGGAGCATCGTGAAGCAGACGACGGCCGAGAACGCGTCGTCGTCAAAGGGCAGCTTGGTCGCGTCGCCCTGGACGACCTCGGCCCGGTCGCCGAGGTCACGGCGCAACCGCGCGCAGTACCGCGGCTCGAGCTCGAGCACGGTCAGCCGCGGCACGCGCTCGACGAGCAGGCGGGTGGTCATCCCAAAGCCCGGCCCGATCTCCAGCACGTTGTCGCCGAGGTCGACGGCGCCCAGGCCCCACGGGAGCAGCTCGTGTTCGACGCGATTCGCCCACCAGCCGGATGAGCACAGGAGGTTGTGGATCCGATTCACTGTTACGTGAGTGTACCGAAAGAGTGACGGACATGTAACGGCCCGGCGCGCCCCCTCACGACACGCTCAGGCGCGCTCGACCGTCGCCACGGCGAGCGCCGCAGCCCCCTCCTCGCGGCCGACGAAGCCCATCCCCTCCCCGCGCGTCGCCTTGACGCTCACCGCATCGACCCCGATCCCAAGAGCCTCGGCGAGCCGAGCGCGGATCTCTGCGCGCACCGGCGCGAGCTTCGGCCGCTCGATCACCACCGTCGCGTCGACGTTGACGATCGTGAAGCGGTGCTCCCGCAGCAGCGACACCGCCGCGCGCAGCAACCCGATCGAGTCGGCGTCGCGGTGGCGCTCGTCGGTGTCCGGAAAGTGCTCGCCGATGTCGCCGAGCGCCGCCGCGCCGAGCAGCGCGTCGATGATCGCGTGGGTCAGCACGTCGGCGTCGGAGTGGCCGAGGAGGCCGCGCTCGTGCGGGACGACAACCCCGCCGAGGACGAGGCGCCGGTCGTCGGCGAACCGGTGGCAGTCGTAGCCGAGCCCGGTCCGCACGGTCACGGCCGCCGCACCCCGGTGCGCCGCCCCTCCGTGCATGGCGCCTCCGTGCGCCGCTCCGCGAGCAGCAGTTCGGCGACGTGCAGATCCCCCGGCGTCGTCACCTTCAGGTTCTCCGGCGCCGACCGGGCGACCCGGACGACGCCCCCGCTGCGTTCGACGAGCGACGCCTCGTCGGTCGCACCGGCGAGCACCTCCGCCGCGGCGCCGCCGAGCACCCGCTCGAGCGCGGCCCGGCGAAACACCTGCGGCGTCTGGACCGCCCAGAGGCGGGTGCGCTCGAGCGTGCGCACGACGGTGTGCCCGTCATCTCCGACCTCCTTGATCGTGTCCGACACGGGCGCCGCGGCGACGACGGCATCGGCGCCGGACGCGGACAGCTCGGCGAGCGCCCGCCGGAACAGGTCGGCATCGGCGAGCGGGCGGGCGGCGTCGTGGACGACCACCGGATCTCCCTCGCCGGCGGCCTCGAGCGCGAGCCGGACGGACTCCGAGCGCACCGTCCCGCCAGCGACCGCAATCGTGCCGACAGGCGCCGCGTCGAGCGCCTCGGGTGGAAGCGCGACGACGATCCGGTCGATCTCATCGACGGCGCGGAGTGCAGCGACGCTCCATTCGAGCATCGGCCGGCCCGCAAGTGCGACGAGCGCCTTGGGCCGGCCCGACCCAAGGCGCTCGCCACGTCCCGCGGCCACGATCAACGCGACCGCCATCGCGTCTGTGCTGTCGACCTACTCCGCGGCGACGGCGACTTTGCCGTTGCCGTTCGACTCAACGAGCAGTTCGTACAAGTGCGCTTCGACCTCTTCCTCATTCATCTCGAGCGCGTACATCAGTTCGGACGCGAGAATCTTCTTCGCGCGCGTGAACATCTGCTTCTCGCCGGTCGAGAGCCCCTTCTCCGACTCGCGAATCGCCAGGTTCCGCACGACCTCGGCCAGCTCGTAGATATCGCCCGTCTTGATCTTGTCGCGGTTGTGCTTGAACCGGCGATTCCAGTTCTTGGGCATCTCCGAGCATTCGTCCTGAAGCACTGCGAGCACCTTCTTGACCGTCTCCTCGTCGATCACTCGGCGCAGACCCGCGAGGGCCGCGTTCTCACTCGGGACCATGACGGTCATGTCGTTATGGAGGATCTTGATCGTCAGGTATTCACGCTTCTCCCCAAGGATGTCCTTTAACTCCTTGCGGATGACCTTGCCGGCCCCGTGATGTGGATAGACGACGTTGTCGCCTATTTCGAATTCGATGTGCGGGAGCGGCTCGGCGGGATCGAGATCCTCGTCCAGGTGCTCTTCCATTAGCTCTGTGATGGTGTCCTCCTCTGTCCTGGCCGGGCGGGGCGAGGGACCCGCACGAGATGGTTACGTCTGCAGGTAGCGATCAACAAGGTTGATCTCCTGCTGACGGCGAAGGCCCTCGCGGATGTCCTTCGCCCGGATCTCGCCGACCCCGTCGACGGTCTCCAACTCGCCGTCCGTGGCGGCGAGTAACTCCTCAAGTCCCCCGAACTCCTCAACGATCCGCTGCACGACAAGCTTGGGCAGCCGTGGTATGCGCCCCAGTATGCGGATTCCGCGCGGAGACACGGGGTAATCGAGTGTGTTCAGCTTGCGGTCATAGCCGAGCAGCTCGGCGAGCCGACCAAAATCAAGTAGGTCCTGATGGGGCAGGCGAACAAGCTGGTCGAACGCCGTGGCGAACGTCTCGTCCGATTCCTCGACGAGATAGTCGTGCACAAGCGCGGCCTTATCGGCCGAGACACCGACCATCGTCTCGTCCAGCTGCATCTCGATCAAGCGCCCCTCTGTTCCTAGCTCGACAATGTACCGCTCAATCTCGACCGCCATCCGTGTGACGAGCTCTGCGCGCTGCAGCACGGTGAGCACGTCGTGGAGCGTCACGCCGCCCTCGAACTCGAGCGCAGTGAGACGGGTCGATACCTGGTCGAGCCGGCTGCGGTACTTGTCGAGCGTCGCGAGCGCCTGGTTGGCCTTCGCGAGCACGACCGGAATCTCTTCAAGGATGTATTTGACGCCGTCGACGTAGAGCGAAACGACCTCGCGTCGCTCGGAGACGGCGACGACGAGCGCGTCTGTCTGCTTGGACACGCGCTCGGCCGTGCGGTGGCGGGTTCCGGTCTCCAGCGTGAGAATCGTCGGGTCCGGCGTCAGCTGCACGTTCGCGTGCACGATCTTCGTCGCGTTGACGTTGAGCACGATCGCGCCGTCCATCTTCGCGAGCTGGTACAGGAACGCCGGCGAGTAATCGAGGTCGACCTTGATCCCACCGGAGAACAGGAACGCCAATTCGTCGGCATCCCCAATCGCGATGAGACCGCCGGTGCGGGCGTGCAAGATGTTGTCGATCCCCTCTCGGAGTGCCGTACCTGGCGCGACCATCTCCAGCGCCCTCACCATCCGGGACTCCTGTCGAGACTCGAGCTCCTCTTTGAGCTCTTCCCCGGAACGAGAGGCCATGAAGCCCGATTCTACCGGGCCTTGCCACTCGGCCGCCGCACCGCTCTGCGAGCGAGTCGCTGCGGCGCGGGAGTGAGCCCCCAGCACCCGGACCGGTCGACGAACGATCACGCCTCCTCGACCTCGAGCGAGGTGACGGTGAGTTCGTTACCGGCCGCGATCGTGACGTCGGATCCCGCGCACCTCGAGCAGCGGAACACGGGCTGCTCGAGGACCGTGCGTTGGCCGCACACCCCGCAGTCGACCGCGGGCGGGATCTCAGTGATGTCGAGGACGGCATCCTCGAGCGCCGTGCCGTCGACGACGATCCGCCAGCAATAGGCGAGCGTCCCCGGGACGACTTGACGCAGACCGCCGACATCGACGTAGACGCGGCTCACGCGCCGGCCGGTGGCATGGCGTTCGGCGACGGCCGAGATCGCCTGGCAGATCGACAGTTCGTGCATCGCCCACTAACAGATCCGGGGCAGCTGTTCCCCGAGCGGCCGATCGAGGACGCGGTTCGCTCCGAACGCGGTGCGGACGGTCACGAGGCCGGGATGCTCGTCGGTCACGCTTCCAATCACCGCCGCGCCGGACCCGGCGGGGTGAGCCTGCATCGCAGCCAGCGCATCTGCGGCCACGGCGCGCGGGAGCACGCACACGAGCCGGCCCTCGTTGGCGACCTCGAGCGGGTCAAGCCCAAGCAACCCGCACGCCGCCTCGACCTCCGGCGGGACCGGAATCGCCGGCTCTGACAGCTCGATGCCGACGCGCGCCGCCAGCGCGATCTCGCACACGGTGGCCCCGAGACCGCCTCGGGTCGGGTCCCGGAGGACGTGCACGTCTGCGGGCGAGGGCACCGCGCCGATGATCGCCTGCGCGAGGTCCGCCAACGGCGCCGTGTCGGATCGCAGCTCGGTCCCGAACTCGAGGCCCTCGCGCACGCTGAGAACCGCGACCCCGTGCATCCCGACCGGACCGCTGACGATCACCGCGTCCCCGGGCGCGGCGCGCTCCGGTGAGATGTCGATCCCATCGCCGATGACGCCGACCCCGGTCGTCGTCACGTACAGGCCGTCACCGTGGCCGGACTCGACAACCTTGGTGTCACCGGTGACGAGCTCGACGCCGGCCGCGGTCGCCGCCGCACCCATCGCTGCCGCAATCCGGTGCAGCACGCTCAGCTCGAGTCCCTCCTCGAGCACGAACGCGGTCGACAGCGCGAGTGGACGCGCGCCCTGCATGGCGAGATCGTTGACGGTCCCGTTGATCGCGAGATCACCGATGCTGCCGCCGGGGAAGAACAACGGCCGGACGACGAACGTGTCCGTCGTCAGCGCGATCCGGGTCTCGCCCCCGAGGGAGAGCACAGCGGCGTCGGTCGGCCTCGCGTTGCGGGCGGCGTCGCCGAAGGCGGGGACGATGACGTGCTCGATCAGCTCGGCCGACAGCGTGCCGCCACCGCCGTGGCCGAGCACGACCCGGTCGTGCTCACGCAGCGGGGCCGGGCAGGTCCAGCCGTCGACGTCTACCGCCGCCCCGTCAGTCACGGCGCGCGGCCGTCGGGGCGGCGAGCCGCCGGTACCGGTAGTAGGCGGCGCACGCACCCTCACTTGAGACCATCGGCGCTCCGAGCGGGCTGCGGGGCGTGCACTCGCCGCCGAAGCACGCGCATTCGCTTGGCTTGATCTGTCCCTGGAGAACCTCACCGGCACGGCAGCGAGCCGGCTCGGCGACCGACAGCTCGACGAGGTCGAACCTGCGGCTGGCGTCGAACTCGGCGTATGCCGCGGACAGGTTCCACCCGCTGTCCGGGATCATCCCGATGCCGCGCCATTGCCGCTCGGTGGTGTCGAAGACCCGATCGAGCATCTGCTGGGCCGGCACGTTGCCCTCTGAGCGGACCGCGCGCTGATAGGCGTTCTCGACCTCCGCCCGGCCGGACTCGAGCTGGATCACGCATCGGCGGATCCCGTCGAGCACGTCAAGCGGCTCGAACCCGGTCACCACGATCGGCACGCGGTAGCGCGCGGCGAGCGGCTCGTACTGCTGGGTCCCCATCACCGTGCAGACGTGACCAGCGGCCAGGAAGCCGTTGACCCGGCACTCCGGCGAGCGCATGATCGCCTCGATCGCCGGCGGCACGAGTACATGGCTGACGAGCATCGAGAAGTTATGCAGCCCGCGCTCGCGGGCCTGATGGACGGCCATCGCGTTGGCCGGTGCCGTCGTCTCGAAGCCGACACCGAAGAACACGACCTCGCGGTCCGGGTTCTCCGCCGCGGTCGTCACCGCGTCGAGCGGTGAGTAGACGACGCGGACGTCGCCGCCGCGCGCCCTGACGGAGAACAGATCCCCGGAGCTGCCGGGCACGCGCAGCATGTCGCCAAACGAGCAGAAGATGACGCCGTCCCGAGCCGCGATCGCGAGCGCGCGGTCGATCATCTCGACCGGCGTCACGCACACCGGACAGCCCGGACCGTGGATCAGCTCGATCGCCTCCGGCAGGATCTGGTCGATGCCGTTGCGGATGATCGAGTGGGTCTGACCGCCGCAGACCTCCATGATCGCCCACTCCCGCGTGACCGCCCCACGGATCTCCGCCAGCAGGCGGCCGGCGAGCTCTGGATCGCGGAACTCGTCGAGGTACTTCACCCGAGCTCCTCCTCGAGTACGCCGAGCTCACCCATCATCTGCAGCGTGTCGAGGGCCGACGCCTCGTCGAGCTGGGTGATCGCAAACCCGGCGTGCACGATCGTGTAGTCGCCGACGGCGACCTCCGGCACGTAGGCGAGGCACACCGACTTTGTGACCCCGCCGAAGTCGACCGTCGCCATTCGCGTCCCGTGTTCGTCACGGACCGAGACGACGCGCCCGGGGATGCCTAGGCACATGCGCTCCACCTCCGTCGTCCGTCACCCACGATGACGCGATTATGGCCGAGTCGAGGAGCGCGGGCGCGCCGACCCACCGCCCCGGGCCCCGCAGAGGGGTCAGGCCGCCGCCCGGGCCACGGATTCTCCGCGACCGAGCGCCGCCGACAGCGCGGCGCGGAGTGTCGCGTGGGAGTCCGGTTGCAGGACGGTGCCAAGCCCGAACTTCTCCGCCTCGGCGAGCCGGCGATCGGCGTGCGCGACCGTCCGCAGCTCGCCCGTGAGTCCGAGCTCCCCAAAGCAGGCAAGCGGCTGCGCGGGGCCGGCGCCCGTGCCCGCATCGGTGAGGGCAACCCGCCGCGCCGCGCTGGCGACAGCGAGGGCCACCGCCAGATCCGCGCCCGGCTCATCGACGCGGACACCCCCGACGACGTTGATGAACACGTCGGCAGCGCCGAGCCCGATCCCGCCGTGGCGGCCGAGCACGGCGAGGACCAGCGCGACCCGGTTGCGGTCAAGTCCGGCGACGACCCGGCGGGGTGGGACGAGCTCGGAGGCCGAGACGAGCGCCTGGACCTCGACGAGCAGCGGACGCGAGCCCTCCATCGCGCACAGCACGACCGAGCCGGCGGCACGGGTCGCCTCGCCGACGAACCGCGCCGAGGCGTCGAGCACCTCGACGAGACCGTGGTCGTGCATCTCGAATACGCCGGCCTCGTTCGTCGAGCCGAACCGGTTCTTGATCGCGCGGACCGTCCGGTAGGTGCGCTCGCGCTCGCCCTCGAACTGCAGCACGCAGTCGACGAGATGCTCGAGCACGCGCGGTCCGGCGAGCGCGCCCTCCTTCGTGACGTGGCCGACGAGCAGCACGGCGATCCGCAGCGCCTTGGCGACGCGCATGATCTCACCCGCGACCTCGCGCACCTGCCCGACCGAGCCGGGTGCGCTGGTCAGCTCCGTCGAGGACAGCGTCTGCACGGAGTCGATCACGCATACCTCGGGCCGCTCGGCCTCAAGCGTCGCCAGCACGGTCTGCAGGTCGGTTTCGGCGATCACCGGGATCTGCAGGGCGGCGCCGCCGCTCAGGCGCTCGGCGCGCATCCGGATCTGCGCCGCGGACTCCTCGGCTGACACGTACAGCGTCCGCCGCCCTGCCGCGACGAGGTTGGCGAGCGCCATGGTCGTCAGCGTCGACTTGCCGATCCCCGGCGCGCCGCCGATGAGCACGAGCGAGCCGGGCACGATCCCGCCGCCGAGAACGTTGTCAAGCTCGCCGATTCCGGTGCGCAGCCGCTGCTGCTCCTCGGCGAGGATGTCGCCGAGCGCGACGGGACGGACAGCGCCCGCGCGCGGCGCTGACGACCCGCGCGATCCGCGTCCGCCAGACCCGCGTGGCGCGACCGAGCGGACCTCCTCGACGAGCGTGTTCCACTCGCCGCAGCCCGGACACTGGCCCGCCCAGCGCGGGGTCTCGTGGCCACAGGCGGAGCAGACGTGGACGGTGGTCGGACGTGCCATACAGCGAGGCTACGGCCGCGGCCAGACGTCATCGCGCCCCACCACCGCGATTGGCACAGAGACGGCACGCGCCGTCACGATCTCGTGACTATCGCACCGTCTTGGAGAGCTCGAGCGCGTCCAGGGCATAGGTCACGCCGAAGATGAGCTCGCTGCCGTTACACCAGCAGCCATGGTGGCGTCGATTGAGGATCTGCGAGCCGAGATACCCGATCGGAGGCGACTGCGCCGCCGCGTGCGTGAGCGAGGCTGCGAGCAGCGTGCGTCCGAGGGTGACCCACTGACTCGCATCCGAGCACACGCCCGGTAACCGCCGACACGCGAGCGCGAGACGGAACATCCCCGCCGCCGTGATCGTTCCGGCCGAGACGTCAACCGGCGCCTCGGGCCTGGCGTCGTAGTCCCACCGAGGGACGCCGCCGTCCGGCAGGTTTTCTGAGACGTACTGTGCGATCCGCTGCGCGATCGCGAGCAGCGAGCGGTCATGGAGGTCCATCGCCGTCTGCGCGAACCCGTACAGGCCCCACGCCTCGCCCCGGGACCACGTGCTGGTGTCGGACAGCCCCTGATGGGTTCCGATGGACACGATCGTGCCGGTGTCACGGTCGAAGCGGACCGCCTGGGAGGTCGACCCGTCCTGGCGGACGAGCAGCGAGCCGATCACGTGTGCCTGGTGGGCCGCGAGCCGCGCGTATACGCGCCTATGCGTGTCGCGCGCCGCCCAGGTGAGGATCCCGAGGTTCATCATGCTGTCGATGATCGTCTCGCCGTCGGGGCTCGTCGCGTTCGTCGGGATCGTGCCGGCGCCGGGATTCGTCTTCGCGAGGGCGACGAGCGTGTCGGACGCCGTGAGCACGCTGTGCTCGAGCGCCGGGCACACGGCGGGTCGCCGGGCGGGAGCGCGGAACCGGCACAGCGCCCGCCACGCAGCGAGCGACGACTGGCCATACATGAAGCCCTGATCGTGCGTCGGCGAGCGCTCGAGGCCGAGGTGCGCCACGGTCGCCGCGAGCGCCCATCTGGCGAACATGCCCCCGCGGGGCCGGAGCGCTGCCGCCTGCCACAGCGCGCCCGGCCAGAAACCGGATGTCCAGTTGCTCGCGAGGCGGAGTCGACCCGCCCGGTCGACGCCGATCAACCGCGCGCCAGGGACGAGCCGGGCGTGCAGCTCCGCCACGCGGTGCAGCAGCACCGCGGCGCGATCGGCGCCGGCGCTGATCAGGACGGCCTGCGCCTCCGCCGAGCCCTGCTCGGCGCGCAGCGACAGGCGGCCGACCACCGTGGCGCGTGCCGACGCTGAGCTGACCGCGCGGCCATCGACGGACAACCGCGGACGCGCACCGAGGATCGCCTCGAGGTGACGCGTCGCGCCACCGAGCCATCCCGGCTGGGGCGCGAGCGGGCGCGTGCTCCCGAACGCGGTGTAGGACCACTCCCCGGCCGCCGAGCGGCTGAACGTGATCCGCAGGCCACCGTCACCGAAACCGACCGCGACGCGCGCGCCCGGCCTCAGCACAAGGTCGAGCGAGACCGCGGTCCCGGCGCCCGGAAGCGGGCGCGAGGCCCACCGCCCGAGCGCGATGCGGGGGTGAAACTGGACCGGCCCGGTCGCGACCGGGGTGACGCCGGCCGCGGTTGGCGTCGTCCGTGGCCCACCCCCACGGGCCAGCAGGATGGCTACGACTGCGGCGGTCGCCAACACGACCGCCGCAACCGTCAACCGGAGAGATCTACTCAGTGCCTCGGTTTGCCCGGCACGGCGCTGGACGGGGACTATTCGTCCTCGGCCGGAGCGTCGCTCTCGGGCGGCGGCTCCGTCGGCTCCTCGCCACCGTCCGCCCCGACACCGACGGGTGTCGGCTTCGGCGCCGGCTCGATCACCGTGAGCTTGACCTCGTCGCTGGCCTCGCCCTCCTCGCCCGACTTGTCGACCATCACGGTCGAGCCGGACGGGACCTGCGAGCGCAGGACGAAGTCGGCGAGCGGATCCTCGATGTAGCGCTGGATCGCACGCCGGAGCGGACGGGCCCCCATGGCGGGGTCCCAGCCCTTCTCGACGAGCATGTCCCGCGCCTCATCGGAGAGCTCGAGCTGGAGCTCGCGCTCGGCCATCGACTGACGGATCCGCCGGAGCAGCAGCTCGACGATCTCCTTGATCTCGTCCTTGGCGAGCTTGTGGAAGACGATCACATCGTCGATCCGGTTGAGGAACTCAGGCCGGAAGACCTTCTTGAGCTCGCCCATGATCCGGGCCTTCATGTCGTCGTAGGTGATGCCGGTCTCGTCCTCGGAGACGGCGAAGCCGAGCGGGGTGTTCCGCGCGATCTCCGACGCCCCGATGTTCGAGGTCATGATCACGATGCAGTGACGGAAATCGACGGTCCGCCCCTGGGCGTCGGTCAACCGGCCGTCCTCCAGGATCTGGAGGAGGATGTTGAACACGTCCGGGTGGGCCTTCTCGATCTCGTCGAGCAGCAGCACGCTGTACGGCTTGCGTCGCACCGCCTCGGTGAGCTGACCGCCCTCGTCGTAGCCGATGTAGCCGGGAGGCGACCCGACGAGACGCGAGACCGCGTGCTTCTCCATGTACTCGGACATGTCGATGCGGATCATCGTGTCCTCGTCGCCGAACAGGAACTCGGCGAGCGTCCGGGCGAGCTCGGTCTTTCCGACCCCGGAGGGGCCGAGGAAGATGAACGAGCCGGTCGGGCGCTTGGGGTCCTTGAGTCCGGCGCGCGAGCGGCGGATCGCCTTGGAGACGACCTCGATCGCGGGGTGCTGGCCGATGACGCGCTTGTGGAGCTCTTCCTCCATGCGCATCAGCTTCGCCGTCTCGGCCTCGGTCAGCTTGAACACCGGGATGCCGGTCCACATCGAGACGATGTCGGCGATTTCCTCCTCGCCGATCGACGGGCGCTCGGTCGACTCGCCGGCCTCCCACTGGTCGGCCAGCTCGCGCTTCTTCTGCGTGAGCCGCCGCTCCTGATCGCGGAGGTTGGCTGCCTTCTCGAACTCCTGAGACTCGATCGCCTCTTCCTTCGCCCGCCGGGTCTCCTCGATCTCGTCCTCGAGCTCGCGGTAGACGGGCGGCGAGGTCATCGACTTGATCCGCATCCGCGACGCGGCCTCGTCGATCAGGTCGATCGCCTTGTCCGGCAGGAACCGGTCGGAGATGTAGCGGTCGGCGAGGTCGGCAGCGGCCATCAGGGCCTCATCGGTGATGTTGACCTTGTGGTGCTGCTCGTAGCGGTCGCGCAGCCCCTTGAGGATCTGGACCGTCTCATCCGTGGTCGGCTGGTCGACGGTGATCTTCTGGAAGCGGCGCTCCAGGGCGGAGTCGCGCTCAAGGTACTTGCGGTACTCCTCGAGCGTCGTCGCGCCGATCGTCTGCAGCTCGCCACGGGCGAGTGCCGGCTTGAGGATCGAGGCGGCGTCAATCGCGCCCTCGGCGGCGCCCGCGCCGACGAGGTTGTGGAGCTCGTCGATGAACAGGATGATGTCGCCGCGCTGGGTGATCTCCTTCATCACCTTCTTCAGGCGCTCCTCAAACTCGCCTCGGTACTTCGAGCCGGCGACGAGGGCGGCGAGATCCAGCGTGTAGATCTGCTTGCCCTTCAGCAGCTCGGGGACGTCGGCGTTCGTGATGCGCTGCGCGAGACCCTCGACGACGGCGGTCTTGCCGACGCCGGGCTCGCCGACGAGCACCGGGTTGTTCTTCGTGCGGCGGCTGAGGATCTGCATGATCCGCTCGATCTCGGTCTCGCGACCGACGACCGGATCGAGCTTGCCCTCGGCGGCCAGCTTGGTCAGATTGCGGCCGAACTGGTCGAGCAGCTTCGAGGACTTCTTGCCGCCCTCGCCGGTCGCGCCGGCCTGACCGGCAGCACCCGCGGCACCGGCGCCGCGCTGGCGGCTCCCGGGACCGGAGAGCATCCGGATGACCTCGTTACGAATCTTCTCTGAGTCGGCATCGAAATCGAGCAGGATGCGGGCGGCAACGCCCTCGTTCTCGCGGACGAGACCGAGGAGGATGTGCTCAGTGCCGATGTAGTTGTGGCCGAGGCTCAGCGCTTCCCGCAGCGCCAGCTCGAGGACCTTCTTCGCGCGCGGCGTGAACGGAATCTGGCCGGAGGTGACCTCCTCGCCGGACCCGACGATGCGCACGACCTGCGCGCGGACGCGCTCGACCGTGATGTCAAGTGACTCGAGGACACGCGCTGCCAGACCCTCTTCTTCGCGAAGCAGGCCGAGCAGGATGTGCTCGGTGCCGATGTAGTTGTGCTTGAGCGTTCGCGCCTCTTCCTGCGCCAGGACGACGACCTGGCGGGCTCGCTCTGTAAATCGCTCGAACATGATGTGTCTCGTACTTCTCTTTCGGGCGGGTACTCGGGGCTGGTCGTTCGCGGATTTGTCCTGGATTCAGTCCCTGTCTGCCAGAGGGCTCGATGTCCTGCTCAGCAACTTCCGGGGACGCCGTGATCCCGTTCAACCCACGTTAGTCGGCCATACAGGCGCGATCTGTGAGTCGGAACGGTCTCGATTTCGGGCCATGGCTCAGTCTACCAGCCACTCTCGACCATCTTGCGGGACTGTTTTTCCGGAGCATGCGAGCGTTCACAGCCTGTTCATATGGCCATAGACGGCTGGCGATGCCAGCCGGCTCGGGACCGAACCCGCAAGGTCCCGATGTCGATCCGAGCTTGGTCGATCCGATGGTGCTGAGTCCGAAGCGACTCGGGTCGATGAAACGGCGCATCGAAGGAGTGTGAGGACCGGCCGTCCCGGCGGCGGTGCATGCACGCCCGGCATCACTTGCTGCTAGTCGCGCATCGCCGGGAACAGCACGACCTCGCGGATCGAGTGTCGCCCGGTCAGCGTCATCACGAGCCGGTCGATCCCGATCCCGATCCCGCCGGTCGGCGGCATCCCGTACTCGAGCGCCTGCACGAACGCCTCGTCGTAGGGCTGGGCCTCCTCGTCGCCGGCGCCGGCGAAGGCGCGCTGCTCCTCGAAGCGGCGACGCTGCTCGTCCGGATCGTTGAGCTCGGTGAACGCGTTCGCGATCTCCATCCCGCCGACGTAGGCCTCGAAGCGCTCGACGAGGGTGGGATCGGAGCGGTGGCGCTTGGCGAACGGCGACAGCTCGACCGGGTAGTCGAGCAGGAACGTCGGCTCGATCAGGGTCGGCTCGACGTGCTTTGAGAGCAGCTCGTCGACGAGCTGCGGCCACGTGTCGTCCGACGGGGCGGCGAGGCCCCGGGACTCCATCTCGGCGGCGAGCGCATCGCGCTCCCGGAAGCGCAGGATGTCGACTCCGGTCCGCTCGAGGATCGCCCCGGCGAGCGTCTCGCGGCGCCAGGGCGGCGTGAAGTCGACGTCACCCGCGTATCCGACCTCGGAGGCGACATAGGCCACGAGCTGCTCGCCCCGCGCGGCGATGTCCGCGTAGTCGGCGTAGGCCTCGTACCACTCGAGCATCGTGAACTCGGGGTTGTGCTTGTGCGAGAGCCCCTCGTTGCGGAAGTCCTTGCCGAGCTCGTACACGCGCTCGAGGCCGCCGACGATCAGCCGCTTGAGGTACAGCTCGGTCGCGATCCGCAGGTACAGCTCACGGTCGAGCGCGTTGTGGTGGGTGGTGAACGGCCGGGCCGCGGCGCCGCCGTAGAGCGGCTGCAGGACCGGCGTCTCGACCTCGACGAAACCCTCGCCGTCGAGGAATCGCCGGACGGCCGAGATCACGCGCGCCCGCGTGATGAACAGCTCGCGCACGTCCTCGTTGGCGATCAGGTCGAGCTCGCGGTGGCGGAAGCGCGTCTCGACGTCGGTGAGGCCGTGGTGCTTCTCCGGCGGCGGGCGCAGCGACTTGGCGAGCAGCTCAAACGCGGTCACGCGCAGCGTCAGCTCGCCACGCCGAGAGCAGAACGCGATCCCGTCGACGCCGATCAGATCGCCGAGGTCGAGCGACAGCAGGCGCTCCATCCCCTCGGGCCCGAGCTCGTCGACCCGGGCCTGGAGCTGGATTCGGCCGGAGCGATCGACGAGATCGAGGAACGCCATCTTGCCCTGGCCGCGCCGGGCGGCGAGGCGCCCGGCGACGCGGTGCGCGACATCGGTCTCGTCGCCCGCGCTCAGGCCCTCGTGGGCGGCGCGCACGTCAGCGATCGGCTCGACGCCGTCGTACTCGTGCGGGAACGGCTCGACGCCGGCCGCTCGCAGCGAGTCAAGCTTCTGCCGCCGGGCCGCGAAGACGTCGGCCGGCTCGTCCCCACCAGGCACCACGAGTGCGGTCCTGCCTACTTCGCGACGTCGATCTTGGTGATCTTCAGCTTGCGCTCGCCCTTGGGCGTCGCGAACACGACTTCCTCGCCGCGCTTGTGACCGAGCAGCGCCTTGCCGACCGGCGACTCGTTGGAGAGTCGCAGCTCGGCGGGATTCGCCTCGGCCGAGCCGACGATCGTGTACTTCGTCGACTTGCCGCCTTCGTCCTTGACATGGACGATCGAGCCGACGCGCACGAGGTCGGTGCCGAGGTCGGACTGGTCGATCACGGTCGCCGAGCGGAGCTTCTCCTCCAGCGAGGCGATCCGCGCCTCGAGCATCGCCTGCTCGTTCTTGGCGTCGTCGTACTCGGCGTTCTCCGAGATATCGCCGAACTCGCGTGCCTCTTTGATGCGCGCAGCGACCTCCCGCCGGCGGATCGTCGAGAGTTGCTCGAGCTCGCCTTTGAGGTTGGCCAGCCCTTCGGGTGTGAGGATGACGTCCTTGGGCATTGCGTGAGACCTGTCTTCAGAAACTTGTTTTGGACGAGAAAAAACCCGCTCAGCAGCGGGAACCAGCACGCATCCGGTTCGCGTGGGCGGCGAGAGTATAGACGCCTGGCAAGTGGTTCCTGAGAACGCCTCTACCCGATTTTGAGCACGAGCGGACGGCCAACGTTTCCGGCCGCGTCGACGGCACGCAGCGCCGACGAACCTGAACGTCCCGCGGGGCAGCACGAGCCGCTGAACGGAGCCCGCGCGGGCGGGTCGGAGCGCGATCGCGACGTGATGGGCGCGGGCGAATGAGGCCGCGCTGAACGCTCGACGGGAGGTGGCGAGCTCATAGCGGCGCGGCGGTCCCGCACAGCAGGTCGCCTCCGGGCGGCGCGGAACGTCACGCGGCGTCCGTGCACGTCGTCACCCGGCGTGGGCACGCCGGGCGGCACGGCGTCCCGGGTGTAATCACCGGAGTTGGCGTTGTCGTGGTGGAAGCGCGGCGAGGAGCTCGGCGAGCACGCCGAGGCGCTGCGTTCGGTACACGGACAGCACGCCAGAGCGGGTGATCGAGACGATGTCCTTGCGCGCTCCGCGGGCGGTGTCGAGCGTGCCGAACGAACCGAGCGTCGGCGTCGCGGCGGTCCAGTCGCCGGTCAGCTTCGGCCACGCGCCGCTGACCGGCGTCCCGCCGGCGCCGAACGCCTCGAGGTCCATCGACGAGGTCCCCTCGATCACCGCCTGTCCGCCGTGAGCCGTGATCTGCCCGACGGCCGGCCCGGTGAGGAACTGGAGATCGTTGACCGGCGCCGGGAAGCCGGGGCGGAACTGCAGCGTCGGGGCGCCGGGATTCCACGCGCCGACGAAGTCCTGGCCGCCCTGGTACTCGGGCGCCGCCACGTCGAGCGCCCGGAACAGCCCGGTGGCGGGGGCGAAGAACGAGATCGTGTGGCCGTCGAGCGTGCCGAACGCCGGATAGCCGACCGCGGCGTACGGTGGGCGTGTCATACCTGTCCGGCGCCGACGCGCGAAGTCGGTCTGGAGCGTGTTGTACCGGCCCGCGGTCTGCGCCGTAGCACGAGCTGCCGTCGGAGTTGAGGATGTAGGCCGGGCCGGCGTCCGGCGTGACGCCGATCTTCGGCCCCGAGGCCCCCGGCCGGGCAGCGCACCGGGGCGACCACCGGGGAGCCGTTGATCCCCTCCCCCACGTCGGGCAGCAGCCCGGCGTCGATGATCCCGATCTTGACCGGCCAGCCGGGGAGGAACGCGCTCTGCCCGTGCAGTCCACCGTCGGCGCGGCGCGCAGCGCCGCACACCTGATCCCCGCCACGAGTGACGTCGTCAGGTCGTGACGCGGCGCGGGGAGCTCGCCCTGGTCCAGCCGCACCTTCGCACGCAGGTCGTTCATCGCCTCGGCGTCGTTCCATTCGATCCCGGAATCGAGCACCGCGATCGTCACGTCGGGGCGCCCCGTCGTCACCTCCCAGGCGGTGTGAATGGCGCCGTGAGCGCAGCTGCCGGGCGGCTGCGTCGTCTGCCGGTCGACGATGCTCATGCCGCGGACGCCGCACAGCTCATCCGGCTGGTTGTTGACCGTGATCGCGAGCGGGTTGGAGAGCACGCTGTCCGGCGTCGCGGCGAGCTTCCAGTCGCCGGTCTCCGAAAACTCGCTCGGGGCCTGGCCGGGTCCGAGCCGCGGGGCGTAGGGAAACGATGCGTTCGCGGTGCCGGCGCCGGTGGCGAGCACGGCCGCGAGGATCGCGACCCGGCGCGATTTCACTGAAAGACGTCCAGCCACACCCTGTGCCCGCGGGCGTCGAAGTACCCGCGCGTGTCGCGGTCCGGCACGCGCTGCGGCAGGCCGCTCAGCGACATCCAGATCCTCGGGGTCACCCGCCGGCCGTCGGCGAGGCGGACGCTACGCGCCGGATGGCCCGCGGCGGTGTACGTCGTCGCCGTCGTGCAGTTGAGCACCGGGCCGCCGAGCGGATCGCGGGACAGCGCGCCACCGGGCAGCACGTAGCGCCCGTGCACGATCGTCTCCGTCCGGCCCTGGGTGTCGAGCACCCGCGCGAGGGCGCGGCCCGCGATGTCGGCGGTGTCGGCGGAGGCGGCCTCGGAATCATCCGAGTGCCCGCACCCGAACCGGTCGCGATCGGAGGGATCGAGGTTCGTCGGCGTCGGGATCCCGACCGCGTTGCCGCGCGGGAAGATGTAGCCGAGCATGTCCTCGGCGAGCCCGTCGATGAACCGGAACGGCGCGTCCATGTGCGGGATCAGCCAGGGCGGTAGGGCGGCGTTCGGGTTGGGCATGTCCTGCGGCCCGAGGAACCCGCGCAGGTAGGTGAACGGGAACACCTCGCCCGGCACCGAGATGAACTCCCCATCACCGATACGGAACGCAGCGACGCTCGAGCGCTCCGCCACGCCGGCGCTCGCGCCGTTTGCCGCCACCGGGTTCGCCTTCGAGCAGTCGGCGTTATAGCCGGGTTTGACCGCGAAGACGCCGAGCGTGGCGCCGAGGCCGAACAGGGCGTTGCCGAGCGGCACGCAGATCGTCGCGCGGGCACCCCACAGAAGGTTCGAGGTTGAGTAGTGGTAGGCACCCGTCCTCAGCGCGGTGATGATCGGCGCGGCGAGGGTCTGGCCGAACGCCTTCGTCTCCCCGAAGTAGCCGACCGCGACGTGCCCGGTCCCGGTCTCGTCGGTGCCGGCCCCGACCCGGAACAGGGTCCGGCAGCCCGCCGGGTGGCCCGCGCTGATGAATTGCTGCGGGGTCCGGCTGATCGGCTGGTTGTAGACCTCGGGACTCTCGACCGACCCGACCGATCCCGCCATCTCGATCGCGACCCCGCCGAGACGCTGCTCGAGCGACGCGCGGAAGAAATGGGCCCAGTCCGAGGACACCCAGCGGTTCTGCTCGTCGAGCGCCGGCGTGCCACCGTTGAATCCGAGCGTCTCGGCGTGCTGGCTGACGCTCGCGAGCGTCACGATCGCGCGATTGTGGACGTCGACGGCCTCGAGCACCGGAATCCGTTGATCGTCGACGTACGGGTAGGAGGACCAGCATTGGCGCAGGTTGCGTGGCTCCAGCACCTCGGTGTAGCGGATCCGCGCCGGGTGCATCGACCGGTACGCCCGCTCGATCGCCTTCGCGCTCTGCGTGACCATGTACTTCGTCCAGTACGCGTTGACGCCGGAGGTCGTCTGGCTGACGCCGCCGAGCCCGAGGCTGTCCGGGGCCGACTCGTCGTGATTGGCCGAGATGTACACGCCGCCGAGCCGGACACCGTCCGCCCGCACGCGAGCCCGAATCTGGTCCTGGTAGACGTTGAACAGGCCCTCCTGATCGAGCACCTCGACCGCGATCGTCCGCTTGCCGACCTTGATCACGGTCGCGCGGGCGCCGACGTTGTCCGCGACCCGGTCGTAGAAGCGCGGCGTGTCCGATCCGCCGCCGATCAGGTTGCCGTCCCACCGGCCGTTGCCGTTGCAGTCCTTGTAGGGATCGGTGTCATCGAAGTGACCGGAGTGCTTGGCGTCGATATACGGCTCTTCGTAGGCGAACTGGCGCGGACCGTTGTAGGTGCCGGTGTGATCGCAGTCGGCCGGGTCGCCACCCGGAGCACGTCCCCGGAGCGGCGGGGAGAAGTTGACGCTGGCGGCGCCGACGCGGAAGCCGGCGCCGATCCCCGGCTGGATCTTGGCGTTGAACCCGCCGGACGGGGTGATCAGCTGCGCGAGCGACGGCTGTGACGCGGCGGCGGCGGCGGACGCGGTTGCGACGAGCCAGAGCAGCGCACAGAGCGTGACGAGCGCGGCGGCGACGACGCGGGCACGCGACGTACGCGGAGCAATCCTGATCACAGCACCATCCCTCTCTCCTCAGCCTGCGGGTGACTGCCACCCCCGGTGCGCGCACCCTACCGCGGTCAGGCGGCGGTTGCGACCGGTCAGGCGGCGGTCGCGACCGGTCAGGCGGCGGTCGCCGACCGGGGCGGTCCCGGTGGCGATCAACTCGCGGACCTCGGCGATCGTCGCGGCGCGCTGCACGGCGGCCTGGAGCGCGCGGGTTCCGCCGAGCCGCTCGACATACCACGGGTAGAACTTGCGCAGGTACCGGCTCGCCCGGTCGGGACCCATGTGCTCGCAGGCGCGCTCGATCACCCAGTCGAGCTCGTCGAGCATCTCCTGCCGAGTCGGGCGGCCGATCGGAGCGGCCGAGGAGCTCGGCGAACAGCCACGGGTTCCCGAGTGAGCCGCGGGCGAGCAGCACCGCCGCGGCGCCGGTCTCGGCGAATGCCGCGCGCGCCTTCTCGGCGGTGTGCAGCCCGCCGGAGACGAGCACCGGCACCGGCAGATCCTCGACAAGCTCACGCACGAGCTCGTAGCGGGGCGCGCCGGTGTGACGCTGGGTCGCGTGGCGCGGGTGCAGGCACAGGCCCGCGGCGCCGCCGTCGTGGACGAGCCGCCGGGCGACGTCAACGCCGCGGATATCGCCGGGCCGCAGCCCGGAGCGGAGCTTCACGGTGACCGGAAGTCCGCTCCCGCGGCGCGCCGCTCGGACGAGTGCGACGGCCCGGTCGGGATCATCCAGCAGCGCCGCCCCGGCGCCGGTCTTGCAGACCTTCGGGACCGGGCAGCCCATGTTGATGTCGATCAGGTCCGCGCCCGCCGCGGCGACCTGCTCGGCGGCAGAGGCCATCACATCTGGATCTGACCCGAAGAGCTGCACCGACACCGGCCCGCCCGCCCGCTCATCAGGGTGGATGCGGAGCAGCTCCCGGCAGGTGCGCTCGTTGTGGTAGTGGACCGCGAACGACGACACCATCTCGGACACCGCGAGTCCGGCGCCGTAGCGCTTGGCCTGCAGACGGACGAACCAGTTGCCGATTCCGGCGAGCGGCGCCAGCGCCACGCGATTGGAGATCGTGACGCCCCCGAGAGTCCAAGTGTCGGTAAGTGTGCGGGTCATCGCACGATTCATGGTACGAATCAGGGATGGAGCTTGGACCCCTGCTCGCCCCCTGGACCCAGATCGTGCGTGACCAGGTGCCCGGGATCGAGCTGTTCGACGTGCACACGCACATCGGCCAGAACGACCCCGACGGCATGAGCCAGAGCCCCGAGCAGCTGTTGGGAGTGCTCCGCTTCGCCAACGCGCGCGGCGCGTTCACGTTCCCGATGCACGAGCCGGACGGCTACCCGCCGGCGAACGACATGGTGATCGAGGCGGCGGCCGCGTCGGACGGGCTGCTCGTTCCCTTCTGCCGGATCAACCCGCACGATGACGACGCGGCGGCGGAGGCGCGGCGGGCGCTCGACGCCGGCGCGCGCGGGATCAAGCTCCACCCCCGCGCCGAGAACTTCCTGCTCGACCACCCGGTCGTCCGCGAGCTCGCGGCGATCGCCGACGAGCGCACGCTGCCGGTGCTCATCCACGCCGGCCGCGGCATCCCGGCGCTCGGACTCCACGCCGTCGAGCTCGCCGGAGACTTCCCGAACGCCAGGCTGATCCTCGCCCATGCCGGCATCTGCGACCTCTCGTGGATCTGGCGCGCCGCCCCCGACCACCCGAACCTCCTGTTCGACACCGCGTGGTGGATGCCGGCCGACCTCTCGACGCTGTTCTCGCTCGTGCCGCCGGGCCAGATCCTGTTCGCGAGCGACGCGCCGTACGGCCAGACCGCGATGAGCGCCTCGTTCATGCTCCGGACCGCGTTGCAGGCCGGCCTGAGCCCGGATCAGCTCCGTCTGATCGCCTCCGAGCCAGGCGCTGCACATCGCGCGCGGCGAGCCGCTGGAGACCGCCGGCCCCGCGGTCGGCGAGCGCGAGCGGGCGCCGCACTACCTGCTCGATCGGGTCGCCGAGTTCCTGCTCATCGGCACGATCGCCTCGATGCGCGGACTCGACGCCGGAACCGAGATGATCGCGCTCGCCCGGCTCGCCTGTGACGTGCCGGACGAGGTCGACGACGCACCGGTGTTCGACGCCATCCGGCGGCTGATGGACACCCACGACGAGATCAAGGCCTCAGATCCGGATGACCGGCGGCGGCTGGCGTTCCTGATCCTCGCGTTGACGACGGCGCGGACGCCGGATGTGCCGGTGCCGCGGGTGTAGATGACGCCGACCCGTGTTGCTCGCGGGCCGTTCTTTGCATCGAAGGGGTCGGGAACGGGCGTCTCCGGGGTGAGCCCGGTGGTGCGCGTGCGGAATATCGCGCCAAATCGCGACCGCCGTCCGGATCAGGGCGTCCGGGTGAGCCGCCGGAGACGTCCGCCCGAAGCGGAGCGCAAGAAAAGCGCCAAACCATGTTCAGTCGACGGATCCAGGCGTGTTCCTTGCGCTGAGCGACAGAAGAGCGCCACGATCGGGATGCCGCACGGACTTTGGCGCATTTCTTACGCGCCAGTCGAACGCGAGCGGCTGTTCAAGACCGCGAACCCACCCCCTCACTGCCAACAACGTCGGGCCCGGACAACGAAATCCGGACGCCCAACCGCACCGACAGCTACCCCTCCGCCGGCGGCGCGTTCCGCATCCAGATCAACCGCAGCCCGATCAGCGTGAGCAGATCATCGACCTCGTCGATCGTCTCCCGCACGAACGGCACCAGCGCCCGGGCGAGTCCCCCCGTCGCGATCACGCTCGTCGAGGATCCCAATTCCCCCCGCAGGCGACGAACGATCCCCTCGACCTGGCCGGCGAACCCGTAGACGATCCCGCTCCGGATCGCGTCGACCGTCGATTTCCCGATCAGCGACCGCGGCTCGGCGAGCTCGACCTTCGGGAGCTTCGCCGCGCGCTCGTACAGCGCGTCGATCGAGATCTCGGCGCCGGGGCTGATGATCCCGCCGAGGTACTCACCGGCGCTCGAGACCGCGTCGTAGGTGATCGCGGTACCGAAGTCGACGACGACGCAGGCGTCGCGGACCCGGTCGTAGGCCGCGACCGCGTTCACGAGCCGGTCAGCGCCGACCTCACGGGGGTTGTCGATCCGGATCGGCATCCCCGTCCGGATCGTCGGGCCGACGACGAGCATCTCCTGCCCGAGGTAGCGCTGGGACATCGCCGTCCACTGCTCGGAGAGCTGGGGCACGGTCGAGGAGATGATCGCCGCCGTGACCTGCTCGAACCCGAGACCACGCAGCGCGAGCAGGTTCGACAGCGCGGCACCGAGCTCGTCACTCGTCGACTCGCGCACGGTGGCGAACCGCCAGTGCTCGGAGACGTGATCGGAATCCCGCGGGAACACCCCGAAGTGGGTCTGCGTGTTTCCGACGTCAACGACGAGCAGCATGGCGGGCCATTATCCTCCCCGCGCCATGGGACTGAAGCTCTACGTCGTGCACGGCTCGCATCCGTGCGTCGCGGTCGAGAAGGCGCTCGCGCTCAAAGGGCTCGACTACACCGTGTTCGAATGGCCGCCGCCGGCGCACACGATCGGTCAGCGGATCATGTTCGGGCGGCGGACCGTGCCCGGCTTGAAGCTCGACGGCGAGAAGGTCCAGGGCTCCCGCGCGATCATGCGTCGGCTCGACGAGCTCGTGCCCGATCCGCCGCTGTTCCCGCACGACCCCGCCGCCCGGGCCCGCGTCGAGGAGGCCGAACGCTGGGGCGATGAGGTCTTCCAGCCGATGGCACGTGAGCTCATCTGGGCGGCGCTGATGACGCGACCCGCCGCGATGGTCAGCTACAGCGCGCGCTCCAAACTGCCGCTCCCCGCCCCGGCGGTCCGCGCGGTCGCGCCGGTGATCACGCGCGTCCAGGCGCGCATCAACCGCACCGACGCCAACGTCGCGGCGCGCGTCCTGGCCGCGCTGCCGGCGCAGCTGGACCAGATCGACGGCTACCTCGCCGACGGGACGATCGGCGACACCACGCAGCCGAACGCCGCCGACCTTCAGATCCTCTCGACGATCGGGCTCCTGCTGACGATCGGGGATGTCCGGCCGCTGATCGAGGCGCGGCCATGTGGGACCGCGGCCCGCAGACTCTTCGGCGGGATGTTCGACGGCGACCTCCCCGCCGGCGCACTCGCGAGCGCCGCCGCCTAGCCGAGCGGCGGTCCCGCCCGCCGCACCTCCTGCGCACCGCCCGTCAAAGCACTCAACGCCTCGGCGAGCCGCCGACCGTCCCCTGGCAACGTCATCTCCGGATCCAGCTCGAGCAACGGCACGAGCACGAACCGCCGCGAGCTCACCTCCGGGTGGGGCAACGTCAGCCGCTCAGAGGCGAACTCCACGTCGCCGAGCAGCAACACATCAACGTCGATCACTCGCGGCCCATGGCGCACCCCGCCGACCGCCCGGCCGACACGACGCTCAACCTCCTTGCAGGCATCGAGTAGCTCCAGCGGCTCCAGCGCGGTCCGGATCCGCACGCACGCGTTGAGGAACTCGGGCTGATCGGGCACGAGCCCGACCGGCTCGGTGTCGTACACCGACGAGGACGCGAGGACCTCAACGCCGTGGGCCGACAATTCACGGGCAGCCGCAGCCAGGTTCTCCCGGCGCGCGCCGATGTTCGAGCCGAGCCCGAGATACCCCTCGCGCGCCGACATGCGAGTCAGTCCTCGGACTCGCGCCACACCTCGACCGACACCTCGCTGACGTTGAACGGCAGCGGCGGCTCGGGTTTGGCGGCCTTGACCCACACGATCCGCGCCCCGTAGCGGTCGATCAGGCGGTCGGCGATCGCGGCGCAGAGCCGCTCGAGCGTCTTGTACGTGCGCTGCTGGGCCACGAGGTTCGCGGTGTCGCAGACCTCGCCGTAGTCGATCGTGTCCTCGATCCGATCGGTGACGGTCGCATCGCAGTCGAGGACCTCGAGGCGCAGGTCGAGCAGCAGCCGCTGCCCGACCTCGCGCTCGGCGGCCGTGATGCCGACGTGGGTGAACAGCGACAGGCCGGTGATCTCGATCGTCACCTCGGGCTCGGGGTGTCCTTCGCCCGCTTCCTCGTCGTCGGCGTCTACGTCGTCGAATTCGTCGTCGTCGGCGTCCATCGCGCGCTGACCGTAGCAGCCGTCACGCGCAGCGCGTCAATCACCGGCGTGACGTCGTGAACCCGGAACACGCGGGCGCCGCGCTCGTACGCGAGCACGTTCGTGGCGATCGTGCCGGGCACCCGCTCGCCCGGATCCTCCCGGCCGGTCAACCGCCCGAGGAACGACTTGCGCGAGGTGCCGACCACGACGGGACGGCCGAGCGCCACGATCTCGGAGAGCCGCGCCAGGAGTTCGAGGTTGTGCTCGGTCGTCTTGCCGAAACCGATTCCGGGATCGAGCAGGATTCGCGCCTCGGCGACCCCCGCCCGCACCGCGGCGGCCATCCGCTGCTCGAGAAACGCCTTCACATCGCTGACGACGTCGTCGTAGTGCGGGTCGACCTGCATCGTCCGCGGCTCGCCGAGCATGTGCATGAGGCAGCAGTCGACCCCCCGCTCGGCGACGAGTGCCAGCATCGCCGGATCGCCACGCAGCGCCGTCACGTCGTTGACGAGCGTCGCGCCGGCGTCAAGCGCGGCGGCGGCGACCGACGCCTTGGACGTATCGATCGAGATCTGAACGTCTCGCCCGGACGCCGCGAGCGCCTCGATCACCGGCACAACCCGCCGGCGCTCCTCGTCCGCGCCGACCGGCTCCGCGCCCGGCCGTGTCGACTCACCGCCGACGTCGAGAATCGCCGCGCCCGCATCGATCAGCTCGATGCCGTGGGTGACCGCCGCGCTGCTCTCCAGGTAGCGGCCGCCATCGGAGAACGAGTCGGGCGTGACGTTGAGCACGCCCATCACTCGGAACGACTCGGGCACCGTGCCGATCACTCCTCCTCGTCCGGCCAGCGGCCATGCTCGTCGAAGTACACGCGCGCCGCTTCCTCGCGCTCGCGGTCGAGATTGCTCTCGACGCTCATCCGGAACATCCAGTTCACCATCCAGACAATCACCGCGATGACCATGAGCCCCACGCCGGTCGCGCCGAGCGGCGAGTCGCCGCCGAGGACGATCGCGACGATGCCGGCGACGACGAGCGCAGCCGGCAGCCAGACACGCGTCAGCGAGAGCAGCACGTCGACCTGCGGATAATGAGCGGAGCCAGCATGTTCGCACCCGCACGTTACCTCGCTGACTTCGCCCGGTTCGCGGCGACGCGAGGCTCCCAGGAACGGCACGACCGCCAGGCGCTCGTGGAACTCGAGCGGCGGCCGCTCGCGCTGCCCGCCGGCCTGAGCGTGAGCTGGCTCGGCGTCTCGGGCTATCGGTTCGAGTACGAGCGGGCACACGTTGCTGATCGATCCGTACGTCTCCCGCGTGCCGCTGTCCAGCGTGCTCGCCCGCCGTCCCGCCCTCCCCGATCCCGATCGCATCGCGCGTCACATCGGCAGCCCGACGAACTGCGTCGGGATTCTCGTCGGTCACACCCATTTCGATCACGCCGTCGACGCGCCCGTGATCGCCCGGGGCCTTGGCTGCAAGGCCTACGGCTCCGCCTCGCTGGCACGCCTGATGCGCCTCCACGGCTGTCCGGAGCTCGCGGTCCACGTCACGCCATACGAGCGCTACGAACTCGGCCCGTTCACGGTGAGCTTCACGCCGAGCGCCCATTCGAAGCTCGTGCTCGGGCTCGCGGTGCCGTTCGACGGCGAGCTGACGTGCGATCACCTGGACGCCCTGTCCCCCGGCGCCTACCGCTGCGGCGAGATCTACGGCATCGAGATCACAGTGGCCGGGATGTCCTTCTACCATCAGGGCAGCGCAAACCTGGTCGATGACGCGGTCCGGAGCACCGACATCGATGTGTTCCTCGCAGGGGTCGCGGGGCGGGGGTTCACACGCCAGTACTGGCAGCGGATTCTCACCCGCCTGCAGCCCAAGACGATCGTGCCCACTCACTACGACGATTTCTTTCGACCTCTGGACGCCGAGATGGGCTTCACGACAAACGTCAACCTTGCGCACGTGCCGGACGAGGTGCACGCCGTCAGCCGCGACTTCGCGGTCGCCGCGCTGCCGCTCGTAACGGAGTCGCCGCGATGACGCGTGCGCTGCGCCGGTGGTGCGTCGCCGCGCTCGCGGTGACGAGCAGCGCGTGGGTGACGACGCCGCCTGCGGCCACCGCCGCAACCGCCCGGCAGACGATCGCCAGGCTCAATGCCCAGCGCGGCGCCAACGGGATTCCCGCCGGGATCACCGAGGACCCGGGCCTGTCGGCGGGGTGCGCCAAGCACGACCACTACATGGCCCTCAACAACACGCTCACGCATGTCGAGGATCCGAACAACCCTGGGTATACGGCCGCCGGCGCGACCGCCGCTGCCAACGCCGTCCTCACCCAGGGCACCAACTGGGACAACGGCAACCCGTACGAGTACGCGCCACTGCACCTCGACCAGCTGCTCGCGCCGCGCCTGCTCACCGTCGGAAGCGCCGACGCGTTCGGCTTCAGCTGCACGAGCACGTTCCCCGGCTGGACCAGACCCGATCCGCTCACCATGACCGTGCACACCTACCCGGGGAACGGGGCGAAGATCTACCCGAGCGAGGTGGCCCGCGAGCTTCCCTGGACGCCGGGCGATCTGGTGGGGCTGCCGCAACCGAGCCGCACCGGCCCGACACTGATCGTGCTCGCGGATGCCCCGAACGAGCGGCCGGCGAACAACCCCGCGACGCTCAGTGATGCGACCGTCAGCGGGCCCACCGGGCCGGTCGCGGTCAAGACCGTCGACGGCAATACCCCGCTCCCGAGCGGCTCGCAGTACCCGACGCTCGCGCCCTATGTCTCCCCGGGCGGGTTCATCATCCCCGTCCGACCGCTGATCCCGGGTACGGCCTACCACGCGCACGTCGTCGTGACGCTCGACAGACTGCAGAAGGTGTACGACTGGTCGTTCACGACCCGCGCCTCGGACCCGCACTCAAGCCTTACCGCCAAGGGCGGCCGCCTCGTGTTCAGCTCAGCCTCGCACCAGCCAATCCGGGTCACGTTCCGGCGCGTCGGCGGCGGCCGGAGCGCACCGGTGACGATCCGCCCTGGACGCAGCGTGCGGCTGACGCTCGCACCGGGCGGCTGGCAGGCCTGCGGGCATCAGCGCGCGAGCAGCGTGTATGCCGGCTATGACCAGTGCGTCACGGTGACGGTCACCGGCGTGCCGGCGCTGCGCCTGGGGCGGCCGAAGCTCGTGCATGGCACGGTCAAGCTGTCTGTCCGCTTCAGCGCGATCCTCCGCGGGCGCAGCGCGACCGAGACGATCACCGCCCTCTCCCAGCAATGCCAGTCCGGGACCTGTGTGCCGGTGAGCGGCGGCTCACGCACCCGCACCGTCCCACTCCGCGGCCGATCGGTGACGCTGAGCCTGCCACTCCCTGCACATGGCCGCGGCTTTCAGGTCGAGTTGCGCACCGACGCCTTCGAGTCCCACGGCGCCCCGTGGGGCGCCGCCCACGCCATCGTGACGTTCATCCGGCACTAACGACCCTCAGGAGGAGCTTGCCGTGACACCCAGCACCGACGCCCAGGGACCCGGGACCAACCTGACGCGCCGCACGCTGCTGCGCGCCGGAGCGGGCGCCGCCGGAGCGCTCGCCGCCACGGGCCTGCCCGCATGGACGCGTCCCGTCGCCGAGGCCGCGACACGGTTGCGCACGCCGGGCAGCCGGCCCTTCCCGCACCTGCCGGCCGGGCATGTCTCGATGCCGGAGATCCGTCACATCGTCGTGCTGATGATGGAGAACCACTCTTTCGACAACCTGCTCGGGATGGTGCCCTACCAGGTGAAGGGCCGGGCGGGAGTGGATGGGCTGCGCCGCCACCGCGGCAAGCTGCTCGACTTCAACCCGGATGCGCACGGCAAGAAGGTCGTCGCACAGCACGCCGACACGCCATGTCAGCTCCCGCGAGTCCCGACTCAGGCCTGGAACGCCAGCCACCAGTCGTACGACGGCGGACGCAACGACGGCTTCGTCCGGGCGAGCGGACCGATCGCGATGCGCTTCTGGGACAAGCGCGACCTGCCGTTCACCTATTCGCTCGTCGAGCACTTCCCGATCGGTGAGCGGTTCTTCTGCTCGACGCTGTGCCAGACGTACCCCAACCGACGCTTCCTGTTCGCCGCCACCGCCTCCGGGCTCGTCTCGACGGACATCACCGCCTCGCTGCACCTCACTGCGGCGAACGGCACCGTCTTTGACCGGCTCGACGCGCATAAGATCGATTACGGGATCTACTACCAGCAGGTTCCGAGCTGGGTGATCATCCCGGGCATCCTCGCCCCGCCCGGTCGTACCGCTCGCCAGCACAAGTTCGATCAGTTCCTCACCGACGCGGCCGCCGGCACGTTGCCCGCGTTCTCGTTCATCGACCCGAACTACGACACCACCTCGGAGGAGAACCCGCAGGACATTCAGGTCGGCGAGCAGTTCATCGCCCAGGTCACCAACGCGGTGCTCCACTCGCCGGCGTGGAAGCACACGGCCCTGTTCATCACCTACGACGAGCACGGCGGCTACTACGACCACGTGCCGCCACCGCGCGCAATCAAGCCGGACAACATCAAGCCGATCCTCAAGCCGGGTGACAGGCCCGGCGGGTTCGACCGTTACGGCTTCCGGGTTCCGCTGATCGTCGTCTCGCCGTGGGCGAAGAAGGGCTACGTGTCCCGGGTCACGCAGGACTTCACCTCGATCACCGCGTTCATCGAGCGCAAGTGGAACCTGCCCGCGATGACGTTCCGGGACGCGAACGCGCAGCCGATGACCGACTACTTCGACTTCCGCAAGCCGGCGTTCGCCAAGCCGCCGCGACTCGCGGCCGCGCCCGGGCTCAACCCCGGGCTCGCCAAGTGCCACGCGGCGGGCCTCAATCCGCCGCTTCCGACCAGCGGATCGTCGGCGGCGGTCCACAGCGACGTCGCGCGCGGGCTGCTTCGTCGGTAGATGGCCGTGGCGGGAGGCGGCTCGTCCGGCGCACGCCGGAGCTGGCGCGGTCGCCACAAGCGCGTCGGCGATCGACGCGCGCACGACAGGGTCTCATGCAGGCGGCCGGGAGGGCGGATGCCCCTTCAGTCGCCGCTCGCGCGAACAACCGCAGCATCACGTCAACGCGCCCCGTTTCACAGCGCGCGCGGCGCTGAAGGGGCGCGGCCCGGACTACTCGGCCGTACCGCCAGCCAGGCCAGGCCGGGGCAGCGGCCGCGGTCCCTCGCGACCCGGTGCGCGCTCCGCGCCCGAGGCGGGCGGCGGGATCGGAACCTCCGGCGGGGGCGGTGCCTCGGCGCCGAATACATCTTCCTCGCTGGAGCCGTCGAGAAGCGCCTCGAACTGCTCCTTCTCGATCGTCTCGCGCTTGATCAGGATCTCGGAGAGCTTCGCGAGCGATTCCTTGTGCGTCGTCAGGATGTCCTTGGCCTGGAGGTGCGCCAACTCGACGATCCGGCGGATCTCGTCGTCGATCTCCCGCGCGATCTCGTCGGAGTAGTCGGGCTCGGCGGAGAACTCGCGGCCGAGGAACGGCTGGCCGTGATCGTGACCGAACACGCGCGGACCGAGCTTCTCGGACATGCCGAAGCGCATGACCATCTGCTTTGCGGTCGCGGTGACCTTCTCCAGGTCGTTCGAGGCGCCGGTCGTGATCTCCCCAAAGACGATCTCCTCGGCGGCACGGCCGCCGAGCGTCATCGCCATCGTGTCCTGAAGCTCCGCGCGCGTGGTGAGGAACTTGTCCTCGCCCGGCAGCGAGATCGTGTAGCCGAGGGCCTGGCCACGGGAGATGACGCTGATCTTGTGGATCGGGTCGGAGTTCGGCAGGTAATGGCCGACGATCGCGTGACCCATCTCGTGGTACGCGGTGATCTTGCGCTCCTTACCGCTCATCACCCGGGTCTTCTTCTCCGGGCCGGCGATGACCCGCATGATCCCCTCTTCCAGCTCGACCTGGGTGATCTCGCGCTTGCCGTTGCGGGCGGCGAGGAGGGCGGCCTCATTGACGAGGTTCGAGAGGTCGGCGCCGGTGAACCCAGGCGTCTGGCCCGCGAGCGCGTCGACGTCGATCTCCCGCGCCAGCGGCTTGCCGCGGGTGTGGACCTCGAGGATCTTCTTGCGCCCGAGGCGGTCTGGCCGATCGACGACGATCTGCCGATCGAAGCGTCCGGGACGCAGGAGCGCCGGGTCAAGGATGTCCGGCCGGTTGGTGGCCGCGATCAAGATGATGTTGTCCTTCATCTCGAACCCGTCCATCTCGACGAGCAACTGGTTGAGCGTCTGCTCGCGCTCGTCGTGACCGCCGCCCAGTCCGGCGCCGCGATGGCGGCCGACGGCGTCGATCTCGTCCATGAAGATGATGCACGGGCTGTTCTGCTTGGCCTGCTCGAACAGGTCACGGACGCGCGACGCGCCGACGCCGACGAACATCTCGACGAAATCAGAGCCGGAGATCGAGAAGAACGGCACGCCTGCCTCGCCGGCGACCGCGCGCGCGAGCAGCGTCTTGCCGGTGCCCGGAGGCCCGTACAGAAGCACGCCCTTGGGGATCCGCGCGCCGAGCGCCTGGAATTTCTTGGGGTTCTCGAGGAACTCCTTGATCTCGTGCAACTCCTCAACGGCTTCGTCGACCCCCGCGACGTCACGGAAGGTGATCTTCGGCGAGTCGACCGACATCCGCTTGGCACGCGATTTGCCGAACGACATCACCTTCGATCCGCCGCCTTGGACCTGGTTCATGAGGAATATCCAGAACCCGATGAAGATGACGAACGGCAGGATGTACGTGAGCAGGGAGAGCCAGCCATTCGACGCCCGGCCCTGGATGTCGAACTGCGACTGGTCCGGAATGTTCTTGTGCGCCGAGTCGATGATCTGCGGCGTGTACTGGTCCGGGAACCCGACCGAGTACTTGCGCCCGTCCACGAGCGTGACGTTGGCGGTGTTGTCCTTCTCCTTGAGCGTCAGCGCCTTGACCTGACCGCTCTGGAGCTGGGTCAGGAGGTTGCCGAACGACTGCTTTTGCGTGTGGCTCGAGCTGCCGATCAGCTTCTGGGCAAAGAACGCCAACACGACCACGATCAGGATCGGGAATGCGGCGCTCTTGAAAAACCTGCTCATAAAGAAAATCCCCGCGTCCTACGGTCGGGAAGAGAGGTCAAGCGTAGCACCTGCCTTTAAGCCCCTCGCCCCCTCGACGGCATCCTTGCAGATTCCTTATGAACAACGCACGCTGACCGTTGTCACGCGCTGAACGAGTCGTTGAGCGCCGCCACATAGGGCAGGTTGCGGAAGTGCTCGTTGTAGTCGAGGCCGTACCCGATCGCAAACTGGTTCGGGATCTCAAACCCGACATACCGGGTCTCAAAGTCCACCTTGCGACGTTCGGGCTTGATCAGCAGGGCACAGACCTCGAGCGACCGGGGATTGCGACCCGCGAGGTTGCGCAGCAGGTACTGGAGCGTCAGTCCCGAGTCAACGATGTCCTCGACGATCAGCACGTCGCGCCCCTCGATCACCGCATCGAGGTCCTTGAGGATCCGCACGACGCCGGAGGACTTCGTCGCCGACCCGTAGGAGGCGACCGCCATGAAGTCGACCTCGACCGGGACCTCGAGGGCGCGCATCAGGTCGGAAAGGAAGAACACCGCTCCCTTGAGCACGCCGATCAGCAGCAGATCCTTGCCTGCGTAGTCCCGCGAGATCTCGGCTCCCAGCTCGCGCACTCGGCGCTCGAGGTCCTCGGCAGGGACGAGGATGTCCCCGATCGCGTCGTCGTCTGGCACGGACGACAAGTCTATTAAGGGTTGGTGACTCGGGGCGGGCGATCGGCCGCGGCGGTCCGTCGGACGAAGCGCAGGTGGCCTCGCGCGGCGATTGCTCGCACGCCGTGCGGGAGGTCGAGCGCCGCGGTGCCCGTGTCCGGAAGCGCCGCGATCTCCTCAGCCCGGCGGGCGGTGCCGGGCGCGGGCCGTCCAGCGGCGCGGTCGGCCAGCCGCTGGACGACGAGCCGGCGAAGTGCCACCGGGAGGGTCCTCAGCCGCGCGAGCTCGATCTCGTCGCGGCCGGCAAGGACCTCGTCGACAAGCTCGTCGAGGACGTGCGCCTCGTCGCGCAGCAGCGCCGCGAGCGCGAGTACGTTCTCCTCGGCCGCCGGGTGGACGGCGCGCAGGGCCGGGACGAGCTGCGCCCGGATCCTCCCGCGCGCGTACGCGTCAGACACATTGCTCTCGTCCTCACGCCAGCTGAGGCCCCGTGCGGTGCAGTGCGCCGCGGTCTCCGCGCGCGTGAAACTCAGCAGCGGCCTGATGAGGGCCCCCTCCCGCGTGCGCATGCCGAGCAGCGCGCGCCGGCTCGGGGAGGAGGCGAGCCGGTACAGGATCGTCTCGACCTGGTCGGTCGCGGTGTGGCCGGCGGCGATATCGGCACCGCGGGCGACGGCAAGCTTCCGCGCCGCGCGCGTACCGGACGTCGCGGGCCCACGCCTGGACGTTGCCGCTCCGCGGGCGATCGGGGGCCACGACCTCCAGCGGCACGCCGAGCTGGGCTGCCAGCTCCCGGCAATGCCGCTCGTCGCCCGCGGCGCCCTCGCGCAGGGCGTAGTTCACGTGCAGCGCCGACACGGCGCCGGCACCGGCGATTTCGACCGCGAGATCGAGCAGACAGGTCGAGTCGCGCCCGCCGGAGACGAGGACGACAACGGGGTGACCGTCCCGCAGGAGGCCCTCCGCCCGGACCACGTCGATCATCATTCGTCCCCCAGCTGGGCGAGGAACATCTCCGTCGATGCCGTGAACCCCTTGAGCCGGACCTCCCCGATCCGCTCAAACGCGAGGTGGGAGCCGGCCGCGTCGACGACCGGGCGGGTGACGAGCACCTCGCCGCCGGCGCTGCGGGCTGCGACCCGCGAGGCGATGTTGACGTCGCGCCCGTAGTAGTCCCCGTCCCGATAGAGGGCATCGCCGTAGTGGATCCCGATCCGGGGCAGCGGCCGCTCGTTATGCAGGCGCTGGAAGCCGACCGCCCAGTCGGTCAGCGCCGCCGGGTCCGAACCGACGACCATCACCTCGTCGCCGATCGTCTTGATCACGCGCGCGTCGTCCGGCAGCGTGATCTCGACCGCCTCGACGAACCGCTCGACGGCGTCGACCGCCTGCAGTTCCCCCTCCTCCTCGGTCAGCCGGGTGTAGCCCGCGAGGTCGGCGAACGCGATCGCCACGCGCATCCGTCCGAGCTCGATCGCCGCGCCGTCGAGGTCGGTCTCCATGTGGCCGACGACATCCTGCTCGACGAAATGCTGCAGGTAGCGCTGGTGGACCTGGTCCATGACCGGAGAGGAGAGTGGCAGCAGCTCCCGCGTCAGCGTCTGCATCTGCTCCGCCATCTGGAGGCCGTCGGACCCCGAGCGCATGAGCGGCTCATGGACGTAGAGGTGAAACAGCCGGACCTCGGCGTCGGCCACCTGTGCCATCGCCTGCCCGTAGACGCGCACGAGCTGGAGCATCGCGACGAGCGGCAGCCCGGCGGCGAGCACCGCCGAGACGTAGCGCAGCAGCTGGATCTCGTCCTCGGACAGCGTCTCGGCCTGGGTCGGGCTCCAGCCGAGCGTGGTGACGATCCGCTCGATCAGCGCCGGCTCCAGTCCGGTCTCCTCGGCCGCCTGGCGCAGCGAGTAGACCCGGCCATCGCGCGGGAACAACTCCTCGATGTAGCCGAACGCGAGCCGGCCGTCCTTCGTCGCGTTACGGATGTTGGCGAGCGAATGGCCCCGATCTCGGAGCCGCGCCACGAGCCGCGCGTGCCCGACCGCCGCCGGGGACCACGTCCCGTCGTACTGCGGGATCAGCCCGCCCCGCACCCACCGCCGCAGCGTGGCAGCCGAAACACCGGCGCGCTGCGCCGCCTCGGGAAGGGACAGTCTGCCGTCGCCGTTGCTCGACATCACTAACAGTGTTCCGGCCAGGATGTGTGCGGGCGATTAAACCCGTAACGAGGGCTCAGCAGTCGGCGGCGGGACCTCGGTGAGTGCGAGGCCCCGTCGCCCGCGGGCGAGACGGCCCGCTGCGTCGGCCGTCGGCGCTCGTCACGTTTCCGGCGGCGCCTCGCGAACTGTGCGGTCAACAACCAGCACGACGTCCACGATCCGGCCTGTTGCCTGTTGCTGAGGTGTTAGGTCTACTCGCCTGTTACGGCGATGTCAATGGCGCTCGTCAGAAATAAACGCATGTTGCGCGGTGCCGCCCGACGCGGCGGTCACACCTCGAGGTGCGGGTAGTCCTCGACGATCATGTCCCGGTAGCGCGCGAACAGCGGCTTGGTGATCGGGAAGATCGCGAGCGCAGCCTTGACGTCGCCGCCGGCCTTGATTCGGCGGCGGGCGATCGCGATCGCGACGTTTTCCTTGCCCTGGAAGTAGCGGTTCGCGGTTTCGGAGCTCATCGTCATCTTCACCTTCGGCTCCCAGGTGACGTCGTCGGTCCACTCCCACGTGAGGTTCGGCTCATCCGGACCGCCGGCGCGGATGTTGACGACCATCTCGAGATCGGTGAACTCGAACCGCTGTGGGGTGTCGGCGTCGCGGAGCTGGGGACCCATGTCCGGGTCATCGCTCATCAGCGCGAACGTCTTGTCCATCACCTCGCGGAACTCCTCGGGGGAGTGGAAGGTGCTCATCGCGCCGGTCAGTCTAAGTGGCAATCGCTGCGAGCGGCGCCGTCGGTCCGGCCCGACCGGCCGGCCCGCTCGTCCGACTAACCTCGCCCGGGTGCCCGGGACGATTCACCTGCACCCGACCGCCGAGCTCGCGCCGCGAGTGCTGGTGCCCGGCGACCCGGGACGCGCGCTGCTGCTCGCCCAGGCGCTGCTCCACGAGCCGAAGATGTTCAACCACCATCGCGGCCTGTGGGGCTACACGGGCGCTGCCCACGACGGTCGGCTGCTGACGATCCAGAGCACCGGGATGGGCGGACCGAGTGCCGCGATCGTCATCTCCGAGCTGATCGAACTCGGGGCTCGCCGGATCATCCGCGTCGGCACCTGTGGAGCCATCGACGGATCGCTCGCGCTCGGCGAGTTGCTCGTCGCCAGCGGCGCGATCACGGCCGACGGGACCAGCCGCGCCCTGGGCGTCCCGAATCCGGTCCCGGCGACCGGCGAGCTCCTCGCCCATCTCATCGAGGCGGCCGGCGCTGACGCGCCCGCCGGGCTTGTCGTCTCAACCGACCTGTTCTACGACCCGCGGCCGGACGTCGAACGCGGCTGGCGCGCCGATGGCGCGGTCGCGGTCGAGATGGAGACCGCGACGCTGTTCGCTCTCGCCTCCCGGCACGCCATCCAGGCGGCGAGCCTGCTGATCGTCTCCGACGTGATCCTCCCCAGCCGCCGGCGAATCGAGGAGAACGCGCTCCGAGACGCCGAGCACCGGCTCGGCGAGGTCGCGGCGCGGGCCCTCGGCCTGGCGGACGTGGCCGAGGACGTTACGGCGTCGTCTTCGCGCCGCTGATCGCCGACTCGATCCGGGCCAGCTGCTCCTCGATCGCGGTCAGGCGCTTGTCGAGCACCGTGTCGGAGCCGGCATCGTCGACGCGCTGCTCGAGTCGGTCGAGGCCGTCCTCGATGCCCTCGAGCCGCTGCGAGACACCGCGGAGCCGCCGGGTCAGTCGCTCGAGATCGCTCGCCGACGGCAGGTTGAGGGCGCCCATCGCCACTTCCTGGGCCCTCGCGGCGCGCTCGCGGGTCTCGAACGCCCGTGACAGCGCGCCACTGATGACCGGATTCTCAAGCAGCTCCTGCGCGAGCTTGCCGATCGTCTCTTCACCCTGGCGTGTCATGCGCTCACGTAGTCCCTTTTCGTCGCTCATCGTCGTCGCTGCCTCCTCGGATTCTCGTCGGCGAACGCACCGTAGCGCGGGTGTCCAGAAACCGCGCTGATCTAACCTTCGACTTGAGGGTTATACAGTGCAGATCTCGGGACTTTTCGCTACAGCATGTCTGGGATCCGGCCGATTTTGTGAATGTAGAGCCCATCCCAGCTGCCGTCAGGGCCGCTGGAAAGGCCGATTCTGAGCAGGAAATGAGCCATGAACGGTTCCCCGTTGCAAAGGTCCACACCGATCAGTAGCTTCCCCTCTGGCCGCCGCGTGGGAGCGGCCGGTAGTGTTGTGCGTGCCGACGTGGCGGGAGGAGCCAGGCCATAGTCATGAGACGACGCAAGCTGAGGGTCGCGTTTGCCACCGTGAGCACAGTTCTCGCGGTACAGGCCCTTGCCGTGATCCCCGTGGCGCAGGCGGATACGTGCACGATCACGGTGAAGCTGATCACTGGCCAGGTGCTGACGTTCCCGGGTCTTCCGCCCGGTACTCCGCTCTCGAGCCTCAACCTTCCCGCGGGCGTGGTGTCGTCGTCGCAGTCCTGCACGTCGCCCCCGACGACAACCACGACGGGGAGCGGTTCCTCGTCATCGTCATCATCGTCATCATCGTCCTCCTCGTCGTCATCCTCAACCTCGACTTCAACCTCGTCGAGCTCGACCTCGACGACGACGACGAGCAGCCACACGCAGACGCCCCCGCGCCAGAGCGGGCACGCGCACAAGCAGCCGGGCAGCTCGCACGGCCAGCACTCCAGCGGCGGCGGCAACAAGGGCAAGGGTGGCTCGCACACCACGACCACCACGACGACGACCAGCAAGACCACGAGCTCGAAGGGCAAGAAGGGAAAGAAGAAGGGCTCGAGCAGCAAGGGCACGCCGAGCGCGTCGAACCCGTCCTTCTCGTTCGCGCTCCCCGGCGCCGCACCGATCGGCGTCCCGAACTTCTTCATCGACAGCTTCCGGATCCCGCCGTTCCTGCTTCCGATCTATCAGGCCGCCGGCATCCAGTACGACGTGCCGTGGCAGATCCTCGCCGGGATCAACGAGATCGAGACCGACTACGGCCGCAACCTCTCGGTCTCGAGCGCCGGCGCGGTCGGCTGGATGCAGTTCCTCCCCTCCACGTGGAAGACCTGGGGTCTGGACGCGAACGGAGACGGCGTCGCCGACCCGTACAACCCGGTTGACGCGATCTTCGCCGCCGCGCGGTACCTCCACGCGGCCGGCGCGTCCAAGAGCATCAACCAGGCGATCTTCGCCTACAACCACGCCTCCTGGTACGTCCAGTCGGTGCTCCTGCGCGCGAAGCTGGTCGGCGGGATGCCGGACCAGCTGATCGGCGCGCTGTCCGGCCTCGTCGAGGGCCACTTCCCGGTCGCCGCCCCGTCGAAGTACCAGGACAACGCCGTGACGACGCTCGCCAAGAAGCACGTCAAGACATCGAACGTCGCGATCCCGATCGGCTCGGACACAAGCAAGTCGGTCTCGATCTTCGCCAAGCAGAACGCGCCGGCGATCGCCGTCAACGACGGCAAGATCGTCAAGGTCGGTGAGAACGCCACCTGGGGCAAGTTCGTCCAGCTCCAGGATCAGACCGGCAACATCTACACGTACGCGCACCTGGGTCAGGTCCCGAAGAGCTACCCGGTGCCCAAGCCGATCAGGGTGAGCGCGGCGCAGTTGACCAAGGAGCTCTCGACGCCGACCCTCCCGTCGCCGAAGACGCCGGCGAGCGCCGGTCAGCAGCAGGGCACGCCGACGGTCTCGACCAAGGCCGCCACGAACGTCACCAAGAGCCAGCAGAAGATTTCGCTGCCGACGACGAACCCGACCGCCAGCCAGAGCACCCCGACGATGACGACGGACGCCTCGGCGCTCCAGATCCACATGCCCGGGACGACGACGAGCAAGCCGGCCGCCCACGCCGCCCACAAGACAACGCATCGTGCGGCGAGCAAGCCGGCAGCGACGAAGACGGCCACCGCCCAGCAGGAGTCGGGCTCGCAGCAGGCAACGACCCAGGCACCGATGGTCAAGGAGCGGCTGTTCGCCCACCCGTCGCGTCCCGCCTCCTACGCCGCCGGCGGCCAGCTCCAGCTCCGGTCGAGCTCGGCGAAGATCTCGAGCTTTACGAACTACTTCTCCGACGTCCTGCACCTCGGCAAGAACCAGTACTCGCTGCAGCCGCTGAAGGCGGGCGCGGTCGTCGTCGCCGGCACGATCCTCGGCCGGATCGCCCCGGGCGACGCGAAGACCGCCTCCCACATGCAGTTCATGATCCAGCCCGCCGGCAAGAACGCCCCGCAGATCGACCCCAAGCCGATCCTCGACGGCTGGAAGCTGCTTGAGGCGACCGCGGTCTACCGGGCCGCCGGGGTCAACCCGTTCTTCGGCCCCGGCGCCAAGAACCCGACGATCGGCCAGATCCTGCTGATGAGCAAGGAGCAGCTGCAGAACCGGATCCTCCAGGACCCGCACGTCGCCCTCGTCAGCTGCGCCCGCCGCGACATCCAGACCGGTCTCGTCGACCGCCGCATCCTCGCCACGCTCGAGTTCCTCGCCGCCTCGGGCCTTGACCCGTCCGTCTCTGGCCTCATCTGCGGCCAGAGCCCCGTGACGAGCTCGAGTCCCGCCAGCGTCCTGAACAGCAACGCGGCGCACAAGAGCGGGAGCTCGGTCGACATCGCGAAGATCAACAACGTCCCGATCAAGGGCCACCAGGGTTCAGGCTCGATCACCGACATCACGATCCGCCGGCTGCTGACGCTCCAGGGAGCGATGAAGCCGAACCAGATCGTCTCGACGATGAGCTACAAGGGGCAGGCGAACACGCTCGCGCTCCCGGATCACGCCGACCGGATCTCGATCGCGTTCACGCCGCTGTTCGGCGCCAACAGCAAGCTCTCCAACCAGATCAAGTCGATCCTCCAGCCCGGCCAGTGGGACAAGCTGATCAACCGCATCAGCCAGATCCCCGAGCCGATCGTGCCGATCGCGCCGAGCAAGTACGCGATCAAGACAGCCTCTCACGGCGCGCACTGAGCGGCGGCACCGCGGGGGGCTGAGCGGGTGAGCGCTCCGACGTCGCTGTTCCGCTTCAGCCAATTCGAGATCCCGTGGTTGCTCGGCCCGCCCGACGGTCGCTACCTGTTGCGCGCCGCCGATGCCGCGCCGGATTCCGCCCCCACGCACGTGCTCGTCCTCGTGACGCTCGGGGCTCCAGAGCGTCGAAAACGCCTCCAGCGCCCTCAGCGTCAGGCTCAACCTGAGCCTGAGCCTACGCCCGTTTCGACCAGTAGAGCCACGGTTATCGACGTGGTGGGTCCGCTCGCCGACGCCGCGTCGGCCCGGTCCTGGCTCGGCACCGCCGGCGAGGCCGAACTCGCGGAGCACCTTGCCGTCCTCAACCGCGCGCTGCACGGATTTCGCCTTGTCACGGCGGATCCCTACCTCAACGCCGTGCGGCGTGAGCAGGCGCTCGTCGCGCGGATCGGCTGGGGTGCGGGCGAGCAGGTCGCCGACGGCCAGTGGAGCGAGGCGCTCGAACTTGACGCTCGGCAGGGGCGGGAACGCCGACTCAAGGTCCTCCAGCCCCAGGCGAGGCTCGCGGCGATGATGAACGGCCGGGAACGGGCGCTCGTATGCGAGGACCTGACGCTGCGCGCGCGGCTCGATCTCGACCATGGCCGCGACCGCGGGGCGGCGTTGCAGCTGCTCGTCGCCCTCGATGCGGCGCTCGCCGAGCTCCCGGGCGACCCGGTCGCCGAGTCCCTCGCGGACCGACTCGGTGAGCTGCGCGACCTCCGAGACGGCGTCACGGCCGCCGCTCAGGCGGCGCTCGCCGGTCCCCTCTCCGCCGAGCAGCACGGAACCGTCGCCCACGGCCTCGCGCGCGTCGAGGCCGCGCTCCGAGCGCGCGCGGTCGTGAACGCCTAAAGAGGCCGCCCCAGAACCCCGGGACGACCTCGCAGACGCTCGCCTCGCGAGATCGTTATGCCTGCGCCGCGTCGAGCCAGCGCGTCAGCGCGTGCCGGCCCGCGAGCGTGATCGTGCCGTCGGTCGTGATCCAGTCGCGGACCCGGAGCTCGCGGACGAGGCCGAGTGCATCCTGAGGACCGGGGCCCTCGCCATGGGAAGTCAGGCGGTTCGTGCCCGCCTCGACGCTCCACCGGCTCGAGTCAAGCGCGGCGAGGGCAAGGCCCTGCTCCTGGCTCGGCACATCAAGCGGGTTCGGCTGGGCGCTGCTCAGGGGATCCGTGCCGGTCGGCATCGGACCTTCCGGTGCCCGCCCGGCACGTGGCTCGGAGCCGGCGGCGGCGCGATTGGCGACCTCCTCGCCGAAGTTCTCGGCCTGACCGCGGAGCCATCCGCCGAGGTTCTCGGCCCACTCGCGGGCGCTCGACGGGTCCACACCAATCGTGTCGGCGACGTCGTCAAGGTCGACCCGCTCCATCGCCCGCTCGACCGACCGCCCCAGCTCACGGGCAATCGACCGCACCGTCTCTTCAAAGCTTTCGTCACTGCCATCGTTCTCAAACATCCCTCAATGATGGCACGCCACGTTCGCCGGCCCTAAAGGCCTGCCGAGCGCAGTCTGATTCAGGCGAGACCGAGTGCGCCGAGGACGCGCTCGAGCTCGTCGACGACGTCGCCCGCGCACCGCGCGGCCGCGTGCGCGTCGAACCGCGTCGGACCCTGGGTGAGGATCGCGATCTGACCGCCAGCCGCGAGCGTCGCGGCCGGCAGCTCCGCGACCGGGTAGACCTCGAGCGAGGAGCCGATGCAGAGCAACAGGTCGGCCTGCGCGGCGAGCCCCTCGGCGCGCCGGAGGGCGTCGACGGGGAGGTACTCGCCGAACAGCACGACGTCAGGCTTGAGCGCTTCGCCGCAATCGCAGCGTGGAACCTTCTCGTCGTTCAGGGTCTGGCGACGCCGGACGTCGGCGAGCTCGTAGCGGCTCTCGCAGCGCAGGCAGGAGGAGTGCGCGATCGTGCCGTGCACCTCGATCAGCTCCTTGGAGCCCGCCCGGGCGTGGAGGCGATCGATGTTCTGCGTAATGACCGCATCGAGCAGCCCCGCCCGCTCGAGCACGGCGAGCGCCTCGTGGGCGCGATTCGGCCGCTTGTCCTCCAGCGACTGAAACCGCTCGCCGTAGAAATGCCAGAACCGCTCGGGATCCCGCCGGAAGACGTCGATGTGGGCGACCTCCATCGGGTCGACGTTCTCCCACAGCCCGGTCCCGGGCGAGCGGAAGTCCGGGATCCCGGACGGAACCGAGATCCCGGCGCCCGTGAGCGCGACGACGGAGCCCGCCTCGCGGATCAACTCCGCGAGGCGCTCCGTCTGATCAACCGTGACGCTCACTTGCCCTCGAACTTCGGTGTGCGCTTCTGCAGGAACGCGCCGATGCCCTCGCGCGCGTCCTCGGAGCCGAATACGGTCGCGAAGCCCTGCTTCTCGGCCTCGATCCCGGCGTCGAGATCACCGGGTGGGTAGGCACCGATTCGCTTGATCTGCTCGACGGCGAGCGGTGCCTGGCCCGCGAACTTGCGGGCCCAGCCGAGCGCGGTGTCGAGCAGCTCGTGGTCGGGGACGACCCGGTTGGCGAGCCCGAGCTCGTAGGCCTCCTCGGCGGAGATCGGGTCGCCCGTCAGGTTCAGCTCAAGCGCCTTCGCCTCGCCGACGAGCCGCGGCAGCCGCTGCGTGCCGCCGAAGCCGGGGATGATCCCGAGGTTGATCTCGGGCTGGCCGAAGCTCGCCGATTCGGCGGCGATCCGGATGTCGCAGGCCATCGCGAGCTCGCAGCCGCCGCCGAACGCGAGCGCGTTGACGGCCGCGATCGTGACGATGCGGGATTGCTCCATCTCCCGGAGCAGTCCGTGCATGCCGTCAAGCAGCTCCTTGCCGCCGGCGGCGTCCATCTTCGTGAACGCCTTGATGTCGGCCCCGGCACAGAACAGCATCGGGCTCGCCGAGGCGAACACGAGCGCCCTGACGGGGCTGTCCTTGACCGCGTCCCACACCTTCTGGAGCGCCTGGACAACCCCCGGGGCGATCGAGTTCGCGGGCGGGTTGTCGAGCCAGGCGATCGCCACGTCCCGGCGCGTCTCGAGCTTCACCGGGCTCTCATCCCACCCGGCGTCGGGCCGCGCGTAGGGGAAGAAGCCCTGGCCGCTCTTGACGCCGAGCCGGCCCTGAGACACGAGGCGGCGCAGGATCGTCGGCGGCTCGTAGTTCTCGCCCCACTCCAGGGCGGCGGTCTCGAGCTTGGCGAGGACCTCGTCGAGGCCGAGCTGATCGGCCCGCGCGAACGGCGGCGGGATGATCCCCGCGCCGGCCATCATCCCGAGATCGATGTCCTTCAGTGACGCGAGGCCTTCCTCGAGCACGAGGCAGCTCTCGACGAACGCCTTCAGCGTGAAGCGGTCGACAAGCGCCTCGGTGTCTTGACTTGGGTTAACGGCCGTGCTCATAGAAGCCCTTTCCAGTCTTGGCGCCGAGGTTGCCGGCGGCGACGAGCTCCTGCATCTGCTTGTGGACGAAGAATCGGTCGCCGTAGGACTCGCGGAGATACTCGGCGACGTGCAGCACGGTGTCGAGGCCGAGCAGATCGCCGAGGAAGAACGGCCCCATCGGGACGGCCTTCGACTCGGCGACGATCTTGTCGAGCTCCTTCGGGTCGATCCCGGACTCCTCCTGGAAGCGCCACACCTCCGAGCCGGCGGAGTTGAGAATCCGGTTGACGACGAAGCCGGGTGCCTCGCCGCAGCGGATCGGCATCTTCCTGATCGTCTGGGCGAAGTTGGCGGCCGCCTGAGCGGTCTCGGCCGTGGTGTCGTCGCCCTCGATCACCTCGATCAGTCGCATCACCGACGCCGGGAAGAAGAAATGGAAGCCGACGACCTTGTCGGGCCGGCTCGTCGCCTCCCCCATCTCGGTGATCGACAGCGACGACGTGTTCGAGGACAGGATCGCGTGGCCGGGGGTCACCTCGTCAAGCTCGGAGAACACCGCCTGCTTGATCTCCATCCGCTCGGGCACCGCCTCGATCACGAAGTCGACGTCGCCAAAGCCGTCGTAGCTCGTCGTGCCGGTGATCAGCGCGACCTTCCGCTCGAAGTCGGCGGCCTCCATCTTGCCGGCGTCGACGCGGCCCTGCCACAGCGAGCGCGCCTTCTCCAATCCTTGATCGACGAACTTCTGGTCGACGTCCTTGAGCACAACGGGGATCTCGGAGTTCGCGATGACGTGCGCGATCTCGCCACCCATCGTGCCGGCGCCGACCACGGCGGCTTTGAAGACAAACATGAGCCTCTGCTTTGGTCGTGTCGAAAGTGGACCGCCCGCATGTGGCGAGCGGAGGCGGGCAAGTGTAGAGGGCCAGACGCGTACGGAAGGTCGCGGGCGAGTGCGTGACAACCACGCGAGCGCGAGGCGTTCCGGTTCACGGTGAGCGGGTCACCGCGGCGAGCTGCGCCCCGAAGTGATTCAGGGTCGAGCGCAGTGACATCGTCATCGCGCGGCGGATGAACAACAGATCGACCACGGGGGTGAGGATCGAGCGGCGGCGGATCGTGTAGGTGAGCGCCAGCTCGATCGTGACCGCGTCGTCGCCGTCGGGGCCGAAGGCGACCGTCTGGCGGCCGGTGATCGCGTCGTCCTCGACATCGCTCGTCAGACCGCCGAGGGGCTCGTACGCGATCACTCGCTCGGTCACGTGGCCACGGCCTGCGGGGCCGGATTCCCAGCGAATGACAGCTCCGACCGCGGGCCAGTCTCCCTCGACGCTCACCACCCGTGCGAGACCGTCCACCCACCCCGGCCAGCCGTCGGTGTCATACCAGCACTGCTCGGCATCGTGCACCGTGCCGGCGAACGTCTGGGCGACGCTGACGGTGCTCACCGCGCCAGCAGCCCGCGGCGGATTGGCTCCGGCGCCGTTCTCGCCGCGGCCAGCGTGGCGTCGTGCCGAGTGCCAGGACGTGCAAGCGCCGTCATCACATGTAATTATCCCCTTGCGCACGGATGAGCAAGCGGGCCGTCCGTGTATCTCGACACACAGGAGAGGGCACATGTTCGGGAACGCAGCCGCGTACGCGCGCCGTCATGCGTCGCGTTTCTCGCCTTGCCTCCACCGCGCTCACCGCAGTAGCCCGGGTGTAGGGTTCAGCGAGATGACCGAGACGCTGCCGGAGGGCCTGAAGCCGTACCCCGACATCTCGGCCAAGGCGTACGAGCATCCCGCTGACCGGGCCGCGACCGCGGCGCTGAAGGCGGTGCCGATGCTCGACACGGTCGTCCGGAAGCTGATCGAGTGGCAGTACGAGCGCGCGTTGCGCCAGATGTACCTCAGCAATTCGGTGCGCGTCGACGAGCGCCAGCTGCCGGAGCTGTGGGCGCACCATGTCGCGGTCTGCAAGATCCTCGACATGCCGAAGACATACGACCTGTACGTCACGGACACGGTGGTCGCGAACGCGATGGTGATCGGGTCTCAGAATCCGATGGTCATCGTGGGCACTCCCCTGCTGGCGCGCCTCGGATCCGGCGAGCAGCGCGCCGTGCTGGCCCACGAGGTCGCGCACATCCTGTCCGACCACGTGCTCTACAAGACCGCACTTGCCATCCTCCTGCGCGCCGGCGGCGGCGTTCCGTTCCCGCTCGCGATTCCTGCCGCGGCGGCCAAGGCCGTCCTGCTCGAGTGGTCGCGGGCGGCCGAACTGAGCTGTGACCGCGCCGAAGCGCTTGTTGTCCGCGACCCGAGGATCGTGTGCCGGGGCCTGATGGTGCTGGCCGGCGGCATGCGGGCGGATCAACTCAACCTCGACGCCTTCCTGGCTCAGGCGCGCGACTATGAGGACTGGGACGACCCGGGCGATCGCGTCCGGCGCTTCTTCTACGAGATCAACAGCACGCATCCCTACGCGGTCAGACGGGTGTCGGAGATCATGCGCTGGGTGCAGAGCGGGGAATACGACCGCATCCAGCGCGGGGACTACATCCGCCGCGGCCACGAGCCGCCGGTGAGCGAGGAGGCGAGCGGGGCGTTCGATTTCTACGCCAACCGGTTCCGAGCGATCTTCAAGGACGTCGGCGAGAACGTCACCAAGCTCGGAAACCAGGTCGGCGGCGTGGCCGAGCAGGTCGCCGATTGGCTGCGCACCCGTCGGGGCGACTCGGGCGGCTCAGGCGGCCCAGGCGGTCCAGGCGGTCCAGGCGACGCCGGGGAATCAGCCAGCGGTCGCTCCCGGAGCGCATCCGACGCCGAGAACGGCCCGGACGACCCGGACGACCCCGCCGACAAGAGCTGAGCACGCGACCACCGCCGCGCGAAGTTTGGCACCGGACCTCGGCCTGTCCGAGCTGAATCGCCATTCACGTGCGGATGGTCTTGACGCGCCAGATATAGCGATATATCGTTACGTATCGTGATACCTCATGACGATTCCCATTTCGGCGGTGGCCACGGCCCGGGCGGCGGCCACGGCGGCGGCCCCAGCCACGGCGGCGGCGGCCGTCACGGCGGCTTCGGCTTCGGCCCGGGCGGCTTCGGCGGCGGCCGCGGACGACGTCGGCGCGGCGAGATCCGCGGCGCGCTCCTCATGCTGCTCGCCGACGAGCCGCGGAACGGCTACCAGCTCATGCAGGCGATCGAGGAGCGCTCCGGCGGTCGCTGGCGGCCGAGTCCCGGTTCGGTGTACCCGACCCTCGCCCAACTCGAGGACGAGGGCCTGATCGGGGCGACGGAGCGCGACACGGTCAAGCTGTTCGAGCTGACCGACGAGGGTCGCGCCCACGTGGCGGCACACCATCCCGACGCTCCGACCTGGTGCGCGGCGGACGATCCGTCCGGTCAGGCGTACGCCGAAATCCGCTCGCTGATCGCCCAGACGGCCCAGGCGGCGATCCAGGTCGCGCAGGTCGGCAACGAACAGCAGATCGGGCAGGCCCAGGCGCTGCTCTCGGAAACCCGCCGCTCGCTCTACCGCGTCCTCGCCGGGGACGGCGATGGTTGAGCGCGCTACGTTTGAAAGCGAGATGCCCTCGCTCGATCGGAACGGTCGCGGGCCGCAGGGGGTTCCGGCGATCCAGGTCCGTCAGCTCGTCAAGCACTTCGACGAGATCGAGGCTGTGCGCGGGGTCAACTTTGAGGTCGCCGCCGGCGAGGTGTTCGGCTTCCTTGGCCCGAACGGCGCCGGCAAGACGACGACGATCAACATGCTGTGCACGCTCGCGAAGCCGACGTCCGGCGAGGCCCGCGTCGCCGACCACGACGTCGTCACTGAGCGTGACGACGTGCGGCGCAACATCGGGCTCGTGTTCCAGGATCCGACGCTTGACAACTACCTGACCGGGAAACAGAACCTCGAGCTCCACGCCGAGCTGTACGGCCTCCAGAGGAAGCTTGTCGCGCCCCGGATGCAGCAGGTGCTGGAGATGGTCGGACTCTGGGAGCGCAAGGACACCGTCGTCGGGACGTACTCCGGCGGGATGCGCCGGCGTCTGGAGATCGCGCGCGGGATGATGCATTCGCCGCGCGTACTGTTCCTCGACGAGCCGACGATCGGGCTCGACCCGCAGACGCGTCGCTCGATCTGGGAGTACATCCGTGAGCTCAAGGAGCGTGAGGAGATCACGATCTTTATGACGACTCACTACATGGACGAGGCGGAGTGGTGCGACCGCATCGCGATCATGGACAACGGCGAGATCGTCGCGCTCGACACGCCGCAAGCGCTCAAGGCGCAGATCGGCAAGGACCGGATCGTGATCCACACCGACAATGACGACGCCGCCATCGCGGCGCTCGCCGAGCAGTTCGGGATCGAGGCGAAGGTCGCCGAGGGTGCCGTCATCTTCGGCGTCCCGAACGGCGAGGAGTTCGTGCCGCGACTGTTCGCCGAACTGGGCGTGCCGATCTACAGCGTCAGCGTCTCGCGCCCGACGCTTGACGACGTGTTCATGTCGCACACGGGCTCGACGATCCGTGACGCCGAGGAGGACGCGGGGAAGAACCGCAACCGGATGATGATGCGGATGGTGCACGGAGGCGGCCGATGAGCACCACCGCCGACCGCGCCCCCACCGCCGAGGGTCCCCGTGTCCCGCCCGGCCCTGTCGTCCGGGTCTATGTGCCCGAGCACAGTCTCGCGTCGGAGCTGCGCGCGATCCGGATCGTGTGGCGGCGTGACCTGATCCGGTTCGTCAACGACCGAGTCCGGATCGTCTCCTCGCTGATCCAACCGCTGCTTTTCCTGTTCGTGATGGGCTCGGGCCTGCAGCAGCTCTCGAGCGCGAGCACGCACGGCGTCAACCTGAAGACGTTCATCTACCCCGGCATCCTCTGCATCGCGGTGATGTTCACCGCGATGTTCTCGGCCGCCTCGATCGTGTGGGACCGAGAATTCGGGTTCCTCCGCGAGATGATGGTCGCACCGATCCGGCGCAGCTCGATCGTGATCGGCAAATGCCTCGGCGGCGCGACCGTGGCGAGCACCCAGGGCGTGATCATGATCCTGCTCGCCCCGCTGGTGGGCGTCCCGTACTCCCTGACGCTGGTCGTCGGGATCTTCGGCCTCCAACTCGTGCTCGCATTCTCGATCACCGCCTTCGGCGTGATGGTCGCGGCGCGGATCAAGCAGATGCAGGCGTTCTTCGGCGTGATGCAGATGATCGTGATGCCGATGTTCTTCATCTCGGGCGCGCTGTTCCCCGTGCAGGGCTTGCCGCGCTGGCTCGAGATCCTGAACCGGCTCGATCCGCTCACGTACGCGGTTGACCCGATGCGTCGACTCGTCTTCAGCCACCTCTCGATCTCGCCGGCCGCACAGAGCGCGCTCAACCCGGGCGTGACGTGGTTTGGCTGGAAGGTGCCGGCACTGCTCGAGGTGGCCGTCGTGCTCGGGCTCGGCCTCGTGATGCTCGGAATCGCGATCTGGGAGTTCAGTACATCGGAGTGAGCCCGGCGCTCAGCTGAGCGCTCGGCTGAGCTTGTCGAGCGCCTGGCCCCACCCGAGCTCGATCCCGGCGATCGCCGCAGCCGCCTCCGGGAGCGTGTCGGTAATGCGGATCTCGAGGCCGAGCCGGGTGCGTTTGGCGCGGTCGGCGAGCGTCACGTCGTACAGCGCCGAGAACAGCGGACCGCCGTCCGGCAGCAGCGGCGCCAACTCGAACTGAAGTCGCTCCGGGCTGTGCACCATGACGAACCGGCCGGCGGAGTCGTAGCGCGCGCCGCCACCCTCCTGCAGAGCGATGCGCAGGCGTCCGCCGGGGACGGGGTCAACCTCGGCCTCGGCGACGGTGAAGTGGTCGGGCGCCCACCACTCGGCGACGCCTGACGCCGTCGTCCACGAGGACCACACGTCGCCGACCGCCGCCGGCAGGTCGCGGACGAACCGCAGCGTCCGGCCGACCGCCCACCGGGGATCGCGCTCGGCCAGAGCGGTCTCCCGCTCGACCGCGGAGCTCGAGTCTGGCGGCGAGCTCGTCTACACGATGACGGCAACCGCTCCCGAGCAGGTCGAGTTCATGCAGAACGCCGGGATGCCGCTCAGCACCGAGTCGCGCAAGCGGTTCACCGAGATCGAGGAGCCACGCCGCCTCGCGTACTCGTCGCTCGCCGACTTCATCCCGGGCGTCGATCCCTATGAGTTCATGACCGTGGTCGAGATCACCCCGGCCGACGGAAGCACGCAGGTCGTCATGACGATGGATGCGCTGCACGACGAGATCTGGACCGACCGGCTCACGATGGGGCGCCGGAACGAACTCGAGAACCTCGCGAAGGTGATTGCCGCTCGGTAGTCCTCCCGCACGCCGGATGCGGGACCAATCCCGATGTCCCGCCGCCCCGGTCGGCGTAGGTTCGAGGAACCATGCAGAAGATCAAATCCGCGGCCAGCGAGTTTCTCGCCCACCAGCGGGTGGCCGTGACCGGCGTCTCGCGGGCACCCAAGAACCACGGCAGCAACGTCGTGTACCGGCGGCTGCGTGAGCGTGGGTACGAGGTGTTCGCGGTCAATCCAAACGCCGAAGAAGTCGAGGGCGACCGGTGCTACCAGGATCTCCAATCGATCCCTGACGGCGTCGAGGCGGTGATCATTGGGACGAAGGCCGAGCGCGCCGAGGACACGATGCACGAGTGCGTCGCGCTCGGGATCAAGCACGTCTGGATGCACCGCGGCCCGGGAGCGGGCAGCGTCTCGCCGGCGGCAACGGACTACGGTCGGGCGCACGGGATTGCCGTGATCGACGGTGGCTGTCCGTGCATGTTCGGACCGACTGCCGACCGGGGACATAGGGCGATGCGCGCGTTCCTGACGATGACCGGCAACGTCCCGCGTCGCGTCTGAACCACCTGCGGCATCGCCGTTGTGAGTTCGGCTCCGCGCACACGCGCCGGGCTCACCCCGAACGACGACGCGCCAGCACGGAGCATCGGCGGCCAGAAGCAGAGACACAAAGGGCCGCCCCCGAAGGAGCGGCCCTATCAGACCTTCCGGAGAGGAGTGCGACGCTTAGGCGTGCGCGGCCGCCGGCTCCTCGGCACGCCGCGGGAGCAACGTCTCACGCGCGATCACGAGCCGCTGAATCTGGGCGGTGCCCTCGTACAGCTGCAGGATCTTGGCGTCACGCATCAGCTTCTCAACCGGGTACTCCTTGATGAAGCCGTAGCCGCCGTAGACCTGAACGGCGTCGGTCGTGACCTCCATCGCCATGTCCGCCGCGAAGCGCTTGGCGTGGGAGGACTCGAGCGTGTTGCGCCGACCCTGGTCGAGCAGGACCGCCGAGTGCCAGGTCGCCAGTCGTGCCAGGTGCACCTTGGTCGCCATGTCGGCGATCATGAACTGGATGGCCTGATGCATCGCGATCGGGACGCCGAACTGCACGCGTTCCTTGGAGTACTCGACCGCGAACTCCATCGCGGCCCGAGCGACGCCAACGCCCATCGCCGCCACACCCGGGCGGGTCCGGTCCAGCGTCATCATTGCGATCTTGAACCCCTTGTTCTCCTCGCCAACGAGGTGGTTGAGAGGAATCTCGACCTCGGGGAACGTGATCGTCGCGGTGTTGGACGCGCGCTGACCCATCTTGTCCTCGTGCTTGTCGACGACGACGCCGGCGTCACGCGGGACGATGAAGCAGGAGATGCCGCGGTGGCCAGCCTCCTTGTCGGTCTTCGCATAGACCGTGTAATAGTTGGCGTACTCGCCGTTGGTGATGAAGCACTTGGAGCCGTTGATGACCCACTTGTCACCCTTCTTGGTGGCGGTGGTCTTCATCCCCGACACGTCAGAGCCGGCGTCCGGCTCGGTGAGGCAGAACGAGGCGAGCAGTGGTGCCTCGCTGAGGCGACCGAGGTACTCCTTCTTGAGCTCCTCGGACGCTGCGAGCCCGATCGGCGCGGTCGCGAGGCCGTTGCACGACAGCGACGTGCCGATGCCGGAGCAGCCCCAGGCGATCTCCTCTTCGATCAGCGTGCCGTCGAGATAGCCGAGGCCGGGGCCGCCGTACTCGGACGGCAGGTGGCTGTTCATCAGGCCGAGTTCCCAGGCCTTGTCGATGATGTCCTGCGGCCAGGTCCCGTCCTTGTCGTACTCCCACGCGACCGGCCGAATTTCCTTCTCGGCGAAGTCGTGCGCCATCTCACGCATGCTCTTCTGCTCATCAGTGAGCGTGAAATCAACCACGATGGTTTCTCCTTCAGTGCGGGCGCCGGGCGACGCGAAGGCTCCGGGCGCAACCCTAGATTGACTAGTCAGTCAACCGTTAAGGGTACCCAAAAACCGGGCGCGCGCAACGGGGTTCCCACGCGTGTGCGCCGCGGTCCGCTACGGATCCAGCTCGCCCCGAAGGCCGCTCACCCGCTGGCCACTCGTTGGGCCTGGCCGCGTGCGCAACACTTAACGGGCGTGCACGACGCGTTTGCCACCGTGATCTGGATCGTCTGCGGCCTCGGGCTGATCGCCGCCTTCGCCGCGCTGATCTTCAGCGGGAAGACCTGGGAGGACTACGGCAAAGATCATCTGCTGATGGAGGGCGACGCCGCGCGCGGGCCGAAGCCGGGGTCAGCGGCGGCGCTGCTCGAGCGCGACAGCGAGATCCGGCAGATGCTCGAGGCGCGAAACGCCCGCCGCCTGCGCCGAGGTGAGGAGCCGATCGACATCGAACGCGAGCTCGCCCGTCTGACCGCTCCGCAGATCGATCCCGAACTGCACGGTGAGATCCGGGATCTCGTGCTCGCCCGCAATCACCGTCGGGCGCGCGCCGGCAAGCCGCCACTCGACGTCGAGGCCGAGATCGAGCGCCAGATCGCCAGCCTCCGCGACCTGTAGCGGATGGGCTCCGAGCGCGTCGCGAGTCGATAGGCTGCGCGCGACATGGCTGCCAACGCACGCAAATTCGAACTCGAAGACCTCGTCAATCGGCCGGGTACGTACTTCAATCCTCAGACCGAGGTGCTCATCGTCGTTGACGACTCCCCGGAACTCGACGCCGAGATCTTCAATATGGAGGAGTACGAGGGCGCGGACTGGGTGCTGATCTCAGACGAGGTCCCCGTCGACGAGAATCGGCGCGACGAGCTGCTCGAGGCGTTCCAGGTCGTCCGCGAGCCGAGTGCGCTCAGCACCGACGACGAGGACGAAGAGGAGCTCGACGAGCTCGAGCCCGACGAGGAGGAGTAGGCGCGCCGGCCGCCGGGCCGCGCTACTGCGACCCGCTTAGCAGCCCGGCGCACTTCTGCATCTTCGTGACATCCTGGCCGGCGGCCTGGACGCACTGGATGTAGCTGGAGCTCGGGGCCGGCGAGGCCGAGGATCCGGTACTCGAGGATCCGGCGCTCGACGAGCCAGTGCTCGAGGACCCGGCGCTCGAGGACCCGCCGGTGGCCCCGCCCCCGGCCGCGGCCAGGAACGACTGCAGCTGGCTTGAGAACTCGCTGAACGGCCGGACATTGGACGGAGTCGAGATCGTCTGCGGCTGGTTGAGGTCGGCGTACTGGACGGTGAGCCCGATCCGGGCCGAGGTGATGCCGCCCAACGCCGTCGACACCTGACCGGACACGGGCACCGTGAGGCTGATCACCAGCTTCCGGACCATCTTGTCGTCGGCGCCGGTCCAGACGTCGACGCTCGGGCTCTTGATCGCGGTCGCGACCTTCTCGCGCGTCGCGGCGGAGAGCTGGCCGGGCAGCTTCGAGGCGCCGGCGACCCCGGTCGCGGATGCCTTGGTGAGGAACGTGTTCACATCGCCGAGCAGCGCCGGGACGTTGACGTTTGCCTTGATGTGCTTCGTCGAGGCGCCGCCGATCGTCTCGGTGCCGACAACCGACGGATTGACGAGCCAATGGAGCGGATTGATGCCGAGTTTCGACAGGGAGTTCGTGTTGCTGGATGCGCCGGGCGACGCCGTGATCGAGGCAAAGCTCGACTCGAGCCGCTGGAACGTGGCCGCCGGAAGTTGATAGCTCGTGCCGCCGAATGTGATGTAGCCGCTCGTCCCCGTCGAGAGGATTCCGAGCGAGCCGCTCCGTCCGAGCGCGTTGATGTTGATGCTGAAGTTCGACGCCGGGAGCTTGCCGGTGCCGCGACTCTGGAACGGACCACCGAAACTGAGGGTGATCGGATGGTTTGAAGCATTCGATCCCGATGACGCAACGTTCAGACTGAGGCTCAGATTCCCGCTCGTCACCGTATGTGCCTGGCCGAACGTCTGCTTGAGCAGGCTCGCGGCGTCGCCGCTCGATCCGCTGCTCCCGCAGGCGGCCAGCGTGACGGTCGAACGCCAGCGCAACAAGCACGCCGCCGATCCGCGCTCCCCTGATCCGTTGGTCCATCTGAAACTTCCTCCTCAGCGCTGGCGTCCGGACCGCAGCGAATCTAGCATCGGGTGCCGTGCGTAGGGGTCGGTTCGCCATAGCTCTCCTCGCGGCTGCCTGCGGGCTGTCCGTGACGGCAGGCAGCGCACACGCGGCGCGCGTCATTGTCCTCGGACGAGACGGTCACGCCACGGTTCGAGACGACCCGTACCTGACCGGGCCGGCGATCACACCGACCCCGGCTGGACGCGCGACCGCGGCCGCCGGCCCGCGGGCGCACGCCACCGCCGGCGCGGCGCATGCCACGCTGACGCGGCTTCGACGCTCAGGAGAAATCTCCACGCGCGACTACGGGCGATATCTCGCGAGCCTCAACGATGCGGGGCGAGCCACCACGTATCTGTCCCGCCCGCGCGCGCACGAGCTGAACGCCGTCCTGCTCAACATTCACGAGATCGCCGTCACCGACGCCCTGACCGCATCCCGGCTCCCCGCCTTGTTCTTGACGCTTGACCGCAACCTGCGCTGGTGGACCCGGGGGCCGCTGCTCGACGCGAGCCAACGGGTTGAGTTCGCGGGCTCCGAGCTCGTGTGGCAGTACTACCCCGGCCAGGGCCTTGAGCTCCAGGAGCTCGGGAGCTTCGGCAAGGCGGACGGCCTGTACACCGGCGGACCCAAGCTGTACCAGCGGATGAAGCACCTGCTCAGCGAACTCATCCCGCTCGGCGCGCGCCGGGGCGGCGCGCTTGTCTGGGAGTACTACTTCGGCTTCGACGGGGGCGCCCCGCCGTGGACGAGCGCGATGTCGCAGGGCACGGCCCTCGAGGCGCTGAGCCGCGCTTACAAGGCGTTCCACCAGCGCCGCTACCTCGACATCGCGCGCCGTGCCCTGCCCATCTTCGGCGTGCGGCCTCCGACCGGCGTGTCGGTCCGCACGCCGCGCGGGCTTCGCTACCTGCTCTATTCGTACGCGCCCAGTCCGGACGTGGCGGTGCTCAACGGGTTTCTGCAGTCGCTGATCGGACTGGATGAGTACGCCACGACGAGTCACAACCCGCGCGCGTTCCGCCTGTTCGCAGCCGGAGACGCCGAAGCGCGCTTCGAGGTGCCGCATTACGACACCGGCCGCTGGTCGCTCTACCAGCCAGGCGAGCTGGCGAGCCACGACTACCACGTCCTGGTGACCGGCTTCCTGCAGGAGCTGTGCAGTCGCACTCACGCACGGGTGTACTGCGACACGGCCGCCCGGTTCGAGCGATACCTCAAGCATCCTCTCCTTTAGGAGCGACGTTCCGGCCCGCACTCGCGCGCCGGGGACCCTAGACTCGCCGGATCTGATGCGGCCGCGGACGATCCTGTACACCGGCAAGGGCGGGGTCGGAAAGACCTCGGTGGCGGCGTGCACAGGCCGCCGCCTGGCGGCGGACGGCCTGCGAACGCTCGTCATCTCGACCGACCCCGCGCACAGCCTCGCCGAGGCGCTCCAGACGGAGTTGTCCTCGGAGCCGGTCGAGGCCGCGCGGCGGCTGTGGGGCCAGGAGGTCAAGGCCCAGGAGGAGATGGAGCGTCACTGGTCTGGCGTCCAGGACTGGCTCGGCGACCTGCTGCTCGAGCGAGGTGTCGACCGCATCTCCGCCGAGGAGCTGACCGTGCCCCCGGGCATGGACGAGCTGTTCTCGCTGCTTCGCCTCCAGGCGCATCACCACAGCGACGATTGGGACGCGATCGTCGTCGACTGCGCCCCCACCGGGGAGACGCTGCGGCTGTTGTCCTTCCCCGACGTCGCGCGGTGGTGGATCGAGAAGGTGTTTCCGATGGAGCGCCAGATCCTCGCCGCCGCGCGTCCGCTCGCCCGGTCGCTGCTCGACATCCCGCTCCCCAGTCAGGCGGTGTTCGCCGACATCCACCGCCTGTCGCAGAATCTCATCGAGATGAACGAGATCCTCAGGGACCAGACGCGCTCGACGGTGCGGCTGGTGATGAACCCAGACAAGATGGTGATCGGCGAGGCGATGCGGACGTTCACGTACCTGAACCTGTATGGCTACGTGACCGACGCCGTCGTCGTCAACCGAGTGTTCCCGGACGAGGTCGGCGAGTACTTCTCGGGCTGGCGTCAGCGGCAGGAGGAGCAGCTTGAGCTCGTCCATTCCGCGTTTTCGCCGGTGCCCGTGCTGACCGCGCCGTACTTCGAGCAGGAGGTGATCGGGGCGGCGATGCTCGACCGGCTCGCCGACGAGCTGTTCGGAACCCCGGAACGTGATCCGGCCGCCGTGCTGCATGACACCGTCACCCAGGAGCTCGTCGTATCGGCAGACGGTGCTCGTCTGCGCCTGAAGCTGCCGTTCGCGAGCAAGTCGGACATCACGCTGAAGAAACTTGGACTCGAGCTGATCATCGGCGTCGACGGCCACAAACGGACCGTGATGCTGCCGTCCGCCCTGGCAACGTTCTCCCCGACCGGCGCCACGTTCGAGGACGGCGCCCTTGAGGTCACGTTCAGTGGAGCCGCAGGACAGCCCCGAGCCTGACGCCGGGCGCGAGCCCCCACGACTGACGCCGGAGGAGGCCCTCCGCCAGCTCGAGGCGCGCCTTGATCGCGCCTCCGCGGCGGCGGAACGGCTGCTCGCCGAGGCGACCGCGCGGGCCGCCGCCGCCGCGGGCAACGCCCGCGCCGACCGCCGAGGCGGCGACGGATCCTGAGGAGCCGGATGCGGCGACGTCCGAGCCGCCTCCGGCCGGGTGGCAAGCCCCGGAGAATGGCGCCTCCGGGTCCGCCCGAGAGCTCGAGCTGTTGATCGGAATCGTCCAGTCGGTGCGTGATCTGATCCCGCCGGATCTGCAGCAGCGCCTCGCGGAGGCCCTCCGTGAGCTGTTGCTCGCCGTGCGCGCCGTGATCGACTGGTATCTGGATCGGGTCGAGCGACGGCGCGCCGAACCGGCGGAGGTCGAGGACATCCCGATCCAGTAGCGCCGGGCCGGTCGCGAGGCGGCGGGTCGCCGCCAGGTCGGTGCCTACAATCGGCGAGTGGCCCGTACATGGATCCTCACCGGATCGCCCGAGAACTACGCGGCGACCGCGGACCACGGCTTCACCGTCATCGGGTTGAAGGAACGCAACCGCAACCGGGCACTCGAGATCGAGCCCGGCGACCGCGTCGTCCTCTATCTGACCACGGTCAAGGCGTTCGCGGCGAGCATTCGCATCGAGGGCGAGCTTTATGAAGATCGCGAGCGCATCTGGCCGGGCAAACCGGGGAAGCCTGATCTCTACCCATGGCGTTTTCCGACCTCACCGGAACTCGTTCTCGACCGGCCGGACTGGATTCCGGCCGAGTCGCTGGTGACCGCGCTCGACCACGTGCGAAAGTGGCCGGCAGAGCACTGGACGCTCGCCTTCCAGGGGCAGATCCGACCCGTCTCCGACCATGACGCGCAGGTGCTGATCGACCGGATGAGCCAGCGCGCCGCCGCCCCGCGATGAGCGACGGACGGACGGCCACCGCCGCCGCGGCCACGCGGGTCGGCTCGGGCGCCGGGCGGCTAGTCCGTGCCTGGCGGACGATGCCGCACGAGCGGCGGCTTGCCGCGTACGCCGCAATCGGCCTGTTCCTCAGTCTCTTCCTTCCCTGGTACCAGCGCCAGTTCTTCGTCGTCCTCGCCGGCAAGATCCAGCCGGCCTCCGACAGCCAGACCGCGTGGGGGGCGTTCTCATTTATCGAGGCCGCAATCCTGCTCGTGGCGGCGGGCGTGCTGCTGCTGCTCTTCCAGCGTGCTGAGGGCAAGGCGTTTCACCTGCCCGGCGGCGACGGCGGCGTCATCACCGCGGCCGGTGTGTGGAGCGCGATCCTCATCATCTGGCGGATCTTCGACAAGCAGGGTGGCGCCGCGCAGGGTCAGAACGCGACGACGTACGGGATCGAATGGGGCATCTTCGTCGCCCTGGCGATCGCGATCGGGCTCACGTATGCCGGCTCTCGCATCCGGGCCGCGCATCGGCCCGAGCCACCGCTCCCTGGCGAGGACGATCCGGCGCCCGCTCCGCGCGGGCCGATCGCACCGCCACCGGACGAGATGCCGGTCATCGAGGCTCGGGTCGTCTCCGCGGCGCCGACGCCCGTGCCGGCCGACCCACCCCGGCCCCAGCCCTCCCAGCGAGCCAAGCCTGCCGATCCAGACCCCGTCGAGTTCGTGCCCGCCGAGCCCGCCGAGTTCATCCCTCGCCGCAAGACCGAGCCGCGCTCCCGGCCTCGCCCCACCGGCGAGCGGCAGCGGGGTTGGCTGACGGCCCGGCCGAGCCACCTCGACGAGAACGCAGCGCCGCCCGATGACACCGCAGCCACGCTGCCCGGTCCGCCGGATGACACGGCGGCGACGCTCCCGACACGACGGGGCAAGCAGCCGCTGAGCGACGATCAGCTGAGGATCCCGCTCGAGCACGACGACTGAGCTCTGGTCGGTGGTTTCCACGGGGCCCAAACCCGGTCCAGCCACGGTGCGGCTGACACGCGCCGTGCCGATAGGGACGGTGGGAGTGCCACCGCCCCAGTCGCCGGGGCACGATCGGACAAGGAGTCCGGTTGAGCACCGAGCAGCGCACAACACGGATCGTTAGATATCTGCCGCAGGTCCTCCTCGCCACGGTCATCGTCGCCGTCGGCCCCATCGCCGCCATCTGGGCACTCCGCAGGTGGGGCATCATCACCTCTCCCGCGCTCGCGGTCGTGCTCGGCACGGTCATCGCGTTCGGCATGTCGTACCTCGGCGCGGCCCTGTGGAAGTCGCGTCAGGGCGCCGGCGATCTGCTGTTCAGCGAGCTCATGCTCTGGGGTTGGATCCGGCGACTGTGGATCGAGCGACGGATCACGAGTACGGTCGCGCTCCTTGACGGCGTCGATGACGACGCGCGCCTCAGTCCAGAGCGACGCGAGCAGCTGCTCGTCGGGCTCGCCGATGCGCTCGAGGCCGGTGATCCCTACACCTCGGGACACTCGCGCCGGGTCGCGCGACATTCGGAGATGATCGCCCGACGCCTCGGACTGTCCACGCACGAGATCTCGAAGGTCCGCACCGCCGCGGCGTTGCACGACATCGGCAAGCTCGACACGCCACGGCAGATCCTCCACAAGCGGGGCCGGCTCGCCGACGACGAGTTCACGGTGATCAAGCAGCATCCGTCCCGCGGCGCCGAGATCATCACCGGGCTCGGCGACCCCGAGCTGAGCGACATCGTCCGCCATCACCACGAACGGATCGACGGAACCGGTTATCCGGACGGGCTCTCCGGCGACGCGATCCCGCTCGCCGCGCGTGTCATCGCCGTCGCCGACACGTTCGACGCGATCGTCTCGACGCGGCCGTATCGGCCGGGCGCACCCCACCGACAGGCGATCGACGTGCTCACGGCCGAAGCCGGAACGCAGCTCGATCCGACCGCCGTCCGCGCGTTCACGAGCGTGTACTCCGGCCGTCGGCCGCTCAGCGTGTGGATGGTGCTGACCAGTGCGCCGGAACGGCTCTTTTCCTGGCTCGGGGGGAGCGTCAACAGCGCCGCGGCTGCGTCCGCCGCACGGGTGATGACGGCGACAGCGGTGACAACCGTCGCCGCCGCCGGGGCGATGACGGCACCGCTGCTGGCCCGCTCAGCTCCGAATCTCACGGGCACCCAGGCCGCGCTCGCGTCGCTCGGCGGCGCGTCCCACGGGACGAGCCGGCTGACCACCCACCCGCCCGCGGACACCACCGTGCTCGTGAGCGCCGGCTCGGCGGCTGCGGCGGCCGGACGGCGGTCCGCGGGCGCGTCCGCGGCTCTCGCCGTCGGGCCCGCCTCGCTTCTCGTCTCGACGCCCGGCGCCCGGCCGCACGGATCTGCCGCCGTGACGAAGATTCTCGCGTCGACCGTCGGCGCCGCCAGCGGCACACCTGCGACCGTGACAGCTCCGGCCAGCGTGCCCTCGACACCCCCTGCGGCGACGTCGACGACACCGACGACAACCACCCCCGCACCGGCAGCCACCCCGGCACCGACAACCACCACCACCGACGACGACGGCCACCTCAACGACCACCAGGCCGACCACCACGTCGACGACGACCACCGCCACGACCACCAGGCCGACGACGAAGACGACAACCACGTCGAGGACGACCACGACAACGGCTGGTCGCAGCCGCGGAACTCCAACGGCCCACGGACGTGGGCACCGGCACGGCTCCGGCTCTCGGACCGGCGGCAGCGGCTCGCGCACGAGCACCGCCACCACCACGACGACCACGACCACGTCGTCGACCACGACCACGTCGACGACCCGGACTCCGACCGGACGCGGCGGTCACTCGCGTCATCGGTACTAGCGCGAGCCCGGCTGGGCCACGAATGAGAAGTACGCGCTGACGAGACCGATCACCGCAATCCCGGTGATGATCAGGGTCCGAGAGTTGATGATGTGGCCGAAAACCCCGATCACCAGGCCCGCCACGAGGAGGGCGATGACCGCCCCGACGGGCGCGGGCGCAGCGGCGAGCAGGAGACTGATCACGCGCGAACCCTATCCTTGAAGAAGATGACAGAAGCCAGTACCCACATGCCCACGTCCGTCGCCGAGGTCCTGAGCGGCCTCACCGACGTCGGCTACCTCCCGGCCGAATCGACCGCGCTCGTCTCCTACCTGGCGGCGAAGCTCGGCAAGCCCGTGCTCGTCGAGGGACCGGCGGGGGTCGGCAAGACCGAGCTCGCGAAGGCGCTGTCCAAGTACCTGGGGCGGCGGCTCGTGCGCCTGCAGTGCTATGAGGGCCTCGACGAGGCGAAGGCGCTGTACGAATGGAATTACCGCAAGCAGCTGCTGCGGATCCAGACCGAGGCCGACGACGCCGGCTGGCGGCACGTGCAGGACGACATCTTCGGCGAGGAGTTCCTGCTCCAGCGTCCGCTGATGACGGCGATCGCCTCCGAGGACCCGGTGGTCCTCCTGATCGACGAGATCGACAAGACCGATCAGGAGTTCGAGGCGATGTTGCTCGAGCTGCTCTCGGATTTCCAGATCAGCATCCCGGAGCTCGGCCGGATCGAGGCCAGGACGCATCCGGTTGTGCTGCTCACGTCGAACAACACCCGGGAGCTGACCGAGGCGCTCAAGCGCCGGTGCCTGTATCTGTGGCTTGATTACCCGGAGCTCGAGCACGAGCTCGCGATCGTCCGCCTGCACTCCCCGGAGCTCGACGAGACCGTCGCGCGCAAGCTCGTCGAGATCATCGGGCAGGTCCGGGAGCTGGACCTCAAGAAGCCGCCGAGCATCGCCGAGTCGATCGACTGGGCCCGCGCGCTGGTGCTCCTCGGAGCCGAGGAGATCGACGCCCAGACGTTCAAGGACACGATGAGCGTGATCGTCAAGCACCGCACGGATCTCGACACCGTGGCGGCGCGGGTCGGCGTCAAGCTCGAGCCCTCCGCGGATGCCCGCTCCAACGTCGCGTAGCGGCTACGCCACGATCGACGCAGATCCACCGCCGGGCGGGTTCGGCGCCCACCTGCTCGAGCTCGCCGAAGAGCTGCGCACCGAGGGCGTCGCGATCGGGACGAGTGAGATGCTCGACGCGTTCGAGGCGATCGCCCATGTCCCGTGGACGAACCAGGTCGACTTCAAGGAGGCGCTCGCGGCGACGCTCGCGAAGTCGCCGGACGACCGCCGGGTCTTCGAGCTCGTCTTTGATCGGTTCTTCTTCCGCGCCGCCGAGGCTCAGGCGGCACGCCAGGAGGTCGGCGAGAACGGCGAGGCGGGCGGTGAGCCGGGCGACCTCGAGGCCGCCGACATCAACCTCGACACGCTCCGCCAGCAGATCGCGCAGGCCCTGCGGGACGGATCGGACGCCGCCATGCGCGACCTCGCGCGGCTCGCGATCGCCGCGTTTGGCCGTGGCGAGGGCTCCGGCGTGCTCGGGGTCGATGTCCAGCGCATCCGTCGCGCGCTCGGCCTGCGGACCGAGCCCCAGCCCGAGCTCCCCGAGGACGATCCGCGGCGCTCCGGGCTGCCCCGGGATCAGCTGCGACGCTTCGAACAGCACCTGCGTCGCGAGCTCGAACGGGACCTGATCGAGCGCACGAAGAGCCTCCCGCCGAAGCGGCCGCTCTCGGAGCTCGACCGGGCGCTCCCGAGCGGTCCGATCCAGGACCTCGCTCAGGTCCACCGGGTCGTCGCCCAGCTCAAGCGACGGCTTGCCACCCAGGGTCACGAGCTCAAGGGGCGCAAGCGCCACGCCCACGTCGACGTGCGGCGCACGATGCGCGCCTCGCTCCAGACCGGCGGTGTGCCGATCGACCTCAAGTACCGTCCGCGGCGGCCGCGCCGGCCGGAGATCTACGTCCTGTGCGACGTCTCGACGAGCGTGACGAGCGCGAGCACGTTCTTCCTCAGCGTGCTGCACGCGCTCCACGACGCGTTCCGCAAGCTTCGCTCGTTCGTGTTCATCGAGCGGATCAGCGAGGTGACCGAGGTGTTCGAGCGCGAGCGGGACTTCCGCGCCGCGAGCGAGGCCGTCTCCCGCGACGCCGGCGTCGCCGACATCTCCGGCTACACCGACTACGGCCGCGTGTGGACCGAGTTCCTGGCGATGATCGAGGACGAACTGCACCCCCGCGCGACCGTGATCGTGCTCGGCGACGCCCGCACGAACGGCCGTCCTCCCCGCGACGACGTGTTCGCCGCGATCACCGCCCGCGCGGGCCGCACGTTCTGGCTCAACCCGGAGCCCCGGCTCTACTGGAACTACGGCGACAGCGTGATCGCCGCCTACGAGAAGCACTGCGTCGCGTTCGAGTGCTGGCGGACGGATCAGCTCGAGGAGTTCGTCAAGGCGTTGACACAGCCGATCGTCGCCTAGGCTGACTCCGGGGCGACGACACTCGCGCCGAGCGATAATCCCACCGGCAGATCGCGGCACGGGATACTGCGGCGGGGTGAAGCTCCGACCCGACCATGTTGGCGGGCAGCTCGTCCGTCTCGTGGGCGCCGCGGCGCTCACAACCCTGGCGCTTGCCATGCCGGCGGTCGCTGAGGACAAGCGCGACCTGGCGGTCATCCTGTTGCCTGACAGCGGCGCCTCGAACTACACCGAACTGCGGATCCTCTCCCCGGGCGGCGGGCTCGTTCGGACGATCGTCGGGCGACCGAGCAACAACCTTGGTTTTCCGTCGTGGTCCCCGGACGAGAAGACGCTGGCCTACTCCGAAAATGGCCAGGTGCTGCTGCAGCCGGTGGCGGGCGGGACCGAGCACCCGTTGGTGGCGGGAACCAAGCCGGTCTTCTCCCCGGTCGCGGATCAGATTGCGTACTGGTCGTTCACCTCGCCGACCACGACCTTGCGCCTGATCGATGCGGATGGCTCGCACGACCACGCCGTCGCCGGACCGTTCCCGTCCGCGTCGCTGGATTTCGCCCCACCATCGTGGTCCCCCGACGGCAAGACCATCACATTCAGCTTGAACGGCGCGATCGACACCGTCCCATCGGCGGGAGGCGCGCCCACACCGATCGTCTCGCCGGGGCCCGGGGAGCTGTTGCAGCGCCCGGCGTTCGCGCCCGACGGGACGCACCTCGCCTATGTGCGCTACCCGAACGTGCCCGTCAGTCCGGATGGGCGCCGGCGTGATCTGCTGGTGGTGCGCGATCTGACGACCGGCGCAGAGCAGACGGCGGCCGATCACACCTCGGGGCGCGTGTACATGGGCAACGCGGCATCGCCGTCGTGGTCAGCGGACAGCCAGCGGATCGCGTATATCGAGGATGACTTCGGCTTCACACCGACGCGTTACCGCGTGGTCACCGTTGCGCGCGAGGGGAGTGGGCGTCAGGTGCTGCTGGAAAACAACAAGTTCATTAACTTCGTCTCTTGGGACAACGTCCCGCAGCGCCCGAACTACTACGTCAAGCATGTCGAGGTGGCGCAGGCGATCTCTCCAGATCTTGATCCTGTGATGTCCGTTGATCCGCTGGCGTCGGGTCCGGTGGTGTTCCCGTGGACGCGTCCGTCGGTGTCCGGTTTCGAGCTTCCGCTGGTCGCGTCCAAGCGGACGTTGCTGCGTGTGTACGTCGGGGATTCGAAGCAGGCGGCGGGTACGGTGACGCGCAAGAGTCTGTCCTACCGCGTCAGCGGGGGTGGCCTTTCGGCGCCCGAGGACGGTGCGCAGGGGCTGGTGAAAGTGACAGCGCCTGATGTAGCGGCGGATCAGACCGATCATGCGGCGGCGATCAACGTCTGGTTGCCGGCCGCGGCGGCGGCGCCTGGGGCCACCGCTTTTCACGTTCAGGTCAACCCTGATCAGAGCGATGCCGAGTGCGCCGGTTGCTATCCGGCGGGGAACGACGCGGATGTCACGGGCGTTCGGTTTGACCACGGGGGAGCGCTTCGGGTGCACACGGTTGATGTCGTAATCGACGCGGGGCTGAAGGAGTTCGGTCCCGGTCACATCTATGACGGGGTACTGGCGGGGATGCTGCCGATGCTTCCGGTCCGCGACAGCGCCGGCGGGCTGCGACTGCTGCCTTCGCCGGACGCAATTCACATCGACCTCCGCACTTTGGTGGTGGTACCCCATGTCGTGCAGGATCAGGCGTTTGCGTGGGCGTGCGCTGTGATGTTGAGTCGGCTCGATCTGTGGCGGGCGCTGAGCCCGGCTTCGCCCGGAGGCGGCGCGCTTGACCGTTGGGTCGCCCTCGCGGGGGAGCCTCCGGGATTTGAGCACCCCTGCGGTGGGCTGGCGGACCCGTTTGGCGATTTCGTCCTGACGCCGGGTGCCGGTCTGACGCCGTTTCTCAAGAGCGCGACCGCCGTTCACGAGCTCGGTCACACGCTCGGCCTGTTCCACACGCGCAGCCTCGAGGGAAAACCACTCCTCAGCCTGACGCTGCCCTACGCCGGGATCGGAGGCGCCGGTTATGACCCTGAGATCCCCGACTCGGTGTTCGACAAGCTGCACTTCAGCGACGTGATGTCCTACGGGATGTCCACCTGGACCTCCCCGAAGACGTGGAATGTGATGTTCGACAAGATCCGCGCCGGCTCCGGCGGCCCCGCGTCCGACTCCGCGCCGGCCCTGGGCGCAACACGTTCGATCACACGAGCGAACCCCGCCGCGGCGACACGCTCCTTCACGCGGCGGCGGCTGGTAAGCGGGATCGTGGTCGGCCGGCACGCCGTCATCCTCAGCTCGCTGATCGCGGACTCGCAGGCACCGGCCGCCACCGGCCCGGTGGTGGCGCGACTGGTCGCCCGTGACCGCCACGGACGCACGCTCACGACCACGGCAATCCACGGCCCGCGCGACACCACTGGACACGAACCGCCGCCGTTCCTTGTCACCCTCCCGGCCAATCCGAGGATCGTCGCTCTGGAGATCCGGTCGACCCACCACGGCAAACCGCTCGCGCGGCTCAGCGCCTCGCGTCACCGACCGCACGGACGTTTCGTTCGCCTGCCCCGCCGAGCCTCCCCAACGAAACGGCTGACCGTGCACTGGACAGCATCCGACCGCGACCGCCGCGACCGGCTATCGACGATCCTCCAGGCACGCCGCGGAACGCGGTCCTGGCAGACGATCACGATCGCAACCACACAACGCGCGGCGATCCTCCGTCCCAACACGCTCGGCGCCGGCACGCGACTCAGCCTGCGTCTGCTCATCAGCGACGGCTTCAACACGAGCGTTGTCAACACACGGCCGATCCAGCTGTCTCACTCCTGACCACGTGCGCTGCGTGCGCCGCTCGACGCGCACGGCCGCACACGACGGCGACCCACGCTCAAGACAACCTCGGGCGCACCGATACACGTGGTAAGGCCCGGAAACGGACCCGCCAACGTTTGGTCTTGTCGGCATGTAAAGGAGGCCGTGGTGGGCGGGCAGGCCCGGTGGGTGCAGCGGTGGTCATTAGGGGTCGGCCTAGCCGGTCTGTTCCTCGTCCTGTGCGTGCTCGCCGTCTTTACGGTGCTGACCCAGCAGCGCGTGGCGAGAAGCGCGCGCCGCGCCAACGCAGCGAATGTGTTGAGCGCCCTGTATCAGGACGCGCGATACGAGGTCGGAGCCGAGCAGTCGCTGGTGCGGGAGTTTCGGCTATCCCCTGACGTTTCGGTGCTCGTCGAGCGCGGTGCGGCGGAGAGCCGGCTTGTTGCGGATCTGCTCAGCATCGGAAAGACGACGCCGTTAGCCGCGGAGAAGGTCATGGCACGTCGGCTGATCAAGGCCTTCGGCGTCTACGACCAGATTGGATACGAGATCATCCAGGCGGTTTACGACCGGGATCATCGGCTTGTGCTCAGGCTCGACAGAGCACGGGGCAGGCAAGCGTTCGCTCGCGTCCAGAGCATTGTGTCCAGCGAGGCCGCGGCCGCTCGAGCGCGCGCCAGCGCCGAGGAAGCGGCGATGGTGAGCGACAGCAGTTCCGCCACGCGGGCAATGGTGGTGGCATTCGCGCTCGCGCTCGTCGTGATCGTCCTCTTCGGAGCCGTGATTGCGCGCATCTCAATCCGCTTGAACCGATCGCGTGCCGCCGAATTCGCGACGATGGCGCGAATGGCGAGCACGGATGCGCTGACCGGGCTCGGCAACCATCGAGCATTTCACCAATTGCTCGGCCGCGAACTGCGCTGCGCGGGTCCTGGATCCAGCGCCATGAGCCTCGTGATGCTCGATCTCGACGGCCTCAAGCGTGTTAACGACACACAGGGCCACCAAGCCGGCGACGAACGACTCCAGGCGCTGGCGAGGGCGATCGACGTGACTCGCCGCGCCGGGGACAGTGCCTTTCGCATCGGAGGAGATGAGTTCGCGGTCGTGCTTCCGAACACCCGCTGCCTCGGAGCGCTCGAGTTCGTGCAGCGTGTCGCCGCGGCGTTAGACGTGGAAATCGCCGGGGCGACGATGACGGGCGGCATCTCCGAGGCACTCGAGATGCGTGACAAGGACGAGCTCATCAGAGAAGCGGACCTTGCCTTGATCGGAGCCAAGAGCATCGATCAGCACGCGGCGATCTACAGCGCCGAGCTTCACGCCGAGGCGGATCCTGACACCGTCGAGAACGAACACCACGCCCGAACGCTGGCCAACGCGCTGGCGCTCGCGGTCGACGCCAAGGACTCGTACACCCGCAGCCACTGCCAGACCGTTTCGCAGCTATGCGTCGCCACTGCCGTCGAGCTCGGGATCGATCGCGACCAGCTGAGTCGGATCCAGCTCGCGGGGCTCCTTCACGACGTCGGCAAAATCGGCGTGCCTGATTCGATCCTTCAGAAGCCGGCGTCGCTCACAGCTGAGGAATATGAACAGATGAAGGCGCACTCGGTCCTCGGCGAGGCGATCATCAAGGCCGCCGAGATGCCCGCGGAGGCGCGCTGGGTGAGACACCATCACGAGCGCATCGACGGAGCCGGGTACCCCGACGGCCTCGCCGGCACCGAGATCCCGCTCGAGTCGCGCATCATCCACGTCGCCGACGCGTTCGAGGCGATGACCTCCGACCGCCCCTATCGCCGTGCCCCTGGCCACCGCTACGCGATCGAGGAGCTGCACCGTCACTCCGGTACCCAATTCGACGCCGACGTGGTTGAGGCACTGATCCGCCGCTTCGGCCCAGCGGGCGATCTCTGGGAGTCGCAGCTGCCGGACAGCAGCACGCCAGCGGAGCCGGCGCACGGCGACCGGGTCCACCAGCAGGCGGCGTAGACAGCGGACGGCCGCTCAGGCCGTACCGGCGACGCCGATGACGTTCCCCTCAGGGTCGCAGAAGCGCCCGACGACGAGCGCCCCCGGTACGCCCTCGGGACCGAGTGCGCGGCGGCCGCCGAGTTCCTCCGCCCTGACGAGCGCCGCCTCGACGTTGTCGACCCCGACGTAGAAGAGCACCCGCGGCTCGTAGCCCTCGCCTCCACCGACGCCACCGTTGACCCCGACCGCCCCGTCGAGCGTCCGGGCGTCGACGAACCCGTAGCCGCCCGGCGCCGAAACCGTCGCACTGACGGTGTCGCCGACCTCGAACTCCCACCCGAACAGCTCCGCGTAGTAGCGGCGCAGCCGGTCCGGCTCGCGGCCGATGATCTCGAAATGCACGATGGGCTGACCCATGCTGACGCCTCCCTTGCCGTTGTCGTCAACTTCCGCGTCAGGAGGCTACCCGGGAGCAGTTGCAAAAAACAACTTATTTATTGTATTTTTCTTCTATGGCGACGCGCCGCAGCTACGCCGATGCGTGCCCGTTGGCACGCGCGCTTGATGTCGTCGGCGAACGGTGGGCGCTGCTCGTCGTCAGAGAGCTGCTGTTCGGCCCGCGTCGGTTCTCCGACCTGCGCCGCGCGCTGCCCGGCGCGAGCACGAACATGCTCACCGACCGACTGCGCGAGCTCGCGGACCATGGCGTCGTGTCCCAGCGGCGACTGCCCGCGCCTGCCGCCTCGGTCGTGTATGAGCTGACCGAGCACGGCCGGGCGCTGATGCCGGCGCTCGAGGCGCTGGGCGCCTGGGGCGCGCGCCTGCCGCGCCCGGGCGGCGAGCCGACGCTCAGCGCCGTGTCCGTCCTGTGGTTCGTACGCGGGTGCCTGCGCGCCCGTCCCACCCCGCTCGCCGACACCTACCGCGTCGAGCTCGGCGACGGCGTGTGGACGATCCGAACGGTCTCCGGGCGAATCGAGGTGGAGTCGGGCGAGACCGCCCCCGCGGACGCCGGCCTTCGCACCGACCCGGCGACGCTCACCGCGCTCGTCGACGACCCGGCGGCCCTCGACGCGGCGATCGCCGCCGGGACGATCGAGATCAGCGGCAGCGCACGCTCAGCGCGCCGCCTGCTCCGTCACGCGCACGCGTCGTGGCGCGGGCCTAGCCAGCCGCCGCGTCGAGCGTCGCCAGCTCGTCATCGCTGAGCTGCAGCTGGGCGGCGGCGACGTTCTCCTCCACGTGCTCGACCGAGCCCGTGCCTGGAATCGGCAGCATCACCGGCGACTTCGCCAACAGCCAGGCGAGGGCGACCTGCCCGGCCGTCGCGTCGTGCGCGTGGGCGATCGTGTCGACCGCGCCGCCCGGCTTGGCCAGGTTGCCTGCGGCGAGCGGGAACCACGGGATGAAGCCGATCCCCTGCTCCTCGCAGTACCGCAGCACGTCCTCGGAGCCGCGATCGGTCAGGTTGAAACGGTTCTGGACGGTGGTGACCTCGAACACCTCCTGGGCTGCCTTGATCTCCTCGACGGAGACCTCGCTCAGCCCGAGGTGGCGGACGAGCCCGTCATCCTGGAGCGCCTTCAGCTCGCCGAACTGCTCGTCGCGGTCGGTCCGCGGGTCGATGCGGTGCAGCTGGTAGAGATCGATCCTGTCCACCTTCAGACGCCGCAGGGACATCAGCGCGCACTGGCGCAGATACTCACGCCGCCCGACCTCCCTCCAGATCCCCGGCCCGTGGCGCGTGAACCCGCCCTTGGTCGCGACCGTCATGCGCCCCTCGTACGGAGCGAGCGCCTCGGCGATGTAGTCCTCGCTGAAGTAGGGGCCGTAGGAGTCGGCGGTGTCGATGAAGTCGACGCCGAGATCGGGGAGCCGACGGAGCACGTCGATCACCTGGTCGTGGTTCTTGGCCGGGCCCCACACGCCGTCGCCGACGATGCGCATTGCCCCGTAGCCAAGTCGGGTTACCTCAAGGTCGCCGCCGATCGTGAAGGTGCCGGCGGACGTAGCTGAAATCGATGTCATCCCACCACTGTAGGACGGGGGCTCAGCGCCCCCAGTGCTCCGCGGACCAGGTCGAGGGTGTCGAGTTCGCCGGCGCGGAAGCGCCCGGCGACCGCCTCGGGATCCTCGTCGCGCTTGCCGACCCGGGTCTGCCGCTGCTCGGTGCGGAGCTTCGCCGTCGCGTCGTCGTCGAGCCAGATCAGCTCGGGATCCCGGGCGGGCCGACGATCTCGATGCCGTGCTGTGCCGCCAGCTCGACCATCGCGTTCATGTCCGGCGGCGCCGTCGGCGCCGGCGGAATCTCCCGGCGGGCGGCGGGCTCGGAGCACGCGCGCATGAACGCCTCGAAGCCCGCCGGCTCGGTCACGAGCAGGAACCGGGCCTGCTCCGAGCTGACCGTGAACGTGTGCGGGATGTCCCGGGGTCCGTAGACGAACGATCCGGCGGGAGCGTTGATGACGCGGCCACCCACCCAGAACGTCAGTTCCCCGTCGATGACGTAGAACCACTCGTCCTCGTTGCGGTGGACGTGCAGGGGCGAGCCGCTACCCATCGGCGCCAACTGCTCGATCACAGCGACACGGCCGGCGGTCGTCTCGTTCGTGGCCTTGAGGAGGCCGAGCGTGCCGAGGAACCAGAGGGCCTCGCCCTCGCCCGGACCGAGCGCGATCGGCGCCGGCTCGGCGCCGGGGGTGTGTGGGAGCTTGCTGGCGATGCTGTCGGTGGTACTCATGACGCCTCCTTGAGGTGGTGATTCGATGCGGACAGCTTGCGCTCGACGAGCGATCCGCACCATCCCTGAGGCGTGGGGATCTTTTCCGCGTCCGGTGGACAGCCACCGGTCACGCAGGCATACTCGGCGCCATGAGTGGGGCGCCATGGCGGATCGACCAACTGGTCGACGAAGTCGCCGTCCTCGCACGCCGCGGGCTGGCGCGCGAGCAGTTCTACAGCGAGGTCACGGCGCGCCTGCGCCGCGTGGTCGGCTGCGACGCTGCCTGCTGGCACACGCTCGACCCGCAGACCCGACTGATCACGAGCGACGCCCCACACGAGCTCATCAGCGCCGGCGTCTACACGCCGGAGTCGGTCGGCGACGCCGGGGCGAAGATGATCGCCAGCGAGTACTTCGTCCCTGACGTCAACACGTTCGCCGGGCTCGCCTCGCGCCGAGTGCCGGTCGGGATCCTCAGCACGGCGACGCGTAACCGGCCGGAGCGGAGCGCTCGGTACCGGGAGCTGCTGGCGCCGTCCGGGATCCCGTTCGAGCTGCGCGCGGCGTTCGTGAGCCGTGGCCGCGTGTGGGGAGCGGTCCATCTCGCGCGCCGCGAGGGGACCGGTGACTTCACGGAGCAGGACGCCGATGCGCTCGCCCGTGTCGGCTCGGCGATCGCCGACGGCATCCGCACCTCGCTGCGCTTCGACGCCGCGCGGGAGGCCCGGGACGGGACCGCTCCCGGGCTCGTCGTGCTCGGGCCCGGCGACGAGATCGAGCTGATCACGCCGCCCGCCCGGGCGCTGTTCGCGACGATGGCGAGCCGGCGGTCAGCCGTGGACGAGCCGCCGTCGCCGGTGCTGGCCCTCGCGGCGTTCGCCCGCCGCCAGGCCGCCTCCGCGGCCCATGACACCGACGCGGTCGCCGTTCCCACGGGCGAGGGGTGGATCACGCTGCACGCGTCGCTGCCCGCCGGCGGGGCCGACGGACGCGTCGCGATCGTGCTCGAACGCGCGGCGAGCCCGCAGTCGACCGCCGTCCGCCTTGAGGCCGACGGCGTCACTCCCAGGGAGCGTGAAATCGCGGTGCTGCTGGCACAGGGCCTGATCAACTCGGAGATCGCCGCGACGCTCGTCCTGTCCCCCTACACCGTGCAGGACCACGTCAAGAGCCTGCTCGAGAAGACCGGCTGCTCATCTCGCCAGGAGCTCGTGGCCCGCATCTTCCTCGACGACTACCTGCCGCGAGTCGCGGGAGGCGCGCCGCTCAGCTCACACGGCGGCTTCTCGGCGTCGGTCGATCGCGGAGGGGACTAGTCCCGCCGCTCGCGCCGGCAGGTCGCGGCCGTGCAGATAGCAGTCGTGCGCCGTCCGGCGGTTCGGACTGCGCTCAGCGAGCCTCGACGAACTGCGTGGAGATCGTGCGGGTGTCGCCGTTGGCGTCGCTGAGGACCCATGTCGCCTGGTAGCTACCCACGGGTAGCTCCCGGATCGCAACGCCTCGTACAGTGCCGACATTCGCCGCGCGGAACACCGGCCGGCGGCGCCCCGAGCGCCGGATGGTCAGCGCGACGCGTGAATGGGTCGCGATCGTCGAGGCGTGGGGCCCCGGGATCCCGGTCTGTGCGAGCGCGATGAAGTTTCCGTAGAGCGTCGCGTTCTGAACGGGGGCCGTGCCGAGGAAGCTCGGCACGCGTGTGCGGGTCTGACCGCCGCTGCGATCGTCGAGTTCGCTGATCGTGCCCGTGCCGAGACCGGATGCCCGCCCCGAGAGCGGGCAGATCGTTCCGCCCCCGGTGGCGCCCGGGACCCCGATCGAACTGCTGAGGGGAACGTCGCTGAGCGGGGGCCCGTAGTACAGCCCGGCCTCGCACCGGCCGGAGCCGATGACCGTCTGGCTGCCGTTGATGTCGACCCGCAGGTGGGCCACGTGCAGCCGCGTCAGCACCCGGCGCGCGCGATTGGTCAGCGTCAGCACGTCGCCGCCTCGGATGCCCGGCGAACCGCGGAAGGAGGCAAACTGTGCCGATCCGTTCTGGTCGGCCTTTGCCGTACGAGCCAAGCGGCCGCGCCCGCGGGTCAGCACGTATCGGCCGCCGCGCACGAGCCCGGAGCAACGGACCGATTGGGCCCGCAGATCGGCGGTGCACGTCGGCAGCCCGGTATTCGTCAGCGTCGTCTGCGAGTTCGTCAACGCGGCGATGCTGTTCGGCTCGCCGAGCGGGATCGTCAGCGAAATCAGGGCTCCGGGCGGGTTGGCGAGGGCGACGGCGCGATTGTCCTGGCTGCTCATCGTCAGCGAGTTCCCGAGGCCGAGCGTCTTCGTCCGGACCTCGGCGATGTCGTCGGCGTTGCCGCACTGCTCGATCGGAGGAGCGGTTGCCCGGCCGTCGACGCGGATGGTGAGCACGCCCGTCTGACCGCACGGGCCGAGCTTGATCGCGTTGCGGGCGACCGCGAAGCCGGTGTCGAGCGCGTACCAGCCGGTCCATCCGGCCTCGGTGAACGGGTTGCCGCCAGCGCCGGTCGCGATCTCGTCAGGGGCCGGCCCGGCGCGGCCGTAGCGGATGACGATCAGGTCGCGATCGTCGCCGACGGCGCGGAGCGAGTCGTCGCTGATCGAGCGCAACGTCAGCCGCCAGTCGCCGCGGCGATTCGTCTGGGCGCGGCCGCCGGCGATGAGCTCACCGGCGCGAACGAGGAACACGGTCGCCGACACGCCGGCCGCCGCCTTGGCGATGTTGCCGGTGACCGTCGCGCTGAATTGCGTCAGGTTGACCGTCGCCAGCGGCAGCGACGACTTCGTCGACGCGGATGCCTGCGTGCAGCCCTGGGTCACGTTCGACCACATTCCCTGCAGGAGGTAGTGATCGCCGTTGATGACCTGGTTGTAGGGAGCGCCGTTGGCCGCGTAGCCGATCGGTGTCCCGATCTGCGGTCCGTTCTCGCATTTGTCCGCGACCTCGGAGCCATTCGGATCCATCCACCCCGCACCCTCGGGGTCGGTGATCGCCTCGACGGCCTCATGGGCGACGACGTCGGCCGCCGATTCTGCCTCCGGATTGCCCTGCGGATCGTTCCCGGGAGGCGGGTTGAACTCGATCAGCGGGTCAGGGATCGGCGAATAGATGACGGGGCCGTGCCCGACGTTCGACAGGCTGTGGTAGCCCGCGAAGGCGTTCGTCCCGCAGGAACCGGCGGACACACATTCGTCGACGTTGGGCGGCAGGAACACGAACCACACGTCGTGCAGGCCGCGTCCGGACGGATCGTGGGCCTGGATGACCCGATCGAGCTCGTGTTGGAGCTGCAGGTCGGTCACGCAGGTCCCGATGCCGGACGGCGAGACGCACTGGTCCTTCTTCGCCGGGTACGGCGTCGTGTCGTCAATCGAGTCGGTCGCCGGGTTGTACGCGACCGTGTACTGCCCGCCGCCGCTGGCGTCCGGGTACTGCAGCAGGAGCGAGAACGCGTTGTTCGTCGTCCGGCCGGAGTCATGCGCGACGTCGACGAGGAATCGCTTCTGGAGATCCTCGTAGCCGGGCGCGCCGCCGCCCGGCGAGCCGGTGAATCCGAACCCGGCCGGCGCCCAGAAGATCGTGTGGACGGTGACGCCGCGCATCACCGATCCGCCGTGATAGACGACCGGAATAGCGACCCCGCTCGTCGGGTCGGCCTGCCCGTGAGCCGGAATCAGGCCCATGGCCCGGCCGATGCGGGGGCGAAAAGCCGGGCGCGCGCCCGCCGTCGGCACGGCGGCCAGGCCGATGACGAGCAGCGTCACGGCGGTCACTAAGCAGCCTCGGGCCCGGCTCCCCACGGTGGGCACCCTACCGCGTCGGCGGACGACACGAGTAGCATGCGTCGCTGAGAATTGACCACCCAGGGGGGCTGGCGGGAGAGCCGGCTGAGATAGCGCCCAGAGACCACCCGGCGCTGACCCTTCGAACCTGTGGGGTAATGCCCGCGGAGGGAGCAAGTCCATGATCGAGGCTCCCGTTGAGGAGCCTCGCGACCTTGACGAGCCGGACGGTGTGACCGTCGAGGTCGTGAGTCGTCAGTTTGGAGAGACCCTCGCTCTGGACGGCGTGTCGCTGCGGGCTGCCCACGACGAGGTCGTCGCGGTCGTCGGGCCGAGCGGTTGTGGCAAGACGACGCTGCTCGAGCTCATCTGCGGACTCCAGCGCCCCGATGCCGGCGATGTCCGGGCCGCCCCCGCCGCACTGATGCCCCAGCGCGATCTGCTACTGCCGTGGAGCACAGCGCTTGACAACGCCGGCCTCGCGCTCCGGGCGCGTGGGGTGTCGCGCGCGCAGGCGCGCGCCGCCGCCGCTCCCTGGCTCGAGCGCTTCGGGCTCGCCGGCTTCGAGCAGACGCGGCCGGCCCAGCTGTCGGGCGGGATGCGCCAGCGCGTCTCGTTTCTGCGCACGCTGCTCGCCGGCAAGCCGGTCCTTGCCCTCGATGAGCCGTTCGCGGCGCTCGACGCGATCACCCGCAGCGAGATGCAGGGCTGGCTCGGGCAGGTCCTGGAGTCCGAGCCGCGGACCGTCGTGCTCGTGACCCACGATGTCGAGGAGGCGGTCGTCCTCGCCGACCGGGTGATCGTCTTCTCGCCGCGCCCGGGCCGGGTCATCGCCGAGATCGCGATCGATCTCCCCCGGCCGCGGCGTCGCGTCGATCCGGCCGTCGTGGCACTGCGCGAACAGGCGCTCGAGGCGCTGGGCGTGCGATCGTGAAACGGGTCGTGCTTCCGGCACTGCTGCTGCTCGCGCTGTTCGGGGCGTGGGAGCTGTATGTCGACCTCGGCGGCGTCGACTCGGACATCCTGCCGGCGCCGCACGCCGTGGCGAGCGCGCTGTGGGGCGATCGCGGGCTGCTGTGGAGCAACTTCCTGGTGACCGCGCGGGAGGTGTTGCTCGGGCTGCTCGTCACCGCCGTACTCGGACTCGCGCTCGCCGTCGCGCTGCACTTCTCGCCCACGCTGCGCCGGGCGTTCTACCCGCTGCTGGTCGCCTCGCAGGCGATCCCGTTCCCGGTGCTCGCGCCGATCCTGCTCGTGTGGCTCGGGTTCGGCATCCTGCCGAAGATCATCGTGGTCGCGCTCGTCTCGTTCTTCTCGATCGTCGTCGCAACGCTCGCCGGCTTCGCCGCCGTCGACCCGCAGCTGCTCAAGCTGATGCGGACGTTCGACGCCTCCCGGATGCGGATCTTCCGGCACGTCGAGCTGCCGGCCGCGCTACCCGGGCTGTTCACCGGGGCGAAGATCGCCGTCGCCGTGTCGGTCATCGGAGCGGTCTTCGCCGAGTACAACGGCTCTGACTCGGGGCTCGGCTACCTGATCCTGATCTCGATCCCCCAGCTTCTGTCGGCCCGCGCCGTCGCCGCGACGGTCGTCCTTGCCCTGTTCGCGATCGCCCTGTTCGGGTTGCTCAGCGTCGCCGAGCGACGCGCGCTGCCGTGGGCCTATGAATCCAGAGGAGACCTCTCACCATGAAACGACGTTGTCTGATCGCCGTGCTCACGACGATCTCGGTGCTCGCGCTCGCCGCGTGCGGCGAGAAGCAAGAGGCTGTCTCGGGGTCCGGCTCCTCGCACTCGCTCACGCTGATGCTGGACTGGGTGCCGAACGCCGACCACGTCGGGATCTACGACGCGATGAGCGATGGCGACGTTCGCGCAGGCGGGCCTCAACGTCCACGTCCAGGTCCCGACCGACCCCGCCACACCCCTGCAGCTGCTCGCCGCCGGCAAGGTCGACGCCGCGATCTCCTACGAGCCCGAACTGATGCTCGCGCGCAACAAGGGGCTGGGGCTCGTATCGGTCGCGGCGATTGTTCAGAAGCCGCTCACATCGATCATCTCGCTGCCCCGCAAGCACGTCAGCATCACCTCGCCGAGGGCGCTTCGCGGTAAGACCGTCGGCGACGCCGGGATCGAGTACCAGCGCGCCTACCTCCGGACGATCCTCTCGCAGGCCGGCGTGTCCGCGAGCCGGGTCAAGGAGATCAACGTCGGCGCCAACCTCGTCCCGGCGATGCTGGCCGGACGCGTCGACGCCACCCTCGGCGGCTACTGGAACTACGAGGCGATCCAGCTGCGCCAGCGTGGCAAGCATCCGAACGTGATCCCGGTCGATCGCGTCGGCGTCCCGACCTACAACGAACTCGTGCTCGTGATGCGCCGCAGCACGATCGAGAAGCAGCCGGACATCGTGCGCCGGTTCGTGCAGGCGGTCGGACGGGGGTACGACGCCGTCCGGCACGACCCGGCGGCGGGCATCGCGGCGCTCGTGCATGCCAACCCCGGCCTCGATGAGAAGCTGCAGACGGCGAGCGTCCACGCGACCCTCCCCGTCTTCTTCCCGAGCCAGACGGGCAAGCCGTGGGGCTGGCAGGACCCGACGCAGTGGAACACCTACGGGCAGTGGATGCTCTCCCACCACCTCATCTCCGACCCGAGCGCGTTCGCCGGCGCGTCGACGAACGAGCTGTTAGCCGGGCAGGGCGTGTAGCTCCGGACTCGGCCGCGCGCCCGCGCGGTCGAAGCAGCGCCATGGGCGAGTCGGGTCGCGAGCGCCATGATCGTCAGCTGCGGATTGACGCCGAGGGCACTCGGCACCGCCGACCCGTCGGCGACATAGATCCCGGCGGCATCGTGGAGCTCCAGGTCGGCGTCGACGACACCGTGCGTTGCCCGCGCGTCCGCGCGCGCCGTCCCGAGCGGATGGAACGCCATCAGCTTCAGATCCCGGCGGCGTGCGGTCTCCGGACGGACGCCGGCCGGCAGCGGGAGCAGGATCTCCTTCGCGCCGGCGGCGGCGAACAGCTGCTCGAGCCGTCGCAGCCCGGCTCGGAACTTGCGCAGATCGTCGCCGTTCAGGTCGTAGCGGATCACCGGACGGCCGGCCGCGACGTGGACCCGTCCGCGGGAGCTGTCGGACACCATCAGGCCGAACTGGGCGAGCCGCCGGTAGTCGCTCATCACCTCGGCGTGGCGGGGGCCGGTGAGCGGGAGCGACATCGCCACATAGGCGGGTGGTCCGGCGATCCCCTCGAACATGATCCCCTGATCCGCGAACTCGTCGACGTAGAAGCTCTGGGGAACGCCCCGGGCCATGTCGACGATGTGATCCATGCGTGCTGCCGCGGCGGTGGCCGGATGGAGCGACAGGTTGCGGCCGAGCTGTCCTGAACCGCCGCCCAGACCACTGCGGGCGAGCAGCGCCGGAGTATGGATCGTGCCGGCGGCGACGACCACGATGGGCGCGTCCACGATGAGCGGGCCGTCGGCGGTTCTCCCCTCGACGCGCCGCGACGCGCCGCGCCCGACGACGATGCGCCGGACGGACGCACCCGTCAGCACGCGCCCACCCGCGGCCCGCAGGCGCGGGACGTAGGTGACGCCGGTGTGCTGCTTGGCCGCCGGCTGGGCATCCGAACACGCACACGCCCGAGCCGACGCAGCCGGTTGCGTTGCGCCGCAGATACCCGTGCGACCAACCGAGCCGCTCCGCGCCTCGCCGCGCCACCGCCGCGTTCTCGCCCGCCAGCTCCGGCGTGACCTCGGCGACGGACAGCGCCTGCTCGACACGTTCGAAGAGCGGTCGCATCGAATCGACGTCGATGCCCTCGAGGCCGTACTCGCGCCCCCACCGCTCGAGCACCGCCGGCGGGGTCCGGAAGCACGTGCCCGAGTTGATCAGGGTCGTTCCGCCGAGACCGCGGCCGAGCGGCAGCGCGATCGGCGGGTGGCCGAGCGTCAGCGTTTGCCCGCCGTCCCGGTAGAGCCGCGGGAGCATCTGCGACGGGCGCGCGCTGAGCGTGCGCGGGTCGTGGTCGGGACCCTGCTCGAGCAGCACCACGTCCAGCCCGCCCTCCGCCAGCTCGGCGGCCGCGACCGCGCCGCCGGCCCCGGCGCCGATGACGCATGCGTCGGCGCGGAGTGTGCGCCGGCGGGTCATCGACGACCTTCGCGCGCCGCGTTGCCGCGGGCGACGACCGCCGCGGCGTCCCACCCGAGCCGCCGGGCAACGGACGGGTCGTCGTACCGGACGAGCGCGAGCATCCCGGCGGCGGCCTGATCGGCCGGCGCGAGCCGGTGCAGCAGCGCGAGCCCGCGCGGACGACGGGCGAGCGCGAACATCGCCCGCATCCCCGGCCGGTGCCAGGCCGGGGCGGCGCTGATCAGCTCGTCGAGGACCTCCCTCATGGCGCTCCGACCATCCGGAGCTCCTGGGCGCGGGCGAGCTCGCCGATCGCCTCGGCCGCGGCGGCGCTCTCACCGGCGGCGATGGCCGCCGCACCGCGCGCGTAGAGCGGTGCGAGCGCCCCTCGGTCTGCCACGACCGGCCCAAACAGCTCGATCTTCGGCAGGTACAGCTCGCGCACCGAGTTCATGATCAGCTGGAAGACGAGGTTTCCGGCCGCCTCGACGACGGTCGCCATGTACGACCAATCCGCGAGCAGCGCCGCCTGGTCATCGGCCGCCGCCGTGACCGCGTCTGCCAGCTGGATCAGCTCGAGCCGCCTGCTCATCGCTGCGGCGCTCGGCGGCGAGCCGCGCCGCCTCGGTCAGGAGCAGGCGCCGGGCCTCGAACAGCGCCGTGACCGTCGCCGGATCGACGCTGCCGAGCACCGCGAGGGCCTCGAGGCCGCCGGAGCGCCGCCAGTCAAGGACGCGCATCGCATCCCCGTGGCGGACCTCGACGAGCCGCAGCTGCTCAAGACGCCCGAGCGCCGCTCGGACCGACGCCATGTTGACGCCGAGCTCGGCGGCGAGCGTCCGCTGCGTCGGCAGGCGCTCACCCGGCGCGTACCGGCCGGTCAGGATCGCGTCGCACAGCGTGGCGAACACGAGATCCGGCACGGACGCCCGGGAGATCGGCGCAATCATCGCGCCGCAACTGTATCAGTGTTCGGAACAATTCACGCAGCACTGGGCGCGGCCGCGCGTGCGCCGTCCTGCGCGGGCACGTCGGTGGCGAGCTCGCGGACGAGCTCGGCCACCCGGTCCGGCGCGTCGAGCTGAACGAACGTGCGCGCCGACTCGACGGTCTCAAGACGGGCCTGCGGCAGCGTGTCGATGAGACGCCGACCGTCGGCGACCTTGAAGAACACGTCGCGCAGCCCCCACAGGACGATCGCGGGCCGGTCGAACCGGCGCAGACCATCGACCGCGCCCAGCGTGTGCTCGGGCGCGATCCCGCGCATGACCGCGAGGGCATCGCGCCGGACAGCTCGCTGGCGCAGCGGGGCCACCCAGGACCGGGCGAGGTCGTCGCGGATCGGGCGGACCGTGAGCGGAGCGAGCTTGAACACGAGCCGGCGCCCCCATCCCACGCGCCCCAGCTCGCCCGCCAGCGCCAGGAGTCCTGGAACGCGCCGGAGCGCGGTGAGCGCGGGAGCGAACGACCGCGGCGGGAAGTTCTCGAACGCATCGCAGTTGATCAGGAGCAGCTTCCCGATCCGCTCCGGGTGACGGGCGACGACGAGCTGGCACAGCGCCCCACCGGTGTCGTTGCCGACGAGCGTGACGTCGCGGAGGTCGAGCCGCTCGATCAGCTCGGCGATCATCGCCGCGAGGGCCGGCGGGTCGAGGGTCGCCCCCGGGTTCATCGGGATGGTGTGCGATCCGAGCGGAAGGTCCGGGACGATCCGGCGCACACCCGTGCCGAGGCGGGGCAGCACGTCGTCCCAGACGCGTCCGTTGACGAGCAGTCCATGGATGAAGACGACGGCGGGTCCCTCACCCTCGTCCCGGTAGTTCAGAGTTCCCTGCGTCAGCTGAATCTCGGGCATTGTCGACCTCACGATAGGGTTACATACAGCGTGTACGCATCTTCACATACAGACAGTACGCATGTCAAGACAGGAGGTCAGCGTGACTGGGACCGAGGCATCGTCGCCATCATCTCCGGCGTCGCCACCGCGCACGAAGGCGGCGCAGCGTGAGGCGACCGTCGCCGCGCTGACGGCCGCCGCGCGCGCGCTGTTCGCGGAGCGCGGCTACGCCGGCGTGGGGACCGAGGAGATCGTGCAGCGCGCGGGCGTCACCCGCGGCGCGCTCTACCACCACTTCAAGGGCGGTAAGGAGGATCTATTCCGCGCCGTGCTCGTCCAGGTCAGCGCCGAGACAACCACCCGCGTGCTCGCCGCCGCGGAGAGCGCCGAGGGCCCGTGGGAGGAGCTGGTGCTCGGCATCGAGGCGTTCCTCGACGCCTCGGCGATCCCGGAGGTCCAGCGGATCGTGCTCGTCGACGGACCGGCCGTGCTCGGCTGGGACGTGTGGCGGGAGAGCGGCGAGGTGTCGATCCGACTGACCGAGCAGGTGCTCCAGGCGGCGATGGACGCCGGGGAGGTCGTCCCCGCCCCGCCCCGGCCGCTCGCCCACGTGCTGATCGGCGCCGTCGATGAGGCGGCGATGGTCGTCGCCCGGGCGGACGATCCGACGGCGGCGCGGGAGGAGATGGGACTGACGATCCGGCGACTGCTCGACGGGCTCCGCTCCCCGACGGCGTAGCGGCTCCGATGCTCGTTCGCGATGATGCCTCAGGAACGCTGCTGATCGGCCAGCCGTCGCATGCGTGGGTCTCCGGTCAGCTCGCCCGTGCCTGGGGCAACGCCCGGTTCGGGCAGCTAGCGCCGTTCGAGGAGGTCTGTCTCGCCGCCGAGCAGCACGACATCGGGATGGCCGAGTGGGACCTTGCGCCGACGTTCAACCCGGACACCGGCCTGCCCCACTCGTTCACCGAGATGCCGTTGGACGTGCATCTGCCGCTCTGGACGGCGGCGCCGCACCGGCTGCTGCGCCAGAGCCGCTACGCGGCGCTGCTCACCTCGATGCACGGGACGCGCCTGTACGACATGCGAGATCTCTCCCGGAGCGCGCCCGCGGACGCCGAGCAGATCCGGGGCTACCTGGCGGCGCAGCGGCGCTGGCAGGAGGAACTGGTCGCGTCGCTGGGGGCGGGGGCGGATGAGATCGCCCGGAACAGCCAGCTGCTGTGGACGTGGGACTACATGTCGCTGGCCCTCTGTCTTGGGTGGCCGCCGTGCTCAATCGCCGACGTCCCGACGGCGGACCAGCCGGTCTCGGTTTCGTTGGCGCCGGGGTCTCGCCCCGAGTCGGTCATTGTCTCCCCGTGGCCCTTCCGGGACGCGGGCGGAGTGACGGTCCGCTACGAGGGCCAGCGGTTAACCGGGGCGGTCGACTCGCCGGCCGCGCTGACCCGCGCGCTCGCCGCGGCTCCGTGGGAGACGGTCTCGGTCGAGCTGGCTGCGCGCTAGGGATTGTCTTTTCGGGGACAGGGGGTGTTCCCCAAAAGCCAATCCTCGTGCTCGCGGGCGGCTCAGGCGGCGATCCGCAGCGCCGCCCGGCTCGCGCCGCTGCGCAGCGCGTAGGCACCCGCCAGAGCGCTCCAGGGTGCGTACGGCGCAAAGAACGCCTCGACGTCCTCCTCGGTGGCCCGCGCGTAGGGATCGCCCGTGAGGAGCCGGCCGACGAGCTTGATGTAGGCGAGGTCGCCGGCGGGCAGCTGGTCGACGCGGCCCTGGCCCGAGCAGGCGAGCGTCTGGATGGTCCAGGCGCCGATGCCGGGGATCGCCCGCAACCGCCGCCACCCGGGCTCGGGATCGGAGGCGAGCAGATCGACGCGCCCGGACGCGACCTCGCGGGCGCACCGGATCAGCGCGAGCGCGCGGCCCGGCGCAAGGTCGAGCGCGGCGAGCTCGGCCGGCGCACGCGCGGCGATCGCGGCCGCGCTCGGCGCATCCCGCAGGCCGGAGCGCGGGCACCGGCGCCCATAGCGCGCGGCCAGGCGACGCTGGATCGCGGCCGCACGCTCGTACTCGATCAGCTGCTCGCAGACCGCCCACGTGAGCGCTTCGAACGGGTCCGGCCGCGCCGCCAGCCGCAATCCTGGGTCGCCTCGGACGGCGGCGCCGATCAATGGGTCACGCCGGAACCTCTCGTGGAACGACCGCAGGTCCTGATCGACGCCGAGCGCCGCGCGCATCCGGGCGATCCCGTGCTCCGCGGCCGTCCGCGTCGACGCGGCGGCGCCGAACAGCACCCCGTCCGCCGACGTCTGGGCGACCCGCACCACGACCGGCTCCCCCTCCTCGAAGTGGACGAGCCGGTGCAGCACGCCGCCACGGCGGCGCATGAGGCGGTCGAGCCCGACCACGGTCGGCAGGCGGAAGTGCCAGCGCGGGCGGACCTCGACCCGCAGCTCAGCCGAGGAAGACCAACTCACTCGCCGGGCTTGCCGACGAGATGGACGTCAACGAGGAACGTCCGGCTGCCGACGATCGGCAGCATGTTGACGGGGCGGCGCTGCGAACGGGCCACCTTGCGCGCACTCCGGCGCTTGACGAGCGCCAGCGTGGCCGCGCCCGCGACGAATCCCGTGGCGGCCGCAGCGGCAGCCTGGACGGCGGGCAGCGCGGCCGGCACGACACGCTCGATCGTCCGGACCTCGGCGAGCACCGGGAGACCGTCGACGGTCTCCTCCTGCCCCTGCTCCACGACAACTTCCTCGGCGAGATGTGCGTCGTCGCTCATCGGTCTCTCATAGTGACACTGCGGCCGGTCGACTTCAAAGGATCTTCTCGTATACGCGGTAGGTACGGACGATCCGGCCGCCCATGCCCTCCATCGCACGGTTCATCGACTTGTTGCTCTCCAGGATCCACCCCATCTCGCCACCGGTCTGCGGCGTCCGGGCCGCGGAGTCGAAGTGCAGCTCGTAGAACTTGGCGGCGATCCCGGTGTGCTGCCACTCACGTTTGACGCCGAGCGCGAACACGCGGACGCGGTCGATCTTGCGGCGGTAGTAGAGCGCCTTCGCCCACCCGAACGGCAGCAGGCGGCCGTTGAGATGCTTGAGCACCTGGTTGTAGTCCGGCAGCGACAGCGCGGCGCCAACCGTCTCGCCGTCCTTCTCCGCCACGAACGCCCAGTTCTCGTCGAGGATCGGCTTGAGGTCCTTGGCGTAGGCACGGACCTCCTCCTCGGTCAGCGGGACGAAACCCCAGTTGCGCTCCCACGCCGCGTTGTACACCTCGAGGAACCGATTGATCTCGGCCTCCATGTCCTTCTTCTTCATCGAGCGGACCGTGATCCCATGCTTGTCCTCGACGTCGCTCGCGACCTTCCAGATCGCCTCGTGGACGCGCGTGCGGTCAGACACCTCGAGGTTCCACATGTACAGGTCCATCGCCTTGCCGAACCCGGCCCCCTCGATCAGGCTCGGGTAGTACGGGTGCTGCCAGTTGGTCAGGATCGTGGGGAACTGGTCGTAGCCATCGACCAAGACGCCGCACTCGTCGTTGGTCGTGAAGTCCATTGGGCCGACCATCCGGTCGCGGTCACGGGCCCGGAGCCAGGCCTCGGCCGTGTCGAGCAGCGCCTTGGCCGCCTCGGGATCGTTCTCGCACTCAAAGAACCCGAACATCCCCCACTCGTGATGCTGGAACTCGTTGAAGTGCCGATCGATGTGCGCCGTGATGCGCCCGACGACACGACCGTCCCGCCGGGCGAGGAAGTATTCGGCCTCGGCGTGGCGGAAGAACGGGTTGCGCTCCCGGTTAAAGAATCGCTTCCGTTCGAACAGGAGCGGGGGAACCCAGTTCGGCTCGTTACGATAGAGCCGCCACGGCAGCTTGATGAACGTGTTCAGGTCGCTCTTCGATGCGACGGGACGGACTTCAAGCGCCATGACGGCCGGAACGCTACATGCCCACTTCGATCGACGTCTTCGCCAAGGTCCGCGAGTTTGAACGACTCGAGCTGCTCCGCGCCGCCCAGGAGCACGACATGCTCCCGTACTTCCGGGTGCTCGAGGGTCCGACGCTCCCCATCGTCGAGATGGAGGGCAAGTCGCGGATCATGCTCGGCTCCAACAACTACCTGGGACTCACCGGGGACGAGCGGGTCAAGCAGGGCGCGCTCGACGCGCTCAACCAGTACGGCACCGGACTCACCGGGTCACGGTTTCTCAACGGCACGATCGGCCTGCACCTGACGCTCGAGGCGGAGCTCGCCGAGTGGCTCGGGACCGAGGCGGCGCTCGTGTTCACGACCGGTCATCAGGCCAACCTTGGAGCGCTCGGCACGATCCTCGGCCCGTCGGACACGGTGATCGCCGACTCCGGCGACCACGCGTCGATCCTCGACGGCTGCATCCTGTCCCGAGCGAAGCTCCGAGCGTTTCGCCACAACCGGATCGATCGCCTCGAACGGACGCTGGAGAAGGCGGTCCGCGACGGTGGCGGCATCCTCGTCGTCGTCGACGGCGTGTTCTCGATGGAGGGCGACGTCGCGCCGCTGCCGGAGATCGTCGAGCTGTGCCAACGGTTCGGCGCGCGGCTGATGGTCGACGAGGCGCACGCACTCGGGGTGCTCGGCGCTCGCGGCGCCGGAAGCTGCGAGCTGCTCGGCGTCGAGGACCGGGTCGACCTTCGGATGGCGACGTTCTCCAAATCGCTCGCCTCGTGCGGCGGCGTGATCGCCGGGCCGGCCGACGTGATCGAGTACCTGCGGATTCAGTCGCGTCCGTTCATGTTCACCGCCGCCGCCGTTCCCGCGGCGGTCGGCGCCGCGCTCGCGGCGGTCCGGATCTGCCGCTCCGACGAGGGTCGGGAGCTGTTCGCGCGGGTGCTGGACAACGCCCGCTACCTGCACCGGGGGCTGAGCGAGCTCGGCCTGCGGGTCATCGCTCCCACCCGGCTCGCCGATGGAACCGAGGTCGTCACGCCGGTGATCCCGGTCGTCGTCGGCGACGATTGGAATGCGGGCCTGCTGTGGAAGTCACTGTACGAGCGCGGCGTGTTCGTCAACACCGCGCTGCACCCGGCGGTCCCGCCCGGCGGCGCGCTCCTGCGGACGAGCGTGATGGCGACGCATGACCACGCAACGCTTGATCAGGCGATCGAAATCTTCGCCGCCGCGAAGCGCGATTTTGAGGCCGACCACGGCCCGCTCCCGGGTCCCGCCTGAGCCGAAACCGGGCGCCGTCCCGTAGCACGGGACGGCTCACTTCGTTGATCGAAGTTGTCCAATTCTGCACAAGCGATTCGGCGCAGAAAAAACACGCTCCTAGCAGTCGAGCTTTGAATTGTGACCTTGCTGTGACCGAGCCGTTCGCGTAGTTTCCCCGGGGTCGAACGGTGGTCGGACCGAGCGGCGCAGGGTCACTAGGTGGGCAGGTGGCCGGGGCGTGCGCAGGGACCCCATAGGCCGTCTCGTCGGCCACAGACATACATGAGCAGCACCCATCTGGGCGCGGCGCGATCAGCCACGGGTCGTCGCGCTCCGATGGACAACGTCAATAGGGAGCCCGCTCTCCGAATGGAGCGGGCGCGACCAGTAGGGAGAGAGAACTACATGATGGAGACCGTCACGCTGGCACCAGAGCCGCCACAACGACTGCGTGCTCTGGAGCGAGCCAATGAGGTGAGGCTCGCGCGTGCGGACTTGAAGCGACGAATCGCGGAGAAGCAGATCTCCGCAGCCGAGGTCATTCTTCGCCGCCCCTGGGAGGCCAACAGCTGGGCTGTGTCCGATCTGTTGCTGAGCCAGCGGCGCTGGGGACGGAGCCGCTGCCGGAAGTTCCTGGCTCGGAACCACGTCAGCGAGGTGAAGACGATCGGCGCGCTCACCGAGCGCCAGCGATGGATGCTGGCCGGACAGCTGGAGTGCGCGGACGCGATCGCGGAGATCGAGGCACGGATGCACGACGCGGCGGCGGATGCCGCCACGGTTCCGCTCGAGGAGCCGGTGCAGGACGTCGAGGTGGCCACCGAGATGCCCGAGCGTTACGCGCTCGTCGGAGTCGCCTGAGCGCTGTGCCCAAGGTTGGTCTCGCGTCAGCGATCGGGGCGCGGGACCAACCGCTGGGAGCGAGGACGTGGGCTGGGGTTGCGCCTCGGTGGCGGCCCCCCGGACCGAGGGGGGAGGTTTGTCGCCTAACCATGTGTGGGTCACGGAGTCGGGCGAGAAATGCACCGTGAGCGGGAGTTTTTCGCCCGGATGCGATCGGCGAGGGGCGATTTGGCGAATTAATCTCCTCCCGGGCGCGTTCCGGCCAGGCGTCGGATCCCGCTGGATCTGAATCCCTAGATCTGAATCCCGATCGGCACTGGGCTCGTGCCGGCGAACAGGAAGAACCACAGTATGAACGCGACGATCGTGACGCCGGCGCTCACAACGAGCACGCCCTCCAGCACGAAGTGGCCCGGGTCGTCAAGGCCGCGCGAGCGGCAGTTGGCCCGGTAGACGTTGCTCAGCTTCGCGAGGATGCTGGCGAGGACCGCGATCGTCGCGATCACGCCGACGAACATCGCACCCAGCGCGGCCCCGAGCGACGAGGTGGCGCCCTGAATCTGCGACCCCACCCACAGCCAGAGCAGGGGTGTGCCGATCCACAGCACGAGGCTGCCGATAAACATGATGAGGACAACGAGGGCCGCACCCGCTCCCGTGCGCAAGATGTCGCGCATATCCGGTCAGGATAAAGAGACGGTCCCTACTCGTAGCTGAGCGGTACGGGCCGCGGCGCCGAGCCACGGCCCTCGGCTAACGGACAGCCGGAGGAGAGCTTGACTTCCCACCAGCCCATCAGCATGCCGACCAGGCCGAGGCGGGGGCGTACCTGATACACGCCGCAGCCCGACTCGCCGACATCGGCCCGGGCGACGCGGTGGAAGCGGTACTTGCCAGGCTCGAGCAGCATCCGCTCGAGGTGGAGCCGATTGGCCTCCTGCTGCTCAGCGCGTTCGGCGATCCTGGCCCGCGCCGCACGGAGCCGTTCGGTCAGCTCATCGCGGACCCGCTCGAGCTCACCGAGTCCGAGCAGGCGCGGCTGGGCCGAACAGGACTTCCGGGCGCGCGAGGCCACCCATCGGCCAAGCGGTCACGAACGCGGCGGCGAGCTCACGCTCCAGCCGAGCGATCTGCTGGCGCAACGTCCGCCGCGCAGCTCGCTCGTCGACGTGGGGCGACGTGACGAAAGACGCCGGCGATGTGACCTGCAGAGCGCTGACGTCCTGCTCCAGAAGCGCCATACTCCTCCTTTCCCTAGCCCGCGGAGCTTACCACCGACCCTCCGCGTGCCAACCCACACCTCAGGACGACGCGAGGACCTCGGCGCAGACCCAGAGGGCCTCCTCGATGTGAATCGCCGGCACACCGGCGACGCCGACAGAGAACAGGACGACCCGCTGGGTGCGTGAGGTCACCTCGTCGCCCACCGCCAGCTCGCCGAACAACAGCGCGTGGACACGTTGGGCGTCGGCGACGACGAGCCGATCCGGCGGGAGGTACGCCGCGATCTCCGAGGTCCCGAGACGCTCCCCGTCGACGCTCGTGCGGATCCCGAGTCCTCCCGCGTCCACGCGTTCGGAATCAATCGCCCACACCGGCACGCCGGTCTCGATCAGGCTGATGAGGAGCGCGTCGGCGATCAGGTCCTCGGAGCGGAAGCCACCGTGGAGCAGCCGGCCGACGACCGCCTCCTCACTCGGGATCCGGTCGACGTCAGGGTCAAGTCCGATCTGTCGGAAGAACGCGCGGTAGGCATGCGGCACCGGCTGGGTCCGCAGCGCGACCGCGTTCGCGCCTCGAAAGCGACTCGACAGATCCGCCAGCCGCCGCTTGACGATTCGCGGACTGTCGCGGCGACGGGCCGCCACGCTCACCCAGTCGAGCCGGAGGCCCGGCAGCTCGGCCCGGACGTCGTCGCTGACGAACCCCGCGGCGGGCGCCAGGTCAAGCTCGTCGGTCATGGGGCGAGCAGCGTCCGGACGCGCTGAGCGAGCACGGCCTGATCGATCCAGTGCTCGCCGATCAACCGCTGCGCGACGACGCCGCCGGGGCGCGCGATCTCGACGATCGGGCAGATCTCGACTCCGTACAGCGCACCCACCGACCCCTCACTGTCGAACGCCACCGGAATCGTCCAGTGCCGTTGGCGCACGAGCTTGGCCGTCTGCTGCTTGGAGGCATTGATCGCGACCGCGGCGAACTCGATCCCGCGTGAGGAGAACTCGTGCGAGAGTGCCTGCAGGGAGTCGACCTGGCGTTTGCACGGTCCCGAGCCGGTGGCGAACAACGCGAGCACGAGTGGCGTGCGGCCGCAGACGTTGAGCGCGAGTGGGTTGGGGTGAGCAGGGTCGCACTTCGGCCGTGGGTTCGCCGGCTTGTCCGGGCCGATCGTGGCCAGGGGCGCGACGAAGTTGTGCAGCCGCTCGCCTGCCGGCACGCCGGGACTGACGACGCCGTGCTTGTTGAATTCGTAGATCGAGAACGCGATCACAAGGATGAGGCCGAAGATCCCGATCGTCCACCGGTAGCGCCGGGTGTCGATGATCGCGGGTGGCGCCGGGGCGGCGGGCGGCTCGGCGGAGTCGCTCGGTGCGCCACGGGCGGCGGCCGCGGCCAGGTCAGGATCAAGCCGGTGACGCGGTGGTTCGGCCTCCGGCTCCTGCGGCGGGGGCGTCGGTCCCGGCTGGCTCACGCGACCTTGGCCGGCCGGCGCAGCCGCGGCAGCGCCGGCGCCGCGCGAGTGCTCCGGACGAGGTGCCCGCCCTCGGCCATGACGAGCACCGCGGGCAGCACGAGCAGCACCCCGGCGAGTGACACCGTGAGGTCGACGAGCGTGACGAGACCGAAGTCGCTGAGCATCGTGATGTTCGAGAACACGAGCACGCCGAAACCGGCGATGGCCGTGATGCCGGACGCGAGCACCGCGGCGCCGGTCGAGCGATACGTCCGGGCCATCGCCGCCGCCGGGTCGTGGCCCGCCGCCCGCTCCTGGCGGAAGCGCTCGGAGAGCAGCACGCTGAACTCGGTCGAGATCGCGATCACCAGCGCCCCGAGGGTCGCCGACATCGGGTTGAGCGGGATCCCGAGCACAAACAGGATCAGCGCCGACCAGCCGGTCGCGAGCGCGATCGGGACGAGCGGCACGATCGCCCGCGACGCTCGGCGGAAGACCGCGAGCAGAACGAGCCCGACCGCCACGAGCCCCGCGAGCAGCGTCAGCAAACGCCGGCCTGAGCTCGAGAGGTCGGCGTTGGCCTGCGCGGCGAGCACCGGGAGGCCCGCGAGCTGTGCCGTGACACCGGCCGGTGGATGCAGCCGCGAGTTCATGTAGTTGATCACCGCCTGCTGCTTGGCGAGCGGCATCAACCGGATCCCGAAGGCAAGCGTCGCGTCGTGGTGGTCTGCGGTGATCACCGCCTGACGGAAGTACGCGGGGACGGCGGCGAGCAGGCTGCGGATCTGATCCTGGCTCAGGGCCGGACTGCCGGCACCGGCGGAAAACAGGTCGGGGAGGGACAGCGCCGGGCACAGGGTCGAGTGGGCGCAGCCCTTCGTCTCGACGTAGCCGTAATGGGTCATCAATTGGTTCTCGTAGGAGAGCATCCAGCCGACGACCGCCGGTGTGGCGACGTCCTTGGCGTGAACGACGACGTCGATCTCACCCGACACTCCCGTCACCTTCTCAAGCGTCCGGAGATCCTGGAGGGCGGGCATGCTCGAGGGGACGAGCTTCGTCACGTCCGACTGCACCGAGGTCTGGGTGTCGGCCACCCAGCCGAGCAGGGCGAGCACGCCGCCGATCGCCAGCACGCGGCCGGGGCGTCGGGTGACGGCGGCGATCATCCGGCCGGGGTCGATGCGGGGCGGTCGGATCGCCGGAGCCCGCCGCGCGAGGCTCCCGCCCGCGTCGCGGAGGATCTGTCCGGCGCCGCGCACGGCCGGCCCCAGCTTCCGCGCGCCGGGGACCGCCGGCGCCGGCCGGCGTCGTTCGGAGAGCACGAGCGCCGCTGAGCCGGCGGTGAGCGCGCACACGAGCGCGACGAAGATCCCGACGACGAGGAGCAGTCCGAAGCCCCGCACCATCGGCACCGGCGAGAGGAGCAGCACGAGGAAGCCCGTCGCCGTCGCCAGGGCGGCGACGGCGATCGTCGGCGCCCCGGTCGCGGCCGCGCGGGCGACGGCCGCGATCCCGGTGGGAGTCTGCGCCCGCGCCTCCTCCACGCGCGACTGGAACTGGACCGCGTAATCGACCGCGAGGCCGATGAGGATCGGCAGCACGGCGATCGAGGCCATCGTCAGCGATCCGCCGACCAGCGAGAGCGCGCCGAACGTGATCCCCGCCGCGGCGAGCGCGATCGCCAGCGGCAGCAGTCGCAGCCGGCTGCGGAACACGATCAGCAGGGTCGCCGCCATCACGAGGAGCGCCGCGATCAGCAGCCCGGCGATCGATCCGGTGATCTGGGAGCTGAGGTCATTGAGCACGACCGGCGCACCGGTCACGGTGTAGGTGCCGCCGTACGTGGAGCGGAACATCGGCATCCGCACCGCCTGACGGATCCAGCTGATCGCCCGAGCCTGCTGGTCGCCGGACAGATTGGATTTCAGACGAACCTGGATGAGGCCCGAGTTCGCGGTCGGGAACAGGTAGGCGAACCGCGACTTTGGCTGGTTCACGCCACGGGTCTGGTCGAACACGATCTGCGGGATGAACTGCGGATCGTCGATCCGGGGTGTGCCGTTGATGCCGGAGTTGAGATACAGCCGCTCGAGCTGCTGGAGCTGACGCTGCTGCTCAAGCGAGGAGGCGGCCTTGCAGGCGTTCGTCGCCTGCGTCTTGGTGAGACCACGGCCGAGGGCGAGCTGGTAGGCGGCGTTGCACGAGCTCTGCACCGCCTGCTGGGCGCCCGTGAGCAGCGTGCGCGTCTCGGTGTTGACGGCGGCGACGGCCCGGTTGAGGAATGTCCCCGGCCCGTAGACGACCTGCACCGGTTTGGCCTTCATCAGCTTGCCGCAGGGGCTGTTCCAGCCACCGTACGGCGCGTGCGCACCGGCCGGCGCCGGCTGGAAGGATTGGAGCTGCTGGCTCGGGACGACGTACTGGCCGGCCAGGCACGCCTCGAGGAACGTCACGTTCGCGAGATCCTTCGTCTCGACCAGGTTCGTGAGCGGCTCCTTGATCAGGATGATCACGGCATCACCGCCGAAGTCGTGGTGATCGCGGTCGGTCGCCTGGAACGTCGACGAGGACCGCGACACGTACGTGTCCGTTCCGGTCGACGGTTTGAGCCCGAGCGCCAGCAGCGCTCCGGCGAGCGCGAGCGCGAGGACGATCGAGATCGTGATCACGGGGCGCCGCGCGGAGACCCGCGCCAGCCCCTCAAGCCTCTCCTTGACCTGCATGTTCGCCTCAGGCTACCGGCGTGTGCCGGCGAACTGCGCCAGTGAGCGACCGGCGTGGCCCAGGGTTAATCCATTGTCAACGGGCCCTGCGACTCCCCGGCGAGGAACTGCCGAATGAACGGGTTGTCCGAGTTCAGCATGTCCTCGGCCGGGCCGGCCTCGACGATGCGCCCCTTCCACAGGACGTTGATGTAGTCGGCGACACGACGAGCGCTCATGATGTCGTGGGTGATGACCGCGAACGTCGGCAGACGTTCCTTCTGCTTGGCCTTCGCCTCGTCCATCATGTCGCGGTGGATCTCGAGGATCAGCTCACCGAGCAGCGCGGTACGGACGGGATCAAGGCCGGAGTCCGGCTCGTCGAACAGGACGATGTCGGGCTCGAGCACGAGCGCCCGGGCGAATCCGGCCCGCTTGCGCATTCCGCCTGAGAGCTCGTTCGGCATCTTTTCCTTGGCGCTGCCGAGTCCGACCTCGTTGAGGCGGCGCATGACGATGTCCTCGATCTCGTCCTCGCCCTTCTCGGTGTGTTGCCGGAGCGGGAACGCGACGTTGTCGTACAGGTTCATCGACCCAAACAGGGCGCCGTCCTGAAACAGCAGGCCGAACTTCTTGCGCATCTCGAACAGATCGTCGTCGGGCATGTTCGGGACCGACTCGCCGTGGACGAGGATGTCGCCCTGGTCGGGATAGAGGAGCCCGACCATGTGCTTGATGCACACCGACTTGCCGGTGCCTGACGGTCCGAGGATCATCGACACCATCCCCTCGGGCAGGCCCATGTTGAGGCCACGGAGGATGCGGGCGCGCCCGAACGCCTTGTAGGTGTCGATGAACTCGACGGCGTCGGGACGACCCGAGGGATACACCTTGTAGGTGTGCCACTTGTACTCGTCCTCGGAGGCACCCTCGGGGGGCGCGGGACGCGGTGGCTGCTCGTCGACGACCGAGACGCGTGATCCGGAGCCGCCCTGGTCGGAGCCGCGTGAATCCGGCCCGGCGCCGCCCTGAGCCTGCGTCGCCGCGGCGGCCTGGGCCTCCGCGGCCGGGTGAGCGTCGCTCGCATGCCCCTGCGGGACGACCGTCTCCCGCTCGTCCTCGTAGTCTCCGTCATCGTGCTCGGCCGGATCGTGGCCGGCGGCAGCCTGGGGCTGATCGGCGTGCTCCGATGTCACGGGAGCCGGCTCGTCGTCGTGGCCTGACCCCCAACCCTCATCGTCGTGGGACATCCACAGGCTCGAGTCCTCGTCCTGAGCGCCACCTGCCTGCGGAGCCCCCGGCTGGTCGTTCGCCTCTGCCGGCGGCTCCTGCTCCCCGTCCTTGTCCTTGCCGCCCCCGAATCCGAACCGACCCATATTCAGCCTCCGATTGGTGCTCTGGGATTCGCGCCCCAGAAGAGCTGCGTGCCGAGCATTCCGATGAGATGTACCGAGACCACGTTGACGACCATCGACTTCGCGGTGGCCGTGCCGACGCCGACCGGGCCACCGCTCGCGTTGTAGCCGTAATAGCAGCCGACGAGAACGATGACCGTGGCCATCGCCATCGCCTTTATCAAGCTATATAAGAGATCCGGTGGATTCTGGAACTGCCAGAAGATGAGGAAGAACCCCCCGGAGGAGACGTCTCCGATCTGCTGGACGACGACGAGGTAGCTGGCCAAGAAGCCGGCGCCGATCGAGCAGAGGTAGACGAACGGCAGCACGAGCCACGCTGCGAGCAGGCGCGTCGCACACAGGAACGTCATGCCGCTGATGCCCATCACCTCGAGCGCGTCGATCTCATCGGAGATCCGCATCGAGCCGAGCTCGGCGACGATGCCCGTCCCGACCTTGGCGGACATCATGTACCCGAAGCCGTAGGGGACGAGCTCGCGCAGGTCACACCACGCAGAGAACACGCCCGCGTACGCGGGCACGCCGTTGGCTCGGTCGAAGTAGGCGCCCTCGACTCCGCACTCAAGGCCGATGATGAAGACGAGGCCCCAGATCACGAGTGTCGAGGAGACGATCAGGATCCCGGACTGGCGCAGCGCCTCGCCGAAGAACCGCAGGACGCGCAGACCGAGAACCTCCCGGACGATCCGGGAGGTGAACTTGACGAGGTCGCCGAACGCCTCAATCCAGCCGCGCGGGGTGGCGAGCAGCCCTTCCATCAGGCGGTGCTCACTTCGCCACGGTCGTGATCTCGGGGTGAGTCGCGAGCAGTGTCTGCGTGAACGCGTAGTTGAACGCGAACACGCCGAGGAACGCGATCACGACCGCCTGGTTCACGGCACGCCCCACCCCCTCGGCACCGCCCGAGGCGGTCATCCCCTTGTAACAACAGACGATCGCGATGATCGCCCCAAAGATCGTCGTCTTGACCACCGACCCCCAGAGGTCGGTCGTCGACGCGTTATTGAAGAACGTCGCCCAGAACGGTCCGAGCGGCGCGTTGTTGACGAGCGTCGCCACGATCCCGCCGAAGATCCCGAACAGCAGCGCGTAGATGTCGAACAGTCCGGTGACGAGCATCAGCGCCAGGAACCGCGGCACGACGAGGTTCTTCACCGGATCGACGCCGAGCACCTGGAGGGCGTCAAGTTCCTCGCGAATCTTGCGGGCGCCGAGGTCGGCGGTGATCGCCGTCCCGGCGACGCCGGCGAGCACGATCGCGTCGACGAACGGCGCGAACTCCCGGATCGAGGCGAGCACGAAGAAGCCGCCAAGCCGGTCGAGCGCGCCGAACAGCACGAGGAAGTTCGCCGCCTGAAGACCCGGTGCCGCGTAACCGAAGGCGACCGTTGAGATGAGCAGCGGGAACCAGCACAGCTTCATCGCGAACAGGAACTGCCCGACGAACTCGCTGCCGTATGGGTACGGGGGCCGAATCGCCGATGCAATCGTCTTGCCGGTCAGGATCATCATGTTCCCGACCTCTTCGAGGACGTTCTTCGTTGGCAGGAACGCTCGATCGGCGACTGCTCGAATCAACGGGTCTCTTCCCTCCCAATCTCTGCGCTGCTGGGAGCGCGGGCGCTGTCTCCGGCACAGCCTACGCCAACGTAGCGACGAGGACCAAGTAGGAACCGTACCGGCGGGGGCACGCCCCCGTCACCCCGACCGTTGAACCTGCGTTTCGTGAAGCGGCGGATGGTATGTTCCGCTCGCCGTGAGCCGGAGGAGACTGTGCACCAGCGGGACCATCGCCATCACGGCCGTGACGGCTTTGGGCGGCTGCGGCGGACAGGCCCGCCAGGACGCGAACGAGCCGCGAGCGAGGTTCCCGGTCGACGTGACGACCGCCACGTTTCCCACCTTCCAGCGCCTCGCCGAGCACACCCACATGGTGATCGAGGTCCGCAACGACGGAACGAAGATGATTCCGGACATCGCGGTCACGATCGTCGACCCGACGCTCAAGCAGCCGACCGCGGCGCAGGCGTTCGGCGCCGATCTCGCAAACGGCGGCCCCACCGCCAACCTCGCGAGCCTCTCCCGGCCGGTGTGGGTCATCGACTCCCCGCCGGGACCGTGTCGGTACAGCTGTCGATCCGGCGGCCCGGGCGGCGCGGTGACCGCCTACGCGAACACGTGGGCACTCGGCCCGCTGAAGCCCGGCGCGACCGCCAGGTTCGTCTGGGGCGTGACCCCGGTCAAGGCGGGTAAGCACGTCGTCCAGTACCAGGTCGCCGCGGGCCTCAACGGCAAGGCGAGAGCCGTCCTCGCGGGGGGCGGCGGCAAGCCCTGGGGCACGTTCACGGTCAACGTCTCACCCAAGCCCCAGCAGTCCTACGTCAACGACCAGGGTCAGGTCGTTCCCACGAACTAGCCGCCCCGCGGCTTTCCGGCTCGTGCCGGGGGCCCGTATTTGCAGCGAAGGGAGCGGAGTTCGGGGCGCGCTCCGGTCGGGACCCGTCGTCCCGATCTGCGGATCGCGCGGCGCGCGACCCGTGAGATCGATCCAGAATCCCCCGCTCCTCGACCGCGCATCGGGACGACGGGGATTTCCGGACGCTCTCAGCAACCCAGAATCCCTCTTCGACGCCGCAGGCCCGGAGAGGGGGATTCCGTGCCGATCGAGCGCCCCGAACGCCACCCGACACGCGCCGCACCCCTCTCCCTCGATGCAAAATCGTCCTTGATCCCGGCGGGAGGTCGTGCGAGCTAACCCTCCGGGGGCTCCCAGAGGTTGATCCCGCCGTCGACCGCGAACCGGTCGATCTCGGCGAGCTCATCCGCATCGAACTCGAGGTTGTCCAGCGCGGCGACGTTCTGTTCAAGCTGCGCGACACTGCTCGCGCCGAGCAGGGCCGAGGTGACGCGCTCGTCGCGCAGGACCCAGGCGATCGCCATCTGGGCGAGGCTCTGCCCGCGCCGCTCGGCGATCTCGGCCAGGCCGCGGACGCGAGCGAGGTTCTCCTCGGTGAGCAGCTCTTCAGAGAAGTAGTTGCCGCGCTTGATCCGGGAGTCGTCCGGCACACCGCCGAGGTAACGGTTGGTGAGCATGCCCTGCGCGAGCGGCGAGAACACGATCGCGCCGACGCCCTCGCGGCCGAGGACGTCCAGGAGCTCAGCTTCGATCCAGCGGTTGAGCATCGAGTAGGAGGGCTGGTGGATGAGCAGCGGCGTCCCGAGCTCACGCAGGATCTCGGCCGCCTCCTCGGTCTTGCGGGGGCCGTAGCTCGAGATCCCGACGTAGCGCGCCTTGCCCTGGCGGACCGCCGTGTCCAGCGCGCCCATCGTCTCCTCGAGCGGCGTGTCCGGGTCGAGCCGGTGGGAGTAGAAGATGTCGACGTGATCAAGCCGCATCCGGGTGAGGCTCTGCTCGAGGCTCGCGAGCACGGACTTGCGTGAGCCCCATTCGCCGTACGGCCCGTCCCACATGTCATAGCCGGCCTTCGTCGAGATCAGGATCTCGTCGCGGTAGGAGGCGAGATCCTCGGAGAAGATGCGGCCGAAGTTGATCTCGGCGCTGCCGTACGGCGGGCCGTAGTTGTTGGCGAGATCGAAGTGCGTGATCCCGAGATCGAACGCTCGCCGGATCATTGCCCGGCTCGTCATCAGGGGCCGGTCGTCGCCGAAGTTCTGCCACAGCCCGAGCGTGATCGCCGGCAGCTTCAGCCCGCTGCGGCCGGTGCGGCGATACGGCATGCGCTGATAGCGGTTTTCGTCCGGCACGTAGAGGTGGGGAGCGAGGTCACGATTCAATGGCACGGTACGAGTATTTCAGTCGCGTCCTGTGACCGGCGGACACGCTCGCAACGAGCGCGATTTAAGCCCGCTGTTTGGACATTTGGATAGTGACCGACCTCTGGGGAGCGCCTACATTTGGCGCTCACGCCTCGCAAGAGGCCGGGTCAACGTGCGCCTCAGCCGCCGAGCCGCACAGCATAGGAAGGAACTAGAACGAAAGCATGCCTCGCATTCGCCAGCAGAACGTACTCGCAGCCCAGTGGACGCCGAACGGCGGGGCCCTGGGGGCACCGGACCTGACGGTCGCCGACAACCAGGTCTTCGGCGCCAACGTCTTCAGCACCGCAGTCCAGCGTCAGCGCCTCCCGAAGGACGTCTTCCGTCGCCTGCAGCACACGCTCGCACGCGGCGAAGCGCTTGACACGTCGCTCGCCGACGCGGTCGCGCTCGCGATGAAGGAATGGGCGCTCGAGCGCGGCGCCACGCACTACACGCACTGGTTCCAGCCGCTCACCGGCTCGACCGCTGAGAAGCACGACAGCTTCTACGGGCCGACCGGCGAAGGCACGGCGCTCGCCGAGTTCTCCGGCAAGGAGCTGATTCAGGGCGAGCCCGACGCGTCGTCATTCCCCACCGGCGGCATCCGCGCCACGTTCGAGGCGCGCGGCTACACCGCGTGGGATCCGACCAGCCCAGCGTTCCTGCTGGAGAACCCGAACGGCGCGCTGCTCTGCATCCCGACCGCGTTCGCGTCGTGGACCGGCGAGGCGCTTGACCACAAGATCCCGCTGCTGCGGTCGATGGACGCGCTCTCGAAGTCCGCGATGCGCGCGCTCAAGCTGTTCGGCAACACGGCCGCCGGGCGCGTGTTCACAACCGTCGGGCCCGAGCAGGAGTACTTCCTGATCGACGAGCAGTACTACTTCGAGCGGCCTGACCTGATCACGACCGGCCGCACGCTGTTCGGCGCCAAGCCGCCGAAGGGCCACGAGCTCGACGACCATTACTTCGGGTCGATCCCGGAGCGGATCCTGGCCTGCATGCTGGAGACCGAGCGCGAGCTGGCGAAGCTCGGCGTGCCGGTCAAGACGCGGCACAACGAGGTCGCGCCGAACCAGTACGAGATCGCGCCGATCTTCGAGAACTCGAACGTCGGCTCCGATCACCAGCAGCTCACGATGCAGGTGATGCAGAACGTCGCCCGCCGCTACGGCCTCGTCTGTCTCCTGCACGAGAAGCCATTCGCGGGCGTCAACGGTTCCGGCAAGCACAACAACTGGTCGATGGGGACCGACACGGGCGAGAACCTGCTCGAGCCGGGCGACACCCCGCACGACAACCTCCAGTTCCTGTTCTTCTGCGCCGCGGTCATCCAGGCCGTCAACAAGTACCAGGGACTGCTGCGGGCGTCGATCGCGTCGCCGGGCCAGGATCACCGCCTCGGTGCCAACGAGGCCCCGCCGGCGATCATCTCGATCTTCCTCGGTGCGGAGCTCGAGAAGGTGTTCGGCGCGATCGAGCGCGGCGAGGCCGGCGAATCGACGCCGGAGTCGTTCCTCGGTCTCGGCACGCCGGTGCTGCCGCCGCTGCCGATGCACGGCGGCGACCGCAACCGGACGAGTCCCTTCGCGTTCACCGGCAACAAGTTCGAGTTCCGTGCCCTCGGCTCGAGCATGTCCCTGTCGCTCCCGAACACGGTGCTCAACACGATCGTCGCCGAGTCGATCGACGCGCTGTCCGAGGAGCTCGAGGACGCGCTCGGCGCCGGTGGCGAGCTCGAGGCCGCACTGCGGCCGATCCTCCAGCGCAGCTACACGGCGAACAAGCGGATCGTGTTCGGCGGCGACAACTACTCCGAGGAGTGGCACGCCGAGGCCGAGCAGCGCGGTCTGCTCAACCTCCGCCAGACGCCGGACGCGCTGCCGTACCTCGTCGCCGACGAGACGATCACGGTGTTCGACAACTACGGCGTGTTGTCCCAGCGCGAGATCGAGTCACGCTACGAGGTGTCCCTCGAGCAGTACGTGACGAAGCTCAACATCGAGGCCGAGACCGCGGCGGCGATCGCCCGGACGATGCTGCTCCCCGCGGGGGCACGGTACCTCGCCCTGCTGCTCCAGGCGCAGCTGTCCGAACTCGCGAGCGAGACCTCGGACCTGATCTCCACGTTCAGCACGGCGATCAAGGCTCTCGAGACTGCGAACCTCGAGGAGAACCAGCCGCACGAGGATCTGCTCGAGCACGCCAAGTACATGCAGAACACTGTCCTCCCCGCGATGAGCGACGTGCGCGTCGCGGCGGACACGCTCGAGAAGAACGTCGCGGACGATATCTGGCCGCTGCCGAAGTACGCGGAGATCCTGTTCATCAAGTAGCGGTTGACGGGCGATGGGACGCGTGGGAATGTGCGGTGCGCGATTTGCGTGCGATGGAATCGTTTGGCAGGTTCCGCGAGCACATTCCCACGCGCCCCCATCGCCCGCTTTCGGCGCCCAGGAAGCCGCCGTGATGGCTTGGTAAAACCGTTGGCTGCTGTCCGAGCAGGTCGGCGGTGGCCGCCGACGTGCGGCCGGTGAAGTACGACGCGCCCGTCGCGATCGCCGACGAGATCCGTTCCTGGTTGGACGACCGGTCGGTCGGCGCCGCGCGGGTGTCAGTCGCCGCAGACCGCCGGTGAGGGGACATCAGTGGTAGCGGTCGAAGTTGGCCGGCCAGGGCAGCGGGAACAGGTGCCGGTAGGGCCGCGCGTCCGCGATCACCTTGGCGAAGGAGGGCCGGTGCGCCAGTGCGCGGTAGTAGCGCGTCAGCTGCGGGTGCGCGGCCTCGCTCCACGAGTGAATCGCCAGGGCGTAGAACAAGCCGGGAGCGGCGGCGCAGTCGGCGATCGTGAACGTATCGCCAGCGAGGAACTCGTGCTGCGCGAGCTGCGTCTCGAGCATGCCGTAGACCATGTCGAGCCGGGCGCGCGCCTGGGCGACGGCGCGCTGGTCGGAGCGCTCCTCGATCGTGTCGAAGACGATCGCCTGGACAGCGTCGGAGATGTACTGATCGCAGAGCCGGTCCCACTTGCGGGCCTCCAGCGATGGCACCAGCTGCTCGCCGGCGACGTACTCGATGATGATCGAGGTCTCGCCGATGATCCGGTCGCCGTCGCGTAGCACCGGAATCGACGCGGGCGGCCACAGCTCGGCCAGCCCGGCTCGGTCGAAGTCGCGTTGCTCCTCGAGGACGTCGTAGGCCACGCCCTGCTCGTTGAGGGCGACCAGGACCTTCTGGCAGTAGAGCGCGAAGGGGTGCTCGTAGAGGGTGAGCATCGATCAGTCCTCCTCCCCGCCGCCGTGCATCAGCGCGCGGATCTCCATGCCCCAGTGCTGGGCGTCGGGCCAACGCGCGGCGATCTCCTCGGCGCGTTCTGGGGTGGCAACGTCGACGATGCAGTAGCCGGCGAGCGCCTCCTTGGCCTCCAGAAACGGCCCGTCGGTGACCGTGACGACGCCGTCGCGCACGTGCGTCGAGCGCGCCTGCGAGGCGTCGGCCAGACCCTCGCCGCCGACCCACTCGCCGGTCGCCGAGAGCTCCTCGACGATGTCGCCGGCGGCGTTCATCAACACCTCCTTGTCCTCCTGGGAGAGCCCGTTCCAGGCGTCGGTGTTCTGGTAGATCAGCAGGATGTAGCGCATCGAATTGCTCCTCGTTGTCGGGACGTTCACCCTGTGGTCGGAGCCGTCGGCGACTTCTCGACATCGACGCGCAACCGTTCGGCGCGGGCACGCAGATAGCGCTGCTCGGGGATGCTCGTGGTACGGCGGGCGGCATCCTCGTACCCGGTCACCGCGGCCTGCGTGTCTCCGGCCATCTCGTGCAGATGGGCGCGGACCGACGCGAGTCGGTGCTGCGACGCGAGGCGGCGGTCGCCGGACAGCGCGTCGAGGCTGGCCAGCCCGGCGCGCGGCCCGTCGACCATCGCGACCGCGACCGCCCGGTTCAGCGTGACGACCGGGCTCGGCGCCAGCGCTTGCAGCAGGTCGTACAGCTTGAGCACCTGCGGCCAGTCGGTATCGCCAGCGGTCGCGAGCCTCGGCATGGACGGCAGCGATCGCCGCCTGCAGCTGGTAGGGGCCAAGCGGTGCGCGCGATAGCGTCTCCTGGATCAGCTGCGCTCCCTCCTCCAGCAGCGCACTGTCCCAGCTGAGGCGGTCCTGCTCGGCCAGCGGGATGAGCGTGCCGTCAGGCCGCTCGCGCGCACCGCTGCGCGCCTGGGTCAGCAGCATCAGCGCCAGTAGCCCCGCGACCTCGCCGTCCTCGGGCATCAGCGCATGCGTCATCCGCGTCAGGCGGACCGCCTCGCGCGCGAGCTCACGACGCTGCAGCCGCTCGCCGGACGTCGCGGTGTAGCCCTCGTTGAACATCAGGTAGAGCACGTGGAGCACGACGCCCAGACGCGCGGCACGCTGATCGTCGGCCGGCAGCTCGAAGCGGCCGCCGGCGTCGGCGAGCGTCGCTTTCGCGCGGCTGATGCGCTGGGCCATGGTCGCCTCTGGCACGAGGAACGCGGCGGCGATCTGGGCGCTCGTCAGACCACCGACCGCCCGCAGCGTCAGCGCCAGCTGTGACGGCGGCGAGAGCGCCGGATGGCAGCACAGGAACAGGACCGTCAACGTGTCGTCCTCGTCGGCGACCTCGGCGCCGGGCGGTGGCTCCTGGGCCAACGCGACCTCCTCGCGTCGGGTCCTTGACGCCTCGGCCCGCAGAGCGTCGATCAGCCGCCTGGTGGCGACCGCGATCAGCCAGCCGCGCGGATTCACCGGCACGCCCTCGAGCCGGCCACTGCTGCGCGGCCGCGATCAGCGCCTCCTGGGTCGCCTCCTCAGCGAGGTCAAAGCGGCCGTGGCGCCGAGCGACGGCGGCGAGGACCTGGGGTGCGAGCTCCCGCAGGAGCGGCTCGCTCACAACGCCCGCTCAGCGGCGTAGGCCACCATCCGAGTCGCGATCATCAAGTCTCTTCCCGTCGATCGTGAACGAAACCCGGCGGCGATTCTAGTGTCTCGATTCGGACGTTCGGTGGCACCGAGAGGTGCCACCGGGAGATGCGGCGCCAGGACGCAGAATCCGACGCGCACTGGAGGTGCGCACGGCTCAAGAGACCGCGCACCCAGACGTCTAACAGGGACGGTGAGGCTCCTGCGATGTCAGAAGACGGTCAGCCCGGTTTGGCCCGGGCCGCAACTTGCAGGCATTCTGCGGGTTTCGGATTACGGTGACAGACAGATGACGGATGACCGCGTTGGGCGCGGTCGCCGTGCGCCGGGGGCTCGGCGGTTCGCAGGCTGGCTGAGAGCGCTGCTATTGGCGTCGGCGATGACGGCTGCCCTGCCGGCGGCCGCGAGCGCCAGCAATCCGCTCGCCGTGCGCGGGATGTGGATCTGGGAGATGTCGAGTTCGAACGGCGGCAGCTCCTCGTCGATCATCGCGCGTGCCCATCGCAACGGCGTGGGCACCCTGCTGATCAAGAGCGGCGACGGCACGAACTACTGGTCGCAGTTCTCACGCTCGATGGTGTCGACGATGCACCGCAACGGCCTGAAGGTGTGCGCGTGGCAGTACGTGTACGGCAACAGCCCGGCGGCGGAGGCGCAGGTCGGCGCCGATGCGGTCCACAACGGAGCCGACTGTCTGATGATCGATGCCGAGAGCGAGTACGAGGGCAAGTACGTCTCGGCGCAGACGTACGTCCGGACCCTGCGGAACGCGATCGGATCGCGATTCCCGGTGGCGCTCGCCGGGTTCCCGTACATCGACTACCACCCGGCGTTCCCCTACTCCGTGTTCCTCGGGCCCGGCGGGGCGCAGTACAACGCGCCGCAGATGTACTGGGTCGACATCGGAACGAACGTCGACCACGTCTACTCGCACACGTACGTGTTCAATCGGCTGTACCGGCGGACGATCTTCCCGCTCGGCCAGATCTACAACTCACCGTCGGCGGCCGATATCCGGCGCTTCCGCCAGCTCTCACGCGCCTACGGCGCGCCGAACGTCAGCTGGTGGGACTGGCAGGAGAGCTCAGGGCGCGCCTGGTACGCGTTGTCGCAGCGGATCGCCGGCATCGGCGGCTTCCAGGCCAACAATGCGTATGCCAGCCTCGGCCAGGGCGCCCGGGGCGACGCCGTCGTCTGGGCCCAGGAGCACCTCGTGAGCGCGGGTCAGCGGATCTCAGTCGACGGCGGTTTCGGCCCGCAGACCAAGGCCGCGGTCAAGCGCTTCCAGTCCGCCCACGGGTTGGGCGCGGACGGGCTGATCAGCACCGCGACGTGGTCGGCGCTGCTGCGCTATTCCCCCACCTCTGTGCGGTGGACGAGCAGCGGGGCCCGCATCGCGCTCGCCGGCGGCGGTGCGTCCCAGCCGGTGCCGAAGTCCGCGACGCTTCCCGCCAAGGGCAACGAGCTCCACGGCGCGCCCGGCCGCGGCCGGCCGCGCCAATAGCCGGGCGGGCCTACAGCAACCCGTGGTCGCGGGCGTAGGAGACGAGCTCGGCGCGGGTCGTACGCCGGGTCTTCTGCTGGATGTGGGCGCGGTGGGATTCGACCGTGCGAACGCTCAGGTAGAGGTTCGACGCGATCTCGCCGTTCGTGTGGCCCAGCGCGATCAGGCGGAGCACCTCGACCTCGCGCGCGCTGAGGTCGTCTGGCGGCCCGACGGCGCTCGGTGGCTCGGCGGCGAGCCGGGCGCCGAGTTCCGGATTGAGGTAGGTCCGCCCCTCGGCGGCGAGCTTGACCGCCTGGACGAGCTCGGAGTCGGCAGCTTCTTTCAGCACGTAGCCAGTCGCACCGGCGCGCAGCGCTTCCCGCGCGAACGCGGGGTCGTTCTGCATCGTCAGCACAACGATCTCGGTTCCAGGAGCATTCGAGCGCATCCGCGGGATCGCGGGCAGGCTCGACTCCCCGGGCATGTTGAGGTCAAGGATCAGGACGCGCGGGTGATATGCGCTCAGCCGGCGCTCGGTCGTGGGAACGTCGCCCGCTTCGGCGAGCACCTGGAATCCCTCTTCTGCCTCAAGCAGGAGCCGGAGGCCCGCTCGCACGACCTGATGGTCGTCCGCGATCACGATCGTGATCGGCGCGTCGGGCCCGGTCTCCGCCTGCATCGGCTGCACGATAACGGCCTCAGCCCGATCGCCGTGCAACTGTGTCTGGGGTTCGGCCGTCTCGTTCACTGCCGTCCTCCTACGGCTCGCGTGACCGCGAGCTCTGAGTGAATGGTCTCGTCAATCTCAATGGCGCCCGGGACGTGGGGCGGTCGTCCGACCCGATCGGCCAGATATGGCCCGAGGTACCGCCCCGCAACCTTGGCGGGCGGCCACCACAGCGGGCGGGTGCTGGCCACGCCACCTTCACCTGAGCCCTCCAGGTAACGCGGCTCACGTCCGGTCAGGAGCATGCCGCGAAGCACCGGGCGGAACGGCGAGGGGGTGATGTCGACACCCGCGCGAGCGGCGATCGCCTCCGCCACCACGTCGGCCTGTTGCGCGGCCAGTCCCCCATGCTTGACCGGGAAGCTGACGACGTCGCCGGCCGCATACACATCGCTCGTGCCACGCACGACACCGTGCCGGTCGACCGGCACGAAGCCACGCGGATCGGTGGGCAGCCCGGGCAGCGCCGGCCCGCGCAGACGCGGCAGCGTGATCACGACATCCGCGCTGATCCGGACCTTCCCCGGACGCAGGTGCAGTTCACCCCAGCGAATCTCTTCGGGCACCAGGCCGGCGATGAAGTGGATGCCTCGTTCCTCAAGCTCCTCCAGCACGGCCCCGCTCGCCCGGCCACCGAAGACTGCGAGCGGCGCGGGCTCGGGCGTGAGCAGCGTGATCCGGGCTGACGCTTCGCACGCCCGCAGCCGCTCAGCGGTGAGCAGCGCGAGCTCGTAGAGCGCGAGCGGCCAGCCCGACTGCGCCGGAACCGCAAACACGAGGTCCGTGACCTCGCCGGCCTCGGCGAGGCGCAACGTCTTGCGGAAGCGGCTGGTGCCGACCGGCGTGCCGAACGTGAGCGCACCGGCGATCGCGTCCTCGGGCACGGCGCCGATCGCAACGATGAGCGCGTCGTAGCTGCGAGACTCCCCGCCGGCGAGCGTGACGACGTGCGCCCGGGAGTCCACGCCGACGACCCCGTCGCTCGTGTGCGTGACGCCGAACTGGGCGGCCAGCTCGCTGATCTCGATGCTCGCGCCGCTCGTCCCGCCGAACGCGGCCGCGACCATCAGCGAGCGCCATGAGAAGGCCCGCTCGGGCGCGATCAGCTCGATCTCGAGGCGCTCTCCGGCAAGCGAGCGCAGCGCGATGATCGTTTCCAGCGCGGCCACGCCGCCGCCGGCCACGACCACTCGTGGGCGCGCTCCCGAACCTGGCTTCAGCCGCGACGACATATGCTCGTCGCACGTTAGGTTTGGCCCACCCCCCGCTCATCGTGCTCCGCTACGTCACACCATCCGTAAGGAGTACGGATTGTGCCGGCGTGCGGCGAAGTACTGACCCCGATTCAGGCGTGGTGCGGGATGGCAGCAGCGGGGGTCACACGTACGATCAGGCACCCTATGGCCCACAGCGCACTCTCCTCCTCGACTGGCCGGTCGCCGAGGGTGCTGATTGCGGGCGGAGGGATCGCGGCGCTCGAGTCCGCGCTCGCCCTGCGCAAACTCGCAGGCGACCGGGTCGAGCTTGAGCTGCTGAGCTCCGCCGAGCACTTCGTGTACCGGCCACATCAGATTCTTGAACCGTTCCGGCTCGCCCTCGCCGAGCGGATTCCATGGACTGACATCGCGGCTGAGCTCAGGTTGAGCCGCGTCCCCCACGACCTGAACATGATCGAAGCCGACCAGAGTGCCGTCCGCACGACGGCCGGTCTCTGGCACCCCTACGACGCGCTCGTCATTGCCGTCGGGGCGATCGCCCATCAGGCGCTCCCCGGCTCGGTGACCATCGGCGCGCCCGGCGCCTCGTACGCGCTTCGCCGCCTGCTCTCCCGGGTGCGGCTCGGCGTGACGCACGATCTCGTGTTCGTCGCGCCGCCCGACTGCGCCTGGACGATCGCGCTCTATGAGCTCGCGCTGCTGAGCGCCGACGCCGCGACCGAGGCGGGCGTGCGCCCGGAGTTCACGGTCGTGACCGCTGAGCCCGAGCCGCTCGCGGTGCTCGGCTCTGAAGCGACGTGCATGATGCGGGAGCTGCTCGACCGCGCCGGGATCCAGCTCTACACGAGCTGCCGGGCGACCCGATTCGAGGAGCGGCGGTTGATCACCGACCGCGGCGAGGAGATCATCGCCGAGGCCGCGATCGCGCTCCCACGGTTGAGCGGACCGTCACTCGGCGGGTTGATGAGTACGCCCGACGGTTTCCTCACCACCGATCGTGACGGACTCGTGCACGGGGAGGCGGCGATTTACGCAGCCGGAGACGCGACGGATGGCCCGATCAAGCAGGGCGGGCTCGCCGCCCAGCAGGCCGACATCGTCGCCCAGGCGATCGCGCGGCGCGCCGGCGCCCAGGTCCCGGCGTCGCACGAGGCGCCGGTCCTGCGCGCGACGCTGCTCGCCGGTGGTGCGCCGCGATACCTGCGTCGGGAGCTCGGCTCCGACGAAGAGCCGACGACGATCACCGAGATCGCCGAAGACGCCCCGTGGTGGCCGGCGACGAAGGTGGTCGGGCGCCACCTCGCGCCCTACCTGGCGACGCGCGCCGCGTCGAGCGAATCGAGGTATTTCGACAGGTAGCGCCCGACGAGCTTGCTCGACTCGGGCCACAGTGGGGAGCTCGACACCTCCGAGGTCGCGTCGAGCTCCTCGCCGAGGCGTGCGCGGAGGTAGCGGGTCTCGCGACCGCCGTAGAGCACGGCCTGGAGGACGGGGACGACCGGCTCGGGGGTCGGCGCGGCGGTCAGTTGCGCGACGAGCACGGCAGCGATCCCGTCGGCCTGCTGAGTGGCCAGGCCACCCTGTTTGATCGGATGGTTGGTGATATCCCCGGCGCCGAAGACGTGCTCCGTGCCGTCGACCCGGCCATGGGCGTCAACCGGCAGGAACCCGTCGCGGTCGCGGGGCAATCCATGGATCGTACGACCCGCGAGCCGGGGCAGCGCGATCGCCACGTCGACCTCGACGTCGTGGCCACCGGCGAGCAGCAGACGGCCTGCCTCATGCCGGACGGCGTGCCCGCTGACGAACTGGATTCCGTGCGAGGACAGCAGGTCGGCGACCTCTGCGCTCACGCGGCCACCAAACGCCGACAGCGGCCCACTCTCCGGACTGACGACGACCAGGGGCACGCCGAAGACCTGCGCGCTCGCGGAGCCACGCCGCAGTCTGCAACGCCAGCTCATACAGGGGCAGCGCGTAGCTGTGTCCACCGGGGACGATGAACGCGACGCTGCGGTGATGGCCCGCGTGCGACTCGCTCAACATCTCCTTGAGCCGGGCGGCGTCACGAGCGCCCTGGAACGGCACCGCTCCACTCACCGCCGCCACCGAGCGAGCCCCGGTCGCGACGACGAGCTCATCGTAGGCCTCGGTCGCGCCGGAATGCAGCGTGAGCACGCGCTCATCGGTATCGACGGACGCGAGCGCATCGCGGATCAGCTGCGCACCGGCATCGGTCGCGATTCGACTGAGCGGATAACGGTGCTCGCGACCTTCCTGAAACGGGGACAGCACCTCATACGCGCGCACAACGAGCTCCGACTCGGGGGAGATCAGCGCCAACCGGGCGCGATCGCCTGCACCGGACTGGAGCGCGAGCAACAGTTCGACGGCTGCCGGCCCTCCGCCGGCGACAACCACGCGCGCAGTCGATCCCATGCGGTGATGCTACGGGTTCTGCCGACCGACAACGGCGCCCCGACGGGGGCGCTGACTACGCGGTCTGCCGGACCGCGCGCCCGGAGGGCAGCGAGGCGCAGATCGTCGTTCCGTCGGTCGAGCTCGTGATCTCCAGGTGACCGCCGGTCAGCGCGACCCGCTCGCGCATCCCGGTCAGGCCGAACCCGGACGACGGCGCGTCGGTATCGAATCCATCGCCGTCGTCGCGGACCAGCACCCGGACCTGCTCGTCGTGCTCGATCACATCGACGTCGACGTGATCTGCGTGGGCATGCCGAGCCGCGTTGCTGAGCGACTCCTGGACGAGCCGGTAGACGGCCGTCTCGACGTCGGGATCGAGGCGGCTGCTGCGACTCTCGCGGACTCATAGGCCAGCTCGACGTGAGTGTCGAGCTCGAGTCCGTGGAGCGTCCGCACGCGATCGAACAGCGCATCAAGCGCCGGTGCCAGGCCGAGCTCGTCCAGCGCCGCCGGTCTCAGCTCGGTGATCAGCGCGCGCAGGTTCGAGATCTCCTGGGCGATCTGATCGACCGCGGTCTCCAGCGTCTTGTGAAGCTGCTCGACGTCGTTGTTGCGCCGCGCGGAGGACAGCAGGACGCGCAGACCGCCGAGTCCCTGGAGGGTCTCGTCGTGAAGCTCGCGCGCCCAGCGGCGACGCTCTTCCTCGGCGGCGCGGAGGCTCCGCCGCAGGCGGTCCTGCTCCACCGATTGGGCGGTCGCCACCGCGGTCGCCGCACTCGCGGCGGCAGCGAGCAGGAGCCGCTCGTCCTCGATCCGGAACTCGGGGCCACCCTGGCGGTCGAACGCTTCAATCACGCCCAGGCTCGTCCCGCGGAAGAGGAGCGGCACGAACATCGCGGACTGTGCCTTGACACCGAGGTCGCCGAGCGCGAAACGCAGCGAGCTCGTCACGTCCTTCACGCGCTCGGGCCGCCCGGAAGCGACGACGCGCCCGGCGACGGATCCGGTACTCGTCACCCGGCTGCCAGCGATCCGCCGGGGGATTTCTCCCGCGGTCGCCGCGACAACGAATTCATCTCCTTCCACGAGGAGGATCGCCACGCCCGAGGCCTCGACGAGCGCCCGTGAGCGCTTGGCGATCAGCTCGAGCACGCGGTCGAGCTGTGTCTCGCCGCCAACCGCGCGCGCGATTTCAGACGTCGCCTCGAGCGCCCGTACCGACCGCTCGAGCTCGGCTCGGCGGTGATCGGTCTCTATGTACAGGCGGGCGTTCTCGACCGCGATCGCCGCCCATGACGCGAGCACGACGGCGGACTCCTCGTCGGAGTCGTCGAACTCGCCGCCGTCCTTGTCGGTCAGGTACAGGTTTCCCCATGCCTCACCCCGGATCAGGATCGGGACGCCGAGGAAGGTCGTCATCGCCGGGTGTCCGGGCGGGAATCCGTAGGAGCGGATGTGACCCCCGACGTCGGCGAGACGGAGGGGCACCGGGTTGGAGATCAGCATCCCGAGGACGCCGCGGCCACGCGGAAGGTCGCCGATGATGCTGTGCGCGTGGGGATCGATCCCGGCCGTGATGAAATCGGCCAGATTCTCCCGTGCCTCGTCGAGGATGCCGATCGCGGCGAAGCGCGCACCGGTCAGCTCGCGGGCCACATCGAGCAGCCGGGCGAAGACGCCTTCCAGCTCACGCTCTGCAACGACCGAACGCCCCGCCTCTATCAAACGGCGCAGCCGGTCCTGATCGAGCGTCGATGTCACGGCCCGTTGTGATAGCGCCATCGCGGAATCATTTGAGATGTTACCCCGGCGCTTCCTGCGCCCTGGCAAAGAGACACTCTATCGCCCGGGACGTCCGACGAGGGAGCGATTCGACCCACTCGTCAGATGTTCGAATTCCCATCAATCCTTTATGGACGCTTTGATCGTCGCAGCCAATGTCATCAGCGTTCGCCGTGATTGAAGGGACCGACACACACAGGATCACCGTGCTCCTCGTCGAGGACGAGCTGTCCATCGCGGAGCCGTTCGCGAACGCGCTCGACCGAAGCGGGTTTCACACCTCGGTCGCCCGCACCGCCGCCGACGCCGTCGCCCAGCTCGCCGCCGACGAGCCCGACGTGGTGTTGCTCGACCTGTCGCTGCCCGACGGCGACGGGCGCGACATCTGCCGGCAGCTGCGGGGTGATTCGGACGTCCCGATCATCATGGTCACCGCGAGCGGGAGCGTGACCGATCGCGTTGTCGGGCTCGAACTCGGGGCGGACGATTACATCGTCAAGCCGTTCGCGGTCGGAGAGGTCGTCGCGCGGATCCGCGCGGTGCTTCGCCGCCCCCGTGAAGGGGCCTCCACCCGCCCGACCGAGGTCACCCTTGGCGAGCTGCGAATCGACCTCGGCGCACGGCGGACGTGGGTGGCGGACCGGGAGATCGAGCTGACGCGTAAGGAGTTCGACCTGCTCGCTCGCCTCGCCCGCGACGCCGGACGGGTCGTCACGCGGGAGACGCTCATGTCCGACGTCTGGGACCTCAACTGGTTCGGATCCACGAAGACCCTCGACGTCCACATTGCCTGGCTGCGCCGGAAGCTCGGCGATGACCCGGCACGACCGGCGTTCATCCACACCGTTCGCGGCGTCGGGTTCCGGCTGGCCGCGCATCCGCAGGAGAAGCCGGGGGCAGCGTGACGAGTCTGAGGCTCCGCTTGCTGGCGGCGCTGACCTATGTACTCCTTCTGGCGATCATCGCGCTCGGCGTCCCCCTCGCGGTCAACCTGAGCGCGCGCGTCAACGCGGAGGTCCGGACGCAGGCGCAGGGACAGGCGGACCTCGTCGCGGCGACCGCCGCGGACCTGCTCGCGCCGACCGACACGGCAAGCCTGCAGCGGCTCGCCAACACCGCCGCGGGCACGATTCGGGGGCGGATCTTGATCGTCGGCGCCGACGGGAACGTCCTCGTCGACAGCGCCGGCCCCGCGCAGATCGGTGCGAGCTACGAGAGCCGACCCGAGATCCAGCGGGCGCTCTCCGGCCGCCAGGTGCAGGTGCAGCGCAACTCGAGGACGCTCGGCCGGGAGATCCTCGCCACCGCCGTGCCGATCATCCACGACAGCCGGGCGGTGGGCGCGGTGCGAATCACGCAGAGCGTCACGGCGCTGCACAGCGCCGTCCATCGCGTCGAGCTCGGCCTCGCGTTGATCGCCCTGATCGTGCTCGCGCTCGGCCTGCTCGCCGGGACGCTGATCGCTGCCGGCGTCGGGCGTCCGATTCGTCGCCTCGAGTCCGTCGCCCAGCGGGTGGCGCGGGGCGATCTGACCGCGCGGGCGCCGCTTGAAGGCAGCCGCGAGCAGCGGTCGCTCGCCGATTCGTTCAACGAGATGACCGATCGCATCTCGCGGCTGCTCCGGGCCCAGCGCGACTTCGTCGCCGATGCCTCGCACCAACTCCGGACGCCGCTCACCGGTCTGCGACTGCGGCTTGAGGAGGCCAAGGCGCTGACCTCAGGCCCGGCGACGCACGAACTCGACGCCGCCATCGCCGAGGTCGACCGCCTCGCGCACACGGTCGGAGAACTCCTCGTCCTGAGCCGCGGTGGCGAGCGCCGGACGACAGGCGCGATGCTCGATCTCGCCGAGCTCGCGCGGACGGCATCGCGGCGATGGCAGCCCAATGCCCAGACGCGAGGGTGTCGACTCGACTGCGCCCCGGGGCGATCGGTGGCGCCGGCCTGGGGCGCCCGGGCGGATATCGAGCGGGCGCTCGACGCGCTCGTGGAGAACGCCCTGCGCTACTCGCCGCCAGGGGCCACGGTGCAACTCGCCGCGACGGGTGGACGACTCGAGGTCCGCGATCGCGGACCCGGCATCGCGCCCGACGAGCGAGAGCTCGTGTTTGAGCGCTTCCACCGCGGTCGGGCCGGCCGAGCCGGCCCGGCCGGGAACGGGCTCGGGCTGTCGATCGCGCGGGAGCTCGCGCAGGGGTGGGGCGGCGAGGTCGCGGTGAACGATCGCGACGGCGGCGGGACGGTGGCGTCGATCACGCTGCCGAGCGAGCGGCCGACCGACCGCGAACTCCCGGCGGCAAACGGTTTGCCGGCTCTTAACCCGCCGACGGCTAGCGTCAGCTGAGTGATGCGCAGTCGCACCGTGCTGTGGACGATCGCGGCCCTGCTCGGGATCGCCGTGACCGCCACGCTCGCCTGGACGGCAAGCCAGATCGCGGGACAGCGGATCGGGCTCGCATCGGAGCCGCTCTCAGTCGCGTCGGGTCTGGCGCCGCGGAGCACCGGATCCAGTCGCGTGCATCCTGCGCGGCGACACCCGCGGCATCACCGGGCGACGCACCACGTCGCTCCCACGCGCACGGTCCCGGCGCGCAACCCGCCGACCACCGCGCACCGCACCGAGCATCTTCACCGCGCCGTCCAGTCCGCCGGCGGCAGCGACGACCGCGTCAGCGTCCCACACCTCGGCCGCACCGGCGCAGGCCGCCCCGACCTCGACCTCCGCAGCGGCGGGCGGCGGCGGTCACGATGAGAACGGTGGCGGTGCGTCCTCCGGCGGGGGCGGCGGGTCATCCGGCGGCGGACACCGCGACGACTGACACCGCCCCCGCACCCGATGCCTACGGGTAGACCTGGACCGCGCTGTCGGCGTCGATGACGCGGATCGCCGTGCTGGGACACGCCTCCGCAGCGGCCAGCAGCTCCTCGTCGGTACCGGTCCCAATGACCTCGGCGATGTCGCCGAGCTCGAACACGTTCGGCGCGACCGCGACGCAGTCGCCGTGCGCCGCGCAGGCGTCCTCGTCGATCTGAACCGTGTATGTCATGACTGTTCTCCTTGTTCGATCAGAGTGCGTGCCGCGGGCAGGGAACGCGGCCGATCGACGAGCAGCGCGGCAACTGGTCGTCCGGCCTGGGTGAAGGTCGCGGTGAAACTCCGCGCGGCCGGATCGCCGTCGATGTCGACGCGATCGGCAAGCCGCGCACGGCCGAGGTACTGGATCCGGATGCCGTACTGGTCGGTCCAGAAGCTGGTGAGGGGCGCCGCTCCCGGGTCGAGCCCAAGCATCGCCTTGGCCGCGCGGGACCCTTGGCGGCCGGCCGCCTCCCAGTGTGAGCCGGCGACGTATGCCTGCAGCTGCGTATCGAACGTCGCGGCGGCGTCCCCGGCGGCGAACACGTGGGGCGTCGCCGTGCGCCCATGGACATCGGCGTGGACGCCTCCGTTACATGACACGCCGCTCCCGTCCAGCCACTCGATCTCGGCCTGGGCGCCGACGCCGACGACGATGTGGTCTGGCTCGATCCGCCGGCCGTCGCCAAGCGTCAGGGCGTTGACGCGGCCGTTCGCCTCGACGGACTCGATGGTCGTCCCGCCGATGACGGTGACGCCCTCCGCGGCATGCATCTCCGCGAACCAGCGCCCGAGCTGTTCCCCGAGGATTCCGTACAGGGGTGTCGGAGCCGCTTCGATCATCGTCACCTCGGCGCCAAGCCGCCGCGCCGTGGCGGCGACCTCCTGGCCGATGAAACCGGCGCCGACGATCGTGAGCGCAGGCCGCTCGGCGAGCACCTCGCGGAGGCGCGCGGCGTCGTCGATCGTCCGGAGAACCGACACGTTCGCCAGGCCGTCGAGCATCGGCAGCGTGCGTGGCCGGCTGCCGGTGGCGATCAGGATGCTGTCGTAGACCAGCGACTCGCCGGTGCTCAGCTCGACCCGTCGATCGGCGGGCGCCAACGCGATCGCGCGCGTCCCCAGCAGGAGGTCGATGCCCTGTTGGGCGTACCAGTCACCGTCGCGGAAGTTGAGCTCGTCGTGATCGCAGGCCCCCTGGAGAAGCTCCTTCGACAGCGGTGGGCGGTCGTAGGGCCGGTGGGCCTCGGCGCAGAGCATCCGGATCGGACCCTCGTAACCGCTGCGGCGCAGCGTTTCGACACAGCGCTGGGCGGCGAGGCCGCCACCGGCGATCACGACCCCGTTCGTCTTCGTCGTATTCATGCTCCGAGCGTGGCCGTCGACCGTAAGGAAACCGTTGGCTGAGCGTGAGAACGCGCTCAGCTTTACCAAGGCTTTGCCTGCGCTTGGCCTCTGCCTCACCCCGTCCCCGCCACAGTGCAGGCCGTCCCACGACTTGGAGGATGGAATGCGCAGGAGACACACACGAAGCGCTGCAGCCATCACGGCCCTCGCCGCCGGCGGGTTTGCCGTGTACACGCTGCAACCGGCCGACAAACCCGTCGCCACACTCGCAGCCAAGAGCCCGGCGGTCGAGTACCGCACACAGGTCATTCGCCGAACGGTGCACGTGATCCGGCACGAGCGCTCCTCGCACGGCCCACACCCGCGCGGAGCGGTCGCGACCGGGGGGCGCGGTCCCCATGGTGCGGCCGGCGGCCACGCACGCACCGGCGCCAGCGGCCACCACTCCGCAGCCGGGGGCAGTGGCTCCGCTGGTAGCAGCGGCGCCGTGGCCACGCGCGCGAGCGGCGGGAGCGCCTCCTCCGGCAGCGTCGCGTCGTCTTCGGGCGGGTCGGGCGGATCAGGCGTGCCGGTCAGCACCCGCTCGAGCGGTCATCACTCGTCCGGCTCGTCGTCCGCGAGTCACAGCTCAAGTGGATCGAGCGCACCGGTTACAACACGCACCAGCGCTTCGCACTCGTCAGGGTCCAGCAGCGGCAGCTCACGCAACTCGGGCAGCGCGCCGGTCACGACCCGCACCAGCAGTGGTGGCGGCAGCGGTGGCGGTGGCGGCGGCGATCACGGAGACCATGGCGATGGCGGCGATCACCACGGCGACTGACGCGGTGCGCCCACGGCCCGGAGGACGCCGCAAGACCTCCGGGCCTGACCGGGTGACCGTCCTGCTCCTGACGGTGGCGGCGTTCCTCGGCGTGCTCTCGCTGCTCGCGCGTGAGCTGGAGTCGAGTGAGCCCGTGAAGGTGGCGCGCCCCGTCGTTGTCACGCGCCGCGTCTACGAGACGCGAGTCGTGACGACGATCCGCGGTCGATCCACCGCCGGCACGGGCACCTCGGTGTCCCAGTCAAGTTCGAGCTCCGGACCGGTGTCCGCCGCACCCGCGGTGAGCACCCGCACCTCATAACGATCATGCACGACGAACTCGATTACACGTTTCACTCGATGGGCAGCGACATCCGCTTCCTGATCGGGCCGCGGCTCGCCCCCGGCGCGCCGGAGCCGCTCGCCGCGGCCGATCGCGAGAAGGCGTTCGTGCTCGATTTTGCGGATCGCCTGTCGCGGTTCATTGCTGAGAGCGAGCTGTCGGCGCTCAATCGGGACCCGCGGCCAGAGGTGCCGGCGTCACCGCTGCTTCGCGCGGCGGTGGCCGCCGGCCTGTGGGCCGCGGAGCGAAGTGGCGGCCTCCTTGACCCAACCCTCGTGCGGGCGCTTGAGCGCACCGGCTACCGCGCCTCGCTCGACGGGACGGAGCCGGCCTCGCTCGCCGAAGCGCTCGCCGGTGCCCCTCCGCGGGTGGGCGCCAGGCCGGACCCCGCCTCACGCTGGCGTGAGGTCGAGATCGACGACGCCGCCGGGGTCATCAGGCGACCACCGGGCGTGATGCTCGATACTGGCGGTACGGGGAAGGGACTGTGCGCTGACGCCGTCGCCCACCGCCTCGGAGGGTTCACCCGGTTCGTCGTCGATTGCGGCGGCGATATCGCGGTCGGCGGCGTCGGCGCGCAACTTGCCCCGTACGAGGTCGAGGTCGAGCACCCGCTCACGAGCGCATCGATCGGCACGATCCGGGTGGCCCGCGGCGGCATCGCGACCTCAGGCCTCAACATCAGGATCTGGCGCGACGCGCAGGGTGGCTTCGCGCATCACCTCCTCGACCCGAGCACCGGTCGGCCCGCGTGGACTGGCCTGATCGGTGTCACCGCCCTCGGCGATACCGCGCTTGAGGCGGAGACGCTGTCGAAGATCGCGCTGCTGAGCGGACCCGAGGGCGCGCGACACGCGCTCGCGGACCGCGGCGGCGTGGTCATCCACGACAGCGGTGCAGTCGAGGTGATCGGTCCGGTCACGGCATCGATCTGCGAGAACGGTGCCGACCTGGCGGTCGTGCGATGAATCAGAGGGCACCGCTGCATCTCATCTGGTGGCTCGTGAGCCGCGCGTCGGGCATCGTCGCGCTCGTGCTCATCTCGCTGTCGGTGCTGATGGGCCTCGCGATGGCGGCCCGGGCGATCCGGCGGCCGGCGATCAAGCGCGCGGTGGCGCGACTGCACGAGCACGTCGCGCTGATTGCGATCCTGGCGATCGCGATCCACGGCCTCGCGCTGCTCGGCGACCACTGGCTCAATCCGGGCTGGCGCGGGATCACGGTCCCGTTCGCGCTGTCCTACCGGCCGGCGTTCACCGGCCTCGGGATCATCGCCGGCTACCTGACGGTGCTGCTCGGACCGAGCTTCTACCTGCGCCGGCGCATCGGCACAAAACGCTGGCGCACACTGCACCGCGGGACGGTCGTCATCTGGGTCCTGGCGGTCGTTCACACGCTCGGGGCCGGGTCAGACCGCTCCAAGCTGTGGATGCAGTGGATCGTCGTCGCACCGCTGGTGCCGCTCGTGTACCTGCTGTTGTTGCGGATGGCGCTATCCGCGCAGCGCCCGCAGGGCGTTCAGGATCACGCCCAGGTCAATGCCCTCCTGCAGCAGCGCTCCGGCCACCGGTGGCAGTCCGCCCGCCGCCGCGACGCCCATCGCGACGAGGCTCAGTCCCATCCCGATCAGCACGCTCTGGCGCGCGATCGCGAGCGCTCGGCGCCCGGCATGGAGCGCATCCACAACCCGGTCGATGCGGTCGACCGTGATCACGGCGTCGGCCGTCTCCGACGAGACGGTGGCGCCGGCCGCGCCTAGTGCGATACCGACGTCGGCGGCGGCCAGGGCGGGGGCATCGTTGATCCCGTCGCCAACCATGACGACCGGGCGCAGGTCGGTATCCGCGCGAATTCGTTTGACGACTTCAAGCTTGTCAGCGGGTGACTGCTCGGCGTAGACGCGATCGACGTCGAGTTCCCGGCCGACACGCTCGGCGACCGAGCGGCGGTCGCCGGACGAGCATCGCGACGTGCCGCACACCCTCGCTGCGGAGTCGGTCGACGACGCGTTGCGCGTCCGGACGGATCTCGTCGGCCATCACAATCAACCCGGCAACGTCGCCGGTGCGCACGACGACGACGTCGCCGATCCGCAACGCCTCCACCTCAACCTCCCTGATGCCCTCGGCCGTGCGGACCTGCGCGTGCTTCGGCGCGCGCTGGACAAGCGCGGTCAGCTCTCGCCGAGCGTGGCGAGCGGCAAGCGTCTCCAGCGCGGCGCTCGACCAGCCACTGCACGCGAAACCGCGCCCACGCATACGAACGCGTGCGCGTGGACCCGACACTTCGCTGGATCGGAGTGGTGGTGTGCAGGGCGCGGACGCTGGTCCGGAGTGCTCACGTGCACATCGGTGAGCAGTTCCTGACTGCGTCCGCAGTTAAGCGCTGTGTACAGTCACGCCGACTGCGGTACGTGCATGTGATCTTGCGCCATTGGCGAAACCAAGCGTGTGTCAGCGCAGACGCGTAAGCTAGCCGCCGGAATTCCGAAGCATTCGAACAGGAGGAGTCCTCACATGCCCCCCGCCAAGAAGCCGGCGCCCCGCCGTCGCGCGAGCGCCGCAAAGGCAAAGCCATCCGCCCGAGCGATCACCCGTAAGGAAGTCGAGGCGGCGACCGCGCGCTTCGAGAAGGCACTTGACGAGGCGACCTCGGCTCTGCAGGCGATGCGCACCGATCTCGGCAAGAGCGCGCACACCGCATACAGGGACATCGCCTCCGGGCTGCGGACGCTGCGCGCCAACGCGAAGAAGAGCAACCGCGCGGTGTTGAAGGACATCGAGAAGCTCGCCAGCTCCGTCACGTCAGCGACGAAGAGCGCCGCGCCCGCAAGCCGGGGCCGCACGACCGCCGCGAAGAGCACGGCGAGCAAGCGAAGCTCGGCGACGAAGTCGACGGCCGCCAAGAGCACCGGCGCGCGCAAGTCGGCGTCGAAAGCCACCTCTCGCAAGACCGCGGCCGCGAAGAGCACGTCGGCGAAGCGCACGACGTCCCGCCGTCCTCGCGCCGCATCGAAGTAGACGACGGATCTCGGTCGCCCGGTGGCCGCGACCGATGATGTACCGATTCGCCGCTTGCTCGAGGTCGGGCGTGCACTCGTTTCCGACCTCGACATGCCGGCGATTCTCGAGCGCGTGCTCGGGGCCGCGCGAGAGCTGACGGGCGCGAAGTACGCCGCACTCGGCATGCTGAGTGAGGATCGAGAGCGCCTGGAGCAGTTCGTGGTCGCGGGAATCGATGAGCCGACTCGCGCCGAGATCGGCGAGGAACCGCGCGGTCGGGGCGTGCTCGGCGTTCTGATCAGCGATCCTCGCCCGCTGCGGCTCGACGACGTCACCAAACATCCGCGCAGCTATGGGTTCCCCGAGGGGCATCCGCCGATGCGGAGCTTCCTCGGCGTCCCGGTGAGGATTCGCGGTCGCGCATGGGGCAACCTCTACCTCGCCGAGAAGACCGGCGCTGCTGCGTTCACCCCGGCCGACGAAGAAGCGGCGGTCATCCTGGCTGACCTTGCCGCGGTCGCGGTCGAGAACTCGCGCCTGTATGCGGATAGCGAGGACCGGCGGCGGGAGCTCGAGCGAGCCGTCCGGGGACTCGAGGCGACACGCGACGTCTCGGTGGCGGTCGGCGGCGAGCCCGGCTCTGACCGAGTGCTCGAGCTGATCGCCAAGCGCAGCCGCGATCTTGTCGACGCCCGCGCCGTGCTGATCATGCTCTGCGAGGGCCCGGATCTCGTCGTCGTTGCGAGTGCCGGTTACGCGGAGGATGTCCGCGGCCACCGGCTCCCGATCGCGGAGTCGAGCTCCGGTCAAGTGCTCCAACGGGGGACGCCAGAGCGGATCGCGCAGGTTGGGTCGCGCCTGCGAATCGCGCCTGCTGAGCTCGGGATCCCGGATGCTCACACAGCGCTGCTCGTACCGATGCTGCACCGCCGTGCTCCGCTCGGGGTGCTCGCGGCGTTCGACCGCGGCGACAACAGCGCGCCGTTCTCAGCGGCCGATGAGGACCTGCTTCAGACGTTCGGCGCCTCGGCGGCGACCGCGATCGCGATCAGCCGCAGCGTCGAGTCCGACCGACTCCGCGCATCGCTCGCGGCGGCAGACGCCGAGCGCAGCCGGTGGGCGCGTGAGCTGCACGACGACACGCTGCAGATCTTCGGTGGGCTGCGTGTGCTGCTCGCGGGGACGCTGCGCCGCGCCGATCCGGCACGGTTCGAACCGGCGCTCCAAGAGGCGATCGACGGCATCTCCCATGGCATCGAGGGGCTCCGGGCGATCATCGCCGATCTGCGCCCGGCGGCTCTCGACGAGATTGGCCTTCGTCCCGCGCTCGATGCGCTCCTGCACCGCCGATCAACGGAGACGTTGAAGATCGTCTCCAAGCTCGAGCTGCCCGACCCGGAGATCCCCGCACTCGACCCGGAGCTCGAGACGACGGTCTATCGCCTCGTTCAAGAGGGGCTCACCAACGTGAGCAAGCATTCGGAGGCGCGGACGGCGTGGGTCACGATCAGCACAACGCCGCGCGAACTGACGGTCGAGGTGCGTGACGACGGTGCCGGTTTTGACACCGAGGCGTCAACGAGCGGCTACGGCCTGGCCGGGATGCGGGAGCGGGTGTACCTCGTGGGCGGAACGCTCGAGGTGAGCTCCGATCCGGCCTTCGGGACGATAGTCCGCGCGCGCCTGCCGGTCCGAAGAGCCGGCCCGGCGCTCAGGACAGACGCAGGGACACAGCCCGGGGCGTGATCCGCGGGCTCGTGTACACCTCGCCCCGCGCCGCCCGACGCACCGCCTGCGGCAGCTCATCATCCGCGGTGTCCTTCAGGACGTAACCGAGGGCGCCGGCCTCATGGGCCTGGCTGGCGTACGCGCGACCGTCGTGCATCGTGATCACGACCACGCCCGTGTCCGGCGACTGCGCACGGATCCGGCGAATGAGGTCGATGCTCGATCCGTTCGGCATCCGCAGGTCAAGGACGAGCACATCGGGGTGATGCCCGTGAACGTGGGTCATCGCGATGTTGAGGTCCGGTGCCTCCGCCACGACCCGGATCCCAGGCTCACCGTCGAGCAGGATCCGGAGGCTGCGCCGCATCGACGGATGGTCCTCGGCGAGGACGACGTGCACGGTTTGGGCCTCCGACTCCGTCTCGGACTCAATTGGGGTCACGGCGGCGAGATGTGAACCTGGCGTCATGAGAGGAACGGTAACCGCTGATTTGACCGCCGGCGACCGGACAAACTTGCCGATTCAGTGCGGAGAAGTACGAAACCTAGGCCGCAGCAGCCACGCGCCCGCGTCGGCGGGAAGACCGGATCGGCAGGCGGATTGTGAAGGTCGTGCCCTTCCCGGCGCGCGTCTCGAAGGTGAGGGTGCCGTGATGCCGCTCGACGACGAGGCTGCGAGACACCGTCAGGCCCTGACCGGTGCCCCGGCCGACCTCTCTGGTGGTGAAGAAGGGGTCGAACACCCGGTCGGCAATCTCCTCCGGAATGCCGGCACCGCTGTCGCTGATGCTGATCAGCACATCATCGCCCTCGCTCTGGGTCCGCACGACGATGCGCCCACGATCGTCTGACTGACCGACGACCTCGGCGATCGCGTCTGCTGCGTTGATGATCAGGTTGAGGAGCACCTGGTTGAGATCACTGCCGTTGCATTCAACGAGTGGAACCTCCCCGAGTTCGGTCACGACGTCGGCGACGTAGCGGTACTCGTTCGTGGCCACGATCAGCGTGTTCTGCACCGAGTCATTGATGTCGACGAGGCTGCGCTCGGGAACCGGTGGATGCGCAAACGCGCGCATCGCGGCGACGATCTTGGCCACCCGCTGGATGCCGTCAAAGCTGCGGACGAACGCCTCAGGGATGCGAGTCCGCAGATACTCGACGTCCGCGATCTCCTCCGCCTCCTCGACGCGACGGACGAGCTCGGGCGTGACGGCGCCCTGTTGCTCGGCCGCGAGGAGCTTCGCGTAGGCGTCGAGCACGACCTGCAGGTCGGCGAACGCATTGTCGAGGAAGCGGTTCGTGTCGCTGACGAACTGGATCGGCGTGTTGATCTCGTGCGCGATGCCCGCCGAGAGTTGGCCGACGGCTTCAAGTTTCTGCGCGAGGCGCAACTCACGCTCGAGCTTCTTGCGGTCGCTGACGTCCCAGATGTGGAGAACGACCGCTTTCCAGCCGGGGTGATGACGGAGGCTCGTGGCGCGCACGACGCAGCTGCGCAACTCGCCGTCGCCGCGGCGCATGCGGACCTCTCCCTCCCGCTCGTCGTTCGTCTGGCAGAGCGACAACAGTTGCTCGTGATCGGCCTCCTCGACCCACTCGGAGAGCTTGCGTCCTCGGAGCGTCCCGGGTTGCGCGCCGAGGAGGGCCTCGACCGAGCCCGCCTCGTACTCGACCGTCCCGTCGTCGCCGAGCACGACGATCAGATCCGAACTGTGCTCAACGAGCGCCTGGAGGCGCTCCTCCGCCTCTCGGAGCACCCGCTGCTCGCGCTCGGCGAGCGCGCGACGGCGACCGGCTCGCGCGAAGGCGATGATCATGATGACGAGCAGACCGCCGGCGACGATCGCGGCGATCAGCGTGACGCGGCGCTCCATCGCGTCGGCTGACCGGGTCTCCCGCGCGAGATCAAAGCCGGTTGCTCGGAGGCTTGCCGCCAGCGCCTCGTAGTTCGCGGACACGGCAGTCAGCTGCTGGGTCGGCGCGCTGCCGGCGTCGGACAACGGAAGGTCCCGAATGAGGGCGGTAGCGGCCGCGCCCAGCGCCGCGGCTGCCGGCACCAAACGCTCGGTCGACGGGTGAGGCCACGCCCGCACGAGCGCGGCGATGTCGGCCGAGAGCTGAGCCCGCATCCTCGCGATCCGGGTCGCGGCGACCGACGGCAGCCCCAGGCCACCGACGTAATCCTGGGTCACGGCAACGATCGACTGCGCCTCCGTCTGGGCCTTCGGGACGAGCAGCTGCCCGGTGATAAGGCTGTCCTTGTGGTCGGCAACCGCGATGCCGAGCGCCCGCGTGCCGAACAAGGCCGCGAACACCATGACCGCGATCAGGACGCTCGTCGCGTTCGCTCCCAGCCATCCGAACACACGCTCACGACGGGCGCGTCCCGTCGATCCGGACTGCGTGTGTGCGGTTGAGTCTCGTTGCATGCGCAAGCCCTGGAGCGTGTTCGTTCCTGCTCCGGTGATCGACCGAAGCCCTACGGTGCTTGAGCGCGAGCGCGACTAAACGGACGACGGTGGCTGGGCGCTCGTCGGCAACGGGCAGACGTCGTGTCCGTCAGGAGAACCTGACGGTCGATCCGGTACGCCGATACCGACGAGCACGCACAACCGCCGGATCTCGTGAGGTCGTCTGGGTGCCGCGGGAGACGCTGGCAGGGAGACCGACAACCCAAACGACTCGGAGATCATGCGAACACGGTACGAGCGCACGGGAATTCCGCCATCCGCAGAGTTTCCTGCCCCGTCTGTGGCGAAGTACTGAACCCGTGTCGGTCTGCGGATTTCTCCCGATGCGCACGGCGCACGGCGGGTGCAGCGTGTGCAGTGTGGACGAGCAGCGATCCGAGCCACGCGTCGCCGATCCTGGGCCCCGACCCGCTGCTCAGCATCACCATCGAAGCCCGGGATCACGCTGACGACATCCACGTCCACGCCGCCGGCCAGGGCGTGTGGGCGGCACGGATGGCTGCCGAACTCGGGGCGTATCCGGTCCTCTGCGGTTTCGTCGGCGGCGAGACCGGCACGGTCCTGGCTTCGCTGCTCGCCGCGATGCCCGGAGAGGTTCGGCTGATCACGACCACCGCGCCGACCGGAAGCTACCTGTCCGACCGACGTGACGCCGAGCGACGGCTGCTCGCCAGCTCGTTCAGGGAACCGCCACGCCGTCACGAGGTCGACGACCTCGTCGCCGCCACGTGTGCAGCCGCGCTCGGCAGCGAGGTGCTCGTCGTGTGTAACCCATACCCCCCGGACGGTCTGCCCCACGAGGTCTACGACACGGTGGTCGCGAACGTGCGCGCCGCGGGCATCCCCGTGATCGTCGATCTTTCCAGCCCCCGGCTCGAGCACGCGCTGGCGCATCGACCGAACCTCGTCAAGCTCAACGACTGGGAGCTCGCCGAGTACGTATGCGGACCGGTCGATGGGCCGCGGGCGCTCGACGCCGCCAACCGTCTGATCGACGCCGGCGCCGGCGCGGTCGCGCTCACCCGCGCCGAGGCCCCGATGCTCGTCGTGCCCTCCGGCGACGCCCCGTACGAGATCGTCCCGCCCCCGTTCCCCAGTGGCCACCGCGAGGGCTGCGGCGACGCGATGACCGGCGCCGTTGCCGCGGCCTGGGCCCGCGGTTACGGACTGCGCGAGGCGCTGGTGCTCGGCGCCGCCGCGGGCGCGGGCAACTTCCTGCGCCACGGTCTGGGCACCGGCCGGCGCGCTGCCATCGAGGAGCTCGCGACGCGGGTGACCGTGCGAGGGCTCAGCTCACCGTCGCCGCCGCCGGTATCCCAAACGGCGGCGTGATCAACGCTCCGGCGACGATGCCGTGCGGCGCGATCCGCACGATCCACTCGCGCGCATCGGCTGCCGGAGAAACGCTGGTCAGTGCGTCGATTCCGGACGCGAGCGTCACGGGTCGCCCCGACCGGGACGAGTGAGAGTCGCTGCCGAGCACGTGGATGACGCCCGCTCGGGCCAACTCGAGCATGCCCGCACTCGTCGTCGGCTCCGTGAAGTACGCCGCCGTCGCCTGGACGAGCGCCCCACAGCCGATCACGCGCTGCAGGCGGGGAATCAGATCCGCTCCGAGATGTCGTTCGGGATGCGCGATCAGAGCGCGAAATCCAAGGTCGAGCAGCCGGAGAACACCGGCCTCGAGCCGATCGTCGAGCGGTCCGGGCGCCGGCTCGAGCAGGATCCACCGCCCGCCCGCCCCCAGCGACACCGCCTGCAGCTCCGCACGGGTCAGACCCTCGAGCGCGGTGCTCGCGACCTCCCCTCCGCTGAGGACCCTTACCCCGATGCCGGCGCTGTCGAGCGCAGCGTTCAACTCGGCGACGCGGTCGCGCAGCTCGGTGATGCGGACGTCGTGGTCGTGGCGGATGTGCGGCGTCGCGCACACCGCGGTGATGCCGTCCGCGTGCGCCTGGCGCGCCATCCCGAGCGCGTCATCGAGATCCCGCGCCCCGTCGTCGAGGCCGGGGAGGACGTGACAGTGCAGGTCGACCAGGGTTCTCGCGGCTCGACTAGTGGGCCAGGACACCTACCCGCCGAACTCAGGCTGGGCCGCGATCTTGACGACCGTGCGGACGCCATCACGACCGTCCACCGAGATCGTCATCGGCGCCAGCAGCGTCCAGCTGTCGACGACGATGCGCTCGGGGTGGTCGACCATGTGCCGGAGCACGCTCGGCAGATGCGGTCCACCGCGGGCGACGGCGACCTCAAATACGTCATCGCGCCGGTCGTAACAGACCGCCTGCAAGGCAAGCTTCCGTGCCTCGATCATCGGCGGCTGCTCGCCCTCGATGATTTCGATCGACACGTCCGCGTGCAGCAACTCCTTGCTGACCGCGTCGAGATACTCAGACCAGGCCTCATGGGCTAGCTCACGCTGTGCTGTCATGTCGTAGCTCCGCATCGGGGTTCAAGCGACGGTACGCCTGCGTGTCCTACGCAGCCAGCGTCATTTGTCCGGTATCGCGTGCGGGGAACTACGAATCGCCTGCGCGGAGCGGCCTTGCATACGCCAAGAGCGTGAGTGCCGTTCAGGTTGTGCGGTCCTCGCTCCGCTGGCCGGTTTGGCGGTCGTTCCGTCTCGGAACACTCACGCTCTGTCGTCATTTGTCACGATACCGCTGCACGTTGTGGCGGTGTGTGAGCTACGGCAACTAAGGCCGCGGGTGACGCGGGGGGCGCGTTCGGAGCCGCGGTTTCTTGCATCAACCGCCCTCCTCGATGCGCAGTTGTTCGGCAAGGTCGCGCTCGCGATCGAGCGCCGTCCGCACACCCAGCACGGACCGAAGGATCACAAACGTGGCCGCGCGGCGGGCCCCGGGTAGTAGGGTCGGGTCATCGCATCCCATCCTCCGACGCACTCTCCGATCACGATCGTGATCGCCGACGACCACACGGTCATGCGCAATGGGTTGCGCATGCTGCTTGAGGCCGAGGCGGACCTTCATGTCGTCTCCGAGGCCGGGAGCGTCCAGGCCGTCTTCAGCGTCGTGCGCTCGCACCGTCCGACGGTGCTGCTGCTCGACCTCAACATGCCCGGTGGATCGAGCGTCGAGGCGATTACCCGCCTGCGCAGGATGTCTCCGGGCACGGCGATCGTCGTCCTCACGATGGAGGACGAGCCGGCATTCATGCGCGAGACCTACGCCGCCGGCGCGAGCGGTTACGTGCTCAAGGACTCAGCGGCGACCGAGCTCGTCAAGGCGATCCGGGCGGCGGCGGCGAAGCGGCCAGGGCAGCGGCGGCCCTAGTCACCTCACCGAGCACATCATCAAGCACGCTCGCGACCTCCGGACTCAGGCCGGCACCCGCGTCGAACCGGACTCCCTCGACGCCGAAGATCAGGACCCGCCGGGGCAGGCGGCCGAGGCTGCGGGCAAGCTCGATCGCGTCACCGACACCGATCGTGTGACTGGAGGAATGGCGAAACGCGGCCGGAACCGCCTCGGCACTCGCGTCGAACCGATGCACGGTCCCGCCCGGAGCGCCCGAGCGGACGGCGTCGACGATCACGACGTTGTCCGCGTCGTCCCACAGCTCGAGCAGTCCGATCGCCTCGCCGTCGAACACCTGCACCGTCACGCCGGGTGCGGGCGTCAGCGCCCGCGCAATCGCGAGCCCGGCCACATCATCGCCGCGGAGCTCGTTGCCGACGCCGATGACGAGGACGTCGCTCAGCGGCGCTCAACGGTGAGATCGAGGAAGTGCGTGGCGCAGGAGATGCACGGATCGTGGTTGCGGATCGCCTGCTCGCACACGTGGCGGAGCTCGTCGTCCTCAAGGCTCGTGTGTCGCTGCACGACGGCCCGCAGGTCCTCCTCGATCGCCGACTGATTCTGGGAGGTCGGAGGAATGATCCGGGCGTCGAGGATCGTCCCATCCTCGTCGATCTCGTAGCGGTGGTACAGCATGCCCCGGGGCGCTTCGGTCGCACCGTGGCCGACGGCATGGCGCGGGACGACCTCAACCGCCGGCGCGTCCGGCGGCTCATACGAATCAAGAATCGCCAGCGCCTCGTCAAATGCCTGCACGAGCTCGACCGAGCGGACGACGATGCTTCGGAACGGGTTCGTGCACCGTTCGCCGAGCCCGGCGTCGCGGGCCGCGTCGCGCGCGAGCGGCCACAGCTCGCCGGAGGCGAGGTTGTACCGGGAGACGGGACCGCACAGGTAGCTCCCGCGGGCGCGCATCTTGGCGTGCAACGCGTTGGAGTGCTCGACGTGCTCCTCGACGACGTTGGCACCGAACTGAGCGGGCGCGATGTCGAGCCCGCGGTTGGACACGATTCGACCGAGGTCGATCGGGTAGCGGCCCGGCTCGTGCAGGGCGACGAGCTCCGGGTCCCATTCGAGCTCGGGGAACGTGAAGTTCGCGGTCCAGCGGACCGTCTCCAGCGCGATCTCCCGGCCGCGCTCGAGCTGGTCGACGAGCGCGCGGCGCAGCTCGGTCTGTGACGGCGTGCGGTAGAAGCCGCCCACGCGGACATTGACCGGATGGATCTCCCGACCGCCGACGACCGTGACGATCGTGTTCCCGGCCTTCTTCAGCGCGAGCCCCTGCTCGGCGACCGCGGGATGGTCCTTCGCCATCTCCAGGAACCCCGGATAGCCAAGGAAATCGGGGGCGTGCAGGAGGTAGACATGGAGGCCGAGACTCTCGATCCACTCGCCGCAGTAGATGAGCCGTCGCAGGTCCCGGATCGGGCCGTCATCGATCGCCACCCCGCATGCGTCCTCCATCGCCCGTACCGCGCTCATCTGGTAGGCGATCGGGCAGATGCCGCAGATCCGCGAGGTGATGTCCGGAGCCTCGGTGAACGCCCGCCCGCGGAGAAACGCCTCGAAGAACCGAGGCGGCTCATAGATCCGCAACTTGCAGTCGACGACCTCGTCGCCGTCGAGCAGGACGTACATCGCGCCCTCGCCCTCGACGCGAGCAAGGTAGTCGGTGCGAATCGTCCGGCGGCCGTCAGTCGTGCTCATGGCGGTGGCTCGTTTCACGGAACGGTTCACGCATCGCGTTGTACGTGCGGTACACGCGCACGAGGTCGCGGTCCTCGAGTCCGCTCCAGGCGTCGAGGGATACCGTGTTCGGCGTCTCCATAGGGCCGAAGCAGCCGTAGCAGCCACGGTTGTAGCTCGGACAGATCGCACCGCAGCCGGCATGGGTGACCGGACCGAGACAGGCGGTGCCGTGGGCGACCATGACGCACACAGTGCCACGGCGCTTGCACTCGAGGCAGACGCTATGGGCGCGGATCCGCGGGCGGCGACGCGCGAGATAGGCGCTGATCACCTCGAGCAGCTGGTGCTTGGAGATGGGGCAGCCCTGGAGCTCGAAGTCGACCGGAACCACTCCGCTGATCGCGGTCGAGTTCGACAGCGTGGTGATGTAGTCGGGCGTCGCGTAGACCAGCTGGGTGAACTCGTCGACGTCGGCGAAGTTGCGCAGCGCCTGGATTCCGCCGCTCGTCGCGCACGCGCCGATCGTGATCAGCGTGCGCGAGTTCTCGCGGATTTCCTTGATCGTGTCGAGCTCGTGCTGGGTCGTGACCGATCCCTCCACGAGCGACACGTCGTAAGGACCCTCGACCGAGGCACTCGTCGCCTCCAGGAAGTACGCGATCTGGAGCTCGCCGGCAATCGCCAGCAGCTCGTCCTCGCAGTCGAGCAGGCTCAGCTGGCAGCCGTCGCAAGAGGAGAACTTCCACACGGCGAGGGTCTTCTTCGCGGTTGCGCTCTCCACCGTCACAGCTCCCGAATCGTCAGCCATGGCTCCACCTCCGACCACCGGTAGACGGGACCGTCTCGGCAGACGAGCGAGGGCCCGAGTTGGCAGTGACCGCAGTGCCCAATGCCGCACTGCATGTTGCGCTCCATCGACACGTAGAGATGGTCGGGCCGCACGCCATGCGTCCGCAGCCCCGCGACGAGGAAGCGCATCATCACCTCGGGCCCGCACGACATCGCGACGAGCGCACCGGCATCGACGCGGGCCGGACGAATGAGCCGCGTGATCACGCCGACGTGGCCGATCCACTTCGGGCTCGCGCTGTCGACCGTCACCATCACCTCGAATCCGCGCTCGGACCAGCCGGCGAGCTCATCAGTGAACAGCAGCTCATCCGGCGAGCGCCCGCCGTACAACAGGGTCAGCCGGCCGTAGCGCTCACGTCGGGCGAGCATCCGTAGGATTGCGCCGCGCAGCGGCGGGAGTCCGATGCCTCCGGCCGCGATCAGCACGTCCGAGCCCTCCGCCGCCTCAAGCGGCCACGGCTTGCCGAAGGGACCCCTGACGCTCAGCACCTCCCCGACCTCAGCGTCGCAGATCGCCTGCGTCGCCATGCCCACCGCACGGATCGTGTGCACGAGCCGCTCCGGCTCATCCGGATCGCCGGCGATGGAGATCGGGACCTCGCCCGCTCCGCGGGCGGCGAGCATCGTGAACTGTCCGGGCTCGAACGGAAACGGCTCCCCGGAGCACGCGGCGAGGTCGAGCGTCCAGACGTCATCGGTGTCCTGCCGCTTGGCAGTCACCTCAAACGCGGCGGGCACCATCGGCCCGGGCATGGCGTCAAGCCGAGGCTGGAGTGCGTCCGTAGACATCGATCAGCTGCATCCTTGTGCTCTGGAGACGCTCGATCACGTTCTGCGCGAAGCGACTCATCAGCTGGTAGCCGAGTTCGTGATCAGCCTCACATTTCCCGCGCACGCAGGCGCCGTCGAACGTCGTGACGCTGCACGCCTCGACGGCACGCCCGTCCATCTCCCACCGATACGGCGCAAACAGCCATGACCAGCCGACGACGTCCCCGTCGTGGAGAGTCTCAATCACGAGGCCACCCTGCCCGGGGGCCTCGAACTCGAGGGCGACGATGCCGTGGCGGATGATGTAGAAGCGATCGGCCGGCTCCCCCTCGCGCAACAGGCGCGTCCCCTGCGGAACGCGTTCGTTCCAGGCGCAGCCCGCAATGAACTCGAGGTGCTCCGGCGCCAATCCGGCAAAGGTCGGCGTCTCGGCGATCAGCTGGTCAATCGTGCGCATCGTTCGTACCTCGTTCGGTCTGTCGTATTGCCTGCGCCTCCTCGGTGATGTCGATCCCGACCGGGCACCAGGTGATGCAGCGACCGCAACCGACACAGCCAGAGCTGTCGAATTGGTCCCACCAGGTCGCCAGCTTGTGGGTCATCCACTGCCGGTAGCGCGAGCGCGACGACGTGCGGACCGCGCCCCCGTGGATGTGGCTGTAGTCGACGGTGAAGCACGAATCCCACAGTTGGTGGCGCTCGACGTGGGAGCCGTCGAGGTCAGTTACGTCCTCGACCGTCGTACAGAAGCACGTGGGGCAGACCATCGTGCAGTTGCCGCAGCTGAGGCAGCGATCGGCGACCTCGTCCCAACGCGGGTGTTCGTAGTTGCGATACAGCAGTTCCTTGAGCCCGTCGGTATTGAGCTCGCGCCCCATCTGCGACACGGTGCGCTCGTGGACCGCGGTCGCGCCGTCCAGCTCGCGATCGAGTGCGACGCGGTGTGGCACATCCTCAAGGACCTCCTGGCCCCGCGGTGAGCCGACCTGGACGACGAAGTAGTGCGTGAGCCTCCGCGACGATCTCGGTCAGGGCGAGATCGAACCCGTCCTCGGCGACCGGTCCGGTGTTCATCGAGACGCAGAAGCAGGTACCGCCGGCCTGCCCGCACTGCACGGCGATGATGAACACGTCGCGCACGCGCGCCTCATCCGCGGGGTCCGGATGGCGGCCGCCCGTGAGCACGTGCCCGAGGATGCCCATCGCGTGCAGCTCACACGAGCGGGCACCGAGAAACGCAAAGCGCGGCGGCTCGGCGGATTCCTCGTCGACCGCTGTCAGCGCGCCGTTCTCCTCGACTCGCGCCCGCCACAACGTCAGGCTCGACGGCAGCTGGTACTTCTTGTAGGACTGCGGTCCGACCACGTAGCCGAACAGCGCGTCATCGTCCCGCCGGGTGAGCCGGTAGCGGCCTCCGTCCTGCTCGTCCGTCCACCCCACAGGCAGGTCGTCGACGCCGGTGACCTCGTCGAGCACGATCACCTTGTCCCGGATCGTCGGACCGACAATCGTGTATCCGCGCTCAGTCAGCGCGGTCAGCAGCGCCCCGAAGTCGCCCCGCTCGATGACGAACGACGATGTCATCTGACGCGAACTCTACGGGCTGCGGCCGGTATCAGCGAAACGACGTGCCGGCGGTCAGACCGAGACAAGCGCCTCAGCCCCGAACAGGAGCGTCAAGTGGTACTTCGTCCACGCCTGCTCGGCGGCCGCGACGGCCCGGTAGTGACGATCGGCGATGCCGCCGACGCAGATCCGCCGGCTTGTCTCAAGCGGATGCGAGCCGAACAGGTTGACCCGCATGAGGGTCAGGTCAGACGCCTCGACGACCTGCAGCTCGTCCTTCTTCGGCCGGTTGCGGGTGACCGCCGCCTCGACGACGGGATCCATGAAGCTCAGTTCGTAGTGGACGCCGACCGTCCGCGCGCGCCGTGGCGGGGCACCCGGCACAGGTCGCCGGATCGACACGTTGTACGTGCGGTCGAGGCCGACCTTGTCGGCGAACAGCTTCGAGGCGTGGTAGTCGAACCACGCGTCACCGGCGCTGCGCAGCGCTCCGTCCTCCCCGTCTCCGACGCCGATCGTGCAGATCCGACGCGACTCGTCGTATGGGTGCACGCCGAACAGCGTCGCCCGCGTCAGCTCGCGGTCACGCAGGCGCGCGACCTCGATGTTGGTCTCGGTCGGTGGGTTGCGCTCGGCGAAGGTCGCGACGAGGTCCTTCGTGTACTGGAGGTTGTAGGACACCGCGGCCATCCCGAGCGGATCCCCGGGAACCCGATGGTCGAACGTGGCGGTGTGGAAAAGAGGGGTCGTGGCGCTCATGTCTACTCAGGTGATCGGCGCGGACGGTCCGTGGCGAAGCCCACCCAACAATCAATCAGTAGCCCGGCGGGGCACCATCGTGTCCGAGTACGGCATCCCGTTGGGGGAAACCCGCAGCCGGAGCTCACGCCGTCGGGACCTGCTGCGTGATGCAGTGGATGTTGCCGCCGCCGAGGAGGATCTCGCGAGCCGGAACGCCGACGATTTCACGTCCGGGGAAGCAGCCCCCGAGGATCTCCGCCGCGCGGGCGTCGTGCCGCTCGTCGAGCAGCGGGTAGACGACTCGGCGGTTGCCAAGGTAGAAGTTCACGTACGAGGCGGCGAGCCGATCGCCCGGACGGCGAGGCAGCGTGCCCTCGACCGAGTCAACCCCGCCGGCCTCGTCCTCGCCGATCAGGATCGGTCCGGGCGAGGGCAGCGTCACGACCTCCAGCCTGCGGCCGCGAGCATCTGTCGCCGTCTCCAGGCGGGCGATCGCGTCCTGCGAGATCGCGTACTGCGGATCGTCCGGATCCTCGCTCACGGTGAGCGCCACGAGCCCGGGCGCGACGAAACACGCGATGTTGTCGATGTGCCCATCGGTCTCGTCGTTGTAGACGCCCTCGCCGAGCCACACGACCTTTTCGGCACCGAGATACGCGCACAGCGTCTGCTCGATGTCCTCGCGGCTGAGGCCCGGGTTGCGGTTCGGGTTCAGGAGACACTGCTCCGTGGTGAGCACGGTCCCCTCCCCGTCGACGTGGATCGATCCGCCCTCAAGCACGATCGGGGCCCGGTAGCGGTCGGCCCGCTCGATCTCGATCACTTTGCGCGCGACCTGGTCATCGTGGTCCCATGGGAAATACAGACCGCCGTCAAGCCCGCCCCAGGCGTTGAAGTGCCAGTCGACGCCGCGGCGGCGGCCCGCACCGTCGATCACGAATGTGGGGCCGCTGTCGCGCATCCACGAGTCGTCGGTCGTCATCTCGACGAGCCGCACGCCGAGGTCGAGCAGCGTGCGGGCGTGCTGGAATTGCGTCGCGCTCACCGCCATCGTGACCGGCTCGCTCGCCACGATCGCGTTCGCGACTGCGGCATATGCGGCCTGCGCCGGCTTGGCGCCCCAACGCCAGTTATCGGGGCGCTCCGGCCAGACCATCCAGCAGCCGTCATGTGGCTCCCACTCCGCCGGCATGCGGAAGCCGTCGGCGGAGGGGGTGCTGTCGTACGTCGTGCTCACGGCGCGCTCGGTAGTGCCGATGCGGGCGGCGACGGAGCCTTCGGTGGCCGGGCGGGACGCACGCGGTGCACGCCGCGCCAGATCAGAACCTCACCGATCACGAGGGCGCCGGCGACGATCCCGAGCAACGGACCGGTGTAGGACCAGTCGGCGGGCCGGTGCGGGATCTCCGGCCACATGAAGAACAGCGCCGTCGCGGCGATCATGAACGTCGCGATCACGACGAGCAGGGCCACGACCTTGGTGCCTCCCGGAATTCGGAACGGGCGCGGCCGGTCCGGATCCTTGATCCTCAGCACGAGCGCTGCGGGGAACATGAGCAGGTAGGGCATCAGGAACACGACCGAGGACGCGGCGAAGATCGCGTAGTACAGGGAGTCCTGCGAGCTGATGAACAGTGCCGCGATCAGCAGCACGACGGTCGAGATCACGCCGGTGATCAGGAACGCCACGATCGGCGTGCCCCGCCGCGGATCCTCGCGAGCCAGGAATGACGGCAGCTCACCGTCATTGGCCGCCTCGGCGACCGCCCGGTTCGCGCCCATGCTCCACGTCGTCATGTTCGTGAAGTATGTGTACAGGGCGCCGACTCCGAGCACATAGACGGCCGCCTCGCCAGCACCGTGGCTGCCGAAGATCGCCTTGAACGTGTCGATCAGGCCCTGCACGAGCGTCAGCTTGTGCAGCGACAGCGACAGGAGGATGCCGACCGTCGCGAAGACATACAGGAACGCGGTGAGCACGCCTGAGGTGAAGAACGCCCGCGGGATCTGCTTCTCGGGATTCTTGATCTCATCGCCCATCGACGAGACGAGCTCGAACCCGATCAGCATGTAGACGATCACCGGCAGGAACGACTTCGCGACATGGAACGAGGGCAGCGCGTCGCCGGTACCGATGTGGTTGGCGGCCCCGTGACGGATCGCGAACACGACGCCACCGATCCCGATCGCGAGGATGATCACGACCTTGAGGACCGCGCCGAGGTTGTTGACCCACTTGCCGATCTCGAGGCGCATGACGCCGACCCCGACGACCGCCCAGGTCATCACGATCGCGATTGCCACCTGATACCACTTGCCGCTGGCCCAGTCGCTCCAGCTATGCGAGAACAGCTGGGAGAAGACGCCGGCGAACAGCAGGAACACCGACGGCATCCACATCGCGACGTTGACCCAGTACCAGTACGTGGTCCGCGTCGCCCAGCGGCGCCCGAACGCCCGCCGCACCCACACGTAGATCCCGCCCTGTTCGGGGTATGTGGTGCCGAGCTCCGAGGCGATCAGGCCGTACGGGACAAGGAACACGACGATGCACACCAGCCACCAGGCGATCGTGTTGGTGCCGATCGATGCCGACGCCGTCAGCTGGTCGACGACGAGCATCGCCGAGACGGTGAACAGCGTGATGTCGAGCAGGCCCATCACCCGCCGCCGCGGCGTGCTCGACGACGCGGCGGGCTCAGAGCTGGCCAGATCAGGGGATGTTGATTCCGTGCTCATGAGAGCCTCCTTGCACGGCGGCCTCAGCTGCCGTAGCAGCGAGCGCGCCATTGCCGTTGAGGGCCCGGTAGCGCGTATGGGCGGAGCCGGCGCGATCCCACCCGGTCGCGCTGAGGAAGGACTGCACGCGGCCCTCGTGGTAGGCGCGCAGTTCCTCAGATGGGTGATGCTTGATCGTCGGATACGTCAGCCAGACGAGGATTCCCTTCTCAGCATGGAGACGGTTCTCGGCCTGGTCGAAGACGATCGAACGCGGGTGGTCAATGACCGCGTCGGTCACCTCAACCCCGCGTGATGCGGGCAAGCAGTGCATGAACTTCGCGTGCGCCGGCGCACGCGAGAACAGCTCCGCGTTCACCTGGTAGCGCGGCATGAACGCCGCTCGCCGCTCGGGGATCTCGTCCTCCTGATCGACCCACCACCACAGGTCGGTGTAGACGTAGTCCGCCTCGGCGATCGCCGTCTCGACATCGTCGGTGATGAGAACGCTGCCGCCGGACATTTCGGCGATCCGCTCGGCGGCGAGCACCCACTCTGACGGCGACTGATAGGCGGGCGGCGCGGCGTGGATGAAGCGCATCCCGAGCTGCACCGCGATGAACATCGATGAGCTGCAGACGTTCGTGCGGTCGCCGACGAACACGAGCGTGCACTCGTCGAGCTGCTTGCCCGGCGGCAGATGCTCGAGCATTGTGAAGACGTCGCAGATCGCCTGCGTCGGGTGGTTGAAGTCGCTGAGACCGTTGATCACCGGAACCTCGGCGTCGCAGGCCAGACCCTCGACGGTGGCGTGTTTGAGCGTGCGCGCTTCGATCACGTCGCACATCCGGGAGAGCACCTTTGCGGTGTCATACAGGGACTCGCGAGCCCCCAGGTGGATTTCGCCCGGCTTCAGGTAGAGGGCATGGCCGCCGAGCTTGGACATTGCCACCTCGAACGAGACGCGCGTTCGCGTCGACGGCTCCTCGAAGATCATCGCCAGCGAGCGGCCGCGCAGCAGCTGAGGTACGGCGCCGTCGCGATCGGCCGCTTTGAGCAGGGCGATCAGCTCGAGTAACTCTCTCAACTCCACCGGGTCGAAATCGCGTGTGTCAATGAGATGCTTGACGGCGCCGGTCGACGCCGCAACGCGGTTTGATGGAGTCATGAATCGATGATCCATCCGCGACCCACGGGTGGCATCCGGGCGACCCCGTCCGTCGGGTTAAGTGGTCTCTACGTACAGGTGTTCGATTCGCTGCGCGTGACGAAATGGACGCCCTCAAGACCCTCGAGCGAGAAGCTTCCCGTGTCACCCGGCGCGATGTCGATGACGAACCGCGGGCGACCCCACCGCTCGTATTGGTCGGCGTCGATGTAGAACGGGACTCCCGCGAGCTCGCCGAGCTGGACGTCGCCCGGTCCCTGCGGCAACTCGTCGCGACCGACGCACATCGGCGCGGTCCCGTCGCAGCAGCCGCCGGACTGGTGCAGGGCGAGTGGCCCATGGGCGGCCCCGAGGCGCCGGAGCACCTCGAGGGCCGCCGGGGTGGCCGTCACCGCGTCGGTGCGGCCCTCGGCTCTTCTAGAAGAATCCGAGCGCGTTGGGGTCATAGGAGACGAGCAGGCACTTGGTCTGCGAGTAGTGGTCGAGCATCATCCGGTGGTTCTCCCGACCGACGCCGGATGTCTTGTAGCCGCCGAACGCGGCATGCGCCGGGTACTGGTGGTAGCAGTTCGTCCACACGCGGCCCGCCTTGATGGCGCGGCCCATGCGGAACGCCCGGCTGCCGTCGCGCGTCCACACGCCGGCCCCGAGGCCGTACAGCGTGTCGTTCGCGATTTCGAGCGCGTCGACCTCGTCCGTGAACGTCGTGACCGCGAGCACCGGGCCGAAGATCTCCTCTTGGAAAACCCGCATCCCGTTGTGGCCCTGGAGGACGGTCGGCTCGAAGTAGTAACCGCCCTTCAAATACTCGGGCACCTCCGGCCGCTTGCCGCCGATGAGCAGCTTCGCGCCCTCGTCGAGGCCGATCTTGACGTAGCTCTCGATCTTCTCGAGCTGCGCCGTGGAGACCTGGGCGCCGATCATCGTCTCGCGGTCGAGCGGGTCGCCCTGCTTGATCGCGCCGATCCGCGCGAGGCAACGCTCAAGGAACTCACCATAGATCGACTCCTGGATGAGCGCCCGCGACGGACACGTGCACACCTCGCCCTTGTTGAACGCGTACAGCACAAGGCCCTCGATCGCCTTGTCGAGGAACGCGTCGTCGGCCGCCATCACATCCTCGAAGAAGATGTTCGGCGACTTGCCGCCGAGCTCGGTGGTCGACGGGATCAGGTTCTGCGCGGCGTAGGACATGATCAGCCGGCCGGTCACCGTCTCACCGGTGAACGCGATCTTGGCGATCCGCTTGTTCGAGGCAAGCGCCTTGCCGATCTCGGCTCCGGGGCCGTTGACGATGTTCAGCACGCCCGGCGGGATCAACTCGCCGACCACCTCGGCGAACTTGAGGATCGACCAGGGCGTCGGGCTGGCCGGCTTCAGCACCGTGCAGTTGCCCGCCGCCAGCGCCGGAGCGATCTTCCACGCCGCCATCAACAGCGGGAAGTTGAACGGGATGATCTGACCGACGACCCCAAGCGGCTCGTGGAGGTGATACGCGTAGGTGTGCTCGTCGATCTCCGAGATCCGGCCCTCCTCGGCGCGCACGGCGCCGGCGAAGTAGCGGAAGTGATCGATCGCCAGCGGGATATCCGCGGCCAGCGTCTCGCGAACCGGCTTGCCGTTCTCGTAACTCTCGGCGACCGCGAGCATCTCGAGATTGGCCTCCATCGCATCCGCGACGGCGTCCAGCACGGCGGCCCGCTCGGCCGGCGATCGCTTGCCCCAGGGATCCTTGGCCACGTGGGCCGCATCGAGCGCGAGTTCGATGTCGTCGGCGCCCGAGTGGGCGATCTCGCAGAACGGCTCGCCGGTCGAGGGCGTGACGTTCTCGCGGTAGTCGTGGGTGGTCGGCGGCACCCACTCGCCGCCGATGAAATTCTCGTAACGGTCCTTGAGCTCCACTGGGCTACCGGTGTGCCCCGGCGCCTCATAGACGCTGGACTCGACGATCGACATGGCGCGCTCCTTCTCTCAGCACGGGATTGGGCGACACAACTGCACCACCGGGCCGCACGGATGGCATCCGGGGGCTCCCTGCTGGGCGATGCGGGGAAATCACGGATTCACCGCGAGGCCGGCGAAATCCGTACTCCGCCGCAGCCTCGCCGCGCGCTGCACGGATGCGAATCTCGGACGGCGACGGGAGCATCGCGTCATGTTTCGACACATCATCGTCGGGGTTGATCAGCATCAGGGCGGACGGGATGCGGTTGCACTCGGCACGGCCCTGCTCGCCGCCGACGGAGAACTCACGCTCGCGCACGTCGACACGAGCGACCCCTATGTCTATCGCGGGGTCAGCCACATGTACGAACGGCGTGAGCGCGACGAGGCGCTCACCCTGCTCCGCGCGGCGGCCGCCGGCACAAGCGTCGAACCGTCGCTGCGGGCGATCTCGTCGACTTCGGTCGGGCGCGGGCTATGCGGACTGGCCGAGGAGGCGGGATCCGACCTACTCGTCGTCGGCTCCTCCCGACGTGGCCGCGCCGGACGGGCACTGCTCGGCGACGACACGCATGCCGTGCTGAACGGTGCTGCGTGCGCGGTTGCCGTCGCCCCGATGGGATACGGCAACGCGCCGGCCGTCATCCGCGAGATCGGAGTCGGCTATGACGGCTCGCCGGAGAGCGAGCGCGCGCTCGAGCTCGCCCGCCGTCTCGCGGCCGAGCGACGCGCACGACTGTCGGCGTTCCAGGCGGTGTCCGTGCCCTCATACGTGCTCGGCGCCGGACCGGACGCGATCGACGCGTCGATCGACGACGTCGTCGCCGAGGCCCGGATGCGGATCTCAACCCTCGACGGAGTCGAGCCGCACGCGGCGTACGGGTCACCGGCCGAGGAGCTCACCCTGTTCAGCGCCTCCGTCGACCTGCTTGTGCTCGGCTCGCGCGGGTACGGACCGATCGGACGCGCCGTCCATGGCAGCGTGTCACAGCGACTTGCCCGCAGTAGCCAGTCCCCACTGCTCGTTCTCCCCCACGCCGCGCGGTACGAGCCGACTACGGGTTAACCCGGACGGACGGCGGGCAGCGCGCCCGGATAAAACGGACCGCGCCCCGATCTAGCGTCTCGGGTGGTACCGACCAAGGAGGCAGAGATGTCCGCGAACCACCCCACAGAACCCGCACGGCAGCTACCTGATGCCATCGCTCGAGCACGCAACCGTCGCCGACGCGATGCACCCCGGCATCATGACCTGCGAGCCCGACGCGCTCGCCACCGACGTGGCGCGGATGATGGCCGGTCACCACGTGCACTGCATCGCCGTGACGGGAATCGCGCGCGACCACGGTGAACGGCTCGTCTGGGGCATCATCTCCGACCTCGACCTGCTCCGCGCCGGCGCGAGCACGGGCGCCGAGCTGACCGCCTCGGAAATGGCGATCGAGCCGGTCTTCACGGTCGAGCCGAGCACGCCACTGCGCGAGGCCGCCGAGCTCATGCTCACGCACTCAAGCACGCACGTGCTCGTCGTGGATCCGACGAAGCAACGCCCGATCGGGATGCTCTCGACGCTTGACATCGCCGGAATCCTCGCCTGGGGCGAGGCCTGATCCGAGACGTCCTCATCTCGGACTTGTTAATACGTCGTTCGGACTTGTTAATACGTCGTTATTACGGATGAAGATTGCTCGGCGGTCCGGATGAAAGCTGCGGCCTGGAGGCATAGCGTCTCGCCCTAAGACCCAACTTATATATGCCGCTCGCCCGGCTGATTCTCTCCTCGCCAGCCGGTCGAAGGAGGTGGAGGATGATCTCCCTCGCGAAGTTTTCCATCCGCCGGCCGAGGCTTGCGCTCGCCGGTTGGTTGCTGGCTGCCGGCGTGCTGATCGCCATCGGGTTCGGCGTCGCGAACACGATGTCGCCGTCGATCACGGTCATTTCGGGAACGGAATCTGGTCGAGCGCAGCAGCTCGCGACCGCGAAGTTCGGTCCGAGCCAGCTCGTACCGATCCTTCTCGAGGGACGCAAGCAGGCGCTCGATCGCGTCGGACCGCGGATCGTTGTGGCCCTCATGAAGCGGCCGCACACCCGCGTCTTGTCGGCGTGGGACGCCGGCGCCGCCAGCACCGGACTGCGGCCGAAGCCGACGGCGGCGATGATCGTCGTCTCGGTCGACCGGCCGGAGAAGGACGTCGTCAAGTACGACCAACCGGCGATCGAACGGCTGGTCACAGGCCAGATCGGAGCGGCGCGGATCACGCCGTATGTCACCGGCCAACCGTCGATCGACCGCGCCCTGAAGGACGCATCGATCAACGATCTGCGTCGCCACGAGCTGATCGCGGCGGGGATCGTCTTCCTGCTGCTGCTGATCGGGTTGCGGGCTCCGCTCGCCGCGCTGCTGGTCACCGTCAAGGCGACGGCATCAATGCTCGCCGCGTTCGGCGAGGTCGCGCTGCTCGGGCATTTCATGAGGCTTGACGTCATTGGCGTCGCCGCCGGGTCGATGACTGGGCTGGCGATCGGCGTCGGGTTCGGTCTGCTGATCCTCGATCGCTTCCACCGGGAACAGCTGGCCAACGGCCGCAGCGCGAAGGCGTACGTCGATGCGGCGGCGCACCAGCTCCAGACGACCGGCCGGGCCGTCCTCATCGGCGGCAGCGGTCTCGTGCTCGCGCTCGCACTCGTCGCGATCGTCGGGCCGACCGACCTGATGGTGTCGGTCGGCGCTGCGGCGCTCACCTCGGCCGCGTTCGCCACCGGGGCCGCGGTTGTCGTGATGCCGGCCGCTCTCGTTTTGTTCGGCCGCCATATTGACGCGCTGTCGTTCCCCGCCCCGCGCTTGTTGAACCGGGCGTGGGCATCGCTCGTGGCCCGCGGCAACTGGGTGACACGGCACGCCGTGTTCGCCGGCCTCGCCGCCACCGTCGTGCTGGCCGCGATCGCCGTCCCGGCACTTGCCATCAACACGGGGCCACCGAGCGTCAAGCAGCTGCCGAAGACCTCGCAGGCGCGGATCGCCTTCGAGGAGGTCGCGCGGGTGATGGGACCCGGGTGGCCGACGCCGTACAGCATCGTCGTCACCGCAAACAAGGGAGCGATCACCGCCCCGGCGATGCTGGCCAGCCTCAACCGCTTCCAGTCGCAGATCGCGCGGGATCCCCGGGTTCAGCTCCCGGTGAGTGGTCCCGGATTGATCAACGCGACCGCGCTTCAGCTCGCGAAGTTCGGGCCGTCGCTCGCTCATTCCGCCCAGGTGTCCAAGCAGAGCAAGAAGGACCTGCTGAAGCTGATCAGCGGGCTGGGCCAGGCCGGAGCGGGTTCAGAGAAGCTGAAGGCCGGCCTGGAGGCGGCCGTCACCGGCGCCGGCAAGCTGAACAACGGCGCCGGCGCGGCGCATGCCGGCTCGGTCGCGCTTCACAACGGCCTGATCACCGCCAGTTCCGGATCGACCCAGATCGCCAGCGGACTCGACACCGCCCTGAGCGGCGCCCAGCAGCTGAAGACCGGTGCGGCCCAGGCACTGATCGGATCAGATCAGCTGCTGCGCGGCGTCGGGATGGCCCAAGGACCGGCGTCCCAGAGCCTGCCGGCGATCAGCTCGCTCTCGCACGCGGCAACCAGCACGAGCGCGAGCGCGGCGCTCGCCCAGAGCAATGCGCAGACGACCGACAACGCGCTCGCGCAGGTGTCGTCGGCGCTGCAATCGATTCCGACCACCGACCCGACGGTCAAGACGGCGGTCGCCAACGCCATCGCCCGTCTCAGCGAGGCGCGGAGCGCGGCCTCGGCAACGAAGGGCGCGACCGGAGCCGCCGCCAGCCAGGCCGGAATCGCGAAGTACCTCGCCGGCGCGATCAACTACCAGGCGCCAGGCCTGCTCGCCGCGATCAACATGCTGCATGACGGCGCCGGGCAGCTTGCCTCCGGGATCTCACAGCTGCGCAGCGGCAACGCGGCGCTCGCCGGCGGAATCGCGCAGCTCGCCAACGGCGGCGGTCAACTCCGCGGCGGCCTTGGCCAGCTGACGAACGGTGCCGGTCAGCTCGAGGCGGGGCTCGCCCTGCTCGCGAGCGGCACCGGGCAGCTCGCCACAGGGCTGCAGCCGGCGCCCGCCGGCGCCGGCGCGATCGCAAACGGCCTCGGGATCATGCAGGCCGCGGTGACGAAAGCTCGCGGCCAGGTTCCGTCGACGAAGGATCTCGAGAAGCTGATGAAGCAGTCCCCGGGGATGTTCAGCTCCGGCTACTTCGTCCTCGCCGCTGTCGACGGCGCACGCGGCTCGGACCGTAACGCCGCGACATTCACGGTCAACCTGACGCACGGTGGGACCGCCGGACAGATTGTCGTGACCTCGAGGTACGGGTCGGGAGATCCGCGCAGCGAGGCGCTCCTCCGGCACCTGGTCGCGATCAGTCAGACCTTCGCGCGGCGTAACCACGCGACGGTTGCGGTCGGCGGCCCGGGCGCATCCCTGACCGACCTCACGAACGCGACGACGTCGAAGATCTGGCTTGACATCGCCGTGCTGACGGTCGCGATGGCGCTCGTGCTCGTAATCGCACTCCGTGCGGTCGTGCTGCCGATCGTCACGGTCGCACTCAACCTGCTCGCGGTCGCCGGCGCCTTCGGTGTCATCCAGCTGCTGTTCGGCGGATCAGCCCCGCCGTTGGGCGGCCCCGGCTTCATCGATCCGGTGTCCGTCATCAGCATCTTCACGGTCGCGTTCGGCATCAGCATCACCTACTCGATCGTGCTGTTGATGCGTATGCGGGAGGCGTACGTCACGGGTGGGAACCCGCGTCAGGTCGCCGCCTACGGACTGCAGCGAACCGCTGCTGCTGCAACCGGCTCCGCGCTCGTGATGGTCGCGGCGGTCGCACCGTTTGCGGCGACCGAGCTCATCAATGTCCGTGAGCTCGGCGTCGCTGTCGGCGTTGTCATGCTGCTCCACGCGCTGGTTGTCCGGCCGATGTTGCTGCCCGCCGCGGAAGCGGAACTGGGTCGGCTCGGGTGGTGGCCGACGCGAGGCGGCTCAGCGCCCGAACCTCCGACCCTTCCCCACCGAACCCACCGCCTCAGGCGGCCGCACGTGCCGTTGCGGCCGCATCGCCCCCGCACCGTACATCGCTAGGAGCCACCCCAGATGACCCCCCCAACCACAGGATCACCAACCCGCGCCGCCGCCACCGCTCCGGGCGAGGCGACGCCTCGCTCCGGGCCACGGACGCTCGGCGAGATGTTGCTCAACGCGACCGAGCACCATACGGGCATCGCGCTCGAGTACGAGCGGGGCGGACACCGGGTCCAGATCGCCTATCCCGACCTGGGGACGATCGTCACCGAGATCGCGCGTGGACTGATCGCGCTCGGCATAGACCAGGGTGACCGAGTCGCGATCCTCGGCGCGACCTCCGCCGAGTGGACGATGGCCGACTACGGCGCGCTCTGCGCCGGCGCGATTGTCACGCCGATCTACCACACGAACTCGGCCGAGGAGTGCGCGTACGTGCTCGCGCACTCCGGCGCTCGGCTCGTGTTCTGCGAGGACCCCGCGCAGGCGGCGAAGGTCGCGGCGATCCGCGACCGCTGTCCGGCGCTCAAGCAGGTCGTGCTGTTTGACGGCACCGCTGACGGTGCCCTCTCATTGCGCCGGCTGCGCAAACACGCCCGGGACGCGACTGCGAAATCGGTGCATCTCCGCCTCCAGGCGACCGACCCGGACGACATCGCAACGCTCGTCTACACCTCGGGCACGACCGGGCCCCCCAAGGGATGCATGCTCACGCATGCCAACTTCCTCGCGGCGACTCGGATGTACGTCGACCAGCTCGGGATCGACGAGACGCACACGATGTACCAGTTCCTCCCGCTTGCGCACGTGCTCGCGCGCGTGGCACAGGCGGTCGTGATCCGGGCCGGCGCGCGGTCGTGCTACTGGAGCGGCGACGCCAGGAAGATCATCGATGAGCTCGGCGAGTTCTCGCCGACTCACTTCCCGGCCGTGCCACGGATCTACGAAAAGATCCACGCGACCGCAATGGGCCGAGCCGCTGACGGGTCGGCACCGGAGCGCGCGCTGTTCCAGTGGGCGCTCCACTGTGGCGCAACGGCCAGCGCCGCGGCCCGGGAGGGTCGGACGCTGTCGCCCCTGGCGCGAGTGCAGCACACCCTCGCGGACCGACTCGTGCTGTCGAAGATCCGGCGTGTGTTCGGACCCGAGCATCAGCTGGCGCTCGTCGGCGCGGCACCCGTGGCCCGCGAGCTGCTCGAGTTCTTCGAGGCGTGCGGGGTGCGCGTGCTCGAGGGCTACGGGATGACCGAGAGCTGCGCCGCGGCGACGCTCAACACCCGTAGCGCGACACGGTTCGGCACGGTCGGCCGGCCACTCCCAGGCTCCGAGATCAAGATCGCCGACGACGGCGAGATCCTGATGCGCGGACCGCACGTGTTCAAGGGCTACTACCGCGACGACGAGGCGACCGAGCGGACGCTCACCCCCGACGGCTGGCTGTGCTCCGGCGATCTCGGATCGCTCGGTGACGATGGCTTCCTCGCCATCACCGGCCGCAAGAAGGACCTGATCATCACCTCGAGCGGCAAGAACATCACCCCGGTCAACATCGAGTCGGCCCTCCGGGACGGTCGTTACGTCACCGAAGCAGTCGTCTACGGCGACAACCGTCAGTACCTCGTGGCGATGCTCACGCTCGATCCGGACGAGAGTCGCAAGCTCGCCGAGCGGCTCGGCATCCCTGCCGATCCGGCGACCATCGCCGCCGATCCCAGGGTGCGGGCGGAGATCCAAAAGGAGGTCGACGCGGTCAACGCGAACCTCGCCCGCATCGAGCAGATCAAGCGGTTCGCGATCCTCGATCACGACCTCACCCAGGCGGGTGGCGAGCTCACCCCCACGCTCAAGGTCAAACGCGCCACGGTGTACGAGAAGTACGCCGACGTGTTCGACGGTCTCTACAGCGAGGGGAGCGCGTCGTGAGCACCCGCTTCTCGAGCGCCGATGCCGCGTGGCTCCACATGGATCGGCCGAGCAACCTGATGGTGATCAATTCGGTTCTGCTGTTCGACGAGCCGGTGGACTGGGATGTGGTCCGCGCGATCATCCAGCGCCGGCTCGTCGACGTCTATCCGCGGTTCCGCCAGCGGCCGGTGGAGAGCCGCCTGCCGCTGCGACCGCCGAAGTGGGAAGACGACGTCGACTTCGCGCTCGAGCATCACCTGCACCATCTCGGTCTGCCGGCGCCAGGTGACGCGGCCGTGCTCCAGGAGTTGGTCGGCGACCTGATGACGATGCCGCTCGACCGCAGCCGCCCGCTGTGGCACATCTACATGATCGACGGCTACGGCGACGGCGCCGCGGTGATCATCCGGATGCACCATTGCATCGCCGACGGAATCGCGCTGGCGCGCGTGATGTTGTCGCTGACCGACGACGGGCCGGACGCCGGAATCGCGCCACCCAGCGAGCGCGGCGGTGCCTCGGGGTCGACGACCGAGTTCGTCCGCACGGCGATCGGCGATGTCGCGCGTCTCAGCACGGCGGCGGTGCGCCAGGGGGCGCACGTCGCAACCTCGCCGTCGCATGCGGCGCGGCTGGCCGGTGCGATCGCGCGGGACAGCGGCACCGCGGTGCGGCTGCTGCTCACACCGGCCGACGCCGCCACCGCGATCAAGGGCGAGCCGGGAATCAGCCGCCGGGTCGCCTGGACCGAGCCGGTCCCGCTCTCGACGGTCAAACGGATCGCGCACGCCCACCACGCGACCGTCAACGACGTGCTGCTGGCGGCCGTGACCGGCGCGCTGCGCCACTATCTCCAGGACCGCGGCGGACCGGTCGCCGAGATCCAGGCGATGGTGCCGTTCAACCTCCGCCCGCTCGACCAGCCGATTCCGCGCAAGCTTGGCAACCGCTTCGGCCTCGTGTTCCTCCCGCTCCCGGTCGGGACGAGCGGAAGCTACCGCCGCCTGCTCGAGGTCCATCACCGGATGCAGGAGCTCAAGGACGGCCGAGACGGCGCCGTCTCCTACGGTTTGCTCAGCCTCACCGGACTGGCACCGGAACCGGTTGAGCGGCGGATCATTGACATGTTCACCGCCAAGACCACGGCCGTGATGACGAACGTGCCGGGCCCCCCGGAACCCGTGTACCTCGCGGGAACGCCCGTGCGCACGGTCCTGTTCTGGGCCCCGACCTCGGGACACATGGGCATGAGCGTCAGCATCTTCAGCTACCGCGGCGAGGTGACCGTCGGGCTGATGGTCGATGCGGCACTCGTCCCCGACCCCGATCACATCGCCGGGCGGCTTTCAGATGAGCTCGAGGCGCTGCGGCCGACGCGGAGATCTCCGCGCCGCGCGCCCAGGTCCCGGCAGCACAACCGTGCCGGGAGAAAGGAGCGCTCAGATGCGTAAGTCACTGTTCGCATTGATCATCATCGTCGCGATGGCCGTCCCCGCGGGGATCAGCCTGGCGACATCGAGCTTCCAGCAGGTGGCGAAGGTCGCGGTCACCGATCATCATGCCGGCGCCGCCCGCGCCGGTGCCTCGGTCGGCCTCAGCGTCAAGCTGGTCTCAACCGACGCGGCCGCCCTTGGCTTCAAGCCAAAGGCCGCGCAGCGCGTGGTGATGGCGTTCCCGGGCGGGACCCGGTTCAACCTGCACAGCTCGGTGCCACGGGTGTGCCGTTTGAGCGATCGGCAGATCCAGAAGTCGTTCGGCCCGATGTGCCCGGACGCGAGCCAGGTCGGGACCGGCACGGCGCTGATCAATACGAACCCGGCGGGCGTCCCGCTGAAATGGATCAAGCCTCCGATGGTGGCGATGGCCCGTGCGAAGGCGCACGTCTATGTACACAGCGGTCGCAGCATCATCATCGTGCTGTACGTCAACGCGCGCGACTATCCCGGCGTCAACCCGATCATCCTTCATGGGCACGCGTCTGCCAACCGCCTGACGCTCGACGTCCCAAGGCGCTTCCTCGGCCGACAGATCAAGACCCAGAAGTTCCCGGGCGTCACCGCCGTGATCGTGTCGCTGAAGCTGACCGTCCCACCGACCGGCTCCGGCGCGAATGCGCTCATCCGGGCCGGCCGATGCACGGGCCGCCGGTTCGTCGTGACCACTCATTTCACATACTTCGACCACAGTCGGCTCGCGGTGCCCAGCACATCGCGGTGCGCTGGGTGATCGACGCGTTCACACAATGCCTGCATCGGCGGTGAGGGCCCTGGCCTAAGCTGTCCGATGCATGAGCGACCAGGCTCTGACGCCAGACGAACTTCGCCTGATGAACGCCTACTGGCGGGCGGCGAACTACCTGTCGGTCGGTCAGATCTACCTGCTGGCCAATCCGCTCCTGCGTGAGCCGCTCGCCCCGTCGCACATCAAGCCGCGGCTGCTCGGCCACTGGGGAACCACGCCCGGCCTGAACTTCCTGTACGTACACATGAACCGGGCGATCCGCGCCCGTGATCTCAACGCGATCTTCGTCACCGGCCCCGGCCACGGAGGTCCCGGCATCGTCGCCAACACGTATCTCGAGGGCACCTACACGGAGGTCTACCCGCAGATTGGTCACGACGAGGAAGGGATACGGCGGCTGTTTCGCCAGTTCTCCTTTCCCGGCGGCATCCCGAGCCACGTTGCGCCCGAGACGCCCGGATCGATCAATGAGGGTGGCGAACTCGGCTACTCGCTCGTCCACGCCTACGGCGCGGTGTTCGACAGCCCGGACCTACTCGCCGTCTGCGTCGTCGGGGATGGCGAGGCCGAGACGGGGCCGCTCGCAACGAGTTGGCACTCGAATAAGTTCCTCAACCCGGCTCAGGACGGCGCCGTCCTCCCGATCCTCCACCTCAACGGCTACAAGATCGCGAACCCGACGGTGCTCGCCCGGCTCTCGGACGACGAGCTGCGTCGCCTGCTCGAGGGCTACGGCTATGCACCACGGTTCGTCGAGGGCTCCGACCCGGGCGTGATGCACCAGCAGATGGCGGCGACGCTCGACGCCGTGCTGGATGAGATCGCCGGGATCCAGGCGAGTTTCCGCACCGGTGGCGCGCTCGAGCGACCGGCGTGGCCGATGATCGTGCTTCGGTCGCCGAAGGGCTGGACCGGTCCGAAGGAGGTCGACGGGCTGCCGACGGAGGGCAGCTTCCGTTCGCACCAGGTGCCACTCGCCAACGTTCGAGAGAGCCCCGACCACCTCGCTCAGCTCGAGTCGTGGCTGCGGTCCTACCGACCTGAGGAGCTGTTCGATACCGAGGGTGCGCTCATCGGCGAGCTCGCCGCGCTCGCGCCGAGCGGCGAGCGCCGGATGGGCGCGAATCCCCACGCGAACGGGGGCCTGCTGCTGCGGGCACTGGAACTCCCGGACTTCCGCGAATACGCGGTCGACGTGCCGGCACCCGCGATCCACACGAACGAGGCGACGAAGGTGCTCGGCGTCTGGCTGCGGGATGTCGTTCGCCTGAACGAAGACCGCTTCCGGATCATGGGACCGGACGAGACCGCGTCCAACCGGCTCTCCCCCGTGTTCGAGGTCACCAACCGCCGCTGGGTCGCCGAGACGCTCGACACCGACGATCACCTCTCACCCGACGGCCGGGTGATGGAGGTGCTCAGTGAGCACCTGTGCCAGGGCTGGCTCGAGGGCTATCTGCTCACCGGGCGCCACGGCCTGTTCAACTGCTACGAGGCGTTCATCCACATCGTCGACGCGATGTTCAACCAGCACGCCAAGTGGCTCAAGGTGACACGCGGGATCGAATGGCGGCGCCCGATCGCGTCGTTCAACTATCTGCTCTCCTCGCACGTGTGGCGCCAGGACCACAACGGCTTCTCCCATCAGGACCCCGGCTTCATCGACCACGTCATCAACAAGAAGGCCGAGGTCGTGCGGGTCTATCTGCCGCCGGACGCCAACTGTCTGCTGTCCGTCGCCGACCACTGCCTGCGCTCCCGGGATTACGTCAACGTGATCGTCGCCGGCAAGCAGCCGGCGCTCGACTACCTGACGATGGACGAGGCGATCGCCCACTGCACGCGCGGCATCGGGATCTGGGACTGGGCCTCGAACGAGGGCGACGCGGAACCGGACGTCGTGCTCGCGTGCGCCGGGGACATCCCCACGCTCGAGACCGTCGCGGCGGCGGCGTTCCTGCGCGGCCGGCTGCCGGACCTGAAGGTGCGTGTCATCAACGTCGTCGACCTGATGCGCCTCGAGCCGGAGACCGAGCATCCGCACGGTCTCTCAGACCGCGAGTTCGACGCGCTGTTCACCCAGGGTCAGCCGGTGATCTTCGCCTACCACGGCTACCCGGCGCTCATCCACCGCCTCACCTACCGGCGGGCGAACCATCACAACATCCACGTCCGCGGCTACAAGGAAGAGGGGACGACGACGACCCCGTTCGACATGGTGATGCTCAACGATCTTGACCGCTATCACCTGGTGCTCGACGTGATCGATCGGGTGCCCGGGCTCGGCGAACGGCTCGCCCCGCTGCGCCAGGAGATGGTCGACGCGCGCTTGCGCGCCCGTGCCTACACACGCGAGTTCGGCGACGATCTCCCTGAGGTCCGCGATTGGACGTGGCCCGGCGCTGAGCCGACGCCAACGGGTCGAGCGGATCCTCGGCCGCCAGCGCAGTAGCGGTCCATCGCCGTGCGGGTGCTCGTCGTCAACGCCGGATCGAGCACGGTCAAGCTCCGGCTGCTCGGTGCCGACGACACGCTGCTCGACGAACGCGAGCTCGCCGCGCCCCAATCAAAGGTGGATCGGAATGAGTTGCGCTCCGCGCTCGAGGGCGATGGCGGCGGCGGTGGCGCTGCGCTGGGTGCCGCCGATGCCGTCGGCCATCGGATCGTCCACGGCGGCGAGCGGTTCCGAGCCGCCGTGCGGATCGATCGAACGGTTGCGGATGAGCTCGAGGCGCTCACCGAACTCGCGCCGCTGCACCAGCCGAAGTCGCTCGCCGCCCTCGCCGCGGTGTCCGAGGCGCTGCCGCATCTGCCCGCCGTCGCATGCTTCGACACCGCGTTCCACGCGACCCTGGCGCCGGCCGCGGTCACGTATGCGCTCCCCGCCGCCATGCGGGAGCGCTGGGGGCTACGCCGGTATGGCTTTCACGGCCTCTCGCACGCGTGGATCGCGCGGCGCGTCCCGGAACTTGTCGCCAACCCGGGCGCGCGGATCGTGAGCTGTCATCTCGGCGCGGGCGCGTCGCTGTGCGCGATCCGCGGCGGGGCGTCGGTCGACACGACGATGGGGTTCACCCCGCTGGAGGGACTCGTGATGGCGACCCGGTCGGGCAGCGTCGACCCGGGCATGCTCCTGTGGCTGCTCGAGCGCGAGGCGGTGAACGAGCGAGAGCTCGGCGAGGTGCTCGAGCACGAGAGCGGGCTGCTCGGGCTGGCGGGCACCGCCGACATGCGGGTCGTGATCGAGCGCGCGGGCGACGGCGACGCGACGGCCGTGCTGGCGCTCGAGGTGTACCTGCACCGGCTGCGGGCCGGGATCGGAGCCATGACCGCGGCGCTCGGGGGGCTCGACGTGCTCGCCTTCACCGGCGGCGTCGGCGAACGTGCTCCGGCCGTCCGAGCGGGGACCTGTGATGGCCTGGGGTATCTGGGCGTCGCGGTCGACCCGTCGCTCAACGACGGTGCATCGGGTTCCTGCGACGTCGAGGTGTCTGCGGCGGGCGCGTCGGTCCGCACGTTGGTGATCCACGCCCGCGAGGACCTCGAGATCGCGCACGGCGTCCGACGAGCGCTGTCGGCGTAGCGGCGCGCCCCGCGGGGGCGTCAAGACGTTCCGGGATTGGCTTTTGCGGGACACCCCTCGGTACGGAGAAGCCAATCTCCGCGGCGAAGCTCAGTGCTCGTGAGCGAGCGACGCCGCGAGCACGCTGATCACGAGTAGGGGGATCGCGACCCACTTGGCGAGGCGGGCGATCGTGGCGTCGTCGGCTGCGAACCGCGCCGGCAGCCACCCGAGCAGCGCCGCCGCGATTCCGAACATCGCGAGTTCGTTGAGAGTCGCCATGACGTCGTGCCAGCCGGCGGTCTCGGGCTGCCACGGGGTGGGGCCGATTGGGATCCCGGTCGTGCGAGACATCGCCCACACGAACGCCACGCCGAGATTGACGATCGCGCCGATCGCGATGATCCGGCGGTTGTCCGGATGCTGAAAGACGAGCCCGCCCCAGATCGCCTGCGCAGGCGCGAGGACCGTGAAGAACACCCCGTAGAGCACCCACTCCTCGTAGTGGTGCGCGGCGGCGATCACATGAATGATCGAGGTCGCCCAGGCGAGCGAGGCAAGCAGGATCTGCGCCGTGCGCCGGTCGTTCGTGCCGGCCGCGATTCCGGCCTCTGAGCTCACACGCGCAATGTAACGGGTGATGTCTGACTCCCCCCGTTGCGACGGCGAATTGTCGCTATTTGCGACAGGAAGCACGAGCACATTGTCGCGCCCGGCGACACGAAACCGTCACGCACTGACCGCGTTGCTTTACAACTCGCGCCCCGAACGAATAGTTTTGCGCCGCGCGTGACCTCGAAACAGCTCCTCATCACGGTCTCCTACTCGATCGCCTCGATCCTCGCGATCGTGGCGCTGGTCGCCGTTTTCATGTCAACCGGCAAGGGGCGGCGTGAGGCGGTCCCCGAGCACGCCAAGCTCGCCAAGCTCGAGAACTACTGGGGCTACTTCGTCACCGCATTCCTCGTCGTCCTGCTGGTCCTCACGATCGGCGACCTGCCGTACGGCAAGAGTGCAGCGCGGGCTCGCGCGCGCGTCACCGTCGTCGCGCAGCAGTTCGCGTGGAACATCCAGCCGAGTTCCATTCCGGCCGGGGTCCCGGTCGAGATCACGCTGCGTTCTCGCGATGTGCAACACGGGTTCGGGATCTACAGCGACAACGGGCGCAAGCTGCTCTTCCAGGTGCAGGTTCCCGCAGCCGGAGAGGCAACCCAGAAGGTCGTATTCACGTTCCCGCACGCTGGGACCTACGCGATCAACTGCCTCGAGTTCTGCGGCTACCACCACCATCTGATGGTCGCGAGCATGAAGGCCTCATAGAGATGGAATCTGGCGCAGCCTTCGGCGACGAGCAGGTCGTCAGCACATCCGCGGTGATCGCTCGCGAGCGGGTCAGCGCGCTCGTCACCCGGTACTTCATTGCCTCGACGGCCGTGCTGTTCGCGGCGGGCGCGCTCGGCGTCATCATGCGCCAGAGCCAGGCCAACCTGTTCCGCGTGACGCCGAGCTTCTTCTACGCGGTGATGACCGCGCACGGCCTGGGCGCGTTCGTCGCGTGGGCCGGGCTTCGCGGTCATGGGCTTCGGCTACTGGGTGCTCGAGTCCGTCGGCTTCAAGCTACGAAAGTTCGACTTCCTGATGGGCCAGGTCGCGTGGTGGACGATGGTCGTCGGCACCGTCGGGATCGTCATCACCTCGGTCATCTTCCAGTTTGGTGGCTCGTGGGTGTTCCTGTACCCGCTGCCGTACCACTCAGGCGGACAGTGGGGCCATGTCGCGACCGCGTTCTTCTGCTTCTCGGTGCTGCTGGCCGGCGTGGCGATCATCACCTGGTCGCTGTCGATCGTGCTCGCCGTGATCGGCCCGTCGAACCCGTCCGAGAAGGGAGGGTTCTGGCAGAAGATCGCGATCGCCAACGGCATGGCGATCCTGTGGCCGAAGCGCTTCCCGGTCCGCGAACCGCTGCCCTACGCCGTGCTGCCGCTCACCGTGATCGCGATCGACATGATCATCGCGACGCTGCCGCTCGCGCTCCTGCTGATCGAGATGATCGTGCAGTCGTTTGCGCCATCGGTCTCGGTCGACCCGCTGCTCGCCAAGAACGTGCTGTGGTTCTTCGGCCACCCGGTCGTGTACCTGCTGCTGTTCCCCGCCGTCTCGATCTACTACCTGCTGATCCCGCGCTACGCGAAGAAGGGGCTCGTTGCGGGCAACGCGATCGCCGTGGCCTGGCTGATGGCCGTCGTCGTCAACGTCATCATCTGGGCCCACCACGTCTACCTCGACTACCCGACGGACTCGATCCAATCCGGGCTCAATGTCGTCGCGCAGCCGCTGACGTTCTCGATCACGCTCGTCTCAGCGCTCAGCCTGTTCAGCCTGTCGGCGACGATCTGGCGCTCGGAGTTCGACTGGTCGGTCGGCGCCAAGTGGCTCGCCGCCGGCCTGGTCGGCTGGTTCACCGCGGGCCTGTCCGGCGTCGTCAACGCGACGATCGATTTCAACGGTCAGATCCACAACACCCTGTGGGTGGTCGGCCACTTCCACCAGATGGCGCTGCTCAACATCGGGGCGACCGTGTTCGCCGCTGCGTACGAGTTTGTCCCGGAGTTGTGGCACCGCAAGTGGTACTCCAAGCGCCTTGGCGAATGGCACCTGTGGCTGACGCTGATCGGCGGCTACGGGATGATCATCCTGTGGCTGACCCAGGGCCTGACCGGCGCGCCCCGGCGGTGGGCGGTGCTGCCCTCGCGCTACGACCCACAGACGATCGCCTCGCTCGCGTTCATCATGCTGATCGTCCTCGGACAGCTGATCTTCGCGTGGAACCTGTACCAGACGGCCCGCGGCCGCGTCCGCGCGCGTGACGAGCTCAGCTTCGTGCGCGACGAGTGGCAGCTCGGCATGCTGCTGAGCGCCGCCGTGATCGCGATCGTGCCCGTCACCGCCATCGCGATCAAGCGCGGCAACCATAAGGCCGCGCCGGCCGCCGCGCCCGGCACCGCCGCCGCCGGCGCCGCCCTGTTCGCCCAAACGTGCTCGGCGTGCCACACGCTCGCCGCCGCCGGGGCAAGCGGCACGGTCGGCCCGAACCTCGACCAGCTCAAACCGAACGAGGCTCGGGTTCTCGCCGCGCTCAAGGTCGGCGGGACCGGCGACGGCCGGATGCCGAAGGATCTGTACACCGGCGCACAGGCCACCGCGGTCGCGAAGTACGTCTCGACGGTCGCCGGCAAGAAGTAGCGGCGCGGCGGCGCATCCTGGCTGCGGGTTTTCCGCAACCAAATATGTAACTGGCAACGGATGGCATTGAGCCGCCGCCCCCGTACCGTCGGCACACCCAACGACGCTCGGAGGCACGGCATGGCAACCGCTTCACACCCGCACCACTCGATTCCCCTGCACGCGCGCGTCACGCGCGCGCTCGGCGCTGACGTTCGGCTGCTCTATGGATTCGCTGTCCCGATCTTCGTCACCGTCGGCTTCATCATCGCGTTCGCGATCAGCGGCCAGGGCTGGATGGTCGGAGCCGTCGGTGTGTTCATGCTGATCGCGCTCGCCGTCGTCGTGTTCGGAATCCTCGGCATGCTCGACGAGCCCGAGGACGAGCAGACGCGCTAGCCAGAGCCGGCCGACCGCGAGCGGTGGACCGCGCGGCTAGGCCGCGGCTTCAAGCTTGGCGCGCATCGCCTCGGCGAGGGCGTGCATCCCGGACATCGGACGCACCATCACGGTGAAATCGTCGATCGTGCCGTCGGCGCGAGTGTGCAGGAAATCGCAGCCGTGGACCTCGCGATCACCAACGCGAGCCCGGAACACGAGCGCGTGATCGGCGCTGTCGTCGGCCCCGATCTCGGTTTCGTAGCGGAAGTCCTCGAACACATGGAAGACCGCGGTGAGGAGTACCGACACGGCCTCCCGGCCCTCGTAGGGCTTGTACACGACCGGACTGCGGAACACGACGTCATCGGCCAGCAGGCCGAGCGCGGCGTCAAGGTCACGGGCTTCGACTGCGGCGCGGAAGGGATGCATCGCGCAATCCTCCCACATCAACGGCGCACGTCGCTGAGGAGTGTGTCGACTACGCGAACAGCCGGGGATCCGCCGTGGCGATGCCGTGCACGCCGAGCGCCTGCAGGCCGCGGATCGTCCGCCGCTCGTTGACCGTCCAGGCGTACAGCAACGCATCACGGGACCGCACCTCATCAAGGAGCTGCGCGTCCACGAGCCGGTGCTGCGCCATCAGCGCATCCCAGCGTCGCGCCGCGAGCCCGTCGAGCACGTGCGCCCGCCAGTCGCCCCACCGGTGACTGAACCGAGCCACGCGCCCGCCGATCGAGATGCCCGTGCGGGCGCGCGGGTCGACCGTCCGGACCCGATCGAGCACCGCCGCCACCTGGCTGCAGATGAGCGTCCGATGGAGCAGGCCGGCCTGGTTCAGCGCGTCGAGTACGCCGCTCTCGCAGCCGGTCTGCTTGAGATCGAGGTTGAAGCCGATGCCGGCGAAGCGGCGGGAGGACAGGTAGGACAGCGCATCGCGCAGGCGAAGGTTCGTCGTGCGGTGCGCATCGAGGATCGTGTGCGCGAGCACGAGCTCGCCCCGGCACCCGCGCACGTCGAACTCGACCATGTCGACGCCGACGTCCGCCGCCGCGTCAAATGACTCGAGCGTGTTCGCACGCGCGAGGGCGCTCGCCCCGCCGTGGCCGATTCGTTCGCACCGCGAAATCACTGCTCAGCACGATGACAGGTTTACTGGTGCCCCGCCAGCCTCCTCTGGCGTCAGACCGGCAGCTCCGCCGTCGGCGCGCCCGTGAGCCGGTGGATGAGGCCGTGGTAGCGCATCAGGCTGTACGGCCCGAGGAAGTGGTCACGGACCCGCAGCTTCGCGGCGTCGCCCATCTCCTGGGCGTAGTCGGGCTCGTTCAGCAGCCGCGTGACCGCCTCACCGTAGGAGCTGAGATCGTGGGGGTCGCTGATGAGCACGCCGGACTGTCCATTCTCGATCTGATCCTGAATCCCGCCGACACGACTGCCGACGACTGGACGGCCCTTCCACATCGCTTCAGAGACCGTGAGCCCGAACCCTTCAGCGAGGCTCTTCTGGACGACGACCTCCGCGTGGCGCTGCACGGCGTTGACGATCGCCGCGTTCTCCTCGATGTCCGCCATCGGCAGCGAGGCGAGATGCACGCGCCGGCGCACGTCGTCCGGAAGGTTCGCCCAGGTCTCGTTGACCGCGGCCAGAATGCCGGCGCCCTCAGGGTCGTCGGCGACCGACTCGGTCGACGGGCCGGCGAGCATCAGGTGCGCGTCGACGTGCGGCGCCACGTGATCGACGAACCCGGTGATGACGCCGAGCGGATCCTTGAGTCGATCCCAGCGGGAGACCTGAACGACGAGGCGGTCGTCAGGACGCAGCGGCTCAACCTCGACCATGTCGGCTCGCCTGTCGACGCGGCCCGGAGTTCCATCCGAGCGCGTGAACAACGCGTCGGCGCTGCCGTCAGCGGCGATAACCCCCGCACTGCCGAGAATCGCGAGCGACTGCTCGCCGGGTTTGCTCAGCGTTCTTCGGCGCGAAGGCGTCGACGGTCGGCTGGATCACGGTGATCTTGTCGCGGTCGAGTCCCTCCCACGCGAAGCTCTCCCGTGAAAACACGTAGGAATCGGCCGGTTCGACGTACGGCCGCAGGAAGTCCCAGGCCTGGCGAGCGTTCTCGTTGGGATGATCGAGCCCGACGTGGCAGCGCCAGACGATCTGCGCTCCCGTTTGGCTGACGGCGTCGACGAGGCCGGCCGTCTGCGGGTCGTGAAGAATGACGACGTCCTGCGGCGAGACGAGTTCGGCGAACTCGCGCGCGTTGTCGGCGAGCGTGTCCTCGTAGATCTTGTGTTCGGCATCGCCGAGGGGCCCGCCGTCACCCTCGAACCCGTGCAGGTGGTTGTGGATCCGCTTGGTGAGCGTGAAGAACTCGGGACGCCCTGAGACGACGACCCAGCGTGCGTCGACGCCGGCGCCGCGGGAATAGCCGAGCAGCGGCCGGAGCAGCTCCACGACACCTCCGCCCTTAGCCGTCGAGTTGACGTTCCAGATGACACGGCCGCGCAGCTCGCGGGCGCCGTGTTCGATGAGGTCGAGCAGTTGCTCGTATTGCGCCGGCGAGAGGACTGACCCGAAGCGGTAGGGGTCCATTGCCTCTACTGGCACGTGTTCAAGCGTGGCCATGTGTCTCCTTACTCCCTGTGTGTGGATAGCTTCGGGGTAACCAGCGGTTCACGCTAGGGCAACGGACCCGGATTGCGCTGCGGGGAAGCCGCGGCCCGATGCGGACTTCTCCCGATGTTCGGCTCGGTCGTCGATGTCAGCCTCTCAAGGCATGGCAACCGTAACTGATGACCAGGCAGCCGGCGCACCAAACGAGTGGTCGGAACGACTCGACGGATTCGTGGCGCGCGCCCAAGCCGCCGCCACCGCATTCCGCGAACTCGATCAGGAAGCCGTCGACCGGATCGTATGGGCAATGACCGTCGCCGGTCTCGAGCATGCGGTCGAGTTGGCCGAGCTCGCGATGGACGAAACTCACTTCGGCGTGCTTGAGGACAAGGTCCTCAAGAACTACATCGCCACCGAGTTCCTCTACGACTACCTGCGCGACAAGAAGTCCGTCGGGGTGGTCGAGGTCGACCGCGAACGGGCCATCGAGTACATCGCCGAACCGATCGGAGTCGTGCTGGCGCTGACGCCGATCACGAACCCCACGTCGACGACCCTGTTCAAGTCGATCGTGTGCGCGAAGACCCGAAACGCCGTGATCTTCCGCCCGTCCTTCAACGCCCAGCGCTGCTCGCTGCGCGCGGCCGAGATCCTCCAGGAGGCCGGCGAGGCCGCCGGGCTGCCGCCGAACACGATCCAGGTGGTCCCCGATGCGACGCTCGACGTGTCCCAGTTCCTCTTCCACCATCCCGGCGTCGACTTCATCTGGACGACCGGCGGCCCGGGAGCCGTCAAGGCGACGAACGAGGCCGGCAAGCCGTGCATGGGCGTCGGCCCCGGCAACGCCCCCGTGTACATCCATCGCAGCGCCGACGTTCAGATGGCGGTCGTCGACATCCTCGTCTCCAAGACGTTCGACTCGTCCGTGATCTGCCCGGCCGAGCAGACCGCCGTGATCGACGCGCCGATCTACGACGATGTGATCGACGAGTTCCAGCGGATGGGCGCGCGACTGCTGACAACTGAGGAGACCGATGCTCTGGCGCAGCAGTCCTTCACCCCGGAGGGCAAGGTCCAGATGCAGGTCCTCGGGCAGTCTTGCGTCAACCTCGGCAACATCGCCGGGTTCACGGTCGACGACCGAACCAAGGTCCTACTCGCGCCGCTGCCGAGCGACCTGGGCGAGTTCGAGCGCCATCCGTTCATCGCCGAGAAGCTGATGCCGGTGCTCGGAGTCGTCAAGTCGCCCGACACCGAGCACGGCATCCGGGCCTGCGAGCTGGTCACCGAGCACCTCGGTCTCGGCCACACCTCGGCGGTGTACGCGGTGGATGACGAGGTGATCCACACGTTCGCGCTCGCGCTCCGCACTGGCCGGATCCTCGTCAACGCCCCGACGGCCGTCGGCGCACTCGGCGGCGTCTACAACTCGATGAGCCCGACGTTCTCGCTGGGCTGCGGCACTTGGGGGGGCTCGACCACGACTGACAACGTGAACTACGCGAACCTGCTGAACATCAAGACGGTGTCACGGCGCCAGACCCCGCCCCAGTGGTTCCGCGTCCCCGCCGATACGTACTTCAACCCCGGAGCGCTGGCGAACCTCCTGCAGGTCGAGACCCGCAACCCATTGATCGTCACCGACGCGCTGAGCGAGGGCCGCGGGATCGTCGACGAGATCCGCAACCACCTGCCCCAGGACGCGGTCGTGCACGTGTTCTCCAACGTCGAGCCGGAGCCGACGGAGGAGCAGATCCGCGCCGGCGTGGCCGAGGTGACCCGCGTCGCGGCTGACGCGATCATCGCTGTCGGAGGCGGCTCGGTGCTCGACGCGGCGAAAGCGATGCGGCTGTTCTACGAGAATCCGCAGCTCAACGTGCGCGAGCTGTCGCTGCCCTTCCTCGATGCGCGCAAGCGGATCGCGGAGTTCCCGCAGCTCGCCCACCAGATCAAGCTGATCGCGGTCCCGACCACATCGGGCACCGGATCGGAGGTCTCGCCGGCGGTCGTGCTGACCTCCAGCGAACACAAGAAGGTGACGCTCGTCGACTACACGCTGGTGCCGGACATGGCGATCGTCGACCCGCTGCTCACCGTCACGATGCCGCGGGCGCTTACGGCAGACACCGGGATCGACGCGCTCACCCATGCGCTCGAGGCCGGCGTGTCCATCTTCGCCTCGCCGTTCACGGACGCGTTCTGCGCGCAGGCGATCCGGCTGATCTTCGAGTTCCTGCCCCGGGCATACGAGGACGGCTCGGACCTCGAGGCGCGCAGCGCGATGTCGAACGCCGCCACGATCGCCGGCCTCGCTTTCTCGAACGCCTTCCTCGGGATCAACCACGCGCTCGCCCACGCCGTCGGGGCCCGCTTCGGGATCGCCCACGGCCGCGCGAACGCGATCTTCCTGCCGCACGTGCTCCGCTACAACGCCTCGCTGCCGAGCAAGTTCATGCCGTCCCCGGGCTACACCCATTACGTGGCGCCCGAGAAGTACGCGCAGGTGGCGTGGATCGTCGGGCTGGGCGGCAGGACCGAGGAGGCACGTCGCGAGAAGCTGTTCGAGCGGGTCGACGAGCTGCTGTCGACGGTCGGCATGCCGCGGACGTTCGCGGCCGCCGGCGTGCCCAAGGACGAGTGGGACGCGGCCCTGCCCGACCTGGCCCGGACAGCGTTCATGGATCCGAGCATTCGCACGAATCCGCGGATCCCGATGGTCACGGAGATCGTCGAGCTGCTGCAGGCGGGGTACGGCGTGTGAGCGTCACCAAGATCGACCTCAAGCGGGAGCTGCCCGAGCTCTACACCGCGCGGCGGCGGCCTGGAATCATCGAGGTCCCTGAGTTGAAGTTTCTGATGATCGACGGTCACGGCGATCCGAACACGAGCGCCGACTACGGCCACGCGATCGAGGCGCTGTATTCCGTCGCCTACACCCTCAAGTTCCGGATCAAGGCGGAGGGGTCGCTCGATTTCCCCGTGATGCCGCTCGAGGGGCTGTGGTGGGCGGCCGACGCCGCCGAGTTCCCCGCCGAGGAGAAGTCGTCCTGGAGCTGGACCGCAATGCTGCTCCAGCCGGACGTCGTCACCGACGAGCTCGTCGCCGACGCGATCGAGGCCGCGTCCCGCAAACGCTCGATCCCGGCCGCTGCGCTGCTCCGGCTCGAGTCATTCACGGAGGGTCTGAGCGCTCAGATCCTCCACATCGGCCCGTATGCGGAGGAGGCTCCGACGATCGCCGAACTGCACGCGTTCATCGCCGAGCAGGGCCATGCGCGCCGCGGCAAGCACCACGAGATCTATCTTGGCGACCCGCGGCGCTCGGCGCCCGATCGCCTGCGGACGATCATCCGTCAGCCGATCGAGCCGACGAGCTGAGCGGATCGCTCACGGAGGCGACGGCGGGCTGTCTCGTCGTACGCGTGAGGGTTTCCGGTCAGCTCAGCACGGTGTCGGCGATTTCACGCGGCTCCGTAGCGTCGATTTCGACCGCGCCCTTGACGACGACGCCGGCTCGGAACGTGACATCGCCATGGACGACGAACCGCTCGGCCTCACGCAGCGACGGCGCGCCATCCGGGAAGCGGCGCTCGAACTCGTCGAGCAGCTTGTAGTACTTGCTGTCGAGCTCGACATAGGGCAGCTTCGCCTGCGGCTCGACCAGCATCTCCTCGCTCAGTCGATAGACGTCCGAGCGGAGCACGAGCAGGTCATCGGTCGTCTTCACCGGGACGAACCGGGTGCGCGGGACACAGAGGAGGCTCGCGCCCGTGAAGCTCCCGATCGCGGCGCCCATCGCGCTCTCGAGTTGGAGCACCGGCGTTGAGCTCGAGTCCCGCGGGTCGACGGTCTTGCGGTTGACGATCAACGGCAGCTCCAGCACGCCGCCCGAGCGCTCCAGGGTCTGATCGAGCGCCCGAAGGTCGACCCAGAGATTGTTCGTGTTGTAGTAGCGCCAGTGGTGGTAGTCGCGGAAGGATTCCTCATCCTCCTTCGGCGTCTGCGCCGTCTCACGCAGAATCAGCTGTCCGTCGGCTACGCGCCGGGCGATGTGTCCGCCCTTGCGCTCCGCCTCGGTTCCCTCGACGACCTCCATCAGAAACGGGATCTCGTGGGTGGCGATGTGCTCGGCGATGCGCGGATCGAGCGTTGCGCCGGTGTTGTCCGAGTTGGAGATCATCGCGTAGTGGAAGCCTCGCTCGAGCAGCGCGGCCAGCAGCCCGGAGCCCTTCAACGAGCTGTACACGTCGCCGTGTCCCGGCGGGCACCATTCGAGCGCCGGCTGCTTGTCCCACGTCACCGGCGCGAGCGTCTCCGCGTCCAGCTTCGGGATCATGCTCTGGAGAAAGTCCGGCGGGAGCTCGTCGACCGCGAGCTCTCGGTGCTTGGCCAGCGCCTCGAGCGTCGGCTCCCGCGTCGCCTCGCTGTCCATCAGTACGAGCGGCAGGTCGATCCCGTAGCGGCGGCGCAGCGCGAGGGTCTGCCCGACGATCACGTCGAGGAAGCTGTGTCGCTCGCGCGCTTCGAGCAACGACTTCGGCTGCTGCAGGCCCATCGACGTCGCGAGCCCACCATTCAGTTTGATCATCGCGAAGCGCGTCAGCGTGTCGGAACCGCCCGGTTCGGGCAGCTCCTCGAGCGCGGGCACGTCACGCGCGGGCTCGAGATCAGCGGTGCGAATCGTTCCCGATTCGCCGGCGTGCAAACGCTGGTAGGCGCTCCGGAAACTCCGGATCGCCTGCTCCGACTGTCCGTCGGAGCGCATCTTGTCTTCTGCGGAAATGAGTCCTGGTTCGGTCATGTGCGGCTCATTCTCCCCGTTCCCGCGCCTCGCACAACTTGAAAGGATGTGAACCATGGAGAAACGCACGATGGAACGCCTCGGCCGGGACGTCAGCGTCGTCGGTCTCGGCACCTGGCAGCTCGGCGCCGACTGGGGCGATGTCGCGCCCGAGGATGCGACGCAAACCCTCGAGGCCGCGATCGACGCCGGCATCACTTTCTTCGACACCGCCGACGTGTACGGCGACGGCCGCAGCGAGCAGTTCTGCGGTGAGCTGCACCGCCGCCACCCGGAGGTGTTCGTCGCGACCAAGATGGGTCGACGCGTCGACCAGCTCACCGAGAACTACAACCGCGACGCGTTCCTTTCGTGGAACGACCGCTCACGGGAGAACCTCGGGATGTCCCCGCTCGATCTCGTCCAGCTGCACTGTCCGCCGGATGGTGTGTTCGTGAACGACGCCGTGTTCGACGCGCTCGACGAGATGGTGGCGTCCGGTCGGATCGCCGCCTACGGCGTGTCGGTCGAGACGTGCGCCCAGGCGCTGACCGCAATCGCTCGGCCGGGTGTGGCGTCCGTCCAGATCATCCTCAACTGCTTCCGCCTCAAGCCGCTTGAGGAGGTGCTCCCAGCGGCGCGCGCGGCCGGGGTCGGCATCATCGCCCGAGTCCCGCTGGCGTCCGGTCTGCTGTCCGGCCGCTACACCGAGACGACGACGTTCGCCGCCGACGATCACCGCACCTACAACCGGGCCGGCGAGGCGTTCGACGTCGGCGAGACGTTCTCCGGCGTGCCCTACGAGGTCGGGGTCGCGGCCGCTCGGGAACTGTCGTCGTTGGTCGACGAGGGTGTTTCGCTGGCACAGTTCGCGTTGCGGTGGGTGATCGACCAGCCCGGCGTCGGCACGGTCATCCCGGGCGCGCGCAACTCCGATCAGGTGCGGGGGAATGCTGCCGCCGCGTCGGTGCCGCCACTGCGGGATGAGCAGCTGGCCGGGGTCAGGGAGGTCTACGACCGGCTGATCCGGGAGCACGTGCACGAGCGGTGGTGAGCTCGGTCGGCTGAGAGCTCGGCGTCGGTGCGGGACACCAGCGAAAAGGCCGGAGTTCGCACGCGGAGGGACCGCCATAACGTTCGACAGCGATCGCGATTTCCGGCGCTTTCTAACGTTACGGCGATCTTTCGACCACAACGTCAGAAAGCGCCCGATTCGGCGTTTGCTGTCGCACGTTTGGCGGTCTCGGGGCACACGACACCGCGCGAACCCGCAGCCCACCCCCTCTTCGTTGCAAAACGAGCAGCCGAGCGGCTACGGAGCTGAGGCGGTCTCGGCAGCGCTCGGGGCAGCCGGTTCGGCCGCGCTCCGCCGCTCCACCTCGGTCCGCACCACCGGCGCGACCTCGGTCCCGAACAGCTCGATCGCGCGCATCACGTCGGCGTGCGCGACCGCGCCGACGCTGATCTGGGCCAGGTAGCGGTCGTGGCCGAACAGCTCGTGCTCCCAGAGCAGCTTCTCGGCGACCTGCTCGGGGGTGCCGACGGCAAGCGCGCCGCGGGGGGAGCGGAGGGCGTCGTATTGCTCCCGCCCGGCCGGTGGCCAGCCGCGCTCGCGGCCGATGCGGTTCATCATCGCCAGGTAGGGCTGGGCGAACGCGCTGTTGGCGTCGGCCTCGGTCTCGCCGACGAACGCGTGGGTGTTGATCGCGACCCGCGCGTCGGCGAGATCATGTCCGGCCGCGGCGAACGCCTGGCGGTACAGGTCGACGAGCGGAGCGAACCGTTCCGGCCCACCGCCGATGATCGCGATCGTCAGCGGGAGCCCGAGGGTGCCGGCGCGGACGACCGACTGCGGCGTGCCGCCGACGGCGATCCATACGGGCAGCGGATCCTGGACCGGCCGCGGCCACACGATCGCGTTCTCGAGCGCCGCGCGGTGCCGTCCGGACCACGTCACGCGCTCGGAGCCCCGGATCGCCAGCAGCAGATCGAGCTTCTCGGCGAACAGCTCGTCGTAGTCGTCGAGGTCGTAGCCGAACAGCGGGAACGACTCCGTGAAGGACCCGCGCCCGGCCATGATCTCGGCACGACCGCCGGACAGGAGATCGACTTCGGCGAACTCCTGGAACACGCGGACCGGATCATCCGAGCTCAGGACGGTGACCGCGCTCGACAGCCGGATCCGCTCGGTCTTCACGGCGATCGCGGCGAGCGCCACCTGCGGCGAGGAGATGAGGAAGTCCGGCCGGTGGTGCTCCCCGATCGCGAACACGTCGAGACCGACCTGTTCCGCGAGGGTCGCCTCCTCAAGCAGATCCCGCATCCGCTGCTCCGGGCTGACGCCGGAGCTCAGATCAGCAAAGGTTGCAACGCCAAGTTCCATACCGCGTCAGCATAGCAGGTAGTTGCGGACACAACTGTCACCGTCCGTTGATCATCAAGTCGACCGCATCATCGAGCGCACCCTGGCCCTCGAGGAAGTCGATCGTCGTGTAACGGGCGCGGAGTCGACTCGCGTAGTGGAACGTCGCGCGCAACGTGTCGGCGTCGACCTCGAGCCACCCCGGCTCGTCCGGGATCCCCGCGGCGCGCAGCCCAGATCCGACCTCGTCGAACAACGACAGCGTCGGCACAAGCGCGTCCCGCACCGCGGTCCAGCCGGCAGCGTCCGCCGGCCACGACTCGGGCACGCGGGAAACGAGGCGCTGCTTCTCATCGACCGCGGCGCGCAACTCGGCGGTCGGTTCACCGAGCCACGCCCGCGCGTCGACCGACAGCGGGTCCGCCGGCGCGACGGGATCGCGGAGCGGCGTAGCCAGTCCGCCCCCGAACGCGAACCGTTGCAGGCGCATCGCGAACCCGGTCGCGTACCCCGTCTGGAGGCCGTGCGAGGCGTGGGCGCGCCGACCGTGGGCCGCGAGCAGATCCCAGAAATGAGACGCGTGGTGCTCGCAGCCGCTCGCGGGGCGGGTGTTGCCCGCGAGGGTGATCGCAACCCCCGACTCGATCAGCCCCTCGAGCAGCCCCGACGTCGCGTCGACATCACCGGCGAGCAGGTCGGAGGCGCGGCCCGCCGCAAAGCGCAGCGGTCCGAGCACCCGGTCGGCGACCGCGACAGGGAACGGCTCGCCATAGAGAAGGTGGGCAGCGAGCCAGTCGACCCGCGCGGTGACCTTCGCCAGCAGGTCCCCGATCCCGGCGCGGGTCAGATCGATCGGCGCGGCGGCGACCACGGCGGGGTCGGCGTAGATCCCGACCGGCGCCCGCGCCGGCGACGTGACCTTGACCCCGGCGATCTGCATCGCCGCCGCGGCCGACGCATACCCGTCCATCGACGCCGCGGTGGGCACGCTGACGAAATCGCGGTCGACGGCGTGCGCTGCGTACCGGACGATGTCGGTGAGCACGCCCGAGCCGACGACGACCGGCCACAGGTCGCCGATGCGCGCGCCCACCGCTGCCGCCTCGTCGGGCTCGGCGAGGAGGCCGTCCCGTTGCTCGAAGACGTGCTCGCGCACCGCGATCCCGGCATCGCGCAGCGCGGCAACGACCGCCTCGCCCGCCGCTTCCCGGGTGTTCGCGTCGGACACGACGAGCGCGCCCGACCAGGCCCCGGACGCGGCTGCGACGGCCAGCCGCTCGACTGCGTCCGGCCCGATGACGACGTCGATCTGCGGCTCGCTCACCGCTGGCCGTAGTACGCCGTCGGCCCGTGCTTGCGTGTGAAGTGCTTATCGCGGACGAATGTGTCAAGCAGCGGCGGGTCGCGTTCGAGCACGCTCGTCAGCAGCGCCATCTTCGCGACCTCCTCGAGCGTCACCGCCGTCTCCACGGCCGCCGCCGGCGACCGGCCCCAGCAGAACGGCGCGTGGCCACGGACGAGCACGCACGGGACTTCGGCCGCACTGCGCGCCCCGATCGCCTCGATCACTGCGTCCCCGGTCGAGCCCTCGTAGTCCCGCTCGACCTCCTCCGGGGTCAGCCCCCGAGTGATCGGGACCGCGCCGGCACACAGGTCGGCGTGGGTCGTTCCGAGCAGCGGGATCTCCCGCCCGGCCTGGGCCCACGCGGTGGCCCAGGTCGAGTGGGTGTGGACGATGCCGCCGATCTCCTGAAACGCGCGATACAACGCCACGTGCGTCGGGGTATCGGTCGACGGCCGGCGCTCGCCCTCGACGACCTCGCCGGTCTCGAGCGAGACGAGCACGACGTCCTCCGCCGTCATCGCGTCATACGAGACGCCGGACGGCTTGATCGCCATCAGCCCGGCCGCCCGGTCGACCCCGGATGCGTTGCCCCATGTCAGCGTGACGAGGCCGTGCGCGGGGAGCGCGAGGTTCGCCCCCAGCACGGCGCGGCGGAGATCCTCCAGCACGGCGCGCTAGATCTCCACGTAGTCGAGGTCGAGCAATTCGGCGAACCGCCGCCAGCGGCGAACGTGGTCGCCCAGATTGAGCACGAAGTGGTGGGGGGCGCCGAGGCGGAGCCACTCGTCCATGAACGTCTCCATCCCGCGTTCAGGCCGGAAGTGGAAATAGTGCATTTCGACCTTCGGCAGCTCTGGCGTATCGAGAACCTCGCCGATCCCGACGACGAGCCGGAAGATCTCGCCCTCGATCGGCACGAGCGCGGCGGTCGTGGCGACTCCCGGCTCGGCCGAGAACACCGGCGTCGGCGGGTTGTCGAGCCGGCCGATCCCGAGGGGACGGTCGATCAGCTTCACGGGACGGTCCTGGCGTGCGATCTTCCAGTTCCCCTCCCCCATATGGCTGATGAGCACCGAGTCAAGCTCCCAGTCCATCGCGTACATCTCGCTGAAGTGCGCGTTGCCGATCATCGTCTGGGCCGCGCACATCAACGTCGTCGTGTTCGTATCGCCCTCGGCCGCGAATCCGTACCCGTCGGCCATCAGATCCGAGGCGGCGAGGAGCGGCAACTGCCGGAAGCGGCCGTCGTTGCCGAACGCATCGAAGTGGAACGAGAACCCGTCGTAGCCGCCGTCCTCGATCATGCCGCGGATCGCCACCTCGAGCCGAGCCGCGTACTCGTGGTTCTCACGCGGGAGGTTGTCGGCGACGGCCATCTCGGCGGCATGCCGCGCGATCACGGCCTGGACGTCGTCGTCCGAGGCGGCCTCCATCCGCTTGGACAGCGGGCCGAGATCCTCGGTGAACACCTCCGGCCCGAGGCGGCGCAGCAGCGCCGGCGGGTCATACCGGATGTCCCCCATCCCGTTCATCCAGTTGCCGAGGAGTGCGATCTTGGATTGACGCAGCCGCGTGATCGTCTGCGCCGCCCGGGCCCAGTCCTCGAACGCCGACGCGAACTCCTCCGAGCGCCAGTCGCCGGTGATCACCGAGAACGGAGTGCCCACGCGCACGATCGCGTTCGCCTGATCCTGGGCGCCGTGGATCCCCTGGTTGTACGTCAGGTCGGACATGTCCCACTCGGCGGTGACCGACCGCTCCGGCTGAATGTTCGCGAGCATCAGCGGGACCGAGAGGTCCATGAGTGCGCGGACGCTCCGCATCGCCGGTCCGTAGGTGAGCATCACGATCGCGACCCCGTCGACGCCGTCGGCGACGAACGCACGGGAGATCGACTCGATGTCCGCCCGCGTGCGCGCGGGCCGCGGGAACAGGACCTCGGCGACGCCGGACAGCTGCTTGGCCACGTTTGTCGCGTATGCGGCCTGGTGATCGGTGATCCCCGGGATCATGTCGTCGTAGAGCTCCTGCATGATCCCGAGCAGTCCGATCTTCGGTTGGCGCTGGGCGTGGCTCACGGAGCCCTCCTCTGGTTGGTGCGGATGCGCTTGAGGCCGTGCAGCAGTTCGACCTGTGTGCGGCCGAACGTCTCGTACAGCTCTCGATAGACGGCGTACACCTCGTCGTAGATGGACTGGGCCTGCGCATCGGGCGTGTAGGTCCGTGCCGTCCCGGGCCGCGTTGCCGCGATCGCGGCGCCGATGTCCGCAAACGCGCCACCCGCGACCGCGCCGAACAGCGCCGAGCCGCGCGCCGGAACCTCGGTCGACGCCGGCACGTGGACCGGGCGCCCGCTGGTGTCGGCGAGGAGCTGCATGATCAGGGGACTCCGCTCGGCGATCCCGCCGCAGGCGACGATCTCATCGAGCTCGATCCCGTGCTCGGTGAAGTTGTCCATGATCCGCCGGTTGCCGAACGCGATCGCCTCGAGCAGCGCGCGGTAGATCTCCGCCTGGGTCGTTTGCAGCGTCAGTCCGGCGATCACGCCGGTGACCCCGGCGTCGGCGAGAATCGAGCGGTTGCCGTTCCACCAGTCGAGCGCGAGCAGCCCGTTCTCCCCAGGGGCCAGGCGAGCCGCCTCGCCCTCGAGCGACCCGTAATCGCCGGCGAAGGTGTCGACGTACCAGGCGAGCATGTCGCCGACCGCGACCTGCCCCGCCTCGTATCCGTACGACCCGGGGAGGATCCCGTCACGCACGACCCCGGTGATCCCCGGCAGACGGACCTCGCGGGCGTCGACGACCATGTCGCAGATCGATGTCCCGACGACCATCACGAAGGCACCGGCATGCTCAACGCCCGCCCCCGGAACGGACACGAACGAGTCGACGTTCCCGACCGCCACGGCGACGGACTCGGGCAGCCCGAGCCGTGACGCCGCCTCCGCCCGCAGCGTTCCGGCACGCGACCCGAGCGGCGCGAACGTCGTGCCGAGCTTCTCCTCGGGACGGTCGAAGCCCGGGTACGCGGCGGCGAAATAGTCCGCGGACGGCAGACCGTCGTCGGGTGACCACAGCGCCTTGTATCCGGCGGTGCAGCTCTGACGACATTCGCGGCCCGTCAGCCACCAGACCAGCCAGTCGGTGGCTTCGATGAATCGCGAGCAGGCGTTGTAGACGTCACGGTCCTCGAGCCACACCTCGATCAACTTCGGGTAGTACCACTCCGACGAGATGCGCCCGCCATACCGGGCGAGGAAGTCCTCGCCGCGGTCGAGCGCAACGTCGTTGAGGCGGTCGGCGACCGGCTGCGCAGCGTGGTGCTTCCACAGCTTCGGCCAGGCGTGCGGGCGATCACGCCACTCCCCGAGGGTGGACAGCGGCACGCCGTCCTCGCGCACCGGCAGGACCGTGCAGGAGGTCACATCGAGTCCGAGTCCGACGACGTCGGAGGCGTCGACCCCCGTCTCGGCGAGGACCTTGGGGATCGCGGTCTGGAGCACGGTCACCCAGTCGTCGGGATCCTGGAGCGCCCAGTCAGGACCCAGGCGCTCGTCGGTGCCCGGGAGCGTTCGGTCGATGACGGCGCTCGGGTAGGGGACGACGCTGACCGCGAGCTCCTCGCCCGTCTCCAGGTCCAGAAGAAGCGCCCGTCCCGATTCGGTACCGAAGTCGACGCCGATCGCGTATGCGACTCGCTCACGGAGCGGAGGGCGCGCTGCCGGGGCGGCGCGCCGTTGCGGGCCGGCATGCCGCGCCCCGTTGCCGGGCCGGCAGGCGCCCCGTTGCCGGCCCGCGCCGCGAGCCGCGCGCGTCGGTACTCCTCGACCACGATCTCGTTGAGCTCGTCGACGCTGGTCTCGTTCGTCGGCTTGTCGAGCGCGATCACGCCGTCCTGGATCAGGCTGACGCGGTCGCAGGCCTGCGAACACGTGGACGTAGTTGTGGAGGATCATGATGATCGAGACGTTGCCCTCGTCCTTCAGACGCGCGATCAGGTCGAGGATCATCCCGCCCTCCTTGGCGCCCATCGCGGCGAGCGGCTCGTCGAGCAGCAGGATGTCGGCGTCGCCGGAGACTGTGCGCGCGACGGCGATCGCCTGCCGCTGGCCGCCGGAGAGCCGGGCGACCGGCACGTCGATCCGCGGGATGTTGATCCCGATCTCGTCGAGCGCCTTGCGCGCTCGCCGCTTCATCGCGCGGTTGTTGAGCAGCGGAATCGGCCTGAAGCACGTCCTCGCGGCGCAGGAACAGGTTGTGATAGACGCGACAGCTCGTCGACCAGCGCGAGGTCCTGGTAGACGGTGTCGATCCCGTGGTGGCGCGCGTCGAGCACGCTCTTCGGGCGCGTACGGCTCGCCCTTGCAGCCACATCGACCCGGAGTCCGGCTTCGTGGAAGCCGCACAGGATCTTGATCAGCGTCGACTTGCCGGCGCCGTTGTCGCCGAGCAGCCCCAGCACCTCGCCCTTGCGCAGGTGCAGGTTGACGTCGCGCAGCGCGGTGGTCGGCCCGAACCGCTTGGAGACGTGCTCGACGCGCAGCACGTCGTCCTCGGCCGAGACTCGGGCCGACGATCCGTTCCTCGGTGAGAGCCTCGTCAGCCACGGCCGGATCCCGTTCGCACCCGCCGCACGAGCACGTTGAGCGTCATCGCGATCAGGATCGCGATGCCGAGGTAGAGACCGAGGTAGTTCGCGCTGACGCCCTTGATCGTCAGACCCTCGGTCAGCAGGCCGAGGAACAGCGCCCCGATCAGCGCGCCGACGACCGTGCCGTCACCGCCGGTCATCAGCGTGCCGCCGACGATCGCGGCCGCGACGACCTGGAGCAGCAGCGTGTTCGACCCGGACGGATCGGGAGTCGCCGTGGTCGACGCGGACCACCTCGAGGACGCCCGTGAACCCGGCCATCAGCGCGGCCAGCACGAAGTTGCGCACGATGACCATCACGCGTCCGGATGCCGGCCTCGGCGGCGCCCAGGCGGTTACCGCCGGTGGAGACCGTGTAGAGCCCCCATCGGGTGAACGTGAGCACGACCTGTAAGAGGATCACGAGGCCGATCGCCCAGATCAGCTCGGAGTACGTGCCTCCGCCGAAGATCTTCGAGAACGTCGTGGCATGGCCGCTGATGTTCGTGCCCGGCACCTGGACGGGCGTCGCGTGCGAGATCACCAGCGTTAACCCGTCTAAGGTGAACAGCATCCCGAGCGTCGCCACGAACGACGCGATGCCGACGTAGGCGACGAAGAAGCCGTTGATCGCGCCCAGCACCATCGCGACCACCAGCGACAGGATGAGGCTTGGGTAGAGCCCGATCCCCGTCCCGTGGAGCTTGCTCCAGATGAACGGCGTGAACAGGTAGACGGCCCCGATCGAGAGGTCGATCTCGCCCAGGATCATCACGAACACCTCGCCGGCCGCCATGATCGCGACCGGGGCGAAGTACGGCAGCAGCGACTTGAAGGTGTCGCCCTTGACGAAGTTGCTCGGTGGTCGCCGCGAAGTAGATGAACGTCACCAGCGTGACGACGATGATGCTGCCCTCGCGCAGGGTCAGGAACCCCCTGCCGAGTCTCGAGACGCTGGCCCCGAAGGCCCGGCCCGGCGCCGGGCCCTTCGGAGCTTGCGCTTGCGTAGGTCTGAGTTTCCGAGGTCGACAGCCATCGGCTAGCGATGCTTTCGGATCGTCATTGCCGCGCCATCCTCTCGACCTACGACTTCGTGACGCCAGGGGCGCTGCTGGTGCCCTCGTACCGGCTCTTGGTGGTGTTGTACGGCTTCACCGTCGTGCTGTCCAGGAACTTCAGACCGGTGTTGACGTCGGCCATGCCGGTCAGCGTCTTCGATGACGTTGTACAGGTACAGCTCGATGATCGGGAAGAAGCCCTGCAGGTAGGGCTGCTGGTCGATCGTGAACTGGATGTAGCCGCTGGCCAGCAGGTTCTGGGTGATCGGGGTCAGGTCGTAGCCACCGCCCTTGACCTTGCCCTTCAGGTTGTGCGCCTGGATCGCCTGCGCCACGCCCTGCGTGCTGCCGGCGTCCACCGCGAACATGCCCTTCGTGCTCGAGTGTCCGGCGAGGTACGAGTCGATCACGTTCTTCTCGTTCGGGATCGCCGCCCCGGTCGCGACCACGTGGGTCTTGATCGCCGGAGTGCGACTTGAGCGTGTCCTGCGCGCCGTCGATCCGCGGCTGGATGTTCAGCGAACCCGGCGTGGCGATGAACAGCGCCACGTCGCCGGACGGCACCAGCGAGGCGATGTGCTCGCCCATCTTCTGACCCGACACGAACAGGTCCTGCCCGATGTAGGCGAGCCGCGCGTTGGTGATCGCCTTGGTCTTCGGGTCGACCGCGTCCGCGTTGTACGCGACGACCGGGATCCCCTTGCTCGAGCGCCGTATTCGTCGGCGCGTTGAACGCCTTCAGGTCGACCAGCGAGACGCCGATCCCGTTGACGCCGGCGCTGATCGCGCTGTTCATCGAGTTGACCATCTCGGAGACGTTGCTGGTCTGCGAGCCCGGTCCACTGATAGCTGCAGCCAAGCAGCTTGCACGCGTCGGCCGCGCCGTTCTGCGTCGGCGTGAAGAACGTGTTCGTCGTCACGTGGTTGACCAGCGTGAACTTGTAGCTCTGGCTCGAGCCGAAGATGCTCGATGCCGAGCTGCTGCTGCCGCTCGCCGCCGTCGAGCTCGAGCTACTGCTGCTACCGCCGCACGCCGCAAGGATCGTCGCTGCGATACCAGCTGCGCCACCGGTCAGTGCGGTGCGGCGCGTGAGCTGCTTCCAGCGCTTGACCGGCGTGTCCTCCTCCTTGCGCTCGTCCCACTCCAGACGCTCTACGGCGTCGTCCAAGATGTCTGACATCTGCGCTCCTCCTCTAATACGTCGGGTCGGCCCCGGTTTGTCGAAACCTCTCAGACTCGCCGGGCCGTGTCCACTGACATTAACCGGGCCATCAACGATTCCACGCACGGATAGAGGCGTCATGCGCGCAAAGCCGCGGCGCCCGCCGGTACTTACTACGGACACCAAACATGTCCTCGCGCGGCTGCGGACGGGGCGCTTGCACCCTTTCTCCTCTCTCCTCTCTCGGCGGCGCGATGTTAACGATCACATTGTGCGCGTGTCAACGTTCTCGATAACGAGAGGGCGGCCCGGTGCTCGCTCGGACGATCAGCTCGGGGGCCACGGGCTCACCCGGGTCGGACGGCTCACCGTCCCGGATGATCCTCAGCAGCAGCCGCACACCGCGACTTCCGACCTCGTCAAAGTCCTGGCGAACGGTCGTCAGCGGCGGCGTGAAGTACGGCGCTTCGGGGATGTCGTCGAAGCCGACGATGCTCACATCACCCGGGATGCTCCGGCCCGCCTCGTGCATGGCACGAATCACGCCGAGGGCCATCTGATCGTTGGCGGCGAAGATCGCGCGGACCCCGCGATCGCCACTCAGCTCCCGCCCCACCTCGTACCCCGACCGGGCGCTCCAATCGCCCTCCAGTGACGGCGGCAGGTCGGCTCCAGCGTCGGCGAGCGTCCGGCGCCAGCCGTCGAGCCGCTGCCGGGCTTCGACGAACTCAGACGGTCCGGCGAGATGCCAGACCGTCTCGTGGCCGAGTTCGAGGAGATGGCGAGTCGCCAGCGCAGCCCCGGCGAGCTGGTCGACGGTCACGACCGGAACCGCCCCATCAGGTCCAGCCTCAACGGCCACGAGAGGGACGCCGCCCCCCACGTGCGGGAGCGCCTCCGCGCCCTCACGCAGCGGCGTGATCACGAGGATCCCGTCGACCCCGTGAACGCGCAGGCGCTCGACGGCGTCGGCGATCGAGTCGCGATTGAGCGCCTTGAGACTCGCCACGATGATGAAGTAGCCCGCCTCGTGCGCCGCTCGCTCGATGCCGAGCAGCGTCGATGCCGGCCCATAGAGCGTCGTGTCGAAGCTGACGACCCCGAGCGTATTCGTGCGACCGGTGACGAGCGCGCGGGCGACCGAGTTCGGGTAATAGTCGAGCTCGCGCATCGCCGCGATCACGCGGGCACGGGTCTCTTCACGAACGTGCGGGCTTCCGTTGATCACCCGGGAGACGGTCTGATGCGAGACGCCGGCGAGGCGTCCGACATCGGCCATCACGACATTGCGGCGGCGAGTCGAGAGTCTCTCCTCGGGTGAGGTCATCGCGGTCTGGTCCGAGCGATGGCTACGCCCTGCCATCGCGCAGCCGCGGGCATGTTAACGCTCACGCGGGGGTTGGCGCGATAGCGTTTGGGCGACGCGGGACGGCGCGGGGACCGCGACCTCGACCATCTCGAAGGAGGAGCGATGAAGACCAGCCTTGGGATCTGGGCCTTCGGCCCGATGATTACCCGGTTCGTGCCGATCGGCTACCAGCCAGAGCACAGTTACGGCCCCGAGCCGGTTGCCGAGAAGGTCCACCGGGCGGTCGACGGGCTCGGCGAGCTGATGGACGGCTACGAGTTCCACTATCCCAACGAGATCTCGCCGGACAATCTGGACGCGGTGAAGGCGGCCCTCGGACCCGACCACGACATCTATGCCGTCGCGGGCGGTCTCCACCTCGACCCACGCTTCGGCCGGGGCGGCCTCGTCAACCCCGACCCGTCGCTGCGCAACGAGGCCCGGCGGATCGTCCGCGAGGCGGCTGAGTTCGCCGGCACGATCGGCGCCCAGCTCATCATCTGGCCCGGCGGCGAGGGCTACAACTACCCGTTTCAGACGCCGTACGTCGACTCCTGGAACTGGCTGATCGAGGGCATCGCCGAGGCGGCGGAGGTGTGCGCCGAGCACGGCATCAAGCTGTTCCTCGAGCACAAGAACTCCGAGCCCGCGATGAAGATCCTGATGCGCAACATGGGCATGTGCCTGTTCATCGTGAACAAGCTGCGCGCGCGGGGGCTCGACAACGTTCAGATCAACATGGACTGGCAGCATTTGCTGATGAACGGCGAGCACCTTCCCGAGTACGCGGCGCTGCTGCATTCCGAGGGCGCGCTCGGCCACCTGCACGCGAACTCCGGGTGGGGCACGTTCGACGACGACAACATGGTCGGGACGACCGCGTTCATGGAGACGCTCGAGCTCGCGCTCGAACTGCGGCGCTGCGGGTACGGGTCCGGCGGTGAGCGTCTCGGCTTCGACCTCTACCCGTACACCGAGGATCAGGTCTCGGCGGTCAAGCGCTCGGTCCTGCAGTGGCGATTCATCGACGGGATCGCCGCCAAGATCGATGACGCCGCGCTGCGCGAGGCGCAGCAGCACAAGGACGCGGTCCGCGCCTACGAGATCGTGTACGCCGCGCTCGGGGCATGACCGAACGGGCGTGCCTCGTCGGGCTCGACGTCGGCACCTCCGCCGTCAAGGGAGTGGCGATCGACCCCGAGGGGACCGTCCTGGCCCTCGCTGAGGCCGAGTACCCACTCTCGACCCCGCATCCGGGCTGGTCCGAGCAGAACCCCGAGGACTGGTGGGCGGCGAGCGAGCGCGTGCTCGGGAGAGCTGAGGGCCGCCGCCGGAGCGCCTGCCGGCATCGGGCTCTCGGGCCAGATGCACGGCCTCGTCGCCCTCGACGACCAGGAGCGCGTCCTGCGGCCCGCGATCCTCTGGAACGATCAGCGCACCGCGGAGCAGTGCGCCGAGATCGAGCGGACCATCGGGCTGCAGCGGCTGATCTCGCTGACCGGCAACCGGGCGCTCACCGGATTCACGGCGCCGAAGCTGCTGTGGCTGCGCGCGCATGAGCCGGACGTCTACCAGCGCATCGCCCGGATCGCGCTGCCCAAGGACTACGTGCGTCTGCGGCTGTGCGCCGCACACGCGACCGACGTCGCCGACGCGTCGGGAACGCTGTTGCTCGACGTCGCGCGGCGGCGCTGGAGCGACGATGTGCTCGACGCGCTCGGGCTCGATCCGGCCTGGCTCCCGGCCGTGCTGGAGAGCCCCGAGGTGTCCGGCCAGACCCGCGACGGCGTGCCGGTCGCCGCCGGGGCCGGCGATCAGGCGGCCGGCGCGCTCGGGGTCGGAGTTGATCGCCCCGGGCCGCTGTCGATCGTGCTCGGGACCTCCGGCGTCGTGTTCGCCGCGCTCGAGGAGTTCGCCGCCGACGCCGAGGCGCGCGTCCACGCCTTCTGCCACGCCGTACCGGGGGCGTGGCACGCGATGGGCGTGATGCTCTCGGCCGCCGGAAGCCTGCGCTGGCTGCGAGACACGGTCGCCTCCGGGGTCGAATACGACGCGCTCATCGCCGAGGCCGCCGAGTGGCCGCCGGGAACCGAGGGACTGCTGTTCGCGCCGTACCTCGCGGGCGAGCGCACGCCGCACGCCGATCCGGATGCCCGCGGCGCATTCACCGGCCTGAGCGTGCGCCATGACCGCGGAGCGCTCGTGCGGGCCGTGCTCGAGGGCGTGGCGTACGGGCTGCGTGACTCGCTCGATCTCATCGACGAGCTCGCCGCCGGCGCTGTCGAGTTCGGGCGGGTCTCCGGCGGGGGCGCCCGCAGCGAGGAGTGGCTCAGGATCGTGGCGAGCGTGCTCGAGCTCCCGCTGGAGCGGGTGGCCGTCGACGAAGGCGCGGCGTTCGGCGCGGCGATCCTCGGCGGGGTTGCCGCCGGCACGTGGGCCGACGTCCACGCCGCGGTGGCGGCCACCGTGCGGCCACGGGAGCGGATCGAGCCGGTGCCGGAGTGGGTCGAGGTGTATCGCGAACGGCGCGCGCACTTCCGCGCGCTCTACCCGGCCCTGCGCGAGCTCCGGTGAGCGTGGGCCGCTACAGCCCGGCGCCGAACTCCGGGTGCGCGAACGCCACCTCGCCGGCGAGCAGCGTCCCCGCGACGAGCGGCACGCCCGGCCGGTACACGAGGTGCGCGTAGGAGGGCGCCGCGAGGATCACCGCGTCGGCGTACGTGCCGGGCGACAGACGGCCCCGGTCGCGCTCGCAGCGCAGCGCCCGGGCGCCGCCCAACGTCGCCGCCAAGAATGCCTCCTCGAGACTCATCCGCATCTCGCGCACGGCGAGCGCGATGCAGAAGCTCATCGACGTTGTGTAGCTCGATCCGGGGTTGCAGTTCGTCGCCAGCGCCACGGTTGCGCCGGCGTCGAGCAGGCGGCGGGCGTCCGGATACGGCTGGCGGGTCGAGAAGTCGGTGGCCGGCAGGAGCGTCGCCACCGTGGCGGAGGACGCGAGGGCATCGACATCGGCGGTCGACAGGTGCGTGCAGTGATCGGCGGAGGCCGCCCCCATCTCGACCGCGACCTGCACGCCCGGGCCCCGGCCGAGCTGGTTGGCGTGGACACGGAGGCCGAGCCCGGCGTCGCGCCCCGCGGCCAGCACCTGGCGTGACTGCTCGCCGTCGAACGCGCCGCGCTCACAGAACACGTCGATCCAGCGAGCGAATGGTCGGCAGGCTTGAAGCATCTCGCCGCAGACGAGCGCGACGTACTCGTCGGCTCGGTGCTCGTACTCCGGCGGCAGCAGGTGCGCGCCAAGGAACGTGACGTCCTCGGTCAACTCGGACGCGATCTCACACAGCCGCCGCTCACCATCGACGTCGAGCGCGTAGCCGGACTTGATCTCCAGATGCGTGATCCCGGCCCGCAGCGACTCGCGCCGGCGGGCCGCGGCGAGCTCCCGCAGCTGCTCGTCGCTCGCCGCGCGCGTGTGCGAGACCGTCGCCCGAATCCCCCCCGCGGCGTACGGCGCGCCCGCCATGCGAGCTACGAACTCCTCGGCTCGGTCGCCGGCGAACACGAGGTGGGTGTGACTGTCGACGAACCCGGGGATCACGCACCGGCCGTCGGCCGCAATGCGCTCGTCCGCCGCCACCCCTGCCGACGTAATCTCGGCGACCCGTCCGTTCTCGATCACGACCGCCGCGTCCCGGACGATGCCGAGCGGCCCCTCGCCGAGCGCCGGATCGTTCGTGACAAGCATGCCGATGTCGTCGAGCGCGACCGTGGTCATCCGATCACATCCCGGATTGCCGCCTCGAGTTCTCGGGGCACGTCGAGGGTGACGTGCTGTCCGTCACGAACGACGAAGCGCCCACCGACGACGACATCACGGACGTCGGCCGCGGCACCGGCAAACACGAGGCCGTCGACGAGCCGGTCGTCCGGTGTTCCCGCGAGCCGGACGCCGCTGAGGTCGAAGGCGACGAGGTCGGCCAGGGCGCCGGCGCGGATCATCCCGCCCTCCGGCCAGCCGACGCTCGCGTAGCCGCCCGCGGTCGCCGCGTACAGAAGGTCGTCGGCGGCGTGCCGTCCGCGTTCGCCGGACACAAGCCGTTCGTCGAGTTCGACCGCCCGGGCTTCCTCCAGGGGTTCGATGATCGCGTGGGAGTCGCTACCGAGCGCGAGCAAGGCGCCGTCGTCGCGCAGCCGCGCGGCGGGGCCGACGCCGTCGGCGAGATCCCGCTCCGTTGTCGGACACAGACAGCAGAACGCCGACGCGGCGCCGAGCGTCGCCGTGTCGGCATCGGTGACGTGGGTCGCATGAATCGCGGTGAAGTGTCCACTCACCGCTCCGGCGCGGTCCAGCACGCCGGTCGGGCTGTCACCGTACGCGTCGCGGCAGGCCTCGTTCTCGGCGGGCTGCTCCGAAACGTGCGCGTGCAGCGGCGCGCCGCGCTCCCGCGTCCACGCGGCGACGATCGCGGCGCTGTCCGGGTCGACGGCGCGGATGCTGTGGATCGCGGCGCCGACCCGAGCGTGCGGTCCCTCGTCGAGGGCGCTGACGCGCTCTGACCAGCGCGCGGCGTCACCGTCGCAGAAGCGCGCCTGCGCGGCGTCGGGGGCACGCCCGATCCCGCCGTGGAGATAGCAGGCGTCGATCAGGGTCATTCTCACCCCGGCCTCACGTGCTGCCTCAATTGCGGCTGCGCCCATCGCGTTCGGGTCATCGTATGGCTTTCCATCCGGACGGTGATGGACGTAGTGGAACTCTCCGACGACGGTGATTCCCGCGAGCGTCATCTCGGCGTACGTCGCACGCGCAAGTGCCAGCATCGAGTCCGGGTCGACGGCCGTCGCCAGTGCGTACATCTGCTCGCGCCACGTCCAGAACGACCCTCGCCCGGCCCGCTGGGTGCGACCGCGCAGCGCGCGCTGGAACGCGTGCGAATGAGCGTTGGCGAGGCCAGGGGTGACGAGCCCACCCAGCGACTGCGCGTCGGGCGGAGCGGTCGTGACACCCGTCTGCACGCTCTCGATCCGCTCGTCGGTGACGTCGATCACGACGCCGCGCTGAACGTCGGGGCCGCCGAGCCAGGCGCGCTCGCACCAGAAGCGCGTCACCGGACGCTCTCCCCGCCCGCCGCATACGGCGCGATCCGTCGCAGGAACGCCGCCGCATGATGACGCTCGAACTGTTCCCAGGTGCTGAAGCTCCGTGGGTCGGTGACCCGGTCAAGGAACAGCACGCCGTCGAGATGGTCGACCTCGTGCTGCAACGTGCCGGCGGTGAGACCGTGCGTGTCAAGGCTGTGCGGGTTGCCGTCGCGATCGAGGTATCGGACGCGAACGTCGACTGCGCGCTCGACATCGCCGCGCAGATCGGGCACCGACAGACACCCTTCATTGATGAGCAGCCGCTCGTCGGAGAGCACCTCGATCTCCGGGTTGACGATCACGGTGAGCGGCACGCGCGGTTTGTAGCGGTAGCGGGTGTGCTCATCGACCTCGACGATCGCGATCCGCTTCGTCACCGACACCTGGTTAGCAGCGAGGCCGGCGCCGCCGGCGGCGCGCTTGGTGTCGATCATGTCGTCGATCAGGCGCTGCACGTCCGCCGTCGACAGCTCCTCGGCGGTGAGTTCGATCGCGCGCTCGCGGAGCACCGGGTCACCAACGGTCGCGATCGGCAGGACGCTCACGAGCCGAGCATCGGGATCCGCACGCCACGCTCGCCGGCGACCGTGATAGCCCGTTCGTAGCCCGCGTCGGCGTGCCGCATGACCCCGGTTCCGGGATCGGTGGTGAGGACCCGCTCGAGCTTCGCCGACGCCAGCTCGGTGCCGTCGGCCACGCACACCATTCCGGCGTGGATCGAGCGACCGATCCCGACGCCACCGCCGTGATGGATCGAGACCCACGTGGCGCCGGCCGCCGTGTTGACGAGCGCGTTGAGCAGCGGCCAGTCGGCGATGGCGTCCGACTCGTCGGCCATCCCCTCGGTCTCCCGGTACGGCGAGGCGACCGACCCGGAGTCGAGGTGATCCCGGCCGATCACGAGTGGCGCGCTCACCTCACCGCGGCGCACCATGTCGTTGAAGCGCAGCCCGAGGCGGGCGCGCTCGCCGTACCCGAGCCAGCAGATCCGCGCCGGCAGCCCCTGGAAGGCGATCCGCTCGGACGCATGCCGGATCCATCGGGCGAGCGGCTCATCATCGGGGAACTCGTCGAGGACGGCGCGGTCGGTCGCCGCGATGTCGGCGGGATCGCCGGACAGGGCCGCCCAGCGGAACGGTCCGCGACCCTCGCAGAACAGCGGCCGGATGTACGCCGGAACGAACCCGGCGTACGCGAACGCCCGCTCAAACCCGCCGAGCCGGGCCTCGGCCCGGAGGCTGTTGCCGTAGTCGAACACCTCGCTGCCCGCGTCAAGGAAGCCGACCATCGCGGCGCAGTGGGCGGCGATCGCCGCGCGGGAGCGGCGGATGTACTCCTGCGGGTCGCTCGCGCGCAGATCGTCGGCCTCGGCAAGTGTCATCCGGTTCGGGATGTAGCCGTCCAGCGGATCGTGCGCGCTCGTCTGATCCGTGACGATCTCCGCCTCGAACCCCAGCGCGAGGAGCGCGGGGAGCACGTCCGCGGCGTTGCCCTCAAGCCCGACCGAGAGGGCGCGGCCCTCCGCCTTGGCGGCCACGCAGCGCCGGACCGCGTCGTCGAGATCGTCGGCCACCTCGTCGAGATAGCGGGTTCGCAGACGGCGCTCGATGTGCTCGCGGTTGACCTCGACGCACAGCGCGACCCCGCCGTTCATCGTCACCGCCAGCGGCTGGGCGCCACCCATCCCGCCGAGCCCGGCGGTGAGCGTGATCGTGCCCGCCAGCGAGCCGCCGTGGCGGCGTCGGGCGATCTCGGCGAAGCACTCGTACGTGCCCTGGACGATCCCCTGGCTCCCGATGTAGATCCAGGAGCCCGCGGTCATCTGTCCGTACATCGTCAGCCCGAGCGCCTCGAGCCGGCGGAACTCGTCCCAATTGGCCCATTCGGGGACGAGGTTCGAGTTCGCGATCAGCACCCGCGGCGACCACTCGTGGGTGCGGAACACACCGACCGGCTTGCCCGACTGGACAAGCAGGGTCTCATCGTCGTCCAGCTGCTGGAGCGTGCGGACGATCGCGTCGAACGCCTCCCACGAGCGCGCCGCGCGCCCGGTCCCGCCGTATACGACGAGCTCGTTCGGGTTCTCCGCGACGTCGGGGTCAAGGTTGTTCATCAGCATCCGCATCGCGGCCTCCTGCGGCCACGCCCGGCAGGAGAGCTTGGTTCCGTGAGGCGCCCGGATCGTCCTCATCGCAGGGCTCCCGTCACGGCCTGGACTGCGTCGAGAAGCGCGCCGGACGAGATCAGCGTGTCGGCCGCGGCGAGCTCGGGTGCGAGGAACCGGTCGGGGCCCGGTCCGGGGACGTGCTCGCGGGTGAGCGCGAGCGCGGCGCCGGTGGCCGACGCCGGTGTGAGTGGCGCTCGCAGGTCAAGTCCGCGCGCCGCGGTCACGAGCTCCACAGCGAGGATCCGCCGGAGGTTGTCGACCGCGGTCCGGAGCTTACGGGCGGCACCCCACCCCATCGACACATGATCCTCCTGCATGGCGCTCGTCGGGATCGAGTCGACGCTCGCCGGAGTCGCGAGCCGGCGGTTCTCGGCCACGAGGGCCGCCTGCGCGTAGTGGGCGAGCATCAACCCGGAATTGACCCCGGCGTCGTGCGCCAGGAATGCCGGAAGGCCGTGGGAGCGCGTCGAGTCGAGCAGGCGGTCGGTGCGACGCTCGGCGATCGAGCCGACGGCGGCGATCGCAACCGTGAGGAAGTCGCACGCGAACGCGACCGGTGCGCCGTGGAAGTTGCCGCATGATTCGACCCGGCCATCCGGCAGCACCATCGGGTTGTCGATCGCGGCGCGCAGTTCGTGATCGGCCGTGGCGCGCGCGTGGGCGAGCGTGTCCCGCGCCGCGCCGGCGACCTGCGGCGCACATCGCAGCGAATAGGCGTCCTGGACTCGGGGGTCGCCATGACGGTGGCTGGCGACGATCTCCGATCCGGCGAGGAGCGTGAGCAGGTTCTCGGCGCTCGCCGCCTGCCCGGGCTGGGGGCGGAGCCCGATGAGGTCAGGAGCGAACGCCCGGTCGGTGCCGAGCAGCGCCTCGACCGACATCGCCGTGGTGATGTCGACGACCCGGAGCAGGTCGTGCAGGTCGGCACACGCGAGCACGAGCATCCCGAGCATTCCGTCGGTTCCGTTGATCAGCGCCAGGCCCTCCTTGGCGGTGAGTTCGAGCGGTTCGATCTGCGCGTCGGCGAGCGCCTCGGCCGCGGGGCGGCGCACCGTCGACCCGTCGGCCTCGACCTCGGTCTCCCCTTCTCCGATGAGCGCGAGCGCGCAGTGGGCGAGTGGGGCGAGGTCCCCGCTGGCGCCGAGCGAGCCGTACTCAGGGACGACCGGCGTGATCTGGGCGTTGAGGACCTCCGCGATCGTCTGCGCCACGACCGGCCGCGTGCCTGACCAGCCCATCGCGAGCGTCCGCGCGCGGAGCACCATCATCGCCCGGACGACCTCGCGCTCGATCGGCGGACCCATTCCGGACGCGTGTGATCGAACGAGCGCCTTTTGCAGCTCGGTGCGGCGCTCGGTCGGGATCCGGACGCGCGCGAGCGAGCCGAACCCGGTCGAGACGCCGTAGACCGGCTCCTCCTGGCGGTCGAGGGCGGTCACGATCTCGGCGGCCCGCCCCATCGCGTCGTGCGCCTCGTCGCTGACGGTGACGCGGGCGTTGTGGCGGGCCACGGCGATGACCTCGTCGGCGGTGAGACCGTCGGGTCTGAGGGTCACCTCGTGTGCTTCGGTCGTCGGCATGCGCTGCGGTCTGACGATAACGCGCCACGTCGGGAGGCCGCGATTGGCGGAAAGGCGCTTTGAAGGGGTGGGGATCGGCCTCGGCGGAGGGGGTGCCGCGGACGGGCAGCGACCGAATCGCCTGGAAGCGACGCGATTGCCGCCATTTCGCATGAGAGCGACGACCGATTCAGCCGCTTTCTTGCGTTCCGGCGAAATCTCCGCCACATCGCACGAAAGCTCCGAGAACGGGCTGCGCTCTCTTGCGTTTTGGTCGTCGTGCCCGGTCGATCACCGTCGAGGCGCCGATCGAGACCGCGTTCGAGGTGTTCACTCAGGGCATCGAGACGTGGTGGAACCCGGACCATCACATCCTTCAAGCGCCCCTCAAAGAGATGGTGTTCGAGCCCCGTGTGGGCGGCCACATCATCGACCGCGGGATCGACGGCAGCGAGTGCCGCTGGTCCCGGATCCTTGCCTACGAGCCGCCCGCCCGGGTCGTGTTCAGCTGGGACATCAACCTCGCGTGGCAGATCGAGTCCGACCCCGCGAAGACGAGCGAGATCGAGGTTGTGTTCACCGCCGAGGGCCGTGATCGCACCCAGGTCTCACTCGAGCACCGCCACATCGACCGCCATGGCGAGGGCTGGGAGAAGATGCGCGGTGCGGTCGGCTCCGAAGGTGGCTGGAACCTCAAGCGGTTTGCGCAAGCAGCGGAAGGCGCCGCGGCGCGCTGAGCGGAGGGTCGGCGAGCAGAACCATCACGAACGGCTCCTCGGCCCGCCACCAACCGGTGATCGAGGAGCCGTTTCCGGACGGCAGGCCTCCGCGCCAGGTGACGTGCGCCGGGTGCCAGACGCCGGCGGCCGCCGAGTCGACGGCGGTCAACGACACGACGGCGTCCCGGACGTTAAGCCGCAGTCCTTCACGGAGCACTTTCGTCGCCGCCTCCTTGGTGCTCCAGATCGCGTTGGCAATGAGTGGCCGGGCTGCCGGCGAGGCTCCGAACACGAGCTGCTGCTCCGCTGGATCGAGCCACTCATGCACGAACGCGTCGCTCCGCGGCTCGATCAGCTCGAGATCACAGCCGACGCGCCCGGGGCCTTGGCCCACCGCGGCGAGCGCGGTGCCCTCGCGGTGGCTGAGCGACAGCGACAGTGGCACCGGCGTCGGCTGTCCGTCGAGCCACGCCTCGGGCGCCCCGTCGGCGGCGGGCAGCACGGCGACCCGCTGCGGCTCGAGGCCGAGCCACGCCCCGACGGCGCACTTCGCCGTCCATCGGCCGAGCCGCCAGTCCTCTCGGCGGCGCTCAAAGCGCAGCCCGGCGAGAACCTCGCGCTCGGCGGCGCCGAGCCAGGCGTCGCCGGAGGGAACGTCACCCGCGTGTCGGCTGAGCCATCCCGGGGCGGCCATTTGCGGTTCCGGGGTCGATGTCCGACGGCTCGAAGCGGCGGATCCCACGCTCGACCGCGGCGATCAGGAACCCACGCAGAGACGCCGGCGAGATGATCGCGTCGACCGACCCGACCTTGACCGCGCGCTCGACGCTGTGGATCCGATCGAACTGTTCCGCGAACGCGCCACGCTTCTGCGCCAGCACCTCGTCCCACACGGCGGCGCGCTCCGAGCGCAACGCCTGACGCTCGGCGCCCTCGGCGGCCGCGATGCGGGCATCGATCTCGGTGATCCGCGGGTCCTGCCGCGCGGCCTGCTCGACCTCCCGCGCGAACACGACCGCGGCGGCCGGGCCGCCGCCAATCACCGAGGCGTGCGTGCCCTCAAGCGCGATGGTCTCCATATGCGGGTTCAGCTTGGACGAGAAGACGACGAACGCGCCGCCGTGGTAGCGCGAAATCACGCAGAACACGATCGGGCCGTCGAAGTTGACGACGGCGCGGCCGATCTCCGCGCCGAACTCGAGCTGCGTTTCCCGCATTGACTCGGGCGAGCCGTCGAACCCGGCCAGGTTGGCGAGCACGACGATCGGTCGCCGTCCGGCGGCCGCGTTGATCGCGCGGGCGATCTTCTTCGCCGAGCGGGGGAACAGCGTGCCGGACGTCCACACCTCGGGCCCGTCGGCGGGCAGCGGCCCGTGCCGCGGGACCGGCTTTGACTCGATCCCGATCAGTGACACCGGGCGTCCGCCGAGATGAGCGTCCCAGATGACCCCGATCTCGGCCGAGCGCATCCGCGCCCAGCGTTCGAGCGGTGGGTGATCGCTGTCGATCACGGCGCGCATCACCGAACGGATGTCGAACGCCTTCTTGCGGCCCGGGTTCGTCTCGTCGGAGAAGATGTCGCCGACGCGCGGCAACCCGGAGCCGGGGTCGTTGTGCTCGGCCTCGCCGACGTCCCGGCCCGCCGGGTCCGAGCTGCTCGCCGGGCGCGGGAAGCGCTCGCCGGGCGCGACGTAGGTGTGGTCGTAGTAGGACAGGAGCAGCCTGCAGGCGGCGCCGAGATCCCGGGCCCAATACTGCGCCTGGCCGTTCGGCCCCATGATCCGGTCATAGCCGCCGATGCCGAAGTTGTCCTCGGCCGAGACGCCGCCCGAGTGGTCGAGCGCCTGTTTGCCGGTGAGGACCATCGCGCTCTCCGGCGTCATGATCAGCGCGCCGCGCGTGTGCATCAGCATCGTCGCCTCGGCGTTCCAGTACGGCTGGGCGCCGACGTTGATCCCGGCGACGACGACGTTAATCTCGCCGCCGGCCTGGGTGAAGAGGATGATCCGCCGCAGGACCGCGCCGATCCAGTCCATCGTCTCGGTGCCGCTGTCCATCGCGATCTTCGCGCCCGCGGAGAGAGCGAACCACTCCAGCGGAACGCCCAGTTCCTCGGCGAGATCGATCGCGGCCATGATGCGTCGGCACTCGGGCTCGGCGAGCGAGCCGAGGGCCCGCGTGGGGTCGCCGAGCAGGATCACCCGGCGCATGCCCTCGGGGTAGCGCTCGGTGAAGTTCTTGATCGTGCCGGCAACGATTCCGCTCGGGTTCATCGCGGGCGGCCGGTCGACCGGCTCGAGCCGCCCCTGCTCAGACAGTTCGTGTTCGATGAACTCGCCGCGGGGTTGGCCCGAGGTGGCGTGCGGCGGCGCGATCAGCGTGACGATCTCGCTCGGGTGAAGCGTTCCGCGGCGGCGGGCGGAGATGACTCGCCGGGCGCCCTCGTCCAGCGTCTGGATGCTCTGCGACGACGGATCGTCGACCTCGACGCGGACCTCGTGCGGCGTGGGCATGTAGAACCGCAGCACCCGCCCGCGCGCTTCCCCATCGCTCTCGCGCAGCCTGCCCTGGAGCAGGATGACCTCGAGCCCGAGACCTGCGGTCAGCGGAACGAGGCGCTGGACGAACCGCCGCAGCTCGTCCGGGCTCGACTCCATCACGGGCCACACGTGCAGGAGAACCCGGTTCCAGAGCAGCCTGCGGTTGACCGGGCGGTGGGCCTGGTAGCCGCGCAACGTGCTGAACACGTGAACGAGCATCTGCTCGAGTTCGGGCAGCCCAACGACCTCGCCGTGCTCGTCGTGGACGCGCGTGACGTCGCGGACCTCCGCAAGCACGAACAGCCGCTCATCCTTGGGATTGGCCTGCGCGACACCGTGGAACGCGTAGATGTCCTCCGGGGACGGAAGCCGCTCGATTTCGAACTCGCCGAGCCGCCACACGTGCAGCCGGTGGCCCATCATCGGGTGCAGGCCGCGGAGCACCGCATCCTCGACGAGACCACCCTCGGGGCTCGGGCGGAACGTGAACAGGTCGATCGCCGACATGCCCCGGCCACGCCGCGGCTCGGCGATCGCGGCGACGATCCGGTACAGCGCCGGCGGGACGTCGATGCCCTGATAGGTGTCGGCGAACATCGCCGCGAGCTCCTCATGCGAGGGGGCCGCTCCTGCGTGCTCGGCGTAGAGGTCGAGTACCGCGAGTTCGCCCGCGGGGATCTTCGCGGCCCAGTCGACGAATGCCCGCGAGGCCGAGCCGATCTCGTCCACCTCGACGTAGGCGGCGAGGATGTGGCGCTGGGTGTCCTGGAAGCGATAGCGGCCGACGACGAACCGATGACCGCCGAGCTCGATGTCCTCGAAGCCATCGAGCGACCGCACCCGGTAGTAGCGGCGCGCCATCGCCTCGACGAGGCGGTCACGGACCGGCGGCTCGTTTTGACGCATCGCGGTGGTCAGCCGCGTGGACAGCGGCCGCGGGCAGTCGACGATCGCCTCGATGTGCTGCTCCCGATCGGCGCGCCCCGGGTCCTCGATCAGTGCGGCGACGTGCTGCTCCATCTCGGCATAGACGCGCTCGGTGGCCTCCGCGATGACCCGTTCGTCGAAGTAGCGCAGGCGAACCTCACGCGCGAGATCGGCGACGATCTGATCCCGGCCGTCAAGAGCGATGACGAGCCGATCGAGCGCCTCACGGAAGTCATCTCCCACATGACCGATCAGCTGCTCCGCCCCCTCGAGACGCCGATCGAGGATTGCCAGGATCACGCGCCGCGCGGCGTCCGCCCGCTGCTGCGAGAGGAACAGACGGTAGGACGCGTCCTCGAGCGCCGGTGTCCGTTCGAGGCTCTCGACGCCGTAGTACGCGAGCGCGCGGCGGAGCTGGCTGACGAACGCCTCCGGCAGGCCCTCGCTCTCCGCGTCAAGCGAGCGCAGCCAGTGGTGGAGGTGCTCCTGGGAGCCCTGGAGCCGCTCGGGATCCTCGCCCTCATCCCGCGGCAGGGGGCTGGAGATTGCGCCGAGGTCGGCGAACATGCGCAGCAGCCGGTGCTCGCCCGGTACGAGTGCCGGGTCACACGCAAGCAGATCGGCGCACAGGCCGTGGAGATCGGTGATCGCCCGATCGACCTCGGCGGCCGCGACGTCGTAGCCGCGGACGAGCCACTCCATGCGCTGGAGGTTCTCGCGGCATTGGTCGTCGATCACCGGCTCGGCCGCACCGGCGAGCTCGGTGAACGACAGGCGGGTCCCGGACGGAGCTGCGTCCTGCTCGTCGACCGGCTCGAGCGCCAGCAGCGGCGCCTGCGCTCTGACATGGACGTTCTCGCCGACGAACACCTGCTTGACGCGACCCTGGAACGGCGCCACGAGCGAGGACTCCATCTTCATCGCCTCGACGACCGCCACGACGTCACCGACTTCGACAACGTCACCCTCGGCGACCGGAATCGACACGACGACGGCGGGCGCCAGGCTGCGCACAATCCCGCCATCGTCGCGAGAGATCCGATGGGGAACCCCGTTGACCTCGACGAGCACGTCGTTCTCCTGCTTGGAACTCACCGTTCGATAGCTGCGGCCGGGAAGCACGAGCCGGCGCTCGTGCTGACCGATCCGCCTGGTCTCCAGCTCAAGCTGGTGACCGTCGACCGACACCCGGTAACGCTCGGGCGCAACGTGCGCGACCCTGAGGCGGTAGGACTGACCGCGGTGCCGCAGCTCGTAGCTGCGGCTCAGCTCGGCGCTCGCCTGCGGCCGGCCGCGGCGGGCGTAGGCGTAGAAGCGTGCACGGTCGGCGGCAAGATCCTCGTCGGCGAGCTCAATCGCGGCCTGCACGAGCGCCACGTCCGCGTCGCGCGCCGGCGTCGCCTCGCCGCTCAGGTACAGCCGGTCGAGCCAGGCGATGTCGACATCGCCGCTGCGCACTTCGGGACGGTCGAGCAGTTCGAGCAGGAACCCCTGATTCGTCGTGCCGCCCTCGACCACGACCAGCGTGGCCGCCAGGCCGTGGCGCAGCCGCGCCAGCGCCTCGTCCCGGTCACGGCCCCAGGCGATCACTTTGGCGATCAGCGAATCGAACTCGGACGGGATGAGGTCACCCTCGGCGACGCCGGTGTCGACCCGCAATCCGGGCCCGGTCGGCAGCCGGAGCACGGACAACAGGCCGGGCGCTGGGGCGAACCCGAGCGCCGGGTCCTCGGCGTTAAGGCGGGCTTCGATCGCGTGCCCTCTCGCGATCGGCGGCTCGCCCTCGAGCCGGCCGCCGGTGGCGACGTGCAGCTGCAGCTTGACGAGATCGAGCCCGGTCACGGCTTCGGTCACCGGGTGCTCGACCTGCAGCCGGGGGCTGACCTCGATGAACGAGAGCCGGCGCTCGGCCGGCTCGTAGAGGAACTCGAACGTGCCTGCGTTCCGGTAGCCGGCATGCAGCGCGAGACGGCGAGCAGCCTCCTTGATCTCGGCCTCCTGCTCGGCGGTGAGAGCGGGACTCGACGATTCCGCGAGCACCTTCTGGTTGCGACGCTGATACGAGCAGTCGCGGACTCCGACCGCCCAGGCGTTGCCGTAGCCGTCGGCGATGATCTGCACCTCGATGTGGCGTGCTTTTGTGACGAGCTTCTCCATCAGGACGACGTCGCTGCCGAACGACTGAAGCGTCTCGGCCCGGGCGCTGTCGAAGGCGGCGCCGAGACTGCCGACGTCATCGACGCGGCGGATACCGCGTCCGCCTTCCCCTGCAGCCGCCTTGATCATCAACGGGAACCCGATCCGGGTCGCCTGCGCGAGCGCGTCGTCATACGTCCCCACCGGCCCCCCGCTCCACGGTGCGACGGGAACTCCGGCCGTCTCGGCGAGGCGCTTGGCGGCGATCTTGTCGCCGACGAGCCGCATCACCGCCGGGTCAGGACCGATGAAGACGACCCCGAGCCGGGCACACAGATCGGCGAACTCCGGCTGCTCGGCGACGAACCCCCAGCCGACCCAGGCGGCGTCCGCCCGGGTCTGGATGAGGGCCCGCTCGAGCGCCGCGTGGTCGAGGTAGCCGCTGCGCTCGCGGTCGGGATCCACAGCCGGTCCGAGCGATACCGCCTCGTCGGCGTGGCGCACGAACATCGCGTCACGTTCGCCCTCCGTGTACAGCGCGATCAGCCGGATTGGATGCCGGCGCTGGTCGTTGAGCTCACGGACGGCGTGGATCAGACGCATCGCGGGCTCGCCGCGATTGACGATCGCGAGGCGGGAGAGCCCGATGTCCATCTCAGCGCGTCACTCGTCGCCGAGGCCCGAGCGGATCGGCGCGAGTGCCTCGGCCTCGAGTTCGCCCGGAAGGCCGATCGTCCGGTAGCCCTCGAGCTTCACCCGCACACGTCCGCCCTCGTCGATGATCTCGGCGTCGGAGCCACCGTCCCGCGGCGTCACCACCGCCCACAGCCGGCTCGGCTTCTTGCCCGTTGCGTAGCGAATGACGCGATCGACGTGGGTCGGCAGGGCCATCCGGCCCTCGGAGGCAAGCTCCAACACCCCGGCGGTCTGGAAGCAGAGCTCGATCAGGCGCGGCGAGATCTCGGTCGGCCGGCCCGGGGGCTCATGGTTCGCCGGCAGCTCACCCGCGAAGCGTCCGATCACGTGGCCGTTCGCCCGCCACGCCTGTTCGAGCACCTGGTAGGCAGGCCCATGGAAGTACACGCCATAGACGGCATCGTGGCCGACTCCGGCGCCGTCCTGATCCTCCGGCCGCGACCTCGCCTTCGGCGCCGCGGGAGACTTCCGCGCGAGCCGGGCACGGCCGACGAAGTGCCGCGTCTCCTGCTCGCCCTGGCCACGGAGCTCGCGACGTCCAATCAGCTCGCAGTCGGCGAGCAGCGTCCCGTCGCCTCCGTCAGTCAGGAACGCGCGGAGGATCACCGGTCGTGGCTCGTCACGGTAGAACTTGAATGGGGCCAGCAGGTCAACGTCCATCAGCTCGACGACGTGAAAACCAGGCACCAGGGCAGCGGCCGTCTCGGCGAAACCCTCCATTCCCATCACGCCCGGAAGCACGGCTGTGCCGTCGATCCGGTGGTCGAACAGGAACGGCTGGCGGTTCGGGTCAAGCTCGGTCACGACCGTGACGCGGCCGTCGGCCGAGAAGCTCTCGATCCGTCCCGTCATTGGTCCGGCATCGTCGGCGCGCGCCGCGGTCACCCGCTCGGCGTCGAGACCACCGGTCGGGTGACGCTCCGCTTGGAGCAGACCGAGCGAGCCGGCCTCGAGGACCTCGCCGTCGCGCCCCGTCGCCGTCACCTCGCGGCGGACGACCGGGACCCCGACCTCGGCCGGCAGCATCTCGATGCCGGCGACCTCCATCATCTTCGGGATCGAGCCACGGCTCGCCATTCCGATGCCCGCCCAGGCCGTCCAGTCGATCGCGACGCCGCGGGTGTCCGAGCCGCGACGCATGTGCGACGCGCTCTTGCACAGCAGGTCGTTGGCCGCTGAGTAGTCGGTCTGGCCACCGTTGCCGAAGCGACCCGCGATCGAGCTGAACAGAACGGCGGTCCCGGGCTGCTTGGCGCCGAAGCCGGCCAGGAGGTTGAGCCAGCCGTGGGCCTTGACGTCGAACACGAGGTCGTACTCCGACTGCGGCTTGTCCGGCAGGAAGTGGCTGATCTCGAGTCCCGCGGCGTGCATGACCACATCGATCTTGCCGCTCTCCTTCAGGGCTCCCTTGACCGCTGTCCCGACCGCCTTTGCGTCGGTCAGGTCGAGCTGATGCCAGTGGGCGCTGCCGCCCGCCCGCTCGATCGCCTCGATCGCGTCGAGCGCCGCGCGGCCGCGCTCGATCCGCGCGAACTCACGCTCGACGAGCTTCGGCGTTGGCCGCTCACCGCGTTCGCGGATCCGGTCCGCGAGCTCGCGCTTGAGACCATCGCGGTCGCTCACAAATCGAGCCAGGTCAGGGTCGTCGCGATCCGGCTCGCCAACGAGGTCGACGAGATGGAACGTTCCGCCTGACGCGGCCGCGAGGTCGATGGTGATCGCGGAGACGATGCTGCCCGCGGCGCCCGTGACGAGGAACACGGTGTCCTTGTCCGGCTCACGGCCCGTGTCGTGCTCGGCCTCGCGCTCGACGAGCGCCACCGCCCACCGCAGTCCGTCGGCGTGACCGACCTCGACCACACCCGGATCGAGCGCGGCCTCGTCAAGCAGCGCCTGCGTGACGGCGGCGGCGTCAGCCTGATCCTCGGCGCCGAAGTCGACCGCCTTGATGAGCGTGTCGGTCCGCTCGCGGCCGAGCGCCTTGGTGAAGCCGGTCACGGCTCCCCCGAACACGCCGAGCGCGCCGGCGTCGTCGTAGCCGTGGCGCCCGCCGAGGCGCGTGGCGCTGACGAGGAACGTCGACTCCGGCAGTCCGCGCATCGTCGCGGCGAGCAACTTCACGCGCACGTGGAGCGCCTCGCGACGAGCCGTCGGCGAGATTTTCGTGACCGGTCCCTCGAGGTCGAGGCCGGGCAGCCAGAACACGCCGTCGATCGAGCCGGACTCGGTCCACTTGGCGAGCTGCTTCTCGTGCGCGTCGACGCTCGCGGTCCGCTTGAACGTCAGGACCTCGGCACCGGCGTCGGCGAGCTTCGCGCTCAGGGCGTCGACGATCCCGCCCTCGTCCGGCATCACGGCGATCCGGCTGCCGGCGCCGATGGTGACGCCGGTCGGGACGCACAGGTCGAGCGGCGGCCGGAGCACGGGGACGGGGACCCGGCGCGGGTAGCCCTCGGCGTCGGCCGCGCTGAGCGGGGCCGGCTCGGGGGCGGTTGCGGGTGCCGGTGACCGTGGCGGGCGCGGGTGCGGGCGGCGCCTCCTCAGCCGGAGCGTCCGGAGCCTCGGTGGTCGCGGGCGCTGCCGCGGCCTCCTCCGCCTTGGGGAGACGATCACGGACGAACCCGACGACGTGGTTGAGCGTCGGGTAGTCCCGCAGCTTCAACCCATCATCACGCTCGATCCCATAGCGTCTCCCGGATCGACGCGAACACCTCCGCCTGCTTGACCGTATCGATCCCAAGATCCGCCTCAAGATCAAGCTCCATGTCAAGCAGATCCGTCGGATACCCCGTCTGCTCCGCCACGACCTCCAACACACGCTGCTCGATGCTGTCCAGGGCGGGAGCCCGGCGCAGCCGCGCCTTCCGGAGTGGCAACCGCCGCCGGCTCCTGAGCCACGAGCCACAGCGGGAGCGGGTGCGGCAGGCGCCGCCACAGCTGCCGCCGCACCCGGAGCGCGATCGCGCACGAACCCGACGACATGATTCAACGTCGGGTAGTCCCGCAGCTTCAACCCATCATCACGCTCGATCCCATAGCTCTCCCGAATCGACGCGAACACCTCCGCCTGCTTGACCGTATCGATCCCAAGATCCGCCTCAAGATCAAGCTCCATGTCAAGCAGATCCGTCGGATACCCCGTCTGCTCCGCCACGACCTCCAACACACGCTGCTCGATGCTGTCCAGGGCGGGAGCGGCAGTCGCGGGAGCCACAGCCACCGGCTCCGGAGCCGACGGCGGAAGCGACGACGACCGGCGCGGGCGGAGCGGGCGGCGCGGGCACCACGACCGGCGCGGGCGCCACGACCGGCGCCGGGGCCGGGGCCGCGACGACCGGCGGCGGGCGCAGCGACGACCGGCTGCGGCGTGACCGGCTGCGGCGTGACCGGCTGCGGCGTGACCGTCACCGGCTGGGCGGCGCCGTTCGGCGCGCCCTGGTCGACGACCCGCAGACGATGCTGCGCGACCTCGAGTCGCGGCGACTCGTACCGGCTCGCGGCACGGAGCCACGCGGTCCACGTCTCGCGATCGAAGACGCGGTAGTCGAATCCGAGCTCGTTCACCGCGCGCCGGCGGCCGTCGGCAGCCGGGACCCAGTGCAGCAGCAGCATCGCGATCTGCGAGCCGAAGCCCGCCGCGAGCCGCAGCGCGTACTGGATCGGATACGCGCCGCCCTGGCTGAGGTTGAGCACGCCGAGCTCCGGATCGGGGTCCCGGAAGTTCGGCACCGCTGGCACGACGCCGGTCTCCAGCGACTTGACCGCCATCACGTCCTCAAGCCCCACGCCCATCGGGTGGCCGGTGTAGCCCTTCACGTTGGCGATCACGATCTGATCGGCAGCGTTCCCGAACACGTGGCGCAGCGCGTGGATCTCAGCGGCGGCGCTGCCGCCCCGCGCCGGCGTGTACGTCTCATGCGACACGAACACCGTCTCGCCGGCGATCTGCGACCGCGCAACACCACGCGCCTCGGCCTGGGAGACGAGTCTCTCCATCACGCCGGAGATGTGGCTGACGTCGAGGCGGGTTCCGTGGAACGCGGAGTTCGCGAGCACGGATCCGAGCACCTCGCAGATCGGGCTGAGACCGCGCTCCCGCGCCGACTCGGCGCTCTCGACGACGAGCGCCGCCGCGCCCATCCCGATCAGCATCCCGTGCCGACGCTCGTCGAACGGGAGTGCCGCCTCCTCGACGATCTCGTCCGTCGCCGCTGCACCGGAGGCGAGGAAGCCCGCGCCGATCCACGGCATCATCGTGTCGGACGTCGCGTCGTCGGCGGCGACGATCAGGACGCGCTTGCACCGTCCGGCGCGGATCCAATCCTCCGCGATCGCGACGGCCTGCGTCGTGCTCGCGCACGCCGCGTTGACCTGCGTGTTCGGACCACGCGCGCCGATCAGCTCGGCGAGCTGCGAATGGCCCATCGACAGGATCCGGAACAGGAATCGACGGTCGAACCTGTACGGCTCGGCCTCGAGCTGGGCGTTCAGATCATGGATCCGCCGCTCGACTTCGGCGAGGACAACCGCGTCGGTGCCCTCGTGGTCGAGCATCCGGGCACGGAGCGACTCAAGCGCGGCCAGTCGCTCACGGCGCATCTTGTCGGTCGTATACCGGGAGACCTCATCGGTCATCTCCTCCAGGCCTGGGAACGCCGAAGCGAAGATCACGCCCGTCTCGTCCCGGATGCTCTCCGGCAGCGACCACCGATCGGGTAGCTGCGTGTTCCGCGTCGTCGTCTTGTAATGGAGCACCAGCGGGATGCCCGCATCGCGCAGCGCGTCGATGCCGGCAGCGATCGCCATCTGAGTGTCGTGACCGAGGGCGGCGAGCCGATCGGCGTCGACCCCGAACTCCTCGCCGAGGTCAAACAGGCCCGACCGGGCGGCAAGCTTGATCACCGCGTCCAGCCGGTCGATCATCTCGAACGAGGCACCTCCGTCATCGCTCTTGACGAGGCGGGTGATGTGCTTGTCGAGCATCTCGCGGCGCATCCGTCCGGGGAGCACGTCGATGCCCTGCTCTCCTGCGAGCAGGCGGGCGATGTTGCCGTCGTCAAACAGCCGATCGGCTCCGGGCAGGCCGAGCGCTGCGCCGGTGATGACGACCGGCTCGCCGAGCCGCGGGCGGCCGTTCTCGGCCGGCGCGGCCGACGCTGCGGGCACGGGCTGCACAGGCACGGCGGGCGCGATCGGTGCGGCGGCCACGGCTGGACGCGCAGCCGCGGTGAGCCGCGGCTGCGCGGTTGCTCCAGCTTTCAGCTCTGCCGTCGCGCGAGCATCCGGCTCGCGTCCGGCGCCGACCCCGGAGGCCCACAGCCCGCAGAGCGCTGCATTGAACGTCGCAATGTCTCCGGCCTTCGGATGGTTCGTGGCGAGGCTCATCACGGTGTCGTCGCCGAGCACGTCCGACGCGAAGCCCTGAAGCGCGTGCTTGGGACCAACCTCGACGAACACGCGGGCCCCGGCGTCAAACAGGGTGCGCAGGCCCTTGACGAACTGCACCGGCGAGGCGACCTGGCGCGAGAGAATCTCCACCATCTGCCCCGCGACGTCGCCGTCTGTCGGATAGAACTCGCCGTTGACGTTGGCCACGACCGGCAGGGTCGGTGCGCGCAGTCCAAGCCGCTGGAGCATCGAGCCCAGCGGCACGCTGACCGGCGCGACGATCTCGGTGTGGAAGGCGTGGCTGACGGGCAGCGGGATCGCGGTGTGGCCGCGCCGCTGTAGCTCGGCGACCGCCTGCTGGACCGCGGCGCTCGCGCCGCCAACGACAACCTGATGCAGCGAGTTGATGTTCGCCAAGACGACGTAGCCGTCGATCTCGGCGACGAGCTCCTCGACCTCGGCCAGCGGCGCGATCGCGGCCGCCATCATGCCGGGATCGGCGACGTTGATGTGGGCCATCTCGCGGCCCCGCGCACTGACCGCTTCGATCGCATCCGCGAACGACATCGAGCCGGCGGCGACGAGGGCGCCGTACTCGCCGACGGAATGGCCCATGACCATGTCCGGGGCGATGCCGTACTCGGCGAGCAGGCGTGTCAGCGCGACATCGACGGTGATGACCGCCGGTTGCGTGATCTCGGTCCGGCGTAGCTCCTCCTCGGATCGCGCAATCGCGGCCGGGTCATCGCGGTGGGCGAAGATGATGTCCGTCAGCCGACGCCCCTCGAGCAGCGGCGCCATGATCGCGTCGGCTTCCTCGAACGTCGCCGCCACGACTGGCTCGCGGTCACGGATGTCGGCGAGCATGTTCGCGTACTGCGAGCCCTGACCGGTGTAGAGGAACGCCACCTTGCCGGGCGCGCCGCTCACGCGGTAGATGCCGCGCCCACGCAGCGCGGGCCACGCGGTGTCGTTGCCCGACCCCATCAGCCGCAGAGCCATTTCCGCCTTGGTGACGAGCTCCTCGCCGTGTGCGTAGTCGATCGCGATCCGCTCCGGCGCACGCAACGTGTGCGCGTTCGGCGCCGCCGGGTCCAGGTGGCGGCCCTGACGCGCCTCGGCGAGCGCGGTCCGCAGCTCGTTGGCGAGCTCCTCAGCGCTGTTGGCACCGAGCACGAGAGATCCGCGCAGCGGCGTCTTGGTCGCCGGGTCGACGGACACGGCAGTGCTCGTCGCTCTGGTGGCACTCGCTGGCACCGCGACAGAGCTTCGCCGGCCGTTGCCGTTGACCGCACGCCCGGGGACGTACTCCTCGAGCACGACATGAAAGTTCGTGCCGCCAAAGCCGAACGCGCTGACGCCGGCCACGCGCGTGCGGTCGGACGCGATGTCCCAGTCCCGCAGCTCCGTGTTGACGGCGAACGGTGAGACGCTCCAGTCGAGGTTCGGGTTCGGGCGCTCGAAGTTGATGCTCGGCGGTAGCGCCTTGTTGTGCAGCGACAGTGTCGCCTTCAGCAGCCCGGCGGCGCCGGCGGCGGCCTTCAGGTGCCCGATGTTCGACTTGACCGATCCGAGTGCGATCGATCCCGGGGTGATCTGCGAACCCGCGAACGCGTCCGACAGCGCGCCGAGCTCGACCGCGTCGCCGACCCGGGTCGAGGTGCCGTGGCCCTCGATCAGCGAACAGTCCGCGGGCGACAGCCCGGCGTTCTGCCAGGCACGCTCGACGGCGAAGCGCTGACCGACGGGTTCGGCGCGGTGATGCCCTTCCCCCGCCGTCGCTCGCGCTGCCGACCCCACGCACGACCGCGTAGATCTTGTCCTCGTCGTGCACGGCATCGGCCAGCCGCTTGACGACGAACAACGCACCGCCTTCGCCCATGACGAAACCGTCGGCGCCGTCGGCATAGGGCCGCGTGCCGGTCGGTGAGAGCGCGCCGATCGCGCAGAACTTGACGAACGAAGCCGCGCCCATGTTGCGGTCGATGCCGCCCGTGATCGCGACGTCGAACTCGTGAGTCGAGCAGACCTTCGACGGTTGCATCCATCGCCGCGAGGGCCGATGCGCACGCGGCGTCGGTCGTGAAGTTCGGGCCGTGCAGGTTGAACAGGTTGGCGACCCGGCCGGCCATGCAGTTGCCGAGCTCGCCCGGCATCGTGTCCTCGGTGATGCCCGGCAGCCAGTCCTCGATCCGGGAGCGCAGCTGCTGCTCGATCGTCGCGCGGACGTCCGCGGGCAATGCGGTGAAGCCGTCGGTGCGCTCGAGCTCGCGCGCCAGCTCCGGGAACATGATCCGCAGCGTCGTCAGGTAGTGCTGCTCGCCGGAGATCGCGTTGCCGATGATGACCGCGGTGCGGTCGAGATTGAGTTCGCGCGCCGGCCAGCCGGCGTCCATCAGCGCCATCCGCGTGCACGCCACGGCCCACTTGTGGGCGTCATCCATGGCGTCGGACACCTTGGGCGGAATCGGCAGTTTCCATGCCAGCGGGCTCCAGTCCCAGTCCCGCACCCAGCCGCCGATCGTGGAGTAGGTCTTCTCCGCAGGCCTTCGGATCCGGGTCGTAGTAGAGCGCGGGATCCCAACGCTTCGCGTCGACGCTCGCTGATCGAGTACACGCCACCCGTGACGTTGCGCCAGAAGGTCTCGGCATCGGGGGCGTCAGGGAGGATCGCGCCGACGCCAACGATCGCGACGGCGTTCTCGAGCGGGTCAGTCATCTTGTTCAGCTTCCTGTCGTACGTGTTCGGTGTCCCTCACGGCCGCATGCGCCCGTAGACGGCGGTTGTCACTTCTGCCATGTCCGCGAGCAGGCCACCCTGTGCGCGATAAATCGCTTCAAACCCGAGCCGCTGCTCGAGGTCGCCGAGCGAGCCGCCGTCGGCGCCGGCCACCCACCGCACTGACTCGGTCGCGACGCGTAGCGCGACGTTGCGTGCGTTGACGCGGCTCGCCGCCGCGATGGCAACCGGCTTGAGGCGCTTCGACGCCTTTTCATGCAACTGCTTGGCGCCGGATCGATGCGCGCGGCGGGCGAAGGCCGCGGATCCCTCGGTCAGCGCGATCAGCTCGCCGAGCCTCATCAGGATGTGCTGACTGCGCGTCAGCTTCTCTTTGCGCGCTTGCTCGAGCACCTCGGCAAGCGCGTGATGCGCGAGCGCGGCGACGTCGGCGCCGACCGCCGGGTTCTCGGCGTGCAGCACCTCGAGCTCGCGTGCGCGGTCGTGGTAGTAGCTGCCGCTGGACTTCAGATGCTCCTGCCAGCGCCCGCGGGCGATCGTGATCTCCATGATCTCCGAGGTGCCCTCGTAGATCCGGGTGATGCGGACGTCCCGCTTGATCTTCTCGACCATGTAGTCGTGCGTATAGCCGTAGCCGCCGTGGGCCTGGATCGCAGCGTCGGCGGCCGCGTCGCCGGCCTCGGTGGCGAGGAACTTGGCGACCGCGCCCTCGATCTGTAGCTCGCCCTCGCCGGAATCGATGCGCTCGGCCGTCTCCTCGATCGCGGCCCGCGCCGCCTCGAGCGCAACCGCGTGCGGAACGATCAGCTTGTGGGTGTAGCCCTGCTTTTCGCTGAGCGGGCTCCCGGCCTGGGCGCGCTTCTTCGAATACGGGATTGCTCGGTCCAGTGCTGACCAGCCGGCGCCGAGTCCGAACGCCGCCACCATCAGGCGCGTGTAACCGAACACCTTCTGCGCCTGGACGAGTCCTTGGCCTTCGACCCCGCCGATCAGCCGGTCGGTGTCGACATAGACATTGGTGAGGAACAGCGCCGCGGTGTTGCTCAGCCGGATCCCATGCTTGTCCTCATGGTGGCCGTGGGTGAAGCCCTCCGCGCCGGCCTCGACGACGAACCAGCTCGGGCCCCCGGGCGTCATCGCGAGGATCGTGTACAGGTCAGCGACGCCGCCGTTGGAGATCCATTGCTTCGTGCCGCTGATCCGGTAACCGGAGACGGAGCCGTTGTCGGACACCGGCTCGGCGACCGTCTTAAGCGCGCCGAGGTCGCTCCCGGCCTCCGGCTCGGTGGCGCCGTAAGCGAACAGCGCACCCTCCTTGGCGATCCGTCCCATGTACAGCGCCTTCTGCTCCTCGGTGCCGCCGACCCGGATCGGGTCGCTGCCGAGGAACGTCGCCAGCTCGGAGGTGGCGAGACCGAGATCGATCGCCGCCATCCGCTCGCAGATGCGGTACACGTCGTACGCGCCGCCACCCATGCCGCCGTATTCGAACGGCACGAACAGCAACTGAATCCCCAAGTCGTCACCCGAGGACATGCGGCGCACGATCTCCTCGGGGAACTCGTCGCGCTCGTCAAGCTCGATCAGCAGCGAATCTGGGAGCTCGCGGGCTGCGAACTCGTCGATGGACCTGAGCGCGACCTTGAGCGTCTCGGGGCTGAGCGCGTTGGCCATCTGCGTCTCCTTCTCCTTGTGGCGGATCTCCTTGTCGAGCAGCCTCGCAATGCAGACCCGCGATGCCATCGGCCAGGAGCCGCGGCCCGGGATCGGCGAACTACTGACGGGCGCGGTGATCTGCACGGAAGCGATCCCATCCCCCGCGTCCTAACGTCGCTACACGGCGCTGACCGGGCGCCAGCACACGACACCGAGTTGGGAGCGAGCGAGTAATGAACATCGCGGTCGTCTTACGCCTGATGCCGAGCCTGGGCGACGAACTTGAAGTCGACGACAACGGAGTGGACATCGACCGTGAGATCGTCGAGTTGGTGACCAACGAGTTCGATGAGCAAGCGCTTGAGGAAGCGGTCCTGATCAAGGAGTCAAGCGGCGCGACGGTCACCGCTCTGGCGCTGGCCGGCGACGGCGCCGAGCAAGCGCTCCGCGTCGCCTATGCGCGCGGCGCCGACCGGGTCGTGCTGGTCGACGCCGGGGACAACGATCCATACGACACACGCACCGCATCGGCGGCAATCGCGCAGGCACGTGCGTGAGCTCGGTCCGGATCTCGTCGTGACCGGCGTGCAGACCCCGTACGACGTGTTCGGGCAGACGGCGCCGTACCTCGCCGCTGAACTCGGCTGGCCACAGGCGAACGTCGTCGTCGGCACCACCGTGTCTGACGGCACGGCGCGGGTCGTCCAGGAGTACGCGGGCGGCCGGCTCGCGGTGCTCGAGCTGACGTTGCCCGCCGTCGTCGGCGTGCAGTCCGCGAGCAGCCCGCCGCGCTACGTGTCGATGGCGCGCCTGCGTCAGGCGATGTCAGAAGCATCGGCCGAGACGATCAGCGTCACGGTGGCGCCGGCTGCGTCGGCACCTCGGATTACCTCACTCGCCCGGCCGGAGCGCACCGGCGGCGCGACGATGCTCGAGGGTGACCCTGAAGAAGTGGCCGAGAAGATCGCGGCGCTGCTGCGTGAGAGAGGAGCTCTGGTGGGCTGATGGGCGACGTACTGGTTTACATCGAAGACTCTGCGATCGATGAGGGTCGTGCGGCCCGGCTGCTCGGCTGGGCACGACCGATCGCCACGGCGACCGGCGGCTCACTTGTCGCGCTTGTGGCGAGCGCCGACGGGACGACCGCCGACCGTCTTCCGGCGGCGGACGTCGTTCTGAGCGCCCAGCATCCGACACTGTCGCCGTACCTGCCGGAAGCTCACCAGGCCGTGCTCGCTGCGGCGATCACGGCCCGCACGCCCGACGTGGTCGTGTTTGAGAACACGACCTCCGGGTGGGATCTCGGCGCAGCAAGCGCGGCGAGCGCCGGTCTGCCGTTCGTCGGCTACTGCCAGGAGGTCTCGGTCAGTGCCGGAACCGCGCAGACATCGAGTGGTGTCTACGCCGGGCAGTTGCTCGCGAGCACCGAGACGTCGCTGCCCGCGGTGGTGTCCGTCAACTCAACGGCGCTCCACGACGAGCCCACGGCCGCGGGCCGGGGCGAGCTCGAGGCGCTGCCGGCACCACCCGCGCTCGACAGCCTGAAGACGACGTTCGTCGAGGCGATCACGCCATCGGACGAAGGGGTCGACCTAACGAAGGCGGAGCTGATCGTGTGCGTCGGACGCGGCATCGGCGGCGCCGACAACATCCCGGTCGCCGAGGAGCTCGCCGAGGCCCTGGGCGCCGAACTCGCGGCCTCACGCCCGGTGATCGATTCCGGCTGGCTGCCAAAGGTCCGCCAGATCGGCAAGTCCGGAGCCCACGTGACCCCGAAGCTGTACCTCAGTCTCGGCGTCTCCGGTGCCCCCGAGCACGTCGAGGGGATGCAGGGCGCTGAGTTGATCGTCGCGGTCAATAAGGACCCGAGCGCGGCAATCTTCAACATCGCGCACTACGGGATCGTCGCCGACCTGTTCGACATCGTCGACGAGCTGACCGCCGCGGTCGGCGGATGACGCCGATCGACCGGTTGTAGCGCAGAGGAGGAGGAGCCCATGAGTCACGTCGTGTTCCCAATCGTGTGGGCGCTGGCGCTCGCAGTGTTCGCCGGGATCATCGCGCTGCGAATGCGGCTCCTCCTGCGCGCCCAGCCGGTCGCGCGCTTCGATCACATCGGAGCGCGCATGAAGCGGACGCTGGTCGACGGGATCGGTCAGCGGAAGTTCCTCCGCGGCGAGCAACCCGCCGGGATCATGCACGCGCTCATCTTCTGGGGCTTCGTCGTGCTCATGCTCCAGGTGATCACGCTGTTCGGTCGCGCGTTCGACTCGGGCTGGAACATCCCGGGCTTCGGGCCTGACCAGCTGCTGGGCCCGCCGTTCTTCCTCCTGCGCGACGTGCTCGAAGCGGTGGTGATCGTCGGCTGCGTGTACATGCTCTATCGCCGGCTGATCGTCCACACGCCACGGCTGTTCGGCGTGCGAGCCGGCCGAGCGGCGCTACCACGACGCCCCGCACTGGGAGGCGAACCTGATCCTCGTCTTCATCCTCCTGATCATGGTCGGGGGACTGGTGTACGACGCCGGCAACCTCGTCGCGAACAACATTCACGGCAACGAACGTGACTTCGCACCGCTGACCGCCGCGCTGGCGGCGGCCATGGGCGGTCTGAGCCGCTCGACCGCCCAGACCGTCAGCGAGGTCGGGTGGTGGATCCACTGCGTGATCATCCTCGTGTTCCTGAACCTGCTGCCGCTGTCCAAGCACTTCCACATCATCACGGCGCTCCCGAACGTGTTCTTCTCCAAACTGCCGCCGGCCAGTGTCGAGCGCCCGCTGGCGATCACCCACGTGCCGGCCGCCGGCGTGTCCGCGCTGTCACCGCCGCCGAAGGGACAGGTGGGGGTCGCCTCGCTGACCGACCTCAACTGGAAGCAGATGCTCGATTCATTCACGTGCACGGAGTGCGGTCGGTGCAGCGAGGTGTGCCCAGCCGCGGCGAGCGGGTCTCCGCTCGCACCCCGGCAGCTGATTCTCGACCTGCGCGACCAGCTCTATCACCCGTCTGACAACGGCACCCAGCCGCCGATCGCCGAAGACGTGCTGTGGGCGTGCACGTCGTGCATGGCGTGCGTCGAAGCGTGTCCGGTTGGGATCGAGCATGTGCCGACGATCGTTGACATGCGCCGCTCGCTCGTCGACGAGGGGCGGATGGACTCGCTGCTCCAGCAGACGCTCGAGAAGTACGCCACGCAGGGCAACTCCTACGGGAAGTCCTCGCGGATGCGCGCACGCTGGGCCAAGCCGCTCGACTTCAAGATCCCGGATGCCCGCAAGGAGCCCGTCGACTACGTGTGGTTCGTCGGAGACTTCGCGTCCTTTGACGAACGGGTCCAGCGCGCGTCCCAGGCGGTGGCCCGCATCCTCCACGACGCGGGCGTGTCATTCGGGATCCTGTACGAGGGTGAGCGCAACGCCGGTAACGACGTGCGCCGGATCGGCGAGGAAGGGCTGTTCGAGATGCTCGTCGAGCAGAACATGAGTGTGCTGCGGGAGGTCGAGTACAAGGCGATCTTCACGACCGACCCCCACTCCCTCAACACGCTGCGCAACGAGTATCCGGAGTACGGGCTCGACAAGCCGGTGTACCACTACACCGAGCTGTTCGCCGACCTCGTCTCACGCGGCGTGTTGTCGATCCGCACACCTCTGAGCGGCACCCGCGTCACGTACCACGACCCGTGCTACCTCGCCCGCTACAACCGCGTGACCGAGGCTCCGCGCAAGCTCATCGAGGCGATCGGCGCCGACCTGGTCGAGATGCCGCGCCACGGCACCAACACGTTCTGCTGTGGCGCCGGCGGCGGGCGGATCTGGATGTCCGACGAGGAGCAGGACGGCGAGCGCCCCAGCGAGCAGCGGATCCGCGAGGCACAGACGCTCGGTCAGCTTGACTACTTCCTCGTCAGCTGTCCCAAGGATCTCGCGATGTACTCCGACGCCGCCAAGACCGTCGGGGTCGAGTTCGAGGTCACGGAGCTGACACTGCTCGTCGAGCAGGCACTCGCGGACGGACACGCGATGCTCGGCGAGGCCGAGCCGGCCATCGCTCCGTCCAGCTGACGGCACGCCGGCTCAGGTCGCGCGCGCGCCTGGGCCGAAAATCGACCTAGATGACGCGGGAGGCGCCGGCACGGAGGCCGGGCTTCCGCGTTATCGCTATTTCAGGCGCGCTCCCGGCCCCGGCCGCACGACGATCGCCCCGTCCGGCGCTGTCGCGCCCGGCGCGAGCAGCCCGAGGACGTTTCCCCCGAAGCCGCCGCCGACGATCCGCGCTCCGATCGCGCCGGCATCCTTGAGCCGCTCGACGGCCGCCTCGACGGCCGGCGTCGAGACCGCGTAGTCGTCGCGAAGGCTTCGGTGCGAGGCGTCCAGCAGCGCGCCGACGCGTTCAAGATCGCCGTGTGCCAGCGCCTCGACGGTCGCCTCGACCCGCGCGTTCTCGGTGACGACGTGCCGCGCCCGCTCCCGGAGCGGCGAGGGCAGCGCCTCGACCGCCTGCTCGGTGGCATCACGAAGGGAGACCAGGCCGAGCTGCTCGCAGGCCGCGGCGCATTCGGCGCGCCGCTGGTTGTAGCCGGAGGCGGCGTTCGCATGCTGTTCGCCGGAGTCGAGCGTGACGAGTGTGTAGTCGCCGAGCGCGAGCGGCACCGGTTCCACGGACAGCGCCCGGAAGTCGATCCGCAAGGCGTGGTCGGGCTCGCCAAACAGCGAGGCGAGCTGGTCGAGCAGGCCGGTGCGGGCGCCAACCCAATGGTTCTCGATCCGCGAGCACAGCTGCGCGAGCGCGATCCGGTCCGGCTCCGGCGCGTCGGTGAGCGCGACGAGCGCCAGCGTGAGCGCGACCTCAAGGGCTGCCGAGGACGAGAGCCCGCCGCCCTGCGGCACGTTGCCGCTGATGTGCAACCGCGCTCCGGGGACCTGCAGGCCCGCCCGCGTCAGCTCGCCGACCGCTCCGCGCACGAATGCGCGCCACCCGGGCGCGTTGTCCGGCCCCTCCACCTCGAAGCGGTCTGTCTCGCCGAAGTCCTCGGCGATCGCCTCGATGCGCGGCTCGCCGATCGCGTCGGCGATGACGGTGACGCCTTCGCTGATCGCGAACGGCAGCGCGAGCCCTCCGTTGTAGTCGGTGTGCTCGCCGATCAGGTTGGCGCGGCCGGGAGCGAAGGCGATCACGTGGTCGGGCACCATCTTCGTTTAGTGTCCGTGGTCGATGTCGGTCAAGTGGGGAATCATCTCGACTGCGCGGATCAACCGTCACTTCCTGACCGGCGCCCGGCAATCCAGCGACGTCGAGATTCTCGCCGTCGCGAGCCGCGGGCAAACGTCGGCCGACGAATTCGCGCGGGCAGAGGGCATCCCCCGCGCCTACGGAGGCTATGACGCGCTGCTTGCCGATCCCGAGGTTGAGGCGGTCTACATCCCATTGCCGAACTCGCTTCACGTCGAGTGGAGCATCCGGGCGCTCGAGGCGGGCAAGCACGTGCTGTGCGAGAAGCCACTCAGCCGTCACCCCGCCGAGATCAAGCGAGCCTTCGATGTGGCAGCGGCGAACGACCGGTTCCTGATGGAGGCGTTCATGTATCGCCACAACCCACAGACCCACCGCGTCAAGGAACTCGTGAAGACCGGGGCGATCGGCCGGCTGCGGATGATCCGCGCCTCGTTCAGCTTCCCCCTGACGCACGACGGGGACGTCCGGATGGAGACGGGGCTCGACGGCGGCGGGCTGATGGACGTCGGCTGCTATTGCGTCAGCGGAACGCGCTGGCTCGCAGGCGAACCCGAGCGCGTCGGCGCCGAGCAGACGCTCGGCGGCGACGGCGTCGATGTCACCCTCGCGGGCACGATGCGCTTCGCAGACGACGTGATCGGCCACTTCGACTGCGGTTTCGCGCTCGCGCCGCGCCACGAGCTCGAGGTGACCGGCGACGAGGGGTCGCTCGTGATCGCCGACCCGTGGCACTGCCGGAAACCCGGGATTGCGCTCCGCCGCGTCGGCGAGGAGGACGAATGGATCGGCTTCGAGCCGGTCGACTCCTACCAGCTCGAAGCCGAGAACCTGTCGGCCGCGATCCGCGGCGAGGCACAGCCGCTGCTCGGGTACGAGGACGCCCTCGGTCAGGCGCGGACGATCGAGGCTCTCTACCAGGCCGCCGACAGCGGACAGACGGTCGCGCTCAGCTGAGCGTTCGGGACCGCGCGGTCAGGACCGACGAAACGGCAGCATCGAGAGTGTGGGGACGCGGCGCCCCTGCTCGGCTGACCGCGGGTCGGCTCGGCGCTCGGCCCGCGCGGGCATCCCGGTGACGTTTTCGCAACGAGGAGTCGGTCCGTTCGACCGCCGCCGCCTCTGGAGTACATGAGCCCGGCCCAGGGGACATACCGCGCCAGATCGCGTCGCGGCGATGGATTCAGGCGTCAAATTCCGGCTGACGGGCAGTATTTCGCCCGGATCGTCTCGCTCGACGAGATCTGGCGGAATTCCATCCGCCGCCGTGCATCGAGCCACAGAGCGGTCGCTTGGGGCGAGAGCCACCGTATAGGTGGCAACTCGCCCCTGGGGTCCCGGCATGCGGCCCCATCCCCACCCTCTCGATGCAAAATCGGTTCCGTCACACGCCGCCGCGCCGGGATCGCCCCCGCCCGGGATCGTCCCGGCGCGCCACGCCCGATACGAAACCCCTACGCCCCCGTGAACGCCGGCTCGCGCTTCTGACCGAACGCCGTCACGCCCTCCATGAAGTCCTTGGAGCGCCCGAGGGCGTGCTGGAGCTCGGCCTCGAGGGCGAGCTGGGCGTCAAGGTCGCCGTAGATGAACCGGTTGAGCGCCTCCTTGGAGGAGGCGTAGGAGCGGGTCGGGCCGGCGGCGAGCTTCTCGACGAGCGTGTTCGCCTCGTCCATCAGCGAAGCGTCGGGGTACACCCAGTTCAGGAGACCCCAGTCGAGCGCCTGCGGAGCCGGGATGCGCTCGCCGAGCAGCGCCATCTGGAACGCGCGGGCCTTTCCGACCGAGGGCGGGACGAATGCGGTCGAGCCGCCGTCGGGCATCAGGCCGATGTTCACGAACGCGAGACCGAGAAAGGCGGACTCGGCGGCCATCACGAGATCGCAGGCGAGCGCGAGCGAGCACCCGATGCCGACGGCGGGCCCGTTGATGGCGGCGACGACGGGCTTCGGGAGACGGCGGACGCCGGCGATGACCGGGTGGTAGATGTCGTGGAGCTCGTGGCGGATGTCGGGCATGCCGTCGTCGGCGGCCTCGAACCCGGCCTTGAGGTCGGCGCCGGAGGAGAAGCCGCGGCCGGCGCCGGTGATGAGCACGGCGCGGACGGACTCGTCCGCCGCCTCGCCGGAGATGACCTGCTTCAGATCGCGGCCGAACTGCGCGGTCCATGCATTGAGCGACTCGGGGCGGTTCAGCGTCAGCCGGCCAACCCCGCCCTCCTGCTCCCAGATGACTGTCTCGTAGCTCACCTTGACCTCCTCGACGTTTTCGGCAGAGTATCACTCTGGAGTGTTACTCCGCACAGCTCTCGACGAGGGCGGCGAGCGGGGCCTGGCGCCCGACCGGATCACCGGCCGACGCCCGATTCGCTGCTCAGCTGTTACGCCGCGGAGGCGACCGGCGTGGCGACGCGCTCGGCGAGCTCAACGAGCCGGCTCGAGTAGCCCCACTCGTTGTCGTACCAGGAGACGACCTTCACCTGGGTGCCATCGACGACGGTGGTGAGGCCGGCGTCGAACACCGACGAGTACGAGGAGCCGATGATGTCGGTCGAGACGATCGGGTCCTCGGTGTAGGCGAGAATGCCGCGCCACGGTCCCTGGTCGGCGACCCGCGCGAACGCCTCGTTGATCTCCTCCCTGCTCGTCGCCCGCTCCGCCTCGATCGTCAGGTCGACGAGCGAGCCGGTGGGGGTCGGAACCCGGACGGCGAAACCGTTGAGCCGTCCCTCGAGCTCCGGAATGACGAGGCCGACCGCCTTCGCAGCGCCGGTCGACGTCGGGATGATGTTGATCGCGGCCGACCGGGCACGACGCAGATCGCTGTGCGGGCCGTCAAGCAGGTTCTGATCGGACGTGTACGCGTGCACCGTCGTCATCAGTCCGTGCCGGATCCCGATCGTCTCGTGCAGCACCTTGGCGACCGGCGCCAGGCAGTTCGTCGTGCACGACGCGTTCGAGATGACGTGGTGGCGCTCCGGGTCATAGACATCGTCGAAATTGACGCCGAGGACGACCGTCGCGTCCGGCGGCTCGGAGCCCTTGGTCGGCGCCGAGATGAGCACCTTCCTGGCACCGGCCTCGAGGTGCTGCGCGGCCGCAGAGCGCGTCCGCAGCGCCCCCGTCGACTCGATCACGACATCGACCTCGAGCTCCTTCCACGGCAGGGCGAGCGGATCGCGCTCGGCGAGTGCACGGATGTGGCTCTCGCCGACGACAAGGCCCCCGTTGCCGGCGGCAACCTCGCCCGGGAAGCGCCCGAACACGGAGTCGTACTTCAACAGCTTTGCGAGCGTCCCCGCCTCCATCAGGTCGTTGACCGCAACGACTTCGATGTCAGCCCCGCTCTCGTGCGCCGCGCGCAGGAAACAGCGGCCGATGCGGCCAAAACCGTTGATGGCTACTCGTACTGACATCAAATCCTCATTTCGTGGGGTGGTTCCGTCAGCGCAGGAATGCGCAACCGGAGCTCCTCGAGCTCTGCCTCGATCCCGAAAGCGAGAACGTCGAGATCCGGAGTCGCGCTGCAGTCGGCGCAGACGCCGAACGTGACGGCGCCGTTATAGGAGAAGATCGCGATTCCGACGGCATGCTCGGCGGCCAGCGGGACCACCGGAAGCACCTCTCGGAGCTGAGCGCCGAACGCGTACAGGGGCTCTCGGTGACCGGGCACGTTCGTGATCGTCACGTTGAACAGGCGGCGAGCGAACGCGGTGCGGGCAAGCGCCGCGTGCACGACCACCGGCGGGGCGAGGGCGACGACATCGATCACCGCATCCGCCGCGGCCGACCCACTGGCTGCCTTGAGCCGCCGGGTCGAGGCGGCGATCGCGCGCACACGCTTGGCCGGATCAGGCTCCTGCACCGGGAGGTCGACGAAGAGGGAGGTGACCTTGTTGCCGAGCGGCTCCGCCACGGTGATGTCTCGGACATTCATCGGGACCATCGCTCGCAGACCGTGCTTCGGCACCGGCTCGCCGCGGGCGTCGAGCAGCCGCCGCAGTCCGCCGGCACACGCGGACAGAACGACATCGTTGACCGAGCCGCCGATGACGCGGCGCATCGCTTTCAGCTCGTCGAGCGGCACGCGGATGAGCGCGTAGCGTCGGGACGGCCCGATCGGCACGTTGAGCGATGTCCGGGGAGCGCCGGGGATCTCCTCACGGAAGAGCCCGGCAACGGCGACCGACCGCTCGAATGCCTCCGTCGGGTGCAGTGCCGCGCGCACGCCGGCGCTCGCCGCGCGCAGCCCGGCGCCGGTCGCCTGAACCATCGCCTCGGGAGGGCGCAGCCACGTGGGCGCGCCGTCCGGCGCGGCGCCGTCGGCCGACACCGCGGTGACGTCGGGATCGGGCTCGGTGTCGAGCAGCGCGTCGGTCATCGCCACCGAGCCGATGCCGTCGACGAGACAGTGGTGGACCTTGAGACCAAGTGCCCACCGACCATGCGCGAGCCCCTCGATCAGCACGAGTTCCCAGAGCGGGCGGGTGCGGTCGAGCGGGTGGGAGAAGAAGTCCGCCACCCAGTCACACAGCTGCCCGTCGTCGCCCGGGGACGGCAGCGCGACATGGGAGACGTGATTGGCGACGTCAAAGCGCTCGTCCTCGACCCACTGCGGCCACGACCACGCTGGAACGTGAGGGCTCGACAGCCGTTGGGTGTACCGCGGCAGCGCCGCCAGACGGGCGCTGAGCCGAGCGCGGAGTTCGTCCAACGTCGGCGCCCCGGCGGGGAGCGGATCGAACACCATCGTCCCGCCGATGCTCATCAGCGCGCCGTCGTCGAGATCCTCCAGCTCCAGAAAGGTCGCGTCGAGCGCGGTCAGCCTCTCTGCCATGCACCCGAAGTTAGAGTTGGGCAAACCTCATGCCATCGGGGTCGAACGCCCCCCCGCCTCCGTATTAGCCCGCGGCCCAGCGACCCGACGAAATTACGCCCCGAGCGAGGGCATCGGGACCGCCGGCGGCGCCTCCTTGATGCGGACCCGGGCGTCGACGATGACGGCGCCCTCCGGCGTGGCGATCAGCGGGTTGAGATCGAGCTCGACGATCTCCGGATGCTCGTCCACCATCGCGCTGACGCGGAGCAGGACGTCCTCGATCGCGGAGATATCGCAGCGCGGTGCACCGCGGTAGCCGTCAAGCAGCGGGTACGTCTTCAGTGAGCGCGGCATCTCGTGGGCGTCGAGGTCGGTGACCGGCGTGATCCGCACCGCGACGTCCTTGATCACTTCCGCGGTCGTGCCGCCGGCGCCGCACGCGAGCACCGGGCCGAAGCTGCCGTCGTTGACGACCCCCACGATCAGCTCGGGGCCCGTCGGGGCCATTGGCTGCACGACGAGTCCCTCGAGTTCGTGACCGGCCTGCGTGACCGCCGCCTTGATCTCAAGCGCTGCCTCCCGCACGGCATCGGCATCGGCGAGCCCGAGCCGCACGCCGCCGGCGTCATTCTTGTGAACAAGCCCCTCAGCGCTTGCCTTCAGTGCGACCGGCCGTCCGAGGGCACCCGCGGCGGCCACGGCCTGCTCGACATCGGGCACGACCGCCGTCTCGATCAAGGGGATGCCGTAGCACCGCAGTAGCTCGGCGGCGCGCACCGGGCTGAGCCATCCGCCACCGTGGGCGAGCTCGTGGGTGATGATCGCGGCGGCCTCGGGCGGGTGCACACCATGCAGATCGACGACCTTGCCGGGCGGACGCGAGCGCCAGCGCCCGTGGCGGGCGGCGAGCGCGATCGCGCGGGCACCGTCCTCCGGGAACTCGAACGCGGGGACCGCGATCCCGTCGGCGGTCAGCTCGGCGGGCGGCCCTTCGCTCGTCATGAACACCGCGGCGATCGTCACTTCCGAGGCGTGCGCGGCCGCCTCCCGGATCGCGGCGCCGACATCGGCTGCCTGGGTCACCAGTGGCGGCACGAAGATCGCGAGGATCGCGTCGCAGGCATCGCTTTCGGCGAGCACCTCGATGACGCGCCGGTAGTCATCGCCGGACGCGGTGGCGATCATGTCGATCGGATTGCCGAGGGAGGCTGCGGCGGGGAGAAACTCGGCGAGCTTTGCCTGGACCTCTGGTGCGAGCGCCGGCACGTCGACCCCGTTGGCCTGGCAGGCGTCGGAGCACATGATCCCCGGGCCCCCGGCATTGGTCACGATCGCGACGCGGCCCCCCGGCGGGATCGGCTGCTTGGTGAGCAGCGAGGCCACGTCGAACAGCTCGTGCAGCGTGTCGGTGCGGATCACGCCCGCCTGCTCAAACAGGGCGTCGACGGTCACGTCGGAGGCGGACAGCAGCGCCCCGGTGTGAGACGAGGTGGCGCGCGCGCCGGCTGCCGAGCGGCCGCTCTTGACCGCGAGGATGGGCTTCTTGCGGGCAACGCGGGGGGCGACGCGGGCGAACTTCCGCGGGTTCCCGAACGACTCCAGGTACAGCAGCCCGACCTCGGTGCTGGGGTGCTGCTCCCAGTACTGCAGGAAGTCATTGCCCGAGAGGTCCGCCTTGTTGCCGACCGAGACGAATGATGAGAGTCCGAGCCCCAGCCGGGCCGCGGCCTCGATGATCGCGATCCCGAGTCCGCCGCTCTGCGAGAGGAAGCCGATCGATCCGGGGATCGCGTGATGGGGGGCGAAGGTGGCGTTCAGCCGCACGTCGCTGTCGGTGTTGAGTACGCCGAGGCAGTTCGGGCCGATCAACCTGATGCCCGCGCCGCGGCAGACATCGAGCAGCGCCTGCTGGCGCGCGACCCCCTCGTCGCCTGCCTCGGCGAAGCCGGCGGAGATCACGAGCAGCGCCCGGACGCCCGCCGCCGCACAATCGCGGGCGACGTCGACGACGTGCTCAGCGGGCACGACGACGACCGCGAGCTCGACCTGAGTGGGGATGTCGCTCACCGAGTTGTAGGCCGGGAGCGATTGGACGACATCGGCATGCGGATTGACGACGTAGACGACCCCCTCGAACTCTGATGTGAGGAGGTTGCGGAGCAGCTCGGCGCCGACGGTTCCCCGGCGGCGAGACGCGCCGATGACGGCCACGGACTTGGGCTCCAGAAAGCTCCGGACGGCCGCCACGGCGGCAATTCGCTCGCGCTCCTCGAACTGCGCCTTGGCGTCATCCGAGAGCGACGTTGGGAACTCGATCGCGATCGCGTCCGGCGTCGAGCGCATGTCGACCGGGAAGCCGCTCTGGCGGAACACATCGATCATCCGGTGGTTGTGCGGCAGCACCTCGGCGGTGAACGTGATGATGTCGTGCTGCTGGGCAATGCTCGCGAGATGGGCGAGCAGGATCGTCGCGATCCCGTGGCCCTGCCACGCGTCGGCGACGAGGAACGCCACCTCGGCTCGCTGGCCGCGGGTGCGGATATAGGCGGCGTGGGCGATGATCGAGTCACCGCTGACGGCGACGAGCGCGAACCGGTCCGCATAGTCGACGTCGAGTGACCACTTCGTCACCCATGTGAGTGACGGCGCACCAAAGAAGCGGAAGCCGATCGACTCCGGCGAGAGGGCCTCGAGGAACTCCTGGATCTGAGGCTTGTCGTCGGCTCGTATCGGACGGACGTGAACCGTTGAGCCATCCCGCAGCACGACGTCAGCCTCCCGCTCGCGCGGGTAGCTTGGGCTCAGGCTCATATCGCTAGTGTCGGCGTCGGAACTGCTCATAGCCATCGGGTGTTGCTACGGATTCGATCGCGTGCCCGTTGCGGATACGCCGCGACGGGGGCGCCCCTACCCTCATCCCCATGAGTCTGACCGCGGTGGCCCGAAGCGAGCATGGAAATCTGAGGGCGTCAGTCGATGTCAACGGCCGTCACGTTATCGTGACGGACGAGCCGACTCGTTTGGGAGGAACCGACGCCGGCCCCGCTCCGCACGAACTGTTGCCCGCCGCGCTTGCGTCGTGCATCGCGACGATGATCTCGATGTACTCCCGGACGAAAGGCTGGACACTCAGCGAGGTCGAGGTCACGGTCGACTACGACCCGGACGCGGTGCCCCGACACTGCACGATCGACGTGCACCTCCCGGAGTCGTTGACCCCGGACCAGGTAACGCGGCTCGAGCGGGTCGCCAACACCTGCCCGTTTCGCCGAGCGCTCGAGACCGGATTTGAGTTCGACGAGCGGATGCTGCTCGACCGTCCGAACGCGCCTCTCGAAGCCGCCTGAGGACAGGCTCTAGAGCGCCGCTTTGACGTCAAGCGGCTCCTGACCGCTGACCCGCAGGCCGTCCTCGATCGCCGCGATCACCGTCTCGCATACCGCCACCCGCGCGTACGGCTTGTTCTCGGCGGCGATCAGCCGCCAGGGGGCGAGCTCGTGATCGGTCCGATCGAGCATTTCCTCGACGGCACGCTCGTAGGAGGCCCGGTGGGCGAGATTGCGCCAGTCCTCGTCGGTCAACTTCCAGCGCTTCAGCGGGTCGCGCTCACGCGCCCGGTAGCGCCGCAACTGCTCGGCCTCGGAGATGTGCAGCCAGAACTTCACCAGCACCATTCCCTCACCGGCGAGGGTGCGCTCAAAGGCAACGATCTCGTCGTACGCTCGCTGCCACTCGGGCTCTGTCGCAAAGCCCTCGACGCGCTCGACGAGCACCCGGCCATACCAGGAGCGGTCGAGCACGACCATCCCGCCCCATCCCGGCAGCACCGGCCAGAAGCGCCACAGGAAGTGATGGCGCTTCTCCCGCTCGCTGGGCGCCGCGAAGCTCTCGACCCGCACGTGCCGCGGATCGAGCGGACCGGTGAGCCGGCGGATCGCACCGCCCTTCCCCGATGCATCCCAACCTTCGAATACGACGCACACGGGCGGGCCGAGGCGCTTATCGCCGATCAGCCCGGCCACCTGCAGGCGCAGGGCCAGCATGCGCCGCTGGAGCGCCGCGAGCCGGGCGACACCGTCCTGCTTTGAGAGCTTCTGGGAGAGGTCGACATCATCCAGCGAGCTCACGCGCGGATACTCTCACAGCTGTCCGTGGCCGAACCCGTCGAAGTCCGTGCCGCACTGCAGCGGGAGTTCGCCGCACCCGTTGAGGTCCGCGAGACGCACATCTCGGTCGTGTTCCTGGCACCCGAGCGCGCGTTCAAGCTGAAGAAGCCGATCATGCTGCCGTTTCTCGACTACGGCACGCCGACGAAGCGCCAGGCGATGTGCGAGGCGGAGGTTCGGCTGGGTCGGCGGCTCGCGCCCGACATGTACCTCGGCGTGCGGGGCGTGACGGCCGAACCGGCGCTGACGACGGCCGATGACGCGGAGGCGATCGATTACGTCGTTGAGATGCGCCGCTACGACGAGGACGCGACGCTCGCGGCGACGCTCGGACGCGGGGAGCTCCGTCTACCCCAGATCACCCAGCTGGCGCGGCGCCTCGCCCGCTTTCACGCCGACTGCCCGTCCCGCACGGCAACCGGCGCGCGGTGGATCGAGCTCGAGGTGATGAGCAACCTCCAGGAACTGCTCGAGCTCGCGGAGGTGCATGTCGAGCGGGAGCGGATCCACGCGCTCGCGCATTTCGTCGCCGCATTTGCCCGAGCGCATGAGCGGACGTTCGATGATCGGGCGCGCGCCGGGCTCGTGCGTGAGTGCCACGGCGACCTTCGAGCCGAGCACGTCGTGTTCGAAGCTCAGGGAATCAGCGTCGTCGATTGCGTCGAGTTCGACCCGGCGCTCCGAACGCTCGACGTCGCCGACGACCTCGCGTTCCTCGTCATGGACCTGACCGCGCTCGGCGGCGCACGGTTCGCGAACGCGCTGATCGCCGACTACCGGGCTGCCGGCGGCGACGCCGGATCGGACGCGCTCGTCGCGTTCTTCGCGGTGCACCGTGCGCTTGTCCGGGCAAAGGTGCTGCTCGTCAGAGCGGGCCAGCACCCGCCAGGCTCCGCGGAGCACGGCCACGCCGAGGCTCAGGCTCGAGATCTCATCGGACTTGCCGAGCGGTTCACCTGGCGCTCCCGGCTCCCGCTCGTGATCGTCGCCTGCGGCGTGCCGGCGAGCGGCAAGTCGACCCTGGCGGCGGCGCTCGCCGAGCCGGCGCGTCTCCCGCGGTTGAGTTCAGATCTCGTGCGCAAGGAGCGGGCCGGGGTGGCACCGACGGCGCGGGCGCCGGCTCCGGTGTACGACGAGGCGGTCAGTCAGGCTACGTACGGCGAACTCGGCCGCCGAGCCCGCCGCGCCGTTCAGACGACCGGTGGAGCGATCGTCGACGCGACGTTCCGCCGCGCGGTCGATCGCCAGGCCTTCACGGACGCGTTCGACGACGCGGCGGCGGTCATATACGTCGAGTGCGTCGTCCCGGTCGACGTCCTGCGTCGGCGCGCCGCCGAGCGCGACCGCGACCCACAACGCGTCTCCGACGCGTCGCTCGAGGTCGTTCTGCGGGAGGCGCAACGCTGGGAGGCACTCGACGAGGTCCCCGCCGAGCGGCATCTGGTCGTGCGCAGCGATCGGCCGGTCGGCCCGATCCTTCAGGACCTGACCGACCTTCTCGATCGCCGGCTCGGGTGACGCTCTAATCAGCCGGACGCGGCACGACGAGCACCGGACACGTGGCGCCGTGCAGGAGCGCCTCACCGGTGCTACCGAGCAGCAGCCGGGCGACGGGACCCCACCGGCGCGAGCCGATGATGATCAGGTCGGCGTCGTGTCCGGCCTCCATCAGCACCGCCGCGGGCCGCCCGCAGCGCACCTCGGCACGAACCTCAACGCCGAGACCTCGGGTCGCTGCTCTCAGGTGCTTGCCGAGCTGCTCGGTGGCCGAGTCCACCGTCTTGTCCCAGTCGGCGTTCGCGCCCGCGCTGCCGATCGCCTCCCAACCGAGCGCCGGGACGATCACCGCGCCCGTGCCGAGCCGGGACCAGCCGAATGGCCGCGCCCGGTCGTCGACGACCCCGTACACGACGAGCTCACCGCCCGCCGCGGCGGCGATCCCGGCGCCGACGGCGAGCGCTTCGCCCGCCTCCGGCCCGCCGTCATAGCCGACGGCGACGCGCTTGATCTGGCGCGGCGGCTGCTTGTGGTAGCCGCGTGGGGCGACGGCAAGCGCGCATTGCGCGTCATGGAGCAGCTGCCGTGTGCAGCGGCCGATCATGACCTCGCCCTCGTGTCCGTGGCGACTCGAGCCAACGACGAGTAGGTCACGGTGCTCGCGGCGGACGATCCGCTCCAGCCCGCGCGCCACGAACAGGTCGCTCTCGACGACCACCCGCGCGCCGGCAGCCAACTCGTCACGCAGGTCGCGGGTCGCCTTCTCGGCCTCATGACGCAGCGTGGTGAGGTTCATCTCCTCCGGCAGGACGACAAGCGGATCGAGGATGACCGCCGCGAGCAACAGGTCTGCCCCGGCGGCGGTCGCCAACGCCGAGCCGAGGGCCGCGGCGTCGTGGCCCTCGTCAAAGCCATCAATACCGACCGCGAGGTGGGAGAAGTTCCGACGCTGCTCGCCGGCCATGCCATCGGGATTCTGGATCGCAGTGGACATCTCGGACTCCTTGCTCATCTGGTGGCTTGGTGCAGATCGAATGAGACGACGGTCCCGGCGCCGTCTCCAACAACGCGGGTGCCGGACCGCCCGTCGAGAATCGCGCTCGCGTCCGACAGCGCGCCGATGGCGGCGAAGCCACCTTGACCCGTGGCAAACCGCGCGGCGGCCATTGCCTTGGGACCCATCGATCCGGCCGCTAGGCCGAGCGACGCGACTTCGCCGCTGGTCACGGACCGCAGCTCGCGCGCGGACGGCGTGCCCCACCCGGTCTGGATGCCGCCGACATCGGTGAGCAGCAACAGCGCGTCGGCGCCGAGCTCGGCGGCGAGCATCGCCGCGGCCAGGTCTTTGTCGATGACCGCCTCGACGCCGTGCAGGCCGCCATGTCTGTCGGTCACGACCGGCACGCCGCCGCCGCCGACGCACACGACGATCAGGTCGGCCGCGATCAGGGTTGCGATCGCTTCCAGCTCGACGATCCGCTGCGGCTCGGGCGACGGTACGACCCGACGCCATTTCGCTCCATCCTGCGCGATCTGCCATCCCCGGGCGGCAGCGAGCCGCTCGGCGTCTGCCCGCTCGTAGACGGGGCCGACGAACTTCGTCGGGTTGGCGAACGCCGGATCGGCGGGATCAACGACGACTTGGGTGAGCAGCGTCGCGGCGCGGCCGTACCCCAGCTGGTTCTCGAGCCCCTGCTCGAGCAGATAGCCGATCATCCCCTCGGACTCGGCGCCGAGGACGTCGAGGGGGTACGGCGCGACGTCCGTGTACGCCTCGGATTGCAGCGCCAGCAGGCCGACCTGCGGGCCGTTGCCGTGGGTCACGACGAGCTGATGCTCGTCGGCGATCTCGGCGAGTGCCTGCACCGCCACCTCGATGTTGCGCCGCTGGGTCTCGGCGTCCGCCGGTTCTCCACGACGGAGCAACGCGTTCCCTCCGAGTGCTGCGACGACGAGCATCGTGAGCCTTTCCCTAGGAGTCGGTGAGCGCGTCGCGCTCGATCGGACAGGACATGCAGCGAGGCCCGCCACGACCGCGGCCGAGCTCGGCGCCCGCGATCGTGATCACCTCGATGCCGGCGTGACGCAACCGCGTATTCGTATCCACGTTGCGCTCATAGGCGACGACCACGCCCGGCGCGAGCGCGAGGACGTTGTTGCCGTCGTCCCACTGCTCGCGCTGCGATTCGTACCGGTCGCCGCCGGTCTCGAACAGCCGCAGCTCGTCAAGCCCCAGCGCCTGGGCGACCGCGCCGAACAGGTCGTCCTCACGCTCGGCGGTGACGCCACCGTCATCGGGGCGGAGGCTGTAGCCGACCAACGTCCCCCGCAACTCCGGATAGATCGTGAAGGCGTCACGATCGACCATCGTCATCACCGTGTCGAGATGCATGCTCGATCGCTGCGACGGCAGGACGACGGCGATCACCTGGGTGGCGGCTCCGGCCGCGAATAGTCGCGCCGCGTAGTGCTCGACCGCGGCGGGGCGAGTGCGCTCGCCCATCCCGATGAGCACACAGCCGTTGCCGATCACGAGGATGTCACCACCTTCGAGGTCGACCGGGCCGCCGAACTCGTCACTCCACACGTGGTGCGAAGCCGTCGCGAACAGCGGGTGGCGGCGGTAGATGGCGTCGAGATGAATCGATTCGCGGCGCCGCGCGGGCATCGCCATGGAGTGGATCGAGACTCCGTCATAGACCCAGGCGGACGTGTCGCGCGTAAACAGGTGGTTGGGCAGCGGCGCGAGTACGAACGTGTCGAGTTCGGCCACATGCGCCGGAAGTGCGTCGGTGTGGAACGGCAGCTCGCTGAACCCGATCCCGCCGATCAGCCAACGGGCCAGCTCGTGAGCGTCAAGCGACGCCAGCCATTCCCGTACGGCCGGACCCAGCCGCGGGCCGAGCGACGCCGCTCGGATCGTCTGGTCGAGCACGGATTTCCGCGCCTCGTCGAGCTCGAGTGTCTCCGCCAGCAGTTCGTGGAGGTACAGCACCTGCACGCCGCGCTCGGCGATCGCGTCGGCGAACGCGTCGTGCTCCTGGCGGGCGCGCCGGACCCACAGGACATCGTCAAACAGCAGACCGTCCTTGTTTGTCGGCGTGAGCCGTTGCAGCTCGAGGCTCGGGCGGTGGAGCACCACCCGGCGAAGAACACCGACCTCGGAGCCGACGTACAGCCGGGGCTCGGGCCGCCCCACGGCGCCGGCCGAAGCCGACGCCGTCGTGGTGTCAGTCGCCGTGGGGCCCGCTCTGAACTGCGTCATGATCTGAGGAAATCGTGCTCCCGAACTGCGGATTTGGCATCGGCGCAGACCACCCGGGGACTACGCGTTTACTACCGATCGGCGCTTCTCCGAACTACGGGTGCCTCGGCCTCAGCGTCGGCGCAGGCCGGACCAGGCATGGCGATCCGCCTGGCGCGCCGCCGGCAGCGGGCCGCCGACGTCCTCGGCCGCCTGCAGGCACTTGAGCGCGAAGTCGTAGGAGCCGCGCTTGGCGTTCGCATCGGCGAGCTCGAGCAGCAGCTCGACCGCCTCGTGCTCATCCTCCACGGCCTCCACGTCGGACTCGGGCTCGTCCCCGACGTGACGGTCGACGAGCTCCTCGTGGACAAGTCCCGGGTGCCCAGACTCAGCCAGGTAGCTGGACAGGTGGCGTCCGGCGATCTTGCTCGGCGGCCACCACAGCGGCTGAAACGACACCTCGGTCTCACCGGCGACCGCGCGCAGGTACCGCGGCTCAGATCCGGTGAGCAGCATGCCGCGCAGCACCGGGCGGAACGGTTCGGCGTGATCGGCGGCGCCGAGCGCGGCGGCGATCGCCGACGCGGCGGCGTCGGCCTGCTGGGCGGCGATCCCGCCCTGTTTGATCGGGAACGCGGTGCCGTCCCCGGCGGCCCACACGTACTCCACGTCCTTGACCGCGCAGTGCGTGTCGATCGGGATGAAACCGTGCTCGTCCTGCGGAAGGCCATGGAGCCGGGGTCCGTCGAGTCCCGGCAGCGCGATGACGGCGTCCGCGCGGAAGGGGTGCGCACCCCGGAGCGCGACCCGCTGACCGTCGAAGCCGCGGGCGACACGCCCGGTGAGCAGCTTGATGCCGGCGTCGGCGAGCACCTCCTCGACCGTGTCGGAGACCCCTTCGCCAAACGCCTCGAGGGGGCGCGACTCGTGCGTGAGGACCGCGATCTCGAGGCCGGGGATCTTGCGCTCGGCGGCCCAGGCCGCGGTGAACAGGGCGAGTTCGTAGAGCGGGAGCAGCCAGCCCGCCGGCGCCGGCGCTGCGAACGCGAGCCGGGTGACAACGCCGCGCTCGACGTCGCGCATGACGGCCTGGATGGCCTCGCGGTCGCCGGCTCCGCCGAATGTCAGGCCGCCTTCGATCGCGGGCCACTGCCGGGCACCGACGGCGACGATCAGGAAGTCGTAGGCCAGCGCCTCGCCATCGCTCGTGCGCAACGTGCGGGCGGCGGCATCGACGGCGGTGACTGAGCCGAGCCGCAGATGGGCGTCGTGCTCGGTGGTGATTGCGGCGAGGTCAAGGCGTCGCACCTCGCCGAGTCCGAACGGCTCGGCGACCGCGATCGGCCGGTAGCAGAACTCGGGGTCGGCGCTCACGACCTCGATCTCGACGGTGCCTCCGAGCTGGGACCGGAGCGCGAGCAGGGCCTCAATTCCGGCGACGCCACCACCGGCAATGATGATCTTCGAGCGATGATGGACTCCCTGCAGTCTGGTCACCAAGCCAGCCTATGACTCGCTGGACGCCTCGATCACCGGACCGACTACCCGGGCCGTCGCGTAGTTCTCCACAGCCCCCGTGGCATTAGTGTCCCGAGTCAGAAACACTAGGGTTTCACCGCGTGCTCTTCTATCACCATCCGTCCTCACTCGAGCACGATCCGAGCCTGCTCGCGCCGGAGCATCCCGACACGCCTGAGCGCATGGAGGCGTTGCAATCGGCGATGGGACAGGCGGGCTGGCCTGGCTGCACTCGGCGCCGGGCTCCGGAGGCCAGCGAAGCCGAACTCGGGCTCGTCCACACGCCCGAGCACATCGCCTTCATCCGGGATCTCTGCCGCCAGGGCGGCGGCCAGATCGACTCGGACACGTTCGTCGGCGAGCCGTCCTACCACGCGGCGCTCCACGCCGTCGGCGGCGCCTGCGCGATGACCCGCGCACTGCTCGCCGGCGAGGACGACCGGGGGTTCTGTGCGGTACGGCCGTCCGGCCATCACGCCCTCGCCGACGGAGCGATGGGGTTCTGTCTGTTCAACAACGTCGCGATCGCCGCCGAGCTGGCAATCCGAGAGCTCGGCTGCAAACGGGTGATGATCATCGATTGGGACGTCCATCACGGCAACGGCACCGCCGAGGTGTTCCGTCGGCGCGGAGACGTGCTGTTCGCGAGCATCCACCAGAGCGGTCTGTTCCCGGGAACGGGCGCGCTCAGCGACGCCGGCGCCGGTGATGGGCGCGGGTACACGATCAACGCACCGGTCCCCATGGGTGCCGACGAGGAGGTGTGGCTGTCGCTGATCGAGTACGTCGTGCTTCCCGTGCTGCTCGAATACGCGCCGCAGCTCGTGCTGATCTCGGCCGGCTTCGACGCGCATCAAGAGGACCCGCTTGGGGGCTGCCGGCTCGATGAGCAGTCGTTTGCCGAGATGGCCCGACACATCCGCGACGGGGCCCGTGAAGTGGGCGCGCCGGTGGGGGCGGTGCTCGAGGGCGGGTATGACCCGCCGGCACTCTCCCGGTCGGTGCTGGCGACGATCCGGGCGCTCAGCGGCGAGGGCGAGGCCGACTCGATCGCGCCCGACCCGCTGCTCACCTCACGCGTGGCCGCGCACGTCGGGCACTACTGGACCTTGTAACCACGCTTTGACTTCCCCAGCCGACCCGGAAGACTACGGTGGATGGCGCCCGCCCTGCAGGTCGACGTGACGATGCCTGAGCCGGGCCACGGCCAGATCGTGTTACGAACGGCGAGCGCGGTGGTGGCGCCCTCAGAGCAGGTCCGCAATCTCAACCGCCTGAGCGACCCTGCGCTCTCCGAGCTCAGCCTCGACTCACTGCTCGAGGAACTGCTCGAGCGCGTCCACGAGACCCTGAGCGTCGACACGGTGGCGATCCTCCTTCACGACGCGGCCACCGAGGAACTTGTCGCTCGCGCTGCCAGCGGCATCGAGGAGGAGGTCGAGCAGGGCGTGCGGATTCCACTCGGACGTGGCTTCGCCGGGCGGATCGCCGCCGAGCGCGTTGCGATCTTCGTCGCCGACGTCGACCACGCGGACATCCACAACCCGATCCTGCGGGAGAAGGGGATCCGCTCGCTGCTCGGCGTCCCGCTGATCGTCGAGGGCAAGCTCATCGGCGTCCTCCACGTCGGGTCGGTCACGCCGCGCACGTTCGGCCAGAAGGATGTCGCGGTGCTCCAGCTGGCTGCCGCCCGGGTCGCCCCGGCGATCGAACGAGCCGGGCTCGTCGCCGAGCTCGAGCGTGAGCATGAGGTCGCCGTCCTGCTCCAGCGCAGCCTGCTTCCCCGCCAGCTTCCGCGGATCGCCGGCGTCTCAGTGGCCGCCCGGTACCTCGCCGCCCGCGCCGAGGTGGGCGGCGACTGGTACGACGTCATCGAGTTGCCGCGAGGACTGCTCGGCATCGCCATCGGGGATGTCGTCGGTCACGGGATCCAGGCGGCGGCGCTGATGGGCCAAATGCGCACTGCGCTGCGGGCCTACGCTCAGGAGGGCCACGGTGCCGGACGCACCCTCGAGCTCGTCGATCGGTACGTCCAGAGCACCGGCATTGGGTCGATGGCGACCGCCGCCTATGGCGTGTTCGACCCCGATACGGGAGTCCTCCGGTTCGCCAACGCAGGGCACGTTCCGCCGGTCATCGTGACCGGTGAGCGGACCCGGTTGCTGGAGGTGCCTCCGTGTGCGCCGCTCGGCGCCTATCCGTACGGGAACTGCCCTGAACACGAGCTGCGACTCGAGTCCGACGAAATGCTCGTGATGTACACCGATGGGCTCGTCGAGCGGCGCGGGCAGCCGCTCACCGACGCGCTTGACGACCTCCTCGAGGGTCTCGCGGGAGTGGGATCCGCAGAAGAGGCGTGTCTGGCCGCGATTCGATCGCTCGGCGTCTCCGACGGCCCCCGCGACGACATCGCGATCGTCGCCATGCACAACCAGCTGATACCGGCGGAGCTCGAGCTCGAGCTGCCCGCCGTGCCGAGCGTCCTCGCGCACGTCCGCCGCCTGATGCGCCGCTGGCTCCGGGACCGGGGCGCCCAGAACAGCGAGGTCATCGAGATCACGATGGCCGTCAGCGAAGCCTGCGCGAATGCCGTCGAACACGCGTACTCGCCGGCACCGCACGTCTTCCAAGTCCAGGCGCGGACCGAGGACGGCGAGGTCGCCGTGGCGGTTCGGGACACCGGGCGATGGCGATCGCCCCGCGGGAGCAACCGCGGTCGCGGCCTGACGATCATCGAGGCCGCGATGGACACCGTGAACGTCTCATCGACCGCAGAGGGAACCGAGATCGTCATGCAGCGGAAGCTTGGGCAATGAGGCTCGCCGATCTTCAGTTCACCAACCGCGACGATCACATCGTCGCCGCCGTCATCGGCGAGATCGACATGTCGAATGCCGCGGAGCTCGCGCGGGCGCTGGCCGATGAGACGCCGAACGATGCCCACGGCCTTGTGCTCGACCTGAGTCGGATCGATTACCTCGACAGCGCCGGCATCCACCTCCTTTACCGGCTCCGGGAGAGCCTCAGCGCCCGCGGGCTGCGGCTGGCGATCGTCGTCCCTCGGGATTCACCGGTGTTCGACGCGTTGCGCCTGGCCGGAATCGAGCGTCACCTCGACTTGCTCGACACGGTGGACGCCGCGTTCGCTCCCACCGAGCGGCGCGGTCAGACCGCCTGAGTGCGCTGCTCCAGGTACGGAGCGAGGTAGCGCGCGACGATCTTGGTGGGCGGCCGCGTGAGCGGTTCGTCGCTGATCGACGAGGTGAATCCTCGGCCGCCGGTGATCTCGGCACTGAGGTACAGCGGCTTGGCGCCGGTGAGGAGCATGCCGTGGACGACGGGCTCGAACGGGGCCGCCGTCACCGGCGCACCGAGCTGTGCGGCGATGGCCCGCGCCGCGGTATCCGCCTGCTGCGAGGCGAGGCCCCCGAACTTGACCGCGAAGTCGATCGCGTCGCCGGCGGCGTACTCGTGCTCCAGCCCGCGGACCAGGCAGTAGTCGTTGACCGGGATGAAGCCGTTCTCCGCCTCCGGTACACCCGGCAGCGCCGGACCGACGAGCTCGGGCAGCGCGATCACGCGGTCGACGGTGAGGCTTCGATCACCGGGGCTGATCTCGATGTGTCCGGTGCGGGGGATCTCGCAGTGCGCGGACGTGACGACGTCGACCCCGTGCTCGTCAAGCAACGCCTGCACGGCACGGCTCGCGCCCTCACCGAACAGTGTCAGCGGCGCGTCCTCGGGCGTGACGATCGTGATCTCCATGTCGATGTTTGAGTCCTCGGCGCGCGTCGCGGTCATCAGCGCGAGCTCATAGACGGGAAGCTGCCAGCCCATGCGCGGCGGCACAACGATCGCCAGCCGCTTGACGTAGCCGCCCTCGACGTCCTGGATCAGACCGTGCAGCAGCTCGTCGATGCGGCGGTCATCGACGGTGATCGCGTGCTCGTACCGCGCCTTGATCGTCGCGCCGAGAGCGATGATCAGCCAGTCGTAATGGTGCTCTCCACCGGCGCCGGTCCGTACCGTGCGCGCCGCCGGATCGACCGACACGAGCACGTCATCGATGCGCCGCGCCCCCGCGTCGGCGAGGATCCTCTCCAGCGGAAAACGGCTCGCGACGCCGTAGGAGAACGGCTCGCGGACAGTCATCGGCCGGTAGACGAACTCGGAGTTCGGTGCGAGCAGGGTCAGATGAGCGCGGTCGCCGGCGAGATCGCGCAGCGCGAGCAGCGCCTCGAGCGCCGCGACACCGCCACCGGCGATCAGGACCTCGGGCGGAGCAGACTGGGCGGAGTCGGTTGTCATAGGTGGGCACTCTAGCTTTCCCGCAAACGCCGATCGTTATCGGTTCGTACTCTGCAGGGATGGGTGACGACGCGCCCGCCGATTTGACCTTCGACGAAGAGCTGCTGCTGTGGCTCGGCGACGAGCCCGCCCGCGACCGCGAGGCAGAGACCCGCCGGATCCGGGAGATCGCCGGCGAGTTCGCGATGGGGTTCTCGCGGCTGTCGCACGCCGGCCCGGCGGTGACCGTGTTCGGATCGGCGCGGACCGCGCGAGAGCACCCGGATTACGCGCTCACGCGCGCGGTCGCGACGGCCCTCGGACGCCATGGGTACGCGATCATCACCGGAGGCGGCGGCGGGCTGATGGAAGCCGCCAACCGCGGGGCGCGCGATGCCGGGGCGCTGTCGATCGGGTGCAACATCGAGCTCCCCCACGAGCAGGCTGAGAACGACTTCCTCGACATCTCGCTGCGCTTTCGCCACTTCTTCGCCCGCAAGGTGATGTTCGTGCGCTACGCGAGCGCGTTCGTGATCGCCCCAGGCGGCTTCGGCACGCTCGATGAGTTGTTCGAGTCGCTGACGCTCATTCAGACGCGGACGATTCGCCACTTTCCCATCGTGTTGGTCGGCGACGGCACGTGGGACGGGCTGATCGAGTGGCTCGACGCCAGCGTACGTCCGGCTGGCCGCATCGGCCCGGATGATCTGTCGCTGCTGCACCGTACGTCCGACCCGGACGAGGTGGTCGCGATCGTCGCCGGCGCCGTGCGCCGACAATTCGAGCAGCGCGAGCTACGCGCCCAGGATGTCGCGGCGACGCAAGGCGATGGCCCCGGCAGCACCGGCGAGCACGCCGATCCCGAGCATCACGACCGCTGAAACGGGCCGAAACGCCGTCGCGGGGACGAGCCCGACATGCTCGAACGGGGTGAGGTCGACAAGCCACTTCGGCGCCCCGAGCACCGAGCCGAACAGCTCCCACAGGAACGCGACGATCACGAGCCCGTAGGCGATGCCGCTGCTGGCTCGCGGTAACAGCCCGTAGGCGAGCGCCGCAACCCCGAGGAACAGCACCGCCGTCGGCAGCGCGTTGGCGCCGGACAGCAGCATCCGCGAGAGCGACAGATCGACGCCCTGCGACGTGGTTCCGATCCAGCCGAAGACGCCGACGCACACCGCCAACAGCACGAGGCCGCCGAGCGCGAGCGCGTAGCGGCCGGCGAGCCAGCGGATCCGGTCGACGGGAAGCGCAAGCTGTGTCTCGAGCCGTTGCTCGGCCTCCTCGTGACGGGCGGCGCCGATCTGGGCGCAGGCAAACAGGCTGAGCGCGAGCACGAAGAAGATCGAGGTGAACCCGATGTACCCCCGCGGCGTGAGGATTGAGCCGCTGCCGAGCTTCTCGAGTTCCCGCTCGAGGTTCTTCGAGATTCCGGCCGAGGACACGCTCTTGGAGATCACTCCGATGATGAGCGAGAACGCGCCGAGGCTTGTCGTCCAGACGATCAGGCTGAGCCGCTCGGCGCGCAGCGCGAGACCGGTCGGCGACGACAGCAGCGTGAACCGTGGCGGGGCGGTGTCACGCGCACGGAGCACCGCGTCGCCAACATCACGCCGGGTCGCGATTCGCCCTGAGACCACGAGCAGTAGTGCGCCGAAAGTCACCGGGACCAGCAGCACGACCGGACGCGCGCCGGTGAACGGGCGCAGTTCCTCGACCCAGCCGAGCGGGCTCAGCCACCGCAAGGCACCGAGCCCGACTGACGTGTCGGCGATCACCCGCAGCACGAATGCGACGCCGAGCACGGCGGCCGACAGTTCGGTCGCGAGTCGCCGCGTCGGCGCGAGTTGGCTCGCGAGCGCGCCGACACCGGCGAAGACCGGGATCACCGAGCACACCGCCAGCGACAGGAAGGCCGACGGGCCGGCCGGCAACCGCGCGAGGATGAGTCCCGCGAAACACGCCACCCACAGGAGGACCGTCCCGAATGCAATCGCTGCGAGTGCGGTCACGTACACGATGTGCCGGCTGACGATGCCGGCCAACACGAGCTCGCGCCGGCCGGAGTCCTCCTCGGCTCGCAGGGCGCGCACCGCGGCGAGCAGCCCCCACACGGCGGCGAAGATCGCGAGCGTGCCGCCGACCCGCCACGCGGTGTAGCCACCGACCGTGAGCAGGTCCCGGGGCACGCCGTAGAACAGACGGACGGCCTTGTTGTCGCCGAAGCTGTGGGCGAACGCAAGGCGGTCGGACAGCGTCGGGTACGTCGTCCGATAGCTCGCCGGCTGGATGTACGCGAGCGCGGCGAACAGGTAGGCAAAGCACATGGTCCGGATCCGGCCGTCGGCGAAGGCGCGGCGCACGAGTGCGACCGCCGGACCGCCGGGGGCGGACGCATGGCGAGGGGCGAACCGGCGGCGGTCAGCCGCTTCCGTTGCCATCGGACCCGTCGTAGTGGTGCAGGAAGATCTCCTCCAGCGACGGCTCGTGGCTGACGAGCGTCTCGACGGGATGCGTCGCGAGCGCCGCGATGAGCGGCCCCACGGACCCGGTGACTTCGTAACGAGCCTCGCGCGCACCGACGCGGGTGGCGTGGACACCGGTCAGCGCCGGGAGCTCGGGCACGTCTTCGGAGAACGTGACCACAACGGTCTGGGCGCTCAGGTGGCGCAGCTCGCGGAGCGTGCCCTCGTCGACGAGCCGCCCGGCCCGGAGGATCCCGACCCGGTCACACAGGGCCTCGACCTCGCTGAGGATGTGCGAGGAGAGAAACACCGTCTGCCCTCGCTCTCGCGCCTCGTGGATGCAGTCGCGAAACGCGATCTCCATCAGCGGATCGAGCCCGCTCGTCGGCTCATCGAGCACCAGCAGGTCGGCGCGGGTGGAGAGGGCGGCAACGAGCTGAACCTTCTGACGATTGCCCTTCGAGAGCGCCCGGATCTTCTTGTGCGTGTCGAGCTGGAAGCGCTCGATCAGCGCCTCGCGATACGCGACATCGGTGCCGCCGTGGAGGCGAGCGAGGAACTCGAGCGTCTGCGCACCGGTCAGGGCCGGCCACAGGAACGGCTCGCCCGCCACGTATGCGACGCGGCGATGAGCGGGCACGGGGTCGGACCACGCGTCGACCCCGAACAGCTCGGCGCGCCCCGATGTCGGCCGGTGCAGGCCGAGGAGCAGTCTGATCGTCGTCGTCTTGCCCGCGCCGTTGGGGCCGAGGTAGCCGTAGACCTCACCCTCTGCGATCGACAGATCGAGTCCATCGAGCGCGAGCGTCGCGCCGTAGCGTTTTGTCAGGCCCCATGTCCTGATCGCGGTCATCGGCGCTTCGCAGCCTAAAACCCGGCCTGAGCGGCCCCATCCGTAGTTTCCCCGCCAGCTTCGGTGGGGCGAAACGGATGCGTTCTCCGGGATTGACAGGCGAACCTACGCCCATGAAGCGAATCCCAGGCATGGACCCACTGCGGGCTCAGCACAGAGTCCTGGTTGAGCGCATCGTGTCCATGCAGCGGGGAGGAAGATCTGATGTCCTTTGACTTGAGACAAGTGCGTGTGGGTGACTGCATGCACCACGGCATCCTGAGCTGCGACTCGGGCGCACCGCTCGATGAGGTCGCAGCGATCATGGCCAAGCACCGCGTGCATGCGGTCGCCATCACCAACGGCGACGGCCGGCGCGTCGTCGCAGTGGTGTCCGACATCGACGTCGTCGTTGCCGCCGCCAACGGTAACTCGCCGACTGCACTCGAGGTCGCGGCCACCGAGCCGCTCGCGGTCTCGGCCGGCGAGTCCGTCCAGCACGCGGCCCAGCTGATGTCCGAGCACGGCGTCTCGCATCTCGTCGTTCTCGACGCGGCGAGCGGTCACCCGTCCGGCATCCTGTCGACGCTCGACGTCGCCGCGCTGTACGCGAACATGAATGGAGATCCGAGATGAGCGCGGACACGATGATCCTCATTTGTTACGACGGGTCGCCGGACTCGCACGCGGCGATCGAGCATGCCGGGGAGCTGATGGATGGGCACCCGACGACGGTGCTCACGGTGTGGGAGCCGTTCGTCGACGTGCTCGCCCGTACCCCGTCGGGATTCGGTCTGGCGCCCGGCATGGTGAACATCGACGAGATCGACGATGCCTCGTACCAGAGCGCGCTGGACCGCGCCCGGGAAGGTGCTGAGCTCGCCACCGAAGCCGGACTCCGCGCGCAACCGCGGACTCGAGCGCTCCACACGACGATCTCAGCGGCGATCCTCGCCGAGGCCGACGAGATCGACGCCGGCGCGATCGTGATGGGCTCGCGCGGCCTCACCGGACTGAAGTCACTGCTCGTGGGAAGCGTCTCCCACGCGGTGCTGCAGCATGCGGATCGGACGGTCATCGTCGTGCCCTCGCCCACGGTGGCGCAGGCGCGCCACGGCGGCGTCCGCGCCGACCGACTCGAGCACGCCGGCCAGCGGTAGCGTCCGGGTAGCATGGGCGCGATGCGCGGGCTCGGTGAAGGCATCGCTCATGCCGTCCTCGGTGCCGTCGGGGTCGTGTTCGGCACGCTCAGCGCGATCGCCATGACGATCGCGGCGATCGGGGCCGCGCTGCTCGGGCTGCTCGCGTTCCTGCTTTCCCCGTTCCGCGCACTCGTCGAACGTCTGCGGCCGTAGCCACTACGGACCGCAACCCGGAATCGGTGCCGATGCGTGCGCGTGCACGGACTACCTTAGTCTCTGACGATGACGGTGTTGGAGGAGAGATCCGCTCCGCCTATGAGGAGGTGGCGCGGCTGCGTCTGACTGCGGCTCGTCCCACCCAACCGAGGAACCGAAGGTCAGCACGATGAGCAGCGCGCCCGCAGCCCACCCTCACGTCGGACAGCGACGCCTGGCCAAGCGGCACCCGACGGCCGAGGATGGAGGGCCGCGTCGTCTTTGTCACCGGAGGCACACGGGGCATCGGCGCCGCGATCGCGCGGAGCTTTGCCGAGCAGGGCGCGATCGTCGCGGTCGGCTACAGCCGTGATCGTGACAACGCGCAGCACCTCCTCGGTCAACTCGAGCGACACGGCATCGAGTCGAGCCTGCATCAGGGCAACATCGGCTCCGCCGAGGACTGTCGTCGCACGATCGCCGAGGTGATCGAGGCGCACGGCCGGCTCGACGTGCTCGTCAACAATGCCGGCATCGCGATCGACAAGACCGTGCTGAAGATGAGCGACGAGGACTGGTACCGCGTGCTCGCCGTCAACCTCTCAGGCGCATTCTTCATGTCGCAGTCCGTGCTTCCCCACATGATCGAGCGAGGCAGCGGCCGCATCATCAACGTCTCGTCGACCATCGACGAGCACGGCAACATCGGCCAGGCGAACGACGCGGCGTCGAAGTCCGGACTGTTCGGGTTGACGAAGACGTTCGCACGCGAGGCCTGCCACCAGCTCCAGCGCGCGGGCAAGCTGACCGAGGACTCGATCGGCCTGACGGTCAATGCCGTCGCGCCTGGGTTCGTCGCCACCGAGATGCTCGATCAGGTACCCGAGCCGGTGCTCGAGAAGCTCAAGGCTCGGATCCCCGTCGGCCGGCTCGGGCGGCCCGACGAGATCGCTCGCATCGTGCATTTCCTCGCCTCGGACCACTCGTCGTTCATCACCGGCGCCGTGTGGGACGTCAACGGCGGCCAGGACATATAGAACGCGTCTATTCTCAGTCGCATGGCTTCGCGCAGGTCCGCGTCCCTCGGCGAGATCATCCGGCAGCAGCGCGAACTGGGCGAGATGTCGATGCGTCAGTTCGCAGATCTGGCCGGCATCTCCAATCCGTATCTGTCGCAGATCGAGCGGGGTCTGCGCGCCCCGTCCGAGCACGTCCTCGACGGGATCGCGAACGCGTTGAAGGTGTCGGCCGAGACGCTCTATGAGCAAGCTGGGATGGCACCTCCGAGTGACGAGGATCAGGACTCGGCGGTGCTCGATGCGATCAAGGCCGACCAGCGTCTGACCAGCCGCCAGCGCTCGGCGCTGCGGGAGGTCTATGAGGCGTTCGTCGCGTCCGCGCCATCCCCGCCGCCATCCGGCCGAGCCAGACGGACCGGTCGGTGAGCGATCGTCCGCTCTCTGGCGGCGCGGCGCTCGTCACGGGCGCCGCGAGCGGGATCGGTCGAGCGGTCGCCGCCCGGCTCGAGCAGGAGGGCATGGACGTGCTCGCGGTCGACCTGCGGCCGGATCACGACGGCCCCGGCGTTCCGTTCGAGGCGGATCTCACCGATTCGGACGCCAACGCCCGCGCCGTGGCGGCAGCGCGCGAGCGCTTCGGCCGGCTTGACGTCGTCGTGCCGAACGCCGGCGTCCAGCACGTATCGCCGATCGACGAGTTCCCGGACGAGCGCTGGCAGACGATCGTCGGTCTGCTCCTGAGCAGCCCCTTCTACCTGGCCAAGCACGCCTGGCCGGCGCTCCGGGAGTCGGACGGCGGCCGGTTCATCGCGATCGCCTCCGTCCACGGTCTCGTCGCCTCGCCGTACAAGGCGGCCTACGTGTCGGCGAAGCACGGGGTGATGGGCCTCATCAAGACGCTCGCGTTGGAGGGCGCCGCGGACGGGATCAGTTGCACCGCCGTCTGCCCGGGCTACGTGCGCACGCCGCTCGTCGAGAAGCAGATCGCCGATCAGGCGAGAGTGCATGGGCTCTCGGAGGACGACGTCCTCGAGCAGGTGATCCTCGCCCCTCACGCGGTCAAGCAGCTGATCGAGCCCGACGAGGTCGCCGCGGTCGTCGCGTTCCTCGCCGGTCCGACGGGCCGCACGTTCACCGGCGTGCCGGTGACGATGGACTACGGCTGGACCTCGCGCTGAGCCGCGACCGTCGGCCGATGCGGGCCGCTGGGTAGCGTTCCGTCGGTGACGCCGCTGCATGCACTTGCCATCTTCGGAGCGGGGATCGCCGCCGGGACGATCAACACCGTCGTCGGCAGCGGCACGCTGATCACGTTCCCGGTTCTCCTCGGCTTCGGCTACGCGCCGGTGACCGCGAACGTTTCCAACACGATCGGGCTCGTGCCCGGCTCGGCGTCGGGCGCCATCGGCTACCGGCGCGAGCTCCGCGGTCAGCGGCACCGGACGATCCCGCTCGCCGCCGCGTCACTGCTCGGGGGGACCGTCGGCGCGACCCTGCTGTTGACCCTGCCGGCCTCGGCGTTCAAGGCGATCGTGCCCGCGTTCATCGCCATTGCGCTGCTGCTGATCATCTTCCAACCCCGGCTGTCCCGGGCGCTGGCACACCTGCGGCGGCCCGCCCACGCCCACGCCGGCCCGGTCGCGACGCTCGGCGTGTTCGCCAGCGGCGTCTACGGCGGCTACTTCGGGGCCGCCCAGGGCATCCTGCTGCTCTCGATCCTCGGCCTCGCCCTCGACGACGATCTCCAGCGGATCAACGCCCTGAAGGTCGTGCTCGCGGGGTTGGTCAACGCGATCGCCGCCGTGATCTTCGCGCTCGTCGCGCACGTGGCGTGGCTCGCCGCGCTGTTGATCGCCGTCGGCTCAACGATCGGCGGCGTGATCGGCGCCCGGGCGGGTCGGCGGCTGCCCGAGGTGGCCCTACGCGGGGTGATCGTCGTCGTCGGCGTGATCGCGATCGTACGGCTCGTCGGGTAGGACCGGACCGGCGAATGCGCAACCCCGGGTGACCGCAAGGAATCCGCCAAGTCGCGTCCCGTGCGCCGAGCCTGGCGTATTCCTTTCGCCCAGCGCAAGCTTCGCGCCAAGATCCGGACCACTGGCAGACTTTGGCGGGTTATGCACGCTGGCGCCAGGAACCCTCACCCAGCCCTTCGTCGCTGCAAATCAACCAGCGCCCCGATCCCCGGTGCCGGACCTACGGACGCCCGGCACCGAGGGACAGGCGACAAACGCCTACGAGTGGGCGCGGACCTGTGCCAGCAGACCCGGCCAGTGCTCACGGAGCGCTTCGTGGCTCATGAACAGGCCGAGGTGACCGCCACCGGCCACGTCCCGGTAGATCAGCTCGTCCGGGGTCGAGGCGAGCGACGCGATCGCGAACACCTGGTCAGGCGGGGTGATGTGATCGCCTGCGCCGGCGAGCAGCTGCAGTGGCATGTCGAGGTTCGACAGCCGCACGTGCTTGCCCCTGATCCGCATCGACCCGCTGATCAGCGCGTTGTCACGGAACAGGTGCTCGACGATCCACAGGTAGAACCCGCCCGGGATGTCCTGGGTGTGCTTGAACCAGTCCTCGAACTCGGCGTACCGGGCGATGTAGGCCGGGTCATCGAGATGCTGGAACAGGTCGTACTGCCGGCCGACTTCCGAGCTCGGCTGGATCAGCATGAAACCGGAGAGCATGTGCTCTCCCTTGAGTACGCCGCCGTCCATCGCGACGAGCGCTTCGTAGAAGCCCAGGTCACCACCCGGAGCGAGGTGTTGGATCACCTCGTGGATGATCGGCTCCCCGGCGTGGAAGTCGATCGGCGCGCCGGCCAAGGTCAGGGTGTTCACGCGCTCCGGATGGAGCGCGGCGTAGATCGTCGCCAACCAGCCACCCTGGCAGTCGCCGATCAGGTTCACATGGCCGCCGCAATGCTCAACCGCCATGTCGATGACATCGAGGTAGTCGTCGATCGTGGCGTCCTTCGTCTCGTCCGTCGCACCCTTCCAATCGAGCGTGAACGCCCGCTGGAGACCCGCGGACATGATCGCGCCCATCTGACTCTGGTCCGTGGAGTAGTCGACGATGCACGAGTCGTGGCCGGCCTGAGGCGGCAGCACGAGCGTGGGAACGACCTTCCGTGAGGCACCGCGCCGCGTGAAGTCACGCAGCCGGGCGACCGGCGCGTCGAACACGATCGTGTTCGGCAGGGTCCAGCTCGGGGGCTCACGAACGGTCATCACCTCGAGCCATCGGGGGATGTCGAACGGCCCCGGCGGCCGGGTGCACATCGTGGTCCACATGTTGGCGGCCCCATTGGCCGCAACAGCCCAGCCCTCGAACCAGCTGTCCAGCAAGTTCGAGGCACCGGGCTGCGCCTGGACGGGCATTACTTCAGGAGGCTACGGGCGGTGGTCGTGTACGAGCCTGCAAGCTCGCGCGCGAACTCCGTCTGCGCCTCGATCATGCTCTTCAGCCACTCCTGCTGCGTCATGCCGGCGACCTTGAGCTCAAGCTCGATCGCACGGTCGACGGCCTTCTCATAGCTGTCGAGGTACGCGTTTCCGGCCTTCCGGGCGTACGACACGAACTGCTCGCTCGAGTCCCGGACCTGTTCGAAAGCGGTGTCAAACGGCGCAGCACCGTTGTGCTTTGTCGAAGTTGCCATGTTGACTCCTCGTGTGATTGGGGTGTGCTTGCAGTTTAGCGCTGTGCTTGCAAAGTTGCAAGCACTTCGTCACACCCGGACGCCGACCGCATCGCGCAGCGCGCGGGCAAATGCGTCGACATCCTCAGCGGTCGTGTCCCATGAGCACATCCAGCGCACCTCGTTGCTCGATTCGTCCCACACGTAGAACGCGTAGCGCTCCTGTAGCGCGGCCGTCACCGCTGGGTCCACCCTCGCGAACACGACGTTCGTCTCCACCGGGTGCGTGATCGTCACGTCCGGGATCGCGGCGATCGCGTCCGCGAGCCGGGCCGCCATCGCGTTCGCGTGCGACGCGCAGCGACGCCACAGATCATCGGTGAGGAGCGCATCGAACTGGGCCGCGAGGAAGCGCATCTTGGAGGCGAGCTGGAGCGTCTGCTTGCGCAGATACTCAAACCCGTCCGCCAGCGCCGGACGCAGCACGACGACCGCTTCGGCGCCGAGGAGCCCGTTCTTCGTGCCGCCGAAGGACAGGATGTCCGCGCCGATGTCGGTCGTGATCGCCTGCAGCGGCAGTCCGAGCGCCGCGGCCGCGTTGCTGAGCCGCGCCCCGTCGATGTGCAGCAGCAGCCCCGCCTCGTGCGCGGCGTCGGCGATCGTGCGCATCTCATCGGGCGTGTACAGCGCGCCGAGCTCGGTGCACTGTGTAATCGAGACGACACGAGGCTGGACCGCGTGCTCGTCGCCGACGCGGGCGATCCGGCTCGCCACGAGCTCCGGGGTCAGCTTTCCGTTCTCACCGGGCACGGTGAGCAGCTTGACGCCGGCGATCGCCTCCGGTGCGCCGCATTCGTCGACGTTCATGTGCCCGCTCTCGGCGCAGATCACCGCCTCCCACGGACGACATGCGGCCCGCATCGCGAGCACGTTGGCCGCGCTCCCGTTGAACACGAAGAACGCGCGTGCGTCCGGACCGAAGTGATCCGTGAACCGCGCCTCGACGCGCTGCGTGTACTCGTCGTGCCCGTAGCCGAACGCGTGCCCGACGTTGACCCGGGCGATCGCCGCCAGCACGTCGGGATGGACGCTGGCGGAGTTGTCTGAGGCGAATCCGCGCTCGCTCACACAGCGAGCTTAGTGCTCAGCGACGAGTAGAAGATCGACAACGGGAACTCGTCGGGCAGGACGAGATCGACGTACGACCGAGGGTCCTCGACGTCGGTGAAGTCGCGGGCGCCGGCGGCCCACTTCGAGCCGACGGCAGGCGGAACGTTCGCCGCGACGAGGTCGTGGGCCGCCACCCAGTGCTGGAGCTTCGTCCGATCGATGCCCGTGCGATACAGCTCGTAGACCTCGGCGTGGAGCGCCGCGACGCCCTCGCCGACACGATCCCACGCGATCGTCAGCCGATTGTCGGTCCAGTGCAGGTAGTCGTGCTTGTGCAGGTAGGCGAACAGCAGCTGACCGCCGAGACCGTCGTAGTTGCGCACGCGCGGACCCGTGATCGGGAAGCGGATCAGCCGGTCGAGCAGGATCGCGTACTGGACGTAGCGGGCGAAGCTGATGCCGTCGGCCTCGAGCTGCGTCGCCTGGGTGAACGCGGTGAGGTCGCAGCGGAGCTCCTCGAGCGAATACATCCAGTACGGCGCCCGCTGGCGGATCATGAACGGGTCAAACGGCAGGTCGCCGTGGCTATGGGTGCGATCGTGGATGAGGTCCCAGAGGATGTAGGCCTGCTGCGAGATCTCTGGGTTCGCGAGCATCCGGGCCGCGTCCGGCGGCAGGTTGAGCGACAGCAGGTCGCTCGCCGCACCGGCGATTCGGCGCAGTCGCTCCGCCTCGCGGTCGCAGAAGATCGCGCCGAAGTGATTGGGCGGTCGATCCGCCACGGACACCGTCTCCGGGAACAGGACCGCGCATTCGCTGTGGTAGCCGTCGGTGCAGTCGATCAGCTCGACCGGAACGTACGCGTGGTTGTCGTACCGCGTCCGCTCGAGTTCGGCGATCCAATCCGGCCACGGGACCCGGACGAGCAGTGCCTCAAAGCACGTGTCACGCGAGCCGTTCTGCTTGTACATCGGGAACACGACAAGGTGCTCGACGCCGTCGTGGCGCTGCTGATCTGGGCGGAACGCGTCCAGTGCGCGGGTGAAGTCGGGTTTGGCGAAGCCGCCCGCACGCCACGCGCGCAGATCCTCCACGACCGCCGTCAGGTACTCGCGGTCGTGCGGGAAGGACGGCGCGAGTCGCTCGATCGCTGGGATGATCCGCTCGACGTGCGCTTCCGCGGCGCCCGGGTCGCCGCCGGCGTCGAGGGCGCCGTCCGCAGCTTGGAGCCGGGCAAGGGCGTTCACCTCGTCGCGGAGCTCGATCCATGCGGGATCGGCCGCCGGCCCCTCGGCCGCCGCGGTGTCGGAGACCGTCCGCGGGCGGGCGAGCCAGTGCATGATGTTGAGCCACAGCGCACGGTGGTCGAGCTCGCCGATGCAATCGTCGCCGAACAGGTCCGAGTCGCCGAGCACGATGATCCGCCCGTCGCCGTGGTCGCCGGCGACGATCAATGGCGCGTCGGGCGTTGACGCTGTCGCGTGACTGCGCGCCAGGACGCGGGCGCCGTTCGTCGAGCTGATCGTGGTCGTTCGGTACAGGCACGCCTGGTTGACACGTGCGAGCAGGTCGCCGGTCCGGCCCCGGCCGCCATCCTCCAGCGCGGCGAGGATCCAGCTCGGCGCGCCGTGATGGTGCTCGTAGTCCTGGACGGTGTCGTTCTCCAGATGCAGTCCGAAACGCCCGAGGAGCTCGTTGAGGTTGTTGCCGTACTTCTCCTGCTCGGTCTCGCCCAGAACGACGAGTCCGCCGCCGTCACTGACGAACCGCTCGACGAGGTCGATCTCCTCGCTCGACAGACGCGGCGACCCGGTCCGGGTCGTCCGCTCCCATGCCGGGTCCGACGGGTGCGCGATCACGAGCACGTCGCAATCGGCGAGCGCCTCAGCGGTGAGCGGTCCCGCCGCGTTCGATGTGATGCTGAAACCCTCGGCGGTGAGGGCGGAGGCGGCGAGCGCGTAGGAGCAGTCGCCGGGATGGGCGGGCTGCATGGTCGCGGCCAACTCGGGCCGGATCGTCCACGCTTCGCTGTGCGCCTCGTCGAAGAGTACGTTCGCGAGCGTCATGAGATCCAGCGTAACGACCGCCCCGGCGTCTGTCGATGCCGAAAGGGATGTAATCTGCGCAAGAATCTAAAGTATGGACGCGATTGATCGACAGATTCTTGCGCTGCTCGTGGAGGACGGCAGGCGCACGTACGACGACATCGCCCGTCAGGTCGCGCTCTCCGCGCCGGCGGTCAAACGACGGGTCGACAGGCTCCGCTCATCCGGTGCCCTCCGCGGCTTCACGGCCGTCGTCGATCACGCCGTGCTCGGCGATCAGACCGAGGCGCTGATCGAGCTGTTCTTCGCGCCCGGCACGCCGCTGGCTGACGTCGCCGCGACGCTCCGCCGGCATCCGGAAGTGGTCGAGGCGTGGAGCGTGACCGGCGAGGCCGACGCGATCGCCCGCGTACGCACGCAGGACAACGCCGACCTCGAGCGCGTCATCATCGAACTGCAGCGCGACGGGCTCGTCGAGCGCACCCGCTCCCAGGTCGTGCTCTCGCGACTCGTCGCGCGTTAGGAGTCACACGCCATCGTTTCGTCGCCGGCCGGAGCACCGTCGCGACGGCGTGGCCGGCAGCGTCGATCATGGACCGGGACAAGATCCCGATGGCCGCGGTCACGGCGGTGGATCGAGCCGTAATCCCGATCGGAGCCGGAGAAAGTCACGCCCTGTCTGGAGGGGCGGCCCCGTTGGGATCTTGTCCCGGTCGGGCGCGTCGGCCGTCTCCGCCACGGCCGAACCTTGCCACGGTCGTGTCAAGGTTCGATACCATCGTCCGAATGCGCGATCTCCTCTCTGCCCTGCGTGAGCGCGTCGTCGTCTATGACGGCGGCATGGGCGCCACGCTCGAGATGTTCGACCTCAGCCTTGAGGAGGACTACCGCCTCCCCGGCCGCTGCCACGAGGTCCTCGTCCTCAACCGCCCCGACGTGATCGAGGGCGTGCACAGCTCGATGCTCGATGCGGGCGCCGAGGTGCTCGAGACCGACACGTTCCAGGCGTCGCGACTGAAGCTCTCGGAATGGGGACTCGCGGACCACACCGAGGAGATCAACGTCAAGGCGGCGGAGATCGCCCGTCGCGCCGCCGGTGAGAACCGGTTCGTCGCCGGGTCGATCGGTCCGACCGGGTTTCTCCCGGCGAGCGATGACCCGACGCTCGGGCAGATCACGTTTCGCGAGCTCGTGACCGTATTCACCGAGCAGGCCCACGGCCTGGTCAAGGGCGGCGCCGACCTGATCATCATCGAGACCGCCCAGGACATCCTGGAGGTCAAGGCCGCCGTCTTCGGCGCCCGCGAGGCGTTCAAGGAGGCCGGCCGAACCCTGCCGATCCAATGCAGCGTGTCGCTGCTGCCCAACGGCGGCAAGATGCTGCTCGGCACGGACATCAGCGCGGTGCTGGCGACGCTGGAGGGGCTCGACGTCGACATCATCGGGCTGAACTGCTCAACCGGTCCCGAGGACATGCGTGACGCGATCCGCTTCCTGGGGGAGTTCTCGAGCAAGCCGATCCACTGCATTCCGAACGCCGGCCTCCCGCTCCAGGGGCCGAACGGCGAGACGATCTTCCCGGAGGAGCCCGAGCCGCTCGCCGCGGCGCTGGGGGAATTTGTCGAGCGCTACGGCGTCGGAATCGTCGGCGGCTGCTGCGGCACGACGCCCGATCACATCCGCGCCATCGCCGAGCGGGTGCGCGGGCAGAAGTCCGTCCCGCCCACCCCGCGCCCGGCGCCGCGCCCGGCGCACGTCAGCTCGATGATCGCCGCCACGCCGCTCGTCCAGGACCCGCGCCCGACGCTCGTCGGCGAGCGCGTCAACTCGCAGGGCTCGCGCAAGGCCAAGGAAATGCTGCTCGCCGACGACTACGACGGCCTCGTCACCGTCGCCGAAGACCAGGTGACCGGCGGCGCGCACGTGCTCGATGTCTGCGTCGCGCTCACCGAGCGCCAGGACGAGGACGAGCAGATGCGACAGGTCGTCAAGCGCGTCAGCCTCACCCAGCCGGCGCCGATCCAGGTCGACTCGACCGAGCCGGACGTGATCGAGACCGCCCTGGAGCAGATCCCAGGCCGCGCGATCGTCAACTCGATCAACCTCGAGGCCGGGCGGGACAAGCTCGATCGCGTCGTCCCGATCGCGAAGGCGCACGGCGCCGCGCTGATCGCGCTGACGATCGACGAGGTCGGGATGGCGAAGACCCGCGAGCGCAAGCTCGAGATCGCCCAGCGCCTCGTGGAGCTGTGCTGTGACGAGCACGGCCTTGATCGGGAGGCGCTCATCTTCGATTGCCTGACGTTCACGCTGACGACGGGCGACGAGGAGTGGAGGCCGAGCGCGGTCGAGACGATCGAGGGCATCCGCGCGATCAAGGAGCAGATCCCGGGCGTCAAGACCTCACTCGGCGTCAGCAACGTCTCCTTCGGCGTCGGCCTGCCCGCCCGCAGCGCGCTCAACAGCGTGTTCCTGCACCACTGCGTCGAGGCCGGGCTTGACCTCGCGATGGTCAACCCGAACCACATCACGCCGTATGGTGAGATCCCCGCCGAGGAGCGCGAGCTCGCCGACGATCTTGTGTTCAACCGGCGCGACGACGCGCTCGAGCGGTTCATCGCCCACTTCGAGGCCAAGGGGCCCGAGGAGGAGGCGATGAAGGAAGACCCGACCGCGGGCATGGAGCCTGAGGAGGCGCTCCACTTCCACATCCTGCGGCGCAAGAGGGACGGCGTTGAGGACTGGATCGACCGCAGCGTCGAGAAGATCGGCGCGGTCCCGACGCTCAACACCGTGCTGCTGCCGGCGATGAAGGAGGTCGGCGACAAGTTCGGCGCCGGCGAGCTGATCCTGCCGTTCGTGCTCCAGTCCGCCGAGGTGATGAAGCGCGCGGTCGCCCGGCTCGAGAACTACCTCGACAAGATCGAGGGGTACACGAAGGGCACCGTTGTGATCGCGACCGTGTTCGGCGACGTCCACGACATCGGGAAGTCGCTCGTCAACACGATCCTCACCAACAACGGCTACACGGTCGTCGACCTCGGCAAGCAGGTCCCGATCAGCACGATCCTGGACGCCGCGGTCGAGCACAAGGCGACCGCGATCGGCCTCAGCGCGCTGCTCGTCTCGACCTCCAAGCAGATGCCGGCGTGTGTGCAGGAGCTGCACCAGCGGGGCCTTGACTTCCCGGTGCTCGTCGGCGGTGCCGCGATCAACCGGAACTTCGGACTGCGCATCCTCTATCCGAACGGCACCGAGTCCGATGAGATCTACGAGCCGGGCGTGTTCTACTGCAAGGACGCGTTCGAGGGTCTCGCGAAGATGGACCAGATCATCGACGGCGAGGCCCGTGCGGCGCTCGTCGGCAAGACGCGCGACGCGGCCCGCACGCTGCGCGAGACGCCGGCGGCGCCGGCCGACGACGCACCGCCGACGACGGACGCGTCGGTTCGTGCCGCGGTGAGCACCGAGAACCCGATCCCGGAGCCCCCGTTCTGGGGCGCGCGCGAACTCGAGGTCCCGGTGGACGAGGTCTACCACCACCTCGACACACACGTCCTGTTCAAGCTCCATTGGGGTGGGCGCGGCGTGAAGGGCGAGGAGTGGACGAAGCTGCTCCGCGACGATTTCCAGCCCCGGCTCGAGCGGATGTGGCGAGAGCAGACCTATCTGCACCCGCGCGCGCTGCTCGGGTACTTCCCGTGCAACTCCGACGGCAACGAGCTGATCATCTGGGACCCCGAGGATTTCGATCCCGCCCACCCCCGAGAACTAGACCGTCTAGTCTTTCCGCGGCAGCCGAAACACGACCGGATCTGCCTCGCCGACTTCTACCGCCCATTGAATCGGTCCCACCCGCCCCAGACCGATGTCGTGGCGCTCCAGGCGGTGACGGCCGGCAACGAGGTCACCGAGCTGATGGCCAAGCTCGAGGCCGACGGCGAGTTCGCCGAGCAGCTGTTCGTCCACGGGCTCGGCGTCCAGACGGCCGAGGGCATGGCCGAGTGGCTGCACGCCCGCGTGCGGTCCGATCTCGGAATCGAGCCGACCCAGGGCCGCCGCTTCAGCTGGGGATACCCCGCGTGCCCGGAGCAGTCAGAGCACGAGAAGGTGTTCCGCCTGCTCGACGCGCCGTCGATCGGGCTGCGGCTGTCGGGCGGCTACGCCGTCGAGCCCGAGCAGTCGACGCTCGCGATCGTCGCCCACCACCCGCAGGCGGTGTACTTCGGCATGAAGTCCGGCTTCTTGCCGAAGACCGACCGGCAGGCGGCCGACGAGTTGATCGCGGGCTCCGATCGCGACCCGACGCGTGCCGCAGTGCTGCCGGACGAAGATCCGTCGGTGAACGGCTCCGCGGACTCGTCCCCGGAGGACGAGCCCGCGCTGGCCGAAGCCTGAGCCTTCCGTCGATTACGCCGTCGCCGCCGCGGATGCCGAACCGCGGGTGCTGCTGGCGGGCGTGTCCTCGGCCTTGACGCCGTAGACAATCTCGATCAGACCGCCGATGAGCATCATCACGAGCACGAGCCGCCCGAACAGATTCCCCACCGCGAACACGACGAGGCAATACGGGACGTCGCCGGTCGACACCTTGATGTTGAGCGCGAGCACCGCAAGGAGCGCGCCGGCGAACGGCTCCCCGGGGATACGGGAGGTCACACGCTCTGAGGCGGCCGGTTCACGCCGCGGGGCGGAGTGCTTCGAGCTCGCGACTTTCGGCGAGCTCGGACAGGGCCCGACGCTCGATCCGACGCACCGCATCCTGGGAGATTCCGAGCCGGCGGCCGGTCTCGGTCAGCGGGGTCGGGTCGTCGCCGTTGATCCCGTAGCGGAGCTTGACGACCTCGCGCTCGCGCTCGGGCAGCCGCTCGAGCGCCCGGCGCAGCGCGTCGCCACGCAGCGCGATCTCGACCTCCTCCTCGGGACCGCGCTCGTCGCTCGGGAGCAGCGCGCCGAGTGAGGTGTCTTCCTCTTCGCCGACCGGCCGGTCGAGGCTGGTGACGACGCGAGCCGCCTCCCGGGTCTCGCGCACCTCGCGGACGTCGAGTTCGGCTGCCGCCGCGATCTCCTCGTCGGTCGGCTCTCGGCCGAGCTTGCTCGTCAGCTCCTGGGCGACGCGGCCGATCTTCCGCTCGCGCTGACCGATGTGCACCGGGATGCGGATCGTCCGGGCTCGGTTCGCGATTGCGCGCTGGATCGACTCGCGGATCCAGAAGGTCGCGTAGGTCGAGAACTTGAAGCCCTTGCGGTAATCGAACTTCTCGGTGGCCCGGATGAGCCCGAGGATCCCCTCCTGGATGAGATCGAGCAGAGGCATGTCGTTGCCCTGGTATTTGCGCGCGTTGGAGATGACGAGCCGAAGGTTGGAGTTGACGAGTCGCTCTTTTGCCGCGAGGTCGCCGCGCTCGATCCGCTGGGCGAGTTCGGTCTCCTCCTCCCGGGTGAGCAGCGGATGACGACGGACCTCTTGAAGGAACAGCGACATCGCGTCGGTGGTCTGGACCGCGAGCTCGCTGTTCGCGTATTGGGTCCGCTCGACGGTCTCGCGCCCGCAGTCGTCGCGCACTTCCAGGCCGCGCTCCTCAAGCTGATCCTGGATCGCCTGGGCGTCATCCTCGGTCAGCTCCGATTCCTGAATGACGTCGCTGAGATCCGACAGGGTGACGCACCGCAACTCACGCGCCTCGGCGCGGGCCGCGAGTTCCTCAACCACTTCCTGTATCGGCTCCGAGCTCATACGCAGACGCTACCCGGTTCAGGGGTCTCAGCACCAGGGACCGTTGTAATGATGCTGCAGAAAGCCGTTATTCGGAACCTTCGTGAAAGACGCCGAGGACGTTCCCGGCCGGGTCGCGAAACGTGGCGATCGCCTCCACCGGCTTCTGGGGAGTTGACGGCGTCGCGATTTCACCGCCATGCGCCTCGACCGCCGCCAGCGCGTCGTCGACGTCCGCCACCCGAATCCACACGAGCAACCCGGGCTCACGACCGACTGGGTGACCGGTCACCCACATTCCGCTGACGTGGCCGGACGAGTCGTCGAACGCGATCGCGCCGTCCTCCCGGCGCCGGATCTCCCAGCCGAACACCGCCTCGTAGAACGCCGCCGAGCGCTCGGGATCGTCGGACGGGATCTGCAGGTATCGCACCTCGCCACGAGTCATCACGTCACCTCAGTTCTGTTCGTTGTCTGCCCCGCGACCGACGAGGCCGTCGATCAGCGCCGCGAGGCCGATGTCGTATGCGTCTCGCTCGCGGGCTCCGGCCCATTCTCCGGACACCGCGGCCAGCGCCGGGAACTCGTCCCGATCGACGCTCGTCAGCACCGAGATGACGAACGGCATCCGCCCGAGCGCGGCGGTCCGAGCCACGCCCTGCCGGATCAGCAGTTCCCCCACGGTGAACTGCCAGATCGCCCGGTAGCCGTCCGCCGCCTCCGTCGGCGACAGCCCGCACGCCATCAGCGCGGCGACGATCTCCTCCACGAGCCACAGGATCGACGGCGCGATCAGATCGCCCTGGGCGAGCACCTCGACGACCCACGCATGTTCGGCGAGGCCGTCGTGCATCGCCCGGCACACCTGAGCGAGGCGCGTGCGCGGGTCGTGTGCGAGCGCGGGGCGGGGCAGCTCGCGCGCGAGCGCATCGAGCAGCAGCACGAGCAGCTCGTCCTTGTCGCGGACGTGGCGATAGATCGCCATTGGGGAGCTGCCGAGCTCGGTCGCGACCCGGCGCATCGACAGCGCCTCGATCGCGTCTCGCTCGACGATCACGCGCGCCGCCGCAACGATCGCCTCGCGGGAGAGGCGGGGCGGCCGACCACGGCGGCGTGGCGATGGCGCAGGCTCGGCGGTCACCCAGCGGGATTATGGTCCGCCACCCCGGACGACACCTCGACGGTGTCGGTCGCCGGGCGGTACGTCCCAAAGCTCCACACGTTGCCCTCCGGATCCCGCGCCGTGAAGTCCCGCGACCCGTATTCGGTGTCGTACGGCTCGGCCACGATCTCGGCGCCGCCGGCACGCGCGCGCTCACACGCGGCGTCGGCATCGTCGACGGCGACATACATCCACCCCTCGCCGGCCCTGCGTCCGCGCAACGGATCGTCGCGGTCGGATCCGAGCATCAGGATGCTCGGGCCGAACGCCAGCTCGGCGTGCGCGACCGTCCCGTCCGGGTTCTCGTAGACGTGCAACCGCCGAAAGCCGAACGCGGTCTCCAGGAAGTCGATCGCCGCGGGCGCGTCGGTGAACCGCATCGTCGGGTACAGCGTCGGAGCTTCCATCGTGCGTGACCTCCCTCGTTTGTGTACGCGTACGCAAAACGTAGGTCGTCGCCGCTTGATTGTCAAGCCGCGATGACCAATCGGGCGATCGGGAACACGACGCAAGATTTCCTGCCGGATATAGCGGAACCAAGCTTGCACGGGGCGGCCGGGCTGGTGGTAGCCGGGCTGGCGAGCGCGCGGGCGGGCGGTTAGCTTTCGGCCTTGACCGTCTCGGCGACCCGGCGTGTACCGGGACGTGCCGGGCCGCGCGCGGGAGCTTGACCGGCGCGGCGTGCATCGCGCGCAGCCGGACCTCGCGCCAGGACATGCCCTCCTTGAGCAGCGCGGGCATGCCCATGAGGACGGCGGTCGCGACCTCGACGGCCTGGAGGATGACGCCGTAGGCGACGGCGGACGCGACACCGACGTGCCAGCCGGTGTGGAGCACCGCGACACAGGCCGCCTGGAAGACGCCGAGGTTCGCCGGAGTGGCAGGCAGGACGGCGGTGATGTTGACCGCGAACAGGACGGCGGCCGCCGCGGCGATCCCCGCCTCGTGGTCAAGGCCGAGCGCGACGAGCAGCAGGTAGCACGACATCCACTGCAGACCCCAGGCCGCGAGCTGGGCAAGGGCGGCGATGGCGCCGAGCTTCGGCCGGCGGAACACGGCAAGCCCGGCCCGGACGCGGGCGAGCGCGCCGCGGACTCGCGTCAGCAGATCGTTGAGCCTGGAGAACCGACCACCAACGCCTCGGGCGCCGAGGTGGAGCAGCACCGGTGCGAGCAGCACGATGATCAGCAGGGTGACCGGCGCGATCGCCGCGAACAGCAGCGCGTTCTGGTGGCCGCTGAACAGGTCGACCGACGAGAACATGACCGCGCCGAGGATCGCGAGCGCGAGGATGTTGAGCAGCGTCTGGGAGACGAGCGTCCCGAGCACGACCGGAAGGTGTTCTCGGGGCCGGCCGGTGCGGCGGGCGACGACGAGCGCGCGGGAGGGCTCGCCGAGCCGCGCGGGCAGCGTCGAGGACATGAGTACGCCGATGAACGTCCCCTGCATCGCGTCAGACAGCCGGACACGCGCGCGTGGGAGCGCGGCGCGCAGGATCGCGTGCCAGGAGAACGCGCGCAGAACCATCGCGCCGCACATCACGCCGAGTCCGAGCAGGACGAACGTGGGACTCGAATTGATGAGCGCCGAGGCGATATTCGGGATGCCGATCTTCTGCAGCGCGAGCCACGCGAGCACGAGACCGCCGATCGAGACGGCGGCGAGCGCGAGCCGGCGCACGATCGCGAAGGCGGGACTGCGGCGCCGCTCGAGCTTCGGCTCGAGCGAGGGCAGCCGCTGGGCGCGCACCCGCGGCTTCAGATCGGCCGAACGCGCGCCGACGGCGACGGCGACGCGCTGGAGTCCAGGGGCGGGCGCGGGGGTCGCGATCGCGTCCTCGTAGGCCGACATGACCTGCGCCGCGACCCGTGGCCACGCGAACCGCTCGACGTCGGCGGCCGCGGCCTGGGCCATCTCGGCGCGACGGTGCGGCTCGTCGTAGAGGTCACGCAGCGCCACGGCGAGCGCCTGGGCGTCGGCGACCGGCACCAGCAGACCGTCGACACCGTCACGGACGACGTCGCGGTACCCGGCGATGTCCGACGCGACGACCGGCGTGCCGGCGGCGAACGCCTCGGTCAGGACCATGCCGAAGCTCTCGCCGCCGAGGGACGGTGCGCAGAGGACGTCGGCCTCCTCAAGGACGCGCTGCTTGGTGTCCTCATCGACCTTGCCGAGCGCCCGGACCCCCCGGCGCGTCCAGCATCATCGGCGCGATCTCGTCCTCGGTGGGGCCGATCACGATGAGCTCCGTGGGAACGTGTTCGCGCAGCGCCTCGAAGGCGCGCAGCAGCAGCGGCAGCCCCTTGCGCTCAACCGCCTGGCCGACGAACGCGATCTTCAGCTGATCCCCGGCCGGGCGGAGCGCCGCCAGCGTGGCGCGCTCGGGATCGACGTGCACGCCGTTGGGGATCACGCGGTAGTGGCCACCGAACCAGCGCCGGCCGGTCCAGGCGGCGGCCTCGGAGACGGCGATCCGCACGTCCAGGCGGTTGAGCACGCGCCGCGCTCCGAGGACGTTGCCGATCGTGTTCGGGAGGCGCTTGTTCGAATACGAATGGAACGTGCCCACGAGCGGAAGCCGGATCGAGTCGGCGGCGACCCAGCCGAGCATCGGCGCGACCGGCTCGTGGACGTGGACGACGTCAAAGCCACCGGTGCGCAGCTCACGCTGCAGGGTGGCGACGCCGTGCGGCGTGATCGACAGGTTCGAAACCGCGCCGTTCGCCTTGAACCCCAGGGTGCGGCCGAGCGAGATGACGTGGTCCGGCAGCTCGATCACCTGTGGGTGGGCACCGCGATGCAGGCCCGCGCTAAAGCGGCCCGGAGGGTCGAAGGGGGCGAGCACACGGACGTGATGTCCTTCTTCCAGATAGCGCTCGGCGAGCGCTCCAATGTGCCTCGTGACACCCCCTGGGTACGACCAAGAGTACGGCGACACCAGCGCAATGCGCATTCCCATCATGCTAGCTCCTAACCCAGCGGAGCTGTGGGGTTTCGCGCGTGAGATGTCGGCGATCCGCTCGCCTATCATGGTTCGCATGCCAGTTCGTCACTTCGTCAAGTACACCTTTCTCAAGGTCGACCCCGCGTGGCGACGGCTCGAGGACGACCGGCGAGCGACCGACAAGCGCGAGTTCATCGCCGCCTGCGAGGACTTCGCCGACGGTCATCTGCTCCGCGCGTTCTCACTCGTCGGCACCCGCGGCGACTCGGACATGCTGCTCCTCAGCCAGGCCCAGAACCTGGAGCGGATCCACGAGTTCCATGTGATTCTGGCCCAGAGCGGCCTGATGAAGTGGTGCACGGTGCCGTACTCCTACCTGGCAATGACGAAGCCGTCGGAATACTCCGAAGAGTCCCGCCTTGAAGTTCGACCCGCGCACGGCAAGTACCTGTTCGTCTACCCGTTCGTGAAGACCCGCGCCTGGTACGCACTGCCCGCCGACGAGCGCTGGCGGATCATGCAGGAGCACATCAAGGTCGGCCGCGAGTTCCCGTCCGTCGACCTGAACACGAGCTACTCGTTCGGGCTCGACGATCAGGAGTTCGTCGTCGCCTTCGAGTCCGACAACCCGGCCGACTTCCTGGACCTCGTGCAACGACTGCGGACAACGGAGTCCAGCTCGTACACACTCCGCGACACGCCGACGTTCACCTGCATCTCGTGCTCGGTGGAGCGCGCGCTCGGGGCGCTGGACGGCGCCGCACTCGCCCTCGCCGGGTGACGACCGACCCCACCACGCTCGCCGAGGATTTCGGCCAGGTCCGGGACGTCACGGTGATCGGCGCCGGCCCCGTGGGGATGTGCACCGCCTTTTGGGCCGGCATGCGTGAAGCGGGCGCGCGGATCATCGACTCGCTTCCGGAACTGGGCGGGCAGCTGACGACGCTGTACCCGGAGAAGTGGATCTTCGACGTTCCCGGGCATCAAAAGCTGCTCGCCAAGGACCTTGTCGAGATGCTCCGCCTCCAGGCCATCGAGCAGTTCGACGTGCCCGTCCATCTCGGGACCACCGCCGAGACGATCAGCTGGGAGGACGACCTCGTCGTTCTCCACACCGACCGCGGCGATCTCCGCTCGCGGACCGTGATCGTCGCCGGTGGCCACGGCGCGTTCGAGCCCAAGCGGCTCCCCGGGTACGACATGACGCCGTGGGAGGGTCGCGGCGCGCACTATGTCGTGGGCGAGAAGGCGATGTTCGAGGGCAAGCGCGTGATGGTCGTCGGCGGCGGTGACTCCGCGTGTGACTGGGTCATCAACCTGCTCGATACCGCGAGTGCGATCAGCCTCGTGCATCGGCGCGAGGCATTCCGTGCCCACGAGCTGACCGTCGGCCAGGTGCTCGAGGCGGCGGACCGCGGCGACGTCTCGGTGTTCGTGCCGTTTCAGATCCGCGAGGTGTACGGCGGTGGCACGGTCGAGGGCGTGCGGCTGCGGCACTCCGGCGACGAGGCGCATGAGATCGAGCTCGAGGTCGACGCGATCCTCCTGCAGCTCGGGTTCAGGACGGCACTCGGGCCGCTGAGGGAGTGGGGCTTCGAGATCCGCAAGGGCGCGCTCGTCGTCGATCAGCTGATGAAGACGTCGCTGCCCAGGGTGTGGGCGTGCGGCGACATCACGACGTTCGACGGCAAGCTGAAGCTGATCGCGACCGGGTTCGCCGAGTCGGCGATCGCCGTCGCCCAGGCCGTGCACGAGCTTCGGCCTGAGATGAGGCTCCAGCCGCACTACTCAACGAACACGGGGGTTCCGGGCGCCGTTGCCGGCCAGCCGTAACAAGCGCGCCCCTGCCGGCGACCCCGCCGTCGCCGCGCTCCGGGCGGCAGACCCGGTCCTCGCCGGTGTCATCGACGAGGTCGGGCCGGACGGGCTCGGCGATCCGCGCGCCGGCCGCCCGACCGATCACTACGGCGCCCTGGTCCGCTCGATTGTCTCTCAGCAGCTGTCGACCACGTCCGCGCGCGCGATCTATGGACGGCTGCTCGACCGCTTCGGGGGACGGCCGCCGACGCCGGCGGAGGTGCTTGCCGATGATCCCGACGAGCTCCGCACGGCCGCCGGTCTGAGCCACGCCAAGACGCGTTACCTCCGGTCGCTCGCCCAGCACGTGCAAGACGGCTCGCTCAAGCTCGAGCGGCTGGACGACCTCAGCGACGACGAGGTCATCGCCGAGCTGACGACGGTCAAGGGAATCGGGACCTGGAGCGCCCAGGTGTTCCTCATGTTCCACCTGCAGCGGCCGGACGTCGTCGCGGTCGGCGACCTCGGGATCCGTCGCGCCGTGATGATCCGCTACGGCCTGGACTCGATGCCGGACGCGGCCACGGTCGAGCGGATCGCGGAGCCGTGGCGACCGCATCGGACGCTCGCCTGTCGCTTCCTCTGGCGCTCGCTCGAGGCGACGCCGCTCGGTTAGACCGCGGAGACTTCTTCTTCGTCGGCGACCCGGAACGACGATCCGCAGCCGCAGGCCGCGATCACGTTCGGGTTCTCGACCTTGAAGCCAGCGCCCTGGAGCCCGTCGACGAAGTCGATCACCGACCCCTGGACATACGGGAGGCTCGGACGGTCAACGAGCAGGCGAATACCCTTGTCCTCGAACACGCTGTCGTCATCGCGCTGCTCGTCGAAGGCGAGTGCGTACTGAAAACCCGAGCAGCCGCCGCCGCGCACGCCGACCCGCAGTCCGGCCGTCTCGTTGACGGTCGCCTGGGACGCGAGGAACTCGCGGACCTTCTCTGCGCCCTTGTCAGTCAGAGAGATCATTGCTTCATTCAGTATAGCGACAGCATCTCGCTACGCTTGAGGACATGTCGGTAACCCCTGATGAGCTCAAAGCTCGGATTGAGGCGGGGATCCCAGGCGCTCGTGCAGAGGTGAGTGGAGACGGGCATCACTTCAACGCCACGATCGCCTCTCCGGCTTTCCAGGGTCTGACCCGGATCGCCCAGCACCGGCTCGTCTACGACGTGTTCGGAGCGGAGATCGGCGGACGAATCCATGCTCTTTCGATCCAGACACAAGCTTCCGAAAGCGAGGACAACACATGAGCGATAACCCGATGCGGGACGCCATCCAAGGCGCCATCGACGAGAACCCGGTGATCCTGTTCATGAAGGGCAACCCGGATCAGCCCGCGTGTGGCTTCTCGGCCCGCACCGTCGCTGTCCTGCAGTCGCTCGGTCAGCCGTTCGCGGCGGTCGACATCCTCCCCGACCCGCGGATCCGGCAGGAGCTGTCCGCCCTGTCGAACTGGCCGACGATCCCGCAGCTGTTCGTCAATGGCGAGCTCGTCGGTGGCTGCGACATCGTCATGGAGATGTACCAGTCAGGCGAGCTGCAGCAGACGCTTGGTCTTGAGGCCGAGCCGGAGAGCGAGGCCCCGGAGGCGCAGAGCGCCGAGGCGCCGCCGCTCTCGATCGAGAACCGGCTGTAGGTCTCACAGTCGCCGCCGGCTCCGCGGCGGCACAGGGCCACCGCGGACGCGGTCACTTCGAGACGCGGAAGACAAGCTTGACGTTGCCGCCGACGAGTAGGCGGGGGTCGCGGAACGCATGGCGTGACCGCCGCCGTCCAAAGCGGACGACGAGCCCGTCGTAGTGGCCGACGCCTGCGAACTGGCGGCGGAGCGCTCGGATCGTCTTGACGTCTCCGGCTGACCCGCCCGAGTTGACGCCGCTCCCACCGAACAGCGCCGAGATGAGCGCGCTGGCGAGCGCGTCGGCGCTCGTGAGCGATCCGGCCGCGGCGATGCGCGCGACCAGTCGGCCGTGTGCTCTCGCCGGGATCCGCACGCGAATGGAGATCGTCAGCAGGCCGGCGCGGTATCGACGCACAGTGAGGCGGACCCGCACGAGACGCCCGGCACGGACGTCACGGGGCGCATGCGCGGAGACGATCGTCGCCCGCTTCATTCCGCGCTCGGCGTCAAGCGCGACGGCCACGTGGGTGACGTGGAGCTGCGCGAACGACTCCGCATCGAGAAGGGCGAACGCACCGGTCGCGTCGGTCGACGAGAGCAGTGCCAGGATCGGGGGCAGGGAACCGGTCGCGCCCGGAGTCGGACTGCTGACGTAGCGGTTGCAGAACCGCAGCGGAGCCCGGGTCTCGCGCAGACTCACCGCCAGGCACATCCGCCCGGTCTCGGCGGCGGGAGTGCCGTTGTAGATCGCCGTCGCCGCCTGGGCGATGGCGACCGGCGCCACGGTGCTCAGCAGCGAGGAACCGGAGGGGTTGCCGATGCCCGTCTCGTCGGCGACCTCGGTGTGGAGCGCGAGCCGACGGTTCGTATCGAGATCATGCGCGCTCACGTCCACCGGGACCGTTCTCGGACCGGCGCCAACGCCGCCGATGACGGCGTTGGGAGTGTCGCTCGTCAACGTGCCCAGCACATGCCCCGGCGCGGCGAGTTTGTAGCTGGTCGCGGAAACCCCGTCCGGGTTGTTGACGACGTAGTAGACGTAGGCATCGCCGAGGATCAGCGAACGCCGTCCGACGGCGTCGAGCGGATGACCGAACGCGTAGACGAGGTTGCCGTCCCGGTAGGTGACCGTGCCGACGGCGCCGAGCGTGATTCCGCCGGTGGCGTACATCGTCGACACCGACGCGCCGGGCACGAGGCTCTGCGCCGGGAAGTCGATGGCCGCCGACGCGGGCGTGGCGAGGACGGTGCGGCCCGCCCGCTGACCCGCTCGCACCACCAGCGTCGCGAGCGCGGGCGAGAGACCCCCGACCATCAGCGGACCGAGCAGCGGCCGACCGCGGATCGACAGCCGCGGCGCCCCGGACGGCGGCGCCACGGGTTCGCCGAGCATCTGCTCAATCGGAGTCACGAGCGCGACCTTGTTTCCGTAATCGCCGATCGTCTCCGAGACCGCTCCGATCGTCTGCGGCGTCCCGGTGCCGGCATCGCACAGGACCGGTGATCCGGAGAAGCCTTCCGCGACGCCGGTTCGATCGACCGCCGGACCGGAGACGCTGATCAGGATCCGCGGCCCCTCTGAAGTGTCCTGCACGATGTCGATGACGTGGACAGCGAACGACGTGATCGTGGTGCCCTGGACGACCGTCTCGCCAACGCAGTCCATGCCCGGGCGAACCCGGGAGAGCCGCATGATCGGCGCGCCTGCAGCCTGCGCCGATCCGGCACACAGCAGCGTCCCGCCAAGAGCGGACAGAAGCAGATGTCGCAAGCGCAAGCGGATAGACCCCCGAGCGCCGATCGACGGGCCGACCGGCGCGCGCACCATAGCTCACGTCCGCCCGGTTAGCATCGCGCACATGGCCACCCTCCGGCCGCCCGGCAGCAAGGTGATCGCGCTGCGCTACGCGGACGGGACCCTGTGGGCGCTTGACCAGACGGCGCTGCCGTTCGAGGAGCACGAGCTCGCGCTGCGCACGGCCGAGGATGTCGCAGCCGCGATCCGGCGCCTCGCGATCCGCGGCGCCCCGCTGATCGGCGTCGCCGCGGCCTACGGCGTCGCGCTCGCGGTCGCATCGGATCCGGAGCGTGCCCAGCTCGACGCGGCATGTTCGGTTCTGCGAGACGCTCGCCCGACCGCGGTCAACCTCGCCTGGGCGGTCGACCGCGTCCGCGACGCGGTGCTCGCTCACGGACCCGCGGCGGCGCTGACCGAAGCCGAGCGCATCCACGAGGAGGAACTGGCCGCAAGTCGCGCGATGGGCGAGGCGGGCGCTGAACTGCTCGCCGATGTCCGCCGGGTGCTCACCCACTGCAACACCGGAGCGCTCGCTGCCCCCGGCGAGGGCACCGCACTGTCGGTCGTCGCCGCGCTGAGCCGGCGAGGGATGCTCGAGGGAGTGATCGCCACCGAATCTCGTCCGCTGCTCCAGGGCGCTCGACTGACCGTCTGGGAGTTGCGGGCGCTGGGAATCCCGCACGAGCTCATCGTCGACTCAGCCGCGGCGGGCCTGATTGCGGGAGGGGCCGTCGACGCGGTCGTCCTCGGCGCTGACCGGATCGCGGCGAACGGCGACGTCGCGAACAAGGTCGGGACGTTCTCGCACGCGCTCGCGGCGCGCCACGCCGGGATCCCCTTCGTCGTCGTGGCGCCGACGTCGACGATCGACCGGGACTGTCCGACCGGCGCCGAGATCACGATCGAGGCGCGCGCCTCCGAGGAGGTGACGGAACTCCGCGGTCGCCAGCTCACACTGGCCGGCACGCCGGTCCGCAATCCAGCGTTCGACGTCACCCCGAGCGCGCTCGTGACCGCGATCGTGACCGAGCGGGGCGTCGTCCAGCCGCCGACCCGGGAGTCGATCGCGGAGCTCGTGTCCTCTAGGAGCGCGACACCGCGCGCTCGCGGCGGTACGCGAGGTGCTCGACGATCCGGCGCGAGTCGCAGATCGCCTCGCCCTCGATGACGAGCACCGGCACCCGGCGCTGACCGGTCAGGGCCTCAACCTCGGGGCGACGGGAGCGACGCTGCGGGACCGCGACCTCGTCGAACGCCACCCCGTCGCGGCGAAGCGCTCGCGCGACCTTGCCACACGGGCACAGCCAGTTCGTCGGGGTTGTGCAGCGGTACAGGATCGCCATCGGAGTCGCGCGGCGAGCAGGCCTCGCACGCCGCGCATCGAGTCTAAACGTGGCCCACTGGTAGGGTGCGCGCCCGATGCCCGTCGCAATCGTCTCCGACACCTGCCACTACCTCACCCCCGAGCTTGTCGCCGAGCACGACATCCGTCTCGTCAGCCTGTACGTTCACATGGACGACGCGACGGTCCGCGAGAGCGACGTCACCAGTTACGACGATTACTACGAACGGCTGCGGACGGCGACCGATATGCCGACCACCTCGCAGCCGTCGATCGGCGACTTTCTCGCTGTGTACGAGCCGCTCCTCGCTGACGGCTACGACGTCGTCTCGGTCCATCTCGCGGGCGGCATGTCCGGCACGGTGCGTTCGGCGGAGCAGGCACGTGAGCAGCTCGGCGATCGTGCCGAGCGGGTGCACGTCGTCGATTCCGCGAGTGCGTGCGGCGGCGAGGGCCTCGTCGTGCTCGCCGCGGCGGCCGCCGCGCGGTCGGGCGCCGATGTGGCTGCGGTCGCGGAGCACACGCGTGCGGCCCGCAAGCAGCTGAAGTTGTGGTTTGCGATCGACACGCTCGAGTACCTCAGGCGCGGCGGTCGGATCGCCGGCGCCCAGGCCTGGCTCGGCTCGGCTCTGCGGATCAAGCCGATCCTCACGGTCGAGTCAGAGATCACGCCGGTCGAGCGTGTGCGGACGTCGCGACGGGCGTTCGAGCGGATGGTCGACCTGCTGCGCTCGTGCCATGAGGACGGCGCGGACGCCTACATGGTGCAACACATCCAGGCACCGAAAGAAGCCGAGCAGCTGGTCCAACGCGGCCGGGAGATCTTCGGTCACGACCCGGTCGTGATCTCGGAAATCGGGCCGGTGATCGGTACGCACGTTGGACCGGGTCTGCTCGGGGCCGGAGGCGTCCCCAGCAGCTTTTTGTCACCCTCGGCGTGACATTTCCGCGTCGCTCGCGTCACATCCGTGTAACGGAGCATAAGTTTGGGTAGGAACCTCCACGTTTTCTGCGTATATGGCGCAGAGTCGTGGGCTTCACTCGATCATGCTGGGGGATACGCGCCTTGCGCGCCACTTGGAGAGGCGTTATGGATTTCGTTTTGGTAGCCGCAGTAGCTGTTTGGGTGTGGTTCGCGGTCGTCGTGACTGCGATCGCCCTCTGTCGCGCGGCGTCTCGCGCCGAAGCCCGAGAGGGCAGCGGTGCGTCTCTGGCCATGCTTCCAGGCGTGGACTCGGCGCTTCGCCGCTCCGGCGTTCCGGCCCTGTGACGCGGCGCTACTTCTTCTTCTTGCCGCGACGGCGACGGCCGACGGTGAGCGCTCCGAGCGCCGCGATCCCGCCGCCAAGCACGAAACCGGCGACGCCGGCGCCGGCCATGATCTGCTGCTGATGGCTTCGTAGCGGCGCCCGCCAGTCGGTCAGGCGGACCACCTCGACGCGGAGCTTCTCGACCGAGGTGCCGAGTTGCTGGCGGTTCTGCTCGATCGAGGCGCGGATCTCCTCAGGCGACCGCGTCCGGGTCTGCGGCATCAGACGTGCGCTCCGGGCTTGGCGCTCACGGTCTCACGGATGAGCTTGGCCTCCTCGATCGCCATCGTCGGAGCGGGCGAGCCGACGTTGAGCAGGCGCCGGGCGAGCAGGAACGCGACGACCGCTGCGATCACGAGGATCACGAGGACGATCAGGAACCCGAGCCAGATGCTCCCGATCAGCGAGTTGAGCCCCCACGCCAGGGTGAGGAGCAGGAAGACCACGGCAAACACACCGAACACGGCACCGGCGGCCACGGCGGCGGCGCCGCGAGCGATGCTCGTGAGCTTCGTGGTCATCTCCGCCTTGGCGAGCTCGATCTCCTCGCGGACGAGCACCGACATCCGCTCGGAGACCTCGGTCACCGCCTGGGCGAAGTTCTCTCCTGGGGGCGTGCTATTTGGCAAGGCGCTTGAGGATCAGAGCGAGGACGAGTCCGCCCACGAACGCTGCCGCGATCGGAATCTCAGGCCGTTCGTTGGCGGCGGCCGCGCTGGACGGTCCCGTGGGGCCGAACTCCGGCGGGGGTGGGGGTCCCGGTGGGGGCGGCGGCGTGGCGGCCGGCGGCGGGGTCGGCGCGGGCGGTGGCGGCGTGACCGCGGTCGGCGGCTCCGCGATCGGCGCGGGCGGTGGCGGCGTGACCGCGGTCGGCGGCTCCGCGATCGGCGCCGGCTGATCCGCGTCAGGCACGGGCGGCATCGGCGGCACCGGCGCCTCGATGGTGGCGTCAGGGTCTTCCGGAGTCTGCGGCTGCTCGGTCACTCGGGCGGTTCTTCCCCGAATATGCGCCGCCATATCAGGCTGGCCGCACGGGTTGCCGCAATGCTGGCAAGCGCGCCGGTCCCGGCAAGTAGCCCGGACCAGAGCAGGCGCTTCATGAGCGGACTCTCAGTCATCGCGTGCGCATTCAATCAGACTTCGAGGCCGCGACAGATCGTGTCGACGATCAGAGACTTCGCCTGTTCGAGCTCCGCGTCGCTGACGGGCTGGCTGTCGAAGATCCAGCCGGTCAGGACCTGCTCGACGAGGCCATAGAATGCGAGCGCGGCGAACTCGGGCGTGACCTCACGGCGGAACAGCCCAGCCTGCTGCGCCTCGGCGACGATCTGCGCGATCTGCTCGTACGCCTCGCGGATCTTGATCAGGTGCGTCCGTCCGAACGTGTTCGCGGCCCTCGTGACCTCGACGATGATCACCTTCATCAGGTCCGGGTCGTGCCGATAGGACTCGACGATGAACGTCGCGATCGTCCGCAGCTTCTCCTGCGGCGCGCGGTCAGACGCGTCCGTTTCGGCGATCGCCGTGAGCATCACGTCCCAGCGGTCGAGGAACAGCGTGTCGAGGATCTCCTCTTTGGAGGAGAAGTAGTGGTAGACGAGCCCGTAGGCGACCCCCGCCTCGTCGGCGATATCCGAGACCCGGCACGTGTGGAACCCCTGCCGGGCAAACACCCGCACGGCCGCCTCGAGGATCACCCGGCGCTTGTCGACCGCGGCGGTCGCCATCAGAGGTACACCTCTGAGCGCCGGTGGCGCAGGGACGGCAGCCGGCGGCGGACGTCGGCGAGCCGATCGAAGTCGAGCTCGGCCACGATCACCGTCTCCGCGTCGGGCGCGGTCGCGAGCACGAGGCCCCACGGATCGATGATCAGCGAGCGTCCGCCGGCGCGATTGCCGGCGCCGTCGGTCCCGATCTGATTGGCCGCGACCACGAAGCTTTGATTCTCGATTGCCCGCGCCCGCAGCAGAACCTCCCAGTGATCGCGCGTCGTCGCGAGCGTGAATGCGGCGGGCACCGAGATCACCTCGCTCCCCTGCGCGGAGAGCGCCTGGTACAGCTCGGGGAAGCGCAGGTCGTAACAGATGCTCATCCCGATCCGATGACCGCCGGCAAGCGCCGAGACGACCGGAGCGTCGCCCGCCTGCTCGCTTGCCGACTCCGTGTAGGTCACGCCGTCAACCTCGACGTCGAACATGTGGATCTTCCGGTACACCGCGGCGATCTCGCCGTCGGGGCTGACGTGAACGCTCGTGTTCGACGTCTTCTCCTGACCCTCGACCCGCTCGACGATCGAGCCGGCGATCAGGTCGATGCCGAGTTCCCGCGCCGTCGTCCGCGCCCAGGTGATCGCGCGCCCGTCAAGCGGCTCCGCCGCGGCGCGCATCGCCTCCGCCCGACCGAGCACCGTCCACTTCTCCGGGAGTGCGACGAACTCGGCACCGCGCGCGGCCGCGTCGCGGACGAGGCGGTCCGCGGTCTCGAGGTTCCGGTCGGTGTCTTCAGTCGCGTTGAGCTGGACGGCGGCGGCGCGCAGTGGTCTCCTCCTGGCGCTTGATTGATTAGTCAGTCAGTCGCGTGGCGTGCGGCAAGAATACCGCGCGCTCCGCCGCGGTGACCGCCCTCAAGCTCGTCGTCAGGGAGTATTTCCACCGAGCCGATGAGTCAAGCGCATCCCTACCGCGGCCGTTTCGGCGATCCTCGCCCGCCGGGGCTGCGCGGGCTGGCGCTTCCGCCCGCGCCGATGCCCTCGCACGATCGCCTGCGGCCGCTCAAAGCCTGGCGGTACGTCGGCGTGTACGGGCCCGAGCTGATGCTGTGCCTCGGCGCGGTCCGGATCGGGCCGGCGCGGCAGGCGTTCTGGGCGGTCTGGGACCGCGCCCGTGGGCAACTGCTTGAGCGGACGACGCTCGGCCGCGGATCGCTCGAACTCGGCCGCGGTGTGTGCCGGCTGCGCGACCGTGACGTACAACTCGAGCTGACGCTCGACGAGGCGGCCGGGATCGAGACGATCTGCCCAAGCGGAGCGAGCTACGGCTGGACCCGCAAGCAGGGCGGCGTCCGGGCCCGCGGCACCGCGATGATCGCGGGCGAGCCCCGGACGATCGACGCGCCGGCGGTCATCGACGACACCGCGGCCTACTACGAGCGGCACACGCGCTGGCACTGGTCGGCGGGAGTGGGACTGGCGGGCGACGGGCGGGCTGTCGCCTGGAATCTCGTCGCCGGCGTCAACGATCCGCCCGCGCACAGCGAGCGGACGGTCTGGGTCGACGGCGTGGCCCAGGAGGCGGCGCCATGCGCGTTCGCGGAGGACCTGAGCGCCGTCGACGGGCTGCGGTTCGCCGCCGAGGCGACGCGCGAGCGCCGCGAGAACCTGCTGCTCCTCCGCAGTTCGTATCGGCAGCCGTTTGGAACGTTCTCAGGCGTGCTCCCCGGCGGCGTCGCGCTTGCCGAGGGGTACGGAGTGATGGAGGAGCACGACGTCTGGTGGTGAGCGCTCAGGCCTGCTCAGGACTGCTCGGCGTGGCGCTGGCGGCGGAGCGCCCCGAGCAGCAGCTTTGAATGCATCGCGCCGATCAGGTCCCGGAGCGGCTCGGCGCCCGAGGCGATGATCTCGACGGCGCGTTCGACGTCGACCCGCCCGGCGAGGCGCTCGAGCAGCACCTGCACCTCCTCCTCGACAAGCGGGGCGAGCGCTTCCTGGTAGCGAAGCGTGTCGTAGACCGTGAACCCGATCTCCTCCTCGTAACCGCCGGCGCGGAACCGGGAGATCGCCTCGATGATCGCCACGTCGTCGACGTCGTAGCCGCGACTCGTCGGCGTCAGGACGCCGATCTCCTCAAGGCGGCCGAGCACGTTCGCCGGGACGTCGTAGGTCTCGCGGACCTTGGTCCGCGACGTGCGCCCGCTCTCACGGGCGGCGATCGCGCGGTCGAGGATCCGGTCCTCGAGCTCGATCAGACGCGCTGCGCGTTCCGGGTCCGAGGCCATCACCTCGCGGATCACGCGCAGCGGCATGAACCGCTCCTCCTGCAGGCGCTTGATCAGCCGCACCCGGTCGACGAACTCGACCGGGTAGTAGGCCATGTTCCGCGACGTGCGCACGACGAGCTCGTCGGAGCCGAGCAGGCCCTCCCGCAGGTAGTGCTTGATCGTGCCCGTGCTGACCCCGGAGCGCTCGGCCAGCTCGGACATCTTCAGCATGCCGTCGCTGACGGCACTCATGTGCGCAGGAACGAGCCGCGGACCGACCCCGCCGGTCCAGCGACGGCGCCAGCCTCATGCAGCGCCGCGATCTGCTCGTCGGTGAACCCGGCCGCCGCAAGCACCTCGTCGGTGTGCTCTCCGAGTCCCGGCCCGGGCGCCCGGACCGGATCGGCCGGGGTCCGGCTCAGCTTGACCGGCGCGCCGAGCAGCTTCACGGGCTCGGCCGCCCCCGGCTGCTCGAGTTCCACGACCATCTCCCGCGCGCTCACGAGCTCTGACCGCAGCGCCTCGTCGAGCTCGAGGACGGGCTCGAGACAGCAGTCGTGCTCGGAGGCGAACTGACGCCACTCCTCGCGGGTGCGGGAGGCGAAGATCTCGGTGACGGCGCGGTGCGCGTCAGAGCCCGGCGGGTCGAACGCATGATCGACGAGGTCCTCGCGGCCGACGCCGAGACACCACGCGCGCCAGAACTTCGGCTCGAGCGCGCCGAGCGTGACGTAGCCGTCCGAGCACGCGTACGGCCGATAGCACGTGAGCGAGCCGGCGAGTTGCAGCTGACCGCGCCGGGGCGCGCGGCCCGTGCCGAAGTACTCCGCCGCGACCAGTGCCAGCCACGACAGCGAACCGTCGAACATCGAGGCGTCCACGAACTGTCCCTCGCCGGAGCGCTCGCGCTCGCGCAGCGCGATCATGATCCCGAGCGCGCCCATCAGCCCGCCGCCGCCGAGGTCCGCGATCTGGCCGGCCGCCTGCACGGGCGGCCCGTCGGCGTCGCCGGTGAGGCCGAGCACCCCGTTGAGGCCGAGATAGTTCATGTCGTGGCCGGAGCGGTCGCGGTTCGGGCCGTCCTGGCCGTAGCCGGTGATCGCGCAGTAGACGAGGCGCGGGTTGACGCTTCGCAGTTGCTCGTAGCCGACCCCGAGCCGGTCGAGCACGCCCGGGCGGAATGACTCGAGCAGGACGTCCGCGTCGCGGACGAGCCGGACCAGGACCTCCTTGCCGGCGTCATTCTTGAGATCGACCCGGATCGAGCGCTTGGCGCGGTTGAGCGCCAGGAACAGCGCGCCCTTGGCCGTGTCCTCCGCGCCCTCGTGGTACGGCGGTGACCACCGGACGTAGTCGCCCATCCCGGTGTCCTCGACCTTGATCACGTCCGCGCCGAAATCGGCGAGCAGCATCGAGCAGAACCCGCCCGGCAGCAGGCGGCTGAGGTCGAGGACCTTCAGGCCGTCGAGCGGCAGGGCTGCGCTCATGCGTGCACCGCCGCCGGGATGCCGAGCAGTGCACGCGCCTCGGACGCAGTGGCCGGTCGGCGGCCGGCGTCCTCGGTCATCTGCCGTGCCTTGGCGATGAGGTCACCGTTCGAGCGCGCCATCGTGCCGTCGGGGAGGTAGAAGTTGTCCTCCAGCCCGACCCGGACCGAGCCCCCGAGCGTCAGCGCCGAGGCGACGAGCATCCACTGGTCGCGGCCGATCCCGATGACGCCCCAGTGATGGTTTCCGGCCGGCATGTTCTGCGCCATCGCGGCCACGTTGAACGCGCTCGCGGGCACACCCCCGACCACGCCCATGACGAAATCCGCATGCAGCGGCGCGTCGAGCAGGCCCATGTCGACGAGCGGGGTGAGCGAGCCGACGTGACCGACGTCGAAGCATTCGTGCTCGGGCTTGATCCCGAGCCGTCGCATCGCCTCGAGCAGCTCGATGATCTCCTCGAACGGGTTGGTGAACACGAACTTGAACACGAAGTCCTTGCGCTTGCGCGAGTACTTGGCGTAGTTGAGCGAGCCCATGTTGAGCGCCGCGACCTCAGGGCGTCCGGCCTCGAGGTAGGCGACCCGCTTGTCCACCGGTACGCCGATCGTCCCGGTGGAGAAGTTGATGATCGCGCCGTCGCCGACCTCGGAGCGGATGGCCTCCTTGATCGCGACGAAGTCCTCGATCTCGTACGACGGCGCCCCGTCCGGCGTGCGCGCGTGGATGTGGATGTGGACGCCGCCCTCGTCGACGATCCGCCGTGCCTCGGCGGCGTATTCCTCCGGCGTGTACGGGATCGCCGGGCACTGATCCCGGTTGGCGATCGCGCCGGAGATCGCACAAGTGATGACGACGGGATCTTCGAGCTCATAGTCTGGCGCCAATCTGGATCGTCCGTCCGAAGGACTGTGCTCATACCGGGACGACTCCGCTTCGCTTGTAGGGCCGCTCGACCTTCTTGTTCTGCGCCATCTCGAGGCCATTGCAGATCGTCGCGCGGGTCTCCCGCGGGTCGATCACGTCGTCGATCATGTCGTTGCCGGCGGCGATGTAGACGTCGATGATCTTGCGGAAGTTCTCGATCAGCTCCTGCCGCTTGGCCGCGGGGTTCTCGGCCGCCTCGACCTGCTTGCGGAAGATGATCTCGACCGCGCCCTCGGCGCCCATCACGCTGATCTCGGCGCTCGGCCAGGCGACGATCAGGTCCGGCTCGTAGGCGCGTCCGCACATCACGTAGTAACCGGCGCCGTAGGCCTTGCGGAGCACGACCGTGATCTTCGGCACGGTCGCGTTGGCCGTCGCGTAGAGCATCTTCGCGCCGTGGCGAATGATCCCCGCTTCCTCGACCTTCGTCCCCACCATGAAGCCGGGGACATCCATCAGAAACACGAGCGGAATCCGGTACGCGTTGCAGAGGTTGATGAACCGGGCGGCCTTGTCGGCGGAATCGTTGTCCAGGATCCCCCCGAGCTGCTTGGGCTGGTTGGCGATGATGCCCGCAGGGCGTCCGCCGAAGCGCGCGAGGCAGGTGATGATCGTCTTCGCCCACTGGGGCTTGAGATCGAAGTACTCGCCGTCGTCAACGATCCGGCGGATCACCTCGTACATGTCGTACGGCTTGCGGTTGGACTCGGGCAGCACGTCGAGCAGTTCCTCGTCACCGCGGTCGACCGGGTCGGTCGTCGGCTTCGTCGGCGGCTCCTGCTCGCAGTTCTGCGGGAAATAGCTGAGGTATTGCTTGATCCGCTCGATGCACTCGGTGTCGTCGCCGACCTCGAGGTCCCCCACTCCCGACTTGCGGCAGTGCACGCGGGAGCCGCCGAGCTGCTCCTGGGTGACGTCCTCCCCGACCGCGGCGCGCACGAGGTGGGGTCCGGCGAGCGCCATCGAGCCGCGGCCCTTGACCATCGGCACGAAGTCGGCGAGCCCGGGGATGTAGGCGGTCCCGGCGGCGCACGGCCCCATCAGGGCGGCAACCTGCGGGATCACGCCGCTCATCACAACCTCCTCGCGGAACAGATGGCCGCTGCCGGCGAACAGGCTGCCGACCGCCTCCTGGATCCGGGCGCCGGCCGAATCGAGCAGCCACACCATCGGGATCCGCTTGGTGAGCGCGAGCTCGCGCAGCCGGGTGACCTTCAGCTCGCCGGTCATCCCCATCGAGCCCGCCATCACGGTGAAGTCGTAGGCGGCCACCGCCACCAGCCGCCCGTCGACCTTGCCGTAGCCGGTGATGACACCGTCGGCGGGCGCGTCCTTGCCCTCCAGCGCCCGCTGGGAGAAGTGCGGGCGGCCGTGGATGCCGAGCTCGACGAATGTGCCCTCGTCGATCAGCAGCGCGAGCCGCTCGCGCGCGGTCAGCTTCTCCTGCTCGTGCTGGCGGGCGATCTTCTCCTCGCCGCCGCCGAGCCGGATCTGCGCGCGGCGAGCGGCGAGATCCTCGGCGAGCGGGCGCAGCAGGCTGCTGATGGGTGCGTCGGTGGCCATAGTAGGAAGTGAAACGTCCTACTTTTCACTCTGTCAGGTTCGCCGGTCCGGCGTCAAGCGGCCGGGTGGGGCGCTGGCGGGGCTCGGTCGCCGGACCGAGCATTCGGGCCCGCGTTCAGCCCCGCAGCGTCTGCCAGTCCAACCCCGCGAATCCGATGTCGCCGCCGGGGCGATCGGTGTACAGCTTGTGCAGTCCCTGGCCGTTGCGGCGCACGGTGTCGATGGTCGTCGTGTTGTCGTTGCTGTCGCAGCGCTGGCAAGTCGCGAACGCGAGTGAGGAGCCGTCGGGTGACCAGACCGGACTGAACAAGATGCCCGTCTTCACGGTCCGCCGATGGCTGTCGTTGGTCCGGGCGATGACGAGGTCGCGCTTATGGACGCGGGAGATGTACGCGATCGTCTTGCCGCCCGGCGCCCACGACGGCTGCTCGGCATTACGCGCGATCCGGTGCGCCGCGGTCCCGTCGGCCTTGGCGATCCAGAGATCGCCGGCCCGCTCAAACAGCATCTGCTTGCCGTTTGGCGAGACCACAGCGTGTCCGCAGTCGCAGGAGATCAGCTTGGTCAGCGCGGAGCCGCCGGACGTCGCCGTGAACAGACCGCGTGCGCCGTTCGGGGTCTCGATCGAGAACAGCAGCTTGTGTAGGCCTGGCAACCACGACGCGTCGTGGTCGCTCTCCTCGTCCGATCCACCCTGGAGCAGCGGCAGCTGCGTCGCCGTACGCGCCGCGATCGTGAGGATCGACAGCTGCGTACTGGTCACGCCACGATCGATGAACGTGGTGCCGTCGAACACGGCGAGCTTTCCGTCCGAGGACACAGTGAGGTTGTTGATGAAATCCGGGCAGTCCGTCTTGCTGCACTTGAACAGCACGCGCGCGGCGCCGGTGACAGGATTGATCGACCGCACGAACGGATGGCTGTGGTCATCGAACGTGGCGATGATCGCCCCGTCGCGGCCGGGGAACGTCGCGCCCGCGGGCGCCGCTCCGAGTGCGATCAGAGCCGTGATCGCTCCGAGGATTGCGACTGCCGTCCGCCTCATGACCGGTCCCCCTTGGGCTTGGACTATCGACCCTTCCACTCAGGCGGGCGCTTTTCGAAGAACGCCTTGACGCCCTCCTGAATGTCTTCGGTCGAGAACGCGATTGTGAGTTGTGAGCGCAGGAAGTCAAGGGCGTCGAGGAAGGCCATGTCCTGCTGGCGGAACATCGCGTCCTTGCCGAGTTTCATCAGCACCGGCGACTTACCGGCGAGCTTCTCCGCCCACTCGGTGATCCCGGCCTCGAATTCCTCCGGCCCGCAGCACCCGGTTGACGATCCCGATCCGCTCTGCCTCCTCGGCCGAGATCTGCTCGCCGAGCAGCAGCAGCTCGTTCGTCTTCTTGCGTGGGACGTTGCGGTAGATGAGCGCCATGATCATGAACGGGAACACCCCGACGTTGATCTCGGGCGTCCCGAACCGGGCCCCCGCCTTGGCGACGATGAGATCGCACGCCAGCGCGAGTCCGAGGGCGCCGGCGAGCACGTGGCCGTTGGCCGCGCAGATCGACGGCTTGCCGAGTTCGCCAAGCGCGCGGAACACGCTTGGGAACAGGTCGGTGCCGAAGTGCTTATGGACGAGCGGGACGTCGGCGGCGAAGCCCGCCAGGTTGCCCCCGCTCGAGAACACCTTCTCGTGCGTCGAGGTGAGGACGACGCAGCGCGCCGCGGGATCGTCGCGGGCCTGTTTGAGCGCGGCGGCGAGATCGCTCAGCAGTTCGTTGGAGAGGGCATTGCGGGTGTCGGGCTGGTCAAGGGCGATCGTCGCCACGCCGGCATCCGAGACCTCGTAGCGGAGGGTTGCGAAGGACATGGCGGCGAAGCCTACGCCGCGTCCGCGCCCCGTGCGTAGAAAGTAGGAAGTCCTACTGTTTACTTCTTCCGGCCTGGCCGGTACGGTGCGACGCATGAGCACAACCGCCGACGTCCTCAAGCCAGACTTCGCCGCCCAGCGCAAGCACTTCATTTTCACCGACGAGCATGAGCAGCTGCGTGACTCGATCCGCCGCTTCGTGATCAAGGAGCTGCAGCCCCACGCCGAGGAGTGGGAGGAGAACACATTCCCGGACTGGGTGTTCGAGCGGATGGGTGAGCTCGGCTTCCTCGGGCTTGACAAGCCGACGGCCTACGGCGGCCAGGGGGGCGACTACTACTCGAGCCTCGTCCTCGCCGAGGAGATCGTCCACGCGCACTGCGGTGGTCTCGCGATGGGCCTGGCGGTGCAGACCGACATGGCGATGCCCCCGATCCTCGCCTTCGGGACCGAGGAGCAGAAGCAGGAGTGGGCGGCACCGGCGATCGCGGGCAAGAAGATCCTCTGCCTCGGGATCACCGAGCCGGACGCCGGCTCCGACGTCTCCGGGATCAAGACCCGCGCCGTCCGCGATGAGGCGACCGATGAGTACGTCATCAACGGCTCCAAGACCTACATCACCAACGGCCACCGGGCGCACGCCATCGTGCTCGTGACGAAGACCGACCCGGACGTCGGCTACGACGGGTTCACCCTGTTCCTCGTCCCGATGGACGCGCCCGGCGTGATCCGGGAGAAGCGCCTACAGAAGCTCGGCATGCACGCCTCTGACACCGCGCTGCTCGCCTTCCAGGACGTCCGCGTGCCGGAGTCGGCGGTGCTCGGCCAGATCGGCAAGGGCTTCTACCACATCATGTGGGAGCTCCAGGGCGAACGGCTGATCGGCGCCGCGGGCTGCGTCGCCGGCGCCCAGAACTGCTTCGACCGGACGCTCCAGTACGCCAAGGAGCGCACTGCCTTCGGGCGCTCGATCGGCCACTTCCAGGTGATCCGCCACAAGTTCGCGGAGATGGCGACGAAGATCGAGACCGCCCGCCAGCTGGTCTACACGACCGCCTGGCGCTTTCAGAACGGCGAGTACCCGGTGCGGGAGATCTCGATGGCCAAGCTCTACGCGGCGCGCATCGCGTGTGAGGTCGCCGACGAGTGCATCCAGATTCACGGCGGCGCCGGCTACATGAAGGAGTACGGCGTCGAGCGGGTGTGGCGTGACATGCGCCTGAACCGGATCGGGGCCGGCACCGACGAGATCATGCTCGACGTGATCGGGCGGTCGTACGGGTTGTAGGCGGGTTGGTGGCTCTCGGGTGAGCCCGGCGGCCGGGCTTGAGCTCAGCGAACGGCGCATCGAGAGGGTGGGGATGGGACCTTTGGCCCGGCTCGCCCTGACCGCTGCCCCCCTGACCCCCTGATCCCAAGGGGATTAATTCGCCAAAGTGGATCTGCCATCCGGATCCGGGCGAAATATGCACCGTGAGCGGCACTTTTGCGCCCAGATTCATCGGCGCCGGGCGGTTTGGCGAATTAATCCCCCGTCGTGAGCCTCGGTGCTCACGGCGACCCGGCCGCACCGGGCCCACCCGCCAGGCCCGATCCCCTTCCCTCTCGATGCGCCGTTCGCCGGTCAGCGAGGACGCCAACGGGCTCACGGCATCGTCGAACCCGGCGAAAACGCGGTGAGCGAACCGGACAAATGCCGCGATACGGCCCGCCGACGTAGCGGTTATGGTGTCGGCCACCAAATAGGGGCACTTTGATAAAGGGGAGTGTGTGTCGATGGAAGGGGCGATTTCAGGCCTATCAGGAGCGGATCCCGGGTCCGCCGCCGGTGCAGCGCCGCTGCGTCCGCTCGGCGTCGGCGAGACGCTCGACGTCGCGATCAAGCTGTACCGACGTAACGCGACGACGCTGTGGACGATCGTGGCGCTCGTCGTCATCCCGCTCCAGATCCTCGACGTGATCATTCGGCGGGTGTCGCTCCCGAGCGACGTGTTCCTGTCGAACGGGACGCTGTACTCGTTCTCCGGGCAGTCGACCGGGTCGGTGATCGTCGTCGTGCTCGCGAGCTTCCTCGTCGCGGTGGCGACGTACATCGCCACGGGCGCCGTGTTCGAGGCGCTGATCAGCGCCTACCTCGGCCGTCCGACGACGTGGCGCTCGTCGCTGGCGCACGCCCAGACACGGGCGGCATCGCTGATCTGGCTCGCGGTCCTGACGACCGTGTTCGTGATGATCGGGTTCATCCTGCTCGTGCTGCCGGGCATTTGGCTGCTCGTGGCGATCTCGGTCGCCGTCCCCGCGCTCATGTTCGAGGGCGTCGGCGGGTTCGCGGCGATGAAGCGGTCGATGGAGCTCGTCGACGGGCGCTGGTGGGCAACCCTCGGCCGGCTGCTCGCCGCGTACATCCTGCTGTTCGCGGTGCTGTTCGGCATCACCGCGCTCGGCAGCGCGATCGCGAGCGGGGTCACGCTCCACAACGTCACGCTGTACGTCGTGCTCGGCGCTCTGCTCAACATCATCGGGACGATCCTGATCGCGCCGTTCGTCGCGGCCGTCCTGACCGTGATCTACATCGATCTGCGCGTCCGCAAGGAGGCCCTCGACATCGAACTCGTTGCGCGGGAGTTCTCCGGGCCGGGGAGCACGGTGCCGGCCCCGGCCGCCGCAGGTGCAGCCGCCCCGACCGGACCAACCGCCCCGGCGGCCCCCGCCGCCTTTGGCGACACGGCACCGACCAACCCAACTCCCACCGATCCGGCGCCCCCGAGCGAGCCCACCTGGCCGCCGGCTGGATGATCGCCCGCGCCGGCGCCCTGGCGCTGGCATGCTCGCTGCTGTTCCTCGCCCCGGCCCCGGCTGGGGCGACGAGCGTCACGGACGCTCAGCTGCGCACCCTGGCGACGCAGGCGGCAACCGGTGACCCGACGGCCCTGGCCCAGCTGCGGGCGGTCACGTCGGTCGACGGACAGCCGGCGCAGATCGCGGGTGCGCTGAACACACCGGACCCGGCGGCGCTGCGATCGCGGCTGCGGGCGCTCGAGGTGCCCGCCTCCGCCCCGGCGCCGAATCCCGGTCGCGCGCAGGCGACGGCGGCGTCCGTGCTCCACCAGCGCCAGTACGGACGCGCCCCGGTCCCCGATCCGATTGGCACCGCGTTCACGAAGGTCGGGCACTTCATCGCGAAGCTCGCGTCGCGCGCCCCGGGCGGCCCGGTCGTGTTCTGGCTCGTGGTGGCGGTGATCGTGCTGGCGGCCGCCGGGCTCGGCGCGCGACGGATGATGCGCCGGCTGGACCCGGCCGCCCGTGCCGCCGGCACGTTCGGGGGCGGCGATCGCGAACGCCCGGAGGAGCTCGCGCGACAGGCCGACGCGGCCGAGACGCGCGGCGCGTTCGCCGAGGCGATCCGCCTGCGCTTCCAGGCCGGACTGCTGACGCTCGGTGAGCGTGGGCGCATCGACTATCGGCCCTCGCTGCTCACCGGTGACGCCCGCCGGACGCTGCACTCCGAGACCTTCGACGATCTGGCGGCGCGGTTCGAGCAGGTCGCCTACGCGCACGCGTCCGCGGATGCCACGCAGGCCGCCGCCGCCCGCGATGGCTGGCGAACCGTCCTCACCAGTGAGGGCCGTCGGTGAGACGCCGCGCGCCGAAGGTGATCGGGATCACGCTGGTCGCGCTCGCGGTCGTGGCGACGCTGATCAACCAGTTCACGCCCCACTCGGGGGGAACGTCATCGTCGTCGTTCGCGACCGCGGCCGACGGACTCGCCGGGTACGCCTCGTTGCTGATGAAGTCCGGCCATCCCGTGAACCGTCTGCGCACACCTCCGTGGCACGCCGGGCTCGACCCCCACTCGACGGTCGTGATGCTCGATCCCGACGTCGTGCTCGCCAAGGATGCCGCCGCGCTGCGCTCGTTCGTCCAGGCCGGCGGACGGTTGATCACCGGCGGGCGGGCACCGGAGGCGTGGCTCAACGAACTGCTGGGGAGCGCCCCGGACTGGACCTCCAAGGCGCCGCCGAGCGCGAGCACGCTCGTCCCCGTGCCCGAGACGGCCGGCGTGCAGTTCGTCGAGAGCGATGGCACCGGTGCGTTCACCGAGGCCGGCTCGACGCTGCCGGTGCTCGGCGGGGCCCACCAGGCGCTCGCCACCGTCGTCAATCTCGGCGCCGGCCGGGTCGTGCTGCTCGGGGACTCCTCGCCGCTGCAGAATCACCTGCTCGCGCGCGCGGACGACGCGGCGTTTGGTCTCGCGATCGCGGGCGCCGCCGGCCGCCCGGTCAGCTTTGAAGAGGCGGTCCACGGCTACGGCGAGTCCCGGGGACTCGCGGCGCTGCCGACGCGCTGGAAGTGGGCGCTCGGCGGGCTCCTGCTCGCCGCCCTCGCCCTGGTTGCGGCTCGGTTCCGCCGACTCGGTCCACCTGAACCGGCGCCGATCCCGCCCCAGCCACCGCGGCGCGCGCACGTCGACGCGCTCGCCTCGGCCCTCGCGCGCACAGGGCGCCCGGCGCAGGCCGCCGAGCCCGTCCAGGCGCAGGCACGCACGCTCGTGCTGACGCGCGCGCGGCTGACCCACGGCGCGGGCGAGGCGCAGATCCGGGCCGCCGGTGAACGCCTCGGTCTTGACGCCGATGAGGCCCGGGCGGTCGCAGCACCGGCGCTCGCCGACGCGGATGTGATCCCAGCCGGCCGGGCGCTGGCCAAGCTCTCAAAGGAGGTGCGGTGAACGATCTGATCGAGCGGGTTCGGGCCGAACTGCGCGACGTCGTGGTCGGCCAGGACGAGGTGATCGAGTTGATGCTGAGCGCGCTCGTGCTCGGCGGCCATGTGCTGCTCCAGGGCGTGCCCGGCGTGGCCAAGAGCCTGCTGGCGCACGCATTCGCGCGGACGGTCGGTGGTAGCTACCACCGCGTGCAGTTCACGCCCGACATGCTCCCGTCGGACCTCACCGGGACGATGACACTCCGCGGTGGCGAGCTCGCGTTCCGTCCCGGGCCGGTGTTCGCCAACGTGCTGTTGGCCGACGAGATCAACCGCACGCCTCCGAAGACGCAGTCGGCTCTGCTCGAGGCGATGCAGGAGCGTCAGGTGTCGGTCGACGGCGCTCCCCACGCCCTCCCTGACCCGTTCCTCGTGGTCGCGACCCAGAACCCGATCGAGTACGAGGGCACCTATCCCCTGCCCGAGGCCCAGCTCGACCGGTTCCTGTTCCAGGCGGACGTCGGCTATCCCGACGAGGCCCAGGAGCGAGCCGTGCTCGGCCTCACGCGCCACGGCGTCGGCTCGCCGTCGCTCGATGCCGTCGCCCCCGTGCTCGCTGCCGCGGAACTCGAGGCCGCGCGGTCACTCGTCGATGCAACGACCGTCACCGACGAGGTCACCGGCTACGTCGTCGCGCTCATCCGCGCTACCCGGACACTCCCGAGCGTCTCGCTCGGCGCGAGCCCGCGGGCCGCCGTCCACCTCCTCGCGGCGTCGAAGGCCCGGGCGCGGCTCACGGGCCGCGACTACGTGATCCCGGACGACGTCGCCTCGATGGCGTTGCCGGTTCTTCGCCACCGGCTCGTGCTCACGCCGGAGGCCGAGCTCGAGCGGTTCGGCACCGCCGAGGCGATCAGCAGCGCGCTCGCGGCCGTCCCGATCCCGCGGTGAGCTCGGCGTGAGTCCGACGCCGCGCGCCGCGCTCGTGCTCGCGGTCATCGCCCTCGCCGCGCTCGTGCTTCCGCTCGGGTTGGTCGCCGTCGCGGCGGTGGTGCTGCTCGCGGCCGTCGCGTTCGACGCCTGGACCGTGCGCGTCCAGCCGACCGTCCGTCGCAACCTCCCGCAGATCATCTCGCGCGGCTCGCCGGTGCGGGTGGCGATCGCCTCGGCGGTACCGGCCGCCCATGTCGTCACGCTGCGACAGGGCACGCCGGCGGGCGTCGCGTTGACGCCGAGCGAAGGCAGCGGCGAGATCGACGCCGAACTGACGGCGACGGTCCGTGGGCGGCATGTGCTGCCGGAGATCGGCTGCCGGGCGGAGGGGCCGCTGCGTCTCGCCGCGGCGTATCGCCACGTCGGCGGAACCGCCGAGGTGCTCGTGTACCCCGATCTCGTCACCGCGCGGCGCCTCGCGCTCGCCGCCCGTGAGGGCCGCCTGCTCGATTCCCGCACCCGGGCTCGCGGCCCGCTCGGGCTCGGGACCGACTTTGAATCGGTCCGGGAGTGGGCGCCGGACGACGATGTCCGACGCATCAATTGGGCGGCAACCGAGCGAACCGGCCGCCCGATGACGAACCAGTACCGGCTCGAGCAGTCACGCGAGCTCCAGTTCCTGCTTGACGCGGGCCGCCTGATGGCCGCGCCGCTCGGCGATCGCAACCGCCTCGACGTCGCGCTGGACGCGGTCACCGCCGTCGGCCTGACCGCGGACGAGCTCGGTGACCACTGCGGCGTCGTCGCATTCGACTCCGAGGTGCGCGCGCAGATGCGCCCGCGCCGCGGCGGCGGGCAGGACGTCGTCCGCGCCCTGTTCGATCTTCAGCCCCGTCTGCGCGACAGCGACTACGAACTCGCCTTCCGCCGCGTGGCCGGCGGGCGCCGCGCCCTCGTCCTCGTGCTCTGCGACCTGTTCGACGACGACGCCGCACGGGCCCTGATCGACGCCGTCCCCGTGCTGGCGCGTCGCCATGCAGTCCTCGTCGCCAGTGTGCTGGACCCGGATCTCGAGCAGCTCATCCGCGCGCAGCCCCGCGAGGATCGCGATGTGCTCGCCGCCGCCGCGGCCGCCGACCTGCTGGCGGCCCGAGCCCGCGCGGCTCAGCTGCTGCGGCGGAGTGGCGCCCAGGTGGTCCAGGCGATGCCGGAGCGGTTTCCGGTCGCGTGCGTGCAGGCCTACCTGACCGCGAAGGCGCGCCTGCGGCTCTGATGGTCGATTGCGCGGTCGCGGGGGGGTTGCCGGGGAACGGGTCCACCCACTCGTCACGCCGGTCAAGCGCGCACGGCGATGCCAACACGGGACGTATTGGTTGGGGGACGTATTGGTTGGGGGGACGGCCCGGCCCGGCGCGGGAACCCGTCGTGTCGCTCTCGGTTCGGTGCTGCGAACCGGGACAACGTCCCACCGGAGCGCGCCGCGACGGTGGATCGTGACGTTCTCCCGACCTGACCGGGATTCCGTCCCACCCTGCCCGCCGAGCCCCGTCCGTTGGGACGTTGTCCGGACGCTGGGACACGAGGGTGGGTCATCCCGCACCGATCAGGACAGAATCCCCCGCTCCCGACCTCAATCGGGAGAGGGGAATTTCCGGACGCTCTCAGCAACCCAGAATCCCTTTTCAACTCGCATCGCCCGGAGAGGGGGATTCCGTGCCGATCCGGGGCTCCGCCGCCCAGGGCCCGCCGTCCAGGGCCCGCCCCGGGGCATCCAGCCGCAAACGCGCCGCACCCCTCTCCCTCGCTGCAAAATCGGGCCCGGCCGACGCCGTCGTCAAAGCGCGCCTGCTAACGGGAGCCCACCAGGTCGCGCTACGCGAGCTTCCAGCTGAACCGCTCGTGCGACTCCTGCCGGTGCCCGCTCGGATTGCCGAGGTTGCCGCTGTCACCGGTGTCGTCAAACGCGAACCGCATCTCGCTCGGGCGCCCCCCGACCGGGTACTCGAACACGATCCATCCGCGGACACAGCCGATGCGGAGGTCGTCAAACGTCTGCGCGTAGTTCATCGATGGGAACCTGACCTGTGCGCGACCGCCGCCGTCGAGCGCCAGGGCGAAATCCGACGTCCCGATCGCGGGGCCGACCTGACTGCACACCCGCACCAGCGTGCCGATCAGCCTGTCGCCGGGCGCGGGCGAGCTCAGCCCGCTCACATCGTCGCGCGGCACGGGCGGGTGCCGGTCCACCCGCAGGAGGGTGACGTTGACGCCCCCGCCGGACAGCGTGTCGCCGACGGCGCCGGACTTCGTCGTCGTCCCGCATCCGGCAAGGAGCAGCACAGCCAGCGCGCCGGCGGCGGCGGCGGTCATACCGCCGTGACGAGCGGAATGGGTCACGGTCTCGGTGCGAGTCCCGAGAACGGCTCGGTCACGTTCGGGCGCGGCAGCGGGTCGACAGCCCGCTCGGGTCGGATCAGCAGCAACGTGAGCACGATCCCGACCACGACAAGCGCGAACGACAGCCGCATCGTCGATCCGAGTGCGGAGGTGAAGCCGTGGTGGACGGCGGCGGTGATCGAGGCGTGCTCCGAGGACGGGAAGCTCGCGAGGGCCTTTGTCGCTGAGGGCGTCCCGGCGAGGAGGCCGTCAAGCGTCTGGGCGGCGCTGTGGCTGAGCGCGATGCCGCGGTCAGCCGCTTCGTGCACGATCCGGCTGGTCTGGAGCGTCTCGAACACCGCGCCGGAGAGCGCCACGCCGAACGTCGCGCCGAGCCCACCGAGCGTCGTGATGATCGCGGCGACGGCACCGTGGTTGCGCTGCGGCACCGCGCCGAGCGCGACGAGATTCATCGGCGTCAGCGCGGTGCCGATGCCGAGCCCGAGCAGCGCCAGCGGTGGCCACAGCTCCGCGTAGTGCGTCCTGGTCGAGATCCCACCGAGGAGCAGCATCGCCAGACCGGCGAGTGCCATACCGCCGACGATCGGGGGGATCGGTCCGACCTTCTCAAAGAGCCGCCCGCCGATCGGCATCGCGAGCATCATGGTCACGCTCGCCGGGAGCAGCAGCAGGCCCGCCTTGAGCGCGTCGTCGCCGAGCTGCTCTTGGAGGTACAGCGGGACGAAGAACAGCACCGCGCCGAACGCGAAGTCGAGAACGAACACGATGATGCTTGCGCCGCTGACGTTGCGGCGGCGGAACATCCCGAGGTCGATGAGACTGTCTCGCAGCCGGCGCTCGACGAGCACGAAGCCGACGAGCAGCAGCACCCCGCCGAGGAGGACGATCAGGAACGTCGGCGAGCCGAACGCCCACGGCGTCGGCGACTCGTTGAGCGCGAGTGTGATCGCTCCGAGACCGGCGGCCGACATCGCCAGCCCGACCCAGTCGATGCGGCGGCTCGCCTCGGTGTCGTAGGACTCCCTCGTGCCGCGGACGCCGATCAGGATCAGCACGCCGACGATCACGTTCAGCCACAGGATCCATCGCCACGAGACCTCCTGGGTGAACACGCCGCCGATCGCCGGTCCGATCCCAGAGAACAGGGCGGTCGCTGCGCCCCACACTCCACGGCCGTCCCCTGGCGCTCACCACGAAAGCGGTCGGTGACGATCGCCAGGCTCGCGGGCGTGAGCACCGCCGCGCCAATTCCGACCGCCACGAGGCCGACGATCAGCACCGTCGCCGAGCCCGCGAGCGCCGCCGGGATCGAGGCGAGGGCGTAGAGCACCGTTCCCCACTGCAGCAGCCGCACGCGGCCGAACACGTCCGCGAGGCGGCCGGCGGCGATCAGCAGCGCCGAGTAGGCAAGCAGGTACCCGGTCACGGTCCACTCGAGCTCGGTGAGCGACGCGTCGAATTGGCGGTGGATCGTCGGCAGCGCGAGCACGATCGCGGCGTTCGGCACCGACGTGATGCCGCTGGCCAACGCCATCGCCAGCAGCAGCCTCCGGCTGCCCGAGGCCTCCTGCGCACCCATGTCGCGGACCCTATCCGGCGGTGCGGCCGGTGTGTGCGGCGGCGATGCGCGGCCGGCGGGTGCGCCCGAGGAACGCGACGCACAGCCAGTACGGGGCCGCCAGCCCGATCCCGACCGCGAGCGCGGGCACGAGCGGGAGGTGATGGGGCGTGACGAAGCCTTCGACGAGTCCTGCGAGCACAAGCCACGGCGCGGTCGCGAGCACCAGCAGCACGGCGCGGGGAGCCTCGGCGGACAGCGCGTCGACCCGCCGGCGGTTGCCCGGCTCGACGAGCGCCCACCCCATCCGCATGCCGGCGGCGGCACTCACCGCGATGCATGAGAGCTCGAGCATGCCGTGCGGGACGATCAGCTCGATCACGTCTGTGCTGTGCCCCGTTGCCGAGGCGATCCCAGCCACCGCGCCGAGGATCAGGCCGTTGTAGAGGAGTGAGAACGCCGGCAGGATGCCGAACACGATCCCGCTCGCGAACGAGGTGAACGTGACGCCGATGTTGTTGATGAAGATCGATACCGACAGCGCCGCCGCCTGATCCGCCGCGAGCCCGATCGCGCGGTGAGGTCCGCCGCCACCGCCCGCAAGCGAGCCCGGCACAACGCCGGCCGCGGCGCCGGGATCGTGCAGGGCCCAGACCGTCGCGAGCGCTGCCGAGCCGAGCAGCAGCACCCACGCGAACGCGATCACGCGCCATCGCTCGCGGACCGCCTGCCAATAGCCCGCCACCAGGTAGCTGCCGGGCGAAGCGCGCGCCGGCGGCACCGCGTAGAGCGTGGCGCGCGCTCGGTTGACGAGCTCCTCGAGCGCCCGGACCGTGGCATCGGTCGGCGCGGCGCGGCGGCCGCGCGCGAGGTCGGCGACGGCCGCTCGGTACAGCGCCCCGAGGCGGCGCACCCCGTCCGGGCCGAGCCGCTCGGGGCGGCCCTTGGCGCGGCGAACGAGCCCATCGAGCTCACCCCAGGAGGGCTCGCGCGCCCGGATGAAGCTGTCAAGGTTCACGCTGAGATGGAGTATGAGGATCGGATCACGATCTGGGCCCCGGAGGGCCTCGCGCTCAACTACACGCTCGCCGGACTCGGATCGCGGTTTCTCGCCGATCTCGTCGACGTCGCGATCCGCATCGTCGTGCTCGGCGCGGTGATCGCGCTCCTCGAGCTCGCCGGCGCGCCCTCCACGGTTGTGCTGATCGTCCTGATCGTCGGCGCGTTCCTCGCCCTGTTCGCGTACGACGTCGCGTTCGAGGTATGGGCCGCGGGGCGGACGCCGGGCAAACGATGGAACGGGCTGCGGGTCCTGATGGCGAGCGGCCAGCCGGTGACGTTTGGCCCGAGCGCCGTCCGCAACCTGATGCGCGTGATCGACATCTGGGCAACCGCGATGGTGGTCGGATCCGTGTCGATCGTTGTCACGCAACGCAACCAGCGCCTCGGCGACCTCGCCGGAGGGACGATCGTCGTCCGCGAGCGCCGCGCGGGGTCCATCCGGTTCGGACGCACGACGCAGGTGTCCGCGGCATCATTCGCCCCGTCGACCGCCGCCCCGTCGACGTCTGAGCGCGCGGCGGTTCCCGCCGGGATCGACGTCACCGCGATCACGACATCCGAGCTCTCGGCCGTGCGTGACTTCCTCTCGCGGCGTGACCGTCTCTCCGGGGAGGCGCGCGCACGTGTCGCGGACACGCTCGCCACGACGCTGTCGCCGAAGGTCGGCGGACTGCCACCGGGCAGGATCGGCGCCGAGCGCCTGCTGGAGACGATCGCTGCGGCGAAGGCCGCCAGCGGTTACGGTTCCGCTTCTTCATGATGAACGCCACCGACCTCGCCGCCAAAGCAGGCGCCGGCAGCTCCGCCGCCCGCCGCCCGATCCCGCCCTTCACTGCCGAGCACGAGGAGTTCCGCCAGGCGGTGCGCCGATTCGTGCAAACCGAGCTCCGTCCGCACGCACGTGAGTGGGAGGACGCCCGCTGGTTCCCGAACGAGATCTTCGGCCGCCTCGCGGAGCTTGGGTACCTCGGCCTCAAGTTCCCGACCGAGTACGGCGGCGACAACGATCCGGTGGCGGACGCGGTGTTCGTCGAGGAGCTTGCTTGGTGCGGCTCCGGTGGCGTCGCCGCGGGCATCGGCGCGCACGGCGGAATCGCGATGCCGCCGATCTGGAAGTTCGGCACCGAGGATCAGAAGCAGCGCTACCTCGTCCCCGGCATCCGCGGCGAGACGATCGGCGCGCTCGCGATCACCGAGCCGGACGCCGGGTCCGACGTCGCCTCGATCCGCACCCATGCCCGCCGGGTCGATGGTGGCTACGTCGTCAATGGTTCAAAGATGTTCATCACCGGCGGCGTGCGCGCCGACTTCCTCGTCACCGCGGTCAAGACGACGCAGGAGGGTGGGCATCGCGGCCTGTCGTTTCTGATCATCGATCGCGGCACCGGCGTGGAGTCGAGCGCGATCGAGAAGCTCGGTTGGCACGCATCCGACACGGCACACATCACGTTCGACGACGTGTTCGTGCCCGAGGAGAACCTGCTCGGCGAGGAGAACGCCGGCTTCTACCTGATCATGGCCAACTTCCAGTGGGAGCGGCTGCTGATGGCTCTCGGCGCCGTCGGCGCGATGAACGTCGCGTTTGAGAACACGCTGCGCTTCGCGCTCGAGCGCCGCGCGTTCGGCAAGGCGATCGGTCATCACCAGGCGATCCGGCACAAGCTCGCCGAGGTCGCACTCACGGCCGAGGCGGGCCGGGACGTGACGTACGCGGCGTTGCGGCGCTACGTCGCCGGCGAGGACGCGGTGCGGGACGTCACGATCGCCAAGCTCGCGACCCAGCGAGCGGCCTTCGATGTGATGGACACGTGCCTCCAGATTCATGGCGGCGCGGGATACATGGTCGAGTACGACATCGAGCGCGCGGCGCGGGATGCCCGCCTCGGCCCGATCGGGGGCGGAACCGACGAGATCATGAAGGAGATCCTCGGGCGCTCGTTCGGGCTCTAAGACGGCCTCTACGCGCCACCCTTGTGGCGTTTCTGGATAGAGTGCCGCCCGCAAAAGGAGCTCCGTAGGGCGGAGCTCGCGAAGAGCACGACGGGGGACGGATGCAGGTAACCGTCAGAGCGAGCACTGGCGCCGCTGTCCTCGTGTGGCGCCAACTCGACTCGTACTACGCACGGAGAGCGGACACGAACGACGATCCCGAGATCTGCCTCGGCGTCGACCTCTTCGAAGTGATCGCCGAGCTCGCGGGGCTCGATCTCGATGAACCCGGCGACGCGGCTGAGGCCGTCACGCTCGCGAACGATGCACAGCAGACCCTCAGTGGTGAGCGTGGCAACGACGAGGAGCGTGAACCCGAGCGCCGCTACAGCTAACGTCCGCACGACATGGACTCCGTTCGTGGCCAGCTGCTGATCGCCGGGCCCTCACTGCTCGATCCGAACTTCTGGCGCACGGTCGTGCTCGTCGTTGAACACACCGACGACGGCGCGCTGGGGCTCGTGCTCAATCGCCCGTCCGAGACGACGGTCGGGGAGGCTGTCGGGCAGCTCGAGGAGCTCGTCGACCCAGACGACCAGCTGTTCATCGGCGGCCCTGTGCAGACGTCGGCGGTGATCGTGCTGGCGGAGTTCGAGGATCCGGGCGATGCCGCACTGATCGCGTTCGCCGACATCGGCGTGCTGGCAGCGGGCTCCTCACTTCAGGACGCCGGGGCGTCAGTTCGCAGCGGTCGCGCGTTCGTCGGGCACTCCGGCTGGGGCCCGGGCCAGCTTGACGCCGAGCTCGACCGGGGCGACTGGATTCTCGAGCCGGCCCGCCGCGACGACGCCTTCTCCGTCGAGCCGGACGAGCTGTGGTCGGGTGTGCTGACGCGCAAGGGCGGCAGCTACGCGCTGATCGCGCGCATGCCCGCCGATCCGTCGGTGAACTAGACCCCGCCGGGCATCTACGATCCGGGCATCGCCCACGATCACGGACACGCTCACGCCCACGCGCACGGCCGGGACGCCGAGCGTGGGGCACTCCGCGCCGCGCTCGCGCTGATCCTCGCGTTCATGGTCGCCGAGGTGACGGCCGGCATCCTCGCGTCGTCGCTGGCGCTGCTCTCGGACGCCGCCCACATGCTCACCGACGCCGCCGCGCTGGCGCTGTCACTGACCGCGGCGCGGCTCGCCGCGCGCCCGGCCCACGGCGCGATGACGTTCGGCCTCGGCCGCGCCGAGATCCTCAGCGCCCAGGCGAACGGGATCACGCTGCTCGTGCTCTCGCTGCTGATCGTGTACGACGCGATCTCCCGCCTCATCTCCCCGCCGCAGGTGCACGGCGCCGTGGTCCTCATCGTCGCCATCGTCGGGATCGCGGTCAACCTCGCGGCGGCCCGGATCCTCAGTCCGAAGGGCGCCGATCGCAGCCTCAACGTCGAGGGGTCCTACAAGCACATCCTGACCGACCTCTACGGGTTCATCGCGACCGCGATCGCCGGTGGGGTTGTGCTCGCCACGGGATTCTCACGCGCCGACCCGATCGCCTCGCTGTTCATCGCCGCGCTGATGCTCCACGCCGCGTATGGGCTGCTGATCGCGTCCGGGCGGATCTTCATGGAGGCGGCGCCCGCTGACCTCGATCCTGAGCTGATCGGCACCGCGCTCGCCGCCCAACCCGGGGTCGTCGAGGTGCACGACCTCCACGTGTGGGAGGTCACGTCTGGCTTTGCGGCCCTGTCCGCGCATGTCGTCGTACGCTCGGGCGACGACTGCCACGCGCGGCGCCGAGCCCTGCAGCAACTCCTCGACGAGCGGTTCGACATCCACCACACGACCCTCCAGGTCGATCACGAGCGCGCGACCCAGTCACTGATCCAAATCGAAGTCCACCAAGGGTCCGCCGGGGTAGACTCGCCGCATGAGGGTGGTGAAGCCGGGACCTGATCGCGAGGTCCCTCGAGGTGTCGTCGGCGGCTCTGAGATCTCCGAGGCGACGGCCGGCGCCCAGCACATCTACATGGCGGTGTTCCGGGTTCCGCCCGCGGCTCGATCGCGACCGCATTACCACGAGGGCTGTGAGAGCGCCGTGTTCATGCTCTCGGGACGCCTCCGCGTCAAATGGGGCGATCAGCTCGAGCAGGAGCTGACGCTTGAGCCGCGGGATCTCGTGTACGTGCCGCCGCGGGAGACCCACGTGCTTGGAGAACGTGTCCGACACTGAGCCCGCCGAGTACGTCGTGGCACGGGACTCATCGCACGAGGACGCCGTGGTCGTCCCCTGGGCCGAGCAATGAGCCACAGCGAGGACCAGCTCACCGGCGCCGGCGGCGTGCGGATCTTCTGGCAGGCGTGGGTGCCGGAGGGCACGCCGCGGGCCGTGATCGTGATCGCGCATGGCGCGAGCGAGCACAGCGGGCGGTACGAGCATGTCGCCGTCCGGCTGACCGCCGAGGGCTACGCGGTGTACGCGATCGAGCATCGGGGCCATGGGCGCTCCGAGGGCCGGCGGGCCCTGATCGATCGGCTGGACAACGCGGTCGCGGACCTCGACGCGCTCGTGTCGATCGCCGTCGAGCGCCATCCCGGCGCGCAGGTGTTCCTGCTCGGTCACAGCATGGGGGGAGCGATCGCAGTCCGCTACGCGGTCCTGCACGGCGATCGGCTCGCCGGGTTGGTGCTGTCAGGGCCGCTCGCAGCGCTCGAGGCGGCACCGGCTGTGCAGCGGGTCGCGGCGCGCGTGCTGTCGGCGCTCACCCCAGGGCTTCCGGTCGTCGGGATCGACTCGACGCTCGTCAGTCGCGACCCCGAGGTCGTTCAGGCGTACACGTCAGATCCGCTCGTCTACCACGGCAAGCTGCCGGCGCGCACGGTCAACGAGCTCGCAACGGCCATCGAGGCATTTCCGGAGCAGGCGGCGCAGATCACCGTTCCGACATTGATCATGTACGGCACCGCGGACGCCCTCTGTCCGCCCGCCGGCAGCGTCATGCTGAACGAGCGAATCGGCGCCACGGACAAGACGATCAAGGCCTACGACGGGCTCTACCACGAGATCCTCAACGAGCCCGAGCAGCAGCAGGTGCTCGACGACATGTGCGCCTGGCTTGCGGCGCGCGTCGCGGTCGCCGTGTAGCGGCCTGACGGGCTAGACAGCTAGACGACGCAGACCTGGCCGTCGTCGAGCACGATCACGCCACCGTCGGGCAGCCACCGCGCCGCCCCGTCCGGGCCGCTCAGCAGCGCCGCCTTGCTCCGGGCCTCCGCCTCCGTGGCGGTAGACGCGAGCGCGGTCGCCTGAACGACGCCGGTGAATGCCGGCGTACCGGTCCCCGGATCAAGCAGATGGTGTGCCGGCGAGCCATCGGAGCCAACCCAGCTGCGCTTGCCGATCCCGCTCGTTGCCACGCCACCCGCGCTCAGCTCGAAGGTATGGATGATGTCGTGGCCGAACGGGCTCGCGACGTGCACCGCGCGCACGGTCCCGGCCGCGCCGCCGAGCCGCAGGTCGCCGGCGCATTCGACGACGAACGCATCGTGCGCGGCGAGCGACGCCGCGAGTTCGTCCGCGAACACGCCCTTCGCGATCCCGCCTGGGTCGAGTCGCACGCCCGGAGGCCGGGAGACCGTTCCGGCGCGGCGATCGGCGACCACGTGCTGCCAGCGGGCGTCCGCGTGCGGCGTCGCCGGCCTCCGCGGAGGTCCGTCGAGGAGCGTCTGGGCGAGCGGCAGTCCGGGTCCGTCGAGGTGGCCGGCGTAGCCCGCCCGCTCGATCTCGGTCACGAGGGTCGGGTCGACGAGCCCGCCGGTGTCGGCCGCCGCGCTGACGGCGGCGGCGATCACCCGGCGCATCATCGGCGACACCGGGACCGTCGAGCGCGGATCGGCGTTGAGCTGCGAGAGCTCGCTGTCGTCCCGGAAGCGCGAGAACTGCCCGTGCCACTCCAGCAGGCGTGCCCGGGCGGCGGTCGCGTCGGCCCGCGCGGCGGCGGGCCGCGCGGCGTCCGCGACGATCACGGTGCAGCTGGAACCGAAGCACTCGAACGTGAGGCGGTGCTCGGCAATTGGTGCGAGCGTGGTCATGGCTCATGACTGCTGCGTGGTCACGCTGCTCGGACTTGACGAGGCACTCGAGGAACCGGTCGACCCGGTCGACCCCGTCGAACCGTCGAACCCGTCGATCCGGTCGAGCCCGTCGATCCGGTGGATCCCGTCGAACCGGAGAGCCGGACGAGCCGGAGGTGCTGGTGACCGGGCTCTGGCTGGAACTACTGGTGCCCGAATTGCTTGAGGTGCTCGAGCTGGACTTGGCGGCGACCTGCGCCGTCGTGGTCACGTGCGAGGCGAGCGCCGGATCTCGGCCTGAGATCAGTACGACCGCGATCCACACCCACGTGGCGACAAATACTGCGACCGCCCCCGCGATCACCCGACGGCGGATCGACCGCGTCCGGGCGGCTCGCGCAAGCCGTTTTTCATGTGGATTGGCTGAGTTCATGCCAAGGAGGTTGACGAGGCGACCTACGAGCGGCGTGAGGAGCAGCTAAGACGCGCGTAGGAGCCGCACGCGGCCAAGCGCGCGGCCGATCGGACCGCTCAGCGAGCGCCGAGCTCGAACCGAGCGCCGCTGTAGTAGCCGCCGGCCTCGGAGAGCAGGAACGCCGTGAGCACGGCGAGATCCCGCTCCTCCGTATCGGACCGCGGCGTCAACGCCGTCGTCGTGATCCCGTACCGCGCCCACTCCGTGGACAGCGTGCGGGCGAGGTTCTCGATTGCCGCTCGCGCCGCGGCTGCATGCTCGCCGGCACTCTCCCCGGGCGTGATGAGGACGATCTTGCCGCCCCGGCCAGAAGCGATCAGCGACTCGTTCGCGGTCGCGACAATCGCCTCCCACATCCGCTCGAGCGTGCTCAGGAGCGCGTCCTGGCCCCCGCCGTCGAACTCGCCTCGGGCGTCATGGACGAGTGCCTCGGCACCGCCCGGCGGCGCAACCACGTCGGCACCGAGCGCGATCAGCTCCTCACGCAGCTCGCCGGTCACGTTCGCAGCCACGGTGCGGCCCTGGAGCAGGTCGTCGCGAAGGATCGCCATCGCGCGTAGACGGTATAGGGTCAACGATGAATGCCGCTCGCCACCGAGCCGAAGCCGGCGGAGCTACCGCTTCAGGGCGGCCGCTCCGGCGCGACGGTGCGCCTGTCGCCGATCCTCACCGCCGAGCTCCGAGCCCCCGGCGCGTTCACCGATCGGCCGAGCGGACGGCTCGCGCTGCCGAAGATCGCGACACAGTTCCTCGGCCCGCGCGGTGGCTGGCAGTGGCTTCCGGTGCCGGCGTTCCTCGTCGAGCACCCGGCGGCTGGCGCGATCGTCATCGATACGGGCCTGCATCCGAGCTGCGCCACCGACGTCGGCGGCAATATGGGTCGCGCCGCCAAGCTTCTGTACTTCCCGCGGATGGAACACGACCAGGCGCTGCGCACCCAGCTGCCGGCGCGCGGGGTCGAGCTCGGCGACGTCCGGGTCGTGATCATGACCCACCTCCACGTCGATCATGCGAGCGCGGTCTCTGAGTTCCCCGGCGCCACGTTTCTCGTCGACCGTCGCGAGTGGGCCGCAGCTGAGCAGGGCGGCTTCCGCGAGGGCTATCACCACCGCCAGTTCGACCACGCCTTCGACTGGCGGACCGTTGACTACGAGTCCGACCCGGTCGAGTCGTTTGCCGGGTTCGCCCGATCGTTCGACGTGTTCGGCGACGGATCGGTCCGCCTGGTATCGACGCCCGGCCACACCCCGGGGCACCAGTCGGTGGTCCTGCGCTGCGCGCGTGGTGAGGTGCTCGTCGTCGGCGACGCGGCCTACACGGAGGCAGAGCTGCGCGGCGAGGCCCGGCCGATCCTCGTGCGGGACGGACACTTGCACCGCCGCTCGCTGCGCGAGATCGCCGACTACCGGCGCCAGACCCCGGAGGCGCTGCTCATCCCCGGCCATGACGCCGCGTTTTGGCCGACCCTTGACCCGGAGTACTAGGATCACCTTGAAGGAGGAAGACGATGCTCTCCTATGCCCATGGCGCGTTCGATCGGCCGCTGCTCGGCGAGACGATCGGCCAAAACCTCGAGCGGACAACCGCCCGGGTGCCGGATTCGCCCGCGCTCATCTCCTGCCACCAGGGTCTGCGCTACAGCTACGCCGAGTTCGGAGAGGCGGTGGACCGGCTCGCGAGCGCGCTGCTCGCCCACGGGATGGCCCACGGTGACCGGGTCGGGGTGTGGAGCGCGAACCGGGCGGAATGGGCGCTGACGCAGTACGCCGCCGCGAAGATCGGCGTGATCCTCGTCAACGTCAACCCGGCCTACCGGCGTGCATGAGCTCGAGTACGCGCTCGCACAGTCGGGCTGCCGCTGGCTGTGCGCCGCGTCGGAGCTGAAGGGCTCGAGCTTCGTCGAGATGGTTGATGCGGTGCGCCCGAACGTGCCCTCGCTCGAGCGAGCGGTGTTCTTCGGTACCGACGAGTGGTCGGAGCTCGCCGCGCATCCCGTCGATGCCGACGCGCTCGCGGACCGCGCCGCCGGTCTCGACTTCGACGACCCGATCAACATCCAGTACACGAGCGGCACGACCGGTTTCCCGAAGGGCGCGACCCTCACTCACCACAACATCCTCAACAACGCGCATTTCGTGGCCGGTCTGCTCGACTACACCGAGGCCGACCGCGTGTGCCTGCCGGTGCCGCTCTACCACTGTTTCGGGATGGTGATGGGCAATCTCGGGGCGACCAACTACGGCGCCGCGATGGTCTACCCCGCCGAGACGTTCGACCCGGAGGCGACGCTGCGGGCGTGCGCCGAGGAGCGCTGCACCAGTCTGTACGGGGTGCCGACGATGTTCATCGCGCAGCTCGAGCATCCACGGTTCAGCGAGTTTGATCTCAGCTCGCTGCGGACCGGGATCATGGCCGGCTCGCCGTGCCCGATCGAGGTGATGAAGCGCGTCGAGAGCGACATGGGCATCGAGGAGATCTCGATCGCCTTCGGGATGACCGAGACCTCGCCGGTCACGACCCAGGTGCGCACCGGCGAGACGCTCGAGAACCGCTGTGCGACCGTCGGCCAGCCCATGCCCCACGCCGAGATCAAGATCATCGACCCGGCGAGCGGCCGGATCCAGCCCCATGGTGAGCCAGGGGAGTTCCTGGCCCGCGGCTACATGGTGATGCGCGGGTACTGGAACGATGCCGAGCGGACCGCCGAAACGATCGACGCCGGGCGCTGGATGCACACCGGCGACCTCGCGACGATGGACGAGCACGGCTACGTCCGGATCGTCGGCCGGATCAAGGACATGATCATCCGGGGCGGAGAGAACGTCTATCCCCGAGAGATCGAGGAGTTCCTCTACACGCATCCGCAGATCGCCGACGTGCAGGTGATCGGCGTTCCCGATGAGCGCTACGGCGAGGAGCTGATGGCGTGGGTCGTGCTGCGCCCCGGCGCGAGCCTCACCGAGGACGCGCTCCGCGACTTCTGTCGCGGGCAGATCGCGCACTTCAAGATCCCCCGCTACGTCAAGTTCGTCGATGACTTCCCGATGACCGTCACCGGCAAGGTCCAGAAGTTCAAGATGCGCGACGCCGCGATCGGCGAGCTTGGGCTCGACCAGGCTGCCTCGATCGCGACGGCCTAGTGCACCGTTCTGGCGCGGCGCCCGCGATCCGGGGAGCTGCTGCGAACTACGACCGCGCGACGGCGGCGCCGCCGCTCCGCGCCCGCGCGCGGGACGCCTCCAGCGCGCCTTTGTGGCCGACCCGTTCCAGCTCGTCATAGAGCTCGCGGATCTGGGCGAAGATGTAGTCGGCCGCCTCCTGTTGCTGGTCGCGGGTCGTGTTCCGCACGACCTCGAACCGAAACGGCTTGCCGTACTGAATCGTGACCTTGGGGAAGTGGAGCTTCTTCCAGTTGCGGACCTGGTGTGAGCCGAGAATCGCCAGCGGGACGACCGGGGCGCCGGACTCGATCGCGAGACGACCGATGCCCGGTCGCGCCGTATCGGCGAGCTTGCCGGTCCGGGAGCGCCCGCCCTCGCAGTACATGACGACCGCGCCGCCGCGCTCCAGGATCTTGAACGCGCTCGTGAACGCCTCCTCGTCCTGGTGGCCGCGGCGCACGGGGAACACGCCCCCGTGGCTGTAGATCCAGGCCACCGGTCCGTTGTTGAACAGCTGTGACTTACCCATGAACTGCACCCGCCGGCGGATGAACGCGCCGGTGAAGAAGTGATCCATGAAGGACGCATGGTTGGGCGCGAGGATCACCGGCCCGTTCGGCACATATTCACTCCCGAAGCCGCGGGCGCGGTAGCTGATCAGGGAGTGCAGCACGGTCATCACCCGCACCGCCTCGTAGACCGGCTCGGGCTCGTGATCGCGCACGCGCGCGTGGAACGGGTCGAAGTATTCCTTCGGGCGGGGGTCCTTGTAGACCTGTGGCTTGAGCTCAACGTCCGCCATGTGGTGCCAAGTCATACCCCATGTGGCCGTGTCGGTGACGGGCGGTCACGCGACCACGAGGCGCGGGTCACGCGACCGCCGGGGCTTCTCCGCTCAGCCGCTCAACGGCAGCACGAGCGTGGGCGGTTCGATCTGGTGCTCCTCCCTGATGGCGACGACGCCGGTCCCGACCGCGAAGAACTCGATCACGTGGCTCCCCCACCCGTGGCTCTTCTCGATGATCCTCGCGCCGACGATCCCGCCGGCCTGGAGCTCGTCCGCCTCCGCCTGCATTCGACCCATGGCGAGCTCGCGCGCCTCGTATAGCGCCTGTGTGTAGTTCGGCATCTCCTGATTGCGCCCGATCTGCTTCCACGCGGCGCGTAGTCCCTGATGCGCGACGTGGTACACGCAGTTCCCCATCACGAGTCCGACCGGTCGATAGCCGGACCGCAGCAGCGTCGCGAAATCCTGACCGTTCAGATCGCTCGTGAACGGCCGCCCGTTGGCGGCGCGGTGCAGCTCACCGCCCCGGTGCTTGACCGCCGTCCCGACCGCGATGAACTCGGCGAGCTCGGCACCCCACTCGTACCGCCCGATCTCGAGCCGCACCCCGACGACGCCGTCCGCGCCGAGCTGGTCGGCCTCCTCCTCCATCCGGGTCATGGCGAGCTCGCGCGCGTGGTACATCGCCTGCGTGAGGACGGCCATCTCCTGGTTCTGACTCCAGTTCGCCTGCTGGAACCCGATGTGGTAGATCGAGCTGCCCAGGACGAGCCCGAGCGGCTCAAAGCCGGACTGCTTGACGAGCAGGAACTCGTTGATCGAGAGATCACTCGTGAAGAAGCCGCGCGCGACATCCTGCTTCATCCGCTCGATCCGCTCGCGTCCGGACTCGGGGATGCCGGCGAGCGAGCCGGACTCGTATTGCGCGGCGTGCGGCGCGTCTGCCGCCGCGGACACGTTCTTCATGGCGGTCGCCTGCTCGTCGGCGGCCGGCTGCTGTTGCTGCTGATCGTCGTTGTCGTCGCGATTAAAGAAGCCCATGCTGGCCCTCGTTTCGTCGGTTATTGCGTGAGCAGGCGCTCAAGCGCCTGGCGGGTCCGTTCGCTGCGCTGCGCCTCGGCGGCCATCGCGCTGCTCAGGGCAGCCAGCCACGTCTCCGAGTCGAGTATCTCGCGCTTGAGCACGATCCCGCCCGACTGACGCGCTCGCCGGAACTCGATCGCCTCGCCCGTCCCCCGCGCGAGTTCCAGCCGCTCGTCGCCGGCCTCGAGCGCGATCTCCTTGACGAGCTTTGGCCCGAACATGCCGCTCCGAGCGCGCTTGACGCTGACGCGGCTGGGCAGCGCCTCTTCGAGCTTGGCGGCGAGCCCCTCCACGAACGCACCGGTGTCGGCCGCATCCGCCCGGAGCGACGCGGCCAGCAGGTCGATGTCGACGGCTCCGCCCTCCACCCGCCGGAGCCTACCGCGTCGGCAGATTGGTGCCGACGCTGACCCCCGGTGCCCCCGGGCAGGCGCCGTCTATCACATCAGAACCCGCCGCGACCGGCGATGAAGGCGCCAACCCCAAGGCCGACGACCAGCAGCATGAGCAGCAGCTGCACGCGCAGCACTCCGCCGCGGGACGATCGCCGGCGGGCCAGCTGACGCCTCGAGCACGAGCTGATAAAGACCTTCGAACTCTCCATCTCTCACCCTCGCGCGGATCGAAACCGCAGAACGAGCGGTAGTCAAGCGCCCCGCGCGGACGGATCCCGGAAATAGGCACAATCTCGTTGACACCTCACGCGCTTGGGCGCGCCCGCGCGCGGCTGAGCGCGCCCGCGCGGGCCTGAGCGTGCTCGCCACTCGAACTGGAGGACTCATGATCGTCATCTCCGTACTGACCCGCCGGCTACAGGAGGGCAAGTCCTACGAGGACTTCCGGGAAGCGTGGCTCCCCGACCAGGGGTTCGGCTTTCCGACACGCGTCGTCAGCGCGATCCGCGCCGACGACGAGCGAGAGGTGATCACGATCGGCTTCAGCGAGATCGAGGAGGCTGAGGCACAGGCCCAGCTCGCCCGCGTCGCCCCGCAGGAGCAGCGCCGGCACGACCGGATCGACGCGGTCGTGGAGCCGGGGATGACCCGGCACTTCTACGTCCAGGTCGCGGATGACGACTTCAGCTGACGGCCCCCGGCGTTCCGGTGGGCGCCCTTACTATTCTCCGCCCTTCACCGAGCGAGCACAGGAGGATTCGTTGCCCGATGTCGAGGCCCATATCACGGGCACTGTCTGGAAGATCGAGGTCGAGGTCGGCGACAGCGTCGAGGAGGGCGACACGGTCGTCATCCTCGAGTCGATGAAGATGGAGATGCCGGTCGAAGCCGAGGATCCCGGAGTCGTGAAGGAGATCATCTGCGAAGAGGGGCAGTCTGTGACGGAGGGCGACACGCTCGTTGTCCTCGACTGACGCCCCTACCGACACCGGGCCCCACTCCGGGCGTCTGCTCGTCGACGAGCCCGCCCCGGGAGTCGCGCGCCTGACGATCTCCAACCCGGACAAACGGGGTGCGCTTGATCACGCGATCCTCGACGCGTTCGCATCGCTGATGCCGAAGCTCGATGCCCGGTGTGTCCTGATCACCGGCGAGGGCCGGACGTTCTCCGCCGGCTACGACATCGGTGACCTCGGCGAGGAGGGGGGCGCGGACGAGGCCGAGAAACTCGTCGCTCACCCGTTCACCGAGGCGATCGAGGCGATCGAGGCCTACCCCTACCCGACTCTCGCCGCCCTCAACGGTCACGCGATCGGTGGCGGGCTCGAGCTCGCGATCTCGTGCGACCTGCGGATGGCGTCCACGAGCGTCTCGCTCGGGATGCCGCCGGCCAAGCTCGGGCTCATCTACTCGCACACCGGCATCCGCAAGTTCATCGACACGATCGGGGCCGCCCGCACGCGTGAACTGTTCCTTGGCGCCCAGCGGATCGATACCCCGACCGCCCTCACCTGGGGCCTCGTCAACATGGTCGCCGAGCCTCACGACCTCGCCGCCGACGCCGTCCGCTGGGCGACCGAGATCGCCGGCAACGCGCCGCTCGCCCAGCTCGGCAACAAACGCGTCATCCGCGCGGTGCTTGAGGCCCACGTCGAACTCGCCCCGGAGATCGAGCAGGAGCTGATCGAGCTGCGGCGGTCCTGCTTCTCCTCCGAGGACTTCCGGGAGGGCGTGCGCGCGTTCACCGAGAAGCGCCCGCCGGAGTGGCACGGGCGCTGACGGTTCGGTCGCGCGCGGTCGCGCGCGGTCGCGCGCGGTCGTGCGCGGTTGTGCGCGGTTGTGCGCGGTTGTGCGCTCGGTTCCGGTGGTCGTCGACCAGCGAAACGGCGCACCGAGGGGAGAGCAGGATCGGCCTGGGCGGGGGTCGCCGGTCGTCAGGTGCCCTATGGGGGACCTACGGCCCATCGGTTGCCCGGGTCGCCGGGACCTATGGGGGCTATAGCACCCATACGGCCCACCGACCCCCCGCAACGATCGGTCAAACCCGGCTAACCACCGGCGTTGATCGCCGGAGGCCAGCGAAGGTGCCGGGCGCTGTGAGGGGGCTCGCGTCGCTGGTCCTGTGACCCCCGCGCCCGCCAGACGCGCACCCGTCCCCTCAGAGCCCCGGCACCGAAGCGGCTCGGACCCGTCCGCCCCACCCCATAAGGTCCCGCGGCAATGCCTCCTCTGATCACGCAAGCCGAGGCACTGCGCCTCGGCGAACTGGAAGACCACGCCGAGATCGCGGCGCTCGTCGAGCGCGCGTGGACGGTCCGCGTCGAGCGCTTCGCCGACTCGACCGATATGTGCTCGCTCGTCAACGCCAAGTCCGGCGGGTGCGCGGAGGACTGCGGGTTCTGCGCGCAGTCCAAGTACGCGGACGCCGACACGCCGATGCACGCGATGATGGAGCCCGACCAGATCCTTGAGCACGCGCGCGCCGCCGAGGCCGCCGGGGCCCACCGCTTCTGCATGGTCACCCAGGGGCAGGGACTGTCGAAGCGTGACTTCGAGAAGGTGCTGTCGGGCGCGCGGCTCGTCGCCGAGCACACGAACCTCAAGCGGTGCGTGTCCGTCGGCCACCTCTCGGCCGACCGGGCGAAGGCGCTCAAGCTGGCCGGCATTCAGCGTGTCCACCACAACGTCGAGACGGCCGCCTCGTACTACCCGGAGGTGTCGACGACAGTCCGCTACGAGGGGCGGCTGCGCACGATCGACGCCGTTCGCGACGCCGGGCTTGAGACATGCGTCGGCGGCATCCTCAACCTCGGCGAGACCCGCGAGCAGCGCGTCGAGATGGCGTTCGAACTCGCGGCGATCAACCCCACGAGCGTCCCGATCAACCTTCTGAACCCGCGTCCCGGGACGAAGTTCGGCGACCGCGACCTGATGAACCCGTGGGAGGTCGTCAAATGGATCGCGATCTTCCGGCTGATCCTCCCCGACGCCCTGTTCCGTCTCTGCGGCGGCCGGGTCGAGAACCTCGGCGAGCTGCAGGCCACGGCGGTCAAGGCCGGTCTCAACGGCGTGATGATGGGCAACTTCCTGACGACGCTCGGCAACACGCCGGACGAGGACCGGGAGATGTTCGAGGAGCTCGGCCTCAACGTCGCGCGCCAGACCGACAACGGGCACAACCCGCGTCCGGACAACCGCAGCGGCTGGCTGGATGGCGACACGCCGGACCTCGTCACGGAGGCGCTCGAGGCGCCGCCCGCCGAGGCCGAGGCACCACGCGAGCTCGACGTCCGTCTCTGGGATCCGGCGGAGCAACTGCGCTTCTCACGCAAGCGCCAGGTGCCGCCCCGCCCAGACGGTGCACCGAACACAGGACAGGGCCGCGACACGCGTGAGGCTCGGGTCCGCAAGCAGCGTTCCGCGGCCTGATGATCGAGATCGAGGCCCGGCTCCGCGAGCTCAAGGCTCTCGGCCTGCACCGGCGTACTCGATTGATCAGCGGGCCGCAGGGGCCCCACGTCCTGCTGGACGGCAAGCCCGTCCTGCTCCTGTGCTCCAACAACTACCTCGGCCTCGCCGATCATCCGCAGGTCCGGCACGCCGCCGCTGACGCGGCAACCCGCTGGGGTGTCGGCTCGGGTGCGTCTCGCCTCGTGTCGGGAACGATGACGATCCACCGCCGTCTGGAGGAGCGACTCGCCGATTTCAAGCGCCGGGAGGCGGCGCTCCTGTTCGGCTCGGGCTACCTCGCTAACTGCGGCGTCGTCGCCGCGCTGGCGCGGCCCGGTGACGTCGTGTTCTCCGACGCGCTCAACCACGCCTCGATCATCGACGGCTGCCGCCTGTCACGGGCCGACGTGTTCGTCTACGACCATTGCGACGTCGAGCATCTCGCCTGGGGAATCGAACGGGCCGAGGGCCGGGGCGCGCTGATCGTCACCGACGGCGTGTTCTCGATGGACGGCGACGTCGCCCCGCTGCCGGAGATCGTCGAGCTCGCGCGCCGGCATGCCCTGCGCGTCGTCGTCGACGAGGCGCACGGCACGGGTGCGCTCGGCCCGGGTGGCCGCGGCGCGGCCGCCGAGGCCGGGGTCGATGACGAGATCGATGTGATCGTCGGAACGCTCGGGAAGGCGCTCGGCTCCTACGGCGCCTTCGTCGCCTGCGACCGGACGATGGCGCGCTACCTCGTCAATGCGGCGCGGACGTTCATCTTCTCAACGGCGCTGCCGCCGCCGGCGGTCGCCGCCGCGCAATCGGCGCTGGAGCTGCTCGATCAGCGCCCGCAGCGCGTCACCCGTCTGCAGGCGAACGCCGCCGCACTCCGCTCCGCGTTGCGCACCGAGGGATTTGACGTCAGCGGCTCACGGACACAGATCGTGCCGCTCGTGATCGGCGAGGCCGACCTCGCGATGCGCATCTGCGAGGCGGCGCTCGGCAACGGGGTGTTTGCCCAGGCGATCCGGCCCCCGACCGTCCCGGCGGGGACCTCACGCCTGCGAATCGCCGTGATGGCGACCCATAAGGAGCAGGAGCTGCGGGCCGCCGCGCGGATCATCGGTCAGGCCGCCCGCGCACACGGCGCGGCCCCGCCCGGCCCGCCACGGGATCGACGACTGCGGGCATTCGACGTCGAGGCCGAGCCCGAGCCCGCCCGCGCCGCATAGGGATGCGCACCCCCGGTCTGCGCACCCCCGGTCTGCGGCGCCCCCGCTGTGGGCGCCCCCGGCCTGCTCATCACCGGCACCGACACCGGCGTCGGCAAATCCGTCCTCGCGGGCGCGGTGGTCGCCCGGCTTCGCGCCACGGGCGTCGACGTCCGCGCGCTCAAGCCGGTGGTCACCGGCCTCGATGATCCGCCGGACCCGGATTGGCCCCCGGACCACGTGCTGCTCGCGCGGGCGGCGGGCTGCCGGCCGGAGCAGGTCGTCGTCACCACGTACGGTCCGGCCGTATCTCCGCACTTCGCCGCCGAGCTCGCCGGTCGGCCGGTCGACCCCTCCGCGATCCTCGAGCGCGCTGAGGCCCTGGCCGCGGACGGCGAGGTGCTCATCGTCGAGGGGGTCGGCGGACTGCTCGTGCCGATCGCCGAGGAGTTCGACGTCCGCGCCCTCGCAGCCGCGCTCGGACTGCCATTGTTGATCGCCGCCCGCCCCGGGCTGGGCACGATCAACCACACGCTGCTCACGCTCGAGGCGGCGCGAGCGTGGGATCTGACGGTCGCGGCCGTCGTCCTCACGCCGTGGCCCGAGCAACCCACCGCGATGGAGCACTCCAACCGCGAGACGATCGCGCGGCTCGGCGAGGTGGCGGTGTGGACACTGCCCGAGATCACCTCGGCGGCGCCAGACGCGCTCGCCACCGCCGGAGCGTCGCTCCCGCTCGGCTCGCTACCGTCGCTCGCATGGCCCGCCGCCGTGTCCTGAACCTCGCCGCGTGGCGGCATATGTGGCGCGAGGCAGCGTTCCGCGTCAGCGGGATCTGGGCCGAGTTCGTCGACTGGCTCCGCGGTCGCTAGTGCACCAGAAGGTCCGGTCAGGCGTCTCGACGCCACCGGCCCGCACCCGCCGGACGTCCCCGATTCCGACCGGGCGGCGAGCTACGTTGCCTGCCATGCGCTCCACCGAAGATCTCGCCCGCGCGGACCGGCAACACATCTGGCATCCATTCACCCAGCAGCAGGGCTGGATCGAGGACGACTCCCAGGTCGTCATCGACCATGCCGACGGCACGACCCTGTTCGACACCGACGGGAACGCGTACATCGACGGCGTCTCCTCGCTGTGGTGCAACGTCCACGGACATCGTCACCCGGCGCTCAACGAGGCGATCCGGCGACAGCTCGACCGGGTCGCGCACTCGACAATGCTCGGCCTCTCGCACGAGCCCGCAATCGAGCTCGCGGAACGGCTCGTGGCGATCGCGCCACGTGGGCTGACGCGCGTCTTCTACTCCGACAGCGGATCGACCGCCGTCGAGGTCTCGCTGAAGATGGCGTTCCAGTGGTGGGCCCAGCAGGGCGAGCCCCAGCGCACGGAGTTCATCTGCCTGGAGAACGCTTACCACGGTGACACCCTCGGGGCGGTGTCGGTCGGCGGCATCGACCTGTTCCATTCCGTCTACCGGCCCCTGCTGTTCGACACTCTCGCCGCCCGTGCCGGCGACGCCGAGCACCTCGCGGGCCTGCTCGCCGAACACGGGGAGACGGTCGCGGCGGTGATCGTCGAGCCGCTCGTTCAGGGCGCCGCGGGCATGCTCCTGCAGCCGGACGGGTACCTGCGACGGGTCCGCGAGCTGTGCGACGAGCACGGCGTACTGCTCATCTGTGACGAGGTCGCGACCGGGTTCGGGCGGACGGGTCGGATGTTCGCCTGCGATCACGAGGACGTCGTTCCCGACCTGTTGTGCGTCGGCAAGGGAATCACGGGCGGCTATCTGCCGCTCGCGGCGACTCTCACCACCGAGCGGTTGTACGAGGGCTTCCTCGGACGCCACGAGGACTACCGGAGCTTCTTCCACGGCCACACCTACACCGGGAACCCGCTCGGCTGCGCGGCGGGCATCGCCACGCTTGAAACGTTCGAGCGCGAGCGCACGATCGAGCAGCTGGCGCCGAAGATCGAGCTTCTCACCCGGCTGCTCGAGCATGAGATCGCTCCCCTTGACGGTGTCGCCGAGGTCCGCCAGCGCGGCTTCATGGTCGGGATCGAGCTCTCCGAGCGGCCCACGGGCGACCGCGCCGGTCATCGGGTGACGCTCGCCGCGCGCCGGCGTGGCGCGATCATCCGCCCGCTCGGTGATGTCGTCGTGCTGATGCCACCGCTCGCGATCACCGAGTCAGAGCTGCGGCGTCTCGTGACGATCTCGGCCGCGGCGATCGACGACGCCACCGCCGAGCGTCTCCCGGCGGCTGCCTGACCGACTGAGCGAGCGACGTCGCTTCGCCGCGCCGCCCGCCGGCTGACCCGCTGCGCCCCGCGGCCGCGCGCCGACCACCCGCGGAGGTTCCGCGGTCACGCTCGACGGATGTCCGGAGCGGTCAGTCGTCGTACGGCGTGAAGTCGCGCTTGCGCGCGCCGCAGACGGGACAGAACCACGTCTCCGGGATGTCCTCAAATCGCGTGCCGGGCGGGATTCCGCCGTCGGGATCGCCGTCGTCCGGGTCATAGATGAACCCGCAGGATTCACACATCCACTTCACCGGGCAAGCGTATCGCCGGGGTGCCGTCGCGGGCGGTCACGTCGCGCCGCACCGGGGCGAACGGTCAACCGGTAGGGTCGGCGAAATGAAGATCGATCGTCCGGGTCCCGGAGAGGAGCTCAACCGCGGAGAGGAGACCGTCCCGCGTCCGGCGGCGACCGTGATTCTGCTCCGCGGCGGCGAGGCGACGCTCGAGGTGCTGCTCGTCCGCCGCAATCCCGACGCGCGCTTCATGGGCGGAGCGTGGGTGTTTCCCGGAGGCGCCGTCGATCGCCATGAGGGCGACGGCCAGCCCGCCCTGCGCGCCGCCGGCATCCGAGAGCTTGAGGAGGAGGCCGGCATCCGCCTCGACGACACCGCGGACCTCGTGCCGTTCTCCCGCTGGATCACACCTGCCGAGGTCACGATCCGCTTCGACACCTGGTTCTATCTCGCCGCGGCCCCGCCGGATGCCACGCCCACCCCGGACGGGAGCGAGATCGTCGATTCTCGCTGGCTCTCGCCCAGCGATGCACTTGCCGCGTATCAGAGCGGTGAGCTGTTCATGGTGTTTCCCACGATCAAGCACCTCGAGCAGCTCTCGGGCTTCACGTCGGCGGCCGAGCTGATCACCCACGCCCGCGGCCGCGAGGTCCGTCCGGTACAGCCGCGGGTCGTGATGGCCGGGGAGACCGCCCGGATCCTGCTCCCCGGCGAGCCCGGCTACGACGACTAGGCTCCCGGGTCTCGACGGGGATCTGCGCGGTGCGGTTATGCTCGCGGCCGTGACGCAGTCACTCCCGCCAGAGGTTCAGGAGGTCTTCCAGCGGTTCATCACGACCGAGCTGACGACGATCGACGGTCGCGGTCAGCCGATCACGTGGCCGGTGACCCCGTATTACCGCGCGGGCGGGCCGTGCATCGACGTGACGACCGGCCTCGGGTATCCGAAGAAGGCCAATGACGCGCGCGCGAATCGGCTCGTCTCGCTGCTGTTCTCGGAGCCAAACGGCAGTAGCCTCAGTGGCGCCCCGATGGTGCTCGTGCAGGGCACAGCCGATGTCGATGATCGCGATCTCGACGCGAACCGGGAACGGTACGGGCGGGAGTCAATCGAGAAGTTGCCGGCCACCGCCAAACTCCACCCGCCGGACGCGCTCAAGCGGTTTCTCAGCTGGTACTACACCCGCATCTACATCCACGTGCGCCCAGAGCGCGTGTACGTGTGGCGAGATGGCGACATCGGCACCGAACCGGAGCTGTTCGACTCACACCTGGAGGAGGTTCGCTCCGGCCACTCCGAGGAGCCCGAGCGCTTCCACGCATCCCCGGAGGGCGGCGTGACGGCCTGGGACCCGCGCATCCAGGAACTCGGCACTCGGTACCCGACCGCGGTGCTGTCGATCGTCTGCCCCGGACGGCTTTCCGTTCGCGGTCCGCGTCCCGATCCACGTCGACGGCGCGAACCGCTGGATTCAGATCGACGCCGTGCCGGAGACCGTGCCGTTGCAGCCCGGGCTCGCGTGCCTGACCGCGCACGTCCATGCCCCGAATTTCACCTGGCAGCACAACTTCCAGGTCCGCGGAGACCTCGTCGAGGTCGAGGGCGGCTGGGCCGTGCGGCCGCACAAGCTGATTGGTGGCATGGAGATCCCGAAGGGACGGATCGAGGTGCTCCGCGCGAACGCGAAGAAGGCGCGACGCTACCACCGGGTGGCCAAGCAGGAGCTCGCCAGGCGCGGACGCTGATGGCGCCGAGATCGGATCGTCTGACCGTCGCGATCACCGGCCCGACTGGCGATATCGGTCGCTCCCTGCTCCGGGCGCTGGAGCGCAGCCGTGACGTCGGGCAGGTCGTCGCGATGGCCCGCCGACCGTTCGATCCCGCCGAGCTGGGCCTGAAGAAGACCGAGTACCGCCGCGGTGACGTGCTTGACGCGGACGCGCTCACGTCGCTGTTTGATGGCGCCGACGTTGTCGTGCACCTCGCGTTCATCATCATCGGCGGGCGCGAGGAGACCGAGAGCATCAACCTCGAGGGCTCGCGCAACGTGTTCGAGGCGGCGGTCGCGGCGGGCGCGCGACGGCTCGTGTATGCGTCGTCGGTCGCGGCCTACGGCTTTCACTCCGACAACCCCGACGAGCTCACCGAGGACGTCGAGCCGCGCGGCACCGATCGCCACTACTACTCCGCCCAGAAGGCCGCGCTCGAAGGCGTGCTCGCCGAGGTCATCGGTGACTCCGGGGTCGAGTCGTACGTGTTCAGGCCATGCATCGTCGCCGGACCCGACGCGCTGCTGCTGCTCGAGAACATCCCGTACATCGCACTGTCGGACCGGATGCCCGGGCCGGTGCTGCGTGCGCTCGAGTTCATGCCCGCGCTCAAGCCCGTGCTCCCGGATCCGGGCGTTCCGTTCCAGCTCGTCCACCACGACGACGTCGCCACCGCGTTCCGCGCGGCCGTGCTCGGGCGTGGGACGCCCGGCATCTACAACCTGGCGGGTCCGGGCGAGCTGACGATGTCCGACGTCGCCAATGCGCTCGGCTGGTACAGCGTCCCGCTGCCGGAGTTCGCGCTCGGCGCCGCCGCCGAAGCCGTCGCCCGCCTGCCGTTCATGCCGGCCGAGGCCCAGTGGATCGAGAGCTTCCGCACCCCGGTTCTGATGGACACCGCCAAGGCCCGGCGCGAATTGCGCTGGCGCCCCGCGCACGATGCCCGCTCGACGCTGCAGGCGATGGTCGACGCCGCCCGCTCGGAGCAACTGATCCGTTGAGCGGTTTCCAAATCGCGTAGGCTGTAGACATGGCAGACGACGAGAAGACCTCACAGGAGCACCCCGGCCTCCACTCGCGCGAGGCGGACGCCGCAGGCGCCCGCTGGGGCGAATCCCATCCCGAGGACGATCCGGCGCACCCGGAGCCATCGCACGTCCCCGAGCCCGAGGACGAGGTCCCCAACCGCCACTCCGCGAGCGCCGAGGCAGCGAGTGTGAAGTGGCACGAGCAGCACCCAGACGAGGAGTAAGACTTCGTTCTGAGCCCGGTGCCGCGGTCGGTGACTGACGGAACGGCGCATCGAGGAGAGGATTGATTGACCCCGCGGGGCTGCGCCCGGCGCGGTGCACCCCGGCGCCTGACCGCGGCTGGTCAAGGCGGGCTGAGAACTCAGGCGCCGCCGTACGCCACGACGAGGTCGGTGATGACCCCGACGAGGAACCCCGCGGTGACCATCAGCAGCCCGAGCTCGCGGTGGCCGTAGCGGCGCATGCCGTTCCAGACCTCGCCGATCACGTACAGGATGGCGCCTCCGGCGGCGGCGTAGAAGACGAGCTCCAGCGGATGCGAGGTGACCCCGTAGCCGACGATTGAGCCGAGGAAGGTTGGACCGCCGCCGATCAGGCCGGCGAGGCCGAGCCAGCCCCAGGACGGCTTGACGTCGCCGAGCGGGCCGACGATGCCGAAGCCCTCGGTCGCGTTGTGCAGGGCGAAGCCGATGATCAGCACGGTGGCGAGCGAGATCGCCCCCGACCGGGCGGAGACGCCGATCGCGAGACCCTCGGCGAAGTTGTGGACGCCGATCGCGGCGGCGATCGTGAGCCCGGTCCGCAGCGCGCGGCGACGCGAGGCGTCGAGCGCAAGCGCCTCGGCCTCGGACACGCTCAGGGCAGCGGCGTCGGCGCCACCGCCGATCGGCGCGGTGCGCGCGCTGAGCGGGCGCATCAGGCGCTCGATCATCGCAAGGCCGGCGCTGCCGGCGGCAAAACCGACGGCGAGCAGGACGACGAGCCAGATGAGATAGCCGACGGACTGGTGGTGGTTCTTCACCGCATCGAGCGTGTCGTCGATGATCGACAACCCATTCGAGAGCACGTCGACGAAGATGAACGCGAGCACGCCGACCGAGAACATCGCCAGCGCGACGCGGGTCTTCGTGCTGAGCAGCTGGAGCCGCCCGACGGGAAGGCCCAAGAAGATGGTGAAACCGGCGAGAGCGCCGAGCAGGACTGTCTGAGCGAAGGACACGGAGGTTGTTAGGCGACCCTAATGTGGCGGGGTCGCGGCAGCGTAACAGGTTAGGGTTGCCTAAGTCCAACCGCAGTATGGGGAATTACCCGACGGCCTGCGGCCAACTACGTGTCGGAGTTGAAGTCGGGGAGGCCGAGACTCTGGAGCCAGTGGTTCACGGTGATGTTGAGCTGTGTGAACTCGCCGGTCCAGATGAGGATTCCCATGCCGATCAGCACGACCCCGCCGGTGCCGATCACGAGCGGGTAGTGACGCCGGACGACCCTGAGCGCCGCGGTCGCCTTGCCGAACGCGAGCCCGGTGATCAGAAACGGGACGCCGAGCCCGGCGCAGTACACCGCGAGCAGGAACGCGCCGTGCGCAGCCGAGCCCGACGTGCCCGCGGCGGTGACGATCGCGCCGAGCGTCGGGCCCGTGCACGGGGTCCAGGCCAGGGCGAACGCGGCGCCGGCGATCACCGGGCCCCCGCGGCCCGCCCGCTGCATCAGCGCGTCGACATGCCATTCACGCGCGAGGCGCGGGATGAACGGCGCGGCCACGAACAGGAGCCCCATGACGATGATGATCGCGCCGCTCACCTTGAGCGCGGTCGGGCCGGTGAGCGCCCCGTGCAGGGCCTGCTGCCCGAGCAGGCCGAGCGCGATGAAGATCACCGAGAAGCTCGCGACGAAGGCGAGACTCGGGCCGATCACGCGGCGCGCGCGGATGTCCTGCGGCGCGACGCCGGCGACAGCGGAGATATAGCCAGGCACGAGCGGCAGCACGCACGGGGACAGGAAGGAGATCAGCCCCGCGCCGAACGCCACCGGAATACCGATCCCAGAGGCAGGGTCCATCAGGAGTTCAGTGTAAACCGGCCCACCCACCGGGGGCCGACCCGCCGTGCGCATCCGGCCCGCCCGGCTGATCAGTGGATCGTCAGCACCCGCGGTTTGCCGAGTTCGCGGACGATCCCGCGGCTGGTCAGGGCCCGCGGGGTGACGAGGTAGGTCCCGCGACGGAGCCGCTTTCCGTTGACGCGCAGGTTCCACCTGACGCGATGATGGCCACGGCGAAAGCTCCCGAACGGCACGCGTCCGACGAGCCGCAGCGTCGGGACGCGGCGGCCGAACAGCCGGTGGTGGCCGACGATCCGTTGGACGAGGATCCCGACGCCCGACTGCGCCTTGAGCATGAACGCCACGATCGGATTCGGGCCGGTGAACGTGATGGCGGTGTTCACGAGCACGAACGCCTGACGGATGGAGATGTTGTTCTCCCTGCCGAAGCGGCCAAAGAAGGGCACCGTGCCCAGCGTCACCCCTGACGAGTTCAGAAGGGTCTGGGTGTCGGTGTCAAAGGTCAGGAGGTGCTCGACGCCATCGTTGCCAATCGTGATGAACAGCAGGTAGCGGCCGTCCTGCGTGAAGGCGGGGTCCAGGGCCAGCACGGCGAGGTCGTTGACGCCGGGCACGGTCAGCGTCGATCCGGCCGGTTGGCCCGCGACCAGGGTGCGGAACGACAGATCCGTTGACGTGCCGAAGCCGCCGGGCGCATGCTCGAATACGACCACCCCGCCGGGCTCTGACAGAGCGGGATGCTCCTCGAAGCCCGGGTCGGTGAAGAGCTTGTGCTGCCCGTGGTCGTCGACGAGCACGCCGAACACGGTGCCGCTCCGCTGCACTCCGAGCGCCACGATCCCGCTCGGCGTGACGTCAGGATCGCGTGTCACACCGGCGGACGCGAAGGCGAGGTCCGGCTCCGTGCGCAGCGTGTGGGCGAACGGTCCCGCCGGGAAGTTCGCGAGGCTCGTCTCGGTCCAGCCGACAACGAAGTCGTTGCCCTGCTGGGGGAAGGACATGCCGGTCAGCGCCGTCTGCCCGTCGCTCGTGATGGTCGGCCCGGCGGGCTTGAACTGGGCCGTGGCGAAGGCGTTGAACAGGTCCGCCTGCGTCCCGGTCGTCAGGTCGACGGCGATGATCCGCGTCGTGTCGCTGAAGACATTGAAACGCTCGAACACCATCCGTTTGCCGTCGGGCGTGATGCTCGGATGCAGTTCGTCATCCGCGGTGTTGATCCCGGCGGGCAATCCGATTCGCCCGCCGGTGGCCGTGTCCACCAGCGCAACGTCCGTATCGTGTGTCCCGGCAGCTGGGTCGGGCACCTCGGTCGCCGCCAGGATGTTCGCGCTCGCCGCCCCGGGGCACAGCACGGCGGCGAGGACGAGCGCGGGGATGACAAGGCGGGCAGGCCGCATCGGCCCGCGCCAGCCTATCGCCGCCCGCGCCCGCCGCGCGGACTATTCCCGGCCCAGCAGCATCGCGATCCCCTGCCCACCGCCGATGCACAGGGTCACGAGTCCGAGCTCGTGGTCGCCCCGCTCCATCTCGTCGAGGATCTTCGCCGTGATCGCCGCGCCGGTCGCGCCGATCGGATGGCCGAGGGCGATCGCGCCGCCGTTGGGGTTGACCTTCGCCTCATCGAGGCCGAGCTCGTCGATCACGGCGAGGGCCTGGGCGGCGAACGCCTCGTTGAGCTCGATCACGCCGATCTCATCGAGCGAACGGCCGGAGCGCTCGAGCACCTTGCGCACCGCCGGCACCGGCCCGATCCCCATGATCGCCGGGTCGACGCCGCACGAGGCGTAGGCGAGGATCCGGGCGCGGACCGGCGCCCCGAGCTCGACGGCCCGGGCGGTGTCCATCACCAGCACCGCCGCGCCGGCGTCGTTCATCCCGGACGCGTTGCCCGCGGTGACGGTCCCGTCCTTTTTGAACACCGCCTTGAGCTTCGCCATCCCCTCGGGGGAGGCGTCCTCGCGGATGTGCTCGTCGCGGGTGAAGTCGACCGTGTCACGCCTGACCTTGATCGGGATCGGGACGATCTGGTCATCGAAGCGACCCGCGGCGCGGGCGGCAGCCGCCCGGCGGTGTGACTCGACCGCGAACGCGTCCTGGCGCTCCCGGGAGATCCCGTGCTTCTCGGCGACGTTCTCGGCGGTGACGCCCATCAGGATCGAGTGAAACGGGTCGGTGAGACCGCCCATCACGGGGTCGACGAGCTCGGCCTCGCCCATCCGGGCGCCCCAGCGCGCGCTCGGCATCCAATACGGCCCGCGGCTCATCGACTCCGCGCCGCCGGCGAGCGCCACCGACGCCTCGCCGGTCTGGATCGACTGGCAGGCCGAGACGATCGCCTGCACGCCGGTGCCACACAGCCGGTTCACGGTGTACGCCGGCACCTCCTTCGGCACCCCCGCCTTCATCCCGACGACCCGGCCCATGTACATGTCGCCCGGCTCGGTGTGGATGACGTTGCCGAACACGACATGGTCGACCTGGTCGGGCTCGACCGCGGCGCGCTCGAGGGCCGCGCTCGCGGCCGCGGCGCCGAGATCGCTCGGCGTGACGCCGGCGAGGCTCTTGCCATAGGAGCCGATCGCGGTGCGAGCGGCCGAAGTGATAACGACGTCGGTCATGCTTGTCCTTTCAGGCGGTTGGCGCGCACGGGGGTCTGAGTAGTATCCCGCCATTCGGCAGCGACGCCTATGCCGCCCGATGTGCGCGAACCAAGTGAGGGAGTTCCGATGAGTGATTACGCGGTTGTCGATCCCGCCACGGGTGAGACGGTCAAGGAGTATCCGACGATCAGCGACGACGCATTGCGCGACGCGATCGCCGGCGCGCACCAGACGCACGCCGAATGGGCGGCGTCGACAACCGTCGCCGAGCGGGCCGCGCTCGTGCGCCGAGTCGGCGACCTGCACGTCGAGCGCCGCGAGCAGCTCGCCGAGATCATCATCCGCGAGATGGGCAAGCCGCTCGAGCAGGCGCTCGGCGAGGTCGACTTCTGCAAGGACATCTACGACTTCTATGCCGACAACGCCGAGGCGTTGATGGCCGACGAGCCGATCACGCTCAATGGCGGCGATGGCTCTGCGTTCATCCGCCGCAGCTCGTTCGGCGTGCTGCTCGGGATCATGCCCTGGAACTTCCCGTACTACCAGGTGGCGCGGTTCGCCGGGCCCAACCTCGTGATCGGCAATACGATCCTGCTCAAGCACGCGCCGCAGTGTCCGGAGTCGGCGGCGGCGATCGAGCAGATGTACCGCGACGCCGGTTTCCCCGAGGGCGCGTACATCAACATTTACGCCACGAACGACCAGATCGAGTGGGTGATCGCCGACCCGCGTGTGCGCGGCGTTTCGCTCACCGGCTCCGAGCGCGCAGGCGCCGCGGTCGCGGCGATCGCCGGGCGCAACCTCAAGAAGGTCGTGCTCGAGCTCGGCGGCTCGGATCCGTTCATCCTGCTCAGCACCGATGACCTCGATGGCGTGGTGGAGAACGCGGTCGCCGCACGGCTCGACAACACCGGCCAGAGCTGCAACGCAGCGAAGCGGTTCATCGTCGCCGACGAGTTGTACGAGCCGTTCCTGGAGAAGTTCTCCGCCGCGATGACCGAGGTCCAGCCCGGCGACCCGAGCTCGGCGGAGACGGCGATCGGGCCGCTGTCCTCAAGCACGGCGGCCGAACGGTTGGCGGAGCAGGTGCAGCGGGCCGTCGACCAGGGCGCGAAGCTCGTCGGCGGCGGCCGCGAGGGCAACTTCTTCTCGCCCGCGGTGATGACGGACATCGGACCGGACAACGGTGCTCGCCACGAGGAGTTCTTCGGACCGATCGCGCAGGTGTACCGCGTCTCCTCCGAGGACGAGGCCGTCAAGCTCGCCAACGACACGCCGTTTGGGCTCGGGTCCTACGTGATGACGACCGACGCGGACCAGGCCGCCCGGGTGGCGGACAAGATCGACGCCGGCATGGTGTTCATCAATGTCGTCGGCGCCGACGCCGCCGAGCTGCCGTTCGGGGGCGTCAAGCGCTCCGGGTTCGGCCGTGAGCTCGGGCGATTCGGCGCAGACGAGTTCGTCAACAAGAAGCTCGTCCGGATCGGCTAAGCCCCCCGGTTGTCCGGGTCAGAGGTTGTCGCGTCACGCGGCAACCTCTCAGACCTCGATTTCCGGAGGCCGAGCGAGTAACTTCCCGCTGGGGTGCTCGTTAGAGTGCTCCAACAGGGATTCACGTGGAAGCCTCCGCTCTCCAAGCCCCCGCCGGTCTCACGCGGTCTCGGATCTCCGTCGGATCGTCGTTGCTTCGTCTGCGCTCGGATGAACAACTCGTCGAGCTGTTCAGGGCTGGGCACGAGGAGGCATTTCGCGTCATCCACGACCGGTACCGTCAGCGGCTGTTCGCGTACACGCGCCAGATGCTGCCGGGCTCGCGGCAGGACGCCGAGGACGCGCTCCAGGACGTGTTCGTCCGCGCCTACGCGGGCCTGCGGGTGAACGATCGCGATCTCGCACTCCGGGCATGGCTCTACCGCGTCGCCCACAACCGCTGCATCGACGAGCTGCGGCGCCCGGCGCCACCCGCGCCGGAGCTCATCGAGCTGGTCCGGGCACCGATCCAGGACCCGATCGAGGAGGCCGAGCGGCGCGAGTCGCTGCGACGGCTCGTGGCTGACGTCCGTCGCCTCCCCGAGCAGCAGCGCTCGGCCCTGCTGATGCGCGAGCTCGCCGGCATGAGCTATACGGAGCTCGCCGCCGCCCTCTGCGTCTCGATCCCGGCCGTGAAGTCGCTGCTCGTGCGCGCGCGGGTGGGCCTCGCCGCGGCTGCTGAGGCTCGGGACACCGCCTGTTCGGAGATCCGCGACGAGCTGATCCTCGCCCACGACCGTCGCGTCCGGCCGAACGCGACGGCGCGGCGCCACCTTCGTGACTGCGCAGGCTGCCGCGAGTTCCGCACCGGGATGCGCGGCGTCAGCCGCCAGTTCGCGGCGCTCGTGCCCGGGCTCGGGCCGGTGGCGCTGCTCGCCAACGCGCTCGGGATCGGGGGCGGTGCCGGTGGCGGCGCAGCTGCCGGTGGCGGCGCAGCTGCCGGTGGCGGCGCAGCGGTTGCCGGTTCCGGCGGCGCGTTTGCCGCGTCGGGACTCCTCGGAACCGGAATCAGCCATGTCGCGACGTTGCTCGCGGCGGCGGTGGTCACGACCGGCGGCGCGATCGAGCTCCAGAACACGCTCGGCAGCCCGACCAAACACACGACCGCGCACCACCACGCCCGCGCCGCGGCTCCGAACATCGGCACCGGCCTGCGAGACCCGGCCAAGAGCGGCCTGCTCGCGGTCTCCGCCGAGAGCACGCCATCGATCCCGGCGGCGAGCGCCCCGGCGCCGGCGGGCCCAGCGGCTGCGTCGGCCGCGGCGGTGCCCCGCTCGGCCACATCAACCGCGGCAAGCGCCGCGCCGCGCCGGGCGGGCCGGCACGCGACGCGCTCGGTCACGCGGGACGCCAACCAGCTCGCGATCGACAACGGCGCCGCGTCGGCGGCCGCCGCCGCGGCGACCGGGCTGGACACGCTCCCACCGCAGGACGGCACGCAGACCGGAAGCACGGGGACCCCGACGCCGATCTCGTCGACCGGCTCGACATCGACGACCGGCTCGACGTCGACGGCCGGCTCGACACCGAACGGCACCGACGGTGGGACCGCAGCGACGACGGGCCAGGCGAACACCGGAAGCTCCGGCTCCGCTACCTCGACGCCAACCTCCTCAGGTGGCACGCAGCCGACGAGTGGAGCACCGGCGACGAACGCCAGCAGCGGCGGAACCGCCGCCACGACCCCTAGGTGACAGCGAGGATCGAGCGCTACCTCGAGCAGCTCGACCACGAACAGGTGCTCCTGCGCCGTGGTCGCCGGTCCGGGCTGCTCACGATCGTCGCGGTTCACTCGACGGTCCGCGGGCCATCGCTCGGAGGCTGCCGGATGTGGGAGTACGGCGATTCCCGCGCGGCGCTGCGCGACGCGCTCCGGCTGTCACGCGCGATGACCTACAAGGCGGCGGTCGCCGACCTCCCGCTCGGCGGCGGCAAGGGCGTGATCATGGTCCGAGCCGGGCACCACCTGCCGCCCCGACGGCGCCACGACGCGCTGCTCGATTTCGCCGACACGGTCGACGCGGTGCAGGGCCACTACATCGCCGCCGAGGACGTCGGCACCTCAAGCCGTGACATGCACGTGATCGCCGAGCGGACGCGGCACGTCGCCGGACTCGCCCGCCGGCGCGGCGGCTCGGGCGACCCCAGCCCGTTCACCGCGCTCGGGGTAGAGACCGCGATCCGCGCCGCGTGTGAGCGAGCGTTTGGCTCGCCCTCGCTCAGCGGCCGGAGCGTGTGCGTGATCGGCCTCGGGCACGTTGGCTCGCGCGTCGCGCGCCGCTGTGCCCGGGCCGGCGCCCGCCTGCTCATCTCCGATCTCGACCGCGGCAAGCGCGGCCTCGCCGATGAGCTCTCCGGCAAGTGGGTGACACCCGCTCGGGCGCTGTTCACCGAGGTCGACGTGCTCGTGCCATGCGCGCTCGGCGGTGTCTTCGACGATCTCACCGTGCCCAAGCTCCGGGCACCGGTCATCGCCGGGGCGGCGAACAACCAACTCGCCGACGAGAGCATCGCCGGAGTGCTCTCGGGACGCGGCATCCTCTGGGCGCCTGACTTCGTCGCCAACGCGGGCGGCCTGATCAACATCGCCGAGGAGCACGACGCGGCGGGCTACTCGCCCGCCGCGGCACGCCGGCGCGTGCGCGGGATCGGCGACACGCTGGCGGCGATCTTCGAGGCCTCGGCCCGGAGCGGGACGACGCCGCTCACCGAGGCGATGGCGCTCGCCGGGCGCCGGCTCGAGCCCCAGTAGCCGCCCGGTCGTGAGCCTGCGTCGGTGTTCGGCGATCGACGGGTGACTGACCTCACGGGGGTGCGGCCGAAACGGTGCATACGTTTGAAATCGGCCAGGGCGCCGCGTCACTGCGCTACGTCCAGCCGGAGGGGCGCTCGACCCCGTCCGGGAGCCGGCCCTCGTCCTCGAGCTTGTCGAGGTGGGCGGCGAGGGTGACCGCGGCAGCCGGGCGGAGGGCCACGGGCGCGTCGTCCCAGACCGCGTCGAGCAGCTCGTCGACGGTGCGCAGGCCGTCCCCGAGGGCCGTGACGAGACGTCGCTCGCGGTCAAGCCGATGGGCGATATAGGAGTCGAGCTTCTCCTCGACGTCGTGCACCGGTGGCCCGTGACCGGGGGCGATCACCGCCGGCGCACGCTCGCGCAGCCGCTGCAACGCGGCAAGGTAGCCGGCGAGCGCTCCCGGATCCGGGTAGATGAAGACGCTCCCCTCACCGAGCACGGCATCCCCGGTGAGAGCGACGCCGTCGACGAGGTAGGCGAGGTGATCGGGGGCGTGACCGGGGGTCCGAATCGCGAGCAGCGGGCCGAAGCGATCGCCCTCGTCAAGCGAGACGTCAACGGCGCCGCGGGAGGCGGCCAGGCGGGCGTCCGGAAAGCGCTCCCGAAGCGACGGGACCGCCTCGGAGTGATCGGCGTGGTCGTGCGTCAGCGCGATCCCGCCGAGGCCGCCGCGCGCCCGCAGCTCGGCCTCGAGCGCGTCGAGGTGATCAGGGAGCGCCGGCCCAGGGTCGACGAGCCACGCCGGGTCGCGACGGACGATCCATGTGTTCGTCCCGCTCAGCGTGAACGGGCTCGGGTTCGCAGCCCGGATGCCGACGACGTCGTCCTCGGAGAGCTCGATGCGCGTCATGGTCGCATCAGCATGCCAGGCGCAGAAATGCGGAGGTTTCACATGGTGGTAACCGGCGCGTAACGCCACCCGTCGGCGGGCGAGGAAGGCTCATGGGCATGCGCAAATTCCTGATACCCATCGCCGCGGCGTTGCTCGCCGCCGCGATCACAACCTCGATCGCCATGGCCGGCCACTCGCACCGGGGCGGCGACCAGCGGTTCCGTCACGAGCGCGCCGCGTACGCGATCGGCCTGTGGGGCGACCTTCCCTATTCGACGACGCAGGCGACGACCGGGGTACCCGACCTGATCGCTGACATGAACAGCCAGAACCTCGCGTTCACGGCGCATGACGGTGACCTCAAGAGCGGCTCGAGCGAATGCACGAACGCCGTGTACACGCAGGCGCTGAGCTACTTCAACTCGCTGCGCGCCCCGGCTGCGTTCACCCCCGGCGACAACGACTGGGTCGACTGTGATCGGACTCCGGGTTACAACGATCGCGTCCAGCTTGACAAGGAGCGGCAGCTGTTCTTCTCGACCCCGTACACGCTCGGACAGCATCGCCTGCGCCAAGAGGTCCAGCAGACGCCGCTGTGCCTGGGCGCGAGTGGCCCGGCTGCGTGCGTCGAGAATCGCCGCTGGACGGTAGGCGGAGTGACGTACGCGACGCTCAACGTTCAGGGGACGTGCAACAACCTGTGCGACAGCGCGACCGGACTCGGTGACGCCGACCCGGCCGAATACGCGGCGCGGAACAAGGCCAACATTGCGTGGCTGCAGGGAACGTTCCAGGAGGCGCAGACCCGGCACTCCGCGGCAGTCATGTTGATCACCCAGGCCGATCCCGGATGGGACACCTCGGACGCGACGCGGGCGCCCACGCGGGACCCGAAGACGCTCGTCGAGAACGACGCGCAGGCGTCGACGGACGGGTTCCATGACTTCCTCGTCGCGCTGCGGGACGAGGTCATCAAGTTCAAGCGGCCGGTCGCGTACGTGCACGGTGACTCGCACTACTTCCGGATCGACAAGCCGTTGCTCGACTCGGCCGGACAGCGGCTCGAGAACTTCACGCGGGTGGAGACGTTCGGCGACCACCAGGAGAACGGAAACAACGACGTCAACTGGCTCAAGGTGTTCGTCAATCCCCATAGCCGCGAGGTGTTCGCCTATCAACCCCAGATCGTCCCGGCGAACCGCACGGCGGTCCCGGCGCCGTAGGGGCACACATCGGCCGGCGGTCCGCTACAGGATGAGCTTGCGCTCCATGTAGCGGACCGCCAGGCGCCACATGATCAGCGCGAACACGACGAGGAACGTGAGGTGCCAGACGTCGACCCAACCGCGGAAGCCGAACACGGCGTGGCGGACGAGCTCGACGCAGTGGAACAGTGGGTTGAGGTTGCCGAGGACCTGCGCCCACTTCGGCAGGCCGCTGAGCGGAAAGAACGTGCCGGCGACGAGAAACAACGGCGTGAGCAGCGCGCTCTGCCAATAGGAGAAGTTGTCGATCGACTTCGAGACCGCCGCGATCAGGATCCCGGCCGTCGCCCAGCCGTACGCCGATAGGGCCGCGATCGGGGGCACGAGCAGCATCCCCCAGCTCGGCGACAGCCCGAAGATCATCGCCACGAACAGCGGCACGCTGCCGTAGACGCCGGTGCGGGCGGCGATCCACAGCGCCTCGCCGGTGACGATCTCCTCGGTGTCGACCGGTGCCGCGAGGATCGCGTCGTAGGTGTGCTGGAACTGGTACTTGACGAACGTCGAGTACATCGCGGTGAACGCGCCCGAGAAGAGCACGGTGGTGGCGACGATGCCCGTGCCGACGAAGTCGATGTACCGGTAGCCGGCGACGTGGCTGACGAGCGAGCCGAAGCCGAAGCCGAACGCGAGCAGGTAGACGGTCGGGCTGACGGTCGAGGAGAACGTCGAAGAGCGCCAGAACGCGGTGAAGTTGACGATCTCGCGGACCATCACGCCGCGCAGCGCGGCGATCTCGAGCCGGTGCAGGCGGCGGGCCGGCGATGCCGTCCGGGCGGCGGAGGCGGGCGGTGTCTGCACGGCGCTCATTCGATCTCCTCCCCGGTGAGCAGCACGAACACGTCCTCGAGATTTGTCCCCCGGCGCTCGCCGCCGATGTCGCCGTTGCCATTGCTGTGCAGGACGGCGATCGAGGTGCCGGTCCGTCGGGTGCGCCATCCCCGCTCGCGGGCGACGGCCTCGATCTCGCCGAGGCGGGTCGGCGATCCGTAGACCTCGACGGCCTCCTCCCCGGCATGCTCACGGATGAGCTCGGAGGGAGACCCGACGGCGACCACCTGGCCGTGCGAGACAATCGTGACGAGATCGCAGAGGCGCTCGGCCTCCTCGATGTAGTGGGTGCTCATCAGGATCGAGACGCCTTCGGAGCGCAACCGGTCGATCAGCGCCCACAGCTCCTGGCGCACTTGCGGATCGAGTCCGACCGTCGGCTCGTCGAGGAGCAACAGCCGCGGCTCGTGGAGCAGGGCGCGCGCGATCAGCAGCCGCCGGCGCATGCCGCCGCTCAACTCATCGACCTTGGCGGCGCGGCGGTCGCGCAGATTGGCGATCGCGAGCGCGCGCTCGATCGCCGGTCCGCGCCGCGGCGCGGGGACGCGGTAGAGATGGGCGAACACGAGCAGGTTCTGCTCGACGGTGAGCGACACGTCAAGGTTGTCGAGCTGCGGGACGACGCCCATCTCGGCGCGCGCCTGCTTGGAATCCGTCGGGGAGCCGGTAGCCGAGGATCTCGATCTCACCCTCATCGGCGATGACCTGCGCCGTCAGCATCTTCATCGTCGTCGACTTGCCGGCCCCGTTCGGGCCGAGCAGGCCGACGCAGTGGCCGGCGGGAACCTCAAGGTCGAGTCCGGCGACGGCGGTGATCGCGCCGAAGCGCTTGACCACGCCACGGAGCGTGATCGCATTGTCCGACGAGGGCGGCATCGTCCGATTGTTGCAGCGCTGCCCGGCGGGGCACTACATTGCGCGCTATGGCTGTCGAGATCGTGTTCGCCACCGGGATGAGCGTGAAGGTGACCGCTGGCCTTGACGAGGTCCGCGACGCGATCGCGGCTCGGGTGCAGTTCGACACGCAGCGGTTCGCCGGGTTCCGCGGCGAGGAGGCGGTCGGCGCTGAGCGCGTGATCGTCAGCGGCGCGGCGATCGCCTACGCGATCGAGCTCCCGGGTCCGTAAATACGGCGACTACACGGCGAGGGTCAGCGCGCCCTCGTGCAGCTGGGCCGCGGCATGTGCGGCCTCATGGCGGGCGACGCTCCGGAGGTCCTGCGCCGCCTGGCCGATCGTCGCGAATTCACCAAGCCGGGCGCGGGCCTCGCTGACCTGCCGCTCGACGTCGATGAACAGGGTCGAGATCGAACCCGCATCCGGAACGCTCGCGAGCTCGACGCGGCCGTTGAGCGACAGGCGGGCGAGACGGCTGACGCCGTGACCGACCTGCGTGACGTATGCGAACACGTCGGCGAGCCGTTGCGCGACGACCCCAAACGAGGCGAACGTCCGCTCGCTGCCCTGGCTGAGGGCGTCGGAGAGCGCGAGCATGCTCGGCGCGTGCGTCGCCGCGAGCTCCGGCGAGCGAGCGATCTCGTGGGCGAATATCGCCACGATCTCCGCCTGGATCGCGCTCACCGACAGGTCGAACGCCATCTCGTCGAGATCGCGCACGGCGGTGCCGGCACGCTCGGCGACGTCGGCGACGAGCGGCGAGGTGGCCTGCGATTGCTCGGTCAGCAGCCGCGCGACGGCATCGAGCGCGGCGCCGTGCTCGCCGAGCCGGCTCGCGCCGATCTGGGCGTTGACGGCATACAGGCGCACGTCGTCGCCCATCTCTCGCAGATACCGGGAGTGCTCGCCGAGGGTGCGGCCGATCGCCGCGTACCGCGCGAGATCACCGACCAGCGAGGCCAGGAACTCGCTCAGCGTCGCGTATGCGCAGAGGATGTCGGAGACGCCGGAGGGAGCGCCGAGAGGCACCGTCGCGAGCTGCCGGCGATGGTCGTCGGGCAGTCGAGCCGCGCGGGCGGCGACCTCGGCGGGGAGCGCACGGCGCATGAACGCCCCGTAGTCCTCGAAACCCGCCGCGGGGAGGATCTCTGCCAAGCGGGCCACGCTGGCCGCGATCGACGGCTTACGCTGGCGGACGTCGTCGCCCTCCGTTGCGCGCTCAAGCCCGCGCAGTTCCTCATAGATCGAGGCGGCCGCGGTAAACAGCTCGGTGCTCGGGCGCAGCCGCACGGACAGATATCCGCCGGACACGGGGACGATCGTCGCCATCACCCAGTAGAAGGCACCGTCGGCCGTGCGGTTCTTGACGTAGGCCGCGATCGTGTCCCCACCGCCGATCGTGTCCCACAGCAACTGGAAGACGGCGCGGGGCATGTCGGAGTGACGCAGGATGTTGTGGTTGGCGCCGATGAGCACGTCGAGCGGATAGCCGCTGACGCGCTCGAACACGTCGTTGCCCGCCGTGATGATTCCCTTGGCGTCGGTCGTGGAGAAGAACAGATCGTCGTCGCTCAGGTGACGCTCGAGGTCACGCTCAGCAGCCTTCGTCTTCCGCGGATCTGCGTGTCCGGGGGTCTGCTCACCATCCGGTGTGTGGCTCACACCCCGATCGATCGGCGGCCGCGGCCGCGCCTTGACCGGTTGCCGCCGTTGCGCAACCCGATGGCAACCCCGGTCCGGCGAACCGTCTCGTAGCGGCCGGCGCGCAACGCCCGGTTGGCAGCCCGATGCGCTCCGTGACTGGATCGGCGAAAACGGCGCATCGAGAGGGTCGTGGATCGACCGGTTGCGCTGCGCGCCCCGAGCGGGAGTTTTGCGCCAAATCGCCCCCGTCTTCCGCATCCTGGCGTGTTCCTCCCCCTCACGGAGCATTTGTCGCCCGGATCCGTCCCGCCGGTCCGGTTTGGCGTAAAAGTTCCCTCCGCCGCCCACGCCCGGCGGCGGCACGTCAGAGCTCACGACCCCGGCCGATTCCTCACCTCCTCGATGGGCCGGTTCGTCTCCACGCAGGCAAGCGCGCCGAGCCGCCGCTCGATGGCTGACTACGCGAACGCCGGATCGGACAGGATCAGCTCTTCGATCTCGGTGGCCACCATCGGCCGACCGAACCAGTAGCCCTGGCCGTAGTGGCACCCCATGACCCGGAGCCTCTGCGCCTGCTCGGGGTCCTCGATCCCTTCGGCGACGACCTTCAGGTCGAGCGACGCGGCGAGACGGACGATCCCCTCCGTGAGAGCGGCAACCGACGGGTCGGTGGCGACGCCGTCGATGAACGACTTGTCGATCTTCAGGACTCGCGCCGGGAAGCGCTGGAGGTAGCTGAGCGAGGAGTAGCCGGTGCCGAAGTCATCGACCGCAAGGCTGATCCCCAGCCCCTTCAGCCCACTCAGCGTGGCGATGCTCGCGTCGGCGTCGTCGATCAGGACGCTCTCGGTGATCTCAAGCGTGAGATGCTCGGGCGAGAGCCCGGATTCGACGAGTGCGTCGCAGACATGCCGGGTCAGATCGGGGTCGCGCATCTGCCTCGCCGACAGGTTGACGCTCATGTCCGGCGCCGCCGCGAGTCCGCCCGCACGGACGGCCGCCGCCTGAGCGGGCGTGCGGCGCCGGCCGCTGGCCCGCCCCGCTCGGCGCCCGTCACGGTGATCAGGCAGTTCGCCTGATCCGGGTCCTTTGGCACGAAGCGGATCAGCTCAGCGGCCGGCTCGAGCACGTCGAGCACGCCGCAGGTGATCCCCCGGTGGAGCGCGCATACGGCGGGCTGGTTCTGCCGGACAGCCTCGCGATACGGGCAGTTGCGCAGACAGATCTCAATCCGTCCGTCGTCGCGATCGGTCACCGCCGGCTGGAACCCGAGCGCGGTGAGCGCGGTCGTGAGCCCCTCGGCGGTGTCGGTGCTCACTGCTGGTGCCAGCTCGTGTCCGATCTCGCGGCCGGTGTCCTCGATCGCCCCCAGGCCGCTAGCCTGACCGCCGAGCGCCCGAGCGAGCCACCGTGCAAGGTCGACGTAGGCGTTTGGCGGATCACCTCCCGGCCGCGCGTCCGGACTGATCGTCCACAGGTCAGGCGGCCGACCGCGTCCGTGTCGGACCCGAGCCCGCTGAACGAGGCCCGCCGCCTCGAGGCGCTCGAGATGCAGCCGGACGCCGTTCGGATGCAGCGCGAGGCGTTCTGAGAGCTCGGCCGTCCCGACCGGGCGCTTCAGCTCGCCGAGCAGCGCGAACAGGCGCGCACGCGTCGGCTGGGCGAGTGCGTCGTCGGGGTCGACGGTGGGCGGAAGGTCGATCATGCGCGGCGGTACCGAGATGTTCGGCTGCTCACCGCAGCTCGCACATCAGCGGTTGCCCGGAATCCCGATCCGTGGTTTTCCTTGCCGGAGGGCGCACCTAGCTCTCGTCCGCCGTGGCGGGCGGAGTCTCAGGTATGTCGTCGTCACTGCGCACCAACGCCGTGACCTCCCGCCCCAACCCAATCGTCGGACCGCCGATCAACTCCCACGCGCGGGCGATTCCGATCAGGAAGCACACGACCACAAGCGCCGCGATCGTGCGCACCGCGCTCGCGTTGTGCGCGTTGTCGATCACGTGGGCGGCCGCGATCAACTGAAACACGAACAACCGTGGCGAGCCCGAGGAGGAACAGCACGTCACGCGCATGACGCCAGGTCACGCCGCGGACCCGGAGCAGTGAGAGAAACGACGCGGCGATGAACATCAGGCCGACGATCGAGACGAACAGCAGCCCGACAAGGGCGCCCCCGGCGCCCGCCGAGGCGAGGAAGAACTCGTGCAGGTCGCTCGGGGTCATGCGCGCGAGGTTGCGGTCACGGTCCCCATCGGTGGTGGGCTCACGATCCTCGAAGCGTAGAGGCGCCGGCCGCCGGTGCGTCCGCAAGCCAACCGATTGGGTGGCCTGGGCGCGCCGCGCCCCGTGAATCCGTCATGTAGCCGCGTGAAACCGTGATGTAGCTGCGGTGAAACCGGCGGGACGTAGCGTCCTTGGGGCAATGATCCGCCTGCACAGGGAGCGATGAAATGACAACGACACCGGCCGTCGACGCCGTCGGCCTGGTCAAGACGTTCGGCAGCTTTCACGCCGTCGACGGGATCGACCTCGAGGTCCTCCAAGGGGAGATCTTCGGCGTTCTCGGACCGAACGGCGCCGGCAAGACGACGACCCTCCGGATGCTCGCGACGATGCTGCCGATCGATGCCGGCACGGCGCGGATCTTCGGCGTCGACGTGGCCCGCGAGCCCCACCGCGTTCGCCAGCTACTCGGTGTTACCGGCCAGTACGCGTCGGTCGACGAGAACCTCACCGCGCGCGAGAACCTGTGGCTGTTCGGACGGCTCCAGGGCCTGCGGTCCTCGGCGGCGAACGCCACGGCCCGGCGGCTGCTCGAGCAGTTCGGGCTCGAGGAGGCCGCCGAGAAGCCGATCGCGCAGTTCTCAGGCGGCATGCGCCGCCGGCTCGACCTGGCGGCGAGCCTGATCACGCGGCCACCGCTGATCTTCCTCGACGAGCCGACAACCGGTCTCGACCCGCGGACCCGCGGACAGATGTGGGACACGATCCGAGACCTCGTCGCCGACGGTTGCACGGTGCTGCTCACGACCCAGTACCTGGACGAGGCCGATCAGCTCGCCGACCGGGTGGCGGTCATCGACCGCGGCCGCAAGGTTGCCGAGGGTACCCCGGACGAGCTGAAGAGCTCGGTCGGCAACTCGACCCTGCAGCTCCAGCTCGCAGCCGGCGCCGATGAGGAGCTGGCGCGGCCACTGGTCCGACGCGTCGTCGGCGAGGAGCCGGTGGTGTCACCCGAATCGGGTCGCATGAGCGTCCCACTCGACGCGGCCGACCAGGCCGCCGATGTGTTGATCGCGCTGCGCCAGGCCGACATCGAGATCGCCTCGGTGAGCGTGATCAAGCCGACGCTCGATGAGGTCTTCCTCGCGATCACCGGACACGGCACCGGTGAGGCTGATCGGCGCCGGGCAGACCCACACCGACGATTCCCTCTTGGAGGTCCACTGATGAGCACGATCACGTTCGCGCCCGCACCCGCACCGCGCGGCCGCGGGGCGCCGTCAGCCGACGGTCGACCCTGCCGCCGCCGTCGCGGCCGCACGTCCCCGCACGAGCCTCGCCGAAACGGTGAGCCAGACACTGTCGATGGCATGGCGCTCGCTGAAGAAGATGCGGCGCAACCCGGAGCAGTTCTTCGACGTCACGCTCCAGCCGCTGTTGTTCACGGCGATGTTCGCCTACATCTTCGGCGGCGCGATCGCGGGAAACGTCCAGCGGTATCTGCCGCTGATGATCCCGGGCATCGTCGCGCAAACGGTTCTCACCACCTGCATGTCGACCGGCGTGCAGCTGCGTGAGGACATGGAGAAGGGCGTCTTTGACCGCTTCAAGTCACTGCCGATCGCGCGGATCGCCCCGCTCGCGGGGCCGATGGTGGCCGACCTCGTCCGTTATCTGATCGCGGCCACCCTCACGTTCGCGGTGGGGATGGTGATCGGGTATCGCCCGGACGGTGGCGTCCTCGGCGTGCTCGCCGCGATCGTGCTCGCCGTGTTCACCGGCTGGGCGATCGCCTGGATCTTCACGTGGATCGGAACCGTGGCCCGCAGCGCCCAGAGCGTGCAGGGGATGTCGATGATGATCCTGTTCCCGCTGACGTTCCTGTCCAACGCGTTCGTGCCGGTGGGGACGCTGCCGAGCGGACTGGCGACGTTCGTGAAGCTCAACCCGGTGACCCACCTGGTCTCGGCCACCCGCGATCTCGCCAACCACGGCGCGATCACCGGCGAAGTCGGCTTGACGTTGCTCGCCGGCAGCGTCGTGATCGCCGTGTTCGCGCCGCTCGCGGTGCGCCGCTACAAGCGCCACCTCTAGAAGGTCCGCGCGCGGCGCCGCGCGCTCAGGCGGTCAGCTGCGTGACCGCTCGTCCGGCCTCCTGCAGGAGGTCGGACGGGCGGCGCTCGCAGTATTCGGTCTGCAGAGCGGCCATCCGCCCCGGCAGCACCGCCTCGGCGCGCGCCGCGGCCCGCTCCCAGCTCATGGTCGGGATCGCGCGGTTGTAAGCGAACCGATCGGCGAGCGCAAGCAGCCGCAGCGCGTCGTCGGCCGGCGCCGCGTCCCGGAGCAGCGCCCACGTCCCGACCGCGAACAGGAGAAGCCCGGTGACCGGGTAGTCGACCTGCGCGTCAGTCGATTTGAGCGCCTGGATCGCGCGCTCGCGACACGAACGGAACAGCGCGGCCCCGTGGGCCTCATCGTCCGTGTTGGCGTGGTAGGCGTGCGCGGCGAGCGCCGTCGACTCGCCGAACAGCGCCCATGGCTCAAGGCCGGTGCGGGGAATGCCGGGCAACTCGAGCTCGCGCAGGTGCGCCGCACCGTCTCGGTAGATGCGCAATCCGGCGCGATGCTCACCGCGGGCGAGCGCGAGTTCGGCACGGCCGATCTGCTGCACGGCGAGGCCTCCGAGGACCGATCGGCTGTCCTTCAGCCGCTCGATCGCATCCATCCGGTCGAGCTCTGCCTCTGCGTCGGCGAGGCGCCCCTCGGCGATCCGGCACAGAACGAGGAGCGAGCGCAGCTGGATCTCGTCGTCCGTCGCCCCGAGCCGCTCCATCACCGGCAGGGCCGCGTAGGCATGCTCGCTCGCGGCGATCGGGTCGCCGAGATGCATCGTCAGCTGCGCGAGCTGCGTGCGGAGGATCGCCGAGGACCACACTCCGTCACGCTCGCTGACGAGGGTGAGGGCCCCCTCCGCGGCGACGATCGCACCCGCCGGGTCGCCGGCATTCTCGCGTACGTGACAGAGCCAGTTCCGCGCTGTCAGGGCGGTCTCGCGCTCGGGGGCGCTGGCGAGACGTTCCAGCCGCGTGCGGAACGCTTCGGCGTCTGCCGGGTCGTAGGCCAGCATCACGCGGACGAGCCCCGCGAGGTGAGCGTCGTCGTCGTCACCGGGCCCGAGCCGGAGCAGCAGCTCCCGGAGCGGGCCGATCCGCTCCTCACCGGCGATCATCACGTTGCTGAGCATGATCGCCATCGCCGCTCGCGTCGCGTTCTCGAGCTCTCCAGGCGGCTCCCAGCCGCGCACGGTGTCGGTGACTGCGCCCACGAGCGAGACGAGGCGCGCGTGCTCGCCGCGGATCGCCCAGAATGCGCCGAGCGCGGCAAGCAGTTCCATCACCGCTCCTCGCTCGCCGTCGGCGATCGTCGTACGCAGCTCGTCGGCGAGGTTGACCTCCTCGGCACCGAGCGCATCGATCGCCGCCACCTGCTCGGCGCTCGCCAGTGCAGCACCGTGCCGCGCGGCGTAATCGATCGCCCACCGGCGCTGGGCCACTCGTGCCTCAGCGTCCTCACCGGCGGCCGCCAGCTGCAGGCGACCGAACTCGCGCACCGTCTCGAGCATCCGGTAGCGGACGCCGGCCGTGGTCTCACGAACGCTGAGGAGCGATTGGTCGACGAGGCCCTGAACCGACTCGATCGCCGAGGTCGCGAGCACGATGTCGGCTGAGTCGAGCGTAAACCCATCGTTGAACAGCGACAGACGCTGCAGCGCACGCCGCTGCACGGGATCGAGCAGGTTCCACGACCAGTCGATCACCGCCAGCAGCGTCTGATGGCGGTCCGGAGCGCTGCGGTCGCCACCGCGCAGCAGCGTGAAGCGGTCCTCGAGCCGTCGATCGATCTCGTCCACCGCCATCGCCCGCACCTTGGCAGCCGCCAGCTCAATCGCCAGCGGAAGCCCGTCAAGCCGCTCGACGATGCGGGTCACGACCGGCTCGGCGAGGTGGACGTCGGCTCGCGCGGCGACCGCGCGCTCGCGGAACAGCTCCGCCGCATCAGCCGCCCCGAGCTCACCGAGCACATAGACGCGTTCGGCCGCGATCGCCAACGGCGCCCGGCTCGTCGTGAGGATGCGGAGGTCTGCCGTCGTCGAGACAAGAAAGGCGACGAGCTCGGCGACCGCCTCGACGAGGTGTTCGCAGTTGTCGAGCACGAGCAGGCTGGGCGACTGACCGAGGCGCTGGGCGATGCGCGCCCGCAGATCCGCCCGCTGCTCCGGAGTCAGGGTGCGCCGAGCCGTGATCGAATCGCGGACGCCGAGTGCCGAACCGACCTCGGCAACGACGTCCTCCGGCGCGCTCACCCCAACGAGCTCGACGACGTGGACTGCGGGAAATGATGCGTCGCGGGCGACGACATGAGCGAGCCGGGTCTTGCCGAGACCGCCCGGGCCGACGATGGAGACGACCCCGGGGATGCGTGCATCAGGGCGATCAGCCGGGTCAGGTCGTCGTCGCGCCCGACGAGCGTGCTCGCGTCGTAGCGAATGCCGCTGCGCACCGGCTCGTCGAGGGCCAGCAGGTCCCGGTGCACGCGCCGCAGCAGCTCACCCGGGTTGGAGCCGAGGCGATCGCGCAGGTCGCGACGGTAGTGCTCGTAGCGCTCGAGCGCCGCGGCAGGCCCGCGCACGACGGCCTCGCTGTGGAGCAGGTCAGCGAGCACGGATTCATCGTCTCCGC
>CAWEYQ010000005.1:0-93552 GCA_963813265.1 uncultured Solirubrobacterales bacterium | reverse complement strand
GGTACTCATACGGCTTCCATCGCTGCGGCGTCTGGCTGCGGCAGATCCGTCGGCTGCGGCACGGCCTCGCCGGTCAGCGCAAAGAACATCGATTCCAGCGGACTGAGTCGCAGCTCGAGCCGGCGGACAGCCACGCCTTGCCGGCCAAGGGTCAGAACGAACGAGTCGAGTTGCCGCTCTTCGATCTCGATCTCAAGCTCATCGCCCATCCGCGAGCGGCGCGCGGACACACCCGGGTGGAGCTCTGCGATCTCAAGTGCGCGCTCGTCGTCGCTGGTGGTGAGCGCATAGGCCGACGCCGGCGCCTGCGCCCGCAGCTGGGCAGCGGTGCCGCTCCACACGACCCGACCACGGGCGACCACGGTGAAGGCGTCACACGCGGCCTCGATCTCGCCGATCAGGTGGCTGCTCAGCAGCACGGCCGTCCCCCGTGAGGACAGCTCGCGCAAGAGCGTCGCAACCTTGCGCGCGCCGGCCGGGTCAAGCCCGCTCGTCGGCTCATCAAGTAAGAGCAGGCGGGGCTCCCTCAGCAGCGCCGCGGCGATTCCAAGCCGCTGGCGCATCCCGGACGAGTAGCCGCTCACCCGGTCACGCGCGCGGTCAAGCAGATCGACGCGCTCGAGGGCGGCGTCGATCCGTTGCCGCGCATCGCCGCCGTCCAGCTCGGCGAGCAACTCGAGGTTCGCTCTCCCTGACAGGTAGGGATAGAAGCTCGGATCCTCGACGAATCCTGCAACCCCGTCCAGGGCAGCGCGGTCGGACCCGTGCAGCGAGCGGCCGAGCAGTTCGATCGACCCGGCGTCGGGCGCCACGAGTCCGAACAGCATCCGCAGCAGCGTCGTCTTGCCGGCCCCGTTGGGCCCGAGCAGTCCGCGGACCTCTCCCGCGCGGACCTCGAGGTCCACGTGGTCGACCGCGAGCGTGCTCTCGAAGCTCTTGGCCAGTCCCCTGGCCAGGACCGCCGCCGGCGCGGTCGTCTGAGCGCCTACCACCGAGCTACTTCTCGGCGCCGGCATTCGGTCCGGGGGGCGGTGGTGTGCTGTTCACCCCGTAGACGGAGTGCCAGATGATGCTGTCCAGCTCGCCCTGCGGGAGCAGGTCCGGCGTCCCGAGCGGCAGTCGGCTGGATGCCGCTGCGTACGGGGCGGCGGGCGTGTTGCGCTTGAGCAGGTTGACCTTGGTGGGGAGGTTGTTCACCGGGAGCGCTGTTGACCGGGGTGGGTGAGAACACGTCATACAGCGGGGTGGCCAGGCGGTCGTTGAGGCCGAGCGGCTTCATCCCCATGATCAGCTCCATCGAGCGGTCGAACGACAGCAGGTCGTAGCGCGTATGAATGACTGCGCCCCGCCGCGCGTACGGGCTGATGACGAGCGCCGGCTCGCGGTGCGCGTCGAGGTGGTCAGCGCCATCCTGGGAGTCATCCTCGACCACGAAGATCGCCGAGGAGGACCAGATCTTCGAATGCGAGATCAGTGACACGAGCTGTCCGAGACCCTGATCGTCCGCTGCCATCATCGCGGTCGGCGTCGGGTAGGTGGGCTGTGTGCCTCGGGTGTGGTCGTTCGTGAACGTGAGGTAGTTGAACGTCGGGACGTTGTTGTGGGCCAGCTGTCGCTCGAACCGCTTGCGGAAACAGGTGAAGTGGGAGTAACTGCCCTTCGGCGCGCCGGCCGGGAGGGCGGAGTCGAAGATCTCCCCCTGGGTGCCCGTGGCACCGAACGAGCCGATGTGGATGTCGGAGGCGTAGCAGCCACCGCGCGTGGCGTCCGGACCGAAGTCGGAATGCTTGGCGATCAGCTTCTCCTCCTTGAGCACCGCGGCGGTCCGGTCGGGGTCCGGCATCGTGCTGATGCCGGCCCACATCTCGCCGTAGTTGAAGTAGGAGATGTGCTGGCGCTGCGCCTGATCGAACAGGAAGCCGCCGGCCGGCCGGGTCACGGCGTAGACGCCGAAGTCGGCAGGGCGTAGGCGACCGGCGTAGTTCGCCACCCAGTTACGCGTGACGTAGTCGGGGACCGTGGCCGCGCTCGTCCAGTAGTGCCCCTGGATCGAGGCATCGGAGTTGGCCAGCACGTTGTCCATCAGCGGGAAGCGGTTGACCAGCGCGTGCAGGTTCGGGGTCACGCTCTTGTTGAACACCAGCAGCTTGGGATCTCCGTTCCCGCGCTTGTCGTCGCCCAGCATCTGATCGTAGGAGCGGTTCTCGCGCACGAGGTAGAACACGTGCTTGATCGGGCCGCCGGCTCGTAGCGGCGTGTTCGCTGGCGGCTGCTGGCCGCCGACCGGGTGCAGCTCACGATCAGCGGTTGGCGTGAGTCTCGCGATCTGACGGTCTGAGGGGAGGCTCATCAGGCCCGCCTGCCCCCTGAGCTCGATCGCTCCGTAGCTCGTCCCCTGTTCGAAGATGTCGACCTTCGGCGGGGGGAACGGGTGGAAGGCCCAGAAGATTGGGTCGTTCGGATCGACCGGGTTCGGGCCCTTGGGAAGCGGCCCGGTGTCGACGCCGCGAGCCGCGATCCAAATCAGCCGCGCAGGCCGGCCGCCGCGCGCCGGGCTCGTGAGCACGGCCTCGGGCTGCTCGGCGGTCGGAACGCGACCGACGACCGACCACGCCTGCCCGGCGGGCGTTCCCTTGCCAGGGAGCCGGATCGCGGCCACCGCATCGGCACCTGACTCGGCGACGAACAGTCGATTGCCTGACGGTCCGAGCGCGGGCGCGACGGGCTGCGTGCCGGATCCGAGGCGGCTGCCGAGCGAGATCGTTCGCAGCACCCGCCGCGTGCTGAGGTTCACGACCGCGACCTGGTCGGCATTGGACAGAGCGACGTACGCCCGTGTTCCGGAGCCGTTCACGACGACCCCGGCGGGATGCGACAGCGGCGCCCCGACATGGATGGTCGCGAGCTTTGTCGCGGTCGGCAGGTCGATCACCGACATCGTCCCGTTGCCCTCGTTGGTGATCAGCCCGGTGCGCCCGTTCGGCAGGATCGCCGCGCCGAACGGGAAGCTCCCGCTCCCCAGCGCGACGTCGTGCACCTGACCACCCGGGTTGAGATCGACGACCGCAGCGCTGGCGGCGAGATTCAGTGCCACCAACAACCGCGTGCCGTCAGCCGAAACGGCCAGCTTCTCGGGCCAGGAGATCCGTGTCCCAGTCGGTTTGGGCGGGAACACGAGAGGCGCGGGGGCGCCAGACGGCGGCGGGACCTTGATCTGGCGCACGAGACGCGCCTGCCCGCACGAACCCGACCAGCTGAACACCAGGACATCGTTACCGAAGGCGGCCTGGAACTTGTAGTTGAACTGGCTCGGCAGCCAGAGGGACGCCGAGAGGCCTGAGACGTAGGCCAGGCGATGAACCGAGTCAAGCGCGATCCCACCCGACGCGCCGGGCACGGGCAGCGTCTGGCAGACGCGGTGCTGCACGGTATCGACGATCCGCACGTCGTTGTACCCGATGCCGGCGGACACGGTCCACAGATAACGCCCGTCGGCCGTGAGCGCCCCACCCGTCGGAAGATTTCCGAGCGTCACGCGCGTGCCCGCCGGCGCCAGCTGGCGACCGTTGGGCATCAAACCCGTCGCCGGACTCGGCCGCGCCGATCCGCCGGACAAGCCCACCGCCACCGCGGCTGACGCAGCCAGCGCGAGACACAGTCCCAGCACCGCACCAACTGCCTTCACGCGGGCCTTCCGGTTACGCGTAGCGCCGCGAGTGAACATCAGACAACCTTCCTCGCGAGCGCACGTTCGAGGCTCCCGCGATCGGACCGGGCTTGGACGACAAAGCATCGACAGACGGCATCGGGCACTCGACCGTGCCAATCACGCAGCCGTGTGGGTAGTTCGCCGCAGACCCCGGGCTCGCGTCGAGTAGGGAGTCTCGGCCCTAACGATTGGGGTCGAGTTTGGGGTTGCCAGGATGAGCGGGACGCGCGGTCGGTTCACACTACGAAGACGGAAACGCCTGACGAAGGAACGATGGCCATGAGCGAACGCTCCAGATCCCGCTCGTCTTTGACGCGCCGCGACGTCGTCAAGGGCGCGGTCGCCGCGACCCTCGGCGCCGGCTCGGTGCTGGCCGGTCGCGATGTCCCGGCAGCGGCGGCCACCGCGGCCGGTCGAAACCGCGTGGCGATCATCGGCGCCGGCGCGGGCGGCGTGGCCGCGGCCCACTTTCTCGCCGGCACCCACGACGTCGACCTCTTTGAGGCGAGATCCAAGATCGGCGGTCACTGCGATTCGCACGTCATCGACTACCGAGGGCATCGCATCACCGTCGATCTCGGCGCTCAGTTCTTCCATCCCAACACGCACCCGATCTACGTCACCCTGCTGGAGCAGCTCGGCCTCTACGATCCGGCCCACCCCAACCGCGACGACACGCTCGAGGCGCCGGGCAGCCTGTGCATCTTCCCGACCGCCGGGGGCCCACCGATCTTTGCCTCCTCGCACCCGCTCGCGACGCTGCCGCGTTCGATCGAGTTCGCCAACTACACGCAGCTCGCGCGGCACGCGGTGCTGTCCAACCTGTCGTGGGAGATCAGCGTCGACGCGTGGATCCGCAGCCTGCCCGTGAGCCAGTCGTTCAAGCACGACGTCGCGTATCCGTGGACCGCGGCGTTGATCGGATCGTCGCGGGCCGAGGCGCTGCGGGCGTCGGCGCGGTCGATCCTGCAGACGTTCGCGTTGTCGTTTCCGGCCGACATCGCTCAGGGCGCGAGCACCTTCAACTCGACGATCGGCCTCCAGGGCAACCTGCAGCGCCTCCTGGACCGCAGCCGGAGGGTGCGGGTGCACCTCAGCACGCCGACGCACGGGCTGACGCGCTGTCGCGGCGGCTGGTTGTTGGAGACGCCGGCGGGCCGGCACGGCCCGTACCGCTATGTCGTGTTGAACGCACCGCCCCGTGTCGGGCGCCAGCTGCTGCGGCGGCTGCCCGGCTTCGGGCACGTGACGGAGCTGCTGAACGTCTATGAGTATTTCGACTCGCGACTTCTGATTCACACCGACCCGGCCTACGTGCAGCGCGATCGCGCCAACTGGGAGGCCTACAACGCCGGAGTGGACGGTCGTGAATGTGAGGGCAGCGTCTGGTTTGGCGGCCTGCACCAGAAACTGCCTTCCGGCGGGACGATCGACGTGTTCAAATCGTGGGCCGAGCGCCGACGCCACGACCCACAGCGCATCCTGCTGGAACGCCGTTTCCAACACCCGCTGATCAGCCGGTCGACGATTCGGGCTGCCCGCGCCCTGCGCCCGCTGCAGGGTCACGACGGCCTGTACTTCAGCGGCCAGTACACGACCGGTTTTGACACGCAGGAGTCGGCGGTCTACTCAGCCATGAAGGTGGCCGAGTCGTTGGCCCCGCGCAGCCGCAGCCTGGCCTCGCTGAAGGCGCTCCTGGCCGCCCGCGGGCGTGCCGGCATCTCGTACGACCTCTAACGCTCCGGCTTTTGGCCCTTCCGGGAGCGGCGCCGGCCCGATCTACGCACACGCGGTCACGGTCGGCAAGCGGCAGTAGTCCGAGTGAAGCTGCCACGGGGAGCCCGTCAGCACCCCGCCGTGGGCCTCTGGAGCGGCCGCCTTGTGCGGCCGCTCCGCGACCCGCGCTGAACGGCATTGATCGACGCTCCTACTCCGTCAAAGTCGACGTCGGCGGCTCGCAGGCGCCACCGTCGCACAGCGCGCTCGGGGCGTTCCTCGCGATCCACCCACGTCGGACCAGGAGGCCATGGATCTGGCAGCCCAGACAGAGGCCAAGGGCCGACTCCATCCACATCAGCGTCAGGCAGATCAGGCACATCGTCCGGGGCAGGTAGCCGCGGATGCCGCTGTTGGTGATGACGGTCATCGCGAACGCCATGCCCAAGCCGAGAGTCCACGCGAACCGCTTGGGCTTGACGGGCACCCATGCGGGCGGCCCCACGCTGATCACGCGCGCAACCGCACCAACCGGGCTGTAGCGCAGCCCCAACGTCACGCGGATCAGAAACTCGACGAAGAAGAAGCTGGAGACGACCTGCAGCGGCACATACTGCTTGGTGAAGTAGGCATAGCTGAACGCCACCGCGCCCATCACCATCGTCAGGCCCGCCGCAGCGCGTGCCAGGTTCTCGTCGACGACAGCGCGTGAAGTCGCCTCACGGATGTCGCTACTGGCGAGCGTGGACATGAGCACCCCCATGGATAGCGTTGGCCTGCAGCTGGGTGACGGCCTCGCGAGGCAGCGGAAACCACCGGATCCGCTCGAAGTCCTCGCTCATGAGGGGATCCCCGAACGGAGCGGTCGGTGGATCGGTCTCGACGGCGCCGACGATGGCCCGGGCGGCATCGAGTTGCTCGGCGAGCACCTCCTCGCCGGCGGCCGGGAACCGCGGCGCCGGCTCGTGGAGCGAGGCGTGAAGGCTCGCCCTCCCGGGGGGGATCCAGTTGCGATGTCGCCACAACCCGCTGACGGGATCAAAGCGGTACAGCGGCAGCAGCTTCCAGGCGTGGCTGGCAAGCAGGTGGACCGCATCGATGACGTACCGGAAGGCCTCCTCGCTGACGAAGTAGCTGAAGGACAGCCGCGTGAAGCCGAGCTTGGCGCCCATGTGACCACGCGAGCATTCAGCCTCCATGCGAGCGGACCAATCTCGATCGACCCGGTACATACGGTGGAGATACGGGCCGGCGCAGAAGCAGCCGCTGCGTGCCTGGATCCCGAAGAGGTCGCTGAGCAGCGTCACGACGAAATTCGAGTGCAGCAGCCGCGGCGCCCGGCGCAGGCCCAGCGAGATCACGGGAAGCCGAGGGGTGGTCGTACTGCCGAGAATCTCGATGTTGGGGTTCTCGCTCCAGGACGCCAGCGCGCGCTCTGCCAGGTCCTGCTCGCGGCGGCGGATCTCCTCGCTCCCGATCTCCTCCTTGAGCGCGAACACGAGGCCGGCGCGGATCGACTCGACGATCGCCGGCGTACCGCCCTCCTCGCGGACGATCGGGTCCGGGTGGTAGGTGTGACCGTGTGGGCTGACGAACAGGACGGTGCCACCGCCGGGGACGGACGGCACGCGATTGCGCAGCAGCGCTCGCTTGACGACGAGCACACCCGGGGTCCCGGGGCCGCCGATGAACTTGTGCGGAGACAGGAACACAGCGTCCTTGCCGGCCATGTCGATCGACACGTACGGTCCCGCCGTCGCGTAGTCCCAGCAGGACAGCGCACCGTGGTGCCGCAGCACGCGTGAAGCACGTTCGACATCGGTGATGATGCCGGTCACGTTCGATGCGGCCGAGAAGCTGCCGATCTTCAGCGGCCGGTTCGCGTGACGGCGCAGCTCCTGCTCGAGGTGGTCGGTGTCCAGCCGCCCGTCGGGAGCCTCGCGGATCGTGACGACATCGGTGGCCGCCTCACGCCAGGGCAACTCGTTGGAGTGATGCTCGTACGGGCCAATGAACACCACTGGTCGCTCGTGGCGGTGCAGCTCGAGCACTCGGATCAGCGTGTCGATCGCCGCCGTCGAGCCCGACCCGCAGAAGATGACTGCATCCGCGTCGTGCCCGCCGACCGCGCGGTGGATGACCCGGCGAGCGTCCTCCCGCAACGCGGTGGTGTGCGACCCGGTCGCCGAGGCTTCGGTGTGGGTGTTCGCGTACAGCGGCAGCACGCGCTCACGGATGTAGTCCTCGATGAACGACAGCGCGCGACCCGACGCTGTGTGATCCGCGTAGACGATTCGCCGCGGACCGAACGGCCCGTCCAGGAGCGTGTCGTCGCCGATCACCGCCGCGCGCACCCGCTCGATCGCACCCGCCGAGCACATCACGTCCGCTCCGGCGGCGCCGCGATCGACTTTCGCCGCCACGCGCCGATCAGCAACGGCCAGTGCATCGCTCGGTCTCCGAACCGCGCAGCGTCGCGCTCGGCTTCAGCCAGCAGCGCGGCTGCGCGGGCTTCGTCGGTGATACCCCGGGCAACCGCGGTCGGTATGACGCTCCGGTACACGCCGGTCAACAGCGCCTGTCCGACACCGAAGGTTTCCAGCCGCCCGGCGACATCGGTGCCGTCGGGCGGGCCGACGCCGCTTCGGACAAACAGATCTGGAAGCCGCGAGCCAACGTGCACGTCGCAGCCGGCCGCCGTGAACGAGGCCACGATGACGCGCGTCAACTCGTCGACGCTCGCGAGCGCGGGCAGAACGCCGACCGCACGCAGGTCGTAGTCCTGCACGAGCAGATGACCACCCGGGGCGACCGCATCCCACAGACGCCGCAGTACGGCGACGCGCTCGGGCAGGTGGTAGAGCAGGAGGCGGGCGTAGACGAGATCGAACGGACCTCCTGGCACGTCATCGCAGCTCACATCCGCATGCAGGAACTCGCACTGGCGATGCCCGGCGTCGCGGAGCATCGCCACTGCCTGGCCCCCGATCGCGGCGTCGACGTCGATGCCGACCACCCGCCCCGATGGCCCGACTCGCTCTGCCATCAGGCGCATCGTCTCTCCCGGACCACAACCAGCGTCGAGGCAGCGGCCACCGGACGCGAGCGCGATCCGATCGAGCAGCCGTGCGCTCGCCGATTCCCACGCCTGGGACTGGGCGCGCAGCCGGTCATATTCCCGTGCCGTGCGCTCGAGCGCGTAGCTGCTGCGCGCATCCTGGAGGGTGCTCACCATGGCCGTTCCCTGCTCGCGATCGTGACGTTGCCCATTGCCGGCAATCGTCCCGCCGCACGCATTGGTTCGCGTCGGGAACCGCACCTGATCTTTTCCCGTAGAGGAGGTAAAGTCCTCACAGAGGAAGGGGGGAGGTTGACTGCGGGTCACATCGACCTGCGTGAACGGGTAACCGAGTTGGAGCAGATCGAGCGATTGCTCGGTGACCTGCTCGCTCGGGAAGGACGAGCGCTGCTCATTCAGGGTCAGGCGGGGATCGGGAAGACCGCGCTGCTCGATGTGGCGCGGCGGCGCGCGGACGACCGGGGGATCGCGGTGCTGACGGCGCGCGGCGGCGAACTTGAGGGTCACTTCCCGTTCGGCGTGGCGCGGCAGCTCTTTGAGCCGGTCCTCCTTCACGCCTCCCCGGACGCGCGCTCCGATCTGTTGGGCGGCGCAGCGAGGCTGGCGGCACCGATTGTCGAGAGCGCAGTCGAGCGCGAGCCGGCGCGCACCGAGGACGCCTTCGGCGTGTTGCACGGCCTGCACTGGTTGACGGTCAACCTCTCGACCCGCTCCCCCGTCTTGATCCTCGTCGACGACCTCCACTGGGCGGACGCGGGGTCGCTGCGATTCCTCCTGTACCTCGCCGCCCGTCTCGACGGCGTCGCCTGCGCCGTGATCGGGGCGATGCGGCCGGTGGAGCCCACCGCACCTGCTCCCTCGCTCGAGACGCGGATGCTGATCGACCGGCTGTTCGAGGTGGTGACGCCCGCGGCGCTGAGCAACCGGGCCGTCCACGACGTGCTCGCCGCGGGGTTGGGCCGGGACCCGGACGAGACGTTCATCGCTGCGGCGTCGGACGCGACCGGTGGAGTCCCGTTTCTCCTCCGTGAACTCGTCAGCACACTCGCAGACGAGGGGATCGAGCCGAATGCCGAGGAGGCCTCCCGGGTCCCTCACCTCGGCCCACACACGATCGCGCAGGCGACGCTGGTCCGGCTGGCACGCATGCCGGAGGGTTGTGTTCCGCTGACGCATGCGGTGGCGGTCCTTGGGGGCGATGCCCGCCTTCCGCGAGTGGCGCGGCTCGCGGGTCTTCAGGAGGCCGAAGCGCTCGACGCGCTCGACGCGCTCGTCAGCGCGGGCCTCGTGCGCGTGCACGGGCGCATCGAGTTCGTGCACCCGATCCTGCGCGCCGCGATCTACGACGTGCTCGCACCGGGCGAGCGCTCCCGCCTCCATCACCGGGCGGCGGACCTGCTCGCGAGCGAGGGCGCCGAACTCGACGCCGTCGCGGCCCAGTTGCTGCCCAGCGAACCCACCGGCTCCCCGCACGTGATCGAGCAGCTGCGGCAGGCAGCCGCGTTCGCGCTCGGCCGCGCGGCGCCTGAGGACGGCGTGGCGTACCTCACCCGCGCGCTCGACGAAGGCGGAACACGCGACGTACGCGCCGCAATCCTGTTTGACCTGGGACGGGCCGCCCGGTTGAACACCGACCCGACGATGCTCGAGCACTTTGCCGAGGCGAGACGACTGGCCGAGGACCCATCGCTGCGAGGCAATGCCGCGTTCGAACTCGCCACGGCCCTCGGCCTCAAGGGCGAATGGGACGAAGCGATGTCGCTCCTCGATGAGGCACTCGACGAGCTCGGCGATCACGATCGTGAGCTCGCGAACCGGCTCGAGTGCTATCGCGCGGCGATCATGGTCTCCTTCCCGCGGCTCGTGGCGGGGTTTGATCGACGGCTGCCGATGCTGGGTGAGCGCGTCGACCACGGCGGCCCGGCGAGCCGCTCGCTGGCACTCCTCCTCGCCTCAAACGCGGTCTGGCGTGAAGGCGATGAGGACTGGAGCGCCGCGCTCGTCGAACGCGGTTGGGACGACGGGCGCTTCCTCGATGCGGGAGCGGATCTGTGGTCGTTGGGGCAGGGGCTGCAGGCACTGGTGATCAGTGGCCATCTCGAGCAGGCTCGCGAGGTCACCGACGCGCTGTTCGCCGACGGCCGCCTGCGAGGATCGATGGCCCGCTTCGTACTCGCGTCCGCATACCGAGGCTGGATCGACGCCCGCGAGGGTCGCCTCACTGCCGCGGAGGGCAAACTGCGCGCCGCCATCGAGCGCGTTCGCGCCCCTCACGCCAGGTACTCGCTGTGCACGTACCTCTGGCTCGCCGCCGATGTCATGGTCGAACGACCGCGGTGCGCCGATCTCGTGGACCTCGCCGAGGGCCTCGACCTCGCGCAGATGTCAGGCGGGTTGATCGAGGCGCTGTTGTGCGAGGTCCGTGGACGCGTCCGCCACGTGATCGGGAACACAACCGCCGCGATCGAGGACCTACGCCGGGCCGGCGAGATCTTCGGCGCCGTCGGGATTCGCAACCCCAACGGATCGTGCTGGCGCTCCGCGCTCGCACTGATGCTCGATCTCGATGCGCGCGACGAGGCCCTCGGGCTCGCCGCCGAGGAGCTCGAGGACGCCCGCCGGATCGGCCAGCCGCGCGGCATCGGCGTGGCGCTGCGAGCGCTGGGCGTGCTCCGGGGCGACCGCGATCTGCTCCGGCAGGCGCTCGCCGTACTCGAGCGATCCCCGGCGCGGCTTGAGCACGCCCGCGCGTTGATTGAGCTTGGCGCGACAATGCGCAGAGCCGGCGAGCGGGCCGCCTGCCGGTCACCGCTTCGCGCGGGACTCGACATCGCCGTCGAGGGTGGGGCGACCCGCCTTGGCGAGCGGGCGCGCGCGGAGCTCGAGTCAAGCGGCGCACGCCTGCGCCGCGAACGGATCAGCGGACGCGACGCGTTGACACCGAGCGAGCTTCGAGTCGCGCGGCTGGCCGCCGAAGGACGAACGAACAACGAGGTCGCGCAGGCCCTATTCGTCACGCCGAAGACGATCGACACCCACCTCAGTCACGTGTACTCAAAGCTCGGGATCTCCTCACGGCGCGCCCTGTCAGCGGCGCTCGAAGGGGCCACGACATCGGTCGCGGGATGACCGGTCAGCCTCTCGCGGGGGATTGGCTTTTGGGGAACACCCCCTGTTCCCGAAGCGCCAATCCCGGCACGTGTCCGACTCTCTCCTTCGGCCGAGCCCGGCACATCGGGACGGCTGCGACGCTATATCCATTGCGATTGGGTCGGCACAACCTCGAGGGAGCCCGATGCCGTCCCGAGGGTCGGGTGCTTGGCGGTGAGCGTGACCGTCCCGAGCCGTCGGGGATACGCACGGACATATCCACCGCCCACCCCGCCGTACGTCTGGAACGGAAACTTGTCCGGGGTCAGAATCCCCGGGCCCGACAGCGACAGCGACACATCGCCGGTCACGGAGGGCCGCTGATTGCCGTACTTGTCAACGGCACGAAACGTGAACCGCGTCGCATCATGTCCGTTGGCTTCGATCGTCTGATCCTCGATCGTCAATGCGAGCCGATCGCCAGCGGCGGCCCCGGACATCGTGATCGAGTGGACCTTCGTCGCCCCGACGTACCCGTCGATCGTCAGCTCCGGCGGGTGCGCGCCCTTGGTGGTGGTCAGGTCGACGAACACCGGTGGATGATCGAGGTGTCCGTAGTGCTGCCGGTCCGGGGATCCGCGGAACGGCGGATGCCCCTGGATGGTGAACTCCAGGAAGTCGCAGTTGGTCGCGACCATCGCGTTCTTTCCGGGTCCGTTCGGAGACGACTTCCCGAAGTCCCAGAAGAAGACCGGCAGGATCACCGGGTTCGCCCCGGGGCTGCATTGCGAGCGGTAGATCGCCGCGGCCGGCTTTGGGACCCGGAACGTGTCGAGCACGCCGGCCCACTTCAGGGTGTGCCACACCCGGTTGCCGCCGCTCAGCGATTGGTAGTCGATCCCGGCCCACCCGAGCAGACCCGCGTAGGCCGCGTTCGATCGGGCGGCATTGTGCTTGCGGGCGTGGAGTTCCGCCTGCTGTGCCAGCGTGGCGCTGCTGTCGACCCAGCGGTACAGCGGCGCTCCGTCCAGCGCGCCGACGGCCTCGCTCACGAAGTATGGGACGCCCGGTATCGGAGGCCTGAGCGGCGCGGCTTTGGGGTTGTTGTGGAGGCTGTAGTCGTCGTACGCGAACACGTCCTGCGCCCAGTCCTTCGTGGAGTAGATGCGCATCGCCCCACTCGTCGGCCGTGAGCTGTCGACCTGCCGCGCCGTTTGACGCGTTTGCCTGTAGAGCGCGGTCGGATTGCCCGTCTCGTTCAACCGCGTCGCCCAGACGATCACCGAGGGTCGGTTGCGGTCGCGCATCACCATGTCGTGGACGTTCTGCACGACGAGCTTCTGGAATGCGCTGTCCGCACCGACGTACTGCCAACCGGGCGGCTCCTCCCAGACCATGAGACCCAGCTCGTCGCACGCGTCGAGGAAGTGCGGTGACTGGGGATAGTGAGAGCAGCGCACCATGTTGCAGTTGAGCGTGTTCTTGAGCAGCTCGGCGTCGCGCCGCTGGAGCCGCTCGTTGGCCGCCATGCCCAGGTATGGGTACAGCTGATGGCGGTTGACACCGAAGAGCTTGAAGGGCCTGCCGTTCAGGTGAAACCCATCGAGCTTGAACTCCGCCTGGCGGAATCCGGTCCGGACCTCGAGCGAATGCAGCTCCGCTCCGCCGTGCTCGGTGAGCGTCGCGCGGACCGTGTACAGCTTGGGGCTGGACGGCGACCACAGCTGGGGTGTGCCGAGCCCAGTCAGCGTCAGGGCAACCGTCTGCTTGCCGGCTTTCGTGATCGTGGCCGATGTCGAGCCAGCGGCGACCGTCGCTGCGCCGTCCACGAGCTCGACCTTGACGTCCACGGGCTCCGGCTGCGCAGCTGCAGCGTCGATCGTGACCTCGACACGGACCGTCGGAGAGGCGCTCAGCACGGCCTGCGGCAACGCGAACATGTCGGCGATGTACACGTCAGGGACCACGCGCAGCGTCACGTCCCGGTAGATCCCGCCCGGTTCCAGGAAGTCAATCGTCCACGCACCCCTCGGGTCACCTTCCGGGGGCACGTTCTGCCATTCCGAGTTGACCCTGAGCGCGAGCACATGTTGGCCCGGCGGTAGGTGAGACGTCAGCTCGAGCGAGAACGGCAGGTACCCGCCCTGGTGGAGCCCCACGTCGCGCCCGTCCAGGAAGTACCGCGCGCTCGTCATGACGCCATCGAAGTCAACGAAGACCCTTCCCTGAGGGAGCGCCGAGCGATCGAAGCGCTTGCGGTAGATCCACTTCTTCTGCCAGCTGGCCGGATTCCAGTCACCCCACGACAGGTTGGTCACGGAATGCGGAAGCGTCACCTCGACAAAGCGACTGTCGTCGAATCCGGGCTGTTCCGAGGTGGCGACGTACTCGCCGCCGAACAGCCATCCCCGGTTGAAGTCGTAGACCGTCGAATCGATACTGCGATCCTATAGCCGCCGATTCAGCCCTCGCGCGTCAGCACGAACACCGGAGTGCGCTTCGCGGTGCGCCTAGGCCGCGTGTGCCGTGGCCCTCGTCGCCCGTGCGGCTGTGAGCCGGTAGGTCACGTGCACGCGGCCCGATCCCGCGGGCTCGTTACGAAGCAGCTCAAGCGCCTGCCGCTCGGCGAACCCTCCGAACAGAGGCGTCCCGCCTCCAACCGCGATCGGGTGCACGATCAGGCGAAGCTCGTCGAGCAGCCCGGCATTGATGAGGCTCGTGACCAGGCCCGGCCCACCGACCACGTAGACGGCGTTGCCCGCCTGCCGTTTCAGCGCGCGTAGCTCGTCGATGTCACGAGCGATCCGCGCCGTCGGCCATGTGGTGCCGCTGAGCGTCGTCGAGAGCACCAGGTGCGGGGTCGTGGCGGCGACGCGCGCGTAGTCGAGCTCCCGGGGATAGGGGTCCCGTCCGAGCCAGTCGGAGACCGCGGCGGGGTCGTCGAGCATCATCGCCCAGAACTCTTCGTAGTCGCCGAACATCCCGCCACCGAGGACGAACGCGTCGACGTCCGGCAGCAGTCCGAGACCGTCGGCCCAGGAGTCCACCCAGTCGGCCTCGCCGTCCGGGCCGAGGATGTAGCCGTCGAGCGTGACCTGCATCGCGGCGATGAAAGGTCGTGCTGACGATGTGGTCATATCCGGCTCCGATCTGTGATCGCGGGTTGAGCGGTGATCGCCGGCCACCGGGCGTCCTGGCCGAGGCCGTACGTGAGGTAGGCGAGACCGTCGCCGACGGTCCCCGTGTCGAGGAGGCGGACCGGCTTCTTGTCAGTGGTCTCGCCGAAGAGCCGCTCGCCGACCCCGAGGACGACCGGGAAGACGATCAGCCGCAGCTCGTCGGCCAGGTCGTGCTCCATCAGCGTGCGCACGAGCGCCGGCTCGCGTACACGACGATCTCCCCGTCAAGCCGCTGCTTGAGCTCGTGACCTCGCTCACGACGTCGCCCGTCAGCACCATCGAGTTGTTCCACCGGGATCGGCGAGAGTCGACGACACGATGTACTTGGGCATGCTGTTCAGCCTGTCTGCCCACCCGCCGGTCCGAGACTGAAACCGTGAGGCGAAGTACTCGTAGCTGCGCCGGCCGAGAAGCATCGCCTCGGCCCCTAGGGCCTCATCGAACTCGACCTTGACCCACGCCTCGCGGTCCTGCTCCCCGAACTGGCTGAACCAGCCACCGTGCCGGAAGCCCTGCTCGCCGGTCGGGTCCTCGACGACACCGTCGAGCGAAACGTTCTCGCTAATGACGATCTTTCCCATCTCGGTTCTCCTTTCGTGAGACCGTCGGCCTGCATGTGCATGACGAGACACCGGCCCGGCGAAAACCGGACCGGTCCGTTTGCGTCTCACCTGGTGTCATTAGGAGCGATGTCGATCGACCAGGCACGGAGGGGTGACGAGCACGCGTTCGCGGCGCTCGTCGAGCCATACCGACGCGAGCTGCAACTGCACTGCTATCGGATGCTCGGCTCGCTGCAGGACGCCGAGGACCTGGTGCAGGAGACGTTGCTGGCCGCTTGGCGCGGGCTCGACGGCTTCGAGGAGCGCGCGTCGCTGCGCGCCTGGCTCTACCGGATCGCGACGAACCGGTCCCTCAACGCCCTGCGCGAACGCGGGCGCCGGCCCGCGGTGGAGGACACATTGGCAGCCCCGCCCCCCACCCTCTACGCCGAGCCAACCTGGCTTGAGCCCTACCCCGACGTGATGCTGCCCGACCTCGCTCCCGGGCCCGAGGCGCGCTACGAACAGCGCGAGGCGACACAGCTCGCGTTCGTTGCCGGGCTCCAGCAGCTGACCGAGCGCCAGCGTGCGGCGCTGGTTCTACGCGACGTGCTCGGCTTTCGCAACGAGGAGGTCGCGGCGATGCTCGACGTCACGCCTCAGTCCGTGAAGGGTGCGCTGCAGCGCGCACGGGCGACGCTGGACGAGCGTATGCCCAAGCTCGAGCGCGCGCCGTTGCCCGAGTCCCCCGCCGAGCGCGCGCTGATCGCGCGTTTCAGCGACGCGATCGAGTCCGGGGACAGCGCGCGCGTCGTCGCCCTGCTGACCGATGAGGCGCGCCTGACGATGCCGCCACTCCCGCTGGTGTACATCGGCCACGACCCGATCGCGGAGTTCCTCGACGACCGCACGAGGGCGCGCGGCGCGCCGCTGCAGCTACGCCCGACGCGCGCGAACGGCCAGCCGGCGTTCGGCACATACCTCCACTCGCGTGCCTGGGGCGTGCTCGTGCTGACGCTGAGCGGCGAGCAGATCGCCGAGCTCACGTTCTTCTCCGACCCGTCCCTCGTCGGCCGCTTCGGGCTACCCCGGCAGATGTGAAGGCTCAGGGAGCGCGGAACAGACGTAGCCAGATGTCGCTGAGCGGGTCCTCGAGGTCGCGGACCGCATCCGGTCCGTGCGACGCGACGGCGCCGATGACACGCGACGGCCGCGGCCATCCCGCCATAGGCGACATGGCGGGGAATGGGCACGACCTCGGATGTCGTGACGGCGATCTGCTCGGAGAGGTCGAGGTAGAAGTGGGCGTTCCGCTCGGCAGCGGCGCGCCGGGCGTGTTGCGCCCGCTCAGTCGCCACCTGGGGCTCGACGGCCGCCTGCACGAGGAAGGCGGGATCTGACGCCACGACGTCGAGTCGGGTGCGTACAAGGTCGCGGACGCGCGCGCGCCAGTCGGGCTCGTTCTCCGTGCGTTCAGTCGACGCGCGGAGCGCGGCCCCTCCAGAGCGTCGGCGACGGTCGCGTGGAGGTGGAGGTAGATGGCCTCCTTGTCGGAGAAATGCTCGTAGATCGTGGTCTTGGAGACGCGCGCCGCCCGCGCGATGTCGTAGCGGTACTCGGCGTCGTAGTCGTCCTCGATCGCGATCGCATCCCGATCGCGGAGCCAGGCGAGCAGGGCGGTTCGTCGTTCCCCCGCGAGCACGACGCCGGTCGGGTGCTGGTGGGAGGGCGTCAACACCACCGCATCGACGTCCGCCTGCTCGAGCCTGTCGACCCGCGTCCCGGCCTCGTCGACCCCGATCGGAACCGCCCGGAGGCCGGCGCGCGCGGCGATGCGACCGGCTCGCCGGCATCAAGCGTCTGATGGACGCGCAGCAGCGCTTCCGGACGACGTCCTCGGCTTCGGAGACACTGCCGAGCATCCGGTAGGCGATCGCGAACGCCGCCGGCCGCAGTTCGTCAGGCAGTCGCTCGCGCTCGGTCACCCTCAACGCGCGGGCGTCCTCCAGCGCGAGGCAGTGCTCGTGGATCCGCTCGTGCGCCGCGTCGAGGTCGAGCACGAGCTTCTGTGCGCCGACGACGAAGATGACGTTGTCGGCACCCCAGGAGTACGCCGCCAACTGGCTACCCAGCGCCGACGCGATCACGAGAGTTCCGTCGCGCGTGATCGCATGGACGCTGCCGAGGGCGAACTCGGCCTGGATCATGATCGCCTTGATCTGCCGCATGTCGGTTGCGCGGTCGAGCGATTGGCCCTTGATTCGCGCTGAGTCGTACGGTCCCCCGTTATCGATCGCGTCCGCGATCCGCGTCTCCTCCAACGTCACGGACGGGAAGGTCATGACGGACGCGCCCTCAGGGATGCGGGCGAGCACCGCGCGGCGGGCGGCATCCAGGTGGTCGACGACCTCGACGCTGAACCCGTGCTCCTTCATTCCGGTCACCGACGCCGCGAGCGTCTCGTCGTCGGGCAGCGCGATGAAGCGATCCGTTGTGGTGGTCATGGCTGTTGTCTCCTTCGGTGTCTGGGAATCATCTGCACCGCACAAGACAAGGCACCGGCCCCGGTTGTGACACCCAGTCACGCCCGGGCAGGCTCGGCGAGGACCCCCGAGCCGGGCTGGGGCTCCTCACCGCGAGTGTTCGTGGCTCGTAGTCCGAGCACGGCCGAGGCGAGGATCAGGATGCTCCCGATGAGCAGGGCCCGCTGGAAGCCGGCGGTGAGCGCGTTCGCCACCGGTGCATGCGCGGCGAGCAGGTGATCGGTGCGGCTGGTGGCCGCAGCGGTGAAGATGGCCAGCCCAAGCGCACCGCCCACCTGCTGGGAGGCATTCAGCAGCGAGGCCGCGAGCCCGGCTTTGTCGGCCGGCACGCCGGCGTTGGCCGCGGTCGTGACCGCGACGAACATCGGCCCCACGCCGAAGGACAGCACGAGCATGCCGGGCAGCAGGTCGGTGAGGAAGGATCCGTGGACGGGAATCCTTGAGAGCCAGTACATACCGCCGGCGGCGATCACCGCACCGGTGACGATCATCGGTCGCGTCCCGATCCGGGTCAGCAGCTGCGACGAGATGCCGGCTGCCGCGCCGATGGCGAAGCACAGCGGGAGATATGCGGCGCCGGTCTGGATCGCCGAGTAGCCGAGCACGTTCTGCATGTACAGGGTGAGGTAGAAGAACATCGCCAGCACGCCGGCGAACGCGATCAGCTGGGTGACATTGGAGAATCCGAGGCCATTGATCCGGAAGATCGACAGCGGCGTGAGCGGGTTACGGTGGCGCAGTTCGTGGGCGACGAACGCCGCCAACAGCACCAGCGCGCCGGCGAGCTCACCGAGCGTGCGTGGTTTCCCCCAGCCGACCGTCGGTACCTTCACGAGCGCGTAGACCAGCAGCAGCATCCCGCCGGTCACCAGCACGGCTCCGAGCGCGTCGAAGCTGGCAAACCGGGCGCGGCGGCGGTCATCGGCGATCAGCTTGTAGATGCCGCCCAGCACGAGCACCACAGCGATGGGGTTGACGAACATCACCCAACGCCACCCGGGCCCCTCGGTCAGCAGCCCACCCAGGAGCACGCCGACCGCCGAAGCGAGTCCGGCGAGACTTCCCCATACCCCGAGCGCGGTGTTTCGTTCCTTGCCCTCCCTGAAACTGGTGGTGAGGATCGACAGCGCCGCCGGGAGCGTCATCGCGGCGCCGAGGCCCTGCGCCATCCGTGCGGCGACCAGCACGCCCGCGCTGTCGGCAAACCCGCCGATGAGAGATGAAACGCCGATCACCAGCACTCCGGTGACCAGGACTCGGCGTCGGCCGAGCAGGTCGGCGGCGCGGCCGCCGAGGAGCATGAACCCGCCGTAGGTGAGCAGGTAACCGCTCGGGACCCACTGGAGACCCGAAACGGAAAAGTGCAACGCGCGTCGGATCGACGGCAGCGCGATGTTCACGATCGACGCGTCCACGAAGTCAAGGAACGCGATCCCGCACAGCAGCGCCAGCGTGAGCTTTCCGTTCCGCGTGGCGAGAAACGATGTGTTTGCGGCTGTTGAATCCATGTGGCGACCTCCGGGGTTTCATCTCTGGGACTGCTCGCTGCGGCAGCCGGAGGCCGAAGCCGTCGAGCCTCTGGCTCGGCGTCTCCGCGATTTGGACGGAGTCACAGTCGCCTCGCTGCTGCGTTCTAACCCCTTGACAACTGAGCCGGCGAATATGTGACAGAGTCGCCGTGCCGTGCGGCCGGCCCGGCGAGTCAGGCGGCGCACCAGGTACATGTCGTACAGCGACAGCGCGACACAGCGACCACGAGCAGGATGACCAGCTGCGCGGTGAACGATCGGTGGCCAGCGGTGGGCTGGAGGCGCACACGGTCGTGCGTAGACCGATATGGCCGCACGCTCGAAGATGCCCGAGATGGTGAGCGGGTCCGCGACGTGTGGGACAGGCTTCGGTCCGTGGCGCCGCTCCTTGCGACGGTGTCGTGCGGGCTCCTCCTCGCCCTGACGGGGTGCAGCGGATCCTCGGGGGCGGCCGCCGCCGCGCCTGCGTCAGCCGGTTCGACCTACACGCTGATGCAGATGAACCTGTGCCTGTCCGGTCTGGCCGGCTGCTACGTCAAGGTGGAGTACCCGGCGGGGGTCCAGGAGGCGATCGGCCGAATCCGTGACGCGCACCCTGACGCGGTCACCCTCAACGAGGCCTGCCGCGGCGATGTCGTCCTGATCGCGCGGCGGACCGGCTACCACCTGCGGTTCTCGAGGGTGATCTACCACGGCAAGCCTCTCCCCTGCGTCAACCCGCGCGGCCGCGGACTCTTCGGCGACGCGGTACTCACCAAGGCAGTCATCGAGAGCGCCGACAGCCGGCCTTTCGAGGCGCAGGCCGGGCCCGAGCGGCGCGTGTGGCTGTGTGTCAGCACCAGAGGTCGCGTCGACGTTTGCACGGGCCACCTTGCCTCGCGGGAAACCGATGAGGTGGCCGCGAATGCTCCCCAGTGTGCCGAGCTGAGGGCGCTCCTCGCCCGTCGCGCCGCCGCCCGCACCGTGATCTTCGGCGGCGACGTCAACCGTCGCTCCTCCTGTGCACCGCACGGCTTCTGGACCCGCACCGACAGCTCCGCCCACCAGGTCCCCGGAAATCAGCACGTCTACGGAACCGTCGCGCTCCGCACGCCCTCGCCGCGGGTGGAGCCGGCCACGCACACCGACCACGACGTGCTGCTCGTCCGTGCATCCATCGCGCATCAGCCATCGGCGGGCTGAGATCTGACCGAGGCCGGTGAGTGGAGGCTCCTCGGCGAGGATCGACGCGCCACGAGCGCCGCGGTGGCGAACGCGATCAGCGCCGTGATCGCGAGGAGGAGCGGGTAGCTCGCGAGGCCGTGAGCCACGGCGAGCAGGTAGGGGACGCTGAAGCCGAGATAGGTCAGCACGTAGTAGGCCGCCGTCAAGCCGGCGGCGGAGCCGTGGTCAGCAAGCCGCTGGACTTCGATGAGCCCTGGGACCAGGCAGAGGCCGTATGCGCAGCCGAGCGTGATCGCGCACGGCACCAGCAGCCACATCTGGCCGCTCTGAGCGGTGACCGCACCGAGGGCGATGCCCGCCGCGCAGACGAGCAGCCCGGTGGCGGCGGCCCGGCCGCTCGTCAGGCGCGCCTCGAGACGACGGGCCATGGGCTGGATCACGACCCCGGCCAGCGCCGTCAGCGCCGTGATCGCCGAGGTCAACGCGATCCCGTTCGTGGCGCGGGTCGCGCCGGTCACGTTCGGCAGCAGCGCGAACGCGATCGCCGGGGCGGCGAAGACCCACGGTGCCATCGGTGCCACCACGCGGCGAAACGGCTCCGCACGGAGGCCTGAGAAGCGCGCCGGCATCTGCCGACTGGGATCCGGCGCGACCGTCTCGGGAACCGCGGGCAGCCAGAGCAGGACGGCGACCATCAGCGCGATGTGCGGCAGATACGGAACCACGGCGGGGGCCGGCGCCCACTGGGCGAGAAGGCCGGAGACGAGGGGCCCGAGCGCGAAGCCGGCCGTCATCGCGACGGCGGCTCGCCGCGCCACGGCGGCCACGGTGCCGCTGCCCACCGGCGGCAGCGAGATCTCCCGCAGCCACGCTGTGCCCGCGGCGAATGCCGCGCCGTTGCTGAGCCCGGCGACGAACCGTCCCGTGAACAGCAGCAACACGTCGTGCGCGCCAGCGAGCAGCATGACGCTGCCCACGAGCGAGAGCGCCGCGGCCGGCAGCACCACCTTGCGGCGGCCGATCGAGTCAGACAGCGGGCCTGCGAGCAGCAGCCCCGGGATCAGACCGAGCGCGTAGAACCCGAACAGCGCCTCGAGCGTGCCCGTGCCCAGCCCCAGGGTGCGGTGGTAGATCAGCAACATCGGCGTGAATTGATTTGACCCCCAGCCGGCACCCAAGAGCACCGCCGCAATCGCCGGCCACAGGGCCGCTGCAGACCCGACACCGGTTCGTTTGATTGGGGAACTTGCTCGCGTCAACCCCCCGACCTCCTTTGGTTCGGTTATTGAACCGTAACCCTATCACCTTGGGTTCGATCACTGAACCAATGCGGCTACAATCCACATCATGCTGGGCAAGACCTACGACGGTCAGGACTGCTCGATCGCCGGTGCGCTCGAGGTCCTCGGCGAGCGCTGGACGCTGCTGATCGCGCGGGATGCGATGTACGGCGTGAGGCGCTTCAGCGACTTCCAGGCCCACCTCGACATCCCCAAGGCGATCCTCTCTGACCGGCTGCGCGGCCTGGTGCAAAACGGAGTCCTGGAGCGCATGCCAGACCCCGACCACGCCGGACGTTATGTGTACGAGCTGACCGCGGCCGGGCGCGAGCTATGGCCGGTCGTGTACGCCCTGCTGATCTGGGGTCGACACCACGGCCGCCCAAACAGCCGCATCTTCGTGCACGCCCCATGCCAAACCGAATTGGATGAGGTGGCACGGTGTCCGAAGTGCAAGGTGACCCCGGACCTCGCCGACATCGTCACCCGGCCGCGACCTGGGCGCAAACACCAACGCGAGGATCCGGTCGCAATCGCGCTGCGTCGGCCGCACCGCATGCTCGAGCCGATCATCACCACCTGACGCGTCAGTCCCTACTGACCGCGGGCGCACACCGCACGTAGCGCCCCGAGGCCACGGCTGGCTACATCGCGATCGCTTCGTAGACGTCGACCGCGCCGCCGATCTCGAGGACCGGGCAGCCCTTCGCGAGCTCGACCGCCGAGTCGAGGCTGTCGGCGGACACGATCGAGTAGCCGGTCAGCCCACACGAACCGCCGTCGCTGACCGACCCGCCCGGGCCGACCGTCTTGGCGGTCCCCATCGCGGCGCCGCCCTCGACGACGGCCGAACCGAGCTCTCCGAACCACTGACCCCACTTGGCATACTGCGCGTTGCGCTCGGCCTCGTCGGTGGCCACACCCCTGCCGCCGCTGTACGCGAACACGTAATTCGCCATCTCTGCACCCTTTCGGTCGCGACCGGCGCGGATGCCGGCCCTGTGATCTGATGACGAACAGCCGAGGCGCGGACGGACACGACAGTGGAGAACCGCCGAGATGTCCGTCTGGACGACCGCCGTTCGTGGAAGAGAGAGAAGCCGGCAGCCCGAGAAGGGAGCGCAGATGAAGTACCCACTGCTGAACTACTCCCAGGCGGAGACGGCCGGGGAACGCCGGCATACCGTTTGCCGTCCCGCCCGACCACCTGCTGCCCGAGCGGCTCGATGCCGTGCTGGCCGTCATCGACCTGATCCCGCCTCGGCCGTTCGGTTGTCGAGCTCATGCCGGACGAGGCCGAAGCGCACGCCCTGCTTGCGCTCTGGGACCAGGACCAGATCGACGCAGGCCGGCAGCTGCTCGCACGCGCTCGCCCTCCACGGCAGGGGCCGTACGTCATCCAGGCCGCGATCGCCGACCTCCACCTCCAGCATCCTCGTGACTGGGAGCAGATTGCGTTCCTCTACGAGCGCCGCGAGCGCATCACCGGCTCGCCGGTCGTCACGATGAACCGCGCGATCGCCGTCGCCGAGCTCTCGGACAGCGTCGAACGGCAAGGTGTCCGCGAGTGATCGGCGATCGGTGGGGCGTGACGCAGACGGAAACCACGCGCCGGTATCCCTGCGACGATCTCGTGCCCGAGCCGGTCCTCCAGGCGTGGCGAGGCGTGACGGTGCGCGCCAGACGCGAGTACGTGTGGCCGTGGGTGGCGCAGATCCGCCTGGCGCCGTACTCGTATGACTGGATCGACAACCTTGGGCGTCGCTCGCCCCAGGATCTGCGCGGCCTGCCCGAGCCTGTCGTCGGCGAACCGTTCACTGCTGCGTTTGGAGGGCGCCGCTTCGGCCGCATCGTCGCGGTCGAGGAGGGCAAGCACCTCACCGGAACCATCATGGGTGCGGTGATGTCGTATGTGCTCGTCCCGGCGGATGACGGCCGGCAGACGCGGATCTTGCTGAAGGTCGTGACCCAAGGCCGGCGGGTGATCGCCCCGCTGCTCTCGGTTGGCGACCTGATCATGGCGCGACGGCAGCTGCTCAATCTGGCGGCGCTCGCCGAACGGACTTCAGCAACCTGACCGGGCCCGTCACCGCGCGTCCGATCGAAGCGTCTACGCGCTCACCGTCGGCGCAAGCGGCGGGAAGGCCGGCGGCCGCTTCTCGACAAAACTCTGGACGCCCTCCGCGAAATCTGGTTTCGCGAACGACTCGAGCATCAATCCGTTCGCGTCCTGCAAGGCATCGCCGAGCGGTCTGGCCAGCGCCTCGTACACCTGCCGCTTGATCGTTGCCATGCTCGCCGGAGAGACGTTCGCGGCGACGTCGCGCGCGTACTCGAGCGCGACATCGAGGACACGCGCGTCCTCGACGGCGCGGTTGACGAGCCCGAGCTCGACGGCTTCCGAGCCACGGAACACGCGTGCGGACATCAGCAGATCGAGCGCGCGCGCGGGACCGACGAGTCGCGGCAGGATCCACGACGTACCGTGCTCGGCGATCAACCCCCGCCGCGAGAACGCGGTGGTCAGCTTCGCGTTCTCCGCGCAGAAGCGCACGTCGCACGTCAGCGCGAAGGCCAGGCCGAGGCCTGCACAGGCGCCGTTGATCGCCGCGATCACTGGCTTCGGAATCGACATCGCGAACGTGATCGGTCTCGTGTCCGGGCGACTGGCTCTCGCATCGACCGCACCTCCATCACCCGAGAGGGCGCTCAGGTCGCTCATGTCGGCGCCCGGGCAGAACCCGCGGCCCGCACCGGTGATCACGATCACCCGCACGCGCTCGTCCTCGGCGCACGTCTCGAGCAAGTCGAACAGCGCGACCTGCATTCCGTACGTCCAGGCGTTCAGGCGATCGGGGCGGTTGAGCGTCAGCAGCGCAACCCCGTCGTCGCCCACCTCACACAGCACGACATCGTCCATCCTGTCCTCCTCTCAGCGTCGGGCGTCGGGCGCGGGGCTCCCGGCGAGCCTAGCGGCCGGGTGACCGCATCGCTACCGGCTCCGCCATGGCCTCCCGCTGGGCGCAGACACTCGCAAAGGGGTCGCTACCCCGCCTGACTCGTGCCTGTCATAACGGACATTCGTCTGTGATAACGTACGCACATGGTCATGCACGACTGGGACGGAGCCACCTACGACCGCATCTCGGCACCGCTGGAGCGCAACGGACTCACGGTGCTCAATCGCCTGGTCCTGCGCGGCGACGAGACCGTGCTCGACGCCGGCTGCGGCTCGGGCCGCGTGACACAGGCACTCCTCAAGCGCCTGCCACGCGGCCACGTGATCGCCGTCGACGGCGCGGCGGGAATGATCGCCGCAGCCCGCCGGCGACTTGGCGAGAGCGCCGAACTGATCCTCAGCGACCTCACCACACTCGATCTCGCCGGGCGGCAGGTCGACGCGGTGTTCTCGACCGCGGTCTTTCACTGGCTCGCCGACCACGACGCGCTGTTCGCCCGCCTGCACACCCTCCTGCGGCCCGGAGGCCGACTCGTCGCCCAATGCGGCGGCGCCGGCAACACCCCCGAACTGCTCGCCGCGACGCTCGCCGTCGCCACTCAGGAGCCGTTCACCGCCTATCTACACGGTTGGTCACCGTGGAACTTCGCCGGTCCACGGGAGACTGCCAACCGGCTATGCGCAGCGGGCTTCTTCGACGTCCGGACCGAGCTGGTGCAGCGACCGGCACCGTACGACGATCTGCGCAAGTGGCTACAGACCAACGCTCTCAGCGCCCACCTTCTCCGGCTGCCCGACGGCCTGCGCGAGCGCTACCTCGACGAGGTCGAGAGGAAGCTCGGATCCAACGCCGAGGTGACGTACATCCGGCTCGATATTGACGCGACCAGAGCGAGCGACGGAAGGCACGCAGACCCCGTACACGCTGCTGGACCTGACCGCGTTCGGTCGGCATAGAGGACTGCGGAAACGCCTCAGGGTCGCGCGGAGGACGCACGCCCACCCAAGCCCGCGTTCGAGCGGTGAGGCGAACCGGACGATCAGCGCGCCCGGGAGTAGCGGGGCGCGGCGGGTAGGCTGCGTCTCATGCTCGACCCCACGGGCCGCCCCGAGCCGTTCGCCCCGAAGGCGGCGCCCGCGGCGCTCGAGGACCTCCGGAGGCGGCTGCGGGCGACCCGCTGGCCGGACACGCCCGAGGACGCCGCCTGGTCGCTCGGGACCGACCGTGACTACCTCCGCGAGCTCGTCGCCTACTGGGCGGACGAGTTCGACTGGCCGGAGCAGGAGGCAGCGCTCGCACGGTTCCCGCGCTTCCGCGTTGCGCTTGACGGTCTCGGGATCCACTTCGTTCACGCCCGGGCGACCGCACCGACCGGCCCCGTCATGCCACTGGTGCTCAGCCACGGCTGGCCGGACTCGTTCTGGCGCTACCTGAAGGTGATCGCACTCCTGACCGACCCGGGTGCGCACGGCGCCGACCCAGCCGACGCGTTCGACGTGGTGGTGCCGGACATGCCGGGCTACGGGTACTCCGACCGCCCCACCGGCTCGCCGTTGGACTCGATCGCCGTCGCCGGCTTGTGGGCGCAGCTGATGGGCGTGCTCGGCTACGCGCGCTTCGGCGCGGCGGGCGGGGACATCGGCAGCCACGTGAGTCGCTACCTCGCGCTCGACCACCCCGAGCGGGTCGTGGCGGTTCACCGCACCGACGCGGGCGTGCCCGTCTTCGCCGGCGACCCGGCAGAGCTCGCGCCCGAGGAGCGTGCCTGGATCGACGCCGGCGTGGCGTGGGGCGCGACTGAGGGCGCCTACGCCGCGATGCACCGCACGAAGCCCCAGACCGCGGCCGTCGGCCTCACCGATTCGCCGGCCGGACTCGCGGCCTGGATCGTCGAGAAGCTCCGGGCATGGAGCGACTGCGACGGGGACGTCGAGCGGAGCTACACGAAGGACGAGATCCTCACGAACGTCACGCTCTACTGGCTCACCGAAACGATCGGCTCCTCGATGCGCATGTACCACGCGAACGCCGCGATTCCGCCGGCGCAGCTCGCCCGCCGGGTCGACGTGCCATCCGGCTTCTCGCTCTTCCCCGGCGATATCGTCCGCCCGCCGAGAGCGTGGCTCCAACGCACGGCGAACGTCGTGCGCGTCACCGAGCCCGTGCGCGGCGGGCATTTCGCGCCATTCGAGGAGCCTGAGCTGTACGCAGAGGAGCTGCGCACGTTCTTCCGCCCTTACCGGGCGGCCGTCACGAACTGAACGCGCCGGGACACTCGGCGTGTCGGCCGAGCAGGATGTCCGCGAGCTGCGACGCGTGGGAGACGATCAGCGTGTGCCCGGCATCGGGCAGCACGATCGACTCGACGCCCAGGCGAGCCGGGACAGTCCGGGCCGCCCACGCCGGCGAGACGAGCTGGTCGTCCCCGCCTCGGACGTCGATCACCGGAACATCCGGCCACGCCGCCAGGGAGCTCGGCTCGGCGTACATGGTCGAGGCCTGGGCTCGCAGCCTGGCGAACGCCCAGGCGGCATCAGCATCCGTGCAGCCTGAGTACATGGTGCGGCGGGCAATGTCCGCGTCACACCACCGTCGACGGCCCTCGCCGTCGAGCTCCACCCCCGCTTGGTACTCGCCGAGCAGAACCCGCTCCTGCGCGTTCTGATCCGAGAAGCTCCGCCCCGGCTGCGGCAACAGCGCCGCGACAAAGACCATTGCGCTCACCGGCCTCGCGGCCGCGACCAACGGGACCGTCAGCCCGCCGGCGGAATGCGCGACCAGGACCACATCGTCATCGGATGTGTCCGCCAGGCTCCCGAGGACGATCTCGGCGTACTCGCGACAGCCGGCGCCGAGGTCCTCGCAGGGAAGATCGACAGCCACGACCCGGGAGCCGGCAGCCGCCAACTCGGGTGCGAGCCGGTCCCAGCACCAGGCACCGTGCCACGCGCCATGGACGAGCGCGAACGTCGTCATCCCGCGTGAACCTACCGTCTGGCGCGCCATGCGGCTCGCCGATCGCGATCGCAGCCACCAGTTAGTGTCCCTGGACATGATGCGACTCACCCACATAGCCGCCGGCGCCGACGGCTCTGACGAGGGCAAGGACGCGGTCGCGCTCGCCGCCGGGCTGGCCTCCCTGACGGGCGCTGGGCTGTCACTTGTGAACGTGTTTCCGACGACCCTCTTTCCGACGGCCGGGACGGACGACCGCGCTACCCTGCGCAAGCAGGCAGACGAGAGCCTGCAGCGCGACCGCGACGAGCTGGCGCCGAGCGCGAACATTCACTCGGTCGCGGACTTGTCGGTGTCCCGGGCACTCATGCACTTCGCACAGGAGACGCACGTGGACATGGTGGTTATCGGGTCCTCGCGCGATGCGCCCGCTGGGCGTGCCCGCATCGGCAGACGCGGACGACAGCTGCTTCACGACATGCCGTTCGCACTCGCGCTCGCGCCGCGCGGCTCGCGTAGTCGCACGTTTGCGATGGGTCGCGTCGGACTCGGCGACGATGGCGGCCCCGAAGCCGAGGTCGCGCGGGACGTCGCGATCAAGTTGTGCCGCGCGGCAAGCGGGACGCTCGTGATCAGGCGCGTGATCGACGACAACTACCCGATCCTCACCGGACTAGCGCCGACGGCGCTTCCCGAGTACGAAGCCGGATTGGAGTCCGAGCGCTCCCAGGCCCAAAGTGAGCTCGAGCAGCAGGCGGCCGAACTCGATGTACCCACCGAGCTTGAGAGCGTACTCGGCGATCCAGGCCATGAGCTCCGGAGCCTGTCCGACCACGTGGACCTGATCGTCGTCGGATCTCGCCGATGGGGCCTGCTCGCCCGGATGGTGACCGGCGGCGTCGGCGAGACGCTGGTGGCCGACGCCGGGTGTGCGGTCGTGATCGTCCCCCGCCGCTCAGAGGAGAAGTAGCGCGAGGCCGATGGTCACTCCCGAGCGGTTCTGTGATCCGCGGACGAGCGCCGCTTCGCTTCGACCGCCGCCTCGCGAACGGCGCCCAGGAGGGCTCGCGTGGACGGGCGTTTCGCGTCGGCGGTGCGCGTCACCGCGTAGATCGCGCGCGCGGGGCGTGTTCCCGCGACGCGGCGCACGGCGATGCGCGGGTCGCCGTCGGGAAGTGCGAGCCGCGGCAGCAGCGCGGCGCCGCTGCCGCTTGCGACCAGGGCCGCCGCGACGACTGCGTCGTTCGCGCGGTGGCGGATTGACGGGGCGAACCCGGCTTCGAGGCAGAGCCGCTCGGTGATGTCGTTCCAACCGAGGCCGCGCGGCCCGCTGATCCACGTTGCGTCGGCGAGCTCGGCCAGGCCGACCGCGCGACCGCGCCGCCGCGCGGCCGGGTGATCGGCGGGCAGCGCGAGTAGAACGGGGTCGATCAGCAGTTCGTGGCGATCGAGCCCATGTGGCACCCGCCAGGGAGCGTGCTGCCATTCGTCGCCGATCACCAGATCGATGTCACCGAGCGCGAGCGCCGGCAGCGCCTCCTCTGGCTCGGCAGCGACGAGCTCGCAGCGCAGCTGCGGGGCGTCGATGGCGAGACGTGCGATCGCAGGGATGGCGATCCGCAGCGCTCCCGACTGAAAGCTGGCGATCCGGCCGCGACCTGTCACCGATCCGACGGCGTCGGCGAGCTCGGCCTCCGCGCGCGCCGCCGCGTCGAGGAGCCGACTCGCGTGCTCGACGAGCAGGAGCGCGGGGTCTGTCAGGCGCACGCCGCGTCCGGCTCGTTCGAGAAGCGTGACGCCGGTCTCGCGTTCGAGCATCGCGAGCTGCTGGGAGACCGCCGAGGGCGTGTACTGCAACGCGTCAGCGACCGCGGCGATCGTGCCGCGGGCGTGGAGCTCGTCGAGCAGCCGGAGCCGACGGAGGTCGAGCATCAGGTAGCAACGCTACCGAATAAGCGTTAGGAATCGCAATTGCTTCTGATCGTTTGCACCGCCAACATCCTGTCCGTGTTCTCGCGTGGTGCAGTTGTCTGTCTCCTATCCGCCGCGGCGTTCGGAGCGATGGGGATCTTCGGCAAGCTCGCCTTCGACGACGGCGCGACCGCGGGCACACTGCTGGCCGCGCGATTTGCCATCGCCGCCGTCGCTCTCTGGTGCCTGATGCTGATGAAGGGATCGCTGTCACAGATGCGCGCGGTCGCGCCACGTGATCTGACGATCGCTCTGGGGCTCGGCGCGTGCGGGTACGCGCTCCAGGCGGGGTGCTATTTCGTCGCGCTCGAGCATCTCGACGCATCGCTGCTGTCGCTCGTCCTGTACACGTTCCCGGCGATCGTCACCGTTGCCGCAGTGGCGCTCGGGCGCGAGCGCCTCGACCGCCGCCGCGTGCTCGCACTCGGTCTCGTATCGACAGGGCTGGTGCTCATCCTCGGCACAGCGGGCGCCTCGAACGTCAACGGTGTCAGCGTCGCGCTCGGGGCTCGGGGCGGCGTTCACGTACAGCGCGTACATCCTCATCAGCGACGGCGTCGCGCGCCGCGTGCCGGCGCTCATGCTCGCCACACTTGTCTGCACTGGCGCCGCGGTCTCGCTCACCGTCGGATCGGCCCTCACCGGACAGCTGCGCCCCGGAGCAGGTCACGCTCGCCGGGTGGGGCTGGCTCGCCTGCATCGCCATCGTCTCCACCGTCGGAGCGATCACGCTCTTCTTCGCCGGACTCAGTCGAGTCGGACCAACGAGCGCGTCGATCCTCTCGACCTTCGAGCCCGTGGTCACCGTCGTGCTCGCAGCCGCTGTCCTGGCCGAGCACCTCGCGCCGATCCAGCTCGCAGGAGGAGCACTCGTGCTCACCGCCGTGCTCGTCCTACGCGTCGGCCCACGATCCCAAGCTACTCACCAGAGCGCTCGACCAGCCACCTCTGGACTCGTCGCTGAGACGACCTGATCGCGGCCGGGCACTGTCACAGACGGCGCCTCTATCTCGTCTCACGAAGGCTAATGCGACGAGAGGAGCAGTCATGAAGGTTTTCGTTGCCGGCGCCACAGGCGTTCTCGGCAGAGCGCTCGTCCCGCAGCTCGTGACGCGAGGCCACGAGGTGGTCGGGATGACGAGGAGCGCGTCGAAGCAGGACTTGGTGCGCAGCCTGGGAGCGCGCCCGATCGTGGCCGACGCGCTCGACCCCGACGCGGTCGCCCAGGCAGTTGCGTCTGCCGAGCCGGAGGTGATCGTGCACGAGCTCACGGCCCTGTCCGGGAAGATGAGCGTTCGCGACGCGCGGCACCCCGACCGGTCGTCGATGGCGATGATGACCAATCGGCTCCGTACCGAGGCGACGGACCATCTCCTGGCGGCGGGCCGCGCCGTGGGGGCACGACGCTTCGTGGCGCAGAGCTTTGGGGCCTTCCGATGGGCCCGCACTGGCGGGCCGGTGCAGACCGAGGCCGATCCCCTCGATCCCAACCCGCCGGCGGCGCTGCGGCCGGTCGTCGAGGGCCTCCTCTACCTGGAGAAGGCAGTGACGACGATCGATTGGGGCGACGGTCTCGCGTTGCGCTATGGCGGCTTCTACGGTCCGGGGACCTCGATCAGCCGCGCTCCGGATGCGGTGATGGCGGCGCCGATCCGCAAGCGTCAGTTCCCGATCGTCGGGGACGGTGGCGGCGTGTGGTCGCACGTCCACATCGATGACGCCGCCGCGGCGACTGCCGTCGCGGTCGAACGGGGCCAGCCGGGCATCTACTACATCGTCGACGACGAGCCCGCGCCGGTGCGGGAGTGGCTGCCGGTGCTGGCGAGCGCGCTGGATGCCAAGCCACCGATGCGCGTGCCACGCTGGCTGGGGCGGCTGGCTGCCGGTCAGGCAGCGACGGTCATGATGACCGAGGCGCGGGGCGCCTCGAACGCCAAGGCCAAGCGCGAGCTCGGCTGGACGCCGCGGTATCCGAGTTGGCGGCTGGGCTTCGCGCAGGGACTCGGCTAAGGCGATGACCGAGGAGCAGTTCGACGAGCTTCGCCGGTCGGCGTTCGACCCTGATGGCCAGATCCAGGGCGTCAGCTCGATCGCCAACCCAGACAGGCTGCAGCACCTGGGCCCGGTGGCCGATCTCCGCGCGCTGCTGCGCGAGCGGAGCGTGAGGTGACTGCTTTGGCGCTGTGCAACACGACGCAGGTGCGGTGTCGGCCGGCGCGCCGGCCGACACCTGAGTGCTCAACCGCAGCACCAGGCGCGACCGAGGCGCCGCACCGTCTTCCGCTAGACAGAGGGACTAGCGGCCCTGTCGTACCTGCAGCCGGTTGCCGTCAGGGTCCTCGAATTGCGCGACATAGCCCCAGGGGAACTCGAGCACGTCCGAGACGAACTCGACCCCACGCGACTTCAGCTCCTCAACCGTCTTCCGGCAATCATCGGTCTCGATCGTGACCGAGGGTGGGGGATGTCCCATCGCCGGCTCGGCGTGCCCAGGTGTCCCGGGCCAGAGAACGAGCTGGAAATCGTCCCCTTCGACGCCGACGGTCAGAAACCGCGGCCCGTCGGGTGTCGGGTTCTCAACGCGCTTTTCGAAGCCGAGAACGTTGGTGTAGAAGTCGAGCGCGGTGTCCTGGTCGCTGACGAGCACGCTCGTGTAGAAGACCTTCTCAAGCATTGCTGTTCCTCCAGTGGTCGTGGTCACTACTCCCATGACAGGAGGCGAGTCCGAAACGTGACAGCGTCGGTTGTGATCAGCGGCCCAACGCTTCAAGCGGAACCCAAGTACCCCGCGATTACGTCGGTCAGCTGCTCCGGATAGCTGAGCGCAGCAAGATGACCGCCCGGCACGACCGTTGGCTCGACGCCGAGTCGGTCGCGGGCCACGCGTTGCTGAAGTTCCACCGGGAAGAACCGATCCTCGCGGCCCGCAACAACGTAGATCGGGATCGGGGGCCAGGCCTCAAACGTGCATACGTCGTCGAAGCTCTCATCCAGCTGAGAGGCGGCGCGCGTCTGCATCTCATCGACCAGGCGCTCGGGAACGTCGTGCATGAAATAGGTGCTCAGATCAATCGACGCCGTAGCCGTCGCGGACTGCCGCAGCCGTCCGGGATTGCTCTGATCCGACGTTGTCCCACCACTCACCCGGGAATGAGTACCACGGACATCATGTGACTAACCGCCGACGCGGGCGAGCTGGCCGCCGTCGACGGGGAGCACTGCCGCCGCGCGTTGCGCGACGACCTGCTCGCGCGGGACTCCGGTGTGCGCGGCGCGTGCGTCGACCGCCATCGGTGTGTCGAGCAAGCCGGGCATGATCGTGTTGACGCGGATGCCGTGCGCGGCATTGTCGATCGCGAGCGATTGGCTGAGCGCATTGAGCGCAGCCTTCGAGAGCTTGTACGCGGTCAGCCGAGTCGCAGCGGCGAGTGCGGCGATCGATGAGATGTTCACGATCGAGCCGCCCTCCTGATCTCGCATCGCCGGCAGCGCCGCCTGACATGAGAAAACGCAGCCCTTGAGGTTGACGGTGAGGATCCGGTCGAACGCCTCCTCGGTCAGCCTCAGCGGGTCGCTGTCGCCGGCCCCAATGCCGACGTTGTTCTGGAGGAAGTCGATCCGCCCCCATGCCTCCAGACACGCCGCGGCCATCGCGTGGCAGTCGGCTGCATTGGTCCAGTCGCCGCGAACGCACTCGGCGGTGCCGCCTGCCTCGGCGATCATGGCGGCCGTCTGGAGCGCCGACGCGAGATCGCGGTCCGCGAGCATCACCTTCGCACCCTCGCGCGCGAACAGAAGCGCCGCCGCGCGGCCGGTCCCTACGGTCTTCCCGGGCGTCTGTCCCGCACCGACGACGATTCCGGCCTTGCCGGCAAGTCTCATCTGCCGCCCTCCGGTCGGCGTGGCTGCGCGCCGCCGCCGATCGCCTGCCACCCGTCCGGTGCCTCCTTCTCAAGCTCGACCCGTGTGGACTCAAGGAACCGGCTGACCATGTTGTAGTAGCTGACGAGCAGGATCACGTCCGAGGCTTCGCGCGGGCCGTAGCGCTCGATCACCTGGGCGAGCGCTTCGTCGGAGAGGCGCACATCCCGGCTCACCTCATCGGCGACGCGGCAGATCAGATTGGCCTCCTCGTCGAGGCTGGCGACCGGCTCCTCGACCGCGATCGCGGCGATCTCCTCCTCGGTCACGCCTGCCAGCCGAGCCAGCCGCTCGTGCTGCGCCCGCTCGTAGCCGGCGCTCGTGGCATGCGCGACCCGGAGCACCGCGATCTCACGGCGCCGGGCGTCCATCGAGCTCGAGAGTGCCGCGGCCCCGAGCTGCAGGAACGGTCGCAAGCCGCGTCGCGTGCCCGCGACCATCCGGAAGACATTGAGCGGCGGAACCTTGTCGAGCAGCTCGCGATCCTCCGGCGTGAGCTCGTCGTCGGTGGGAAGAGGGATCCTCGCCGGCATGCAGACCTCCTATTCACAGTTCAGGGCGGCCGCAGCCTATCTCGCCCCGGTGCCCGAGCGCCGAGGTGGCCCACTCGTCTTAGCACCATCGTCCAATTGCGAATTCGACCACGCACCCGCGATCGTGGTCCACGACGATGACGCGGTCCGTGGCAACCGCGGAGACGCAGTCATGACGGCTCTCGGAGGTGTGGGTCCTTGGCTTTCCGACGTGTTTCTCAGCTCGCTCCGCAATCTTCCGCGGGCGTCGCGTGACCCTTTTTGGTCCCGCGCGTCTCTTCTCTTGTGTTTGCAAAACAAAACCAGTCGCGCCGCAGAGATCTGTCGGCGCCGAGGAGGTACTAGTGAGACGTCTATTTCTAGTCGCGGTCGTGGCGACGTCTGTGGTCGCGATGAGCTCCGGCGACGCCTTTGCTCGCGCCCATCAGTCGAGCCACCGCTCGCGCGCAAGGTGCGATGGCAAGGTGGCGACGATCGTCGGCACGGCCCGCAACGACCGGATCAGGGGCACGTCTCATGACGACGTGATCTTCGCCGGCGCCGGCAACGATACGGTCGACGGTCGCGGTGGCAACGACATCATCTGCGGCGGCGGCGGTCGCGACAATCTGCGCGGCGGCGCCGGTCGCGACAGGATCTTCGGCGGGACCGGCAACGACACCGAGAGTGGCGATACCGGCGATGACCAGCTCTCGGGCGACGCCGGCGACGACCGGCTATCAGGCGACGCCGGCGACGACCGGCTATCAGGCGACGCCGGCGACGATCGGCTATCGGGTGACGCCGGCAACGACCACCTGTTCGGTGACGATGCAGGCAACAGCCACGGCGCCGATGACGGCAACGACACCATCGACGGCGGGACCGGCAACGACGCCATCGACGGCGGCGCCGGCACCGATAGGGAGAAGGGTGGCGGTGGCAACGACGTCTGCCGAGGGCATGAAAGCTGCGGCGGTACCGACGGCAACGGCGGTAACGGCAACGGCGGCAGCGGCGGCGGCAGCGGCCATTAGGACCACGGACGGAGCCCGGCGAATGCCGGGCTCCACACTGTGATGTTCCTGGGTCGTCGCTAGTTCAGCGAGGTCCGACGCCGGCCAATGCTGCGCCGTCGGATGCGACCGTCCGGCGCACGCCGAACGTGCGGGCTCCGGCGTCGCGCCGCTCCTGCGTGAAGAGAGGCGCGTCTGACCTGAAGCCCTTGGTGATGAGATAGACGCCCAGCGACAACTCCCACACGGCCTCGGGGAGGGTCAGGACTGCCGACGTTCCGGAGACTTGCCCGTAGGCGCCGAACAGGACGAGCAGGGCCGTCAGCATCGCCAGCGAGCCGGCGGCGATTCCGAACTGTGCGAATCGCCGCGGTACGAGTCCGGACCGCAGCATCAGATAGCCGAGCATGAGTCCGTTCCCGATGGCGGCGCAGAACGCGGGGCCGAGCAGGAACGTGGCATCGTGGACTGCCACCAGCGACCGGCCGGTGAGGATGAGCGACGCGCGGTCGGTCCCACCGCTGGCGAGATCCTGACGGAGCGTGACGACGGCGAGCAGGCTCACGATTCCGACCGTGATCAGGGCGGACTCGACGACGCGCAGCGTCACGTAGCCCAGCGCCAGGCCTTCGCTCTGGCGGCGGAGGACGGGATACAGCGTGACCGCTGTGCCGATGCCGGCGATGGCGGTGATGATTTCGGCGAGCGCACCCAGCTGAACGCTCGCGTCGCCACCGGCTCCGACGATGAAGCTGTGGTCTTTGAGCACCGAGTGGTAAAGCGGCAATGCCGCGATGGAGATGAACGTGATGACGAAGAAGATGCCCGCGATGCGCGCGCGCTTGCTCGAGTCGGCTTGCGCCGGTCGGTCGGGCGCTGTCGATGCGGACCCGTTCAGTGAGGACATGACCATCTCTCCCATCCTTTCGTTCGCTCCCGATACTTACGTTGTAAGTCTGTGCGACGAAGGTATATACTTACCTTGTAAGTTTGTCAAGTGCGCCGAGACCGATCTATGCTCGCGGCGCCCCTAAGGAGCGTTTCTTGCCCGCGACCACGAAGACCAGGAAGCCCGCAAAACCCCGAAGGCTCACCAGGGAGCGCGTGCTGCGAACGGCCATCGCACTCGCAGACGACCGGGGTCTCCAGGAGCTGACGATGCGCAGCCTCGCCAAGGATCTCGGCGTCGAGGCCATGTCGCTCTACAACCATGTCGCCAACAAGGGCGACCTCCTCGACGGGATGATCGAGCTGGTCTTCAGCGAGATCGAACCTCCCGCTGCGGGCGGAGATTGGAAGGCCGAGCTGCGCCAGCGCGCGGTCTCGACGCGCGCGGCCCTGTTGCGCCACCGGTGGGCGGTCGGCGAGATGGAGGGTCGCACCAGCCACGGGCCCTCGAACATGAGGGTTCACGACGCGGTCCTGGGCTGCCTACGCGCGGCCGGCTTCTCGATCGAGATGACCGTCCACGCCATGTCGGTGCAGGACGCGTACATCTACGGCTTCGCCCTCCAGCAGACCGACATGTCCTCCCAGACGACCGAGGACTTCGCGGCGGAAGCCCAGCGACAGATGATCGCCCACGCGGACGCCCTGGCCGACTACCCGAACCTGGTCGAGGTCGTCGGCGGCTATGTCGCCCAGGCCGGCTACGACTACGACCGCGAGTTCCTCTTCGGTTTCGACGTCATCCTCGACGGCCTCGAACGGTTTCTCACGGGGTCGCCAGGTGATGTGAGCCGATGAGAAGTGCGGGGTAGCGCGGTCCTAGGGACAAGGACGAGTTCAACGCGAAGGAGGTCCGATGAAGGTCGCCACGGAGCAGGACTGGCAGGGCGCGCGCAAGGAGCTGCTGGCAGCCGAGCGAGAGCTGGAAGAGCACGCCAAGCGCATCGAGCAGCAGCGGCGCGAGCTGCCGTGGGTCCCGGTCGAGAAGGAGTACACATTCGCGACCGAGGACGGGCCGAGGTTGGGTGGACGATGCCGTACGTGTCGGCGCACGGCAGCGACTTCCTGTTCGACTACGGCTACGCGTTCCGCCGCGAGGGAATGTCCGGCACCGTCCGAGAAGAGTTCGACATGGGCCAGCTGCTCCGCGAAGCGCCGCAGTGGCTGCGCGACTACCGCAAAGACGTCGTGGCGCCGGACCTCGAGTCGGCCGTGTCGGTGAGCGCCGGCTGGAACGTGTTCGCGATGCAGGACGGCACTGTCTACAACAGGTACCGCGTTTATCCGCATTCGCGGCTGATCACCCCGCTCTTCTCCGGGCTGTTCGGGCTGCTGCCCAACGAGGAGTGAGTCAGAGGAACTCGGAAGGGAGCGCAGACGTGACCAAGGCATTGACCTCAACCGACAGCCACCGCCCCGGCGTCACCGACTTCGTCCACATCGGACTCGTCGTCGAGGACCTCGACGAGACCGTCCGGTTTCTGGCGCTGCTCGGCCTCGACTGCGGCACGCCCGGAACCTTCAGCGGCGAGTGGATCGATCGAATCATCGGTCTCGAAAACGCGAAGGTCGAGGTCGTGATGGCTCGCGCCCCCGACGGCAGCGACATGTTCGAGGTCGTGCGCTTCCACTCGCCCTCGGCCGGCGCTCACGAACCGGCCCCGGCCGCGAACCGTCCCGGGCTCCGACACGTCGCCTTCAAGGTCGACGACGTGCGTGGCGTCGTCGACCGCGTCCGAGATGCCGGCTGGGAAACGGTCGGGGAGATCGTCGACTTCGAGAGCACATTCCTCCTCTGCTACGTCCGCGGACCCGAAGGTCTGATCGTCGAACTCGCCGAGCGGCTCGACGGCACGGCGGGCTGAGCGGCCAGACTGAACCGCTCGGCGTCGAGGCCCGACTCAACCCCTATTGGATCTGGATGTTGCCCAGCGCGAGTGTCTTCACGCCCGAGTCATAACCCGTGTCGATCAGGATCCGGTAGGTGTCCCGCCTGATCCCGGGCTCGCCCAGGTCCTGAACGTCGATCCTGAAGTTGTGAGCACCCGACCCGTCGACCTTGGCGGTTCCGAAGATCGTGGCCTGCGTGCGCGCGGCGTTGCAGGTCAGCGCCTGGATCTGGATCGAATCCAGATGCGGTCCGAGGGGATGGCCGAGGTCGAGGTACTGCTCCTCGCCCTTGGGCGTGGCGCCGATCTTGACGACGAGGCCCGCGAACACGGCGTGGTCACCGTTGGCGGCGACGATCTCCCCGGCTGCGGCGACGAGCTTCGCCGTGCAGCTCGATGCGGGGAACGTCCAGGCCTTCGTCGCGGTGTCCGACGGCTCGCCCGGGCCTTGGCTCGCGTTGCTGTCGACGTCGGCGAACGCCGAGATCGTGTCCGCGCCGGGAAGCTGCGGGCCCTGGTAGCAGAAGCCGGCCTTGCCGCTCGCGTCGGTCACGGCGAGCCGCTCGTGGTGACCGAGCCTGTCACCGTGAAGCGCACGGTGACATTCGCGGTCGGGTTGGAGGCGCCATCGGTGACCGTTGCGCTCACACAGTGCTGGGTGCCGATCGTGTTGCTCGCTGTTTTCGGCGTGAGCGCGAGCGCCGCCGGCGGGAGCGTGATCCGCCCGATCTTGCTGCTGTTCTCGGTGAACCACATCGCGCCGTCAGGCCCGGCGGTGATCTGATCAGGTGCGCTTGAGGCGCTCGCGATCGAATACTCGCTGAAGGCACCGGCGGTGGTCAGACGCCCGATCTTGCCCGCTGCTCGTTCGGTGAACCACAGCGCGCCGTCGGGGCCGGAGGCGATTCCGCGAGAGTCGCTTGCGGCCGTCGGGATTGGGAACTCGGTGAAGGTGCCGGCGGTCGTCAGACGCCCGATCTTGTTGCCTGCCTGCTCCGTGAACCAGATCGCCCCGTCGGGGCCTGCGGCGATCCCGTCGGGTTGGCTTGACGCGGTCGGGACCGCGAACTCGGTGATCGCGCCGTCGGTCGTGATCCGCCCGATCTTGTTCGCGCCCGCTCCGATGTTGCCGTTCTCGGTGAACCACAGCGCCCCGTCTGAGCCCTGCACAATTTGGGTCGGCGCGCTGTCGGCTGTCGGGACTGTGAACTCGGTGACCGCGCCGGTGGTCGTGATCCTCGCGATCTTGCCGGCGATCTCCTCGGTGAACCACAGCGCCCCGTCGGGGCCCGCGGTGATGTCCTCAGGGCCGCTTGACGAGTTCGGGATCGCGAACTCGGTGATGGTGCCGGTGGTCGTGATCCGGCCGATCTTGTCGAGTTCGGTGAACCACAGCGCGCCGTCTGGGCCTTGAGTGATCCCAAACGGCTGGCTGAACGGCGCCGGGGTGGGAAACTCACTGAAGCTGGCGCCGGTTGTGATCCGCCCGATTTTGCTGGCGCCGAGTTCGTCGAACCAGAGCGCCCCGTCGGGGCCTTCAGCGATTCCGGTCGGCGTCGAGAACTGGGTCGGGGTCGGGAACTCGCTGATCGCGGCCGACGCGCCCTGGGTGTACAGGAGCCCTGCGAGCAGGGCTCCTGCCAGCGCGCGGGCGAAGACCCGCCTCCTTGGTTCCGTACGCGGCCCGTGCACCGGCATCATGGACTCCAATCGAGAGCTGCCACCCGGTCGCCGATCCCTGACGGCCCTGTCCATCCTGCGAGGTCATTCAATACCAGGCCCCGATCTGGAAGTCAACCGCAGCGCGGCGCGAGCAGGGGCAGGATCTCGCTCTCGCGAAACGCCCCTCAGGACGCGGCCGCTCCCGCCATGGCCTCACGCTCGCGCTCAGACTCAACCGGCTCGCGGTCGCTCGGGGTCCTGAAGAACTCGGCCCCCTCGATGCTGATATGTGGGAGGAGCCGCTCGAGCCACCGCGGCAGATACCAGTTGCTCTTGCCCACGATGACCATCACCGCCGGCACGAGCAGGCAGCGGACGATCGTGGCATCCAGGATCACCGCGACCGCCAGTCCGATTCCGAACTGCTTGACCGTGGGATCGCCGTTGAGCACGAAGCTGCCGAACACGAACACCATGATCGCGGCCGCCGCCGTGATCACGCGAGCGCTGGTGACCAGCCCCGACACGACGGACGAGCGATTGTCCTCACCGGCGTGGACGTGCTCCTCGATCTGGCTCACCAGGAAGACCTCGTAGTCCATCGAAAGACCGAACAGGATCGCGAACATGAACAGCGGCACGTAGGAGACGACCGGGACCGATCCGTCGAGACCGATCAGGCCGTGCAGCCAGCCGAACTGGAAGACCGCCGTCAACACGCCGTAGGCAGCGCCGATCGACAGGACGTTCATCACCGCCGCTTGCATAGGGATCACGACCGTACGGAAGGCGAGCGTGAGCAGCGTGAAGCTGAGCGCGATCACCACCAGGATCTGAAGCGGGAGCTTCGCCGAGATGTTCGAGGCGAGATCGATGTAGCTGGCTGTCGTCCCGCCGACGTAGGCCTTCATGTTCGTGCCCGTCTCGGCTTTCGGGATGACCGAGCTCCTCAGATCGTTGACGAGGTCGGTGGTGGCGTTCTCAGCCGGGCCCTGAGTCGAGATGGCATTGAAGTAGGCGGTCGTTCCCGACTTGTTGATCTGCATCGGCGTGGTGGCGGCGACGCCGGAGCTCTGGGAGACGTCCTTTTGGAGGGTCGTGAGCCGCGGGTCGTTCGTGCCGCTGGCGGGCGAGCCGAGCGAGACGGCGACGATCAGCGGCCCGTTTACCCCGGCTCCAAAGTTCTTGGAAATCAGGTCGTACGCCTGGCGGGCGGTCGTTGAGTTCGAGAGTGCGGCGACGTCCTTCTGGCCGAGGTTGAGTGAGAGGAGCGGGACCGCCAGCGGGATCAGGATCACGAGTGCGGCGAGGCCGGCGATCACGGGCCGGCTGGCAACGCGCGCGGCCCACCTGGCCCACATGCCGTGCTTCGAGTCGGCCTGCGAGTGATGTGCCCGCACGCGCAGCGAGTTGATCCGTGGACCGACGAGCGCGAGCATTGCGGGCAGCAGCGTCACGGCGGCGAGCACCGCGACCACCACGGCAACCGCCGCCATCAATCCCATCGTCGTCACCAGCGGAATGTCGGCGACGGCGAGGGACACAAGCGCGATCGTCACCGTCCCGCCGGCGAAGACCACGGCCCCGCCCGACGTGGCGGTCGCCCGGGCGATCGACTCCTTCACATCAAGGCCCTCGTCCAAACCGCGGAAGTGACGGGTGACGATGAACAGCGCGTAGTCGATCCCAACGCCGAGCCCGATCATCGTGGCGAGCGTCGGGGCCACGGTTGACACGGTCGTGACGTGACTGAGCATCCGGACGATGGCCAGAGTTGCCGCGAGCGCGAGGATCGCGTTGATGATCGGGAGCAGCATCGCGACCACCGTGCCGAACGTGAAGGTGAGGATCACCATCGCCGCGAGGATCCCGATGAGCTCGCTCGACTCCGTCCCTGGCTTGGAGACCTTCTGGCCGAGCTGCCCACCGGTCTGCACCTCGATGCCGGCTGCCTGAGCTGGTTTGGACGCGGCGTTGATGATCGTCTGCGCATCATCGACAGACAACGCCCCCGGGCTGACCGTGGTCGTCACCGAGAGGTAGCCCGTCGCCTGGTCCTTGCTGAGCGCGGATGCGCCCTGCGACGTGAGCGGACTGACGACCGAGGCGACGTGCGGTGCCTGGGCGACGTCGGTCGCGGCTGCGTTGACCGCGCTCGCGTACTTCGAGTCGGTCAGCTTTCCGCTCGTCACGTGGAGCACGATCGGGCTGGAGCCGTTCGACTGCGCGGGGAACGAATGACTCAGCGCGTCGGTGGCGCGCTGGCTGTCGGTGCCCGGCAGCTTGATGTTGTCGTTCGTGTTGTCGCTCAGGCGGTGCGACGCCGTGACGAGCGCTGCAGCACCCAGCACCCAGACGGCGAGGACGACGACGCGCCGCCGGACGCAGAACCGTGCGATCGCGTACAGCATTCCAGTCATGTGCAGCCCCTTCCTCTCCGTCAGCGGCGCTGACGTGTGCGTTGGCGTGCCACGCATCCTCGGCGTGACCACCCCCGCGTCACAAGAGGGGAACCCCGCGTGTTTTCCCTACCGTTTTGCTACTGACCGATCGCCGATGCGAGCTGATGGCGCGAGCGGATGCCCAGCTTGTGGTACGCGCTGGACAGATGGCGCTCGACCGTCTTCTCGGTGATGAACAGCGCCTGGGCGATCTCCCGATTCGTCTGCCCTTCGGTGGCCTGCCGGCAGACCCGCCGCTCCGCCGCCGTGAGCGCGTTCGGCCCGGTCAACTCAGTCCGTGCCGGTCGCCCCGGCCCCGCCTGGAGCTCGGCGCGCGCCGCCGCCGCCAGAGGAGCCGCCCCACACTGATCGGCGAGCTCGATGGCCCGGCGCGCCGCGGTCCGGCCCTCCCGCCGTCGGCCGGCACGATTGAGCAGAGCCGCGAGGTCGCTGAGCGTGTGAGCGAGCTCCAATTTCGCGGGGCTCGGCTCGAGGATCGACATCGCCTCCTGGAGGAGCGGGAGCGCCTCGTCGTCACCGACCACGCGCGCCGCGGCGCGCAGCGAGAGGCCCAATGCCCCCGGCGCCCCCACCGCCCGCGCAACCGCCAGCTGCTCGCGCGCCAGCGCCAGCGCCCGCGCGTGCTCGCCGAGCGCAGCGAGCGGCGGTGCGGCGTACGCCCGCCAGTCGCACGGCCAATGCACGTCCAGCACGCTCAGCCGCTCGCCGCACCACAAGAGGTCCGTGACGCCCTCGCGCAGCCGCCCCTGCGCGATCCGCAGACGACCGCGTGCGGTCAGGAAATAGATCGACGTACAGCCGATCCTCGTCGCTGCCAAGCCGCCCGCCGATCTGCGCCAGCGTCTCGGCCCGGTCGAGATCCCCGTCCTCCACATGCACAATGACCGCGGCCGCCAGAAGCTGCGGCAGTGCGAAATGCGGCTCCCCGATCAGCTGCAGGCCGGTCTCCGCCTCGATCTGCGCGTCGTGAAGCGATCCCTGGGCGAGCGCGATCCACGCACGTTGCCCGTGAATCAGGCCCTGCCTGGCGGCATGGCCCTCACGACGGGCGCCTTCCAGTATCCGGTCGAGCAGCCGCAGCGGTACGTCGTAGTGCTCGGCGAGCCGCAGCGTATGGATCGCCAGGAACCCGGCGTTGCTCGGCGGCCGATGTCGGCAGGCCGGCCATCAGCGCTGCCTGCGCGGCAGCCGCCGAAGCATCAGCCGAGCCCCCGCGCAGGAGCTGCTCCAGGGCGGTGTGGATCTCGGCGACGGCTTCGAATTCAGGATGACCGCGGGCCTTCTCGCGGAACCGGGCGAGATGCGTGCCTAGTCCCGGACGGAGCCGCGGCGTCACCGTGGCGACCATCACCAGATCACACTCGACCTCGAGGGAGCGCTCGACGTCGATGGGCGCCAGCGTTTCGGCAAGTGACGCCAGTGCCGCCTCGGCGAGGTCCGCTGAGCGACTCCCGGACACCAGCACGCATCGCGCGAGCGTGGCGGCCGCGTCGACGCGAGTGGCCAGCTCGGCAGTCGAGTTGACGACCGAGCTCAGACGCTCCTCGGCCACCTCGAACTGCATCGCGGCGATCTCGTAGCGGCCCAGCTCCGTCAATATCTCGGCTCGCTCCTGGTCGGCCGGCGACTCATCAAGTGCCCGACGGAGACGCACCGCCGCGGCGCGCGGCGCGCCACGCGTGGCCGCGGCTCGCGCCGCCGATATGAGCGTCCGGGTTCTGCGCGCGTCGCCGGTCGCCCGGGTCAGCAGCAAGTGCGCGGTCACGTGCTCGGGAGATGCGCCCAGCCGTGTCAGAGCGTCCGCCGCCGCGGCGTGCCGGGCTTCGCGCTCGCCCGGCGCCAGCTCCTCGTACAGCGCCGCGCGCACGATCGGATGGACGAACGCCAAGCGAGCGGTGCGCGCGAAGATGTCCGCGCGGACGAGGTCGTCCGCGGCCGCGCGTGCTTCGTCGTCGCCGAGACCTGCCACATGCGCTGCGAGCTGAGGCTCGCTCCCGTCGCCAAGCACGGCGACTGACCTCGCCAGCTCGGTGGCGGAGGGACCGAGCGCCCACAGCCGATGTCGTACGAATCGAGCCACGGCCGCCGGTCCGACCGCCTGTACGTCGCCGGCAGCGCCCGCCGATGGCACGACCCCCGCGGCATCCAACGCACCGAGCAGCTCGCGCAGAAACAGCGGATTTCCGCCCGTCGCCGCATGGCATGCCCGACAGAACTCGTCGGCCGCCTCGCTGCCGAGCCGCTCGCGCACGAGGCCAAGCGCCGCCGTCTCGCTCAGCGGTCGCGGGTAGAGCACGACCGCATCAGCCCGTGATGCCAGCTGCCCCCAGAGTGCCGCGGCCTCCGCGGCCGACGCATCCGGCGGGCGTCCGGCGAGCAGGATCGCCACTCGGAGCCCGTCGATTCGCTGACCGAGATAGGAGAGAAACAGCAGCGAGTCGCGGTCTGACCAATGGCAGTCGTCGACCGAGAGCAGCAGGGGCGCCCGGTCGGCGAGGTTGACCACCAGCCAGTAAAGGCTGTGAAGCGCCTCGAAGTCCGTGTCCACGGTGGCACGCCCCCGCTCGCCGGTCTCGAACAGGCGCGCCGCCGGCGCAGCCGCACCGGCGAATAGCTCGCCCGCGGCCGAGCCGGGACCCGCCTCCGACTCGAGTAACTGACGCACCACCCCGAAGGCAAACGGCTGCTCGAGCTCTGAGCCCTTGGCCTCCAGCGTCAACATCCCACCCGCGGCTCCGGCCGTGCGGGCCTCGCGCACGAGTTCCGTCTTGCCGGCGCCGGCCGGGCCCTCGACCAACAGGACCGCTCCGTCGCCGGAGCGCGCGCGACCGAGTCCGTCGCTCAAGGTACTCAGCTCGTGCTCTCGCTCGAGCAACGCGGCGCGCGTCGCCGTAGACACGCATCGACGATACACCGCCGCCGACCGACCGTGACCGAAAACCCTGGGGGAAACCCTCGGGGTCCCTCCCTTGCCGCTCTGACGCCTCGCCGCGACGATGCGGGTCAGCCGATGAGCGTGTGCGAGCAGAACAAGCAGCGCGTCCTCCAGTTCTTCCTGGAGGTGCTGAACGACGGCCGACTCGAGCTGATCGACGACCTCGTGGCCAAGGACTTCATCGGTCGCCTCACCTGCGTTGGCGCTGCGATCACCGGACCGGACGGCATGCGCCACTTCGTGTCCCACCGCCGCGCCGCTCGTCCGGACGTCTATATCCAGGTCGAAGACCAGATCGCCGAGGACGACCGTGTCGTGACGTGCTGGCGGGCGACTGCCGGGGTCACAGCAGCCTCGGCCTCGAGTCCCGGAGCGCTGGCCTGCGATGGCATCACGATCATCCGCCTACTCGCGGGAAAACAGGTCGACGCGTACACCCAGTGCGCGCCGCCGTCAGCTCACGCGTGACGGCGGCCGTACCGCCGATCAGTGACAGAAGGCGATGTCGGTCGGCGGATGCGGGTTGTCGAACGAGTTCCAGATGTATCGGCTCAGCTGCATGCCGCTGCCGTTCTGCTCCGGCGCGAGGAACATCGCATCGGTCAGCTTCGCCGGCGGATAGGCGTAATACCGGACACTGAGGGTGTGCCGCCCGAGCACGAACTGTGACGGGAAGAATCCACCCTCTCCGTCAACGTTGAAGTCACCGAACCACTTCATCTGCGCGGTCGCTGGGGCATGGTAGAACGTCCACCCGTAGCCGTACACGTAACAGTTGTCCGGCGTTGAGTCGTGTTGGGGTACGCCCCCACCAGGTCGTGGACGCCGTACGCGATCGGCATCAGTTTGCTGTAGAAGAATGATGCCGTCCGCGCGCACGGTCGCGCGGCCAGACAATGTTCCGGATTCCCGCTTCGGCGGTGACACGGCTGGATCGAGCACCACCGCCGTGCTCGATTCGGCATCTTCGCTTCGGGCGAGACGGCCACCGCCGAGCTAGGCATGGCTGCCGTTTGCCGTGTAGACCGTGTTCGTGTTGCCGCCGTCTCTCGCGATCGCCGCCGTGATCGCCTGGAGCAGCCCCTCCGCCGTGAACGTCTCGATCGTCGATCCGGGATCCCTCGCACCGGGATCCAAACGTGCGCTGCGATCGCTGCCGAGACTCGTGAACCACATGCGATCGTCGGGGCCTGGATGAATGTTGGCCGGCAGACGAACCGCGCCGGCCGGATCGGTGAACGTCGTGATCTTCCTCAATCTGTCCACGAGTAGGGATGGCCAAGCCTATCCGCGAGGAGCATGGGACTCGTGGTGTCATCATGCGCACGATGACCGGTTACTCCGCCAAGGCCATTGACGATCTGCCGACCCTGTGGGACGGGTTCGCGAAACTCGTCCGCGCCGGCCTCGACCTCAGCGCGTTCGGCGCCAACATCATGGACCTGCCGCCGAATTACTCCACCAAGTCCCACGACGAGGCCGAATCCGGGCAGCAGGAACTGTACGTCTCGCTGCGCGGCTCGGGCACCGTCGACGTCGACGGCGCCCGCCTGCCGCTCGACTCCGACCACCTCGTACGCGTCGACGCCGGCACCGCGCGAGTGCTGTCCTCCGGCGCCGATGGGCTGCGAGTCCTCTGCATCGGCGCCGTACCCGGGGGCATCTACGAGCCGCCTGCCTGGAGCTCGGCAGGGTCATAACTCGGCACGCATGCTTCCAGGCCGTGCGGCGTCGCGCTGATCTCTCGTGTTGACATGGCGGTCGCCGGCATCGGCGCCATGCTCCGCGGCGTCGGCCACGAGGTGGTCGGCGTCGTCACGACCCCGCTCGAGGGCGACCGCTACGGCGCTGATTCGCTCGGAGCGATCGCACTGCAGGCCGCGAGCGGGTTTGACGTCCTAGTCGCCGGCAACCCCTCGCGGATCGCGCCGCTGCTCGCCGTGCTCGACGCCGACGTGGCGATCAGCGCCGCCTTCCCCCTCCGAATCCCGGTCGACGCGCTCGAGGTGCCGCGATTCGGCATCATCAACACGCACCCGGCGCTCCTGCCCCGCTACCGCGGCCCGAACCCGATGGCGTGGGCCGTGCGCAACGGCGATCCCGAACTCGGCTACACGGTCCACCGCATGGACGCCGACTTCGACACCGGGGCGATCCTCGCTCAGGGCACGATGCCGCTCGCGGCGATCGAGCGGCCCGAGGAGCTATTCGGAGCAATGATCGCCCTCATTGGTCGGCTGCTGCCCGAGGCGCTCACCCGTGTCGAGGCCGGCGACGCAGGGGACCCGCAGCCCGCCGATGGCGCGAGCTACGCCGGGTTCTTCGACGCCTCCTACGCGGAGATCGACTGGTCGCACACCGCCGACGAGGTCCGCCGACAGGTCCTGGCCTGGCGCGTCGCGGCGATCCGGCCCGAGAATCACGGCGCGCTGACCACGATCGCCGGCGACCGTGTACGGGTGCTGCACGCGCGACTCGACGACACGCAGGGTGGCGTCCCGATGCAATGCGCCGACGCGCCGATCTGGATCGTCGAAACCGAGCCGGCGAACTAGCAAGCGCCGCCCTGCTGCGCCGCGATTCGCGCTGAACTCTCTGCCCGGGCGCTGCAATCAGTGCCCGGACCGAGCGGCGCTCTGTGTCGCGGCCACCGCCAACACGTCGGCTCGCTCGTTGAGCGGGTGACCGATGTGGCCCTTGACCCAGTGCCAGCGGACCTGCTCGTGGCCCGACGCTGCGGCGTCGAGCTGGACCCAGATCTCCTTGTTCTTGACGGGATCGCCCGAGGCCGTCTTCCAACCCTTGCGCTTCCAGCCGGCCATCCAGGACGTCATGCCGTCGTGCAGGTAGCGGGAGTCGGTAACAACGCAAACCCGTGACCGGGATGGAAGCGCGCACAAGCCCTCCAGAGCGGCGGTCATCTCCATGACGTTGTTCGTCGTCAGGGCAAGGCCACCGCTGTGTTCCTCGACGATCCCATCCTCCCAGCAGAGCAGCGCAGCCCACCCTCCGGGGCCGGGATTGCGCCGGCAGGCGCCGTCGGTCCACACGAGCACCTCACCAGGGGCGGCTTCCGGTAGGTGACCGGGCAGTGACTTGGATCGCCGACGCGGGCTGGAGGCCATGGAGCGGGATTCAATCAACCCCCTCCCCGGAATCCCTCCTTCCGCCCGCAGCTGCGTCGGGCTGTGCACCGCCGTGATCGTCCTTACGGCCTGCCCGTTCGGCGTCTCCCGCGCGGCGGCTGATACGACGATCAGGCTGACGACCTCGCTGGACGAGACCACGTCCTACAACGGCTGCTCGCTGCGAGAAGCGCTGACGTATGCGAGCGGATCGGCCGAGGGCGAGTGCGCGGCAGCTCCGGCCTCGGGCACGACGACGATCATCGCGCCGGCCGGCTGCTACCGACTGACGATGGGTCAGCTCTTCTTCAACCCGTTGAGGGGTCCTGTCGTCCTCCAGGGCGCCGGCCCGGGGCCCGCCGCGTGCAACGGATCGGGTCTGCCCGGTCGGGGTCGCGCTGGCGGCACCGCGTAGCGCTGACCCGCGCCAACCGGCGCAAGCGCTCCTGCCTGCGTGCCGTGCCGGCCGGGTCGCTGCGCCACGGCGGCCACGCCGGGATCAACACGGTCGCTTTTCAGGGCCGCCTCACGCGGACCAGCCGGCTGTCACCCGGCCGCTACACGGTCACGATCGTCGCAACCAACTCGCTGAGGCAACGGTCAAAGCCCCAGCCACTGTCGTTCACGATCGATCCGAGGTAAGGCCTCCCGCTGCTCCCGCGGCTGGCCGGTCGGGTGCTTGAGTCGTTTGACGTACCACTCGGGGCTGCTCGGACTGAGACCGTGCGACGTGTCGCCGCTGGCGAGAGGCCACAGCGCTCCAATAAGGTAGTAGGGCAGCTGACGTTCATCCGAAAGCACGTGGCGCAGTGCAAGATGCCGCAGACAAGGTCTGGGAGTTCCGATGAGCAGTAAGCCCTGGGACGTCCGTCTTCGACGAATTACGTGGGAGCCGTACCCGAAGACGTGGAGCGTCCGCCGGCGCTGCCGCATCCTGATAGCGATTGGCTTGCCGTGTGTGGTTTGGTATTTCGGCTGGCTGCTCAACGTTCCGGCTCGCCATGGCACGCCGGTTCTGTACGGGATCCTGATCGTCGCCGAGCTCTTCAACCTCTCGCAGGGGCTGGGCTTCTGGTGGACGGTGGGCCACGAGCAGGTCCGCCCCAGGCGGGCGCCCACCCGGCACGTCGCTGTAGACGTATATATCCCCGTCTACAAGGAGCCGCCGGACATCGTCGACCTCACCATCGTCGGGGCACTGGGAATGCGCGGCGCGGAGGTGCGGGTCCATGTCCTCGATGACGGCAACGACCCGGAGATGAAGGAACTGGCGCGCCGCCACGGCGTGGGCTACATCACCCGATCCGAGCACAGCGGCGCCAAAGCCGGGAACATCAACCATGCGTTGACGAAGACGGACGCTCCGTTCATCGCCGTGTTCGACGCGGACCACATGGCGGACCCCGACTTCCTCGAGGCCACTATGGGGTGGCTGGAAGACCCCGAGATCGCGTTCGTCCAGACACCGCAGTACTACGCCAACACCGAGAACAACCGGATCGCCGCCGCCTCGATGTCGCAGCAGGCACTGTTCTTCGGTCCGATCTGCCGCGGTAAGGACGGACTTGGTGCCGTCTTCTGCTGCGGCACCTGCGTGGTGTTCCGACGTGAGGCGTTCGAGAGCGTGGGCGGGTTCCCCACCAACTCGTTGACTGAGGACTTTGAGCTCTCGATCCACCTCCACGAAAGAGGATGGAAGTCGGCCTACATCCCGGATGTGCTCTCCCGGGGCGTAGGTCCAGAAGACACCGCCGCCTACATCTCTCAGCAACAGCGCTGGGCCAGGGGGTGCTTGTCCGGCGTCCCCCGCGCGCTGCGTGCGCGGCTCCCCATCGGCCTCAAGATCCAGTACGTACTCTCAGGCGTGTACTGGCTGTCCGGCTGGACGCTGCTCGTCTACATGAGCTTCCCGGTCGTTCGCCTTCTGGGCGGGGGACAACCGATCGGCCACATCAACGCTCCCGAGTTCCTCCTGCACTTCGTGCCCTATTACGCCGTGGCGCTGAGCATGGCGGCTGTTGGCGGCGCCGGCACCTACAAGTTCTCGGCGTACGCCCTTTCAGCGGCGAACTTCTGGATCCAAATCCTGGCCACGTTCTACGTGGTGCTGCGCAAGACCGGCTCGTTCGTCGTGACCCCGAAGAAGGGCGCCAACGTCCGTCAGCCGCGGGCGGTGATGCCCACGCTCGTCACGGTTGGCGTCTTGCTGGCCGCATGCATATATGGGCTGGCGAAGAATCGTGACGCCGCCACGATCAACAATGTCTCGTTCGCCGCCGTGCACGTCTCGATCCTCATGACCGGATGCTGGGCGGCGCTGCAGAAACCGCCGGCGACCGCCGCAGAGTCGTTCGCGCCGGCCGAGGTGGGAGCTTGAGAGGACGCACCGTCGTGGTCGCGCTCGAATTGGTCGCGCATCCGGCAGGCGGTACTTCGCGTACCACGCACGCCGCAAACGTCTACCCGCTGATGCGGGCCAATGCCTCGCGGGTGCGCACCGCGAGGACCTCCGCCCGGATCCGCTCCTCGAAGGCGATGGCTTCTGTGTAGTGCCTAGAGGCACGGTCACGGTCGCCGAGCGCCTCCGCGAGCAGGCCGAGCGTGAATGCTGCGCTCGCCGGGACCCAGCCGACGGCCAAGTTGAGCAGCTGGCCGTCGTAGGGGAGCAGCTGGTCGTAGAGGCGTCCGGCGGCGTCCTGGTCGCCGAGCGCGTGCGCGCATTCGGCGAGCGCCCAGAGCCTCGCCCCAAGCTCGCTTTCCTGCGCGAGCATGTGCCCGCCAGCGTGCCAGGCGGCCAGCACCTCACGGGACGGGTCCAGGTCACCCTGCGCTCTTGCAATCGCGGCGGCAAACGGCGCATAGTCGATGCCTGGGGCGGCGGCGAGCCGGTCAGCGATGGGCCGTGCCTCGTCGGGTCGGCCGGCGTGGAGCAACCGAGCGACGGTCAGCTGCGCCCAACCCAGCTGGAGAATGGCCACATCCGGGGCCGACGCGATGACATTGTCGGTCGCGATGCGCGCATCCTCAATCCGTCCGCGCAGCAGCGCCTCGCTGGTCGCCGCGGCTCCTGCCATCCCATGCACGAGGCGATCCCCCGTCCGGTCGCCGATCTCCTGCATCTCCGCGCTCAGTGTGGCGAGTTCGTCCAGCCGGCCGAGCCGGACGTGCGCAATCATGAGCTGCGTCCATCCGGCCGCGCCGAAGGAATAGCCGGCGGCGATCGTCCGTTCCGCTTCGCGCAGGTACTCATCCACCTCGGGATGGCCGGCGAGCGTTGTCAGCCGACACCATTGGGTTTCGTCGATGATCTCCGGATCGGCGCTGGCTGCGGCCAGGCCGCAAGCCTCGTCTGCCAGCGCCAGCGGCGAATCCGCCGGGAGGTCAGGGATGAGACCCTCCAGCCGGACGTTGTAGGCCCAGGGGTAGGCGATGCTACCCAGCAGCACTGCACGCAGCGCTGTGGCGTCGGTCGTACACCAGTTTCCCCGCCAGGACAGGCGGCGGCGATCCCCCACGTCTACCTGCGCGGGATCGATGCGCAGTGCCTCGGCGACGAGAGCAAGGTCCTCAGGCTCGGGGATCTTGCGGTAGACCCACGAGATGACGAGCCAGGCGGTGGCGTTCACCCTCATTCCGTAGTCGCCTCGTTCACGCGCGAGGGCCAGCCATGCCCGGGAGACATCCTCGATGCGCTCAAGTGCCCACAGCGTGTAGAGGCAATTGGCCAGCTGTGCGAACAGGCGGTCGCGGAGCATCCCGTCGGGGTCGGCCTCGGCGGGCAGCAGGTCGAGCGCCCGTACGAGCAGCTCCGCCGCCTGGTCGGGAGCACCGCGGTCCAGCGCCTGATCCGCGGCCCGCTCCGCGTACCGGGCAGCTCGCTCGCCCTCCCCGAGCGCGGCGGCCTCCGCGAAGTGGTGCGCGAGGTCGGCCACGACGCTGTCGCTGTCGGCGAAACGGCGCTCCATGGCCAGCCCGATGTCTCGGTGCAGATGCAGCCGGCGGAGCGTCGTCAGTTCGTCTTCGAGCGTCTGGCGCACCAGCGCATGGGCGAACCGCAGGTGGCCGGGCGAATCCGTCTCCAGCACGAGCCGTGAACCGACGGCCTCGTCGAATCCGTCCAGGGCCCGCGCCAGCGGCTGCCCGGCGACCTCGCCGACGACGGCTGTGTCGAACTCGGGTCCTGTGACCGCTGCGACCGTGAGCAGCTGCCCGGCCTCGTCGCTGAGTCGCGAGACCCGTCGCCCCACCACCTCGCGCACGCCCTCAGGCACCACGAACTCGTCAGCGCCCGCCACTCGCGCCCACCGGCCGTCAACCCTCTCGACCGTCCCGGACTCCACGAGGTGGCGCAGGACCTGCCCGACGAAGAAGGGGTTGCCCTGTGTCTGCTCGGTCAGCTGTGCGGCCAGGCCGCGCGCATCGTCATCGAGCTCGCCTCCGCCTGCCGCCGCCACGAACGCCGCGACCCCGTCGTCGTCGAGGCCGCGGAGGCCAAGGCGCTCGACGCCCTCCTCGCGCCGCAGGTCGGCCAGCGCGGCCGAGAGTGGGTGCGTGCGAGCCAGCTCGGTGTCGCGATAGGTGCCGGCGATGAGCAGGCGACTTAGGCGCTCACTGCGCACCAGGTGCAGCAACGCCTGCAGGGTGGGCTTGGCCGCCCAGTGCAGGTCGTCAAGGACCAGCACCACCGGGCGGCGAGCGGCCTCGCCCGACAGCCAGTCGACGATCCCTTCGAAGATCGCCCACGACTCCACCTGGCCTTCCGGCAGTTGGTCGGCCAGCTCGGGGACGAGCCGTGCAAGCACCCCGCCGCGCAGCGCCAGCACCTGCTCACGCGTGGGCTCGTCGACGCTCGCCAAGTAGTGCGCCAGGGCTTCCGCGAACGGCTGGTAGGCGACCGCCATGTCCTCGTCGACCCGCCCGAAGAGCACCAGTGCACCCTGCTCATGTGCGCGGACCGCAAACTCGCGCGCCAGCCGCGTCTTTCCCGCGCCAGGCTCCCCGCTGAGCAGAGCGACGCGTGCTTCGCCGGCGACGGCCTGCGCCCAGAGCTCGTCCAGGCGCTCCAGCTCCTGCCGGCGGCCCACGAACGCCCACGAGGACTGGAACGCCAGACGCGACGGCAGCGGCACGGGGGCGAGCGCCTCGCCTGCGGCCAACGGAGCCCAGCCGAGCTCCACCACCGCGACCGGCTCCGCCAGGCCCTTCAACTCGACCGGGCCGAGCGGCGTGAACGCGTGACCACCCCGCGAGCCCGCGACCGCCCGCAGCACCTCCGACGCCAGTACCTGGCCGCCCCTGGCTGCCGCACACAACCGCGCGGCCTCAACCACCGCGGTGCCGGCGCAGTCCCCGTCACCGTCGACCGTCACGTCCCCGAGGGAGACGCCGACTCGCAACGGGAGCCCTTCCGCGCCGCGCCGTGCATCGGCCTCGATCGCCTGCTGCATCGACACGGCGCACGAGAGCGCGTCGGCCGCGCCGGTGAACACCACCATCAGGCCGTCACCGAGCGACTTGACCTCACGACCGCCGTTCCGGGTAACCGCGGCACGCAACAGATCGAGATGCGCCCGCTGCACGACTCCGAACTGCTCGTCCCCCAGCCGCGCGAGCGCCTCCGTCGACGCCACCGCATCGGTGAAGAGAATCGACAGCGTCGCCTGCACTCGCCCACACTACCCCGACACGTGGCCCACGGGACGACCAGACCAGAGCCAGCCAGGATCGAACCGGCGATCGCCTGCTTGCCGACTCAGCGCGCCTTGCCGCTGTCTGCGGCCGTTGTTCCGCAGAGTTGCCGATGACCGGATGTCAGCGCCCGGCCACGCGGAGGACACCTCGCGGGTCAAGCGAGCTGGATGTGATCTGCCTCGCTCGCGGCGGAGAAGGGGCGAGTGAGACCGAACTGACGCAGCTTCACTCGGGTACACCCTCGACGCCAGGCGTGTCCATCGCCTCGCCACGCGTGTGCGGGTCATCGGCGTACCCGCCCACCGCCACCGAGTGCTGCGGGGTGCGGTAGCCGGAGAGCCCGACGAGATGCAGGTGAAGCGCCCTGCCCAGAGCATCCAGACGCGCGGCGATCTCGGGTTCCTTGCCCTGCTGAGTTCGGACAGACCCCGGGACACGCATCGATTGCCGCCCGTCAAGCGCTCCTTGCGCGGTGGCGCCACCGGTGGCGCCACCGCATATCTCTAAGAAACGCCGGTCAGGTTTCGGCGGCAGCGCTGCCCCTCGCTCGCTCTTAGAGTCGGTTTGCGTTCGGCGCGTAAGCTACGCGGCGCTGTGGGTTGCGTTGCGGCGAGCGCTCGACACCCCGAGTGCACCACCGAGGATCAGCAGCATCAGGAGGACCGCGCCGCCGGCTCCGATTCCGGCGTCGCCCCAGTCAAAACCGGTGTTGGGACTGACCATCCGAACCACGGTCGTGGGAGTATTGCTGTAGCCGCCGCCAGAGGCGACCTCTGAGCGTGGACCACTGAACGCGTGCCTGGGAGCGCTGGTGGCTCCGCTGCCGGACTGACTGGCCGCGAGCGCGGCGACCTCGGCCCGCGGTCGGGGGTCGTGCGGAAGCGTGGCTCCGCGTTCCGCGATCGGGTCGGCGGACTGGGTGGTAGCGGTGTAGCCGCCGGAGGAGCAGACCTCCGAACAGAGGTTTGTGCCCGACAGCGCGATGGGCCGCATCGGGTCCGGCATGGGCCTTGCAGCGGCCGGAGCGGCGGCAGCGAGCGCCAGCGTTATTGAGATCGCATGACGCAATGCGGTAGTGGTGGCGGACCATGTCCACTCCTTGAATCGTTCGGTCGCCCGGTGCAACCGATTTAGACGCGTGGACGCTCGCGGCCGCGGATCGAGAGGAGTTGTCCCCACGCCCTGGGGTTCAACCTCGATTCCGATGTACGTGTCCGATCCGTCCAGTCTGTCAAGAACACTGTCGCGCGCCGGTGGCGGGCGCGATGTGAGATTAACCACGTGTTGACATCGTGTGATCGCACTCACAGTGGGACGCCACCGGCCGGATCACGAGACTGCTGGTTCGCGCGCGAGCTAAGTGGTAACGACGGGGCGGACGCCCGTCACAGTTGACTCGAGCCAAATCCACGCCAGGTGACACGCCCGGTGAGTGCAGCGCCAGCGCTGCTCACCGAACGCGGAGGCGATCGCAGCAGGCAGGATGGGTGCAAGGGTCGGCACCTTCGTTCCCCCCGAGGCCGGAACCTTCCGCGTCCGCGTGTCGCGCGTGACCTGCCGATACCACGACCCGGCCTCCTCCCTTGGAGTTCCACAGGCTATGCGAGGGCGGACCGACGGAATGCCGGGCTCGACCGATGCTGGGTCAGGGCGCTGGACGAGGGTGGTCGTGACGGGTCCGTGACGGCGCTGTGACGACGTTCCGCGAGCGTGCCGGGTGCGACGACCCGAGTAGAGGAGCGCAGGATGGCGAGCAGCACGGTTGATGTCACGGGGCAGAGCCCGCTGTCCTTCACCGACGCGAACGGGAGCCAGCGGTTGGTTCCGCTGTCGGCGCTCGAGTTCTCGGGCTCCAAGGTGCAGCTGAAGTCGGCATGGGCCAGCGAATTCTCAGGCGCCGAGCAGACGATCCTCCTGGCGCTGGCCTCCTCGAAGGTGTCGGCGGGCGAGCTGACGCCGCCGCCGGTCATGCCCCCGGTAGCGGCGATCCTGTTCGTGGCCGCGGTGGCGGGGCCGGAGGGCAACAACATCACGGTGTCGGTCACGCCCGACCCGGGCACGGCGCTGAGCGCGAAGGTCAAGCTGAACGCGAAGGAGATCGACACCTACGCCGGGCTCACCGACGCCGCCGCGGCCAAGGATGCGCTCGGTGTCGACAACCCCGCCGCCGGCGAGCGGGGCGGCACGGGGCTGGTGATGCTCAAGAAGTCCCAGGCGATCAAGACCGGCATGCTGCCGAAGGACCAGACGCTGGCCGTGAAGGCTGCCGGTGCGGACGTCATCGGCTCGGACAACTCGACGAAGCTGTTCAACCTCGTTCCGCGGAGCGGCGCCGGCCTCCCGAGCGCGGGCATACCGGTGACGATCACGGTCGACACCACCGCGAACACGTTCACGCTTCAGGCGAGCTACGACGCCGGTAACAGCTCGAAGATCGCGCTCGCGCCCCTCGACCCGCTCCCCGACTCCGTCGCGTACGTCGTCACGGCGTCGGCGCCGCCGGGCGGCATCGCCCCGCCCACCGCCGGCGACGTCCCACTGTCGGGCGGCATGGATGGCGTGGCGGCCACCGGCACTGCCTACACGAGCTGACACCGCGCCCGGAACCCGTACCACGCAAGCGAGGAGCCCATGCCCGTCACCCCGACTTACCCCGGCATCTACATCGAGGAGGTGCCGAGCAACTCGCACACGATCACCGCGGCGCCGACATCCGTGACCGTGTTCATCGGCTACACGCACCCGTTCAAGACCAAGCCCGAGCACTACGGACAGGCGGTCGAGATCTTCTCGTTCTCCGACTACGAGCGGGAGTTCGGCGGGCTGTTCTCGGTCGATTGGCTGGCCGACGACGTCGGCCGGGCGGTGCTTCAGTTCTTCTTGAACGGCGGCTCGATCGCATACGTGGTTGCGCTTGCTCCGGAGCTGACGCTGCTGGCCTCCGGTACGTCCGCGACGCTCTCAAATCCGACGCTGCAGATCCCGCCCACCGGGACGACCGCGATCGTGTTCAACGGGCTCGAGCCGGTCGACGCGTACCACCTGCTGACGGTATCGATCACCAACCTGCAGAAGACGCCGGGTGGGACCGTCACCGATATCGCGGACATCATCGTCAGCTACGGCGCGCGGACGGAGACGTTCCGCCACGTCACGCTGAACCCCGCGCCACCGGCGGCCGACGCCGGCAACACGCTCGAGGCGCGGATCGGTACAGCCACCGACCCGGTCTCGTCGCTCGTGACGGTGGCGCCGCCCTCCGGCGGCAGCTACCCCACGTCGTGGAGCTCGACGCTCGCACCGACGCCGCTCGATGGAGGCCTCCCGACGTCGCCGTTCACCTCGTACCACGCGTCTGACTTCGCCGCCGCGTTTGCCGCTGACGGGTCGCTGGACAAGGTCCGCGTCTTCAACCTGGTCCTCACGCCGGGGGTGTGGGACCCGCCCGTCGTGTCCGAGGCGCTCGCGTTCTGCGAGCGTCACATGGCGTTCATGATCGTCGACGCGCCCGCTGACACGGTCGCCGATCCGACCGGCGCTCCGCTGCCGATGATCTACGACGTGATGACCGACGCCGTGCCGAACCGGACGATCCCCAAGAGCGAGAACGGCGCGGTGTTCTTTCCCTGGTTGCGGGCGTCGGACCCGGCGAGTGGCGACCCGATCAGCGTCGCGCCGTCCGGCTACGTCGCCGGGATCTTCGCCCGCGAAGACAACAACCGCGGCGTCTGGAAGGCGCCCGCCGGCTACGAGACGATCGTGAACAACACCAACGGGGTGGTCGCCTCCGGCCTGATGACGGACCCGCGCCAGGGCACGCTCAATCCGATCGGGGTCAACTGCCTGCGCGGCTTCCCGGGGATCGGCACGGTCGTATTCGGCTCGCGCACGCTCGTCGCGGCGAACCCGTCGTTCCAGCAGTATCGCTATGTGCCGGTGCGGCGGATGGCGCTGTTCCTCGAGCAGTCGCTGTACCAGAGCCTGGGGTGGGTGATCTTCGAGCCCAACGACGAGCCGCTGTGGGTGGCGATCCGGACGACGATCGAGAACTTCATGCTCGGCCTGTTCAACCAGGGTGCGTTCCAGGGCTCGAGCCCGAGCGAGGCGTTCCTCGTCCAGTGCGATGCGACGACGACCACCCCGGACGACCAGCAGAACGGGATCGTGAACATCGTCGTCGGGTTTGCGCCGCTGAAGCCCGCTGAGTTCGTCGTGATCAAGCTGGCGCAGCTCGCCGGCCAGCCGAAGAACTAGGAGGATCCCCGTGTCACAGCCGTTCACCGTCAACGTCAGCCGGTTCGATCCGTACAAGACGTACCGCTTCCTGGTCTTCTTCGGCACGAGCACGACGCCGGTCGCGGCCGTCAGCAAGGTCAGCGCGATCAAGCGCTCCGCGGACGTGATCGAGTACAAGGAGGGCGGCAACGCCCTCATCCGCAAAGGGCTCGGGCGCACGAAGTACGAGCCGATCACGCTCGAGCGCGGCGTCACGCACGACACCGACTTCGAGATCTGGGCGAACGCCTGCCAGGTGCTCGACAAGGGCTCACCGAGCCAGTCGCTCAAGAACCTCCGGCAGGAGATGCGAATCGAACTGCTCAACGAGGAGGGCCAGCCGGTCCATCGCTACCTCGTCCACCGCGCGTGGGTCTCCGAGTACCAGGCGCTGCCCGACCTCGACGCGGGCACGAACGCGATCGCGATCGAGCACATCAAGCTCGAGAACGAGGGCTGGGAGCACGACCTCTCGTTGTCGGAGCCTGCGGAGCTCTGAGCGGTGACAGCGCGGACCCCGATCGCCGGCACGACATACCGGTGGCGCGAAGCCACCGGCTATGACGACGTGCTGCTGCTCGAGCGCGGGCCGGGCCTCGCGACCGCGGTCGAGCTCGTGGGGCGCCGGGCGTGCCACGACGACGGCGAGCCGCTCGACGCAGCGTCGCTGCCGGTCGGCGATGTCGATGCGATCGTCGTCGAGCTGCGGCGCGCCGCGCTCGGAGACCGGCTGATCGCCGAGGGCCAGTGCGGCGCATGTGGCGCAAAGGTCGACATCGCGTTCAGCCTGGGCGCGTACGTCGAGCACACGCGCCCGCGCCGGGGGCAGCGGCTGGAGCCGGCCGAGCCGCCGTGGCTCAGGCTGACCCGCCACGACCTCGAGCTCCGCGCGCCGACGGCGGCCGACGTCCTCGACGCCTCCGGTGAGGACGACCCAGCGAGGAGCCTCGCGCAGCGGTGCATGCGCGGCGAGCTGTCGGCCGCCGCGCGGCGCGCCGCCGAGCGGGCGCTGGCCGTCGTGGCGCCGACGCTGCGATCGGACGTGCGGGGCACGTGTCCCGAGTGCGAGGCGGACGTCCTGCTCGATGTCGACGCCCGCGAGCTGTGCCTGGAGGAGCTGCGGTTCCTCGGCGGCGCCGTGCTCGAGGACGTCCATCTGATTGCGTCCGAGTACCACTGGTGTGAGTCGGAGATCCTGCAACTGCCGAGCAGCCGCCGCGCGGCCTACGCGGAATACGTGCGTGCAGGACGTGGCGCTCCGCTGACCGCCGAGGCGTTCGGTGGCTAGGGCGGCGCGCAGCCCCGGATATCTGGAGCGACTGATCGCCGGCGCCGGCGGTGGGTCCGCTGCACGAGCCCCCTATCGCCGCGCGTGGGGACCCGCCGCGACGTCAGTGGTCGAGCGTCGAGGGGCGACGGCGGCGGGGGCGAGCTCCGCGACGTCCGTGCGGGATGAGGGTGTGTCACCACAGCGGGCGGCGAGGACGGGACCCCTCGCGCCGTCGACGGCTGAGCCGGCCGAGCATTCGGAGCGGCGGCGCCCCGCGGCGCAACCGCCCGCCGAGACCAGCCTGGCCGCGCCTGCGGCCAAGCGACGGATCGAGCCCGACCCGTCGGCCTCGTCAGCTCGCGCGCAGGCTCGGAACGAAGCCCACCAGACGCGGCCGGTCGCGCCGGCGCGGCGGCGGACGGCCGACGACGCGGCGCGTCCGCCCGCAGCTGCGCGGCGATCTGCACCGGGGACGCCACCAACGGATGCCCGCCGGGCCGCCACCCCCGTCACGGCTGCGCCACCGCAGCGAACGACGACCGCGCACGCCGTAGTCCGCAACGAGCGAAGGCCCGACCAGGTCCGCCCCGTCGCCGAGGCCACTCCGGCACGCGCAGCTGTCCCCGTGCGCTCAGCCCGGCCCGCCGCTGCCGCCTGCCTCCGACCAGGCGCCGGCGCGCCCCCTCGTCCAGATCGGCACCATCGACGTCCACGTCGCCGCAGCGCCGGCCCCGCCTCCGCCACCGCCACCGGTTCCGATCGCGGCGAGCCCGAGCGGACCGTTGAGCAGGCCGGCCCCCGTGTTCGGGCTGGCGCAGGGGTGAGCGGATGTTCGATCTCTCGATCGTGACCGACGCGCTGCGCGACATCCTCACCGGCGCGCTCGCAGCGAGTCCGCTGTTCGGCGGCAGCCCTCCGCCGTTCTCGGTCGCCGTTTCGTCCCAGCACCCACAGGACACGACGAGCGGCGCCGACTGCGACCTCAACCTGTACCTGTTCCATCTCTGCGAGGACCGGAACCTGCGTAACCAGTTCTGGACGCAGAAGTCGATCACCGGTCAGCCGCCGGGGCCGACGCGCCAGCCGGTGGCGTTCGAGCCGCTGTGCCTGGACCTGTACTTCCTGCTGACCGCGCACTCGCAGTCGAGCTACTCGCACGAGCAGCAGGTCATGAGCATCGGTGCGCGCGCGTTCCACGAGAACGCGATCGTGCGCCTCGCAACCCCAACGCCGACCGGGATCACGCCCAGCGAGATCACATTGTCGCTCGAGGATCCGAGCTTCGACGAGCTGAGCCGGCTGTGGCAGGCGCTCGGGGTCCCGCTGCGGATGACCGCGCAGTACAAGGCGACGGTCGCGCTGCTGATGCCCGAGCAGGGCGCCGTGAGCCAGCCGCACCCGAGCGAGTGGTCGCTCCTGCCGGCGCCGATCGGGCCGCTCGACGGAGACCGCCCGATGCTGTTCGGGACGATCCGCCGGGTCAGGTTCCAGGCGCCGCTCGGTCCCGGCATGTACGACCTGACGCCGGCGAGCGGCGCGCCCGCGCCGGCCGGCGTTGCGGGCCAGGAGATCACGCTCCGCGGGCTCGGGATCGCCGACGCCGACCAGGTGTTCCTCGTCACGATCCACGCCGACGGGACCGAGACCGAGCAGGACATCAGCGCCTGGAAGCAGCCGCTGACCAACCCGTATCCGTCGATCCCGGCCGACGGGGTGCCGCTTCGGCTGCGTCCCGACCCGGCGACGTGCCCCGACCCCGGGCGCTACATGTTGCGGCTCGGCCGCCCGGCCGATCCCGGGTGGCGCTCGAACCCCGTCCCGGTCTCGATCGCACCGTGGATCGACCCCTCCGGCGGTCCGCTGCTGAGCCCGAGCGGCAGCGGCGTGTACAGCTGCCCCGTGGCGAACGTGCCGGCGAGCGGCGCTCAGCTGCGGCTCGGGACCGTGCCGCTGTCGCGGCGGGCGACCGGGACACCGAATCCCGGACAGTGGGTGCGCTCCGGCGGCACCGTCCGGTTCAAGCCGCCGGCGGCCCTCGCGACCGGCAACTACGCGGTCCGGCTGCGCGTCAACGACATCGAGGCCGACCCGGCGCTGTGGGCGGTGGTCCCGTGAGCGGCGTGCCGGCATGGCTGCGCTGGGTCAGGCTGGCGGCGCGGCTCCGCGTCGAGCAGACGCGCGCCCGATGGCAGATGCGGGGTGCGGCGGGGGTGCACGCCGCGATCGACGCGATCCTCTCGGAACCGCCCATCCGGCCACGATCGGAAGCACCGCCCAGCACCGACCCGCAGCCGCCCCGCACCGACCCGGAGCTCCTCGTCCGCGCCGAGGCCGAGGTCGACGCCGATCCCGGCTGGCGCCGGCTCACGGATGAGTTCGGCCTCACCGGCGTCGAGCGCCAGCTGCTCGCCCTGCTCGCGGCGGCCCACGTCGACCATCGGATCCGCCGCGTGCTCGGCTACCTGGAGGACGACCCGCAACCGCACGCTCCAACGCCGGCCGCCGCAGCGCGCCTGTGGGGCTGGCCGCTCGGCATCGCCCCGGGCCCCGCGAGCGCGCTGTGCCGATGGCGGATCGCGAGCCCGGCCCAGCCGGAGCCGTGGCAGCCGACGACGCCATGGCTGCTGGACCCGGACATCGCCGCGTACCTGTGCGACCGCCCGGACTGGGCGGCGTACTGGCCCGGGATCGAGCACGCGGCGGGCCGGACGAACGGCCGGTCACCCGACTGCCTCTACCCCGAGCTCCTCGACGCGCTCGCCGCCACGGCGACCGCGCTCTGCGCGGCCAAGGCAGGGCGACCCGTCGAGCTCGAGCTCACGGGGCGCCCCGGCTCCGGCCGCCGGACGCTCCTCACTCAGCTCTGCCATCGGCTCGGCCGCGACGCGCTCGTCATCACGAATGGGGACGCCGGCGTCCGTGCGCTGCGGACCGCGCGACTCCTCGGCGCGACGCCCATCTGGGTCGGTGAAGCGACGCCCGATCCTCGTCCCGGATCGCTCACGCTGAGCGTGCGCGAACGCGACCTCGCGGCGAGCGCATCGCCGCCCGGCCATGCCATCCGGCTCTCGTTCGCCGTGCCCGAGCTGACCCACGCCCGGCGCGTCGCGCTATGGAGGCGTCTCGCGAAGACCGCGGCCAAACCGCCCCACCCCGTCGGGGCATGGACGCTGACCCCGGCCGAGATCGCCGCCGCGGCAGCCGCGAGGCCCGGTGGACAAGGCGCCGTCACCTCGGTCACGCGCCGCCGGCTCGGCACTGTCTCGAGCACGCTGATGACGGCGCTGCGCTGCCCGTACGGCTGGGAGGACCTCGTCGTCGCCAACCCCGTGCGCGACCAGCTGCGCGAGCTCGAGTCCCAGGTCCGGCTGGCGGGCGAAGTGCTCGACGACTGGGGCTTTCGCCGGCTGACGCCCGAGAGCCGCGGCACGACCGCGCTGTTCGCCGGTCCGAGCGGCACCGGCAAGACGATGGCGGCGTCCGTGATCGCTCGCTCGCTCGAGCTCGACCTCTACCGCGTCGACCTCGCTGAGGTTGTCAACAAGTACATCGGGGAAACCGAGAAGCGGCTCGCGCAGGTGTTCGACGAGTGCGAGCGGTGCAACATCATGGTGCTGTTCGACGAGGCCGACGCCCTGTTCGGCCAGCGGACGCGGGTGCGAGACGCCCACGACCGCTTCGCGAACATCGAGATCGACTTCCTGCTTCAGCGGATGGAGAGCTTCGACGGGGTCGCGATCCTGGCCACGAATCGAAAGGGCGACCTTGACCCGGCGTTCGTCCGCCGGCTCCGGGTGATCGTCGACTTCATCGCGCCGACCCCCGCCGAGCGTCGCAGGCTCTGGGCGCTGGCCGCTGCCGCGCACGACCGAGGACGGGCGGCCGATCAGCGGTGAGATCGACGTCGAGTGGCTCGCGCAGTCGCTCACCATGACCGGCGCCGAGATCAAGTCGGCGGCGCTCGCTGCGGCATTCATGGCGCGGGCGCGCGACGAGCTCGTCTGCACCGAATACGTGCTCGCCGCCGCCCGGCGCGAGCTCGCGAAGAGAGGCGCCGTGCTGCGAGACGATCGCCCGCCGGCGCTCGCCCACAACGGTCAGCCGTCCGACAACGGCCACGACCCGCACACCGCAGGCGGAGTCGCACGGTGACCGACCCCGCGCACAGCCCGGCCCCGTCGCTCGCCGTCGACCGGCTCTCGATCCACGTCCCGGCGATGAGCGAGGACGAAGCCAAGCGCCTCGCCGAGCAGGTCGCCGAGTCGCTGCGCCACTGGCCTGCTGCGCCGTCCGCGTCCGGCCGGATCGCGCGCGTCGACGCCACCGTCCCGGCGCCCGAGCCCCGGCCCAACGGGCCGGCCGCGTCGCTCGCCGACCAGATCGCCGCCGCTGTGCTCGAGGCGGCACTCCGGGAGCTGAGCCACCCATGACCTATCTCGTCGGAGCGCTGGTCGAGTTCATGCCGACGGGGCTGATCCCGATCCCGAACGTGATCGTCTTCCAGTTCAACCCGGAGACGATGACCCACACGTGGACGCAACCCGAGGCCGCGCCCACGGGTGCGAACACGGCGCCGAGCAACCCGCTCGCCGTCCGGGGAATGCCTGGCGAGGCGTTCAGCTTCACGATCGCGATGGATGCCTCCGATGCGATCGCCGATGGGACGGCGTCGGCGGCGATCGCCGAGGTCAGCGGCGTCTACAGCCGGCTCGCCGCGCTCGAGATGCTCATGTACCCCGCGAGTGCGACGCAGAGCGGGTTGCTCGGGACGGTCACCGCGGCGATCGGTGGGCTGTTCGGCGCCGGCGGAGGCGGCGGCGTCCAGCGCAGCGTGCCGGCGAGCACGATGCCGACGGTGCTGTTCGTGTGGGGTCCCGGCCGCATCCTGCCGGTCCGGGTGACAACCCTGACGATCACCGAGAAGCTGTACGACGCCCTGCTCAATCCCACGCACGCCGAAGCGCAGCTCGGGCTGCGGGTGCTCACAACCGACGAGCTGCGCGCCGATGCCGACACGCTGGCCCCGGTTGCGCGCGCCGCCTATCAGTACTCGCAGGGGCTGCGTCAGGGGCTGGCCGTCGCCAACCTCGTCAACTCGGCCGAGTCGATCATCGGGATGCTCCCGCTGTAGAGAGGAGGGATCGGTGTTCGCACAGAACAGCCGCTACGCCGCCGCCGGCACCTATCCGGTCATGCTCGGAGACGGTCGGACGGTGACGGTCACCAAGGTTCCGCTCCCGCAGCCGCCGCCGGTCCTGGGCTGGCATCGCCGCACGGAGGCCGAGCGACTCGACCTCATCGCCTATCAGTACCTGGGCGATGCCACGCGTGCGTGGACGCTCGGCTGGACGAATGGCGCCGTCGTGCTCGATGCACTCGCGGCGCACGAGCTGATCGCGATCCCGTCGGCGAGGTAGTGGCCTGATGTCGACCTACCAGCTGCTGATCGACGGAACGCCGGTGGCGGCCGACTTCTACGACTCCATCTCGTCGCTGCAGGTCGAGGAGAACTCTGACCTCCCCGACGCGCTGCGGATCGTGTTCCCGGTCAGCGCCGCGAATGACGACCTCACGTGGGTGGGGGACGACCGGTTGCGCCCGTACGCCAACCTCGCCGTCACCGTGACGCCCGACGAGGGCGGCGCGACGCAGTGCATCTTCGACGGCTACGTCCTCTCGCACAACGCCCACCTCCAGGTGGGGATCACGGCATCGACGCTCGAGGTGGGCGCCCAGGACGCCTCGGTCCTGATGGGCCTGACCGAGGCGGTGAAGGAGTGGTCGGGGATGACCGACGGCCAAGTCGCCAATGACGTCTTCCAGCAGTACGGCTTCACCCCGAGCTCCGACAACACGGCCGACGACTCGCCGTCGCACACCGACGACGGCCACACGCTCATGCAGCGCGCGTCGGACATCGATTTCCTCCGCCGGCTCGCGCGGCGGAACGGGCGCTGGTGTCGCGTCTTCTGCACCGACACGCCCGGCAGCCGAACCGGGTATTTCGCGATGCCGAGCCTTGACTCGGACCCGGTGACGACGCTGGATCTGAGCGACCCGGCCAAGGCCCAGGTCCAGGCGCTCGACTTTCACTGGGACATCGCTCGGCCGAACAAGGTGGCCACCCGCCAGGCCAGCCTCAGCGACACCGACAAGGACGGGACCGTCGCCGATACGTCCGACAGCGGGCTCCCGGCGCTCGACGATCGCGACCTCGCCACGTTCGCCGGGCGCGACACGACGGTCGTGCTGACCGCGGCGGCCGACGACGACGAGCTTCCCGGCCGGGCCCAGGGGCTGCTGCGCGAGGCCTGCTGGTTTGCGCGCTGCGAGGGCTCGGTCGACATCTCGATGATCAAGCAGGTCCTGCGGGTCGGGTCGGTGATCGCGATCGAGAACGTCGGCCAGCTGCTGTCGGGCAAGTACCTCATCCGCAGTGTCCGGCACACGATCACGACGGGCAGCCACGCGATGGCGTTCACGCTCATGCGCAACGCCGTCGGCCCGTCGGCGTCGAGCGGCGGCGGTCTCGGTCTCGGGGGTCTTGTGTGAGCACGACCGATCAGGAGCTGCTCGTCGAGCTGGCCGATCGCCTTCGCCACCGCTTCTACGGCAAATACCGCGGCATCGTGACCGACAACAACGACCCCTCCGGCCTGATGCGGATCAAGGCGACGGTGCCCGCGGTGCTCGGCGGGACCGAGACGGGCTGGGCGATGCCGTGCGTCCCGTACGCCGGCGACAGCGTGGGAATGTTCTTCCTCCCCGACAAGGACGCCGGCGTCTGGATCGAGTTCGAGGGCGGCGATGTGTCGCTACCGATCTGGTCCGGGTGCTACTGGCGCTCGAACGAGGTGCCGTCGGACGCCTCCACGACGTCGCGCGGGTTCGTCACCGCGGCGACGAGCAAGCTGCTGTTCAACGACGACTCGAGCGATTCGTCGGTGACGGTCACCGATGCCAACAACAACACGCTGACGCTTGACTCGAACGGGCTCGAGCAGTCGCGGGGCTCCTCGAAGGTGACCGTCAGCGACTCATCGGTGTCGATCAACGACGGCGCCGTCGAGGTGATGTGATGGGCGAGCTGCTGAGCGCGTCCGCAGTGCTGATGTGCCCTCACGGCGGCACGGTGACAGCGGTCCCCTCGAGTAGCACGGTCACGCTCGGCGGCGACCCGATCGTCCTCGCCACCGACACGTTCACGGTCGCCGGCTGCGCATTCACGCTTCCGCCCGCCGTCCCGAGCCCGTGCGTGCTCGTCCAGTGGCAGTCGCCGGCGCTGAAGTGCACGAGCGACGGGACGCCCCTGCTGACCACCGAGAGCGTCGGCACGTGCATGGCCGCAACCGGTGCCGTCCAGGGCACGGTGCTGATCCAAACCACACAGACGAAGGCGTCGGGGACGTGAACCTTCGGCGTCACGACTACGCGTTCCCGTTCCGGATCGACGCCGGCTCCTCCCAGGGTGCGGTGGCGTCGTACCCGGACCACGTCGATCAGATGCTCCGCCAGCTGCTGTTGACGAACCCCGGCGAGCGGACGTGCCTGCCCGAGTTCGGATGTGGGCTGCGGCGGCTGGTGTTCGCGCCGCAGACCCAGGCGCTGCCGGCGACGGTGAAGATGCAGGTGCAGGACGCGATCCATCGCTGGCTTGGCGACCAGGTGCAGCTCGATGCGCTCGACGTCCAAGCCGGCGCCGATCCGGCGAGTGGCCTCGACCCCGGCGAGCTGAGGGTCACGATCTCCTACACGGTGATCGACCAGCTCGCCTCGCGCGAGCTCGAGCTGGTGCTGCGATGACCGACCGCCTCGTGGACGTCGTCGCCTCGACCGTGCTCAACGGGATCGACTTCGTCGAAGTCGCGAACGACGCTCAGACGCACCTCGTCGTCCACTTCCTCAACCGGGTCGCGGTCAAGGGGACGCTCGCCGCCACTGCTCCGGTCACGATCACCGGCGGCGAGTCGTTGCCCGAGGTCCCCGTCGGCGCGATCACGGCGACCGATTGGTCGCTCGACGATGACGGCCGACCGCTGCTGCACCTGACGACGCCGTTTCCCGGGGACTTCTCGTTCTACACGCTGACGATCGCCAGCTCGAAGCTCGACGTCTACTACGCGAGCGTCCGCTTCAGCTTCAAGGCACGCTGCCCGACGGACCTCGACTGCGCGGACCCGTGCCTCGAATGCCCGCCGCCCGACGGCCCGGCGCCGGCGATCGATTACCTGGCGAAGGACTTCGCGAGCTTCACACAGGCGATGCTCGACTACTCGGCAGTCGCCTACCCGAACTGGGTCGAGCACTCTGAGGCCGACTTCGGGAGGATGATGCTCGAGCTGATCGCGTCGGTTGGCGACGACCTGAGCTACCTCCAGGACCGGATCGCCGCCGAGGCGACGCTCCCGACGGCGACCGAACGCCGCTCGGTCATCCGCCACGCGCGGCTGGTCGACTACGAGCCCTGTCCCGCGACCTCGGCGCAGGTGACGGTCCAGCTCGACGTCGCCGACGGCATCGTCAGCGTGCCGCCGGGCACGCTCCTGAGCGCACCGACCCCCGACGGCGGCCAGGTGTTCTTCGAGCTCGGCGCCGGCATGATCGACCCGGATAGCGGAGCGATCAACTCGACGCCGCTGCTCGTCGACCCGCGCTGGAACCGGCGCGACGTCACCGGCAACCCGCTGCTCGCGCCCTACTGGTGGGACGACAGCAAGCGCTGCCTGCCCGCCGGGTCGACCGAGATGTGGATCCGGGCACACGGCCACGGCCTGAAGTCCGGCGACCCCCAGTTCGGCACGGTCGGGACCGCGCTCCTGATCGATACCTCGGCGGCGTCGCCGATCGACCCGCCGATCCGTGAAGTCGTGCACCTGACGGCGGCGATCGAGGAGACCGATGCGCTGTACGCGATTGACGTCACGCACCTGAAATGGGCACGCGAGGAGGCCCTGACCCAGGAGCACGACCTGACGCTGACGCTGCTCGCCGGCAACCTGCTGCCGGCGACCGAGGGCCGGCGCTATCTCGAGCGCTTCGCGATCGAGCCGCCGACGGGCGCGGGACAGGCGCCGCCGCCGGCCGTCGTTCGCGCTGGACCCGAGCGCTGCTGCGAAGCCGCGCCGATCTACCTGCACACGCTGACGCAGGGGCGACTCGCGTGGCTCGCGCCGCCGCCCACGCCCGGGGCGGTGACCGTCCCCGGCGAGAGCGACCTCCCGCTCCCCGAGATCGTCGTCACGCGGGTCCCCAACACACTGGGCGAGCCCGAGCAGCAGTGGCGCTGGCGTCGGCGGCTGCTCGATGCCCCGCCGTACGAGAACGCGTTCACGGTGGACCCGGTGGGCTTCATCGACGTCGGTGCCGCAGCCGAGGGTGCGATCGGCCCGCCGCTGTGGGAGTACGACGGAAGCGGCGCTGACTCGGTCCGCTTCGGCGACGAGATCTTCGGTCAGCGGCCTTCGCTCGGCAGCGAGTTCGACGTCACCTACCGGGTGACGAGCGGTGCCGCCGGCAACGTCGGCGCGGACACGATCACCGGGGTCGACCCCACGGCCGCGGCGAGCGTGATGCGCGCGACGAATCCGTTCGCGGCGACCGGCGGCGCCGACGAGGAGCCCCTCGACGAGGTTCGCCGGCGCGCGCCGTACGCGTTCCGCGCGGTCAAGCTCCGCGCTGTCCGCGCCGAGGATTACGACGACGCCGCCGAGCAGCTGCCGTGGGTGCTCGATGCCGGCACGAGCTTTCGCTGGACGGGAAGCTGGCTGACCGTGTTCACGACGGCCCAGCCGAAGGGTGTCGAGATCGCGCCTGTCGCCGAGCAGGTCGGCCTGATCGACCTGTTGAACCGGCGGCGTCTCGCGGGCTACGAGGTATACACGCCGACCCCGCGCTACGTCGGCATCGACCTCATCATCACGGTCTGCGCACTCGCCGGCGCATTGCGCGGCGAGGTCGAGGAGGCGCTGCTCATCGAGCTCGGAACGGGGACGCGGCGCGACGGCCGGCCGGCGTTCTTCGCCCCGGATCAGTTCCGGTTCGCGACCCCGCTCGAGCGCTCGGAGCTCGAGATCGCGGCGCAGCGCGCGAGCGGCGTGGACGGCGTCCTCGGAGTCCGCTACCGCCGCCGCGGGCAGACCCGCGACTTCGTCGCGATGCCGGAGACCGTGACCGTCGCCGCCGACGAGATCATCCGCGTCGACAACGACCCGAGCGAGCCCGAGCGCGGGTCGCTGCGGATCGTGGTCAAGGGGGGCAAGTGACCGGGATCGCGCTGCGGGACTGCGGCTGTGGCTGCACGTCGTGCACGGGCGATGCGATCTGCCCGTGCGAGGACGCCCACGGCCCGTGGAGGATCTTTAACCCCAGCGGCCTCCGTGCGATCTCCTACCGGGTCGGCGACTTCGCCTCGTTCCGCCACGAGCTCGTCCGCCATCTTGCCGGCGAGCAGCAGCTCGCCGTGTGGCGACCGACGACCGACGGCGACCTCGCGCTCCAGATCGTCGACTGGTTCGCGATCGTCGCCGACATCCTCACGTTCTACAGCGAGCGGATCGCGAACGAGGCCTACCTCGGGACCGCGGTGCTCCCCGAGAGCGCGCAGCGCCTCGTGTCGCTCCTCGGCTACCGGCCGCGGCCCGGCATCGGGGCGGTGGCGACGCTCGGCGTGATCGCTTCCGGCCCCGGGCCTGTGGTGATCCCCGATCGGTTCCAGATCGCGTCGAAGGCGCGACCCGGTCTCGACTCCCAGACGTTCGAACTGACGACCGGCACGACGTTCACGGCGCCGACGAGCGTCCCCGCCCCACCCCCCGACGACGTCGACACCGCCTCCACCGGGGGTGGCCCGCCCGCGCGGCTCGCCGCCGGGGGCCGGCGAGCCGCCCCCGCACGATCAGCTGATCGTCCGCGGCGGGGTGCTCGTCAAGGGCAAGCCCACGGGGATCAAGGTCGGCGACCGCCTGCTCCTGATCAAGCAGACGTGGACCGGACCGAACCAGCCCGCCGCCGTCGTCTCGGTGACGGGACTCGTGACCGAGACCGACCCGCACGGCAAGCCCAATACGCGCGTGCTGCTCACGGGCACGGGCTCGCTGCCCGGCGCCGCCAAGGCCGTCGACTACGCGCTCAAGCGCTCGACCCGGACGAGCCATCTCATCACGGTCCCGAGCGGCGCCGTCTCGATCAAGTCAGGCCAGATCGTGCTCGATGGGACCGCGCGCTTTCTCCGAGCCGGCGACCCGCTGCTCGTCGAGGTGCCGGGCGCGGACACGGGCTCGCACCACGGCACCGGCTTCAGCATCGTCCAGCTGACGCAGTATCAGGAAGTGCTGTGGTACGCGAATGCGTCCGCATCGACCCCGACAACGGCCCCGTCCGACAACCCGATCCCGCTGCTTGTCGCCTCGCTCGCGGTCGACCAGCCCACGGGCGGCGGCCTCGGCACGTTCAGCGGCCAGATCACCCAGGTCGCAGTCCAGTCGGGCTGGACAGACGTCGGCACGCTGCTCGACACGCCGGTCTCCCAGCTCAGCGCGCTGCCGTCGAAGCTGACCCTGGCCCAGGCGCCGGCCGCTCCCGCCGGGGTCGCGACCCCGGCGCTCGTCCAGGACGCGAATGGCAACGGCGCCGCCGTCACAGCGACGCCGACCGACGGATCAGACGTCACGATCGCCGCTGCCGGCGGCGGCGAGGTAGGAGCCCTGACGCCCCCGCTGCAGCTGTTGTGGGACCTGATCACCGTCACGCGGGGCTCGAGCGTGCGCGGCGAGCAGCTGGGGACCGGCGACGCGACCCTCGCCGGCCAGGACTTCACGCTCTCGCGCTCACCGGTCACCTACCTGGCCGACGGGATGAGCGGATCCGCGGTCCGCTCGCGCTCGGGAGACGGCTACTCGAGCACTGTCGAGCTGATCGTCGACGGCATCCGCTGGACCGAGGTCCCGATCCTGTTCGGCCAGCCGCCCGACGCGCTCGTGTTCTCGACCTATGAGGACGCCGCCGGCAAGACTCACGTGGTGACCGGCGACGGCCTCGCCGGTGCCCGGTTGAGGACGGGCGCGAGCGTCAGCGCCAACTACCGGATCGGGAGCGGCGCCGCAGTCCCAGCTGCCGGAACGCTCTCCCAGATCCTGACGCCGATTCCGAACCTCGCCCAGGTCCGCAACCCCTCCCCGGCGCTCGGCGGTGCGGACCCCGACCCGCCCGAGCGCGCTGCGCCGGTACGCGCCGCGCTCGGTGCTGACGTTCGGACGAGCGGTGTCGGGCGACGACTATGCGGCCGTCGCGGCGCTTGCGCCCGGCGTCACCCGCGCGTCCGCGATGTGGGCATGGGACGCCGACGAGCAGCGCTCGCTCGTCCACGTGTACGTCGGCGACGACGATGGGGCGGTGACCGCGGCGCGTACCGCGCTCGTCGAGCAGGCCGATCCCAACCGGCCGATCGTCGTCATTCCGGCGGTCCGCCGGCAGGCGACGCTCGGGCTGACGCTGCGGATCGATCCCGCCTTCGTCGCGGACGACGTCGTCAGCGCCGCCCGCACGGCGCTCCTCGACGGCCTGTTCGCGCCGGGCGTCCTGCAGATCGGGCAGACGCTGTTCCGCAGCCAGATCGAGGCAGCGTGCCAGGTCCCCGGCGTGCTCGCCGTCCACGGCATCACGATGAGCTGGGCGCGCTTCACCGGGTCCGGCCGGCGGTTCGGCGTGCTGCTCCTGCTTCACGTCTCCGCGCATGGGCCGCGCTTCTCGCCGGGCGAGGGCGGCTTCTTCACGCTCGGCTGAGGACGACCTCACGGTGGGGGTGGAACAGGCGTGAACGCGACCGCCGTCAGCGATCGCTACGAGCAGATCGCGACCGACAAGCTGTGGGCGCTCCTGCCCGAGGTCTACCGGGCCGGGGACAGTGCGGTGCTCGACCAGCCGGGTCCGCTGTACGAGTTGGTTCAGCGGCTCGCCGTGCAGGTCGCGGTCGTGCGTCGCAGCCTCGATCGGCTGTGGGAGGACCAGTCGATCGAGGCGTGCGAGGACTGGGTGATCCCCTACATCGCGGCACTCGTCGACACGAACCTCGTGCCGGCGATGGACCCGCGCGGCCAGCGGCTCGACGTCGCCAACACGATCAACTACCGCCGCCGCAAGGGAACCCTCGGCCTCGTCGAGCAGCTCGCTGCCGACGTCACCGGGTGGGAGTGCCGGGCCGTCGAGTTCTTCCGGGCGTTGGCGCGGCGGCGGCACGGGCTCGACCCATCGATCGGCCGTCCCGCCGACAGCGCCGATCCCACCGGCGCACGCCGACTCCAGCTGGCCGAGGGCCTCGTCGGGCTGCTCACGGGGACGCCGCTCGGGGGCTACGCCGACCTGCGCAACGCCGCCGGAGCGGCCGCGACGAACTCAGCGTTCGACGAGTTCCACCACCGGCTCGACGTGCGCCGCGGAGAGGGCGCGCTCGGCTGGTATGGCATCCCGAAACTCGGCGTCTTCCTGTGGAAGTCGGTCTCGATCGACGTCGAACGCGCCACGCCCGTCAAGGTCAGCGGCTGCGATCAGCACTTCACGTTCGACCCGACGGGCCGCCAGATCGCGCTGTTCGCGACCGACGACCGGCCGACGGCGAGCTTCGGTGAGAGCTGGCGGCCGCTCGCCGAGTGGCAGGTCCCCGGCCCGGTCACGCAGCTGCTCTACGACGCCGTGCATCTCGCCGACGCCGTCCCGCCGGTGCCGGGCGGCTGGCCCGACCCCGCGGCGAGCCTCTGGCCGGCATCGCTTTCGGTCAGCCCGCTCGGCAGCGGCAGGCCGCTCGACGACGACGACGTCGCCGTGTGGCCAGAGGTCGGCCGCTTCAAGCTGCTCTCGGATGTCGCCGGGACGGACGTCGAGGTCGGCTACCACTACGGCCTGCCCGCCGAGATCGGTGCCGGGCCATACGACCGCCGCCAGGCATGCGTGACGACCCCGCCGGACCCTGCACCCGCGGCGGAGGTGCCCGGCGGGTCGGATATCGCATTGCGCGACGCGCTGGCGGCGATCGCGGGCTCCGGCACAGTGGTCATCACCGACGGCCTGACGAGCACCTCGGTGGCGGACGTTGGGACGGCTCAGCCAATTGGTCAGGTGACCGTCCGCGCCGCCGACGAGGGCCGCGCGGTGATCGTGCCCAAGCAGCCCGCGGCGCCGTGGGTCTTCGTCGGCGACCCGCCCGGGCCGACGGACGCCACCGCCCGGCTGCGGCTCGAGGGCCTGCTCCTGTCCGGGACCGACATCGTCCTGCAGGGCCGCTTCGCCGAGGTCACGGTGTCGTGCTGCAGCCTCGATCCCGGCACGAGCGGCGATCTGCGCGACCCGCCCGTGATCTGGGAGCCCGCGGTCGACCAGCGCGCGCTGAGTCCAACGCGGCTGTGGATCGAGGGCCAGGTCAAGCAGCTGACCGTGCAGCGGAGCATCACCGGGCCGATCCGTGTCCGCCAGGGCGGGCTTCGTCGAGACGCTGTCGATCGCCGACAGCGTCGTGCAGGGTCTGCCTGCCAGCGACGGCACGCTGCTCGCCGCCGACCAGGTCTACGACCCCGACGGCCTCGTCAGCCTGCTCCGCCACAAGCGCGACAGCCTGACTCGATGGATCGCCACACGGCTCTCGAGCGCGAGCAAGGCGGCGGTCTCGGGGCATCAGGACGGCACGCCCGTCGCAGGCGCCGATCTCGACGCGCTCGTCGCCGACCTCAACGCGATCATCCAGGGGCCCTCGATCTGGAAGCCCAAGCGGTTCGCCGACCGCACGCTCACGGCGGAGGCACGGAAGGACGCTGCAGCCGGACCGACCGGGGACGCGCTCGTGCGGCTCAACCGGCGGCTGCTCGACGAGGCGTTCGGGGTCGAGCTCCACGACGCTGCGATCGCCGTCGCGGACGGGCTGACGCAACTCGTGCGAACGACCCTCCTCGGGTGGGGCTACGTGCACCGGCTCGAGTGCAGCGAGTCGATCCTCGACGAGCCGGTCATCGCCGGCGACGCCCAGGACGGCTGCGTGCGCTTCTCGGCGTGGGCGACCGGCAGCTTGATCCCGCGCAAGTACGAGAGCGTCCGGGTCGCGTCCGCGCGCACCGATCTTCCTCACCCGCCGGTTCGGCGAGTGGGCGTACGGCCAGCTGTCGACCGACGCCGACAGCGCGATCCTCGCCGCCGGCACGGCGGGGTCCCCGAGCATCCGCTCGGGCAGCCACAACGGATCAGAGATGGGCGCCTACTGCGCGCAGGGAGCCTCGATCAAGGAGCGCTCGCTGCAGATCAAGCTCGACGAGTTCCTGCCGGTGGGCCTGACCGCAGTGCAGATTCCGATGCCGCAGTTCGATGCGGAAGCCGAGACGAAGAGAGGTAGGCCATGGCCACCGACGTAGCTCGCTTGTCCTACGACCCCGCACGCCACTACACCGGAGTCGCGACGCAGCAGGGTCGCGTGACCCTCGAGGCCGAGGAGAACGAGGAGCGCCTCATCCTCACCGAGGAGCGCCGGACGGAGCTGCTCGACATCATCGGGCCGGCCGGCACCCCCGATGACGGCTACGCGCTCTCCTCGGCGGGAGGCCTCGACCTCGAGATCGGTGCCGGCACGATGTACGTCGGCGGCATCCGTGTCTCGCTCGAGGAGCCGATCCTCTACAGCGACCAGCCCGACTGGCTCGACCACGTCGGCGACCCCGACTACCGCAGCCCGAAGCGTGGCAAGGGCCACGTCGAGCACGTCGTCCTCGGGCTGATCGAGACCGAGGTGACCGCGACGGAGGATCCCGTGCTGCGCGAGGTCGCGCTCGGCGGGCCCGACGCGGCCGCCCGCACTCGGATCCTCCAGCGCGTCTACCGCATGCCGACGCACGGCCAGGACTGCGCCACCGCGCTCGAGCGAGGACGAGCGGCGCTGGGCGAAGGAGGGGCTCGCGTTCGATCCGAAGACGATGCGGCTCGAGTCGAACTCCCGGCTGATCGTGACCTGGGATCAGCCGACGGATCCGGCCGACCCGTGCCAGCCGAGCGCCAAGGGCGGCTATCTCGGCGCCGAGAACCAGGCGATCCGCGTGCAGGTCCATGCCGTCAACGACGACGGCACGTTCGACCTGCTGTGGGGATGGGACAACGCATCGTTCCTGTACCGCGTCACCGCCGACGACAGCACGAATCCAGTGCTGACACTCGACCGCAGCCCGGTCGACGACTTCCACCGCCCGCGTGCCGGCCAGGCCGTGCAGGTGCTGCGCTCGGCGGCACAGCTGGTCACGACAGACGGCACCGTCGAGGGATACGTGGCCTCGCTCGAGGGCGAGGCCGCCGAGCTGACGGCGCCCTACGACCCCGACACGAAGACCGTCCAGTTCCCGGCCGCCCTGCCGGGGGAGTACACCGACGCAGGCGACACGCCTCAGCTGTACCTGCGCGTGTGGGAGCAGCTCCTGACCGGCAGGAAGGTCGGCGACGAGATCACGCTTGCGGGCACGGGACTGAAGGTCACGCTGTCACTGGATGCGGGTCTGCCGCCGCACCGGGGTGACTTCTGGACGATCGGGCTGCGCCCCGCGACCCCGGACACCGTTCTTCCGGCGCGGCTGCTCCGCACCCCGCAGCCGCCGGACGGGCCCCGGATCTGGGCATGCCCCCTGGGCGTGATCTCCTGGCTCGATGATGAGCTGCAGCTGATCGACGACTGCCGCGTCCCCTATCCGGATCGGGATGAGGAGTGTTGCTGCACGGTGTCCGTCCATCCCGGCGACACCAGCGTGCGCAGCCTGCAGGACATCGTCGACGCGGCCGTGGCCCGCCGCGCGCCACACGACCGCGCGCACAGCGTCACCGTCTGCTTGTGCCCGGGTCGCTACGAGCTCCCGAGCCCGCTTGTGCTCGACCAGCGCCACAACCACCTCCACCTCGAGGGGTGCGGCGACGGCGTCGTGCTCGCCGCGCGGGCCGGAGCGGAGAAGGAGTTCGTCCAGGGGCTGATCGAGCTCGTGCACGCGGACAACGTGCGGATCAGCGGGATCGAGTTCCAGATGCCTCAGGTTCCCGCGGCGCCCGGAAAGGTTCGCCCTCAGGAGCGCGAGCTGCGCTCATTCCAGGCGCCGATGGCGGCCGTCTACAACGACCTGTTCGTCTCGATCGCGATCCGCCCGGTTCACTGTGCGGTGCTCCAGATCGACCACTGCCTGTTCCGATTCACGGTCGGCCCCGGCACAACCACGCCAGAGAGCGAGCAGACGGCCGGACGCGTCGTGTTCGGCGTCGGGATCTTCGCCGCGAGCGAGTGCTGGGGGATGCGCGTCGAGCACAACCGCTTCCTACACGATGCGCCCCACCAGGCACCGACATTGCACGTCCCCGATCCCGAGCACCATCAATTTCCTGAGCGCTCGCAGCTCGAGACCGTCGGCGCCTTCGCGGGCGCCGACCTCATCGGCACGCACCTGCTGGTCGGCCTGCTGCTCGCGCCGAGCCTCGTCTACCGCGCGCAGCGCACCGAGCTGTCTCACCGGCTGCCGAGCGGCGCGCTCGTTCGCTCGCTGCTGACGCGGGCGCGGATCCGCGAGAACGAGTTCAGCGGCCTCACCGCCGCCGCACTCCTGTTCGCCGAGCTCGGCGACGTCCGGATCGAGGAGAACACGGTCCGCGAGAGCTACGCCGGGATCGGGATCTTCTCGCTGCGTTCGCTGGCGTTCGCCGATCTCGCCGGCAACTACACGGTCGCGGGGAGCATCCGCGAGGAGACGCTGTCGCAGCTCGGCCAGGTACTCGTCGGTGGCGCCGCCGACCCGATGCTGATCGCCGTCTCGGTGCTGGCGCGGACGTATCCGCTCCCCGACGCGTTCATCTCGGGCGACATCGACCGCAGCGTCGCGGCGCACATGGTCGCGGGCTCGAACCAGGTCGACAAGATCGAGTGGATGAAGCAGTTCGTCGAAGAGGCCGTCGAGCCGTTCGTCGAGAAGCCCGCGGCGCGGCGGCGGCGGGCGAAGGGTGCCGCCGAACAGCCCGCCCCGGCGGCGGAGACGACATTCACCGCCGGCGCGGCCGCGCCGGCCCGAACCGCGCGCGAGCTGACGATGCAGCAGCTGCATGTGCACCTCAGCGACTACGAGCAGGCGGCGGCGTTCGAGCCGCCCTCGCGTGACTTCGAGCTGCGGGTGACGGGCAACGACATCGAGTGCTCGGGGATTGTCACCGGCAGCACTGGTCCAGCCCTGCTCGTGTGGGAGACGGACCGCTCCCAGACCGCGTCGGCGCTCGTCGCCGGCAATCGTCTGGGCGGCACGACGATGGTGGTGGCCGCCATCATCCGCGTCCCCGAGGTCGTCGCCGACGGAAACATCGTCCGCAACTTCAACGGCAAGGCGCTCAGCTTGGCGCTCGTCGGCAAGGGGCAGGTCGCGGTCACCGGCAACATCATGTACGGCGTCCCGCTGCTCCCGCCGCGGTCGTTCCCGAGCCCGCTCGACAGCTGGGATCCGTTGAACACGATCCTCCTCTGAACGCGGTGGCCGCCACGTTTGCGCACGGTGCCGGTCCCGTCGCGGACTCCGCGGAAGCGACGGGGGTCGAGTCGAAGGCGGCCTCGCCTGGCGGCGGGAGGTCGACCGCCGAGCCGGCGGAGCGCTCGCCACGGTACGAGCTGCCCCGCCCGAGCGCGCAGCCGCTCGATCCGTCCGTGGCGCTGGCGGTGGGTCGTCTCGTCGCCGCGTTCGGACCGGCGCTCGGCCTTGACCCGGACGCGATCCGGCTCGGGCTTGATCATGTGCCCGGGCGTGCCGCCGGCGCGGCGACCGTGACCGGCGGACACCCGCTGATCGAGCTCACCGTCGGTGCACCGGACGCCGTTCCGGATCGAGCGCTCGTTGTCCATGAGCTCACCCACGTCGCGCAGCACGCCAACCGCGAGCGCGGGCTGGCCGCCCCCGATACGACAGCCGCGGAGGCGGAGGCCGGTGCGCTGGCTGCCGCCGCGCGGCACGGCACGCGGCTGTGGATCCCGCGGGCCGCGCTGCCGGCCGGCCGGCGAGCCGCCGACGACGATGCCTCGGGCGTCAGTCCCCGGCCCCGTCGGAGCCGAACGCGGCCACGATGGAGCTGGAGCTGACGAACGCCGTGAGGACGACGCGCGCCGGCGAGCTGCGACGCATCAACGACGCGCTCGGGTCGGTCTGGTCCACGACGGGGGACGCGATCGAAACGACGCTCCAGGTGCTGGAGACAGTCGACTTCGTCACCGCGCGGGCACTCCTGCTCACGCTCCCTTCGGAGTCGAGGATCCGGCTGGGGCACCTCGACGACGCTGATCACCGTCGCCACCCGCTCGCCGCCGCGGCCGTGATCGCGTCGCTGGACGGTGAGATCGCGTTGCTCGACCGTGTCGAGGAGAACAATCCCGACCCGCTCGGGACGGCGCTGCACGGCCTCAATGTCGTCGGCGCCGCGCCCGCACTGTTGCGAGGCGTGCTGGCGACGCTCCGTCACGTGCCCGAGCCGGTGCTGATGCGGCTGATGCGCGGCGATCGGCGTGACGCCTTTCGTGACCTGCTGGCGACGCCGGAGCCGCCGGGCACCGATGCCGATGACCTGCGCGAGGCATGGCAGCGCGAAACCCGCGCCGCTGACCTCGCGCGGGAGGACGCGGCCCGCCAAATCGTCGACGGACTGGCCGCACGCCATCTCTCCGGCGTCGCGTTCGCGCACGCCGCGCTCGACGCGTTGCGCCCGCTCGCGGCCGCGTTCCGCCAGAGCCCGCCGCCACGTCGAACGCACCGGCGCCGCCGACCACGGCGCAGCCGCCCGGGGGCACCGCGCCGGCCGACACGACGAACGCGGCACCCACGCCGTCGGAGCGCCTGCGGGTGGCGGTCACCGCGCTCGACGCCGTGGGGATGATCGACGCGATCCTCGACAACTTCCCCGAGAGCGAGCGTGACTCCGACGCCACCCACTACTCCCAGACGCTGCGGACGGTGCTCGCGGCGCGGGCACCGGCGCTGACACTGCCGCGCATCGAACGGCTCCTTTGGTACGGGCTGTTCGACTGGGCGATCACGGACTCGGACGCGCTGTGGGCGTACTTCCTCGTCAGGACGCTGCCGCTCGCCGACCAGGACGCCTGGCGCGTCCGCGACGACGGCACGTGGTTCGGGCGGCTCGAAGCAAACCTGCCGGACGCGTTTCGCGTGTCCAGCGCGTATTCAGGCGTCGGCAGCGAGTTCACGGGCGGGCTTCCGAGCGGCCGGCCGGCGGACCCGGACATCGTCGACATGCTGCTCACGCGGATCTGGGGCCACTGGGGCGCGAACCACGACGCCACGAGCGCGATCTGGGTGACCCGCACGCTGCTCGGGCTGGATCCCGCCGAGCTGACGTGGCCGGCGCCAGATCCCCCCAGCGTCGAGGTCCGTACGCAAGCGGTCCGCCGCTTCGACGCCGGCGGCGATCTCGACGATCTCTACAACTCGTTCCCGGACAACTACATCTACAACCAGCCCGGACGCGGTGAGCTGCTTGACCTGAACGCGATGCGCGACCCGGTCCACCTCGCCATGCGGGCAAGCGCGCTCTTGTCGACGGGCCTGTCCGACTGGTGGGTCAGCTCGCGCGAGGCATGGATCGCCTATCAGCTCGTGCGCGCGCTCTCGCCCGAGCAGCAGGAGCGCTTCCAGCAGGAGCACGCTAACGAGTGGTCATCGATGATGTCGGCGATGACGCCCGAGATGCGGGCGTCGACCGCGAGCACGCCGCTGTCCGGCCGCGGCCCGTGGCCGAGCCGCGAACAGCTCCGCGAGCGGCTACGCGACGACCGGCTGTGGAACCCGGAGCATGCCGACCAGCTGCGCGCGCTGATCGACATCCTCCGCGCCGCCGACGACGGTGCGTTCGTCTTCGAGGAGTCCTCCCGGCACACCAACCCCAAGCTCGGGCAGCTGTTCGCCGACCTCCGGTTGTACGGCGCGGGGATCCCGCCCCGCACGACGTACCAGGCCGAGGAGATCCGAGGCCGTGCCGTCGGCGTCGACGTTCTCGACTTCGCCGGGATGGGAATCCGCGGCGCGCTCGTCCTGATCGGCTCGTTGTTCGTCGTCGACATCTTCAACCGCACCATCAACGCGACGGGCTACAACCTGGACTGGCTGCAGTGGGCGATGGGCGGGGACCTGGAAGGCGCGCGGCTCGCCGAGCGACCCTCCGGACCGCCCCCGGGCGGGACCCGCGCCGCGGCGGCCGCCGCGATGGGCGACCACGAAGGCTGGCCCGGGGAGGACCTTCAGGCAAACCGGCTCTCGTTCCAAACGGACCTCCAAAACGGAATCGTCCATCTCACCCTCCCCGAGCTGCTGCTCGACAGCGTCAACTTCGTGCGCGCGGGCAGCGCGTATCGCACCGGTCGCGTGCGCCTCGTCGATCTCATCGTCACCGCGAGCTTCTCGGACCGCCACTACCGCAATCCCGTCGGCGTTGAGGCGACCGCCATGGAGGTCGGGATCGACGACATGGTCGTCGCAAACCCCAGCGTCGGCGCACTGGCGCTCGCGCACCTGTTCCTGTCGGCACTGGCCTTCAACTCGCGCGCACTCGGAAACGAGGACCTCGACGAGGTGCAGCTGGAACGGGGATTGACCCCGATCTGGATCCTCGGGCCCCTGCTGGAGCTGCTCGCGAACGTCGTCGCGATCCGGGGAACGGTGCCATTCGGGCCGTCCCTCGTCGATCTGGCGCTGATGCCGGTGACCGCCGGGATGCCGATGTGGCAGAGCACCCCGATCGGCTGGGTCGCCAACGCGCTCGTGCCCTCGCCGCACCCGGTCGACTACGCGTGGGGGCTCTTCAGTGACGGCACGCTGCGCCCGCCCCGAACCGTGAGCGAGCGCGCCGCCGACGCCATGCGGCTGCTCCGCTCGGTCGATCTGCACTTCGGCGAGCTGACGATCGAGGGGCTCTCCCTCGGCTCGGGCATTGAGACGGCCTCGCTCACGATCCGCGATCTCGACATCGGTGCCGCGCGCAGCCGTCCGGCATATCTGCGGCAGCTGATCAGCTCACTCGACCTCGCCTGGGCGCGGGCCGACCCGGCTGCCCAGGCTGCGATCCAGCAGCGCCGGGACGAAGCGCTCGCCGAGCTCTATGGGACGCCAGAGCACCCCGGCGGTCTCGCCGCGCTCGAGACCGAGCTCGAGGGACTCGAGCGACGCGACCGCTGGATCGCCGGGTCGCTCTCCGACGCGGAGAGCAAGCGGATGGCGGAGCTGTCCGACCTGCTCCGCCGCGACACCGGCGTCGTCATCGACATTGGCTCGATCGAGGTCGGGGAGGTGACCGGCAGGGTCCAGACGGCCGGCGCCCGGATCTCCAACATCCACTTCGACGGGCACGTCCCGATCGACACCGGGGGCGCGTACTACTCGGACGAGGAACTCGCTGCCCGCTTCCTTGGCCGCACCCAGGCGCCACCTGCAACCACCCCCGCTGACGCGTACCTGACGATCGCGTCGGCAGAGCTGCTCCGGGGGCCGAAGGGCAGCCCGATCCTGCGGATCGCCGCCGACTCGGTCCCGACCGCTGAGGCTGTTCAGGACCGGCTCAAAGCGATGCCGCCGGGTGCGAACCCCGAGCTTCGAGCGCGGCTAGAGGACGTGCTGCCGTTGCTGGGTGAACTCGAACAACTCCGATCGCCTGGCCACGAGCCCACGCCTGACGAGCAGAAGCACATCACCGCTCTCACGAACACGATCCGCGACCGCATCGGCATCACCGTCGGCTCGCTCAGCCTCGGCCCGATCACCGGCGGCCTCGACGAGAGCGGCGCCCTGACGGCGACCGTCCACGGCATCGACGTTCAGGACGTGGTCGTCGACGGGTACTCGGTGCGCCGGGTGACCGGCGACCTCGACCTCGGAGTCCCGGGTGTCGCGCGGCTGGCTGAGGAGTCCCCCGCGCTCGGTGCCGCCGCCACGAGCGAACGAGCCCGCGGGCTCGCCGCTCATCTCGGCATCGATGCCACGATCGAACAGGCCGAGAGCGAGACGGGCGACGTGCTCGAGCGCGCCACGCTCGACATCAGCGGCGATGTCAGAGCCACGCCCGACGGGCTCGCGCTCTCGAATGTGTGGCTTGGGCGGCTCGCCCTCGAGGCGGTCACGATCGGCGCTCCGGGAGCGGACCTCTACTTGCACGGTGACCGCGTCACCGCCGAGGGCATCTCGGCCGATGCCGAGGTCCACTTCGCGGACACAGGCGGCGAGCGGCATTTCGCGTCTGCCGTGATCACGAACCTGCGCATCGACCGTCTGAGCGGCGGCAACCTGGTGTACGAGTCGACCGACACGCACGCGGGGCGGCGGCTCCATGTCGAGGCTCCGAGCGGCGCGCTCGGGGGCGTCGTCATCCAGAACGTCACGATCGCCCGTGACTCCGCCGCCGGCCTCGCGATCGACGCCAGCGCCACCGCCGGTGGGCTGGAGGTCGTCGGCTACACGGCGATTCGCACCACGCTCAGTGACGGCTCGACGAAGACGGTCACCGGGACCCTCCGCGGCGGAGCGATGCCGGACGTCCGCACCGCGCCGCCTCCGCCGCCCGGGACGAGCCCCACCGCCGCGGAGCCGGTGGCCGGCTCGCCGTCCGGCGGCCCGGCTCCGGTCCTGAGCGCGAGCTACGTCTCGGATGCGTCCGGTTCGACGATCTCGCTGGGCCCGCACGATCTCGACGCGCTCGGGACCGAGATCGTCATCGGCCCGGGGCGGAGCATCGTCATCCGGCAGGCGCGCGTCTCGACCGCACCCGGCGCGAGCACCGGCATCGAACTCACCGATCAGGCCACGCGGTTCGCGGTCACGTTCGGCAACGTCAAGCTCGGTGCCGTGCGGTGGGAATCCGGCGAGATGCTGGTGACGAGTGACGCGGGCACGACGGCCACGTCGGCCATCGCCACCGGCCGGCTGCAGAGCGGCGATCCGAACGCCAAGGACCCCGCCGAGCGCAACGACTACCTGCAGATCGATGACCTCGACATCCACGAACTCGATGCCCCCCAGCTCACGTTCTACTGGCCGCCGTTCCAGATCGATCTCGGGCGCACGCACGCCCACCAAGGTGCGCTGCGTGCCGTGCGCGTTCACCTCCTGGGGTTCCGGCTGCCGTTCGCTGCGGACGGGTCGCCCGGCTCACCGACCGCCGGCCACCTCGAGGTCACCGGCACGCACGTCGACCTGCGGGCGCTGATCGCCGACGGTCTGGCAGCCCGCGTCACGTCCCCTGACGACATCCGGGCGTCAGGCGAGCTCGACGTCGATGCGATCACGGTCGACATCGAGGGAGCCAATCACTACGTCGCTCACATCAGCGGCGCGAGCGCAGTGGCCGATGCCGATACCGCGGCCTGGGCGCTCCACGCCGGACTTCCGGATGTCGAAGGCACGATCGAGTACACGCCCGAGGCCGTTGTCATCCGGGACATGCGGCTCGGGAACGCAGCGCTCGACAGCCTCAGGCTCTCGACCACGGTGAAGAACCATCTGCTCAACCTGACGATCGACTCGGGCGGCGGGGTCTACTTCACCGATATCCGCGGGAACGCGCGCGTCAACCTGTGGAAGAAGGGCGAGTCGCATCCGGCGGACGCGTGGTGCCGGAGCCTCGCGATCGACTCCCTCGAGATCTACCGGATCGACGCCGAGGGCCTGCGACTCGAGCTTCCGGACGATGGCGTCGTCATCACCGCGCCTCCGATGCTGTCTCTCGGGTCCGCCCCGCTGGCGCCACTGGTCACGCTCAGGCACATCGTGATCGCCGAGCCGGGCGGGCCGTCGTTCGAGTGGCAGCCGGGGAAGGCCGGCTTCATGCGCGGCACGCCGCGTATCGACGAGATCACGGCCCCGCTCGTCGCCGAGATCGCGGGAAAGTTCCACGGCGTCCTCGAGCTGGACACCGGCGAGACAACGATCGGACTGCTCGAGCGGGGCGAGTTCACGGTCGATGTGGCAAATCCGCGCGCCCGGATGAACGACCCGGCGTGGCTGGACACGCCCCGACCGGGGGATCTTCGTCGAGGAGCTCGGCGCCGAGTCGCTGCACTACGGCGAAGGAGCGCTCGACGTCCACGGGACCCATATCGAGCATCTGAGATTCGACCAGCCCGGTGTGCTCATCGACGTGCGGCGGATCGGCGACGCCGGGGGCCGTCACGGTCGTGCCCGCCACCGGCACCGGGACGATCCCCGAGCTGCAGATCGACGACGCCCACATCCACCTCGACTTCGCGGCGATGGGTGGCGGGGGCGGTGGCGCTCGCCCGATCGATCAGGCCAGCCTCGAGAGCCTGCTCGACCACCTGCAGGGCGGTGTGTTCATGAACGCGTCGGTCCTCGTCACGCCGCCGTGGCCGTGGAAACCCTACATCGCCTCGCTGCCGCTGGCGGCGACGGTCACGAACGGGCGCGTCGCGACGCCGCACGGAGGACAGGACGAGGCGTGGTTCCAGCTCGACCGCGATCACGACGATCTCGTGTTCTCGTTCCACGTGCCCTACATCCACACCCCGGTTCCGCTCCATCGCATCAGCCTGCTCGCCGCCGCCGACGCCCCGCGACGCCGCCAGCCGCCGCGCCGCCGACCGCCCCCGCGCCGTCGGCACCTGTCTCGGCGTCCACCTTGGTCGACACGCGGACGTTCACGCTCAGCAACATCGCGATCGACCTGAGTGCGCGCAGCTTCATGCCGATTCCAGTCACGCTGGTCGGGGACCCGAGCGGCACGATCACGCTCATGCCGAACGCGCTCATCGACTTCTTTGCGCAGGGGAGTCTGCGCCCGACGGCCGGGGTCCTTCCGAGGAGCGCCGGCTGGCTCAAGATGTCGATGTCCGAGCTCAACATCGACTCGAGCGATTTCGTCTACATGGGGGTCGGCGTGATGACCGGACGGATCGAGATCCGCCACATGACCGGCGGCTTCGATCGTCTTCGACGGCACCACGCCCACCACGCTCGACGCGACGATCAAGAGCGCCGTCGCGCACGACATCGGCTGGACCCTGCACCCCTGATTCCCCTGGCCGTCCGCGCGAGGTCTACCTTCTCAGTGCGGCGACGCGGCCAGGAACGTCTCCACCCAGCTGCTCACAATGTCGACGATCTCTTCGAGGGTGCTCGCGGCGCGGGCGGTCTCTTCGTGGGTGCTCAGGTCGAGCGTCTCGGTCAGTCTGGCCCGGAGAGAGCCGTCGCTTCCCTCGATCCAGATGCGCACAACCATGACGCCCGTGCGGTCGGAACCGGTGACCATCGGCTGAAGGTCTATCTGGACGCCGTCACGAGACCGTCACCAGACCTGCACCGATCCCGCAACATGTCGGCCTCGGCCGACGGCTCGAGCCCGAGCTGCTCCTGCAGGAACCGGCGCAGCATCGCGTACTGCCGCAGGCCCTCGCTGTAGTTGCCTTCGGCAAGGTGGGCGCGGATCACGGCGCGGTGGGCGCTCTCGCGCAGCGGCTCCCCCGCGACGGCGGTCAAACCAACCTCGATCGCCTTGTCGTAGCGGCCCGCGACCACGAGCCGTTTGGACAGCGCCTCGAGCGCATGCAGTCGCACCTGCCGGAAGCGCTCGCGTTCCAAAATGACCCAATCCTCGTACCAATCCGGAAGCAGATCCCCCGCGAGCATTAGTTCCTCAGCCTCGTCGTCGGCGCAGTCCAAGCCCTCTCCGCTCACGCGCCGTGCCACGCCGGTGACCTGGTGCAAGTCGACGTCGACGCCGGGAGAGAGCGCGAGGTGCGATGCGCTCGCGTCCACGAGCCGGCCTGACAATCGCGGCAGCCGCCACAGCGCTGTGCGCAGATTGGCGTTCGCCGCCTCCTGGCTGGAGTCGATCCACAGGACTCCGGCCACATACACGCGCTGGAGCGCCCGTCGGCCAAGCGCAAGAAAGGCGAGCAGGCGCTGACCGCTCAGCGGGAGCGACACCAGCTCCTGACCGTGCCGGAGCTCAAAACCCCCGAGCAGACGTAACGACATCCCGCGGACCGCCAACGAACTAGCCGGCAAGGTACCGCCCCCAAAGGTCGACTGCGAACTCCGTGCCGACTATCCCACGACCCACGTGGTCCGTCAATCCCGGGTGGAGGGTTGTGTACAGCAAATGCACAAGTTCGGCCGGCTCGGTGCGCGATGGCGGGCCGTGCGTGCGTCAGGCTTGCCGTGACGCGTGCTCGACCAGCGAGAGCAGCAGCGTGTTTGCGAGGTGGTCGCGCTCGACGATCCCTCTGATCTGACCGTCCTCGGCAACGAGCAGCGCACTAAGACGAATTCTGTCCATCAGGCGCAGCGCGTTGGCAACGCTGGTCTGGGTGGTCACGGTGCTGACGACCATGCCCGGAAATGCGCGCACGGCACCGACGTTCTGATGCTCGATATTGCTCAGTAGCTCGCTGGCGTCGACCACATTCGCCTCGATCACGTGCCGGAATGCGCTTTCGTCCATGTACGAGATCAGCTTCCCGTGCGAGTCGAGTATCGCGACGAACCTGAAGCGCGGGAACTGCGTCAGTCCCTTTGCGTAATCGGCCGCGGCTGCAGCGTCGATTGGCCCTGAGCCGAGGGTAATGGTCAGCACGACCGGATCGTCAGCAGCAATGTCCCTGACCCGGCTGACGAAGCTCTCTGTTCGACCTTTCTCAACTGCACGGACACCTTCGATTGAGATGGCGGTCGTTCCGTGTGGATCGCCGGCAAGGGGAATCGTCTCATTCGCTACCGCGGACAGCTGTACTTCGAGCCCTCCCGGGCCTTTCAGATCGCTCACCCGTCCCGAGAGGAGCAGGTAGAGCACGGCCGGGACAATCATCAGCGCGGCGAGCACCGCCCCGTCCTTGACGTCGGCGACCTTGGCGACGATGTAGATCCCGGCGAAACCGAGTACCACAAACAGCAGCGCGACCGTGAGTGCAATCACGTCGCGGGTAGGCATGGTGAGACGATCCTTCTTGGCTGGCGCCGGCCACTCGTCGAGCCCGGATGCGTCTTGTCCATGCGCTGCGGACATCGCGTGTTATTCGCTGCTGACGACCAACGTCCTGTTCTGGAGAGTCAAGCCCGCGGATCAGGTCCCAGTGGAGCTAGCCGTCGATGGGCTCAGCGCGCAGCTCCGCGCGTAGTTCAGAGCGCCGGATCTTGCCGCTGATGGTCTTCGGCAGCTCCTCGACGAAATGGATCTCGCGAGGGTATTTGTAGGGGGCGGTGCCGCGTTTGACGAATTCCTGCAGTTCCCGGGCGAGCTCCGGTGATCCTTTCCGGCCGGGAGCAAGTACGCAGAAAGCGGTGACGATCTGTGTGCGGTCGGGGTCGTCCTTGCCGACAACGGCTGCCTCCATCACGGCTGGGTGCTCGACGAGCACGCTCTCAACTTCGAACGGCCCGATTCGGTATGCGCTGGACGTGATGACGTCATCGTCGCGGCCCTCGAACCAGAAGTAGCCGTCCTCGTCCATCGCAGCCTTGTCGCCGGTGAAGTAGAACGGTCCTCGGAATGCGTCGGCGGTAGCCGTCGGATCGTCGTGGTAGCCCGGGAAGAGCCCGACAGGGCGCTCCGGTTCGCAGCGAACAACGACGTTGCCCACGTCTCCGGGGCTGACCGGTTGGCCGCTGTCGTCGACGATCGTTACGTCGTAGCCTGGGACGGGGCGGCCCATCGAGCCAGGGCGAACCTCCATCGCCCGGTAGTTGGCGACGAGGCATGTCGTCTCCGTCTGGCCGTAGCCGTCGTAGACGGTCAGCCCGCCTGTCTTCTGTTGCCACTCGCGGATGACCTCCGGGTTCAGTGGCTCGCCTGCGCTCGTGCAGTGCCGTAGTGCGGAGAGGTCGTGCTTGGAGAAGTCCTCGTGGACCAACCGTCGATAGAGCGTCGGCGGTGCGCAGAACGAGGTCACGCGATGGCGAGCGAGAATGCCGAAGATCGTGTCTGCATCGGGGCTGGCCGAGCGCGACGTTGAGGATCGCAGCGCGTTCGTGCATCTGTCCGAACAGGCCGCCCCACGCTGCCTTGGCCCAGCCGGTGTCGGTGACGGTCCAGTGCAGGTCACCCGGGCGGAGGTCGTGCCAGAAGCGCGCCGTTCCGATGTGCCCCAGCGCGTAGGACTGCGAGTGCTGGACCATCTTCGGGTAGGCGACCGTGCCGCTCGTGAAGTACAGAAGCAGTGGATCGTCGCGATGGGTCGGGTCGACCGGCGTCGGACCATCTCCAACCGCGCGGCAGCGCTCCTCCAGCGAGAGCCAGCCACCGGGCGCCCCTCCCACGCACAGCCGGGTTCTCAGGTCCGGGACGGCCGCATCGACCTTCGTCGGCGCCCGCCTCGTCAGTGATCGCCGCGGTCGCGCCGGTCTGATCGAAGCGGTACGCGATGTCCTTCGGAGTGAGCAGATTCGGGCCAGGCATCGGTATCGCACCGATCCGCATCGCGCCAAGCAGCGCCGCGTACCACTCTGCAATCCGCGGCAGCATCACGAACACGTGGTCGCCCTTGCCGACACCGAGATCCAACAGCACCCGCGCTACCTCGCGCGAGGCGCGCGCCAGGTCAGCCGCAGACTGCTCCGCGACAACGTCCCCCACCGCGTTGACGGACAGCACCGCGAGCGCGTCGGGGTCCTCCGAGGCCCAGACGTCGACGATGTCCAACACGGCGTTGAACCGCTCCGGGACGCTGACGCAGTAGCTAGCGCGCTCCGCATCAAGATCCACCAAACGTGGGGGACAGTCCCTGGCCGGACGAGCAAGAGGAAGAATCGACATCTGATCACCTCCGTTGATACACGCGAGGGAAGACTACGTCGAGTCTCGCGCACACCACAATGACGGTCAATCAACTTGATCACCGCTTGCGACGGGGCGGTGTTCGGTTGGTTGTAGAACGCGAGAACCGACCCGTCATCCGTACAAGCAGGCAGCCTTCCCCGCGAGACTACGGTGGCCGCGCGGGAAGCGATCGGGCGACGCCGCTGCGCTCGACATCTCGCGGGCTACCCGCCTGCGATGAGGGGACGGCTGCATGGGCCGCCACCTCGAGGGTCGACCACGGGCCGTGATCAAAGGACGCCGCCCTTGAGGTCTTGCTCGAACCACGCTCATCAGCCCGCCGGCCGCCCATCACCCAGAGCGGTGCCGCCGAGCCGCACCCGTCGTTAGACGCGTCAATCGCAGGGGCTCTTGGAAGCGGATCGTAGAGTAGGCTCTGAACGAGAGAGACGGTGAGCGCAATCCGCCGCCACTGCACCGACACGTGCCGCATAGGAGTACCTGATGATGGACCAAGCGCCAGTAGCTGAAGTACCGGAGACGCATCCGGCCAGTCGTGTTTATCGAATATTCACCGGACTGTTTGTCTTCGGTCCGCCCGCCCTGCTGGCAGCGTCGTTCCGGAAGCGGTGGTTTCTGGCGACTCCCACCAACCGCCGTATCTTTGCTGTGTCCTACCTCCTGAGCGGGTTCGGCATAACGGCGGGCTACCACCGGCTATTCACACACCGCAGCTTCAAGACCTACCCGCTGATCCGAGGCATGTTTGCCGTTCTCGGCTCGACGGCGATTCAGGGGTCAGTGCCGGACTGGGTGGCGGACCATCGCAAGCACCACGCCTACGCCGACGAGGCGGGCGATCCACATAGCCCCCATGTCGGCCACAAAGGTGGCCCGATCAGAGGCTTTGTCCACGCCCACTTCGGCTGGCTGTTTGCCGACGAGAAAGCGTCGCGGCACCGCTATGTGCCGGATTTGCTGGATGATCCCGTCGTGATGGCGGTACACCGCCGCTTCGCTCTGATTGTCGTGCTGAGTTACTTTGTCGCACCGTTCACAGCTGGGCTGATCGCGACTAGGAAGCTTCGTGGTGGGCTCGGAGCCTTCCTGTGGGGTGGCGCAATGCGAGTGTTCTTCGTGCACCACGCCACCTGGAGCGTCAACTCGGTCTGCCACCTCTGGGGCAAGCGCCCGTTCGAAACCCGGGATCAGAGTCGAAACAATCCGCTTGTCGCACTTGTCGGACTTGGCGAAGGCAATCATCACAACCATCACGCCTTTCCGAGGTCGGCGAAGCACGGCTTGGAGAGCTGGCAGTTCGATCCAACGTGGTGGCTCATCTGGACGATGGAGAAGACGGGCCTGGCGTGGGACGTGCAGCGCGTCACCCCGGAGGCGATGGAGCGCAAGCGGGTAGCTGAGCCAGTCGCGGTCTCGTATCCGCGCGAATCGCCGGAGGAAACGATCCGTGAGGCTCAGACGATCGACGTTGCGTAGGCGCGAGCCAGCGCGACCTGGGTCATGGATCCCGCTGGTCCAACGGAGCAACGGCGGCTACGCGCTCACCCTGTAGAAACGCATTTCCAGGGCATTTGTAGTGAGTACCGGGTGGGTGAGCTGCAGCTTAGCGCAAGTTGTCGCGGGTCACTTTTGATGAGTTCGGGACAGACCCCGGGACACGTCCTCGTCACGCTCCTCCGTGCTCCGGCGTCTCAGCCAGAGCGCTGTCTCAGATCAGGGCAGGCCACGTCGCGGGCGAGCAAACGCCGCAGGACTGGCGCAGACGTCGCGAGCGACGCCAGGCCTAGTCGATATCGCGACCATGCGAGCGGGCGATCGCGCGGCTGCTGAGCTCGCCGAGCCAGCTCAAGTCGGCCGGTCATCGGACGATCCCCGGGATGTGAGTCTTCGCCGTTTGAAGGACTCGGAGCCGGAGTCCGCCGCCACCGAACCGGTCGTGCGGGACAGTACCCCGGACGCAGCTCTCGACGCTGTCGCCGCGATCCTGCGCGTGCTCGGGGAGACGGCCGGCCGTGACTCGGCGGCCGCGAGCCGACTCGAGGCCTGGACTCGTCACGTTCTTGTCCTGACGTCGCCACCGGGCTCAGAAGACGCCGTCTGTCGCAGCCGCGATTGGCCGGGTCTCAGCAAGCACGTCGTCGCCTACGTGCGTGACGACCATGCTGCCGCGTCGCGCTCGATTGGCGATCTTCAGCAGGCGGTCTGGATGGTGGTCGAGCGTCTCTCGCAGGCCATCAGGGGCGACGCCGCCTCGGACGCGTACGCTGCGAGCCAGCTCGAGCGGCTTCGTGCAGCGGCAGACCACTCCGCGGCGGAGCTGAAGGCGACGGCGCTCGAGACAGTTCAGCGGCTCTCGGAGATCATCGATGAGAAGAGCACGCGACAGCTCCAACTGGCACGTGAGCTCGGAGAACGCGTCGACATCCTCAAAGTCGAGCTCGAGGACACCCGCCGGGAGGCGGACATCGACCCGCTCACAAAGCTCGGGAACCGGGGCGTGTTCCAGCGCGAGCTTCCGCGCGCGGTCCACGTGCGCACCCTTGTCGACGAGTCGGCCTGTCTCGTTATGGTCGATATCGACCACTTCAAGCAGCTCAACGACGTGCACGGGCACACGACTGGCGATAGTGCGCTCCAGGCGATTGCGAGCGCTCTCGTGCGCTGCTTCCCCCGCCGCTCGGACGTCCTGACGAGATTCGGTGGAGACGAGTTCGCTGTGATCCTGCGTGAAGCAACCGCCGCTGACGGCGGCCGGCTTGCGGACCGATTCCTAGCGGCGGTGCGAGAGCTCGAGGTGCCCGGGCCACGCGACACCGTGAAGGTTACGGTGAGCGCCGGTGTCGCCGAGGCGCTCCCCGGCGAACCGGCGGCCAGCTGGGTCGCCCGCGCCGACCGCGCTCTCTACGAGGCGAAGGACGAAGGACGCGACTGCGTGGCCATCGCCGCCGACGAGCCGGTCGAACGCACCTTAGCCACTTCCTGACGATCGGTTGCAGGCAGCCGACCTAGCCCGGATCGTCCGCGAGCCGATCACGGCGTGGCCCTCCGACCGACAGCCAGCAGCCTCCGGCACCTCCGTGATCAATGGTCGCCAACGCGATCATGCGCCGCAGGGCCGTCTCGGGCTCAAAGTGATCGTCAGCGTGATGCTCGCTTCCCGCCCGGTGTGCGCGCGCAGCGAGTGGCGCTGAGCACCCCCGCGAAACCTGACGGGGTCTTGAGCCTTGGCGCACCCAATAGTTGGTGGCCGGCGAGCGTGGCCTCCCCGTTAGCGGCCACGCGCGGCGATGCTAGGCAGGCTGGACGAGCTGAATTGTGTTGCCGTCCGGGTCTTTGAACCACGCCGAACTGCCGACTGGCGTCGTGAGGACGTGGTCAACCATCTTGAACTCGCCGAACTCGACCAGGTCGAACTTCACCCCGCGCCCGACCAGCTCGCTCACGTCGGCGGCCACGTCCGCGCACCAGAAGCGCACCTGCGTGTGGTCGGCGAGATTGCGTGACGGGCGACGGTAGACCAGAAGCGTCGTGCCGTCCCCACCTTCGAACAGGAGATGGTTCGGGATTGTCTCGGGAGACAGGGTCAGGCCGATTTGTTGCTCGTAGAACTCGCGGCTGCGTTCCAAGTCGGTCGCGCCGACGACCGCCGACATCCTATTCTGCGCGACCAACTTGCCCCTCCTCGGCTACATGCCGGGATCCGGCCTGTTTTCTCTCAGCGTCGGCGAGGCCGAGGCTGATCCTTGAGCGCCACCCTAACCGAGCGCGTGCCGCACCGCTGGAATTCGCCGCTTCCGGGTCTCTGGCGGCCCAGACCCGCAGCAGCTCCCATGACCGCGTGGTCGCCAAAGCACCAGCGAGTGTTGATCGATGAGGACGCTTTAAAGCAATTGCCCCGGCAGAGGTTCGGCGGACACCTCCACCGATGCGCCGTCGACAGGGTGGGGCGGCAGGACCGACAGGTCTGCGACGACTGGTCGCCGAACCAGCTCGCGCTTCATCGCGGGAAAGACGGGCGCAGGGTCGGGCGCGACGAAGATGCGCTGCCGCTGCGCAAACTCGCAGGTCCCGATGTTGAGCTCGCGGGCCATCTCGGCATCGCCTGGCACCGGTGCGTTAGAGCCCGTGCGACAGCGTGGCGCGGGCCGACCGTCGGCGTTAGACGGGGACTGGTATCAGCGTATCCGCTGAGCCCGCTCTCGCTCCACCCTCGTGGTCAGTTCCGACGCGCCGATCGGATCGAACAGTTCCTGGCCGGCGCATCTGGTGCGCAAGTGCGTCGGCCGCGGCGGGTCATCCTTCGAGCGGCCGGAGGACG
>CAWEYQ010000004.1:0-29132 GCA_963813265.1 uncultured Solirubrobacterales bacterium | reverse complement strand
TCGACGACCTCGAAGCCGAGCGCCTCGTAGAGACGCAGCGCGTGGTACTCGGGATCGGCGCAGATGACGAGCCGGCGCACCCCGAGCGCGTTCGCGCCCCAACGGCTCGCCTCGAACAGCAGCCGGCCGGCCAGCCCGCGGCGGCGGTAGGCCTCGAGCGTCTCGACCGTCTGGTAGCGACCCATGTCCGGCAGCGCCCGGATCAGGCCGAGGGACGAGACGAGCTGGCCGTCGGCGAACGCGCCGAACCAGCCGCCCTCGCCGCGCTCGCAGATCGCGCGTGACTCGGCGAGCTGGCGCTCGACGAACGCCCGGTGCTCGTCGTTCTCGGCGTCCTCGTAGACCTCCAGGCGCAGCTCGACGGCCTGCGCCCAGTCGTCGTCGTCGCGCAGACGGCGCAGCACGGCGCCGCCCGCCGGCGGGTCCGGCTCGCGCAGCTGGCCGGCGGACAGCACGTGGTTGATCTCGACCTCGACCCCGAGCTCGGCCAGCGTCTCCGCGTCACCGGCCTCGCCGTCCACGCCGTCGACTCCGAGCGCCAGATGCGCCGCCGTCGGGAACGGCCGGTGAACAACGAGCGCACGCGCGCCGCGTCGCCGGCCGCCGGCGGCGACGGGAGCAGAATGAAGTTGCCCCACCAGTAGTCACGGTTGGACGGCGTCTCGACGACGAGATAATCGCCGCAGTCCTCGACGTGGGCGTCCCCGAGACGGCGGATGCCGATGTCCGTCTCGAAGGCGAGTGACTGGATCTTCATCTCGGTTGCTCAGCATGACGGGTCGGCGACCGATCCGTGGCATCGTCGGAGTTCTCGACGAGGAAACCGCTCTGGTCCTCCCCCACCGCCGTGGTCCTCGCGGGATCGGTCCTCATCGATCTCGACCACGTGCCGCACGTGCTCGGTTCCTCGGTGCTCGAGCACGGCGTCCCGCGGCCGTACACACATTCGCTGATCACGCTCGTCGCGATCGCCGCCGCGGTGCCGCTGATCCGCAACCGTGCGGTCCGGACGCTCGTGCTCGTCGTTGGCGCAGCCGTCGCGCTTCACCTTGTTCGCGACATGGCCGAGCCGGGCGGACCGGGTCGCTGCTGTGGCCGTTCTGCGATCACGCGCTCTCGATCCCGTACGCGCCGTATGGACTCGCGCTGCTCGCGCTCGGCGTGGTCGGCATCGCCCGCCGGCGCGCGCACCGCCACGCCCGCCACCGACAACGCCGCCTGACCGCCCGTCGCCCCCCGATTAACGACTCGGGCCGCCGCGCTCGCGTGGAGCGCGACGGCCCGAGAAGCCGAAACTGCGGTGGGCGTTACTCGCCGGAGCCGTTCCCGCCGTCGTCCGCCGGCAGGTCGAGGTCGGCGAGCTCCTCGGCGAAGCCGAGCGCGGAGCCACCCGAGCCGATCTCCTCGAGGTCGGACAGATCGGGCTCGATCCCGCCACCGAAGCCGGTCAGCGACTCGCCATCGGCGAGACCCAGCTCGGCCGCGAGGTCGTCGTGATCGAGGAGACCCACGTCGTCCATACCGCGAGGCAGCGGCTCGGCGGGCTCGATCTCGATCCGGCGGTAGCGCTTCAGACCGGTCGCAGCCGGGATCAGCTTGCCGATGATCACGTTCTCCTTGAGACCGTTCAGGCGATCGATCTTGCCTTCCAGGGCAGCATCGGTGAGCACCTTGGTCGTCTCCTGGAAGGACGCCGCCGACAGGAACGAGTCCGTGTTCAGCGATGCCTTCGTGATCCCGAGGATGATCTCCTCGGACTGAGCCGTCTCACCGCCCGAGTCTTCCACCGCCCGGTTGATCTTGGCGTACTCGTTGCGATCGACGAACTGGCCCGGGAGCAGGTCGGTGTCGCCCTTCTGGTCGACCCGCACCTTCTTCATCATCTGGCGCACGATCAGCTCGATGTGCTTGTCGTTGATGTCGACGCCCTGGGACTTGTAGACCTCCTGGACCTCGCGGACGAGGTACAGCTCGGTCTCGGTCCGTCCCCGGATCGCCAGCAGCTCGTGCGGGTACAGCGACCCCTCGTTGAGCTGCGTGCCCGGCTCGATGCGCTGCCCGTTGTCAACGAACAGCAGCGTCCGGCGCGGGAACGTGTGGCGATGCTCCTCGCCGCCATCATCGGTGATGACGACGGTGAGCGCCTTGTCGGACTCCTCGATCGACACGTTGCCGCCGACCTCGGCGATCTTCGCCAGGCCCTTCGGCCGCCGTGCCTCGAACAGCTCGACGACACGCGGCAGACCGTGCGTGATGTCCGCGCCGGCGACACCGCCGGTGTGGAACGTCCGCATCGTCAGCTGGGTGCCCGGCTCGCCGATCGACTGGGCGGCGATGATGCCGACCGCGTCACCGATCTGCGCGAGCTTGCCGGTCGCCAGTGAGCGGCCGTAGCACGCCTGGCAGACGCCGGTCGGAGCCTCGCACTTGAGCACCGAGCGCACGGGCACATAGATGACGGTGCCCTTCTCGGTGTCCTCGGCCCAGGCCTCGACGAGATCGGCGAGCTCGGCCCGATCGATCTCGTTGCCCTTTTCGACGATCACCCGGCCGCGCTTGGTCGCGATCTCCTGCGCCGCGACCCGCCCGATCAGGTTGTCGTTCGGCTCGCCCGTCGGCCGCAGCCGCCGGGTCTCCGGATCGACCTCGAGCTTGGACACCGGCATCTCGATCGACTCCCCGGTGCCGCAATCCTCCTGGCGGATGATCACGTCCTGGGCGACGTCGACAAGGCGCCGGGTCAGGTACCCGGAGTCCGCGGTGCGGAGCGCCGTATCCGCGAGGCCCTTACGGGCGCCGTGCGTCGAGATGAAGTACTCGAGCACGGTCAGGCCTTCCATGAAGTTGGCCTTGATCGGGCGCTGAATGATCTCGCCCTTCGGATTGGCCATGAGACCGCGCATCCCGGCGAGCTGCCGGATCTGCGAGAACGATCCACGAGCACCCGAGTTGGCCATCATGAAGATCGGGTTGAGCTCGTCGAGGTACTCGTAGAGCGCCTCCCCGACCTCGTTGGTTGCCCGATCCCACAGGCCGGTGACCGCCTCGTGGCGCTCCTCCTGGGTGATCATGCCCATGTCGTACTGGCTCTCGATCTCAGCGAGCTCCGCGTCGTAGCGGGCGAGGATCTCCCCCTTCGTCGGCGGCGTCTGCACGTCGTTCTTGGAGATCGTGACCCCAGCCTGGGTGGCGTAGTGGAACCCGATGTCCTTGAACGCGTCGAGGACGAGCGAGATCGTCGCCGCCCCGTACGCCTGCACGAGGTCGTCGACGAGCTTGGTGGTGTCCTTCTTCTTCATCGAGCGGTTGATGAACACGTAGGAGCCGTGGTCGAACTCGTCGCCCAGAGCCTCCTCGAGCGCCCGCTCGATCTTGTCGTTGTAGATGATCCGGCCGACTGTGGTGAGGACGTGACCGCCCTCACGGCCGATCGGCCGGTACTCGGCCAGGTCGTGGAGCTTGACCACGCCATGCTCGTAGGACCACTCCGCCTCCTGAGCGGTGCGGTAGACGTGCGGGCGCGGCTCGCACTCCGCCGGGTTGAGCTTTGAGAGCTCAGAATCGTCGGGGCCGTACGTGAGGTAGTAGGCGCCGAGCACCATGTCCTGCGACGGCGTCGCCAGCGGCGAGCCGTGGGCCGGCGAGAGGATGTTGTTCGCCGAGAGCATCAGGATCCGGGCCTCGGCCTGCGCCTCCGCGGAGAGCGGCAGGTGGACGGCCATCTGGTCGCCGTCGAAGTCCGCGTTGAACGCGTGACAGACGAGCGGATGGACCTGGATCGCCTTGCCCTCGACGAGCACCGGCTCGAACGCCTGGATGCCCAGACGGTGGAGCGTCGGCGCGCGGTTGAGGAGCACGGGATGCTCGTGGATGACCTCCTCGAGCACGTCCCACACCTCGGGGATCATCGAGTCGACCATCTTCTTGGCCGCCTTGATGTTCTGCGCGGACTTGCGCTCGACGAGGCGGGCCATGATGAACGGCTTGAACAGCTCGAGCGCCATCAGCTTCGGCAGACCGCACTGGTGCAGCCGCAGCGACGGGCCGGAGACGATCACCGACCGGCCCGAGTAGTCAACGCGCTTGCCGAGCAGGTTCTGACGGAACCGGCCCTGCTTGCCCTTGAGCATGTCGCTGAGGGACTTCAGCGGACGGTTACCGGGGCCCGTGACCGGGCGGCCGCGACGGCCGTTGTCGAACAGCGCGTCGACCGCCTCCTGCAGCATCCGCTTCTCGTTGTTGACGATGATCTCGGGCGCGCCGAGGTCGAGCAGCCGCTTGAGGCGGTTGTTGCGGTTGATGACGCGGCGGTAGAGGTCGTTGAGGTCCGAGGTGGCGAACCGGCCACCGTCGAGCTGGACCATCGGCCGCAGCTCCGGCGGGATCACCGGGACGGCCTCGAGGATCATCATCTCCGGCTTGTTGCCCGAGTGAATGAATGCCGAGACGACCTTCAGGCGCTTGACCGCGCGGGCCTGCTTCTGGCCCTTAGCCGTCTTGACCTGCTCCTGGAGGTCCTCTGCCTCGGCCTCGAGGTCGACCTGCTGGAGCAGGTCACGCACCGCCTCGGCGCCCATGCCGCCGCGGAAGTACTCACCGAAGCCGTAGGGCGAACCGAACCGGTCCTTGAGCTCACGGAACGTCGTCTCGTCGTTGACGACGTCCTTGGCCTTCATCGACTTGAACAGGTCCCACACCTGGCGCATCCGCTCGGCGGCGTCCTCGATATAGGCCTCGGTGTCGTCGATGTCCGCCTGGAAGCTCTTCCGCAGCTCCTTGAGCATCTTCTCGCGCTCTTCATCGGAGAGCTTGGCAACGTTCACCTCGAGCGTCTCGGCCCACAGATGATCCTCGTCGGAGAAGTCACGGCTCTGCTTGCCGTTGTTGAGGTAGTCCTCGCGGCGCGCGAGCGACTCCTTGAGCTCGAGCACCCGCTCCTCCTTCTCGGCGGCATAGGAGTCGAGCACCTTGTTGACCTCGCCCTCAAGCGAGTCGACGTCACGCGCGCGGGCCTCGTCGTCGACCCACGTCACCATCGACGCGGCGAAGTACAGGACCTTCTCGAGCTCCTTCGGCGCCATGTCGAGCAGGTAGCCGATGCGGCTCGGGACGCCCTTGAAGAACCAGATGTGGCTGACGGGAGCGGCCAGATCGATGTGGCCCATGCGCTCGCGGCGAACCTTCGAGCGGGTCACCTCGACGCCGCAGCGCTCGCACACGATGCCCTTGTAGCGGACGCGCTTGTACTTGCCGCAGTAGCACTCCCAGTCCTTCGTCGGACCGAAGATGCGCTCGCAGAAGAGCCCGTCCTTCTCGGGCTTCAGCGTCCGGTAGTTGATCGTTTCCGGCTTGGTGACCTCGCCTGAGCTCCATCCGCGGATCTGCTTGGAGGAGGCGAGTCCAATTTCGATGGCGTCGAAATTATTGATGTCAATCAAAGTGGGCTTCTTCCCTTGGTCTGTCTAAAACTGTGGTTCGGGGTCGTTGCTGCGTCGCCGGATCCCCGTGACGGGTCTGCTCGCGTCGCCAGACGCACGCAGCCCGGCACGGGGACCGGCGAAGCTCACGCTTCGTCCTCTTCTAGGACACCCTCGGCCTCGCCGGCCGGGACGTCCGCATTCAGCATGGGGTCGTCGTTTGAGGCGAAGTCCTCCTCCTCGAGCTCCTCGCCGGGCTCAAGGTCGGGATCCTCGACTTCGGCCTCCTCGGTGCTGGCCTCGACCGTCTCGCCTTCGTGCTCGGTCGCCTCGTCAGCGGCGCCGTCGGCGGCACCGTCGGTGGCGCGGACGCCACTGAGATCGATTCCCAGTTCCTCGGCCGCACGCAGGAGGTCATCGTCCTCCTCGCGCATCTCGGCCCGCTCGCCTTCCTCGGAGACAACGTTGACGTCGAGCGCCAGCGACTGCATCTCCTTGAGCAGGACCTTGAACGACTCGGGGATCGAGGGCTCGGCGATGTTCTCGCCCTTGACGATCGCCTCGTAGGCCTTCACACGGCCAACCGTGTCGTCGGACTTGATCGTGAGCATCTCCTGGAGTGTGTAGGCGGCGCCGTACGCCTCCAGGGCCCAGACCTCCATCTCGCCGAAGCGCTGACCACCGAACTGCGCCTTGCCGCCCAGCGGCTGCTGGGTGACGAGCGAGTACGGACCGGTCGACCGGGCGTGGATCTTGTCGTCGACGAGGTGCAACAGCTTCAGGATGTACATGTAGCCGACTGTCACCTGCTGCTCGAACGGCTCGCCGGTGCGCCCGTTGAACAGCGTCACCTTGCCCGAGGCCTGTTCGCCCTCGCGCCGCTTCTTGTCGACGTCCATGCGGATGCGGCCGTCGTACTCGTCCTGCCAGCGCACGAGCGCCTCGTCGACGTCGGCGACGGTGGCGCCGTCGAACACCGGCGTGGCCACGTAGACCTTGCCGGGCCGGCCGTCCTCGCGGCGACCGCCGTTCGTGGCGTGCTTGCGCGCCACGGAGCCGTCGTCGTACCACCCCTGGGCGGCGACCCACCCGAGGTGGGTCTCCAGGATCTGGCCGAGGTTCATTCGGCTCGGCACGCCGAGCGGGTTGAGGATCACGTCGACCGGCGTACCGTCCTCGAGGAACGGCATGTCCTGGACGTCGACGATCTTCGAGATGACGCCCTTGTTGCCGTGACGTCCCGCGAGCTTGTCGCCCTCGGCGATCTTGCGCTTCTTGGCCACGAACACACGCACCAGGTCGTTGACTCCGGGCGGCAGGTCGTCGCCCTCGTCGCGGCTGAAGGTCTTGACGTCGATGACGACGCCGCCCTCACCGTGGGGCACCTTGAGCGAGGTGTCGCGGACCTCACGCGCCTTCTCCTTGAAGATCGCGCGGATCAGCTTCTCCTCGGCCGTCAGCTCGGTCTCGCCCTTGGGCGTGACCTTGCCGACGAGCAGATCGCCGGATGCGACCTCGGCGCCGATGCGAACGATGCCGCGGTCGTCGAGGTTGCGCAGCGACTCCTCCGAGCGGTTCGGGATGTCGCGGGTGATCTCCTCGTCGCCGAGCTTCGTCGTGCGGGCGTCGATCTCGTACTCCTCGATGTGGATCGAGGTGAGCTCGTCGTCCTGCACGAGACGCTTGGACAGGATGATCGCGTCCTCGAAGTTGTAGCCCTCCCAGGACATGAAGGCGACCAGCAGGTTCTTGCCGAGCGCCATCTCGCCGGCATCCGTGGCCGAGCCGTCGGCGAGCACGTCGCCCGCACTGACCTCGACACCGACGTCGACGATCGGCTTCTGGTGAATGAGCGTGCCCTGGTTGGAGCGCATGAACTTCTGGAGCTCGTACTCGTCCTGGCCACCCTCGGCCCGGTCGACCACGATCTGCTCGGCATCGACATACGAGACCGTGCCCGCCGCGCGGGAAATCACGATGTCGCCCGTGTCGACCGCCGCGCGGCGCTCCATCCCGGTGCCGACCAGAGGCGCGTCGGTGACGAGCAGCGGCACCGCCTGAGCCTGCATGTTCGAGCCCATCAGCGCGCGGTTCGCGTCGTCGTGCTCGAGGAACGGGATCATCGCCGTCGTGACCGACCAGATCTGCTCCGGCGAGACGTCGATCAGATCGACCTGATCGGGCGTCGCCGTCACGTACTGGCCTGCCTGCGTCCGGCACAGGATCTCGTCGGCGGCCAGGTTTCCGGCGTCATCGACCGGCGTGTTCGCCTGCGCGATCAGCGACTCCTCCTCCTGGGTGGCGTCGAGATGGAGGACCTCGTCGGTCACCTTCCCGTTCGTGACCACCCGGTAGGGCGTCGTCACGAACCCGTGCTCGGAGATCTCCGCGTACGAGGAGAGCGACCCGATGAGGCCGATGTTCGGACCCTCAGGCGTCTCGATCGGGCACATGCGCCCATAGTGCGTCGGGTGGACGTCGCGGACCTCGATCGGCGCCCGCTCACGGGTCAGACCGCCCGCGCCCAGCGCGCTCAGCCGCCGGCGATGCCTCAGGCCGGCCAGGCTGTTCGTCTGGTCCATGAACTGCGAGAGCTGGCTCGAGCCGAAGAATTCCTTCAGCGCGGCCACGACCGGCCGGATGTTGACGATCGTCTGCGGGGTGATGGTGTCGGCGTCCTCGGTGGTGAGGCGCTCGCGCACGACGCGCTCCATCCGGTAGAGGCCGATCCGGAAGGCCTCCTGGATCAGCTCGCCGACGGTGCGCAGCCGACGGTTGCCGAAGTGCTCGTACTCGTCGAGGTGATCCTGGATCGGCTCGCGCGGCATCGTCAGCGCCTCGGCCGCGAAGTCCTTGATCTCCTCGCCCGGATCCTCAGGCATGCCGAGGATCCGCGGCAGGGAGACGAGCTCCTTGACCAGGGCGATGATGTCGTCGTGGGTCAGCGTCCGGGTCTCGAGGTCGATGTCGAGCCCGAGCCGCGAGTTGAGCTTGTACCGCCCGACGCGCGTCAGGTCGTAGCGCTTGGGGTCGAAGAACAGTTGGTTCAGCAGCGAGCGGGCGGCGTCGATTGACGGCGGCTCGCCGGGGCGCTGCTTCTTGAACAACTCGATCAGGGCACCTTCCTCGGTGCGCGTCATCTCGGCATCCGCGTCAAGCGTCAACCGGATGTAGAGCGAGTTGTCGAACAGGCTGAGGATCTCCTCGTCCGACGCGTAGCCCATCGCGCGCAGGAGCACGCTGACCGGCAGCTTGCGCTTGCGGTCGATGCGGACGTAGACGCGCCCCTTCTTGTCGATCTCGAGCTCGAGCCAGGAGCCACGGGCCGGCATCAGGTTCGCGATGAAGACCTGCTTCTCACGATCCTTCGGCTCCATCACGTAGGCGCCCGGGCTTCGCACCAGCTGGGTGACGACCACGCGCTCGGTGCCGTTGATGATGAACGTCCCGCGATCCGTCATCCACGGGAAATCGCCCATGAACACGGACTGCTCGCGAATCTCGCCCGTCTCACGGTTGATGAAGGCGACCGTGACCGTGAGCGGACGCGCGTAGGTCAGATCCTTCTCGCGGCACTGGTCGAGGCTCGCGACGGGCTCGTCGAAGTTGAATTCGCCGAACTGGACGGCGAGGTTTCCGGTGTAGTCCTCGATCGGCGAGATGTCATCGATGGTCTCGCGCAGGCCACCCGACTCAGGGTCGGTCAGCCACGCAAAGGACTTGCGCTGAATGTCAATAAGGTTGGGGACTTCAAGGACCTTGTTCAGACGCGCGAAACTCCGGCGCGTCCGGGGGGCGTGAGCGGTTGCCAAGACGGCGACTCCTCGGCGGTCGAGAGGGAGGCTAAGGCGGCGCCCGTCGGAACTTCGGCGAGCCCTGCCAGCGGGACCACCCAGCTCACTCCGAGCGCGACCATCAAAGATAGCACACGGCAGCGGTGCCCTGTGCAGGACCGTCAGCTCTCACGGACCCCGCCCTCTGTCGGCGCGTATGTGGCGCGACGACGTCGGTGGATGGGCGGCTACGACTATTGGCTGACGCGAGGAGTGTAGGGGAAAAAACGACGGTACGGCAAGCTTCGAACTACTCGCCGACGCGTTTTCCCCCGCGCACCGCCGCTGCATGAGAGAGTCATGGGCACGACTCTCGTTCTATCAAGGAGGTAGCCATGGCGGACAGCGTGTATCGCGTCACGGAGGTCATCGGGGTCAGCACTGAGTCCTGGGAGGCGGCGGCCCGGGCGGCGGTGCAGACCGCGGCCAAGAGTGTGCGGGAACTCCGCATCGCAGAGGTCCTGCGCCAGGACGTGACGATCGAGGACGGCGGCATCGTCAACTACCGCGTGCGTCTCGCCATCTCGTTCAAGTACAACCCCGAGTAAGCGAACGACCGTGCGCCCCCTGACGGGGGCGCACGGTTTCGGTCGTCCGGGCCGCGTTACCGTCAGTCGGTATGGAGCCCACGGCCGACACCACCAGTCGACCGTCGCCGGCTCCCGATCGGACCGAGCGGCGACTGGTCCTCGTCGTCGGCGCGATCGTGTTCGTCGACACGATGTTTTACGCGGCGATCGCGCCGCTCCTGCCCGGCCTCGCCCACGAACTGCACCTGTCGAAGTTCGCGGCCGGTGTGATGACCGCCAGCTACCCGCTCGGCACGCTGCTCGCCTCGATCCCCGCCGGCGTGCTCGCGGCCCGAGCGGGACCGAAGTTCACGGTGACCACCGGCCTCACACTGCTCGCCGGCTCGACGCTTGCATTTGGGTTCCTCCACAACGAGCTGGCGCTCGACGTCGCCCGGTTCATCGAGGGCGTCGGCGGTGCCTGCTCGTGGTCGGGCGGCCTCGCGTGGATCGTCGCCGAGGCGCCGGCCGATCGACGGGGTGCGCTGATCGGTGGTGCCATCGGGTCTGCGGTCGCCGGGGCGCTGTTCGGTCCATTGATTGGCACGGCGGCGAGCGCGGTCGGCCGCGGGGCCGCGTTCAGCGGCGTCGTGGTGTTCGCGACGGGCCTGATCGTGATCGCCCAGCGCATACCGAGCGCGCACGTCGACTCAGCTCAGGGAGCCCGCCATTTGTTTGCCGCTCTGCGCACGCGCCCAGTCCTGCTCGCGATGTGGCTCGTGACATTGCCCGCGATCGCGTCCGGGATGATCAACGTGCTCGGGCCGCTTCGGATGCACCGGCTCGGGGGCAGCGCGGCGGCGATCGGCGCCGCGTTTCTCGTCGCCGCGGCGTTTGAGGCGGTCCTCAGCCCGGTGATCGGTCGGTGGTCGGATCGTCGCGGCCGGATGACCCCGGTGCGCTACGGGCTGATCAGCACTGCCGCACTGATGCTCTGCTTCACGCTCCCGCAGGGCGACATCCTCCTCGGGGTCCTCATCGTCGCGACCGCCGCCGCGCTCGGCGGCTTCTGGGCCCCGGCGATGGCGATGCTCGCCGATGCCGCCGACCGGCGCGGCCTCGACCAGGGCCTCGCCTCCGCGCTCGCGAACCTCGCGTGGGCCGGCGGCCAGATCCTCGGCTCGGGCGTCGGCGGCGCCCTCGCCAAGACGACCAGCGATGGCGTCCCGATGACTGCCACCGCGGTCCTCTGCGTCGGGACGTACCTGATGCTCGCCACCGGGGGCGCCCGAGCCGTCAGCGAGCCGGCCTGAGCCGAGCCGTCACCCGGGCCCGCCTGAGCCGAGCGACGGCGACGGCGAGGGCGATCCGCGATCCGCTGGGTTGGCTTTGGGCCTTGACCCGAATTATTGGGGTGAACTCCCAACGACAAGAGGCGAGGCATCACGCCCCGCCTCTTTTGCAGTTCGGCCCGCCGGCTGAGCGACGGACAACGCGTTGGCTTTGGGCGTTTGGGTGAATAGTCCACCCAAATCGCCATAACCAACGGCGGCTACTTCAGCTCGACAACTCCACCGGCCTCCTCGAGGTCGGCCTTGAGCTTGTCGGCCTCGGCCTTGTCGACGCCCTCCTTGACGGGCTTGGGCGCCTCGTCGACGAGCGCCTTGGCCTCCTTGAGGCCGAGACCCGTGGCGGCGCGCACGACCTTGATCACCTGGATCTTCTTGTCGCCCGCGGCGGTCAGGATCACGTCGAACGCGGTCTGCTCCTCGGCTTCCTCGCCGCCACCGTCGCCACCCGCCGCGGCGGGAGCCGCAGCGGCGACAGCGGTCGCGGAGACGCCAAACGCCTCCTCGAGCGCCTTGATCCGCTCGGACAGCTCGAGCACCGAGATGCTCTTCAGTTCGTCAATCCACTCTTCTGTGGTGGGCATCGTTCCTCCTTACTCGTCGGACGCTTCCGCGTCCGCGGCAGCTTCCTCATCAGTGGTTTCAGTTTCGGGTTGTTCAGCGGATTCGGCCTCGGCCTCCGGGGCCGGGGTCTCGGGCTCAGCGGCCGGCGGCCGGGGTCTCGGCCTCCGCGGCCGGGGCCGGGGTCTCGGGCTCGCGGCCGGCGTCTCGGCCTCGGCGGCCGGGCGCCTCGGCCCTCCGCGTGCCGGGGCCGGGGTTTCGGCCTCCGCTGCGGCCGGGCGCCTCGGCGGTCTCGGGCTCAGCGGCCGGCGCAGCCGGAGCGGGCGCCGGAGCCTCGCCGCTCACGAGCCCCTGGTCGGCGATCGCCTGCAGCTGAATCGCGACGCCCGCGATCAGCGCGTTCAGGGTCCGCACGAGGCCGCTGATCGGCGCCGCGATCGTCCCGACGAGCTGGGCGTTGAGCACCTCACGCGACGGGAGCCGCGCGATCGACCGCACGTCGTCGGCGCTCAGCGTCTCTCCGTTCAGCACGCCGCCCTTGAACTCGAGCACATGGAACGCGCGAGCGCTGTCGTTGAGCGCCTTCGCCGCCAGCGCGGCGTCGCCACGGACGAGGGCGAGCGCGGTCGGACCCGCGAGCAACGGCTTCAGCGCCTCGGCGCCGGCCTTATCGGCGGCCCGCTCGGACAGGCTGTTCTTGACGATCCGGAACCGGGCATCGGCGTCCCGCAGCTTGCCGCGGAGCTCCGCAGCCTGGGAGACGGTCAATCCTCGGTAGTCGACCGCGAAGATCGCGTCAGCGTTCTGTATCTGCTCCGCGATCTCGTCGACGACTGCTGCTTTTTGATCTCGATTCATGCCTTTTCCTGGTTAGAGACGAGAAACGCCCGCGATCAGGCGGGCGTCGAGGCGTGAGCCGGAATGCGACTCAGGATCGAGGCTCCGCCTGCTCCGGACTTACGCGGGTGCGCCGCCGGAGGTCTTGGGCTTCGCTCTTGGGTGAAAAGTCTGCTGGCGATTTTACGCCGCGACTGGCTCCTCCACGATGTCTCGGGTGCGCGACGGGTCCACCTTGATGCCCGGGCCCATCGTGCTCGCGAACGTCACCGAGCGGATGTACCGCCCCTTCGCGGCCGACGGCTTGGCGCGGATCAATTCCTCGATCACGGCGGCGTAGTTCTCGAGCAACCGCTGTTCCTCAAAGTCACGCTTGCCGATCACGAGGTGGACGATCGCGTTGCGGTCGGTGCGGTACTCGACCTTGCCGGCCTTCGACTCCACGACGGCCTTGGAGACGTCCATCGTCACGGTGCCGACCTTGGGATTCGGCATCTTGCCGGCCGGACCGAGGATCCGGCCGAGCCGGCCGACGACCGGCATCAGGTCGGGGGTCGCGATCGCGACATCGAAATCGTCGAAGCCGTCCTGAATCCGCTTGGCGAGGTCTTCGGCACCGACGACGTCGGCGCCGGCCTCCTCGGCTTCGCGCGCCTTATCGCCCTGGGCGAAGACGGCGATCTTCACGTTCTTGCCGAGTCCGTTCGGCAGCGCAATCGTGCCTCGCAGCTGCTCGTCGGCGTGCCGGACGTTGAGCCCGGTACGAACGTGCACCTCGACGGACTCGTCGAACTTCGCCTTGCTGAGCTGCTTGACCAGCGCGATCGCCTCGGCGGGCGGGTACTCGCGCTCGCGATCGAAGCGCTGCCGCGCGTCCGCATATGCCTTGCCATGACGAGCCATGCTCACACCACCTCCACACCCATCGAACGCGCGGTGCCGGCGATGATCTTCGCGGCGGCCTCGACATCGTTCGCGTTCAGATCCTTCATCTTCTTCTCGGCGATCTGACGCAGCTGATCCTGGGTGATCCTGCCGACCTTGTCACGGTGCGGCTCGGCGGAGCCCTTCTCGAGCGAGATCGCCTGCTTGATGAGCACCGCCGCGGGCGGGCTCTTGGTGATGAACGTGAACGAGCGATCCTCGTACACGGTGATCACGACCGGAATGACGGTGCCCGCATCGTTCTGCGTCTGAGCGTTGAACGCCTTGACGAACTCCATGATGTTGACGCCGTGCTGGCCCAGCGCCGGGCCAACCGGCGGGGCCGGGCTCGCCTGCCCGCCAACCGCCTGCAACTTGATCTGTGTCAGAACCTTCTTCGCCATGTCTGTCTCTATCCGGAGGGTGACGGGGACTTGTCCCCGTCCGTCTTAAGTCGGGGGGCGACGGGGGGCTTGCCCCCCGTCTGTACTAAATCTTCTTGACCTGGTCAAACCCGACCTCGACCGGCGTCTCCCGGCCGAAGATCGACACCAATACCTTGAGCCGCTGGGCGTCCTCGTTGACTTCAGAGATCTCGCCCGAGAAGTCTGACAGCGGGCCTGAGATGACCTTGATCGATTCGCCGATCGAGAACTGCGCACGGCTGCGCGGCCGCTCCGCCGGCTCCTGATGGAGCAGCCGGTCGACCTCGGCCTGCGTGAGCGGCACCGGCTCATTGGAGGCGCCCACGAAACCGGTGACGCCCGGGGTGCCCTTGACGAGCGACCAGGAGTCCTCGTTGAGATCCATGTTGACGAGCACGTAGCCCGGCATCGTGCGCTTCTCGACGACGACCTTCTGGTTGTCCTTCATCTCCGACACGGATTCGGTCGGCACCACGATCCGCTTGATCGCCCGCTGCTGGTTCAGCGACACGACTCGGTGCTCGAGGTTGTGCTTGACCTTGTTCTCGTGTCCGGAATAAGTGTTGACGACGTACCAACGAAACATTTTCTGCTCTTACTTGAAGTGGCCGGTGAGGATGTAATTCGTCAGCTTGCCGGCGAGGAGATCGGCGACGCCGAGGAACACGCCGGCGACGATCACGAACCCGATGACGACCCCCGTGGCCTGCATCACCTGCCGACGATCAGGCCACTGTACTCGCTGTAGCTCGCGCCAGCTTCCCTGAACGAAGTTGACAAGACGCCCGCCGGCACTCGGATGCCGCGCCGGCGCGGCGACCTCTCCAACGGTAGCGCCACTCGCCGAGCCTTCCTCGACCTGCGGGCGATCCGGGAGGACACCGGGCACGTTTGCGTCGGCCTCATCCTCCTCGCGTTCGAACTCCGCCTCGTCGAGGGCCGCCTGCTCCGGCGGCTCGTCCTCGATCGCCATCTCGGGCCGACCGACGGCGAGCTGCGCCTCGGCGAGCTCGACGTCCGGCGTGGCGTGCTCGATCGGATCCGGGGAGTCGTGATCGGCGCCTGTGCTCGCCGCCACAGGAGCCTCCTGCGGTCGGCGCGCGCGCCGCTCCTTCGCTCGTTTGCGGTTGCGAGCCACGGCGTGCCTTCCCCTCGCTAGCGCGTCTCGCGATGCGGGGTGTGGCGCTTGCACCAGCGGCAGTACTTGCGCAGCTGGAGCCGTTCCGGGTTGTTCCGCTTGCTCTTATTCGTCTGGTAGTTCCGGCGTTTGCACTCTTCGCAAGCGAGAGTTGCAGCAATCCGGACGTCTCCACGGGCCATGTAGGCGCTTCCCGTAAAACTTGGTGGTCAGGTCTTGGGCGCCGAGGTTCGGGCGTGTCGACGAACGCCGCCCGGCGCCGTTTCGGAGTGTAGCTAGTGCGTGAGCTCTGAGGGGACGAGCTCCAGTTCAAGCCAGCGATCGCCACGGAGCACGTGCGCGCTCATCCGCTCCCCGATCACATCCTGGGTCATCAGCCGCTGGATGTCATCGACCCGCTCAATCGCGGTCCCGGCGAGTTCGACGATCAGATCCTCCGCCCGCAGGCCGGCCCGCTCGGCCGGACTTCCCTGAGCCACCTCGATCACCTCGATACAGCTCGAGCGATCGAGCCGCACCCGGGCATGGGGCGGCAGCGGTCGGGGGCCGCCGGCAATGCCGATGTAGGCGCGGCGCACGCGGCCGTCGTGCATGAGCGCGGCGATGATCCGCCGCGTGGCCCGGTTGATCGGCACCGCGAGGCCGAGTCCGACCCCGGCCACCGCCGTATTGATCCCAATCACCCGCCCGGCGCTGTCGACGAGCGCGCCGCCTGAGTTGCCGGGGTTGAGCGCCGCGTCGGTCTGGATCACGTTGTCGATGTAGCGCACGGTGCGACCGGCACGCGCAGGAAGCGAGCGCCCCAGGGCGGAGACGACCCCCGCCGTGACCGACCCCGCGAATCCGTTCGGGTTGCCGATCGCGACGACGAGCTGGCCGACGCGCAGACCCTCGGCCTCGCCGAGCACGGCGGGCACGAGATCACTCCCGTGCGCCCGCAGCACCGCGAGGTCGGACAACCGGTCAACCCCGACGACGTCAAACGCCAGTTCGCGCCCGTCGACGAACGACGCGCGTCCGCTCCGACCGGGGCCGGTGACGACGTGCGCGGAGGTCAGCAGGAAGCCGTCCGGGGTGAGCGCCACGGCGCTGCCGGCGCCGGCCGGCATGCGACCTCCGCGCGTGCGACGGGTCACCCGTAGGTTCGCCACCGACGGCGCGAGACGCTCGGCGACGCTGACGACGACACGCGAGTACGCGTCGAGCGCGGCGGCCTCGGCGTCCGGGGCGGGGCGGGGGCGGGGTGCCGTCGATCATCGTCGCCATCAGAACGTCACCTCGACCGTCCGCTCGTCGGTGGCGCGAAGGATCTGCAACTCCAGCGTCCGCGTGGCCCGCGCGGCGTCAAGCGCGTCATACAGCGCATCGATCCGTTCGATCTCGTGGCCGGCGGCGGCGACGATCAGATCGCCGCGCTCGAGACCGGCCCGCTCGGCGGCGCTGCCGCTCTCCACGCCGCGGACGAGCACGCCGTCGCGCTCGGGCAGACCGACGGCGCGGCGCAGTCGCCGGGCGACCCGGGGCGGCGCGAGTGCCACGCCGAGCCGCAGCTTGGAACCGGCGGTCTCGCCGCGGCCGAGCGCTTCGACGCGAGCGCGAAGCGCGGCGTCGGCCGGGATCGCCAGGATCAGGCCGCCGTCGACGCGCACGCTGTTGATGCCGAGCAGCCCACCGTCGGCTCCGAGCAGCGGACCGCCTGAGCTGCCCCTGGGCAGCGGCGCCGTGTGCTCGATCGCGCCGGTGATCCGACGGCCGCGGGGGCCGCGGAAGCTGCGGGCGGCCGAGGAGACGAAGCCCGGCGTGACGCGCAGGCCCCGCCCCCCTGGGTTGCCGAGCGCAAACACGAGGCGCCCGATCTCGGCGGCCGCGCCATCACCCGGCGCCCAACTGACCGGCTCGATCTCGCCGGTGTCGACCTCGAGGACAGCGATGTCCAGGTCGGCATCGGACCCGGCGACGCGAGCGGTCTCCGTCCGTCCGTCGGCGAAGCTCACCGTGACCTCGTCGTGGCGCAGATTGTGCGCGTTCGTGAGCACGCGACCGGGCGCGACCACGACGCCCGAGCCCACGCCCCATCCTCGGCCGAGCCCGACGACCGCAGGCCCGTCGCGGCGGGCGGCCTCGCCGATGGCCGATTCAAGTTCCTCAAGGACCGTCATGCGTGTTCTCCCATCAACGTCTCGCCGGGGCGGAGCCGGGGAGCCCGCTCCTCACCGAACGAGTTACTTGCAGATTGCAAGTCGCTACTCTAGCACTCGATGATCGTGCGTACGATGCGTTCTGCGATGGCGACCGCTGAGCCCGATCCCGCGACCGAGACGGCCCGTGCGGCGCTGGCCGATGCGCTCGCCACGGTCGGGGACCGCTGGACGCTCCTGATCGTTGCCGCGCTTCTCGACGGGCCGCGACGGTTCGGCGAGCTCCAGGAGGAGGTCGACGGGATCGCGCCCAACGTGCTCACCCAGCGGCTGCGGGCGCTCGAGCGCAACGCGCTCGTCGTCGCCCGCCCGTACTCCGAACGGCCACCCCGGTTCGTCTACGAACTGAGCACACCCGGACGGGAGCTCGCCGACACGCTGCGACTGCTCGCGGGCTGGGGGGCGCGCAACGCGGAGGAGCCCGCCGGGCCGCGCCACGCCGCGTGCGGGACGCCGATGCAGGCGGTCTGGTGGTGCCCGACGTGCGAGCGGCCGGTCTCAGACGACGAGGGCGAGGAGCTGCACTTCGCGTGACGTCACAGGGTCGCCGGGCCTGGTGGGGGCTATAGCCCCCATAGGGCCCGTCACCCCCCGACGCAGTCGGCCCGCGAGCGGTCGACCGGGAACGGCAGGTCGGCGATCAGCGCCGTTTCCAGGTAGTCGTTCTCCAGCCGCGAGCCCGATCCCGGCCCGAGCGCGGCGCCCGCCGCGCGCAACGCCGCCCGTGAGCGATCGCTGACGACCCACGGCGCCAGCGCGAGGAAGTCCGGCTCCGCGCCCGCGTACGACCGGAACACGTCCTGATCCTCCGAGGAGACGAACGCGGAATCACCGATGTAGTGACACCCGCGACGCTTCCCCGCAAACCCTCGCTGCGTGATCGCGCTCTGCCCGTCGAACACGAGGTCAGACAGGTTGCCGACCATCATGGCGGTGACGTTGTAGGCGAAACGGACGCTCGGATCGGACACGGTCCGGTACGTCGAGTTCATCCACGCCAGCGGCTGCCACTGCTCGACCCCGTTGCCGTCCGGTCCGGTCCAGGCGCCGGGATTCGCCTCGTCCTGGATGACGAGGTTCGCCCCGAGCCGGTTCAGGCAGCGCATGTAGTAGAGCGAGGTGTCGCTGCACGGGCTGACGCCCGCGGGCGGCGAGCCCCAGACGAACGCCGGGAGACTCGTCGCAAACCCGATCCGTGCCCGCGTCCCGGGCAGTGCGAACGGCCGAAGATTCGTCACCGCCGCCGCCCCGCGCGCCGGTCCGGCCGTCAACCCGAGCGCGATCTCGATCGGCGTCAACGGCACCTTGCGGTTGGACGCGACAACGTTGCGCAGCACGTCCGCGCCGCGATTCCGCACGTTCCGCGGCCCCCACATGAACACCTCGTTGTAGGCCTTGGCCGACGTCGCGACGTACACCGACGCGGGCGCCGGATGCAGATCGGGGTCCGCGAACGCGCGCCGGTCCGCGGCGCGGCGCGACTGCACGAACGGTGGGAGATCGCCGGAGGCGATCAGGTAGATCCCGTACCGCTTGGCGAGGCTCGAGAACGTGCCCATGAACCCGCGCACCGTCGTGTCGGTCGTCGCGACGAACACGCGGGACAGCCCGGCGAAGCCATGCAACCTCGCGGAGTAGGCACCGACCGCTCGACCGTAGGCGTTCGTCAGCGCCGAAATCGCCCCGAGCGCGCCGCATGGCTCCGCGCCGGCGACGCAGTGCGGCCCGCCCCGGTGCGCGATCACGTCGCGGGCCACCCGACCCCGCGATCCGATCCCGAGTGTCGCCAACCCCACGTCCTCGTTGAACACGACGACGTTCGGCCGCCCGTGCGCGAGGTGGGGCAGCACGTATGTCCGCAGCATGCAATCGATCTTGCGGCGAAACGTCGCGTAGGACTCGACGCTGCGGGCCTCCTGCTTGTACTGCATGGCGAAGATCCGCGGGGCGTGCGGCCGGGGATCGAGCGCCTTGATCGCGCGGTGGCTGCGGTGGGCGAGGACGGCGGAGCAGCCGGACACCGCCACGGAGTCGGCAGGGGTTGTCGCACCCGCGCTCGGCGCGATCACGACACAACCAATCAGGACCCCCGCGAGCCTCATTGCCACGCGGCCGACGCCAGTACGGATACGCATCTGCACGTCAAGCGTGCCAGATCCCGCAGAATGTCCCTCGCCACGGACGATAGGGAGCCCAGATGCACGACCGAGACCAGACCCAGATCAGCCGCCGCAAGCTGCTCGGCGGCGCGGCTGCCGCCGCTGGCGCGGTTGCCGTCACCGGCGCGCCCGCTGCGGCCGACGCCGCTGCCGCGACCCGCCGCTCTCCCGGCGCCCGCGGTACCCGCAAAGCCGACGTGATCGTCGTCGGCGCAGGCCTGTCGGGCCTGAGCGCGGCACGCCAGATCAGGGCCGCGGGGCACTCGGTGCTCGTGCTCGAGGCGCGTGACCGCGTCGGCGGGCGCACGCTCAATCACTCGATCGGCGCCGGCAAGGTCGTCGAGATCGGCGGCCAGTGGATCGGCCCGACCCAGGACCACATCGCCAAGCTCGCACGCGAGCTCGGGGTCCACACCTTCAAGACCTACAACAAGGGCAACTACCTCTTCTATGAGAACGGCAAGCTCACTCCGTACAACGGCGCGGTCAATCCGATCCCGCCGGACGTGACCGCCGGCGTTGAGCTCGCCAAGGTGATTTTCGCGATGAACGACATGGCGAAGACGGTGCCGCTGCAGGCGCCATGGACGGCCCCGAACGCACCGGACTGGGACGGTCAGACGTTCGAGACGTTCAAGCGCGCGCAGGGCCTGAGTCGGGGCGGCGCGAACCTGATCGACCTTGCGACCGAGGCGGTGTTCGCGTGCGAGCCGCGGGATGTCTCGCTGCTGCACGTCCTCTTCTACACGCACTCGGCCGGCAACGAGACGACGCCCGGAACCTTCGACCGGCTGATCACCACCGGCGGCGGGGCCCAGGACAGCCGGTTCGTGGGCGGATCGCAGCTCGTCTCGATCCGTGCCGCGAAGACGCTCGGCAAGCGCGTGCTGCTCTCACAACCGGTGCGGCGGATCGCGCAGAAGCGTGGCGGCGTCACGGTGTACACCGACACGCTCACGGTCAAGGGCAAGGCGGTGGTGGTCACCGGCCCGCCGTCGCTCACCGCGCTGATCCGGTACGAGCCCGACCTGCCCGCACTCCGCGCCCAACTGCTCCAGCGCTTCCCGCAGGGCTCGGTGATCAAGATCGAGGCGGTGTATCCGCGCCCGTTCTGGCGTGACCGTGGTCTCGCCGGGCAGGTGACGAGCGACACCGGGCCGATCAAGCTGACGTGGGACAACTCCCCGCCTGACGGCTCACCGGGCGTCCTGGTCGGCTTCGTCGAGGGACATGACGCCCGGGTGTTCGGCACGCACAGCGCGGCCGAGCGTCGGCGCCAGGCGCTCGCCTGCTTCGTGCGCTACTTCGGGTCCCAGGCCGCGCACCCCAAGAGCTACATCGAGATGAACTGGTCGGCGGAGCCGTGGACCCGTGGCTGCTACGGGGGCTACGCGCCTCCCGGGGTGCTCACCGATTACGGGCACGCGTTGCGTGCGCCCGTGGGCCGGATCCACTGGGCCGGGGCGGAGACATCTGACTATTGGAACGGCTACATGGACGGCGCGGTCCGCTCCGGCGAGCGCGCGGCGCGAGAGGCGCTCGCCGACGTCTGAGCCGACGGATACGCATCGAACCGCCGGCGACGGCAAGAATTGGCTTCATGCTCCGTCTGATCGGACTCGCGGTGTCCATCGGCCTCGCCGATTCGCTCAACCCGACGACGATCGCGCCGGCGCTCTATCTCGCGAGCGGCGACCGCGCGCGTGCGAACGTGACCGAGTTCACGTTCGGCGTGTTCGCGGTCTTCTTCATCGGCGGCGCCGCGGTCGCCCTCGGCCCCGGGCAGCTGCTCCTGTCGCTGGTCCCCAAGCCGGGACGTGAGGCGCGGCACATCATCGAGGTCGTCGTCGGGGTGGCGATGCTGTTCGCGGCGATCCTGCTCTGGCGTCACCGTGATCGGCTGGCCGAGCGCCGCCTGCCCCAGCCCAAGGGCGAGGGACGTTCGAGCGCGCTGCTCGGGGCGACGATCTCAGCGGTCGAGCTCCCGACCGCATTTCCCTACTTCGCCGTGATCGCCGCGATCGTCGGCTCGGGCATGGATCCGGCGCGCCAGCTGTTCGTGCTCCTGGTGTTCAACCTGTGCTTCGTCGCGCCGCTGCTCGGGATCGTCGCGACGCTGACGTTCGCGGGGCGGCACGCCGACCGCCTGCTGGCGATCGGACGCAACTTCCTCCAGCGCTATTGGCCGGTGCTCCTGAGCGGCCTGATGCTGCTCGCCGGCCTGTTCGTCGTGCTCCTCGGCGTCACCGGCCTGACCAGCTCCGGCCACGGTCGACTCGGGCGCTTCATGCGCCACTTCCGCCAGGTCCTGCATCCATGACGGTCGAGCTCGACCTCACGCGGTTGGATCAGGTCGTCGACGTGCTCGGTACGACAGTGCCGGAGATCGTCGCGGGCATCCTGTCCAGTCTCACCGAGACGATCGCGACGCTGCACTCCCAACTCGACGACGGCCAACTCGAGCTCGCCGCCCGCTCCGCGCATACGTGCCGCAACGACGCCCTGCTCGTCGGCGCCCGTGCGCTCCTCGCGGCGCTCAACAAGATTGAGCAGGCGGCCCGCGGTGGGCAACTCGATGCTGCCCGCAGCGCTCAGCTGGCTCTCAACGAGGTGTGGCCGGACACCCGAGCGGCGCTCGCCGCGATCGCGGCACCATCCAGCTGACGGGCTTCTGACCAATGCATCAACAATTTCTTCCCGCCGTCGGTCGCGCGCCACTACGCTTCGGACGATCAGGCGGTCGATGGAGGTTCCAGATGGCAACCCAGCCGTGCCGCCACGCAGGAGCCGTGGCCTGCAAGGGGCAAGACAATGACCGGTGAAGCAGCCCGCGTCCTCGTCGTCGACGATCACGAGCTCAATCTGAAGCTGCTTCAGCGCGTCCTTGAGCTCGGCGGGCACGACGTCGTCACCGCGAATTCACTGCGCGCCGCCGACGAGGTGCTCGCGGAACGGCTTCCGGCGCTGATCGTCCTCGACCTACAGCTTCCCGATGGCGACGGGCTTGACCTGGCGCGGCGGCTCAAGGCGAGGCCGGAGACGGCCTCGTGTCTGATCCTGGCCTGCACCGCGGAGGCGATGCAGGGCGATGACGAGCGCGCGCTCGCCGCCGGCTGCGACGCGTACGTGTCGAAACCGATCGATACGCGCGAGTTCTCCGCCCTCGTCGATGAACTCCTCCGGCAGACGGAGCCCGCGCCGGCGCCATAAGCGGCCGTCAGCTCGCGTCGCCCGCGCGGGCGTGGCGCAGCAGCTTGCGCATCCCGCCGATCCAGCGGTCCGGCTGGCTCGCCTTCAGCGCCAGGTGATCGGCGACCTTCGGATGCGGCAGGATCAGGAACCGCTCCTCCCGCATTGCCTCAACGACCGCGTCCGCGACCTCGTCTGGTTCCAGCAGCCCCTCGGCGACCAGCGGAGCGGAGCCGACCGGGTCCTGGTCGAGCGCCAGATCGAGCATCGGCGTGCGGACGCCCTGCGGGCATAGGCAGGAGACCTTGACGCCGGCGTCGCCGTAGTTGATCGCGAGCCATTCCGCCACCGACACCGCAGCGTGCTTGGTCGCCGAGTAGGCGAGCGCCGACACCTGGGTGAGCAGACCGGCGGCGGACGCCGTGCTGACGAGATATCCGTCACCGCGTTCGGTCATCTCAGGCAGGACCGCACGCGCCGCCCACACATGCGCCATGACGTTGATCTCCCATGCCCGCTGCCATTCCTCGTTGGATCCCTCCGGGCCGCCGGGGGGACCGGGAATCCCGGCGTTGGAGAAGAACACGTCGATCGGGCCTCCGACCTCACGCGCTCGGTCGACGAGCGCTCGGATCTCTGACTCCTGGCTCACGTCGACCTTGACGGCGGTCCCGCCGACCTGCTCGGCGGTCGCCTGCGCGGCCTCGAGGTTGAGATCGGCGATGAGGAGCGCCCGAGGCCGTTCGGCTGCGAACCGGTTAGCGAGCGCGCGGCCAATCCCACTGCCGGCCCCGGTGACGATGATGTTGCGATTTGCGAGTTCCATGGCGCGCGAACGTACTCGAAGTTGAAGCCGGTTTCAACTCGATGTAGATTCCCTCCTGATGGCCTCGCCGCGGCAGCTGCCTGCTCAGACCGGACGCACTCCGGTCAGCGCCCGCGGGGCGCGCACGCGCGGCGCGCTCGTCCGCGCCGCCCGCGAGGTGTTTGAGCGCGACGGGTTTCTTGAGGCGCGCATCACCGACATCACGGCAGCGGCGGGCGTCGCCGCCGGCTCCTTCTACACGTACTTCATCAGCAAGGAGGACGCGTTCGCGGCGGTGATGTCGGAGATCGAGGAGGAGATGCTCCACCCCCACCTCGAGCCGGTCCACGACCGGGACGACCCGGTCGCGGTGATCGAGGCGTCGAACCGTGCCTACCTCGCGGCGTACCGCCGTCATGCGAAGTTGATGGGTCTGATGGAGCAGGTCGCCGGGATCGATCCGGAGTTTCGCGAGCAGCGTCTGCGGCGGGCCCGGGCCTTCACGAAGCGCAACGCGGCCGCGATCCGGCGTCTTCAGGCGAGCGGCCAAGCCGACCCGGAACTCAACGCCGATCTTGCCGCCGAGGCCCTGGGCGCAATGGTGAGCCGGATGGCCTACCTCCGTTACGTCCAAGGCCTGGGCAATACCTCACAAGTGACACTCGTGCAGACGCTCACGCGGCTGTGGACGGGCGCCCTCGGAATACGAAGGAGATGACGACGATGGAGTTCGAGCTCACCGACCGGTGCAAGGAACTGAGAGAGACGCTGCTGACGTTCATGGACGAGTACGTGTACCCCGCGGAGTCGGTGTACGAGGAGCAGCTGCGGGCCTCCGGCGATCCCCACTTCGACCCGCCGGTATTGGAAGAGTTGAAGGCGCGGGCACGCGACGCCGGACTGTGGAATCTGTTCCACCCCCACGAGGCCTGGGGCCCAGGGCTGAAGAACGCCGAGTATGCGCCGCTGGCCGAGATCATGGGCCGGAGCCACATCGCCTCGGAGGCGTGCAACTGCTCGGCGCCGGACACGGGCAACATGGAGGTCCTGACGGTGTTCGGCACGCCCGAGCAACAGGACCGCTGGCTCCGGCCGCTGCTCGACGGGGAGATCCGCTCCGCGTTCGCGATGACCGAACCCGCAGTGGCAAGCTCGGACGCCACGAACATCGAGATGCGGATCGAGCGCGACGGCGATGACTTCGTGCTCAATGGCCGGAAGTGGTGGGCGTCCGGCGCGATGCGCAAACGCTGCGAGATCATGATCGTGATGGGCAAGACCGACCCCGAGGCCCATCGCTATCGGCAGCAGTCGATGATCCTCGTGCCGCGCGAGACGCCGGGCGTCAACGTCATGCGCAACCTGTCGGTGTTCGGTTACGCCGATCAGGAGGGTCACGCGGAGGTCGACTTCGCCGATGTTCGCGTCCCGGCGTCGAATCTGATCGCCAACGAGGGCGACGGCTTTCTGATCGCCCAGTCGCGCCTCGGCCCCGGACGGATCCATCACTGCATGCGCGCGATCGGAGCCGCCGAGCGGGCGCTCGAGCTGATGTGCCGGCGCGCGGCGGCACGGGTCACGTTCGGCCAACCCGTCGCGACACGCTCGAACATCCAGGATTGGATCGCCGAGTCGCGGGTCGAGATCGAGATGGCGCGGCTGCTGACGATGAAGGCGGCGTGGTTGATGGACACGGTCGGCAACAAGCACGCACGGATGGAGATCGCCGCGATCAAGGTCGCCGCACCGGCCGTCGCGCTGCGGGTCGTCGACCGAGCGATCCAGGTCCACGGCGGCGGCGGTGTCTCCGACGACTTCCCGCTCGCGATGATGTACGCGCACCTGCGCACCCTCCGGCTCGCCGACGGACCGGACGAGGTGCACAAGGCGACGATCGCCCGGGGCGAGCTGCGCCGGCAGGTGCCTGAACTCGCCGCCAGTCGCGGGTCCTGACGCCGACGCCGGCGGTGGCCGGTTGATCGGATCGCGGGGGGCGGGCGGCTGACGTCGCCCCCCGTCGCGGCTCACGTGCACGGAAACCGTGGGTTTCTACGGTCGCGCTGCGCGGAGGGGGGCCGATCGTCGCTGTGATGGCGTCTGCCGATTTTCCCCCACCCCTGCCCGAAGCCGGACCGCGGCACGTCGCTCGCGGCCGCCGGCCTCTGATCGCCGCCGCCGTCGTGCTCGTCGTCGGGCTCGCGCTGTCGGCGATGCTGGCACGGGAGTTCTCTTCCAGCAGCCGCAGCGAGTCGCGCCACACGTTCAACGCGACGGCGCAGGATGTCTCGACGACGCTCACGACGCTGCTGCACCGCGACGCCGACTTCCTGACGACGATGCGGGGGGTCGTGATGATGGCCCCCTCGATGACGGAGTCGCGTTTCGCGACGTGGTACGCGGCGATCGACGGGCGGAACGTTCAGGTCGGGGGTCTCGGAACGGCGGTCCTCGCCCCGGTGAGCGCCACGCAGGCGGCAGCCTTCCAAGCCCGGCGCAACGCCAACCCGACCTACCGTGGGTTCGTGGGGCAGCCGCTCACGCTGAGGCCACGCCGCACGGCGAGACTGTGTCTGCTCAGGCTGGTCACAACGATCCTCCCGCTCGACGCCAACACGTCGAGGAACGCCCAGAGCGATTGGTGCGACCGCTCGACCGTCGTCGGGCGCTACGAGGATCCCGCGCTGCGGACCGCCACCGACACGGGCCGGCTGATCGTGCTCGCCGGCGATCCCTCACAGATCCCGCTGCTTTTCATGGCAACCGCGGTGTACCGGAGCGGCGCTCCGGTCCAGACCGTCGCCCAGCGCCGTCGCGCGATCATCGATTGGGTCGTCAGCACGTTCGATGCGTCCGGCATGATCAATCAGTCGATCGGGGCCAACCATCGGCTCGCGGTCAGCCTCCAGCATCGGAATCCCGGACAGCAATGGACGCAGGTCGCCGCCGCCGGGGTGCCCGTCGCGCACGGTGCCATGAGCCTCACCACCTCGCTCGGCTTCCGCGGCGATTGGCGCGTGCTGATCCGCGGCACCGGACCGCAGACGGTGTCTCCGGTCGCGGTCGTCCTGTTCGCCTCGACCACGGTTGCCATCGTGATCGTGAGTGCGCTGCTCCTGCTCCTCGGACGCTCACGGGAGCGAGCACTCGGGATGGTGGAGGAGAAGACCGGAGAGTTGCGCCATCAGGCGCTCCACGACGCGCTCACGGGACTGCCGAACCGGGTGCTCGCGCTCGACCGGGCCGAACAGATGCTCGCCCGGGCGAAGCGCACGCGATCACCCCTCGCTGCGCTGTACGTCGACGTCGACGGGTTCAAGGCCGTCAACGACACCTTCGGGCACGCCGCCGGCGACGAGGTGCTCCGCCGCGTCGCCACGCGGCTCCGCGACGCGACGCGTGCGTCGGACACCGCCGCGCGCCTGTCAGGCGACGAATTCCTCGTGCTCGTCGACTGCGAGAGCCTGGACGGGGGCGCCGAACGCGTGGCCCAGCGCCTGCTCGATCTCTCCCGCGACCGCTGCGAGCTCGGTACGGTTCCGGGCAGACATCTGACAATCACCGTCAGCGTCGGGATCGCGTACGGACTCGACCAGACGGCGGAGGAACTCCTCGCCGACGCCGATGTCGGACTGTATGTCGCGAAGACGACGGGCAAGAACCGGTACGTGGCGTTCGAGCCCGGCATGGAGACCGCGGCCCAGGATCGGCTCCGCCTCGAGATGGACCTCTCGGACGCGCTCGAGCACCAGGAGCTGTTCCTTGCCTACCAGCCAGCGATCGACCTCCGCTCCGATCGGGTCGTTGGCGTCGAGGCGCTGCTGCGCTGGCGCCACCCGATCCGCGGCGTCCTGCTCCCTGAGCGGTTCATCCCGATCGCCGAAGAAAGCGGACTGATTGCCGAGATCGGCCGGTGGGTGCTGATGCAGGCGTGCCGGCAGATGGCCGCATGGCACGCGCGCGGCTATGACCTCGCCGTGTCGGTCAACGTCTCCCCCCGCCAGATCGGTGGCGAGCTCGTCGCGGATGTGCGCCGCGCGTTGGGCTCGAGCGGGCTCGATCCGGCGAGCCTCACGCTCGAAATCACGGAGTCGACGCTCGTCGGCGACGCCGGGGCGACGGTGCACCTGCTCGCGGCGATCCGGGCTCTCGGGGTACGCGTCGCGATCGACGACTTCGGCTCGGGCTACCGCTCGCTCGCCTATCTCCGCCAGTTCCCTGTCGATCAACTGAAGATCGACCAGTCATTCATCCGTGGCGTCGCTGCCTCAAGGGAGTCCGCCGCGCTGACGAACACACTCTTGCGACTCGGCAAGACGCTTCGCCTCACGACGCTCGCCGAGGGCATCGAGGACCCGGCACAGCTGCGAGCGCTCAAACGCCAGCGTTGTGACCAGGGGCAGGGACTCCTGTTCGCCCACCCGCTGGAGCCCGCGGAACTCGAGGCGTTTCTTGACGCTCACGGCGAGGAGCCGCTGGCGAGCTGACCCGGGCGCGCCGGCGTTCCGCGCGCGTGATCAGGACGACGGCACCGACGATCATCACGGCGGGGCCGGCGATAATCGACAGCACGCCCAACGTCGCCGTGCTCCACAGCCACCCGGGAACATCGCGCTTGCGTTCGCGCTGCATCAGCGTCGTGTCGGCGATCAGCGCTCGCGTGACGTGACGAGCTGCCGGGATCCCCGCGGCGGGGATCGCCGGATCGCCGAGGCCGGCGAATCCGGACCCGGCGATCGCCAGGTCATGGTGTGGAAGCTGGTTGTGCACGCGCTCTCCCGCGATCCAATGATGTCACAGACGCGTAGCTACACAAACGTTACATCACCGACCGGAACGCGCAACCCCAACCGCTCTGTGCAAGGCTGCGGAGCGATGTCGGCATCGCAGCGCACCCCGAGACTCGCCCCGGAGCTCCGGCGTGAGCAGCTGCTCGACGCCGCGCTCGACGTCCTCACCGAGGCTGGGTTCGACGCGATCACGATCGAGGCCGTCGCTCGCCAGGCCGGCGTGACGCGCCCCGTCGTCTACGACTCGTTCGGCGATCTTCAGGGGTTGATGCTCGCCCTGATCGAACGTGAGGAGCGGGCCGCGCTGACCCCATTGCTCGAGATCGTCGGGATCGGCGGGCATCCGGACGGCGCGGTCGATCCTGAGCGGTTCCTCGTCGATGCGGTGACGGCGTTCCTGCGCGCGGTGAAGGCGAACCCGCGGACGTGGCGCCTCGTGCTGATGCCGCCCCGGGGCAGCTCCCCGGAGCTGCGCGAGCGGATCGTCCACAGCCGACGGATCCTCGCCGAGCGGATCACGGAGATCCTTGACTGGGGAATCGAGCGGCGCGGCGGCCCGGACGGGCTCGACCACCCGCTGGCCGCTCGGCTGATTGTGGCCGCAGGCGAGGACGCCGCGCGGTTGATGCTCGCCCATCCCCGCCGGTTCCGCCCGCAGCGGCTCGGCGCGATTACGCGAGACCTCGTGACCATGCTCCCCGCGCAGGCGACGACACACGGCGGCACCCCGCCCGTGTTGCCGGCAGTCGCGCCACCGACCCGGCCGGTCTCACCCGCAGCGGCGCCGCAGGCACGCGTCCCGCGATCCGAGCGGTGCGAGCAGCTGATCGACGTCGCGCTCGCCCTCGTCGCCGAGGAGGGCTTCGGCGCGCTGACGATGGAGGCGGTCGCGCGGCGCGCCGGCGTCAACCGGGTGGTCGTCTATCGCAGCTTCGCCAACCTGCAGCTGCTGCTCGTTGCGATGCTTCGGCGCGGCGACGCGCGGACGCGCAGCGCGCTGG
>CAWEYQ010000003.1:0-83812 GCA_963813265.1 uncultured Solirubrobacterales bacterium | reverse complement strand
CTCGCCGCCGTGCTCGCCGATCCCCTGACCTGGCGCGTCGCGCTGCTGCGGCCGGAGAGCGCACCGATCGCGCTCCAGAAGCTCGTCAACCGGCGGCGGTCACAGCTCGCGCGCCAGCTCGAGCCGCTTGTCGGCTGGGGGATCGGCCGGCTCGCCGGGGCGCCGCCGGAGCTCGACGTCGAGCTGCTCTCCCGGATGCTGCTCACCGTCGGCGAAGAGCTCGGGCGGCTCGCGCTCGACGATCCCGCCTTTCCGCCCGACCGGCTGCTCGCCGGCATCTGGGGGCTGCTCGACCGGTTGCCGCTCGCGTGACGTTGAGGGTCATCCGACGCGGGTGTGCCACACCGCGCCGTCAGTCCCGGGAAAGCCCTCGAAGTCGGCGATGAGGTCGAGACGGTCGCCGCGCGCAGCGGCGCGAACCGCGCCTGGTGCCGCCTGGGCGCCGTTCGCCAGCGCCGGCAGCGACACCGTCCACACTCCGAGCTCCGGGCGCGCGGACCCGGGCCCGACTCGCCGGAGGTGCATGAGCCACGTGGCGTGCGGCGTGTTGTTGTCGAACCATCCGACCCACAGCCGCCCGGATGCCGTCGCGGCAATGCGGAGGCGCGGGCTGCTGACAGGACCGATGTCGGTCGCCGTCGTGTCGCCCGTGTGAAGCAGGAACGCGTGTGTGGCTCCGTGGACGACGAGGGTGTAGGCAAGCCACGCGCCGGGGCTTCCCGGCCGGTGCACGAACGCGAGTGGCTCGCTCGAGTCGTAGTCCGCGGGGGTGGCGCCACTTGGCCGCGGAACCCGCGCGACCGGTCCGATTGCGCCGGTGACGGTCGACACCGGCGCGAGGTAGATGCCATTTTGGCTCTCGTCCGCGCAGTTGATCTCAAGCCACGCGAACCACACCTGTGTGCCGTCACTGGCCACCTGATCGGAGTGGTCAAAGCATCCAGGCCCTGGTGCCGGGGGAAGGCTCAGGATTGCGGTGGGACCGCGCCCCCGCCAAAGGTTGAAGTTGTTCACCGCGACGGTGACCGTGTACGGGGTCCCGTCCCTCGTCTCGGCGTAGGACGTCGCCGGGCCGCGCGCGCCGGGCAGCCAGTCGCTGACGACGCCGTTCTGCCAGCTCATGAGTCCGCGGAACGAGACCTGCGCCGGCGTTCCGTTCGGCCACTGGTCGACGTAATCCAGCGCGCGGACTCCTGCCGCGCCCGCCCCCAGATGCGGCGGGTACTGGAGCAGCACGGGGGGCTGATCGGTCGTCACCGGACCCTGATGATCCGCCGAGTCGAGCGACGTCTCCACGAGCGTTCCGGGCTTGCTGTGATCGTTGGCCGGCTCGGCCATGATCGCGATGTGCAGCCGACCGTCCGGCGTCGCCGCGACAGCGGCCGGACCCGAAATCTCGTGCTGGAGCCCGGCGAGCACCTGCCACGGGGTCGAGATGGCGCTCGCCTGCTCCTCGGCGGCCGCCGAGTCGGCGAACGCGTCGAGGCCCGTCGCGCCGACGTCGATCACGCATGCGTCGAAGATGTCGGGGTCGACGATCTGGCGCCGGCGGCAGACCGCCTCGGCGTCAGACCGGGCACGGCGCGGAAGTCGCGTCACCGGGAAGAACCCCTTCGGGAAACTCCGATCCGTGAATGTCGACGTCGTCTGGTGCCGCCCATAGTCGAGCAGCGACTCGCGCGGTCGCACGCGCCACGCTTCGCCGAAGACGTGATAGCGGGCGTTGAACTGTGCCCGGTTGATGCTCGGTGCGACCAGCACCGACGCGAGCTGCCGGCCGGCACGGGTGCGGAAGTCGTTCGCCGCGTCGCCGTCGAAGTTGCCGAGCAGCCCGACGAGGTGGCCGCGCTCGCGCGCCGCAGGGGACAGCCACACGGCGACGCCGTACGTGCCGACGCTCCACACGCAGCCAAGCGAGCCGTCGGGCCAGCGGAGATCGAGACCCTGACACGGCTCGGTCGTGCCGGCCGGCTTGATCACGCCGCCGCCGGACAACGGGATCAGCCGCTGCTCCGGATGGATCCGACGCCCAGCCAGGCGCACGACGAGCGGATCGCCGCGCGAGACGGTCAACCGCGCGTGTCCGACACGGAACGCGAGCTGCGTATTGATCGAAATGAAGCGGCTGAAGAACGAATGCGCGACCCGCTGCTGACGTGCCTGCACCTCGAAGCCTCCGAGCGACGAGCGGGCAAGCACGAACTCGCCGAGCGCCTGAAACTCGTACGGAGTTCCATCGAACGTGCGCAGATGCGGGTCTCCGTTCGACCCGCCGCCCGCAGGACCGCCCCCGCCGCCTCCGGAACCTCCTCCGCCCCCCGGCGAGGTTCGGCCGCAGTACTCCGCCAGGTCGTGGCCGACCAGCGTCAGCCGGGTGGGGAACTGGTCCGCCGCGAGGCCGGCGTACACGAGCGGGCCGGTGTCGGTGTGCTTGGGAATCGGGGTCATCTCATGCTCGCCGGCCGGGCAGACGCACCCACCTCCAAGGCAGAGCCACACGCCCTGCGGATCGACCCACTGCCGCGCGGACCCGTCCGTCAGGCGTCCGTGCCCGTCAACAGCGACCTCGACAAGCCGTTGCGCCGTGTTGTCGATCTGGACCTTGAGCGCGGCATACCGCTGCGTCACCACCTGGACCCCTCCGCTGACCGGGACGACCGCATCGACCGAGATTGGGTTCGTCACCGCATACGGCTGCTGCTGCTGCCAGCCGGCCGGCCACGCCGGGCGCGAGAACAGGCCGGGGCCCCAGTGATCGAGCACGAGCGAGCGCTCGCCGCCCGTGCCGAGGTCGAACACCGCATTCGAGTCCGCCCCTGCAGTCCAGATGCTCAGGATCCGTGACCACAACGCGTTGCTGCCGGCTTCCTGCCCGACGAGTCCCCAGAAGCCGAACGGCTCGTAGTTCTGCTGGAACAGCGGCAGCTGCTTGTAGTGATCGAGCCAGTAGCTGAAGTACAGGCCGGGGGCGCGCGACTCCGGCGTGTATGTCCCGGGTGAGACCTCGTTGCCCGCCCACGTCGCGAGACCATCTTCGACCCACCAAGGGTTGTCGCCGGGGAACGGCCCGAACACCTTGGGGAAGAACTTCAAACGCATCCCCCGCTCTGCGTGCAGGCAGTGGTACATCTCGTGGCCGAGGAGCGTCCGCCGGTTCGTGGTCGACAGCGCCCGCCAGCCGTCATAGACGCGGACGAAACACTCATCCGGGAAATGGGGGTAGATCACGTTGCCGTCGGGCGGACCGCCGGATCGGCCGGAGTACCACGGAATCGTGTTGGCGAGCGTGTTGCCTCCGCCGGGTGCCCCGTACACGCAGACGTTGAAGAACGTCGTCGTGAACGGCATGTGCGCGTGCTCGGCCGCCCGCAGCTGGCGGGCATCATCGGTCGCGGCGACGTCGAGGGTCAGCCCGCCGACGGTGGCGAGGCAGCCGTCGACGACGTTGGCTGCAGCTCGTGCTCGCCGGCGCTTCGCGGGAGGCCACAGCTCGCGGGTCACCGCCCGCCGCTGCGCCCGGGAGAGCGACGGCCACAGGTCGATCAGCACGCGCTGCACGATCCACGACATCGAAACGGGCGGAACGCGCCGCGAGCCACGCGGCAGTGCCACGCCCGGAACCCGGCCGTAGACCACCGAGAACAGCCGCAGCGTCGTGCGACGCGGTCATCGAACCGTTCGGGCCAATGCCGCCCATCGCGCGATCCCACGCGCTCGCCGCTCCCACCGTCCGCAGCCGCGCCGCCTGCAGCATCGCGTAGGAGCGGGCGAGGCGACCGGCCCCCGCGGCCGGCGCCGTGAGCTCGAGGCGCAAGGTCGCCACCAGCGTGCCGACGCGCGTCCCGACCGTGACCACCGTCGGATGCCGCCGCGCCACGCGCGTCGCGACGAAGCCGCCCGTGCCGATCCGCGCGCGAGACCCGCGGAGCGATCGCCTGAAGGCCGTCAGCGCGTCGCCTGCCCGGCGAGCGGACCGAAACGTGTACGTCTCGATCGTCAGCCGGATGAGCGTTCCGCCGCGACCTCGGCGATACGCAACGACACTCATCCCCACGTGCCGGCCTGCCGTCCGACCCGCGACCCGTCGCAGGTCGCGAGCGGGCTGTGACCGGGCGACCGGGGCGGTGCTGAATCCGGGAAGCTGCGCCGGCGACAGCGCGAGCTGCGACCGGCCGGTCCCATCAGCTGCGGCGGGCGACGCGACGACACACGGCGCCGACACCGCCAGCACAACGAGCGCTCCGCGAGCTCCTGCTCGGACCATCGGCTGATCGTAGGCTCGGCGGGCCGCCGCCGTCAGTACCGTGATTGGTGCCGCTCTGCACTAGTGCCGCGTCGGCGAACATCCCAGCTGCGCCGCGACGCGGGCCACGGCGATCCGAAGGCGGCGGAAATACGCCGTTCGGCTGAGGTTGAGCTCGGCGGCGGCGAGCTCGTGCGTCGCCGCGGGATCGAGGTACGCCCGCACGAGCACGGCGTGGAGGCGGCGGTCGGCCGGCGAGCGGCCGAAAGCGTCCTGAACCGCCTGATCGATCCGGTCGCGCGCCCGTTGCGCACGATCCGCCGGAGAGCCTTCCGTCGGCGCGAGCGGACCGGCCGCCAGGAGTGCGGGAGAGCGGTACCGACGCAGCGCCCCGCGGACGTCGGCGAGCGTGAGTGGCCGGTCCGGCGCCTTGTTCGTGGCGAGTGGCGGAAGCCCGAGCTCGCGGTACACCGCAGCCCGCTGAAAGCCGAGCAACCCTCCGGGCCCGTAGTCGAGGACGTGGCACTCGACGCTCGCGCCGGCAACCTGTGCGCTCAACTCGGGCACGGGTCGTGCTCGGCATGCCGCGCTGAACGCCGCGGCCGCGGCGTCGCCCGCGGCGATTGGCAGGTACGCCGCCGCGGGGTTCTCGAGCCCTGACCCCAACACGCCGGACATGCCGATCAGCGCCACGACCGGCGACGAGTGGTCGTGGGTCATGTCAACCGCCTGGCGCCAGATCAGTGCCGCTCGATCCGGCACGTGCGCGCGGGCGTGGACGATCCGCGGCCCGAGCACGGGATCGTGGTGGGCGAACGCCGGGGCGTTGTCAGGCGTCACGCCCACGCCATAGCCGGCGATCACGTCATCCTGGTCACGGACAACGGTGACGCGCTGGGGCGCCTCCACGAAATACCGCGCCGCCCCGTCCAGCCAACTTATCGCCGCGCGCCCGGCGCGCGCACGGATCGCCTCGAGGTCGCCCTTACGTGCGGTGTCGATCCGGTAGCGGCCGGAGTCGTCCCAGGAGAACCCCCAGCGGATCGCGGGGTCCTGAACCAGGTGCTGGAGGTCAAGCGTGAGCTGGAGCAAACCGCCGCCGCATGACTCGGCGTACAGCGCATCGACGATCCGCCGTCGCAGGTCGCGATCGAGTTCGGGAGAGCGACGTCGCAGATCCGCGCGCAGGACGCGGCCGACGAGATCGTGCAGCGTGATCCCGTCCCGCAGCGGCTCGGCACTCGGATGACCTCTGAGCCACGCGAACGCCGCATCGGCATCAACGCCAGGCAGCGCCGCGGCGAGCAATGCGGGAGTCGTGATCCGCGCGACGGCGGCGACCGCGAGGATCGTCCGCTGCTCGCCCGCCTCGGCGTCGAGCACCCGCCGCAACAGCTCCTCAACGACGCCGTCGGGGTCCCCCGAGGTGCGCGCACGAGGCGCCGCCCCGGCCGCTCGGGCAAGCAGCACCAGCGCGAGCGGCGAGCCACCGGCCCAGGTGATCGCGGCCGCGCGAGCCGCGGGGTCATCGATACCGCGGCGCGCAAGCAGTGCCGACGCCTCATCGTGGTCGAGCGGGACCAGCTTGAGGTCGACCACGACGTTCTCCCACCCGCCTGTGAACCACCCCCGGGCCGGGCCGCGACGCGAGCCGACGACCACGATCGCATCCGTTGGCAGGCGCGAGAGCACGTTCGCGCGGAGATAGGAGTCGAGCGCCGACATGCGCTCCCACGAGTCGAGCAAAACGAGCGGCCGCGTGTGCGCAAGTGCTGGCGCGATCCCCGAATCGAGCGCGGCCGTCAGCGGCGGGAGATCCCGCGCCTCGATCGCCACCGGCGTCCATCCACGCAGCTGCGCCCGCCGTGCGAAGGCACGCATCAACGCGCTCTTGCCGACGCCGGCGGGACCGTGGAGCATCACGATGTTTGCGCTGCGCTCTCCGCCGAGCATTCCGTCAAGCTGCGCGAGCTCGGCCGACCGGCCGACGAACCGTGCGGCGTCAAGCGCCACGAGTCGGTTCTCCAAGGTTTCAACCACCCCGCGGCATAGGGTACGCCCCATCCGAGCGGGGTATGGTGCGCAAGCAATGACGGGTTCGCTCGCCCCTGTGCATCAGAGCTATCTCCTCGAGGCACGGCAGATGCAGGCGCTGTCGTTCGCGGTGCACATTCCGCTCGTGTGCTTCGGGATCGCGTTTCCGGCGATGGTGCTGTTCATGGAGTGGCTGTATCGGCGCACCGGCGACGACGTGTACCTGACGATCGCGCGCCGGTGGACGAAGGTGATGGCCGCGCTGTTCGCGGTCGGGGTGATCACGGGAACGATCCTCAGCTTCGAGATGGGGCTGCTGTGGCCGAACTTCACGGCGACGTTCGGCTCGGTGTTCGGTCTCGGCTTTGCGATCGAGGGCTTCTCGTTCTTCCTCGAGGCGATCTTCATTGGCATCTACATCTACGGCTGGGATCGCCTCTCCCCGCGAGCCCACTTACTCAGTGGGATCCCGATCGTGATCGCGGGGTTCCTCGGCTCGTTGATGGTCATCTCGGTCAACGCGTGGATGAACCACCCGAGTGGTTTTGCGCTGCGCGGCGGCAAGGCCGTCAACGTCGATCCGCTCGGCGCCCTGTTCGGCAACACCTACCTGTGGCACGAGCTCGTGCACATGTACACCGCGGGCTACATCGTCACCGGCTTCGTGCTCGCCGCCTGCTACGCCTTCGGTCGGCTGCGCGGGCGATGGGGCCGCTACGAACGCACCGCGCTCGCGGTTCCGCTCACGATCGCCGCACTCGCCGCCCCGGTCCAGGTCCTCATCGGCGACTGGGCGGGCCGCGAGGTGGCCAAGTACCAGCCGACGAAGCTCGCGGCGCTTGAGGGCCTCGGGCCGACGACGAAGGGCGCCGACATCCACATCCTCGGCTGGTACACGAACGGCAAGGTCAAGTTCGGGATCCCGATCCCGCACGGCCTATCCGTGCTCGCGGACCACAGCTGGGACGCGAGCGTGCAGGGGCTCGAAGCGGTGCCGCCGTCGGACCGCCCACCGATCAACCTCGAGCGGTTCGCGTTCCAGACCATGGTCGGCATCGGGACACTGCTCGCGCTGCTCGGGATCACCTACCTCGTCGTTCGCGTTCGCCGCAGACGCTTGCCTCTGTCGGTGTGGTTCTACCGCGGCGTCGTCGTGGCTGGGCCGGCGGCGCTCGTCGCGCTGATCGCCGGCTGGGTGACGACCGAAGTCGGACGCCAGCCGTGGGTCGTCTACCACGTGATGCGCACGTCGCAGGCGGTCACGGGCGCCGGCGGTCTGCCGATCGGCTACGCGACGCTCGCGCTCGCCTACCTCGGAGTCGCCTGCGGTGTCGTCTGGATCCTGCGGCGGCTCGCGGCTGCCCCGCTTGAGCTCCCCGGCGGCGGACCCGGTGGCACCGCCGGCGGGGTGGGCGGGGCCGAAACCCAGCCCGCAGGAGCGTGATCTGGTGCATCTCTACGAGATCCCGCTGATCTTCGCGCTCGTCGGGCTGGTCCTGTACACGGTGCTCGGCGGGGCGGACTTCGGCGCCGGTATCTGGCAGCTCACGGCGGGCAAGGGCGCGTTCGCCGAGCGCATCCGCGACCACGCGCATGACTCGATGGCACCGGTCTGGGAGGCCAACCACGTGTGGCTCGTGTTCGTGCTCGTCGTGTTCTGGACCGCCTACCCGACGGCGTTCGGCTCGATCGCCTCCACGCTGTCGATCCCGTTCTTCCTCGCCGGCATCGGGATCGTCCTGCGCGGCGCCTCGTACGCACTGCGCAGCGGCATCCGGACCCCGCGTGAGCTGCGGGTGATCGACACGGCGTTCGCGATCTCATCGCTGCTCGTGCCGTTCGCGTTCGGGGCCATGATCGGCGGCATCGCCTCCCTGCGCGTGCCGGTCGGGAACGCTGCCGGAGACCTGTTCACGAGCTGGTTCAACGCCACCGGAATCATGATCGGGCTGATCGCGGTCGCGAGCGCCGCCTACCTCTCAGCGGTGTTCCTCGCCGCCGACGCGGTCCGCAGCGGCGACGCGGAACTCGAGCGTGCGTTCCGGCTGAGGGCCCTCGGCGCCGGCGTCCTCGCCGGCGGCCTCGCCGTCATCGGACTGATCGTGCTCCATTCCGACGCCCACCGGCTGTTCCACGGGCTCGTGCACGGCGCCGGACTGGTGGCACTGATCGTCTCGGTGCTCGCCGGCGTCGCCGCGCTGTGGCTCGTTGTCGCCCGTCGGTATGAGCCTGCGCGATACGTGGCGGCGGTCGCCGTCGCCGCCATCGTCGCGGGCTGGGCGCTCGCCCAGGAGCCGCTGCTGCTGAGGGGGCTGACGATCAGGCAGGCGGCGGCGCCACACGACACGCTGGTGCGTGGTCGTCGTCGCAGTGATCGCCGGCGGTGCCGTACTCGCCCCGTCACTGGCGCTGCTGTTCCGGCTCGTGCTCGGGGGCCGACTGGACCACAGCGCCCACGCAGCCCCGGAGGCGGCGCCCCGCCCGGGTGACTCGGCGGCCGGAGCGGTATCACGCAGACTCGTCGCCGCCTCGGCCTCCGGCCTGGCCGCTCGGGCCGCCGCTGCCGCCTTCGTCGTCGGCTTCGGAACGCTGACGCTCGCCGATGCCGGCTGGGCTCACGTGATCGGGGTGATTGCCTTCTTCTCGTTCATCGTGCTCGGATTCGTCGCCGTGGCGCCGGCCGAACTCGCCGAGCGGTCGTAGTTCAACCGCATCAGCGCGATCACATCACGGACATCGTCCGCGCCCTCGATCCGTCGCGCGGCTGGCCCCTCGCGGCCCGGGAACACCGGGTGGTGAACGATCCGGCGCTCGGCGTACAGCGTCGCCCATACGTCCTTCGGGAAGAAGAAGTGCGCGGCGTGGTCGCCGTGGAGGTGGCCGATCTCGCGCCCGCGCACCTTGAACGCGAACTCGCCGCGCTTGCCGTAGCCCGAGGTGACGCCTTCCCACGAGGTGACCTCGTCGGTGATCTGCTGACTGGCCGTCGTCGTCTGTGCCATGCCTGCTCCCTTCGGTGAGTGCTTTCACCATGGTCGGCACGGCGGCGTCCGGATTCCAGAGGTCTTTGGTCCTAGGTCCCCCGAAGCGCCCCGGCGACGATGCCCGCCCCGCGTTCGGAGAGCGTGATCGTGTAGTGGTTGATGTCCGGCACGAACGTAGCGCGACGGCGCCCCGGGTCCTCGGCCGCCCATGCCTCGGCGACCGCCATCGGCTGCATCGGGTTGGGCTCGTTCTGAAGCCCGCGCTCAGCGCACAGCAGATGTGCCGGGACGGTGAGACGGTGCGCATGCGTTCCGAGTTCGGCGAGTTCGCCGGCGTCGGCGCGCACGGCGGCCTCGACGGGCGCCGGCCTCAGCTCCGGCTCGATCCCGGTCAGGTCGTGGCCGACGTACTCGGCCAGGTCCTCCGCGGCGACCTGTCCGCCGCCGATCGCCGGGTGCTGCTGCCACCACTCGTAGTAGGCGGCAGCCGTGGGGAATGTCATCCGCAGCCGGGCGATCGCGGGGCCGAGAAACGCGTCCGCGAACGCCTGCGGATCGAGCTGGTCGACGCCCGGAATCGTCAGACCACCGTCCACGAGCACGATCCGCTCCACCCGATCGGGGTGATCGGCGGCGAGCCGCGCGACGATGTACCCCCCCAGTGAGTGGCCGACGAGCACCGCCCGCTCGAGCCCGAGCGTGTCAAGCAGCGCGATCGTGTCCGCGACGTGGACCGCCGTTCCGTACGGGGCCGGCAGGCCGTTGCTCGCTGCGCGGCCGCGGAGGTCGACGGCAACGAGCTGGGCGCTCCCGGCGAGCGCCCGCGCGACGACGACCCAGGCCCGGCTGTTCGAGGTGATCCCGTGGACCGCGATGACCGGCGGCGCGGCCGGATCGCCGAGGCGAAACGCGGCCAGCTCGCCGCCCGTCACCGGGATGTTGAGACGTTGCGGTGCGTCCACGTCGGGGAGACTACCCGGGCGACTTGCACCGGCCCCGCGGCATGTGAATGGCGATCCACCTCGGACAGGCCGAGGTCCGCTGCCAAGCTTTGGGGAGTGCCTACGCCGGAAGCATCAGCTGGCTGATCGTGAACGTCGCGCCCTGGGGGTCCCGGAGCACGGCGGTCCGGAACATGGGGATGTCGAATGGCTCCGCCAGCGCGGCGCCCCCGGCGGCGACGGCCCGCTGCACCGCGGCGTCAGCGTCGTCGATCCAGAAATCGACGCTCCAGTGCGGAGGCGTCCCGGGCTCGGCATCCATCATCACCGCGACCGAGTCGCGGGGCACCGGCTGCTCGGGCTCGCCGCCCACGTATCCGGGGACTCGGAACAACGTGCCCGTCTGCTCACCCATCGGCAGCGGCTCGGACTCCCAGCCGAACACGGCGCCGTAGAAGCTCCGAGCGCCGTCGGTGTCGGTGGTGTTGAGGCGGCTCATCGACCAGGCCGAGGGCTCGTTGATGCGCTGAGCGCCCTGCCGGTCGCCCGGCTCCCAGGCGCAGATCACGGCGCCCGCGGGGTCGGCGAGCACGGCGGCGCGACCGGCCGGAGGGGCATCGAACGGCGCGACGAGAACGCTCCCGCCGCGCTCGGTCGCGCTCCGTGCCGTCGCGTCCACGTTCGTCACCGAGACATACGTGTTCCACACGGTTGGCGTGTCCGCGATCTGCGTGCTGACGCCTGCGACGTCCTTCCCGCCCGTCCGGGCGACGAAGTACCGACCGGGCGGATCGCCCGGCATCGGGCCGGGACCGACGAACTCCCAACCGAACACGGCTCCGTAGAAGTCGAGTGCCTGATCGACGTCCGGCTGTCCGGTGTCGACCCAGCAAGGAACGCCGGCTGGGTAATGGTCGCGCTCGCTCATGTTCAGCTCCTCTCTTGTTAGTTGGAAAAACCAACCATATAGTTGGAAGTCCGGTTTGTCCAGTATCCTTTTTCCAATGCCGAAGAAGCGGAGTTACTCGGATCCCTGCGGCGTCGCCCGCGCCCTTGACCTCGTCGGCGAGCGCTGGGCGCTGCTCGTGGTGCGCGATCTGCTGCTCGGACCCAAGCGCTTCACCGACCTTCGCGCCGGCCTGCCGCATGTGGGTCCGGACGTGCTCTCCCAACGCCTCCGTGAGCTTGAGGACGCGGGCCTGATCGTGCGTGAGACGCTGGCGCCACCCGCCGGCTCACGCGTGTACCGACTCACCGCGCGCGGCGCGGCGCTCGAGCCAGTCGTGATCGAGCTTGGGCGCTGGGGCAGCCAAGCGCCGTTTCCGTCCGAGCATGGGGAGCTGAGCCCGGACTCGCTCGCGATCGCGCTCAGGACAACGTTCAGCCCGGTCGCGGCTGGCTCGCTGGCGCTGACGGTCGCGCTGAACCTCGACGGCCAGCCGTTTGCGATCCGCGTCAGCGACGGTCAGCTCGCGCTCTCACGGGGGACGACCGAGCACCCGGATCTCACGCTGACCGCCGACACCGGCACGCTGACGCGCGTGCTGTGGCACGGGCGAGCAGTCGATGACGCGGTCCGCACAGGCGACATCAGCCTCGTCGGCGCGCGTCGAGACGCACGCCGCTTCCTGCGCGTCTTCGTCGTCCCCGCGGGGGCGGGCTCGTCGTAAGCGCGGAGCTCAGGCTGCGAGCTGAATGTCAGGGTCGCCGGCCGTGAACACCCCGGCGGTGTCGACACCGTGCCACGCCGCGTACGCGTACGGGTGATTGAACACCTCAAGCGCGTTCTCGCCGTCGCGGACCTCGATCCAGAATGAGTCTACGGTCCGGGTGTCGGTCACTGCCACGGCGAGGCGGCCCTCGCACTCTGACCACAGCAGCCGCACATTGATGCCGTCGTTGTCACGGCTGTGCAGCTCTCGCATAGTGGTTGGAATCGTGGCCTTCATGTCCCCTCCATCGGCAGTTGTGGCGGAGACTGAAGGCTCGCGGACGCGTGGGCGAGGGGCATCGGGGCAATGTCGCGGACGCTGCGTGTTTGACCCACCGAGTCGGCTGCGGCTTTGCCGCATGCGCCTCGTTGCTACGTGTCGTCGGCGAGGGCGGCGAGATCCGCCTCGAGCTCGATCACGGCGTCGGCCGCACGGCGCTCGGACTCGGTCGCTCTGTCCGCGGCCTCGGTCGCTTTCTCTGCGGTGGTCGTCGCCCTCTTCGCGGCCGCCGTGGCCTGCTTGGCGGCCGCGGTCGCCTGCCTCGCCGCCGTCTCGGCCCGCCCGAGCTCATCCGCAGCCTCGCGAGCGGCGCGCTCCGCCTCATCGGCGCGCTCTCGCGCTTGATCGGCGCGCTCAGTCTGCTCGGCGTGGCGGGCACGGGCGCGTTCGAGCCGATCGGCGCGGGCGCGGGCCTGGCGCGTGCTCGCCGGCGCACCGGTGGGAGCCTTGCGGCGCTCGCGCGCCGGCTTCGGCTCGCGCTCCCGCTTCGGCTCCCGATCCCGCTCCGGTGCGCGTGCCTGCTTGCGGCCTGGGTCCCGCGAGGTCCGCTCACGCCGCGGCGTCGCGCGGGGCGCCGTCGCGACCAACGCGCCGCTGTCACCGAGACCGAGGTCGCTCAGCTCGTGGTCACTGATGAGTCGGCCCTCGGCCAGCATCGCGCGCACATCGTCGTTTGAGGCCGCCGCATGCAGCGTCGCGAACAGCTTGCTCTGGGTGTCCGCGTTCGCCGCATGCCCGACCGTCCGGAGCTCCGCCGCGGCCAGGTCCGCGACCCGCCCGACGAGCGCGCGCTCGTCAGCCGCCGCGTCGCGGAGCAGTCCGCGTTCGCCCTCGCTCACCAGCTTGCGCTGGGCCTCCTGCAACCGCTCGCCGGCGGCGAGCAGCTCGTCCACGACGCCGGGCTCAGCCCGGCGCACCCGGTTCAGCGACCACGCAACCAGGTTCGGCTTGCGCAGCCGCTTCAGCACCTCGGCGCTCTCGCGGTCCCCTTCGCCGCGCCGCTCCTTCGCCGCCGCATCACGAGCCGGCGTGAACTCGTCAAGCGGCAAGCCGTACAGACGGTCGATCGTGCCGTTCAGTGGGTCGCGTTTCCCCGCCACGTCGTCCCAGACCATACGCCGCCCGGCGCGGTTGGACGGCCGCCCCGCGGGGCCGGACGTCCGGCGTCTCCCCCGGTCCGCGGTGAATTCCAGTTCACCGCCGACGAGTGGCGCTTGCACACGATCGTCCCGAGCGGCTCCATCCGAGTCGTATAAGAACATATGTTCGTGTCAGTCGATGCGACCATCCTCCACGCGGACCTCGACTCGTTCTACGCATCTGTCGAGCAGCGAGACAGCCCACGGCTCCGCGGCCGGCCGGTGATCGTCGGGGCCGGAGTCGTGCTCGCCGCGAGCTACGAGGCCAAGGCGCTCGGTATCAAGACGGCGATGGGCGGCCACCAGGCGCGTCGCCTCTGCCCGGATGCGATCGTGGTGTCGCCGCGAATGTCGGCGTACAGCGAGGCGAGCAAGGCCGTGTTCGCGGTCTTCGAGGACACGGCGCCGATCGTCGAGGGCCTGTCGATTGATGAGGCCTTTCTGGACGTGCGCGGGCTCGGGCACATCTCCGGCACGCCGCGCGAGATCGCGGTGACGCTGCGCCGGCGCGTTCGGGACGAGGTCGGGCTGCCAATCACGGTCGGCATCGCGCGCACGAAGTTTCTGGCGAAGGTCGCGAGCGCCGTCGCCAAGCCGGACGGGCTCCTGCTCGTGCCGCCCGACCGCGAGCTGGACTTCCTCCACCCCCTCCCTGTCGAGCGGCTATGGGGCGTCGGGAAGGTGAGCTCAGGGAAGCTCCGGGCGCGCGGGATCACGACCGTCCGAGAGGTCGCCGAGCTTCCGCAGGCGACGCTCATCTCGATACTCGGCCGCGCCGCCGGTCGCCACCTGCACGCACTCGCTCACAACTACGATCCGCGCCCCGTCCAGACGCGTCGCCGACGCCGCTCGATCGGCGCTCAGCGCGCCCTCGGGCGCCGCCGCCGCGCGCCTGAGGAACTTGTGACCGCGCTGATCGCTCTTGTCGACCGGGTCACGCGGAGGATGCGCACCGCCCACCGACTGTGCCGGACGGTCGTCCTCCGACTGCGCTTCGACGACTTCTCGCGCGCCACCCGCTCACACACGATGGGCGAGCCCACCGCCCAGACGCACGTCGTCCTGCGGGCCGCCACCGACCTGCTCGACGAGGCGATGCCACTGATCGAGCGCCGCGGGATCACGCTGATCGGGATCGCGCTCACGAACCTCGCCGACGAGACCGGCGTTCAGCTCTCGCTCCCGTTCGACCGCCGACGGGAGCTCGACGCCACCGTCGACCTCGTGCGTGACCGGTTCGGTTCCGGCGCGATCACCCGCGGCGTGCTCGTCGGACGCGACCCGGGGATCAGCGTCCCCCTGCTTCCGGATTGATGGGCCGCCGAAACCCCGAGCCCTGCTTCGCCGTGCGCACGAACGTGAGCACGAGCGTCGCGACCCCGACCACGAGCAGCACGCGGCCGACGACGGAGCTGATCGCATGCCAGGCGCGGCGAGGACCGCGAGCGGGAAGCTCATCCACCCCCTGGCTGACGGCAACGCCGGAGAACAGCAGCGTGACCTCGCTCGGGATCGGGATGCAGGCGCTCTCGGGCACCATCAGCAGGAACACGCCCAGCGCGCCGAAGCTCGTGATCAGGCCGGTCACGGGTGTGGTCCCTTTCGAGGCCGCGGCGGTGGGACATGCCGTGGTCGATGATGGGGCGGGTCGTGCTCCGGCGAACGATGCGGCGGTGGGGCGTCCGGTGGCCGGTGCGCTGACCCCCGCGGCGGCTTCGGCGGCACGGGCGGCATCCCGGGCAGCGGCGGGCGCGGGCGCCGGTAGCCGAGCGCCGACTGAACGCTCGAGGGACGCCATGTTGCTCCGCCACGCGGTGTCGGCGTCCCCTCCCCGTTCAACGCATCGGCAACCGCCTGGAGCGACATGCCCGCGGCCCGCATCGCAGCGATCCGCTCGGCGAGCTCTGGTGACAGACGACTCATCCCCGGCCGGCCCCGGCGCGGTCGGCCGGGCTCGGCCGCGTCGTCCCAGCCCGCGATCTCACGGAGCACGGCGACCATCGTCTGACCCGCGGATGACGCGGTGTCGAAGACGATGTCCTCCACCACCAACACCGCGCCGGCCGCGTCGAGCCAGTCGATCAGCCCGACGAGCTCACGCAGCGACCCGGCCACCGTTCGCAGCGACGGGACGACGAGAACCGACACGTCGCCCGCGGCGATCGGCTCGAGCGCCGCCGTGAGCAGTGGACGACCGGAATCCGCGTCGTCCTCGACTGTCTGAACAACTGAATACGCGGGAAGGCTCCCTGTCGAGACGGCGCTCGGGTCCGCGGCGCCCGGGTCCGCGGCGCCCGGGTCTGTGGCGCCCGGGCAGGCGTCTGCCGGGCGGGCGTATCGGATCGCCAGTCGTCGTGTCATGCAGTTAGCGTACGCAAAGTCTTTGCGTACGCAGACCGCACGGTAGACGCTGAGCACGATCCGGCCGGCGCTCGTGCGGAATGATTGATCGCCATGTCGCCGCCTCCACTGCTGCCGTTTCTTGACTCGCCGCCGCCGGATGACCGTGAGGCACTGCGGTTCCCTGGCCGCGCGGTCTCCTACTCCGAGCTCCGAGACGAGGCCCTTGGGCTTGCCGGCGAGCTGAGCGGCGTGGCCCGGGCGGCCGTCTGGGCGCAGCCGACGCTGGAGACGGCAGTGGCGATCGTGGGAGCGCTCGCAGCGGGAATTCCGGCGATCCCGATCAACCCCAAGGCGGGCGAGCGCGAGCTCGCGCACATCCTCACCGACGGTGCGCCTGACGTCGTGCTCGCCGGTACGGGGACGGATCTGCCGGCGGCCTTCGACGGGGTCCGGCGACTCGACGTGACGATCGCGCCCCCCCGCGAAGCCGCGGCCGTCGAGCTTGGTCGGGCAGCCGGCGAGCGCGGACGGGCGGCCCGCGAGCGCGGACGGGCAGCCGGCGAACGCGGACGGGCGACCGTCGAGGTACCGGAGGCCCCGGCGCTGATCGTGTACACGTCCGGGACCACCGGACCGCCGAAGGGCGTGGTCCTCCCGCGGCGCGCCATCGCCGCGTCGCTGGATGATCTCGCCGGCGCCTGGGCGTGGACGGGGCGGGATGTGCTCGCCCACGCGCTGCCGTTGTTCCATGTGCACGGGCTCGTGCTGGGGACGCTCGGGCCGCTGCGACGTGGCGGGGCGCTTCACCACCTGGGCTCGTTCAGCCCGGAGGGTGTCGCGGCAGAGCTCGCAGGCGCGGCGACGATGCTGTTCGGCGTGCCGACGATGTATCACCGGCTGGCGGCCGCGGCAGAGGCCGATCAGGCCGTCGCGGACGCGCTTGGTCAGGCCCGGCTGCTCGTGTCCGGTTCCGCGCCGCTGTCGGTCGCCGATCACGAACGGATCGAGCGAGCGACCGGTCAGCGCGTCGTGGAGCGGTATGGCATGACCGAGACGCTCATGATCTGCGCGATCCGCGCCGATGGCGAGCGGCGAGCCGGAACGGTCGGGCTGCCGCTGGACGGGATCGAACTACGTCTGCTCGACGAGGACGAGAGCACGATCGGAGCCCGGGACGGCACGACCGTCGGCGAGGTGGTCGTTCGCGGCCCGAGCCTGTTTCTGGAGTACCTCAACCGGCCGGACGCGACTGCTGAGGCGTTCACCGACGGCTGGTTTCGCACCGGCGACGTTGCGGTGCGGGAGGCGAACGGCTACATCCGGCTGATCGGACGCATGAGCACCGACCTGATCAAGAGCGGCGGCTACAAGATCGGGGCCGGCGAGATCGAGGCCGCACTCCTCGAGCACCCCGGGGTGCGCGAGGTCGCCGTCACCGGCGAGCCCGACGCCGACCTCGGCGAGCGGATCGTCGCGTGGGTCGTCCCGGCGGCGGCCGGGGAGGTACCGGCGGCCGAGGAGCTGACCGACCACGTCGCCCGCCTGCTCACGCCGCACAAGCGCCCCCGGGCGGTGCGGTACCTCGACGCGCTGCCGCGAAACGAGCTCGGCAAGATCATGAAGACGGCGTTGCAGAAGGGGCGGAAGTCATCACAGCCGACGCGATGAACGTCGACGCGGTCATCGCGGGGCATGTCTCGCTCGACGTGTTCCCGCAGCTCTTCGGCCCGCTCGACCTCGAGCCCGGCCGCCTGAACGCCATCGGGCCAGCAACGTTCTCGACCGGCGGAGTCGTGTCGAACACGGGCCTCGCGATGAGACGACTCGGCCTCCGGGTGCGGCTCGTCGGCAAGGTCGGGGACGATCTCTTCGGGCGCGCGGTGCTCGAGGCCTACCGCGCGCTCGACCCGGAATTGGCGGGCGGTCTCAGCATCGCTCCGTCCGCGGTGACGAGCTACACGATCGTCGTCAACCCGCCACACCGTGACCGCAGCTACCTGCACTGCTCCGGCGCAAACGAGACATTCGAAACCGACGATGTCCGTGACGAGCACCTCGCCGATGCCCGGCTGTTCCACTTCGGCTATCCGCCGCTGATGCCGCGGATGTACGCCGATCGGGGGAGCGAGCTGCGGCGCCTATTCGAGCGCGCGCGCAGTGCGGGCCTCGTGACCTCGCTCGACCTCTCCCTGCCCGATCCGTCCAGCGCGGCCGGCCGTGCCGATTGGACGGCGGTGCTTCAGACCGCGCTGCCGGCCGTCGACGTCTTCGCTCCGAGCATCGACGAGCTGCTGTTCATGATCGACCGGCCGCGCTACGACCGCCTCGCCGCCGGCACCCCACTCTCTGCGGTCGTTGACCGCGCCTACCTCCTCGAGGTGAGCAGCACGCTGATGGCGTTCGGCAGCGCGATCGTCGCGATCAAGCTCGGCGACCACGGGCTCTACCTCAGAACCACCGCCAGCCAGCCGCGCATCGACCCGCTCGTGGACCGCCTCGGCCTCGACATCGCGTCGTGGCGCGACCGAGAGCTGCTCGCCCCCTGCTTCCACGCCCGGGAGATCGTCGGGACAACCGGCTCCGGCGACGCCACGATCGCCGGATTGTTGATGGCCCTGCTCCGCGGCGCAACCGCCCCGGAGGCGGCGACGACCGCCACCGCGGTCGGAGCGTGTAGCGTCGAGGCCGTGGATCCAACAAGTGGCATCCCGACATGGCAGGAGCTCGCCGACCGGCTGGTAGGCGGTTGGCCCCGGCACGACGTGGAAATCGATCTCGGGTCGGCCACCGCCGGCCACGACGCAACCGGAACGGTGGTCCTCCGATGACAAAGACGCTTGACCAGAAGCTGGCCGCCCTCCACGCCGACCCCGGCGTCGCCGACGCCTTCATCCTCGCGGACGCCAAGGACGCCGACATGGCCTATGGCCTTGCCGCCACCGGCATCGACCCGGCGACAGGCGCCCTGCGCTCACTCGCGGACTATCGCGACCAGATGCGCGAGATCGTCGCCCAAGGCCTCGTCGACGTCATGCTGATGAGCCTTTCGACGAGCGAGCTGCTCACCGTCGAGGAACGGATCTTCGACGGGTCCGCGGTCACCCCGGCGGTCCGCACGAACGACACGACCGACATCCACATCCTCGCCGGCGCCACCTATCCGCAGCAGCCCTCTCGGCCGTTTCGCACCGCGACCGTCGAGCAGGCCAAGCGCGCCGGCGGCGCCGACCTCGGCCTGTACTCCGTGACCCCGCTCGGAGATGCGGAGATCGACGTCGTGATGCTCGAGCGCTATCGGGAGTTCCGGCTCGAGGCCGACCGCGAGAACTTCCGCCACTTCCTGGAGGTGTTCGTCCCCAACGTCCCGGGTCACGGTCCCGCCGACGTCGGGCGCTTTCTCGCGGACTTCGTCGTGCGCACGCTCGCCGCGATCCCGCGCGAGTCCCGCCCCGTGTTCCTCAAGATGCCCTACCTCGGCCCGACGGCGATGGAGGCACTCGCCTCCTATGACCCGCACCTTGTGCCAGGCATCCTCGGCGGCTCGTCCGGGACAACGCACGACGCCTTCGCACTGCTCGAGCGGGCTCGCCGCCATGGAGCGCGCGCCGCGCTGTTCGGACGCAAGATCAAGGACAGCGAGCATCCGCTGACGTTTGTGCACTACCTGCGGCTGCTCAGCGACGGACTTCTCGGCGCCGAGGAGGCCTGTCGCGCCTACCACGCCGATCTCGAGCGTCTCGGGATCCGCCCGCACCGCACGCTCGAGGCCGACCTCGAGCTCACCGAGCCCTGGGCCCAGCTCAGCTGACCGGGCGCCGGCGCGCCCTCAACCATCAACCGATCGAGTGCACCTCGAGCGCCCGGGGCCCGGTCGGCGTATGGGCCTCGACGACATCGCCGACGCGTGACCCAAGGAGCGCCTGCGCGATCGGCGAGGCGACCGACAGCGATCCCGCCCCGGGCTTGGCGTCGTACGGCGAGACGATCTTGAAGGTCTGCGTCCGGCCGCTCGCCCGGTCGGTGTACGACACGGTCGACCCGTGCTCGACGACCTCGGCCGCCACAGTCACCTCGATCACATCAGCGCGCCGGACCTGCTCGCGCAGCTTGATGATCCGCGTCTCGAGATGAGCCTGGTCCTCCTTCGCCGCGTGGTACTCCGCGTTCTCCTTGAGGTCGCCCCACTCGCGTGCCGTTTTGATCCTGGCCGCGATGTCACGGCGGCCGTCACTCTCGAGCCGATGCAGCTCGCGTCGGAGCGCGTCGAGCTCGGCTGAGGTCATCGTGATGTTGTCCATAGTCAGTCGAGTCTAGTGTCTAGATCGCGCGCAGAAACTCGAGCAGTGGCCCGTTGACGAGTTCGGCGTGGGTCAGGTTCGACGCGTGCGGCGCACCGTCGATGCGCACCAACCCGCGGCAGTCCGGAAGCGCCGCGGACAGCGCCTCCGCTTTGTCCATCTCGATCGACGCGTCGGCCGTTCCGTGGAACACGATCGCCGGGCAGGTGATCTCGCCAACGCGGTCGGTGATGTCGTCCCGAGTGAACAGCGTCTCCGTCGGCTCCATCATCGCCTCGCGAGGAAGCTCACGCCATTTGGCGATCCACGCCTCGCTGACGACTGGGTCGCCGATGATGAGCGCGGAGATCGCCTGCGTGAGCTCGTCGACCGGGCCGTGGGTCAGCCACGTCTCCTGCATCTGCCGGTAGGCCGGCAGCCGCTCGGGATCCTCCACGCCCGACTGGGTGTCGATCAGGACGAGGGCCCGCACTCGCTCGGGCGCGAGCAGAGCCGCCCGCAACGACAGGAACCCGCCCTGCGACATGCCGCCGACGACGGCCTCCTCGATGCCGAGGTGATCGAGGAGGGCGAGGCAATCCTTCGCCGAGTCCCAGTAGGTGAACGGCTGTCCGTCGAACTCCGTCTCCCCGAAGCCACGCTCGTCCCAGGTGATGACGCGGTACTCGGGCGACAGTGCCTCCGCCTGGGGGGCAAACATCTCGCGGTCCATCAGGAACCCGTGAGAGAGGATCACCGGCAGCCCGTCGCCGCCGGTGTCCTCATAACGAATGCGTTGGCCATGGATGTCCGCGTATGGCATATCTCGATCCCTCGTCCGTGCCTCAGGTGCGATGCGCAACTCTAACCCGGAACGGGGTTCTCGCGGGCACGCTGGGGCAACCGGAAGACGCCGAGGCCTGCGAGCCCGAGCGGGATCAGAGTGAGCAGCGTCGTCCACGTGATCGCGGTCACCGGAGGATGGTGAGCGTCGAGATAGGCGAAGAACACCGTCGCGAATACCGCGATGCCGAGCGCCGCGGCGAACTGCTGAACCGCGTTGAGCACGCCGGACGCCGAGCCGACCTCGTGATCCTTCACGCCGGCCAGGATGAAGTCGAACAGTGGAGGCAGGGCCGAGGCCCATACCCGCTCCCGCGAGCAGCTCGCCCGGCACGAGGGACCAGACCGACTCCTGCACGTGCCGCCACCCGATATCCCGTCGTAGGGAGTTCGCTAGCGGATGGGGTCCACTAGGCGCTTTTCGTCCGTCGACCCGCGAACCACCTCGGTTCGGACGTCAGGTCCTCGTAGGACTACCCGAAGTGGCGGGAACGTAGTTGGGGCGGGTTCGCTACTTTCGGAACGTGAGCCACGTCACGCTCTCACCGCCAGACCCGCGGCGGGCAGCGGACGACGGCCCCGCTCCTCCGGAGCGCGCGCGGACCCGCTGGTCGCGAATTCCGCCATGGATCGTCGTCTCCGCGCTCGTCCTGCTCGCGGCCGTGGCGTTCGTCGTGCTGACCGGCGTGCGCCCCGCGTACGACGCGTACGGCTGGCTCGTGTGGGGCCGTCAGGCGGTCCATCTCAACCTCGACCTGAATGCGGCGCCATCGTGGAAGCCGCTTCCGTTCCTGTTCACACTGCCCTACTCCCTGCTCCCCCGGCAGCCTGCCCTCTGGCTATGGATGGTGACTGCCGTTGCGGGCGCGTTCGCCGGCTCGGTGTTCGCCGCTCGCATCGCCTACCGGCTCAGCGCCCCGGCACCCCGCTGGGCGCGCGTGACAGGAGCGGTGTTCGCCGGCGTCGGCGTGCTCGGTATCGCCGGCTACTGGCATTTCGTCCTGATCGCGACCTCCGATCCGCTGATGACGACTCTGTGCCTGGCCGCTATCGACGCCCATCTGTCTGGGCGCCGGCGGCTTGCCTGGGCGCTGCTCGTGCTCACCTCGCTCGGGCGCCCCGAAGCATGGATCGTGACCGCCGTATACGCAGTGTGGACGTGGCGCTCCGAGCCCGCGCTCCGGACCTCGGTGCTCGTCGGTGCCGCCGCGATCCCACTGTTGTGGTTTGGCGTCCCAACGATCAGCTCGGGCAACCCGCTCATCTCGGGGAAGATCGAGGCGGACTCGACGGTTGCCCTGCACGGCAATCGCGTGGCCGGCACGCTCGACGGGTTCACCAGCCTCTACGAGCTGCCAATGTGGATTGCCGCGCTCGCCGCGATCCTGCTCGCGGCGGTCAGGCGCCAGCGAACCTGGATCGTGCTGATCGGGGCGGCGATGCTGTGGCTGCTCACCGAGATCGCGTTCGCGCTCCACGGCTGGGCCCCGTCCCCGCGGTACATGTTCGAGCCGGTCGCCGTGCTCGTCGTGCTCGTCGGCGCGGGCATCGGGCGGGTGCTCGGTGTCGGCCGACATCGCTTTGCCCTGGTGCGCTGGGCCGCCGTCGCGGCAGTCGCCGCGCTCCTCGTCACGCTCGTCCAGCCGGGCCGGACGCGTGCGCGACTCGCCCACAACGGGATCCTCCTCGGACAGACCTGGGCACGACAGATCGACCGCCTGCACAGCGTGATCGCCGTTGTCGGCGGCCCACAGCGTGTGCTCGCCTGCGGCAAGCCCGTGACGAGGGTTTCATGGCAGAGCATCCTCGCTTGGACGATGAACGAGAACGTCGCCGATGTCGGCTGGAATCCACGGACCGAGGCGAAGCGGAAGAAGCCGATCGTCTACTTCCAGCCCCACTGGGCGGGATGGGTCGTCCGGCCGATCAACATTCCGCCTGACCGGCGCGCCGCGTGTGCTGGGCTACGGACGAACTCCGACTTCGGCTGAGTCCCCCCGGACACTCGGCGTTGCGCCGGCGCATCCGATAGCCGCCAGCACAGCGCACCGCATGCGGCCGCCACGACGATGACCGACGGCCACGCGCCGATCACGCGTCCGAGCACGTGGGAGATCGCGAACGCGACAAGGCCGCTGAACGTCAGGAGCGCCGTGACGCGGCGGCCGTCGCGCCGCAGCCAGACAACAACGCACGTCGCGCCGCTTACCGCGAGTACGAGACCGCCGAGCGGCCGCGAGCCGCTCGCGACGGCGACGCCGAACCCCGCGATGAGCCCGAAGGCGGCGATTGGCGCGGTGAAGATGCGTTCGGACACGAGAGCCATTATCGTCGGAGGCTATGGCAGGTGATGTTGGCGAGGTCCTGAGCGGCCTGTGGCGCTTCGTCGCGGTCCACCCGGAGTGGACCGAGGACGAGGGTGGTGAGGAGGGCTGGGAGCCCCTGGTCTCGTGGCTCGCGGTCGCCACGGGTGACGGTCTCGTGCTCATCGACCCGCTCGTCGACGAGTGGGCCGCCGTCGATGATCTCGTCGCGGCGCACGGCGGCTGCGCCGGCATCATCCGCACCTGCCACTGGCATGAGCGCAGCATCCCGGACGCGTCGCGGCGGTACGGGGCCGACATCTGGGCACGCCCGTCACGGTCAAGCGAGATCGACAAGCCGTTCGATCACGCGGTTGCGGACGGCGAGCAGCCGTTCGGGCTGCGGGTGACCGACCTCGAGCGGATCGACGAGATCGGGCTTTGGCTCCCCGTGCAGCACGCGCTCGTGTTCGGCGACGCGATGATCCGCCACCGTGACGGCGAACTGCGGATGTGTCCGCCTTCGTGGACTCAGCCAACCGGGGGCCGCGAGCGCTTGCGAGACATCCTCACAGGCCTGACCGATCTACCGGTTGAGCACGTGCTCGTGTCGCACGGCCCGCTCGTCCTCGGCGATGGGCTCGCGTCTCTGACAGTCCGCGCTGCCGGGCGACTGACGCCACCGGCCGCGTCACGATGACCCGTGCGCGGGCGCAGACGCGCCGGTGCCGAATGCGCTGTTCGCGCGTAACCGAGCGCACGCCGCGTGGTTGGCCTGGGCGAGATGGATCGGGATGACGAGCCAGCCCAGGTAGTAGGGCTTGAACAGAATGATCGGGTAGCCCTTGTGAATCGCGCGCGAGGGCTTGTGCCCAACGAAACCGACGTTGAGGCCGAGTTCCCACGCCAGCGTGCTCTGATACCCGCCGATCGACACTGGAGTCCCGCACGCGAGGATCCGCTTGGCCCCGCCGTCGAGCGCGATCACGCTCGCCAATCGATCGATCTTGACGCCGGCGGTGCGACGCAGCTGAATCGAGTCGCGGGCCACATTGACGCGGTCGCGCACGGTCGGCACGAGCGCCACAAGCAGCCCGGCGACCGCGAGCGCGGGGACCGGCCGCGCGATCAGCGGGAGCCGTGGCGCCAGACCGAGAACGCGTCCCACGCCGACGCCGGCGAGCACGACCATCACTGCCGCCGGCTCGACCATGTACCGCGGCGTCGCGGGGAAGCCGCGGAACGCGAATGCGATCTCGATCACGAGCCACGTGACCGCTGCCGCCGTGAGCAGCAATACCGCTCGGTCTCGGCGGAGCGCGCCAAGACCGATGGCGACGAGCGCCGCGAGCTGCATTGGCAATTCGTACAGGTCCCCGAAGCGATCGAGCACGCCCTTGATCTCGTGATGACGGAGGGCGTTGCGGCTGCCGAGCGCGACGTCACCGGCTCGCAGCCACGTCTTTGCGGTGAGCGCCGAGACGCCGAACCACAGCGCCGGGATCACCGCCACCCCGGCGATGAGCAGGATCCGCATCCGCGGGACTGCGCGCCACGCCCACAGTGCGTAGAGCCCGATGAACAGCCAGACCTCGGGCCGCCCCAGGCCGGCGAGCACGAGCAGGACGAACGCCCAGCGCGGTCGCTCCGACAGATGACAGTCGATCGCCGCGAGGCACAGACTGACGATGATCGGGTCCGAGCTTGCGATCACGATGAGCGGCCAGTAGCCGACGATCCCGAGCACGCCCGCGCCGGCGACGACGGCAGCGATGGCGCGGGCATATGGCGGCGCCGGCGTCGACAGGCGGAATGCGATCCGGCCGGCGAACACCGGACCGCTGAACGCACCGGCCACCGACGTCACCATCCACAGCCACGGCTGGGCGTTCCCGGCGAGCGCGTACGGGACGGTGAACAGGAACGTCAACGGCTTCCACGACGGCGCCCCGTTCGTGTCGAGATTCCAGTGCAACGTCTGCTTGCCCCAGACCAGCCACCCGTACGCGTCGTACTCCGGCCGCATCCGGGTCAACTCGACGAACAGCACCGCAAGCCCGACGACCACGATGGCGACGCACGCCCACACCGAGCGACGCAGCACGACATCGGGCCGCGTCCCCGCCGCCCCAGCTGATTCCCGCTCCTCGAGGGCACGGGAACGCGCCACTGCCACTGCGTCCGTCATCTGAAATCGCGACGCTACACGTCATTTCGCGGAGACGGCGCCGCCACGACGCGTGATCCGCTCAGCTCGGCATTGGTAGCGAGCCAGTCCCCCGATTGCGGGCCTCTACCGATCTGCGCCGGCGTCCGGCGGAGTTTGATCGCCGATGAAGGTGATGTGATCGCATCTCACCACCCCCCGCCCGGACCGACGAGGGATCCAGTGGCTCCCCGTCCGGCGCGGCCCGCAGCCGATAACCGACTGACGTACGCCCCCGCTCCCTCCGGACAGCGAGACGTTCAACCTCGTATCCCGCGAGCTGCAGTTCGTAGATCGCCTGGGCTGGTGCGTGCAGGCCCTCGGAGCGCAGCTGCTCGATCGTCAACGGGGAGCCTCCGTGCTCGACCAATACGAGCACCAGACGCGCCGCGTCCGGGTCACGACGGTGGAGCGGCTCGGACTCCCCGACCGCCCGGCTCGTTCGACGCCCGCTCATGGCGCGACCTCCTGCTCGACCGAGTTGCTGTCCATCACGTTACCTCGACGGTAGGAGAAGCGCGCGCGGAAGGAAACAGGGGATCGAGGCAAACCGGGGTGTGGGGAACTACGGTCCGCGGGGACGCCCATGACGATGGAGTCGTGGACGATCTGCGCAGGCCCAAACGACGGCCGCCCGGACGACCATGCGCACCGGTGAGCCGTGACCAGCTGGCCTGATGCTCACGAAAACCTCATGGTCGTCTCGACGAGGTCATAACCAAGGTCCCGGCTGTCGACCGGATGCAGCGGCAACCCAACGTACCAGCTGCGGTCGGCCTCGGGATGCGGTCCAACGACGCCCACCCGGCCGGCGCCGTACCGGGCGACGACGGCCGCCGCCAGTCCATTCTCATACCTCGCGAGCACGGTCGCGCGAGCGCGAGGTTGCAGCGTGAAGTACGGACCGTCCTGGAAGTAGATGCGCCGACGGCGGCCTCGCCACTGGACCGAGATGACCGTGTCCTTGAGGCTCGTCACCTCGGCGCCCCGGGACTCGATGTACTCGTTCGAGTCGCCGGGCAGCAGCCCGAATCCGGGGTTGCTGCCGGCGAGATAGCCACCGAGACAGAGGCCGAGATAGTGACCACCTCCGTGCACGAAGTCGCGGATCGTCTTCGCGTACGGCCGCATGTGGCGCCAGGCCGGGGGCAGGTCCGTCCCGCCGGGCTGCGCGTACAGCGTGGCCGACGCGAGTGAGCGAGCCGTGAGCGGAAGGTGCTCGTACGGGCCGCAGAACGCCGTCCGAAAGCGGCTCGGTGACCGTTGCAGCAGCGCCGCCACCGACTCCGGACATCCCGGTGACGCCGCGGGGCCTCGGTACACCAGCGCGAGCGGCCGTCGCGTGCCGGCCGACACGAGTCGCGGCGCACCGACGAGCACTGCCGCCGTGGCGGGAACTGCGCGCGTCAGAAACGCGCGTCGATCGACGGAGGCGCCCACGGCATCAGGCTACCCGCGGCCGCTAAGGGTTCGGGAAGAACCGGCCGCGAGCCCTCTCGAAGAGCCTCCACGAGTGCTGTGACGACTTTCTCAACCCGGGGGCGTCCGGTTGTTGGATGATGTGGCTGGCGATCGACGCCGTCCCTGCCCGGCGCAACTCCCGCACGCGCAATGCTGAACTTCACCTTCCTCGGATGCCACCACGACGACATCGAGCTCGGTGCTGGAATCCTCACGCAGCGGGCTCTCGCCGCGAACGACAGCGTGTCCTGGATCGTCTTGACCGACGACGACCGTGGGGAGGAGCGGCATCGGGAAACACTCGCCGCCGGGGCCGAGCTCGGTGTCTCCCCGGACCGCATCCATTTCGTCGGACTGCCGGACGGCGACCTCAAGGCGGACCGGGCGACAGTCGGCTTGCTACGAGCCCTCGATTTCCATCCGGACGTGGTCGTCACGCACACGGCCGCGGACAGTCACAACGACCATCGAGCAGCCAACGAGCTCGCGTTTTCGACGTTCCGCGAAGCGGTCGTGTTGCAGTACCCGGTCCACATCTCAGCTCGCTTCACGGAGTTCAGCCCACGGTTCTTCATTGCGCGCGCCGACGAGCATCTCGCTCATAAACGGCGTGCCCTGGAGTGCCACGCCACGCAGCGGGACCGCATTGCGAAGCGCGACCGATCGCAGTTCGAGATCACTCTCGGCGCGCTGGCGGGCCTGTCCTCAGCGGAGGCGTTCGAGCTCAGCGTGCAGGTCGGTGGTGAGCACGCCCTCAACGAGCTGATGACGCTCAACGACGCCCCGTTCCATTCGCTCTGGTACCCCCTGATCGAAGACCGACCGATCACCCTCCTGTACGAGGCCTTCCTCGGCCAGCCGCCGGCCATCGAGGAGTTCTCTCGCCAACACGAGAGCGTCGGCCGCGATGCGCTGCGCGCGGCGTTTGCCCGCCACTGGTTCCCCCGCTCGCCGCTCGTGGAGCTGTTTTCCAGTGACCCCGCCGTGGGCGATCATCTGGCCAATGGGGACGTCCTCCTCGCCGGCAGCAGGGTGAACAATCCCGTGACTGCGCGAGTCATCAATCCGATGCCGGAGATCCGCTGGACGATCGAGCACGATCCGGCGCGGCAGGACGTCTTCCTGTACGACAAGCTCGAGTCCTGTGCCTACCGTCCACGCCGCGACCGCGACGGTCGGCTCATCGCCGATCTCGGCGTCCTTAGCGTCGTGCCAAGTCCGCTTGCGAGCGGCCGCACGCTCCTCTCCTGCGCGGGAATACACGGTGTGGGGACGCAGGGGCTGCTGGAGTTCCTCGCCGATCCGACATCGAACGGGTGGCTGCTCAATCTCCTGATTCAGCGCCAGGCTGTGCTCAACGTGCCGGTGGAGATCGACGTCGTCGACCGATCGCTGCAGTTGTTTGTGGCTGACGAGGCGTGATCGCCGGATGAGCGGCACCTCGCCGCACTAGGCAGTCGCCGCGCGCTCGCCGAGCCTGTGCCACACGGCAGCCGCCACGCGTTCGGCGAGCTGATGAATACGCGGGACGTTCTCCAAGAACCAGATGTAGTCGGCACCCTGGGCCGTCCCGGCGAGCAGCGGGCCAAGCACGAACAGCCCGGGCGCCGCGGCAAGGTCGTCGTCGACCGCGAGCCCCCGGCCGGTGTCGTTCGCGCGCACGGTCCCCGCGCGCAGCAGCCGCCGTACGGTCGGGTGCGCCCCTTCGGCGACGCCGGCGAAGCCTCGGCAGTCCACGACGATCCCGGCCGCGAGCTCGCGCACACTCCCCGCCGCCTCGTAGCGCACCGTGAGCCCGCCGTCCGGGTCCGGCCGTAGGTCGCGGACTCGCGCGGCGAGCACGGTCAGCAGCCCGCGCTCGCGGAGACGGGCCACCGCCTCCGCGTAGTCGGTCGACGTATGCCGGACGGTTTCCCGGTAGGCCTTGTAGTCCGCGCTGACGAAGGCCCGCTTCTCCGCGGGCGGCAGCAGCGCGAAGAGCCGGCCGAACCAATGGGCCAGGTTCGCAGAGGTGGGCGGTGGCGTCGCCCGCGTGGCCGGCAGCAGGTCGACGATCGTGTAGCCCTGCCGCCCCGCCTCCGCCGCGTCGGAGACAACCGCCTCGACCAGGCCCGCGGACGTCAGCGCCGGTACAGCCGTCTGGCCCTCCCCCTCGACGGCGGCGACCAGCGCGGGCAGGTGCCGCAGGACGTGCGGCCTCACGTGCGCCGACGGCAGCCCGTCGGCGATGCGACCGCTGGGCGACAGCACGACGAGCTCGTCGACGAGCCCCGCATACTCGGATCCCTCCGCCGCATAGAGAAACTCGGTGGCCGCCGCCGACGAGCCGAGCACCGCGATCCGGCGACTCCCCGGGGGCAAGGCGGCCAACCGGGCGGCCAGCCGGGGCTCAGCGGCCGTCAGCTCGCGGGCCACCTCGAAGCTGAGGTAGCCGGGGTGGCCCGCCACCGCCTCGGGTGCCGGGGCAGTCACGTTGCCGACGGCGAGTAGCACGGCGTCCGCGTCGAGCGGGTCATGGCCGGCCAGCTGCACCCGCCAGCGGTCGGACCCGGCCGGGACCACGTCGACCACGTCGCCGGCCACCACGTTCACCGTGACGCCCGAGGAGCCGAGGGTTTCCACGGCGTCGGCCCACAGCTCGCGCAGGAACTGGCCGAAGACCAACCGCGGCAGGAACAGCCCGCCCAGTTCGTCCTGGTCGATCTCGGTCCGGTGCCGCTCAAGCCAGCGCGCCGCACGCCGATCGCCGGAGTCGACCAGCATGCGCTGCCAGCGCGCGCGATTGGCGGTCAGCCACGCGACGAGGCCGATGCCGCTCGAGTCGGTTTCGGCGATGCAGTCGTTGAGCAGCAGTGCGGCGCTCACGGTGGCGGCGTGCGGCGCCCCGCCGCCGGTCTCACCGGCGCGGTCGACCAGCACGACCTCGCACCGGCCCTGGTCCGCCCCGTCCGCCCCGTCCAGCCGCACCAGCTCGGCCAGCCGCAGCAAGACGGTCAAACTGGACGGGCCGCCACCGACGAGAACGAACCGCGGTATCGCCGGCTGCCTCGAGTGTGTGAGAAACGCCACGATATTCAGCGAGGAGCGTACAGCCGCCGTCCAGGGCTCAGAGTTCCGCGAGCGCGGTCGCGAGCCGACGGATGTCGTCCTCGTGGTTGTAGAAGTGGACGGCAAGACGCAGGTTGCCGTCGCGGGCCGAGCAGATGATGCCGCGCCGTTTCAACTCGCCCAGGAGGTGCGCCGGCTCGGTGTCAGCCAGTGGCACGGACACGATCGTGCTGCGGTTGAGGTCGGGGAGGTCGACCGGCGCCCAGCCGACCTCGGCAAGCGATGCCCTCAGGCTGTCGGCCAACTCAAGATTCCGGCGATAGATGGCCTCGGTGCCGAAGAGATCGAAGACCGAGAGCGCCGCCTCGTTTCCGACTGCCGCAAGCCAACTGATCGAGTTGTCGAAACGCGACGCCGTCGGTGACAGGTCCATGCTCGGTCCGAAGAAACTCTCCAAGGGGACGCGGCCGGCCTTCCAGCCTGCGTTCAGTGGCACAAACCGATCCTGGATCGCACGGGAGAGATAGCAGTAGCCGAGCCCGCGACCGGCGTGAAGGAGGAACTTGTGGTCGGCGAACGCCAGGACGTCGACGGCGCCGAGATCCTGGGCAACCGGCAACGCGCCCACGAGTTGTGAGCCATCGACGAACACGATCGCGCCCGCCCTGCGCGCGATCGCACTGATCGCCCCGATGTCCGAGCGGTGCCCCGTCGCGGTCTGAACACCGCTGAATGCGACCAGCACGGTCGCCTGATCGACGCGTCGCCCGACGTCGTCGGGCTCCAGCCCCCCATTTCGGAACGGAACCTGTCGTACCTCGTATCCCTTGCTCGCGAGCAGGCGCCACGGGTAGTGGTTCGAGCTGTACTCGCGTTCCCCGATCACAACGTTGCCTCCGCGGCTTGCCGGGCCGAACTGGGCAGCCACCAGGCCGGCAGCTGCAGACACCGACGCGATCAAGGCGACGTCGGAGCGCTCAGCACCAATCAGGTTGGCCACTGCAGTTCTGGCACTCTCGCCCGCGGCCTCGCCTCTGCCGTAGTCCAGCCCAGTCTGCGCCCAGTCATCGACGTATCGGTGATAGGCGGCCTGCAGGGCCCGGCTCGCCAATCCCACCGCGGCCGTGTTGAAGTACGCCGTCGTGCTTGTGACTGGGAACAGACGGCGAGCCGCTCGCACGTCACCGACCCGATCGGAGTCTGCGTCGCGCGTCATTTTCCGGACCTTACCGCCGGCCCGCCGACCGGCCACGGAGGCGGCGCGCTTTCGTCCCGATCGGGTGATGTCCGGCACCTGGGCTGATGGGACGCTTGCCAGCGTGCCATGTTGAAGCTCGCCGTCGCGGTCGTCGCGATTGCTCTGCCTGACTGCATCAATCCGTCGCTGATCGGCGGCGAGTTGCTGCTGGCCACCGGACCGCATCCACGCCGGCGGACGGCGATGTTCACGCTCGCTGCGGGGATCGTGACGTTCGTATTCGGCGTCGCGTTCGCGCTCGGATTGGGCGACCTGATCCTCGCGCTGCTGCCGAAGCCGGGGCCCACCGTCAAATATGCGCTGATCGCCGCCGCCGGAGTCGTGCTGATGATCGGAGGCACGGTGGTCTGGCTCCGCCGACGGGCGTTGGTGAGCGACGATCCAGAGAAGGCACGGCGGACCGCCTCCGGGTCCTCGGCACTGTTCGGCGCGTCGATCGCGGGCTTCGAGCTCCTGACGGCGTTTCCCTACTTCGCCGCGATCGCGATGATCGTCGGCTCCGGCGTGTCGAATCCCGAGAAGGTGGCGCTGCTGGCGCTCTATTGCGTCGTCTACACGCTCCCGCTGATCGTGATCGCCGTGATCTTCGCGGTGATGGGCAAGCGCGCTGAGGACATCCTGCGGCCGGTTGGCGACTGGCTGTTCCTCAATTGGCCCATCGTCGTGGGACCGCTCACCGCCGTGCTTGGGTTCGGCGTCCTCGTGTACGGGATCGTCCAACTCGCGTGACAGCTGCGCGTACGGGACCCCACCCCGTCGCGACGATGCGCCAGGACCTGAATCCCTCGGCACCGAGCTCTCCTCGGGTGCGGTCCGCGAGCAACCGATCGTCCCGGCGCCGCCCACCTCGATCTCGTTCTGACTTCGGTGGGCCCAGGTCCGCCGTGCCTTCGCGCTCCGGCGTGCCGGCGGCTGCTCCCCGGCCAGCCCGCGCCCTACGAAACGGCAGGATCAGTTCGCGGGAGGGTGGTCGGCGGCGATTCGCGACAGATGGCGCTCGGCGTGGGTGCGCCAGACGGTGCAGCCGAGCGCGTCGTTGAGGCGAATGGCGTTCTCGAGGTGGCGGATCGCGTCTTCGTTGCGGCCGAGGACCTCGGCGAGGCCGCCGAGATGGCGGTCAATCGCTCCGTAGCTGACGACGGCGCGGCCGGCGGTGGCGGGCCGGCCGGCGTACGGCGTGAGCCGCTCGTAGAGTGTTGCCGCGTAGGTGGCGTCATCGGTGAGCACCGCCGCCTCTGCGCATTCGGTCTGGAACGAGAGCCAGTTCGCGTCGAAGGGGTGCGGGAGCGTCATCGCGGTCCGCAACTCCTCGCGGGCTCGCTCGGTTTGGCCGAGACCGGCCAGGATCCAGGCGTATGAGCCGCGGTAGGAGATTCCTGTCGCGGAGTTGGCGATCTTGTCCTCGACGAACTCGACGTCGCTCTCGTCAAAGTCCTCGCGCTCGATGCGGGCACAGAAGCGCACCATGCTCGCGAACAGCTCCGCGTTGCGGTCCCCGGCGCGCTTGCCGGACTCCTCGGCCTCGGCGACGAGGCGGTCGGCCTCGTCGTAGCGGCCGGCGAGCATCGCTTCCGTGGCGCCCCATAGCGGCGTGTACCACTCAAAGGCCGGGAACCGCAGCTCTTCCGCGAGCCGCGCATGGCGGGCCGTCTCCTCGCGCCAAGCGGGCATGTCGCCGAGCTCGAACAGGTCCGTGACGCGCCAGTTATGCGCTTGGAGCTCTGCGTGTCGGTCTCGGGCCTCGTGAGCGGCCGCGGTCATCTCGTCGGCAACTGCCAGGCGTTCGTCGACGCGGTCCGGGCGCCACAGCGCCACGTGTCGCGCCCCGAGCGCTGATGCCAGTGCGGTCGCGTCGCCTGACGCGCGGGCGCTCTGCACCGCGTCGGCGCTGAGTACCTCGGAGCGTCCGCGGTCGGGGGCGTAGTAGAGCTCGACCGCGAGCCGGGCCTGCACACGCGAGCGCAGCGCGACGTCCTCGACGCGCTCGAGGGCCTCCTCGAGCCGGGCGATCGCCGAGGCGTCGAGGTCGACGATCGCGATCCCGAGTCCTGCGAAGCCAAGCGCCGCCTGCGCGAGGAGCGCCGGATCGGAGCGTCGCAGCGCGAGCGTTCGTGCCGCAGAGAATGACGCGCGGGCAGCATCGGGCTCGCCGGCGCGCGACAGCGCGTCGCCACGAGCGAGCAGCACGGGCCCGGACTCATCCTCGGCGTCCGCGAGCTTGAGTGCATCGAGAGCGCGGTCGAACCGGTCGGCCGCATCCTCGTAGGCCAGCCGGTCAAGTGCCCGCCTCCCGGCGCGTTCGAGCATCTCGGCCGCCCGCCGGGCGTCCGCGGCGGACGCCGCCTCGAACAGGTGCATCGCGATCTCTTCGAGATGTCGGCTCTCGCCGAGGGTGCTCAGTGCCTGTGCCGCGCGGCGGTGAAGCCGGGCGCGGCGCAGGACGTTGCACTCGTCGTGGACCACCTCGCGCACGAGCGCGTGTGCGAACTCGAAACGCGTCGCCGTGGCGGCCGGCCGCAGGAGCCGGGCACGCAGGATCTCGTCAAGCGCCGCCTCGGCGACGACCGGCTCGAGTCCTGCGGTCGCCTGCAACGCGTGAGCGTCGTGCTGGAGGCCGAGGATCGCGGCGGCGGCGATCAGCTCGTTCGCGTCGTCACTCATCCGCGACAGGCGGACGCCGACGGCGTGCCGGACGCTCTCGGGCACCACCTGCGGACCGGGCGCGGCTAGCCCTCTGAGCACCTCCTCAACGAAGAACGCGTTTCCGGCAGTTCTCGCGTGCACGCGGGATGCGATCTCGTCCGTACCGAGCACCGAGCGGGTGAGCGTCACAACGTCGTCGAGCGGGAGCCCGCGCAGGTCGATTCGGTCCAGCGCGCCGCCGCGCCCGAGCTCGGCCAGTGCCGCCGTGAGGGGTGTGTGGCGGCCGAGCTCCGTGTCGCGATAGGTACCGATGAGGAGCATCGGCCCGGCGCGCGTGGAGCGCAGCAGGAAGCTCGTGAGCAGCAGCGTCCCCCTGTCTGCCCAATGGATGTCGTCGATCACAAACAGCAGCGGAGCGACCGCGGCCAGGTCCGTGAGGGCGGAGTCGACGGTGTCAAACAGGCGATGCCGCGCGCCTGCGTCGCCGGTGTCACCGGGCTGGAGCGCCTCAGCGATGCCGGCCTGAGCCAACGCCTCGGTAAATGGCTCGAACGGCGCCAGGGGCTCCTCGGAACAGCGGCCGACCAGGACGATTGCCTGTTCGGCGAGCGCGCCTGACGCGAACCGCTGCCCGAGGCGCGTCTTGCCGATTCCCGGCTCGCCCGCGATCAGCACGATCCGGCGGTCCCGGTGCATCTGCACACCACCCCACGAGGCACGAAGCCGCTCAAGCTCAGCACGGCGACCGACAAACTCCGTCTCATATACGCGGGCGAGGACGGGCGGCGGCGGGACGGACGCCGGCTCGGAGTGACGGAGCGCTTCCACCAGCGCTCGCGTCTCGCGCGAGGGCGAAATCCCCAGCTGCGTGCGGACTCGCTCGGCGAACTGACGTCCCGCGGCCAGTGCCCCGACGCGATCCCCGCTCGCCGACAGGTGCTCGATCAGTCGGCGATTGGGCGCCTCCGCCAGCGGGTCGAGCGCCACCTGAGCCCTGGTCAGCCGGATCGCCTCCCGGGGGTCGCCGGCCGAGGCCGCTGCGTGCTCGAGCGCCTCGCCGAGCCGGTGTGAGTGCTCGTCACGCGCCGCGATCGCCCACTCCTCGTCGAACTCTTCGAGGATCGGGCCGCTGCACGCCTCAAGCGCCCGGATGGGATCGCCGTCATCGAGCGCCTGCTGGAACACGCGGGTGTCGACGAGGAGGTCCGGGCCCTCGAGCGCCACGGCCTCGCGCGTGGCCGTCAGATGCGTGGCAGCCGGACCGAGTCCCTGCCGCAGCTCGGTCAGCGCGACCCGCAGGCTGGCCCGCGCCGACTCATCGAGCACGTCCGGCCAGAACCGCGCGGCGAGCCGGCGCCGCGGATGAAAGCCAGGATTAAGCGCCAGGTAGGCGAGCACCGCGCGTGCCCGCTTTGATGCAAGCGGAGCGAGCTCGGTGCCATTCACGCGCAGCTGCCAGCCGCCCGCAAGTCGAACCTCCAACATGGCGCAACTGTCGTCGATGGGATCGCTTTCGCGCAACCCGTCCTGACGATTGACGCTGGCCGAACGGTGCCCGAACGGTCGGTGGAGATCATGGCGGCATGTCGATTGCACGTAGTCGCGACTTGCGCCTTCTCGCCGGAGCGGCGGGCATCTCCGCCGTCGGCGATTTCATGGCGATCTTCCCGCTGATCCTGCACGTACAGCAGCGGACCGGCTCGGCGTTCGCCGTCTCGGGCCTGATCTTCGCGCTCTGGGGACCGGTCGTGCTGGGCGCAGGATTCGCCGGCGCTCTGGTCGACCGCTTCGAGAACCGCGGGATTCTCGTCGTCGTGTCGCTCGGCCAAGCCGCTGTGGTGTTGGCGATGCTCGCCGGCATCGACGACCTCTGGGCGCTGCTGCCGCTGATGGTGCTGCTTGGCGTTGGCGTCGCCGTGAGCCAGCCAGCTGAGTTCGCGCTCGTTCCGGCGGCCGCGGGGTCGGAGGCGGACGCGGCGCGGGCCAACGGATTGATGGAGACGACCCGGTCGGTCGGTTTCACCGCCGGCCCGGTGCTCGGAGGCGCGCTCGGCGCGGCCGGGCTGCTGTGGCTGGCACTCGCGCTGAACGCCCTGTCATTCATACTGGTGGCCGCTGCGGCGCTTGCGATCCGCGCACGCCGTCGCCCCGAACGCGGCGAGGGTGGGGACGCCCCCGTCCGCGCCCGCGAGGGATTCGCCTTCCTCGTGCGCGAGCGCGACATGACGATCGCGCTCGGAGGCGCCGTCGCCGCGCTTGCGGTCTTCTCGATCTCCGCGACTGCCGAGCCGTTCTTCGTCACGGAGGTCCTCGGGGCCGGCAGCCTCGCATACGGCGTCCTGCTCACCTCGTGGACGCTGGGGATGGCGGCGGGCGCAGCGGGGCTGGCGCACCGCGTCGGGCGGACGCAGCTGGCGGCGGGCGGCCTCGCCGCGGTCGTGCTCCAAGGTTTCGGCATCGCCGGCGCAGCGCTGTCCCCGGTGCTGTGGGTCGCGCTGTTCGGATTCGCCTTCGGCGGAGTCGCCCACGGCGTGAAGAACGTGGTGTTACGAACACTGATCCACGAGCGCGCACCCGAGGCGCTCCGCGGCCGGGCCTTCGCCGCGTACAACGGCGCCCGCAATGGAGCGGAGCTCGGCGCGCTGGTGCTCGGCGGGATCGTCGTCGGCGCGCTCGGCGCCCGCACGGCGCTGCTCCTCGCCGGGCTCGGACCGGCGGCAATCGGCGCCACCTGCTTCGTCCTTCTGTTCCACCGCCGCCGCACTGAGGTGGCGATCACCACAACCACAACCGAAGGGGGAGTTCTCCATGCACGTGTCCAGGGATGATCTGGAAGCGATGACCGTCGGCGAGTACGAAGGCCGCCATGTCGACGCCGGCGAGATGCGGATCGCGTTCGAGTCGATGCCCGTGCAGTTCCCGCCGGACGAGTCACCATTCAGAGGTCTGCCCGATGACCGCTGTCAATGCGCTCACTGGGGCTACCTGTTCACAGGCTCCTTCCGCGTTACGTACCTCGACGGAAGTGAGGAGATCGTCACCGCCGGCGAGGCATACCACCTGCGACCGGGGCACTTCGTCCAGACGCTCGAACCGGTCGAGCTAGTAGAGATCAGCCCCGTGACGGAGCACGACCGCACGATGGCAACCATCGCGAAGAACATCGGACTGGCGGTGTCATGATGCGCACGATGACCGGTTACTCCGCCAAGGCCATTGACGATCTGCCGACCCTCTGGGACGGGTTCGCGAAACTCGTCCGCGCCGGCCTCGACCTCAGCGCGTTCGGCGCCAACATCATGGACCTGCCGCCGAATTACTCCACCAAGTCCCACGACGAGGCCGAATCCGGGCAGCAGGAACTGTACGTCTCGCTGCGCGGCTCGGGCACCGTCGACGTCGACGGCGCCCGCCTGCCGCTCGACCCCGACCACCTCGTACGCGTCGACGCCGGCACCGCGCGAGTGCTGTCCTCCGGCGCCGATGGGCTGCGAGTCCTCTGCATCGGCGCCGTACCCGGGGGCATCTACGAGCCGCCTGCCTGGAGCTCGGCAGGGTCATAACTCGGACCAGCCCGCAACGCGAACGTGCTGGCCGGCTGGATGACGTTTGACTTTCCTCTCGTGTCAGCGATGGATCGAATGGAGCCCGCTCAGCTGCCCTGCATCATGGCGTGCATGTTCTCGGTCATGACGGCGTCGACCGCGCGCAGTTCCGCGCTCGGGCTGAACTGCACCAGTTCGCTTCCGGCGTCGGCCAGCGGGATGTGGCCCGGGGGCAGGTAGAACGCGTCGCCCGCTTCGAACACCTCTTCGTGATCGGCGAAGCGATAGGTGAGCCTGCCCTTCAGCACGTAGCCCCAGTGCGGGCACGGGCAGGAGTCGCCCGGCAGGCCCTTGAGCAGGGGCGTCCCGTCGACGTCGACGCCGAAGGAGACGAAGTTGACCGTGTAGCCGTCGACGTCCTCGTGGCGGTCCTCGACCGGACCGTGCTGCTCCACGTGTGCTGCGCTGTCCTTCGATACCTTCGGCATCGTCAACTCCTTGGCTCGGGTTTCGGTCCAAGCTACGGACAGGCACGCCCTCCGGCATGAGGCGTTCACCTCATCTTTACTCCTGCCACCCCGAGTCCCGTCGTTTGTGCCATGGGGCGTTCGCCCGATGTGCGCCGCGAGTCCCGCTCCTATCGTGGCCGAAACCGATGAGGAGGATCGAGATGTCGACGACGACCGAACACCATGGCTCCAGAAACGCCACCGCGGATGACGATCTCGCGTTTGCGGGTGTCACGCGCCTCAGCGAGCTGCTGACCGGCGGGCAGGTCACGCCGCGGGAGCTCGCCGCGTTCTACCTGACCCGGATCGAGCGGATCGACCCGTCGCTCGGCGCGTTCATCTCCGTCCGCGCCGAGCGGGCACTCACCGAGGCCGACGCCGCACTTGAACGGCTGCGTGCCGGCGAGCGTGGCCCGCTTCTCGGGATTCCGATCGCGGTGAAGGACAACGTCGACCTCGCCGGCGAGGTGACCACTCATGGCAGCGGTGGTAGCCGCGAGCCGGCGCCGGCGGATTCCGAGGTCGTGCGGCGGCTCCGCGCGGCGGGTGCGATCGTGCTCGGCAAGACCGCGCTGTGCGAGCTGGCGGCCTGGGGGCATTTCACGAGCTCGGCCGCGTTCGGGATCACTCGTAACCCGTGGAAGCTCGACCGTAGCCCGGGCGGCTCGAGCGGCGGCAGCGCTGCCGCGGTGGCGGCCGGACTGGTCCCGATCGCGCTCGGATCAGACGGTGGCGGCTCGATCCGGATCCCCGCGGCATTCTGCGGGCTGTTCGGGCTCAAGCCGCAGCGCGGCAGGATCTCGCTCGCGCCGCTGAGCGACCACTGGTACGGATGCACGGCGCTCGGAGGGCTCGGGCGCAGCGTTCTCGATGTCGCGCTGTTCGACGACGCGATCAGCGGGCCGCCCCCCGGTGCGGGGGCCGAGCCGCCACAGGCTGATCGCTCGTACGCGGCAGCGGCGCATCGTGAGCCTGGGCGGCTGCGGATCGCCGTGTCGCTGAAACCAGCGATCCCAGGGGTCAAGCCGTCACGCGAGTCGATCGCAGCGGTCGAGCAGACCGCCGAACTCCTCCGTTCGCTCGGTCACGAGGTGCACGAGTACAAGCTGGCGCACCCGCAACTTCCCGTCACGTTCACGCCACGATGGGCGGCCGGCATCCGCGACGACGCGCTCGCGCAGGGCGCCAGCCTCGAGCGACGAACCCACCGGATGGCGGCGATCGGTCGGCGGCTGGGTGGCCGGGCACTGCGGCGCAGCATCGAGCGCGAGCCACGAGTCGCGAGGCGCCTCAACAAGGTGTTTGATGACCATGACCTGGTGATGACCCCCACGACCGCAGCCCCGCCGCCGCCGGCTGACATCTCGCACGACGCCGGGGCGCTGCGCTCGTTCAACCACGGCAGCCCGTACGTCTGCTACACGCCGACCTGGAACTACCTCGGGCAGGCCGCCGCGTCGATCCCGGCCGGATTCGACTCCGACGGCCTGCCGATGGCGATCCAGCTTGCCGCGTCGCCAAACGGCGAGACGACGATCATCTCCCTGGCCGCCCAGCTCGAGGCCGCGCAGCCATGGCGAGACCAGCGCCCCGAACCCATCAGCCACCAAGCCAACCGCTAAATCACGATCAAGAGGAGCCCTCAGCGATGACCCACGGGCGCAACATCACAACCGTCAAGGAGATCTACGACGCCGTCGGGCGGGGCGACGTGGACGCGATCCTCGACCGCGTCACCGACGACGTCGACTGGGCCGCCGAGGCCGCCAGCAGTGCCGCACCATGGTACGGGCAGCGAGCCGGTAGGGACGGAGCCGGGAGCTTCTTTGGCGATCTCGCCAGCAGCATCGAGATCACGAAGTTCACTCCACACAGCTACGCCGCCGGTGACGACGATGTCCACCTACTCGTGGACTGGGCATTCCGATCGATCGCCACCGGCCGGGAAGCATCGATGACCATGCACCACTACTGGCGGCTGCGCGACGGCAAAGTCGCGTACTTCCGCGGCAGCGAGGACACCGAACTGACGGCCCAGGTCTTCAGCGCCTGACCCGGTCCGGCGCTCGCGAGCAGCGGCTCAGGCCTTCCACCGCGCCGGCACAAGGACGACGTTGAAACCGTCAGGATCCTGAAACGTCGTCCCGTGTTCTGCCCAATACGGGTTGGCCGGACGGACCGGATCGAGGCCGAGCCGGGTCGAGGCAGCCTGTACGGCGCGCTCATGGCCGAGGTAGAGCACGAGCAACGATTCCGGATGCGGCACCGGCGCGCCGTGGCCGCCACCGTCGGTTAGCTCGAGGTGGGCGCCGCTTCCAGGCACCTCGAGGAACACTCCGTCATAGCCGTCGTGATCCCGGAAGCCGCCGACTTCCACCAGGCCCAGGCCGTCGCGGTAGAAACGAACGAGTTCGCCCAGGCGTTCGGTGTGCCGCGCCACGCGTAGCTGCATCACCGGCACCTGAGACCGGGGTCGATCGGGATCCCGTAGGGTCAGCGAGAGCCAGACCTGGTCGCGAAGAGCAACACCGTCGACATCGATCTCCGGATACCCCGCCTCGGGCGTGAACACATCCCGCTCAACGCGCAAGAGCCGGAACCCGAGCCACTGATAGAAACGCAGCACCCGCGTGTCGGCCGCGGCGGTCGCGACGAGCACGGTCGCGCGACCCTCGTCACGGCAAACCCCAACCGCACGGTTCACGAGCATCCGGCCGACACCGGCTCCCCGGCGATCGTCACGAACTGCAAGGCTCTTGACCTCCGACTCGTCTGGTTGGCCACCATCGATCAGTTGGAGATGACCGATCACCGTGGGTCCGTCTCGTGCCACGAGCACACGGCCGATATCCTGGTAGCTCCGCACAGCCGTCGGTGAATCGTCGGCTAACGCGAACAGGTCGGCCAGCACGGTACGCGACCCCTCGAACCATTCGATCCTCAGCATCACGGTGACACTATCGAGGCCGCGCGGCTACCGCGCTGTTCTGCTCAGCTCCGCGTGCGACCGTCGCGAAGCTTCCGATGTGGTGACGGCCGGCCACGATTGGTGACTGGTGATTTGACATGGCACTCTCCCACGCCACACCGCAAGCGGCTCGCAAGGAGGCAAACCTCCGGCTCATCGGCGGGCCTGCACGAGCTGGGGGCGCAGTCGCCTCCAGCTCGTTGCACTCACCACGGATGGTGAAGCCGGGTGCGGGCGCTAGTTGACAACGATGCCAGCGGGCTTGGCGCCGGCGGGAAGCGAGGTCGGAGAGCTCGCGAGCTCGCTCAGATTGCCGCCGTTGACGCTGAACGCGCTGACACTGCCGATTCGACTCTCGTCCACGTACAGCGTGCGACCGTCGGGGCTCAGGCGGGCATCCACAGCACCGACACCACCGGAGGCTCGGACCGCCGTGCTGCCGAGCAGCGTCAGTGTGCCACCCGCGGTGATCGAGTAGCGAGAGATCGAACCCGATGCGGTGTTGACTGTGAACAGGAACCTGCCATCGCCGGTGATCTCGACCCAACACGGGGCTGTCTGGAGATCGCCGAACGGCGAGGATCCGATCGCAGACAGCGTGCCGTCGGGGGCATCACGGAACGCGGAGACCGTGCCGCTGTTGGCGCCGACGTTGTGGGCGTTGGAGACATACAGCTGATCCGGGTTGGTCGGACGGAACTCGCTGCCGAACGGACCAAGCCGATCTCGGAGCTCCCGACGCGTGTTCCAACCAGCTTCCTGCCGTTTCCGTTAAACAGCACGTCGCCCGGCTGGGCGCTATCGGGCAGTACGACGGTCGAGCCAACCAACGGCTCCAAACGGCCGTGGTCACTGAGGCGAAAGCCCGTGTAGTCGCTGGCTCCGCTGCCCGCGTTGGCGACGTAGACCAGCTCGTGGTGGATCGCGACGCTCACCGGCAGGACACCACCCGACGAGACGACGCTGTTGTCGTTGACATATACGTGGCCAACGACAGTCGATCGGCCGTGCGCGGTCGCGGTTGCGACCGCCGGCCCCACCAGGGCGAGTGCGAGCAGCGCGAACGGCAGCGGCATGCGTGAAAGCAGGCGCATCACTTCTCCTTAGTTCTCGGGTTGCCCTCGAAGTCGGTCTCGCATAGCGGAGGGTCTGACTGATGTGCCTCAGCGTGGACCGGAGGGTCCAGTCAGTGGACCACGCAGGCACTAGCCCGTCAAGACAAACCGAGCAGACGACTCAGACAGTTAAGAACCATTACATGAGTCACTGTCGGTCGACTTCCGTGAAATCCAGCAGGCGCGCCGAGACGCCCTCGTATGGCAGATCCCTCTGCTCGGCGACTCCCGCGTGTGTTTCACCGCCCTCGCCGTCGACTCGGTCAACCATGGCGACGCCAGGCGAGTGGGTTACCGCGACGGGTCCACTCGAGTTCTGCGTAACGGCGTGCATGCCTGCGCGGTGGGGCGGCTTGCGTGTCGAGGCCGAGCTCATCGCCGAGGCCAGCAAGTCCGCCCATCGTCGCCGGGCGGACACGGCGGGCTTCGTGATCCAGATTGCCGGCGGCGTGGCCAGCTCGCTGAGGAGGGCTCGCCGTTCAATGTGCTGCTCTCCCATTGGCTGGGTGAGAAGGTCGCGGGGCTCGGTTTCGGCGGTGTGCCGAGCGCGGCACGTCGCCAGTGGCCGTCGGGATCAACGCCTCACGGTGCGCGCTCAGCCCGGCCGCTTCGGTCTTGGCCAACATCCGGTCGTACGTTGCGGCGAAGACCTCGCCCCAAACGCTCATCTCCTCACCCTCCTCGGGTCGTCGTCAAATACCTGCACCGACGGTAGGTCGGCGGCGGCGGCGCTGCATGAGGAGTTCGACCCATCTTTGGCGCACGCCCCGACGGGGTACGCGATCGTCTCTGTGAGCCGGCTACCGCCCGGCGGCTGCGAGGGGCGACGGGGCGGCTGGCCCTCGTGCGAGCAATCTCAGCACGTCGACCTCTCGCTGGGTGAGGCCGGCGGGACGGCCCGGGCCTCGATCGCTCCTACTCTCCGCTCATGAGCCGCGAGGTCAAAGTCGCGCGCCGTGGGATTCACGTACGAAGGCGCAACGATGGCGTCGCTCGCGCGACTGGAGCAACATGCGCGCGGCTTCCCGATCTGGCGCATGAACGACCACCAAGTGTCCGTTTTCTGTGACAGCGCCTGGACGAGAGCCTCGAGCGGGAGTACACCCGCTGCGGCGCTCCCGTGCAGATCGAGCTCGCGCACCTCGCCGACCCCGCGATCGCCGCACTCCTGACCGAACGGGGCTATCGGCTCGCGTCGTTCGAGAACGTGCTCGGCCTCGCCCTCGACGGCGAACCCGACCGAGTGACGCCGCCGGGGATCGAGGTTCAGCCGAGTGGGGACGACGAGTTCGAAGCCTGGCTCGACGTGGTGGCCGACGGCTTCGCCCACCCCGATACCCAAGGAGTGCCTTCGCACGAGGATTTCCCACGCGAGGTGCTCGAGCGGGCGGAGCGCGATTTCGCGGCGGCGGGCGTCCTGCGCTACATCGCCCGGCGCGACGGAGTCGTCGCCGGCGGCGGCAGTCTCCGGGTGGCGGATGGCGTCGCGCAGCTCGCCGGCGCGGCAACCGCGCCCGCACACCGCCGCCGGGGTGTCCAGAGCGCGCTGCTCGCGGACGCCGCAGGCGCAGGTTGCGACGTCGCCGTGGTCGCCACCCAGCCGGGGTCCAAGTCTCAACAGAACGTGCAGCGTCGCGGCTTCGACCTGCTCTATACCCGCGCTGTCCTCGTGAAGCAGCCCTCGTCTCGCCCGGGCCGCGGGTGAGCCTCGTGGCCGCACTCATCGCAGGCCACTCACCTGGCCCAGGAGCGCTGACCCGAATCAACTGGGTCAATCAACGCCAAGCCAGGCCGGGTCTACACGCAGTCACCGCGACTCGTAGCCGTGCGTGTGCGGAAGGGACGCCCGTCGGTTTGTACGGGTTACTACGGGGTGCTTGCGGGCACGCGGCGCCGATGCCGTGATCAACGACGACCCTCGTTCCACGATGTCAAACGATCTGCGGCCTGATCTGCCTTCGGATTTCTGCGTGCCAGCGGAGATCGAGCAGCTGTGCATGCGGAACCTGCTCGCCAACACTGAGGACAAGATCTTCTTCAAGGACCGCCAGAGCAGGTTCCTGCTCGTGAGCAAAGGCTTTCTCGGGGCGCAGGGGCATGGCCGATCGCTGGATGAGCTCATCGGCAAAACGGACTTCGACATCTTCAGCAGACCGCACGCGGCCGCTGCGTTCGAAGACGAGCACCGCGTGATGGACACGGGCGAGCCGATCATCGCCAAGGTCGAGCGAGAGACGTTCCCCGATCGTCCCGATACGTGGGTCTCGACGACCAAACTGCCACTCCGCGACGAGCACGGGAACATCATCGGCACGTGGGGCATCGCCCGCGACATCACTGAACGGATCGAAGCTGAGCAAGCGCTTGTCGAGCAAACGTTGCACGACCCGGTCACGGGATTGGCCAACCGGGTGGCGCTGATGGACCGCCTCGCTCGGGCGCTGGTCGCGCTCGAGCGTCAACCGGGCCGCGTGGCAGTGCTGTTCGCCGACCTCGACGCCTTCAAGCAGATCAACGATTCACTCGGGCATGACGCCGGCGACCAGGTGCTCGTGAAGGTCGCCCGTCGGTTCGAGCAGGTCGCGCGCCGCGGGGACACGGTCGCTCGCTTGGGCGGCGACGAGTTCGTGCTGCTCTGCCCCGAGCTGAACGACGCGGACAACGTCCGACTGATCGGCGACCGAATCATTCGTGCGATCCGCGCTCCACTGAACATCGAGCATCGAGATTTGACAGTTACGACCAGCCTCGGCGCGGTCATTACCAACGACCCGCTCGCCAACGCCGGCGAGCTGCTCCGTCGAGCCGACATTGCGATGTATGGCGCAAAACGAGCTGGCCGTAACCGCCTTCAGATCTTCGGCCCCGATATCCACCACGCGGACGAGTCATGACTGACGCGGCGCTGCGATGAGCGACATCTTCCTTGCGCGACAGCCAATCTTCGACCAACAGATGTCGGTCGTCGGCTATGAGCTGCTGTACCGACACGGGAATGTGCAGCACGCACTCGTCGATGACAACGAGGTCGCGAGCGCGCGAGTGGCGGTCAACGCGCTGACGGAGATCGGACTCCAGAATCTAGTCGGACAGCAGCGAGCATGGATCAACGTGACGCGCGAGTTCCTGCTCCAGGGCCTCGCCTACAGCCTTCCGCCCGGACGGGTCGTGCTCGAGCTGCTCGAAGGCCAGCTCGTCGATGAGCCGCTGCTGGAGGTGCTCGCCGACGTGCGCGCGGCCGGATATCAGTTGGCACTGGACGACTTCTGCTACGAGCCAGCACTCCACGAGCTGCTCGGACTCGCGGACATCGTCAAGCTCGACCTGGTCGCGCTCGGCCCGCAGCGACTCCTGCACGACGCCGCGATGCTCCGGACGTTCGGACTGAATCTGGTGGCCGAGAAGCTCGAGACCCACGAGGACTTCGCGGTCGGGATCGCCGCTGGCTGCGAGCTGTTCCAAGGCTACTTCTTCTGCCGACCACAACTGCTCAGCGATCGCGCTGTCGCGCCCAACCGCCTCGCGATGCTCCAGCTGGCCAGCGCTCTGCAGGATCCAGCGATCGAGTTGGCCGAACTCGATCGCTTGATCTCAACCGATGTCGCGCTCAGCTACCGGCTGCTCCGCTACATCAATTCCGCCTACTTCAACCTGCGCCACCAGGTCGGATCGATCGTGCGGGCGGTCGCGCTGCTCGGAATCGAGAGCGTCCGTCGATGGGCGACGCTGACCATCTTCGCCGAGATCGGAGACAAGCCACGCGAGCTGTTCTTGACAGCCCTGATCCGCGGGCGTTTCTGCGAGACCGCCGGCGATGAACACGACGGTCCACCCGCCGAGCGCTTCACGCTCGGCATGTTCTCCATCCTCGATGCACTCACCGACGCTCCGATGCGAACGATCGTGGACTCGCTCCCATTCCCGCACCACCTCCGAGACGCGCTCATTGACCACTCTGGCGCAGGCCGCCTGCTCGACTGCATCGAGGCAATCGAGCGCGGCGACTTCGACCAAGCGACCGAACTCGCCGATCCCGCCAAACGCTACGGCGAGTCCATCGCGTGGGCCGAGGACGAAGCGAAGCACCTGTTCCCGACCAGCCACCCGGTGACAGCGAGCTGCCAGGCGCCGCGAATGGCCGGCTGAAGGCGTAGCCCTCAGCCCTTGACGGTCGCCGCCGACGCCCGACGGCGCCAGGGCTATGCCGCTGCGCCGAGTGATTGGTCAGTTGCGCTGCCTGGAAGGGTGTGTGGATCCAGCGCGAGGAACGCGTCGACGAGCTGTGGATCGAACTGCCGTCCTCGTTCTTCGACGATCAGGGCGCGGGCGCGGTCGTGCGTCCACGTTTCTCCGTAGGCTCGCTCGTGAGTGAGCACGTCGAAGACGTCGGCGAGCGCCACGATCCGGGCGGGCCGTGGGATCGCCGCTGCGCGCAGGCCGTCTGGGTAGCCCTCGCCATCCCACCGTTCGTGATGTGAGCGAGCGATCGTTTCGGCGAGCTGCATCAGCGACGAGGAGCTGCCGGTGAGGATCTGCGCACCGACCGTCGTGTGGCGACGGACAACGTCCCATTCGGTGGGGCTGAGTGGGCCCTTCTTGAACAGGATCTGGTCTGGTATCGCGATCTTGCCGACGTCGTGCAGGCGGGCCGCGCGATCCAGCGCTTCACACTCCTCGGCCGAGAGCCCGACGGCGGATGCGATCATGCTCGACAGACGCCCGACCCGCCATGCGTGCAGCGTGCTTTCGTCATCGCGGAACTCCGCTGCGTGTGCGAGCCGTTCGAGGACATCCATTCGCGCGCTGTCCAGTTCCCCCTCGGCGCGCCGCGCGCGCAGTGCCTGATCCCCGGCGACAGCCTCGAGCTCGAGCGCCAAGCGGCGGGTGTGGAGGTGGTTCCGAACGCGTAGCTCCAGCTCGCCGCGGTCAAACGGGTGGGTCACGAAGTCGATCGCCCCGTAGGAGAGCGCGAGCCGGCGCGCGTCCGGCGTGTTATCCGCAGTGACGACGAGGATCGGAGCTGGGGGGCCGCTTTGGTGCAGCTTCGCGAGCGTCGCCATCACCTGAAAACCACTGAGCTCGGGCATGTGCAGATCGAGCAGGATCAGGTCCGGGGGTTCGTGGCGACACAGGCGCGTGACCATCGACGGGTCGCGGGTGGACTGAACGTTCTCGTATCCCGCCGCCGCAAGCATCCGCTCGAGCACCTCCACCTTGAGCTCGTTGTCGTCCACGACAAGGATCCGCATTCGCTGCAGCGAGACAGGGTCCATGCCCCTGTCGTCGCCCGCTGCTGTCGCGAGTGATCCGTAATCCCCCGCATTGATTAGTTCCGCGTGGTCCGGCTGACGATCAAGGTCCGGGCTCGGCCGCCGATTTTCGGATTGTGGACTCGTTGGAGAACGCGCGTCTGGCGGCGATCGTCGAGGCGGCGGCGGACGCCATCATCAGCCTTACCCCCGACGGGGTGATCGAGACGTGGAATGAGAGCGCCGCTCGGCTGTTCGGCTACAGCTCGCTTGAAGCTGTGGGTCAGCACGCGGCATTTCTGGCTCGCGACCCCGCCGAGCTCGAACGGGTCCTGGCGCGTGTCGTTGCCAGCGGTCAGTCCGTGCGGACCGAGAGCGAGAACGTGCGCAAGGACGGAAGTGTGGTGCAGGTTGCGGCGACAGACTCCCCGATCCGGGATCGTCGCGGGCGGGTGATCTGTGTTGCTCGAATCGCTCGAGATATCACTGAACGGAACCGGGCGGAGGCCGCGCTGAGAGCGAGCGAGTTGTGGTCCTCGGAGGTGGAGGACATCGACAGCCTTGAGCCGGACACGTTCGAAGACGGCTACGAGGAATGGGCGCAAACGGAGGCCGCCGACCTGCCCGCGATGGAGAGCTTGATCAAGAAGGCCATCGACAAGCGTCTCGAGGCAGATGCTGCGCGCTTTTTCGACCTCGCGAGCGACATGGTGTGCACAACGAGCTTCGATGGGTGGTTCGAACAGCTGAACGGGCGCTGGGAGCAGATACTGGGTTGGAGCAAGGAGGAGCTGCGATCCCGCCCGGTTCTCGACTTCATACACGTCGACGACCGTGTCGACACGGAGCTGCATCTCGAGGACTTTGGTCAAGACGGCGACATGATCAATTTCGTCAATCGAGTCGCGACGAAGGACGGCCGCTGGCGGTGGCTCGAATGGACGTCGACTCGAGTGCGTGGCGAGCGCATGATTTACGCGGCCGCGCGAGATGTCACAGCTCGAGTGGCCGCTGAGGAGGCAATCCGAAAGGCCGAAGCGGAAGCGTCCGAGGCTCGCGACCAGGCGCTCGCTGCATCCCGGTCGAAGTCAGCGTTCTTGGCAAACATGAGTCACGAAGTCCGGACGCCGCTCAACGGTGTTATCGGAATGGCGGATCTGTTGCTCGACAGCCAGCTCGACGAGGAGCAGCGCGATAACGCGCGGCTACTCAAGAGCGCCGGTGAAACGCTTGCCGCATTGGTCGACGACATCCTCGACTTCTCCAAGATCGAGGCAGGCGCGCTACGACTCGAGCGTGTCGAATTCGACCTGATCGAGATGGTCGAGGATGCATGTGACTTGATTGCCGAGCGCGCTCAACGAAAAGGGGTCGAGCTGACGATGCATCTCGCGGCCGAGCTCCCCGCCATCGTCCGCGGCGATGTCATCAGGGTGCGCCAGGTGCTGACGAACCTGCTCTCGAACGCCGTGAAGTTCACCAACGAAGGCGAGGTACGCGTGGCCGTGACCACGGGTGGCCGGGCGGACGACGACAGCACCGGTGTTCGGTTCGAAGTAACCGACACGGGCATCGGCATCGACGAGGCGCGACTCGCGCAGCTCTGGAAGCCGTTTGTTCAGGCCGATGACTCAACGACCCGCCGGTTCGGCGGCACCGGCTTAGGGCTCGCAATCGTCCGGCAGCTTGTCGAGATGATGGACGGTCAGGTGGGAGCCAACGCCGTCACGGGTCGTGGCAGCACATTCTGGTTCATGCTGCCGCTCGAACCGGCGGAGGTCCTCCCCGGCAGCGACCGATGCAGCGTCACCCTCGCCGGAACCAGGCTGCTCGTCGTGGACGACAACGAGACGAACCGGCGGCTGATCGAACAGCTCGCGCGGCATTGGGGCGTTGACGTCGAGACGGCCGACAGCGCTCAGGACGCCTTGGGCCGACTGCGCCAAGCGGTCGCCGAGCAGGAGCCGTTTCACTGCGCCGTACTTGACATGAACATGCCGGAGATCGATGGCCTCCAGCTCGCCGAGGCGATCCACCGCGACAAGGCTTTTCCGACACCCGCGATCGTGATGCTCACGAGCACGTTCGGCCAGCGCCAGCACGCGCGCGCCGCCGGCATCGACGTCTACATGACCAAGCCGGTCCGGCGCGATCGGCTACAGCACGCACTTGCAGAGGCGCTCGGCCGACAGACCGCAACGTGAACAGGTCCCGCCGCATACGAGCGCGGCCACAGCCTCTTCCCCGATCATCCTCATCGCCGAGGACAACGACATCAATCAGTCGGTTGCCGTGCAGATGCTCGAACGGCGGGGCTACCGCACGGAGATCGCGCACGACGGCCTTGATGTGCTGACAGCACTCCGGCGGCGCACCTTTGCGGCCGTGCTCATGGACTGCCAGATGCCGGAGCTCAACGGCTACGACGCCACCCGGGAACTGCGCCGCCGCGAGGACGGCCACGGACATATTCCGGTCATTGCCATGACCGCCCACGCACTGCGCGGCGACCGGGAGCGGTGCCTCGCCAGCGGAATGGACGACTACCTGGCCAAGCCGCTCAGGCCAGAGGAACTGGACCGAATCCTGAGACGGTGGGTGCCGAAACCGGCAGAAGGCACAGCCGATCAAATGCCTGTCGACGAACCAACCGACGCTGAGATCCCCGCCGACGGCCCGCTCGACCGCGCCGGCATCGCTCGCTTGCGTTCGGACCTCGGATCGACGGCGACTCTCCGCCAAATCGTCGAATTGTTCGCCACCCAGACGCCGGAGCTTCTGGCACAGATGCGCCGCCGACTCGACGAAAACGAGCCGGCACTCGTCGCCGAGATCGCTCACAAGCTCAAAGGCTCCTCGGCGACGCTCGCGGCGTCCCAGATGGTCGAACTCTGCAATGAGCTCCAGACGGTGGCCACCGCCGGCGCGCTGGCGCGGGTGGCCGCGCTGCTGGATGACCTCGACCGGGCCTTCAGCAACGCGTACGCGGCGCTGCTGGAAGAAGTCAAGTAGTCACCGGTTCGGCCGTCCAAGGTGGTGAAGGCGATCGCGACGGCTCTTCGAGAGGCGGGCCGTCGGCCGGAGGCAGGCTGACGCAAAAGGAGAACGATGATCAACCACGAGAGCTACGACCCACTTTCCCCGTCCTCGCACCAGCCGCGGGTGGTGTTGGCTGACGACGATCCAGTCGTCCACTCAACGATCGGAGCACAGCTCGCACCGAGGTTCGAATGCGTTGGCGTGGCACAGGACGCAAATGAGGCGATCTCGCTGGTCGAGACGCTCAAGCCTGACGTCGCGATCCTTGATGTCGACATGCCCGGAGGCGGCGCCCTTCGCGCGACACGCGAGATCCACACCCTCGCTCCCGAAACGGCGATCGTGATCCTGTCCGCCGACGAGCAACATGAGGTCGTTGTTGAACTGATTGCCTCAGGGGCAGTCACCTACCTCCGCAAAGGCATCGACGCACGCTCCCTCACCGCCACGCTGCTCGACGCCGTGAAAGCACACCGCGAGGTGCGCGACGACGTCATGCCCGTCGCCGTCCCTCCCGCCGGCATCGTGCAGCCAGGGAACTGACCTCGACGCGCCCACCGCCGAGCGCCACCTCGCCACTCTCTTGATAGTGCCTCGCCCGTTGGCGGTTCCGCTCAGCCAGTGTTGTCGAGGGTGATGCCTTCGGGTCCGATGCGAAATTCTCGGACTCGAGGGTCGTTGCCGCTGGCGCGTGTCTTGAGCGCGGTGATGGCGCGGCGGATGGTTGACTCGTCGCGGATGTATTGGAGCACGAGTACGTTGTCCGAGAGGTGGGAGACGCCGTATTCGGATAGGCGAGTGACGGCAAAGAGGTCTGGAAGCTCAGTGGTCATGAACAGGCTGACGCCTGCCCGGGAGCAGCGTTGGATCAGTGAATACATGTATTCGCGAAAGCGGAGCTCGTCGCCGCTGGCGAACAGCACGTCCGTGAGGCTGTCGATCAGGACGCGTTTGGCGCCGAGCTGGTCGATGGCGTCGAGGAGCTCGTAGATCCACTCGTCGACGTAGAGGTCGACCGGTGAGCGGTACATGATCGTGACGGAGTCATCGAGCGTCCAGCCGAACGCTTCTGCGACGCGCGTGAGCTGGGTCGGATTTTCCTGGAGGCTCGCGATGATCCCACGCTCGCCCGCGACCGCGCCGGCGACGATGAAGTGCAGTCCCATGAGCGTCTTTCCGATGCCCGATGGACCTGCGCAGAGGGTTGATGAGCCGGGCCAGTAGCCGTCCGTGAGCATCTCATCGAGAGCGTCGATGCCGGTCGATAGTCGCTCGGCGCTCAGGTCGTAGTTCGAGGGTCGACGGTGTCGGCCAGTCGCGGGAAAACGCTCACGCCGGCGGCGCTGATGCGATATGAGTGCCGGCCGGAGAGATAGTTGCTGCCGCGGAGCTTGACCACCTCCAGCACGCGACTGGAGCGCTCAGCCGATCGGCGGGAGCCCAGGCCCAGGATGCTGTCGGCGACCGCGGCCTCAGGCTCGCCGGAAATCGTGTCGAGGTCATATTCCCCCAGCCAGAAGGTCGAGCCGGCCACAGCGCTGGTGTCCGCGGCCAGCTCGAAGAGGAAGCTGCGGAAGTCGCGGCTGGGTCGGCGCGTATGCCGCGAGTGCCTTGAAGCTGTCGATGATCAGGATGCCAGGATGCCGCTCGCGCAGCAGCCCGCGAAGCCGCTCGAGGGTTCGCTGCAGGCCTCCTTCTTCGAGATCCTCGCCGAGACTTTCATAGAAGACGCGCTGCCCGACGCTGGCGACATCGAAGAACTCGAGGGTCTGGCCAAAGCGGATCAGCTTGTCAAGCGGCTCCGAGACCGTTGAGAGGTACACGGCAGGCCGCTCGACCGTCGCGTTGGCGAACGCGTATTGCTCGGCGAGGATCGTCTTGCCGCTGCCCGGCGGCCCGACGATGAGGTGGATCGCGTTTCCGGGCAGGCCGCCGCCAAGGATTGCGTCGAGCCGGTCGCTCCCGCTTTGGAGACGGTCGATCACTGCTCGGATCGACCGCTGCCGGGTGATCGCGCTGGTCCCGAGCAGGTCACGAACGGTCGACACGAACACCAGCGGGTCGATCGGCTTTTGCAGAAATGCCGCGGCACCAAGCTCCGCAGCAACCTCGCGCGCCGCGAGCGGCGAAACAGCGATCACCGTGGCTCCGGCTTGGTTGAGCCGTTCGATCAGCGGACCACCGAGGCCGCCGGAGAGCAGCAACTCGACGAGCACGATCCGCGGCATGAGCTCGGCAAATTTCCGCTCTGCCTCCTCGGCGGACGAGGTGATCTCGACGCGAAATCCCTCCGTGCGAAGCAGATAGTCCTCAACACTCGCCGCGAAACGGTCGCGCTCGGCGATCAGGATCAGAATCCCCGTCTGCTCCTCTGCCGAGCCGGCGGTCGGCGGCTGACTGCCCTGATCGATGTGCTCAGCAAGCAGACGGTGAGCATCGCCCGGCGAGAACCCCTGCTCGAGCTGCTCGACGACGAACGACAGTTGCGCGACCTGTTGTCGCGTATACCGTCGCTGCCCGCCGGAGCTGCGGACCGCGATCACGAGTCCATAGCGCTCTTCCCAGGTGCGCAGCGTCGAGACAGGCACGCCGACCATGCGCGAAACGACACCGATGCTGTACAGCGCGGGCTCCACGGGTCAAAGGTACTCGCTGAGCGGCGGTCGGATCGAGCACCTCCGGGGCGTTCTCAGGCTCATCCGCGACCACAGAGCCGAGCCGCGTCATCGAGCGGTGCGAGCGGGTCACGATCGCTCGAGATGATCGGAAGATGAGCGCGCACGCCGGATACGTCGAGGATTCGCTGAACAGCGTGTGAGCCGTTGATCACCCGCAACCGATCGACGTCCGCACACGCGGCACGCATCCGCAGCAGCAGATGGATCCCGGTCGAATCCATGAAGCTCAACTCCGTGAGGTCCACCACGATCATGTCGACACCGTCATCCCTGAACGCGACGTCGAACGCGCTCTCGAGACGCGACACCGTCGCGAGATCGAGCTCACCGACCGGCGTCAAGCGGTGAACCCCACCCTCTCGCGCCTCGCGTATCGATAACGGCAGCGGACTGATCATTGATCACCTCCCAACACGAGAAGGTCAGGACTGCTCACGGTCCCGTCGCCGCACGTTGTCGGCGACGACGTCCTGTGTTGGCCGATCCTATACCTCCTCAATAGCTCAGTCAACCCTCCGCATTACCTTCTCCGAGAGCTTCGAGCGGTTCGCGTGGGGAGATGCTGGGTACGCGCCGAATCGCTCTCATCGAGGTCGAGCGTGTGCCGGCGCTAACGCGCGGGGGTCGTCGGGTCCAGCAGCGCGCCGAGTTCGTCGACTTGTCGCCGCACGCCGCCGCAAACCTGCTCGCAGAGTTCGAAGACGCCCTGATCGGCGATCGAATAGCGAGCGTGGTTGCCGTCCTTGGTGCGGGTGACCATGCCGGCGTTGTGCAGGATCCCGAGGTGCTTTGAGACGTTCTGCTGGCTGGCGCCGAGCGCCGCCTGGAGCTCGCCGACGGTGGCGTCCCCTTCGCGGAGCCGGTCGAGGAGCTTGATGCGCATCGGTTCGGCGAGCACCCGAAAGCGCTGGGCGATCAGATCCACGAGCGGATCGGCCAGAGGATGTGGGAACGGTTGCCGGGCCGACATCGATACATCGTAGCACAAGCACCTAGTTGTGCAGGTGGTACAGTAGTGCGATGATCGCGGAACTATCTCGGCTTGCACGACGCTCAGATCCCGAGCGCGTCCCGCGCGCGGTACGTGGCGAGCCGGGGATCTTCGCCGTTGACGCGACCTGGGGCGTGATCCAGCCGATCAGCCTCGCTCCCGGGCTCCGGACCATCGGTGAGCTCGAGGTCATCGAGCACATACGCGCCGGGCGGCCGATCCTCGATTGCCGGCTACCGGTGTACGTCGAGCGCGGCACGATCCCTGGGGCGGTGCAACATCCCCCACGGCGAGATCGCCGAGCGGATCGCGGAGCTCGACCCCGCGGATCCGACGGTCGTGTTCTGCAACGGCCCGCAATGCACCGCGACCGCACAGGCGATCGACGCGCTGCTCGCGGCCGGGTGGCCGGCGGAGCGACTGCTCTATTACCGCGGCGGGATCCACGACTGGGTGACGCTCGGTCTGCCGCTCGCCGCGCCGGCAAGCTGAACCCGCGCTGATCGCGGCACGGCGCCAGCTGCCACCAAGCGCGGGACCAATCGTCTGTTTTCGATGCAAATACACAACTGCACCGGTGTGCGGTTGACACGAGGGAATCGGCTCGCTACAGTGTCGATACACAAACGTACAGTTGTGTAGATGACTCTGTATGGGTCATCGCCGTCTCAGACCTCAAACCGCAAACGGAAACCATGAGCGACATCGAAACCCTCACCGAAGACACCATTATCGCACGCCCTTAGGCAGCCGGGAATCCTGGTGATTGATTTCTGGGCGCCGTGGTGCGGGCCGTGCCGGGCGATGACGCCGCAGTTTGAACGCGCCGCGGAAATGCGGCCCGATTACCGGTTCGCGAAGGTCAACGTCGACGAGCAACCGACGATCGCGAGCGCGTTCGAGGTGCGTTCGATCCCGACGCTCGTCGTGATCAGCGACGGCGAGGTGATCGGCGTGCACCCGGGTGTCGTCGATGCTGGCTCGCTGGTGGCGCGATTGACCAGCTCGCCCGCCTAACCCGAGACCGTGCTTCAGGAAGGAGCCGCCCGATGACCAGCCAATCGCAATCCCCGTCGCGCTGGCCGCTGGAGCGCGTGCTGTTCGCGCTCGCCGGAACGATGACCCTGGTCGCGGCAGCACTCGGCGCGTTCGTGTCGAAATGGTTCCTGCTGCTGGCGGTCCTCGTCGGCGTGAACCAGTGGCTCTACGTCCTGTTCGGCGCCTGTCCGGCGTCGATCGTCCTGCGTCGCACCTGCCGGCTGCGCTCGGCGATCTATCCCAACCCCACCGACAACCGCGAGCCAGCGTCCGCGCCGACTGCTCGTGAGGAGGTGACGGTCTGATGACCGTGCTCGACACGAAGACGCCGCCGCAGGACGCACCCGGCCCGGAGCCGCATGCTGTGAAGGTCGGGCCGATCGGCCGGCTGGGCCACTACACCGCGACCCACTTCCGGGCCGTCCTGATCGCCTGGCTGGTGATCGCGGTGGTGCTGGGGTTCTTCGCCCCGCGCGTTGAGACGGCGCTCTCGGGCGCCGGGTGGGAGACGACCGGCTCGCAATCGGTCCAGGCCCGGCAGTTGATCGACAAGAACTTCAAGGGCCTCTCCAGCTACGGCCTGATGACCGTGCTCTACTCGCCGAGTCAGACGGTGAGTAGCCCGGCGTTCGGGGCTGCGGTCGACGCACGTTGAGCGGACGCTCCGCGCCGACGGCGCGGTCAGCACCGTGATCGCGCCGGCCGCGGGTGTGTCCATCTCGCGTGATGGGCACACCGCGATCGTGCAGGCCGGCGCCGCGCGTGATTCCAACGCGATGGTCGTCGCGGCGGACCGCTTGAAGGGCAGGCTCTCCGCGCTGTCCGGCGCCGGTGTGCAGGTGCATCTGACCGGCGCCTCGGCGATGTGGTCTGACTTCAACGCGGCGAACCGCTCGGCGATGCTGAAGTCCGAGGTGGTCTCGTGGCCGGTGACGCTGGTGATCCTGTTGCTCGCGTTCGGTTCCCTCGTCGCCGCCGGCCTGCCGTTGATGCTGACGATGGTCGGGCTGATGGCCGCGGCCGGGTCGCTGTACCTGACCACGAAGATCATGCCGGTCTCGATCTGGGCGATGAACTTCGCGCTCATGTTCGCGCTCGCGCTCGGAATCGACTACGCGCTGTTCGTCGTGCACCGCTTCCGCGGCGCGCTCTTCGGCTCCAAGCTCTCGGCCGAGGAGGCCACGGCGGTCACGATGGACACCGCCGGCAAGGCCGTCCTGTTCTCAGGCGTGACCGTCCTGATCTCGCTCTCGGCGGTGATGCTCGTCCCGAGCCCGGCGTTCCGCTCGATGAGCCTCGGGATCATGCTCGCGGTGCTGTTCGTGCTCGCCGCGACGCTGACGCTGCTGCCCGCCGTGCTCGCGAAGCTCGGCCCCAGGGTCGACAAGCTCGCGCTGCCGTGGGCCCACTCGGGCGAGCACCGCTCCGCCAGGTTTGCCGCCTGGGGCGAGCGGCTCTGGAAGCGACCGCTCGCCTACGGGGCGATCGCGCTCGCGATCCTCGTCGCGCTCGCGATCCCGGTCACCCAACTGAAGACCGCGATGCCGTCGATCAAGGTCGTCCCGACCTCCGACAGCTCACGCGTCGGCTACCAGCAGGTCCAGTCCGCGATGGGACCCGGTTCCACCGGCCCGCTGCAGATCGTCACGTCCGCGAACCTGGCCACGCAGGCCGTCCAGATCGCCCAGCACGATCCGGGCGTCGCGGCGGTGACGCCGGTGTCGATATCCGGCGGCTACGCGCTGATCACGGCGATCCCCAAGCAGGACCCGTCCAACCCCGCAGTCGGCCAGACGATCGACCGGCTCCGCGCCGGGCTCCCGTCCGGTTCGTTGATCGGTGGCGCCGTGGCGGAGAACCACGACCTCCAGAACGCACTGTCGGCCAAGACCCCGCTCGTGATCGGCGTCGTGCTCGCCCTCGGGTTCCTACTGCTCTTGATCGCCTTGCAGGCCCCGTTGCTCGCCGCCGTCGGCGTACTCACCAACCTGCTCGCGACCGGCGCCGCGTTCGGCGTCGCCAAGCTCGTGTTCCAGAACGGCGACCTGCACTCGCTGCTCGGCTTCCAACCCCAGGGATTCCTCGACGCCTGGGGGCCCGTGTTCTTCTTCGCGATGATCTTCGCGATCTCGATGGACTACACCGTGTTCCTCCTCTCAAGCGCCAAGGAGCACTGGGACCGCACCCACGACCCCAAGGAAGCGATGATCGGCGGGCTCGCCCACTCCGGCCGCGTCATCTTCGCCGCCGGCGCCGTGATGGTCGCCGTGTTCCTCACCTTCGCGCTCTCCGGTCCCCTGCCGCCAAAGGAGATGGGGATCATCCTCGGCGTCGCGGTCCTCCTCGACGCTGCACTCGTCCGGCTGCTGCTGCTGCCCGTGCTGTTGCGGCTGATGGGGAAATGGGCGTGGTATCTCCCGCGCTGGGCGCGTCGCGTGCTCCCCGAGGTCTCCTTCGGACACGCGTGAGCAGCTGCCGCCAGGCAACGAAGTTCACGCCGGCGGTGGACGCACGAGCGGGACTGCCGCTGAGCTCCACCGTCGCCCAGTTCCAGAAGGGCCTGGAGGTCGAGCTCGAGCGCGGCATCCGCGACCCCGAAACGAACGTCAGCGACGACGACGAGATCACGACCGGGAAGATCGCGCGGGCGCACCTCAACGAGTTCCCCGACTACTACACCCGCCTTGCGGAGATGGAGGGCGAGGCCGAGCGCTACTGGTCCGCACGCGACCAGGGCCCGCCGCCTGGAGCGGTCCGGCCGCCGCTGCCGATCGCGACTCCGGTGCAGACGACCGTCAACGTCCGTGCAGTGATCGAGGCCGCCTAGCATGGCGTCCGGTATGGACAGCGCAAGTTGGGATCGCCGCTACGAGGGCAGCGAACTCGTCTGGACAGCGGAGCCGAACCGCTTCCTCGTCGCCGAGACCGAAACGCTCGCGCCGGGACGCGCGATCGATCTCGCCTGCGGGGAGGGACGCAACGCGGTCTGGCTCGCCGAGCGCGGGTGGCAGGCCGTCGGCGTTGACTTCTCCGAGGTCGGACTGCAGAAGGCTCGTGAGCTCGCCAGCGGGCGCGGCGTGAACGTGGAGTGGGTCGCCGCGGATCTGCTCGACTACCGCCCCGACCCGCAGGCGTTTGATCTCGTGCTCGTCTTCTACCTGCAGGTTCCCGCCGTAGAGCGGCGGCGGATCGTCCGAGCAGCCGTCGAGGCCGTCGCACCTGGCGGCACGTTCCTGCTGGTCGCGCACGACAGCAGCAACCTCCAGCACGGACACGGCGGCCCGCAGGACCCCGCCCGGCTCTACACCGCGGACGACGTCGTCACCGACATCGAAGGCCGCGGGCTGCACATCGAGCGTGCCGAGCCGGTGGAGCGCCCCGTACAAACGACCGACGGCGAGCGCATCGCGCTCGACGCGCTCCTCCGCGCCCGCCGGCCCGAGTGACCGCAAACGAGTAGCTCGCGTCGACCCGACTTACGGCCAGTCCTCGCACTGAGCGTTCGCTGAGACCGAGCTGCCCGGCCGTACGCTGCTGGCAGGTGTCTTCGGAGCTCACCGGACGGAATGGTCGCTACGCTGACTCGTTCAGCCGCCCGACGCCACCGTGCGCGCTTCTTCAGCGCCTCGTCGGCGAATCCGTGACTCACAACGCCACGTCGGCTCGCCTCGCCGGAGACTCGTCGAGCGGAGTTCCCAGTCGACCTGACCGACGTCCCCAACGATCTACCCGCGCGGACCGCCTGCTGACCACGGCGAGCTCTTACTGCGACGGGCGGGCATGCTGGACGGCGTCGCGGATTGCGGCAGCGGTCACGTGTGCGGCGAGCGCGCCGATGGCGGCGAGCCGCCACGACGCCAGGACACCGGGCGCGGCCGGCGGCTCGGATCCCGACGCGATGCAGAAGACGACATCGCCGTCCACGGGTGTGAACGCGGGATCGACCGCACGCGCGATCCCGGCGCTTGCCATCCGCGCGAGGATCGCGCAGCTGCGCTTGTCGAGCGAGGCGTCGGTACAGACGCATGCGAGCGTCGTGTTGCCGACGACGCGCTGCGACAGTAGCTCCGGCGGTCCGGGCATCTGCGCGAGCAGCTCGATCGTGCTGACCAGCTCGCCACGTTCGCCTCGCGGGGCGCCGAGCAGCTCACCGTCGCTGCCGATCACGTCCCCGAACGCGTTGGCGACCGCGACCGCCGCCACGACGTCTCCGCCGGCGAGCGCGCTCGTCGCGTAGCCCACTCCCCCGCGGGTCGCGCGCTCGCGGCCACGCAGCTTGCCCACGGCGGCACCCGCGCCGGCACCGAGCGCACCGCGCTCCGGGACGCCCCCGGCCGCGTGCTCACACGCCGCGTAGCCCTGCTCTGGTCCGGGTCGCACTCCCGAGTTCCCTTCGACGAGGTCATAGACGACGGCGGCGGGAACGAGGGGCACGACGCCGGCCGGGGTCGGTCGTCCGCGTCCCCGCTCTTCGAGCCACCGCGACACCCCGTCCGCCGCCGCGAGACCGAACGCGCTCCCGCCGGTCAGCAGCACCGCGTCGGGCCCCTCCGAGTTCGCCAGCGCCGAGAGCGACTCAATCTCGCGGGTGCCGGTGCCGCCGCCGCGGACGTCGACGCCGCCTCGCGCGCCCGGCGGCGCGATCACGACCGTGCACCCGGTCCTGGCCTCGGCATCGGTCCAGTGTCCGAGTTCAAAGCCGTCGGGGAGTGGCAACGGGTCGGTCAGCATGGCTCCTTGTCTGAAGCGACGCTAACCGGTTGACAGCCGGCCGCCAAGACACCCGGTGGGGGCCCGAGCCGCCGCACGTCACGCTACTCGAGGCCGTGCTGGTAGGCGTAGCGCACGGCTTGGGCGCGGTCGCGGGCGCCGGTCTTGTAGAAGATTCGGTTGACGTGAGTCTTGACGGTTGCGTTGCTGAGCACGAGCTTGTCGGCGATCTCGCTGTTTGACAGGCCAGCGGCTATCAGCTTGAGCACCTCGACCTCGCGTGGGGTGAGCTCGTCCGGGGGCTCGGTGGGAGCCGCTTGCGCTGCGCCGGACGGCGTTGCGGGAGCCCGATCCAGGACGACGGTCACGAGTCGTTGCTGGATGGCGGCGTCGAGGTGGGTGTGGCCGGCGGCGAGTGCTCTGATCGCGTGTTCGATCTCCTCGGCGGTCGCGTCTTTGGTCAGGTATCCGCGTGCGCCGGCTTGGAGCGCGGGGAACAGAAACTCATCGTCTGCATATGTCGTGAGCACGAGTACCCGCGTGTCTGGGAGTGACGCGAGGATCTCGCGCGTGGCGTCTGCGCCTTCCAGGCGCGGCATTCGTAGGTCCATCAGCACGATGTCCGGCCGCTCGTCGCGTGCGCGTTCGACCGCCTCGACTCCATCGGCCGCGGTCGCGACGATCTCCACGTCGTCGATGAGCCCTAGGAGCATCGCCAGTCCGTCCCGGACGACGGGCTGGTCATCGGCGATCAGAACACGGATGGTCACAGGGGAACCTCAATCTCGACCCGCCAGCCGTCGGTCGTCGGGCCTGCCGACATCGCGCCGCCGGCCCGCTCGATCCGCTCTCGCAGACCATCCAGCCCGCGGCCGCCGCCCATCCCTTCGCGTGGCGGATCAGCCGCGACGCCATTGTCGACCGACAGCCTGGTGCGGTCGTTCTCGTAACGCACGGTGACGGTGGTGCAGGAGCCGGGCGCGTATCGGGCAACGTTCGTCAGCGCCTCCTGCGCGCCGCGATACAGCGCCAGACTTGTATTGACCGGCAGTGTTCGTACTTGGCCCTCGATGTGGAGCGTCGCGTCGAGATTCATGTCCGTCTTGTAGCTCTCGATCAGTCCCGGAAGCTCGGCCACTGTCGGGAGCGCATCCCCCCGCAGCGCGCCGACCGCCTGGCGGGCGTTCGCCAGACCGGACTTGACGAGCTCGCTCGCCCGGTCGATCGCGTCGCTCAGGACCGGGCTGGCCTGCTCGCGGTCGGCGAGCTTCCGCGCTCCCTGAAGCTGGATCGCCGCGCCAGAGAGTGAGTGCGCGAGCACATCATGCAGCTCGCTCGCGATCCGGCCCCGCTCGGCGACAGCCGCCGCGCGCGCCTGCTCATCGCGCGCATCTTCAAGCCGGGCGAGCAACAGCTCCGTCTGATCCTGGCTCGCCCGCGACCGCTTCAAGAACAGCGCGACCACCCCCAGCAGCACCGTCACCAACATCGCCGCCGCCACCGCCGAGGAGGAACTACCAGCGACAGCCATCACGGCTCCCAGTCCAACCGTGACCGGGCCGCCGACCGCGACCCCGGCATTCAACGGCAGCCGTGTGATCGCCATGAACACCGCCACCCCGGCCGCGACGCCAGTGGCGCCCTTCGGCTGCAGCCCGGCGATCGCGATGCCAGCGACGCCCATCGCGGCGATCGCTGCGCCCTGGAGCCCGAGCGGGCGCTCGGGGAAGCTGTCGCGGATCGCGATCAGGAAGCTCGCGGCAAAGACGATGAGCGCGAGCGTGACCGCCAGCGCCTTGCCGTGCAGTCCGGGAGCGGGATGGCTGTTGGCGCTCCCGAGTACCACGACGAGGATCACCGCCCAGCCGAGCGGACGCAGAGACTGTCGCTGACGGTGCAGGCGTTCCCGAGACCGAGCCTGAGCCTCCGCGACCCGCTCGCTGTCCGGCACTGGCTGTGAATCGGTCACCGCAGTGCGGACGATAGAACGCGATCCGGCCCGCGCGGGACGGGCCGGAGACGATGATCTCGGAGCCCCGCCGTTCACGTCGTGGCCGGGATCCGCGCGGTCGTGGCCTGGACTGCGTGGCGGCCGCGGAACTGCACGATCGCGATCCGCGTGCTGACCTCGAGCAATGCCATCAGCACCAGCGCGACCGGCCAGGCCGTGGCGCTGATCTGGTGGGCGTAGCTGAAGCTCGCGACCGCGTGGTGCGCGCCATGCGAGAGCACGAACGCGAACACCATCCGCGAGCCGATCCCGGAAACCAAGAGCGCGCCGGCAACCCAGCCGACCCGGGCGACCGCGAGACCATTCTCGCCGGCACGGACGTGCGTCGCGAAGCCGCTCGCGACGCCAAGCGCGAGACCGACCGTCCCGAGCGCGCCGATCAGGACGAGGTCGTTGCCTGCAGTCGGGATCGATCGCACGTACAGATGAGCGACGTAGGCGACGATCGCCAAAGGAATGATCACGCTGCGCCGGTCGAGCTCTCGCTCACGAGCCTGACGAACCACGATCAGGACGAACAATGCGTTGATGAGGTAATCGGTCGTTGTCATACCGCCATGTTCTGCTCCCAACGGCCGCCCGTCATCGGCCCCAGGGTTGAACCGCAGGTTGATTCCCGATCTCAACCCGAGGATTGACCACGGTCCCGGGGGCCCGGAGAGAATCCCATCGGCGGGCTACCGGAAGCTGGGGTGTGATCAGCGTCGGAGGAATCGCGCGCCCAGAGCGGCGTGCTGGCCGGGACGGCGGAACGGAGAGGTCTAATCGCTCCGCGCCATTCGTTGAGCTACCGGCGGGCCGTCTTATCTACGCGTTCCGGACAGCCGTCTGTACGTATATGAAGCACGTTAGATTCCTTAATCTGCCGCTGGTGTTGCAGGCGCTGTTGCTGTTGTCAATTCCACCGGCGATAGCTCTTCTAACCGCGCTCGCACACGCCCACTGAAGCCCAAGTCTCGAGGACGCCGCGGTTAGTCGCTGCGGACGGACGATTGATCATCCGCAGTGGGGCCGTGCCGCCATCGCGGCGTAGCCCTGGCGCTGCGCAATGCCACCTGCGTTGATTCAGTCACCACTACGGTGACTGCGTCCACGGCCGCACCCGCGGCCGCCACCGCGGGACCGCGCGCATGTACGCCTCGTACTCCTCGCCGAACTTCCCGGCAAGCGTTGGCTCTTCGTAACCACGCACGAACGCCGTGACCGCGGCAACAAAGACAACCGCGTAGACCAACAGCACCACCTGCCCGAACAGCAGTGCCTGCCCACCGATCACGGTGGCCACTGCCAGGTACATCGGATTGCGTACATGCCGGTACGCGCCGCCGACCACGAGCCGCTCGGTGGGCGCGACGGGGGCGGGAGTCCCAATTCCTTCGATCACGAACCGACCGAATGCGGAGAGCAGCACCGCGACCCCGGCCCCGATCAGGACTCCACCGATCAGCCGAACGGGCGCTGGGCACGCGTGCGAAGACCAGCCGGTCAGCAGCCACGGAATCACGCCGGCAACCAGGCCAGGTGCGACTGCGAGGAACACCAGGCTCCCGACCGCCGCGCGGATCCGACCCATGCCGACATGATCGCCGACGCGCACCGTCCCACGCCAGCGCGCGCCTGGTCCTTTGCCGAACGGGTCACGCCGCCGCCATGACCGCCTCGCCGGTCCGACCCGCGGGCCCGGATGGTCAGCGACCGCCGCACGCGCCGAGCTCCGGCGGCTCGCCGCTCAGGCCGGGTCCACAACCACCGATACTTCGACACAACCCCTCCGATCCACTCGACACCAGACACCCATCCCGTTGCGCAGATCGGATGAATCCATCCACGAGTTCCCAATTCGGCGCCGGCACCACCGGTTAGCCGCAGCACGTCGGCGGCGAGGTCGCCATCGCGGGAATCCAGGACGTGGTCAGCACCGAATGCCACGACCGTCTCGTGCTTGCCCGGCGAGGCGGTGGCGATCTCTCTTGCGCCGTGGTGCCTGGCCATGATCACCGCGGCTTGGCCAGTAGCGACCAGCCACCCGTGCCGAGCATGTTGCTCGTCGGTAGGCGCGGAAGCGAGTTCCTCGGTCCCTGGGCCGATTGCGGTCTGGCGTATGGTTGGTTCGTATGCGCCAGCTCGAGGTCCGGCTGCTCGGACGCTTTGAAGTGCTGGTGGACTCGCGACCTGTCCCGGCCGACGCGTGGGCGCAGCGGCGTGCGGCCGATCTCGTGAAAGTGCTTGCGCTCGCTTCGGGCCACCGCATGCCGCGCGACGAGGTGCTTGAGTTGCTCTGGCCGAAGCTCGGCGTCGATGCTGCCGCGTCCAACTTGCACAAGGCCGCGAGCTACGCGCGCAGCGCGCTTGGCGATCGTGGCGCGGTTGTGCTTCGCGGTGGAGTGGTCGAGCTCGCCCCGGCGGCCGAGGTAAGCACCGACGTCGAGCGCTTCGAGGATGGCGACGACTCCGCCTATGGCGGCGAGCTGCTGCCCGATGAGCCTTATGAGCAGTGGACTCTCGGCCCGCGCGCGAGGCTCCGCGAGCGCCGCCTCGCGGTGATGCGCTCCCAGGGCCGCTGGGAGGAGGTGCTGCGCGAGGACGCCGCCGACGAGGAGGCCCACCGCGCGCTCATGCGCCGCAGCGTGGCGAGTGGCGACAGGCCCGCCGCCGCGCGTCAGTTCCGCCTGCTGCGCGAGGAGCTCGCACGGATCGGCGCGGAGCCGTCCGGGGAGACGCTGGCGCTCCAGCGCGAACTCACGCGCGGTCCGGCGGTTCGCGCGGCTCCGCTACTTCGTGCTCCTGTCGAAGGGCGAGAGCGAGAGCTCGCCTCGGCGCTCGGCGCGCTTCGGCGTGCGGCAGCCGGCGGTGGCGGCGCGCTGTTGGTCACGGGCGCGCTCGGGATCGGCAAGACGCGCCTGCTCGAGGCTGTGCTCGCGGAAGCGGAGGAGCTGGGCCTTCATACGCTGCGCGGCGCCGCCCTGGAGGAGGAGGGCCGCACGCCGTACGCGCCACTTGTGGAGGCGCTCGACCCGCTCGCCGCGCGGCGTCCTGAGCTGACCGGTGCGCTCGCCGACAGCGCACAGGTCGCGCTGGCGCGACTGCTGCCGTCGGTGCGCCGCCCAGCGGGGGCGGCGGATGAACCCGTGGACCGCCGTCGGGTCTTCTGGGCGGTCGGTCAGCTGCTCGGGCAGGCCGCCGCGGAGCGCGGCGTCGTGCTCGTGATCGATGATCTGAACGCCGCCGATGAGGCAACGGTGGCGCTCGTGCACCATCTTGCGCGCAGCGCGACCGGCGAGCGCCTGCTCGTGGTCGCCGCCATGCGCGATGAACCGCTTCCGGAGGCGGCCGCGCTCGTGCGCTCGAGCCTGCTCGAGCGCGGCGCCGCGGTCGAGCTGGCGCTCGGTCCGCTCGACCGCAGCGCGATCGCGGCGGTCGCACAACGGGCGGCTGCCCGCCCGCTGCAGCCCGGTGCCCTCGGCGCGATCCAGCGCTCGGCTGCGGGCAACCCGTTCTTCGCCGAGGAGCTGGCAGCGTCTGTGGACGCCTCCGGCGAGGTCACGGTCTCGACGCGCCTGCGTGAGGTTGTGGCGCGGCGGCTCGAGCGGCTCGAGCCGCTCGGCGAGCGGCTGCTCGCCGCGCTCGCCGTGATCGACGATGGCTTCACGGAGGCGGAGCTCGCGGCGCTCGCGGGCGCGGCGCGCGTCGAGGAGGCGCTCGGGGAGGCCCAGGCCGCGGGGGTGCTCGAACGTGTGCGCGGCCGCTACCGCTTCCGGCACGCGCTGGTGCGAGAAGAGCTGGCCGCCCGGCTGCCCGAGGAGGTCCTGCGCCGTACCCACGCCGAGGCCGCCGGGCTCCTCGCCGCAGACGACGCGCCTCCAGAACGGGTCGCTCATCACCTTCTGCGGGCCGGCCGCGCGCGGGAGGCTGTCCCGCTCCTCACCCGGGCGGTCGGGTGGGCCGCGGGCGTGGGCGCGTACCGCGACGGAGCCGAGTGGGCCGAGCTGGCGCTCGAGCATGCGGACGAACATGAGCGGCCGGAGTTGCTTGCGCTGCGCGCGCAGCTTCTCCACGGGGCCGGCGAGGCCCGCGCCCCCGGCGCCTATGCCGAGGCGATCGCGGTCGCGCCCGCCGAGCGCGTGCCCGCGCTGCGCGTGCAGCAGGCGCGCGCGTGCGTCGCGGCGGGCGACATCGCGGGCGCCAAGGCCGCGCTCGAGCGGTTCCGGGCCGAGCGACCCGAAGACCTCTATGAGTCGACCTTCGTGCGCGGCATGGTGGCCTGGCATACGGGCGATTGGGAGGAAGCGCGGCGAGTTGCGGCCGAGGCGGACGGCGTCGCTGTCGATCCGGGCGACCTCGCCGTCCTGAGGGGCATGCTCGCCCACGTGGACCGCGGCTGGGAGCGGCATTCCCGGCACCAGCTCACGCAGGTGTGGGACTCGCCGGAGCTCGCGGGTCGCGTCTTCGACGCCTACCTGTGCGTGACCGAATACGTGCTCACGGCGGGCGACCCCTACGACCGCGTCGCCGGTTTCGCGAAGCGTCTGCGCGCTCAGGCGCAACAGGCGGGCGCTCGCCGTGGCGAGGCGTTCGCCACCACGGTGTTGGGCGAGACGGAGCTGTTCACCGGGAGCCTCGAGGCCGCTCGCGCGCATTTGGTGGACGCCGCGCGGCTCAGCCGCGAGGTGAGTGCGGTTGGGGGCGAGTCACTCGCGCGCCTGCGGCTGGGCGAGACGCTGCTTCACCTTGGCGATCGCGCCGGCGCGCGGGCGCAGCTCGAGGAGGCGCTTGAGCTCGCGCACATTTCGCCTCTCGCTGAGCATCTGGTGTTCCTGGTCTGCGGCGTGTTGCTGCAGGTGCCCGAGGAGAACGCCGAGGCGCTCGCGCTGATCGAGCGTGCTGAGACCTTGTTCGACCCGATCTGGGTTTGCCCATTCTGCCCAACCGGCTACCACGTGGCGGCCGCGACGGTGTGCGCCCGCGCCGGTCAGCTCGAGCGAAGCCGCGAGTTCCTCAGGCGCGCCGAGTTTGGCGCGGAGCGCTGGCAGGGCGGCCCCTGGCCGGCCGCGGTGGCGGAGGCGCGGGCCAGGCTGCTGCTCGCCGAAGGCGATCAGCCGGCCGCCGCGTACGCCCTGCGCCGCGCCGCCGAGGGCTACGCCGCAGCCGGGCAGGTGCTCAACGAGCGCCGCGCGCGCGAAACGCTGGAACGGCTCCACGCAGCGAGCATCAGCGCCTAGGAAGGTTTAGGGAAGGCGTGTCGGCGACGCTGCCGGCATGCACACCGACAACCACATACAGGCCGCCGGGAGCTTGGATCCCGAGGCCCCCGATGACCAGGTCGCGCAGATGTCCCACCGCGGGCTGGCCACCGAGGAGCGGCGAGCGGCCCCTCCCCACACCCGCCCGCTCAGCGAGGCCGTGCGGCAACCCGCCGCTCTGCGCCCATGGCATGAACTCGTTCGCCGACAGGGGCTACGACCTCGCGCTCGCGCGGCTGCGCCGCGGCTGAACCTCGAACGGCAAACGCCAATCCACGTCACACCAGTCGAAAGGAAACCCACCATGTCCCCGTACCTGTACCGCCGACTCATGCGCGACACGGACCGCCCGCATGCGGGTGGCGAGACCGTGACCCGCGTCGGTCCGATTGGCCGCCTCGGCCGCTACACCGCGACCCACTTCCGGGTCGTGCTGATCGCATGGCTGCTGGTCGCAGTCGTGCTCGGATTCTTCGCCCCCCGCGTCGAGACAGCCCTGTCCGGCGCCGGCTGGGAGACGACCGGCTCGCAGTCGGTGCAGGCAAGGCAGCTGATCGATCGCAACTTCCACGGTCTCTCAAGCTACGGCCTGATGACCGTGGTCAGCTCACCCACCAAGACCGTGAGCGACCCGTCGTTCCGGGCGGCGATCGCAGCGCGTTGAGCGCACCTTGCGCGCCGACGGCGCGGTCAGCACCGTCCTCGCGCCGACCGCCGGCGTGTCGATCTCTCGTGACGGGCACACGGCGATCGTGCAGGCCGGAGCCGCGCGCGATTCGAACGCGATGGTCCAGGCTGCGGATCGTCTGAAGGGCAAGCTCGCCGCGCTGGCATCCGACGGCGTGCGGGTGAACCTGACCGGCGCCGCGGCGATGTGGTCTGACTTCAACGCCGCGAACCGCTCCGCGATGCTCAAGTCGGAGGTCATCTCGTGGCCGGTCACGGTCCTGATCCTGCTGGTCGCGTTCGGCTCGCTGGTCGCGGCCGGACTGCCGTTGATGCTGACGATGGTCGGTCTGCTGGCGGCCGCCGGATCGCTGTACCTCGCCACGAAGGTGATGCCGGTGTCGATCTGGGCGATGAACTTCGCGCTGATGTTCGCGCTCGCGCTCGGGATCGACTACGCGCTGTTCATCGTGCACCGCTTCCGCGGCGCCTTCTTCGGCTCAAGGCTGTCAGCGGCGGACGCCACAGCGGTGACGATGGACACCGCCGGCAAAGCGGTCCTGTTCTCCGGGGTGACCGTGCTGATCTCGCTGAGCGCGGTGATGCTCGTCCCGAGCCCGGCATTTCGCTCCACCAGCCTCGGGATCATGCTCGCCGTCATCTTCGTGCTCGCAGCGACGCTGACGCTGCTCCCGGCCGTGCTCACAAAGCTCGGCCCACGAGTGGACAAGCTCGCGCTCCCGTGGCGTGACAACGGCCCGCCCACCCGCACCGCTCTGCCAGGTTCGCCGCGTGGGGCGAGCGACTCTGGAAGCGACCGGTCGCCTACGGCGCGCTCGCGCTCGCCGCGCTCGTCGCGCTCGCGATTCCCGTGACCCAGCTGAAGATTGCGATGCCGTCGATCAAGGTCGTCCCGACTTCTGACTCCTCGCGCGTCGGCTACGAACAGGTACAGGCGGCGATGGGGCCCGGAGCGATCGGGCCGCTGCAGATCGTCGCGCACGCGGCACAGGCCGCGCAGGTTGCGCAGGTCGCCCGGCGCGACCCCGGGATCGCCGCTCTGCTCCCAGCCCAGACGAGCAACGGCTACGTGCTCGTGACCGCGATCCCGAAGCAGGATCCCTCCAACCCGGCCGTCGGCGCCGCGATCGACCGCCTTCGCACGGAGCTTCCAGCCGGAGCGCTCGTCGGCGGCGCCGTCGCCGAGAACCACGACCTCCAGAACGCCCTCTCCGCGAAGACGCCGCTGGTGATCGGCGTGGTGCTCGGCCTCGGGTTCCTGCTGCTGCTGATCGCGCTTCAGGCACCGCTCCTCGCCGCCGTCGGCGTGCTCACCAACCTGCTCGCCACCGGCGCCGCGTTCGGCGTCGCGAAATGGGTCTTCCAGGACGGCGCGCTGCACTCGCTGCTCGGCTTCCAGTCACAGGGATTCCTTGACGCCTGGGGGCCGGTGTTCTTCTTCGCGATGATCTTCGCGATCTCGATGGACTACACCGTGTTCCTGCTCTCGAGCGCGAAGGAGCGCTGGGATCGCAGCCACAATCCGAAGGAAGCGATGATCGGCGGCCTCGCCCACTCCGGACGGGTGATCTTCGCCGCCGGCGCCGAGATGGTCGCGGTGTTCTTCACCTTCGCGCTGTCCGGCCCGCTCCCGCCCAAGGAGATGGGGATCATCCTCGGCATCGCCGTGCTCCTCGACGCGGCGCTGATCCGGCTGCTCCTGCTCCCGGTACTGCTACGGCTGATGGGCCGCTGGGCCTGGTACCTACCACGCTGGGCACACCGAGTCCTCCCCGACGTAGCCCTCGGACACGCCTGAGAAGCACCACTCGAAGAGCTTCGAACCGCTCGGGCGCATCTCTGCGCCCGAGCGGATCGGACTGCGCCCCGTCGGACGAGCCGCGGGCCGCGGCCAGTCGATGGTCGCGTCTCAGGAGTGCCGTGAATAGCGTCGGTGCTGTCAGAGCAACGGCGCCGCGACCTCTACGACATCCGGCTCGTCGTCCTGTTCCTGGATGCGACGTTCATCGCGGTCCGGCAGGGACGGGCCGAAGGCGGGCGTCCAGGTCGCGTCGGGGTTCACCGAGAACGCCGAACGCGTGCTCTTGGCGGTCAGCCTGGGGACGCGCGAGCCCTTCCGGGACCGGCAGACTCTCAGTCGCGATCTCATCGGCCGCGGGCTGGGGGCGACCAGGACGGGTTCACCGCCGCGGCCAAGTGCCTCGCCGACGACCTCGACGCGCTCGTGGTGCACCTGCGCTACCCCGTCCGACACCGACGACGGTGGCGATCAAGCAACCTCCTCGACGCTCGCTCGGCGGGGTCAAACGCCGCACCAAAGTGATGGCCCGCTCCCCCCGGCGAGACCCGCTGCCTCACGCTCGTCGGGACCGTCCTTGACCTGCTGATCAAATGCAGACCTTCGTGACCGGCACGGTTCCAGTGAGACCCGCTCGGCCAACGACGCCCGCGCGCCCGCAGACTCCCCCGTCGCCGATTCACACCAACGGTCCGGGAAGGTTTTGGGAAGGCGTGTCGGCGACGCTGCCGGCATGCACACGAACACCACACATCCCACCCCCCGGGCCGTCGATCCCGAAGAGCTCGACCGCCACATCGCGCAGATGTACCGCGACGTGGCGAACGAGGCCGGGCGCGACCTGCACTTCCCCACCGGCCGGCGGCTCGCGGAGGCGCTCGGCTATCCCGCCCCACTGATCGGTCGGCTGCCCGCCGAAGCCGTGAACTCGTTCGCGGGCGTGGGCTATCACCTCGGCCTCGCGCAACTGCGCCCGGGCGAGCGGGTGCTGGATCTCGGCAGCGGCTCCGGCATGGACGTGTTCGCGGCTGCCGCACAGGTCGGGCCAGCAGGCTTCGTCACCGGGGTCGACATCACCCCCGAGCAGCTCGCGAAGGCCGAGCGCGTCAGCCGCGACGAGCCCGTGAGCTTCCGTCGCGCGCGGATCGAGGAGCTGCCCTTCGACGACGCCTCGTTCGACGCCGTGATCTCCAACGGCGTGATCAATCTCTCCGCCGTCAAGCGCAGGGTGTTCGCCGAGGCGGCGCGCGTGCTTCGGCCGGGCGGACGGCTCGCGCTCTCCGACATCGTCACCGACCGGCAAATCGCCACGCGCACCGCGTGCCAGGCCGACCTCTGGGCCGCCTGCATCGCCGGGGCCAGCCAGAGAGATTCCTACCTGGAGCACATCGCGGCCGTCGGCCTCGAGCTCCAGGTGATCCAAGGCAACCCGAGCTACCGCTTCACCAGCGAGCGGGCGCAGAGCACGAGCCACAAGTACGGCGCCCACAGCGTCTCGCTGCTCGCGCTCAAGCCGCTGTCTGCATCTCGCCACATCTCCGACCCAAACCTGGGTGGTGGCGCCCATGTCGCACAAGCGACTCATGGGGGGAGTCCAACCAACACCACAACGACCCAGGAGGTCACAAAATGAGTGCAGTCACCGACACGATCCGCAACGGGGTGGACACCGAGAAGATGTTCGCCACGCTGGATCTGATCAAGACGCAGCCGGAGCTCGCGAAGTTCCAGTTCCGTGTCAACAATCGCTGGATCGACGGCTCGCATAACCGCTCGACGATCAAGGGTTTCTATGCCGCGGGCGGGGAGGACACGACCCGCAGCGCGGAGTTCGTGATCGACGCCGGCGAGCCGGCGATCCTGCTCGGCTCCGACACCGGGCGCCAACCCGGCCGAGTACCTGCTGCACGCGCTCGCCGCCTGCCTGACGACATCGATCGTCTACGTGGCCGCGGCGCGCAAGGTGCAGCTCACGTCCGTCGAGTCGACCGTCACCGGCGACATGGACGTGCGCGGCGCACTCGGCGTTGACGACGAGCCGCGCAATGGGTTCGAGCGCATCGGCGTGTCGTTCCACGTGACGGGCGACGCGCCGGAGGAGAAGCTCCGCGAGGTCGTCGAGCGGGCTCAACAGCGCTCCGCCGTCTACGACATGGTCACCAACGGCGTGCCCGTCGCCGTCGAGGTGACGACCTACTAAGCCTCGCCTGAGGCCCGCGGCCGGAGCAATGCTCCGGCCGCGGGACGATGACGAGTGGATCGGAGAATTCGCTATGCCAATAGAACTCAGCGCCCATACCGAAGCCGGCGCCCGCCTCGTGGCGATCGCCGACGAGCTCTCGCCGAAGCTCGCCGCCCGCGCAGCGGAGCACGACCGCGACGGCACCTATCCGTTCGAGGCGATCGACGCGCTCAAGGCTGCCGGCTACTTCGCAGCGCCCGTCCCGGTCGAGCTTGGTGGGCTCGGCGTCGCGTCCGCGCACGATCTGGTGGTCGCGTCAAGCCGTCTGGCGCGAGGCGATGCCTCGGTCGCGATCGGCGTGAACATGCACCTCGTCGCGGTGCTCAACATGGAGCGCCGCCGCCAAGTCGCCGTCGCGGCGGGAGCAGAACGGCGAGCCCGGGGCTTCGCGTCCTCGCTTCAGCAGATCGCCCGGGACGGCGTCGTGCTCGCCGCGGCGATCAGCGAGCGCGGACAGGATCTCACGCGCCCGGGAACGCTCGCCACCCGCACCGAGTCGGGTTGGCGAATCGACGGCCGCAAGGTGTTCTGCACCATGTCCCCCGCCGCCACCGATCTCTACGTGGCGGTGACGTATGCCGACAGTGACGACATCGAGCGCTATGCGTACGCGATGGTGCCCACCGACGCGAACGGCGTCGTCGTGCACGACGACTGGGACGCGCTCGGGATGCGCGCGTCCGGCAGCAACTCGATCTCGCTCAACGGCGTCGAGCTGCCCGAATCCGGTGTGCGCGGTGGCTTTCGCATCGGCGATCCGCTGCCGTACATGGAGCGCAACCTCGTCGCCGGACTGTTCCACGCCGCGGCCTCACTAGGGATCGCCGAGTCGGCGGATGCGATCGCGCGTCACGGCATCGCCGGCAGGGTCAACGGGGATGCCCGGCCGCGGATGCAGGTCGCCGAGAACGCGATTGATCTCGCCGCTTCGCGTGGCGTCATCTCGCGCGCAGCTGCGCTGATCGACCACCATCGTGCCGCCAACCCGGCGTCCGATGGCAGCGCTGAGGAACTCGGCGAGCTGTTCGCCGAGGCCCAAGCCGCAAAGGCGTTCGTCAACGAGGCGTCCGTGCGCATCGTGGATCGTGCGCTCGCCCTCTCGGGCGGGGCGGGCTACGTCAACGGCAGCTCGCTCGCTCGGGCGTACCGCGACGTCAAGGCCGGCTCGTTCATGCACCCGCTCGGCGCGAACCGCGCCTACGACTACCTCGGCCACGTCGCGCTCGGCGAAGAGACGTCGCTGCACTGAGATGGCTCTCGAGGTTCAGGACTACCTCGCACCGGCGCCTGACGCTCGCTCGTTCCGCAACGCGCTTGGCAGGTTCGCCACCGGCGTCGCGTTCGTGACGGCGGCGCCCGACGGCGAGCCCGCCGGCCTCATCGTGAACTCGCTCACCTCCGTCTCGCTCGAGCCGCCGCTGGTCTCGTTCTGCCCGTCCCGCAGCTCGCTCACATGGTCCCGGATGCGGCGCGCGGGACGCTTCGGCGTGAACGTGCTGGGGCGGCAACACGAGCGGTTCGCGATGCGCGCGACTCCCGCCGGCGCGGATCGGTTCGCCGGTCTCAACTGGGAGCTCGGATCCCGGGGCATCCCGCTGCTCACCGACGCGCTCGTCACTCTCGAGTGTGAGATCCTGGCCGAGCACCCCGCCGGCGATCACTGGATCGTCGTAGGCCGCGTCACCGACCTGCGCACCTCGCCCCTCAAAGACCCGCTCGTCTTCTTCGATGGCGCATTCGGCACCCTGCAATAGCGAACTGACGCAGCCCGAGGGTCACCCGGGTTCGGACGGATCTCATCGAGCGGGATCTCGCGTAGCCGCCCCATCCAGCGGTCCGCTGAATCCGCGTCTGCCACGTGGCACATATCGCCGCCGACGGGGTCGTCAATCCACAGAGATCGTCTGACTTGTGGGCTCATCGCACGCTCACCGCCGTCAGTCGCTTGGGCAGCTGGTAGTACGCGATCACCGGCGAGCTGTCGGGGTTGGCGATCGCAAGCGGTAGACGTCCGGCGGCCGCGGACGCGAACAGCGCCGAGCGCAACGGGATCCGCTGCGCCGGCGGGAAGCCGTTGCTGCCAAGCGCCCGCGCGGCGGCGCCACTGCTGATCCGATGCGGCGTCCTGCACGTCGTCACGGCGGAAGGCACGTCAGTGCCGGTCGGTGCCGTTCTGACGTTCTCAGCCATCTCGCGATCGTCGAGGCGACCACCACCTACGGGGCACCGGCCTCGGCCGCGTCCTCCCAGCCGACCGTATATCCGTGGACGTGATCAGACAGCTTCTCGAGGCGTTGCCCCGGCGGATCACCCCGCTCGACGAGCCGGGCGGCGCCGAAGAGCAGCGCCTCGATCGACGGATACGCTGCTGAGCTAGCCGACAACTCATCCAGGCCACGAATAACGGTCGCCACGTCGTGGTCGACCCCCCACTGGTCGCTCAATTCGTGGATGCGACGCCGAATTCCGGCGAGCTGGTCGAGGATTTCCTCCGTCTCCTTTGACGCCACTGCGTTACCTCGGTTTCCGGTCGCGTGCCTCAGCCGCTCGTCCCGCGTCGGGTCTTCATTCGTGATGGCCTCCACTCGTTCGCGGAAGCCGACAAGAGGCCTACCCTAACGCTCGTCGCAGCGGTCATGCGAGGCCGATCCGGCGAGGGTCGCGCACGCGAGGTAGTCGACACCGGGAGCGAACGGCCAGCGCCACACCGCTGTCGCACAGACCGGAATCGCGAAGCTGCTCAGCGCGGCGCGCGGGTCGCTATCGCGAGGGCCGGTCCCCTGCCGCTGCCAGCGCGAGCGCGGCTCCGGGGTCGCGCTTTGCGGGGGTAAGGATTCGGTCCAGCGTCACGGGCTGATGGTGACCGGGCCACCACGCGATCGGATCGTGAATGTGCAGCACGAGCCCGCCCGGTGCTGAGACATGAAGTCGAGCCACGACCGAGCGGGTGAGGCGTCGGCGCGTAGCGCGCTAGGAACGCGGACACCCTGGCCGCCGGGACGGAAAGATCGACGAGCGCCGGGTACAGCAGCTGGCTGTAGAGCAGGTCACCGATCACCAGGTCGTAGGGCGCACCGGGCAGCGGCGCCTCCGAGATCCGACGGGTTCCGGGACCTGGCCGGTGGCGGCGGCGATCGCGATTGCGTCCGCGGCGCCGCCCGTGACGTCGTGCTCGACCACATCGATCCGGGAGCGCAGCCGACGTGGTTGCCGGCGGCGCCCGGCGCGAATCGAGCGCGCGTCGAGATCGATCAGTGTCACCTCACCCGCTCGCGCAGCGATCCGCTCGAGCGGGAGGTCATCGCAATTGCCGGCGCCCAGGATCGCGACGCGCACGCCGACGGGAAGGTGAACGTCAAGCAATCGCCAGAGCGCGTCGCGGGCGGGTGCCCAGCGCGCGTATCGGTCACGTTCGGCGCGTGCGTTGCGTGCCGTGTTGGCTCGGGTCGCCGGCGCTGCGAGCCGCTCCGCGGCAAGGATCCGCTCGGCGCGCGTGCGCAGCCGGCGGGTCTCAGTGGTCGTGCGCGTGGCCGTGTTCATCGGGCATGCTCGTGATCGTCACCGCGATCGTCGCGACGATCCTCTTCTGTCGATAGATCCTCGGGTTCGCCCGGGTCCGAGCGGACCGTGTTGAACGATTGCCAGGTGATCCGCAGGATCACGGCCGTGACGATCAGGCCGATGATCGGATCGGCGACACCGAGCCCGAGCGCGACACACGCGGCGCTCAGCACGACCGCCAGGCTCACCAGCCCATCCGTACGAGCGTGATAGCCATCCGCGACGAGTGCCGGGCTCTGTAACCGCTTCCCGGCGCGCAACCGTACCCACGCGGCGGCCTCGTTGCCGACGAACCCGATCACGCCGGCGGCCGCAAGTGTCCACAGGTGCGACAGAGTCTGCGGGTGGATCAGGCGGTCGATCGATTCGACCAGCGCGACACAGGCGCTGATGAAGATCGTGGCGACGACGAAGTACCCGGCGCCCTTCTCCGCCTTGAACGAGCGCAGCACGAACGCGACCCCGAGCGGGATCGCCGTCAGCGCGTCACCGAAGTTATGGATCAGATCGGCGAGCAGCGCGACGCTGCCCGTGAGCGCGAACACCACCGCCTGTGCCGAGGCGGTCACCAGCAGCACCACAAGACTGAGCGATACCGCGCGCAGGCCGGCCTTGGAGCGCTTGATCGAAGCGCTGACCAGCCCGTGGCTGTGCCCGTGCCCACCGTCGTGCGCGTGCGCACTCATGCCACGCGTGGCTCCGACGCGAGGCTCACGCGTTGACGGCTTCGCGGCCCACGTGAGCCGCGAGACCGAGCCGGAGATGCTCGGCGTGAGAGACCGCCTCGGCCAACAGCAGCCCGACGTGGTCATCGTGGAGCTCGTAAATCGTCTGTCGGCCGCGACGCTCACCCACGACAAGCCCGAGATGCCGCAGCACGCGCAGCTGCTGGGAGACCGCCGGCTGCTCCATCTCGACATCACGGGCGAGCTCCGTGACCGAGCACGGCCCGGCGCCGAGGCGACTGAGGATCCGCACCCGGCTCGGAGTCGCGAGTGCTTGCATCGTCTCGGCGACAACCCGCGCCGTCTCAGCACTCAGGTAAGCAAGGTCGACATCGTGGCCATGGCTCATGCACACATCATCGCATATGCACATGCACAGCCATGCATGGTTTGTTCGTGTGTTGGTTCACTGGGCCACCCGCCAAGCGCTCGTTCGCCCGTAGGCCCGCTGGCGACTCCCTGGTCGCTCATAGTGTCCCGGTGTTGAAATGTGGTTGCCCGGCGCGGGCGACGGTTCGCGTTAGGGTCGAAAGCCGGACCGGGGTCTGACCCACATATTGTCTGGACCCCTGGTGGTGTCCTGAATTAGAAGTGTCGACCTCGGTCCGTGCTTTCGGGAGCCGGTCTGACCTGATAGGAGCGTCGATCTTGCGAGGAGCGCCGATCCCCACCGGGACGTTGTCGACCGGGTCCGCCATCACCGTACCAGCGGAGGGTTGAGCTGATGTCCAGCAGGAGAAGGGGTCCGGGACCGTCGCATGTTCTGATTACGCCCGATCACGCGGGCAACGTCGTCGGGGTCGACCCGCATAAGCGGACCTTGACGGCGACTGTCGCCGATCCCCGTGGCGGGATCCTCGCCAGCGGCCACTTCCGGGTGTCCGGAGACGGGCATCGGGCGCTCGAGGCGTGGGCGCGGCAGTTCGGTCAGATCGCACGCTGGGGGGTCGAGGGCGCCTCGAGCTGGGGCCGGCACACCGCGATCTTCCTGGTCGCCCGCGGCTATGACGTGCGCGACGTGTGCGCGAACCGCACGCCGCGGTCTGACCGGGCGCGCCAGCGCGGGAAGTCCGACACGCTCGACTCAGAGCGGATCGCGCGCGAGACGCTCGCGCATCCGCTGCTGCCAAGGGCGTTCAAGCGCGCCGGGCAGGACAGCGGCCCCGACGAGCTGCATGAGCTGCTCTCGTTGTGGCACAACCAGCGCCGCTCGATCCTCACCAGCCGCCAGCACCTGCTCAACGAAGCCGAACACCTGCTCAGCAGCCTGCCGCTCGAGCTGCGCGAGCAGCTGCCCGACACCAAGGCGGTCCGCCCCCGGCTGGCCGCCCTCGCTGCTCGCAACCGCCGCCGGCGCGACGACCAGCCGACCACGCTCAGGCTCAAGCTGCTGGACGACTACCGGGCACGGATCGCCAAGCTCGACGCGCAGGACAAGCACGTCACGGCCGAGCTCGCCGCGCTCGTCAAAGCATCAGGTTCGACCCTCGGCGAGCTGTGCGGCCTCTCGACCGTGCTGGTCGCCGAGCTGCTGGTCGAGGTCGGCGACCCGCGCCGGTTCACGATCGGCGGATTCGCTCGCTTCAACGCCTCAGCGCCGCTCGCCGCCTCGACCGCCGAGGGACCCGGCGAGCCCGTCCGCCACCGCTACAACCCCGGCGGCAACCGCCGCGTCAACCGGACCCTGCACCTGATGGCCGTCACCCAGCTGCGCTGCGAGCCGCGAGCGCAGACGCTCTACGAAAACGCGCGCTCCCACGGCCACACCAAGAAGGAGGCCCGCCGGATCCTCAAACGCCACCTCTCCGACGTCATCCACCGCCGCATGATCCGCGACCTCGCACAACGCGCCGGCGATCATCCCCTCCTCGCTGCATAACCGCGTGCGGCTTCCGCGCAGTCAAGGAATGGCCCGACAGGGCCCAGCGCAGCGAAGCCGCGCAGCGGCATCCCTTGACGGCCGATCGGAAGGCCGCGCGCGACCCTTCCGCAAGGAGGCCCTTGACATAGGAGCTTCCATTGCGCTCATGAGTTCCGAGGCCGCTACTCCGCGATGTTTTGGATCGCGTGTGGTCCTGTCGCGGTTGGCGCGCAGACATGGCGACAGATCAGCTCGGGGGGGATGAACGTGTCCGACCAGGTTGGGCTCGCTCGGACCTCCGATGGGATCCTCCACGTCGTGTGGCGGCATCGAGCGGCGGCACAGGCTCTTCTGCAGACGCCGATCGCAGCCTCGGGTTCGCTCAAGCCGCCAGTCGCTGTGGTGAGCGGGTGGTCGAGCGTCGGCAGTCCGGCACTCGTCGCTGACGGCAGGTCACTTATGGTGGCCTTCCCGGGCACCCCGACGCTCGTTACCGGCAATCCCCAGGACGGGCTCGACCTTGCCACCAGCGCCGATGGCGGGGGATCGTGGTCGGTGAACCCCACAGCGATCGCCCGGAGCCAGTTCTCGGGCGTGAGTACGCCTGCCGCGGTCTTGTCGGCCAGCGGGTCGTATCTGCAGTCGTGGTACGCGCCTGAAGGGACTGTTGTCCACGCGGGCGTTGATCCCAGCGTCCCGGGCGTGGGCGGCTATGGCCGAGGTATCGACCAAGCGCTCGCCGCTGCGGGCTACGGTCCGGTGATGGTCGCCTGGTGCGATGCAGGCACGGGTGTGTTCGTCGCCCGCGTCGACCCAGCCTCCGGCGCGCGCGTCGGTCGCGTGCTGCACTTGTCCCGGACTGGCCGCTGCCCCGCGGACACTCGCGTCGCGCTGGGTTCGTCTGTGACGCTACGGACCGAACACTTGTTTCTGGCGGCCAGCGATGCGGACGGGCGGACCGTGCGCGTATATGACATCGCGCCATACGACATCGCGTCGGGAACGATCAGGCGAACGTTCACCGTGGCCGGTGGTAGTTCGTTCAAGCAGCAGATCGCGCTTGCCTTCGCGCCTCACGCAGTACGCGGTTATCGGGGCGGCTATCGGGGCGGTGTGTGGGTCGGATGGTATGACAGCGGGTCAGGAGCTTTGGTGTTCCGCCGATGGACCAATGCGGGGGTGTGGGGCGCCGCGGTCAACGTCACGCTGCCAGCCGGTCAGTCGGTCTATCAGCTCCAGCTCGACGCTCAGGACGACCGCGTCGACGTCGTCGCCCGCACGCAGAGCGCGGCCAACGTGGTCAGCCTATTTGCGACCCAGGTGCAGCCCGGCCTGACGCTGACTGGGGGTTCGCGGATGCACATCAGGTTGACCGGTTTCCGAGTCCTAGACGCCGGTCGTGGGGTGGCAGGCGCCACCGTGAACGTGGCCGGGCGGAGGCTGACTACGACCCTCGGTGGCTACGCCAAGGCCAACCTCCGGGCCGGCTCCTACAAGGTCACCGCCTCCAAGGCGGGCTACGTCGGCGCCTCGCAGCGAGTCCGCCTCCGCTAACGGGCATGACGTCATGCGCCGCGTCGCCGCCTGGCGAAGCCAGACGAGCGGCGATGGGACTCTGCTATCGCGGCTCAACGCCGCAGCGTGGGTACTGAAACCCGGCAGACAGCACTCATATTCCGACAGCCTCTCGCCGAAGCGCTCGCCCGCTGCGCGCTATCGATCGGCGAAAGCGGTTGTCGGGTGGCATGATCGCCGACTCATGCCTATGGCGATCCCGAGAGCGCTGGCGGCCCCCGAAGCTGCCGCAGAGTTCCGCGGCGAAGCAGGTGTCTGCCGGTCGGAATGGGACGACGAGAAGCAGAATCCGCCCCGGGGCAAGTCCGTCCGAGTAAGGATCATCAGTACGAGCAGCGGTGGACGTCGCCGGCGGATGCTTGTAGTTCGTTGAACGCAGGCGCGCGGAAGCGGCCGCCGCGATGGCTCCTGGCAGGGGGAAAGGACCTGGATGACCGCGCGCATTTCCCGTCGTAGTCATCGCCGTGTCGAGTGCTTGCTCCCCGGGCGCGACCAGCCGAGGGTCGCGCACTTTCCTGCGCCGGTCCAGGCCGGACACCGAAGGGCAGCTCTGGCTCACGGTGAGCGCGCGGGTAACTACGCAGGCCGATTCGGGGCGCGAGCGGATGGCCTGCCAGCCTTGCGGGAGTAGGGTCACAGCGGTCGACGACGCCAGGAGGCGCGACGTGGGTAGAGCACACAAGCGAGTCATCGCCCTGCTCGTCGTCGCAACAGCAGCGCTCTTGGCGGTGGCGCTTGCGGACGCGGCCACGACCAGCCGCTACGACGGGAAGGTCAAGGGCGCCGGCCCCGTCTCGTTCAGGTTGACCGGGAAATCGGTCACGCAGTTCCGGGCGTCGGTGAGCGTCAGTTGCGTTTCGTCGTCGGGCGGCACGAGCGAGTCCTACCTCCTCGCTCCCGGGAAATCCGCGAAGCTCGACAAGCAGGGCCAGTTCAACCTCGCGTTCAAGCAGGCCAAGCGTGTTGGCGGTCCTTTTCCGTTGTACAAAATCAACGCACGCGTGCGCGGCAAAGTCGTTGGACGCTCGTCCAGCGGCACCGTCACCGTCAGCTACTACAAGAACCAGCTGGTGACCGGCCGGCTCACGCTCGTGGCCTGCAACAGCGGCAAGGCGAAGTGGACTGCTAAGCGCAGGTGACGAGCAGCTCTCCAGTTTCACGAATCGCGGATGCGGTGACAAATGGCAAGTCCGGGTCGGCGGGCGGCTGGCGAGGAAATCACCGGCCGAAAGGCCGCCACCGGCGCCTCGCCGTCGACCCTGCCTCTGGCGGCCCGGATCCGCAACAGCTCCTACGACCAATGGGCGCTCGCGGGAGCAGGCGTTCTCCACGGTCTGCTGCGGAGATCGGCGCGGAAGGGTTGCTCCACGCGACTACGGGTCGCCGGCCACGTTCGGCTGGTCGTGCAGCGCGCTGCAGCCACGCAGGAACGCTACGACCTCGTCGACCAGCGGCTGTGAGCGAGCTATCTGCTGTCGCATCCCGTACGGCGTCGAAGGTCGCTTCGCGACCGAGGGCGCCACCCCGTAGACCCGCAGTACCGTGCGGTGCCGCAGGCGTTGCTGCAGAATCTGGATCGCGGCGCCGTCGCTGTCCGAGCGCTTGACGATCACGTTTGGAACCTGATACCAGCGCCCTTGCTTGACGATCTCGTGTCGCTTCCCCAGTCCGTCCTGCACGATCTGCCATAGCTCGTCGGTGTTCAGCTCAGGCCGGTGGCCCACGTCGACGTGCACACGCAGTGACATGTCGAGAGGATAGAGGCGCGCTCGAGCGTTTCACGGCCTCCTCGATCACCGCTGGACACACGAAGTAGACGTCACGCAGCAACCTACGTCGGCCGGTCCGAACTGACCGCAGACTCGGCCATGGCGGCCCTGCTTCGGGCTGCGACTTGTCGCGTCATCAGCCCGTCACCACGCTATCAGCCCACGCGAATCGAGCTGACCTTGTCGCCGACGGTAACGACTGTGCCGGTGGCCTGGTAGCCGACGACGTGCGGTGGCCTCTGCACTTCACCGTCCGCGCGATGAAGCGTGTCGCCGCCCTCGACCGCTGATCGCCTCGATCCGGACCAGGACGCCGTCGGGCGTGAGTTCGGGATCCGGGACGTCGTCGTAGCGGAAGACCTAGAAGGTTGGTGTTTTTCGGGTTGAGGGGGTCTGGCTCTGTCCGACCCTCAAGTCATGCTTGAGGGTATGAGCCTTGGACTGACTCCCACGCAGGCGGATGTGTTCACGACGACCGGCTTTTGCGAGTCGCGGGTGTCGCCTGATTCGATCTACGGGTTGTTGCATCGCGAGTGTGTCCGGTTGTTCCCGGATGAGATGTTCGCTGACGTGTTCGCCGATTCGGGGCGTAACTGTGTGCCGCCGATGATCGTGGCGGTCGTGATGGTGTTGCAGCGGTTCGAGGGCTGCTCGGATCGCGAGGCGGTCGACCGGTTCGCGTTCGACGCCAGGTGGAAGTACGCGGCCGGTGGCCTGTCGTTCGACTATCCGTCGTTCGTGCATACGGTGCTGGTCGATATGCGCGCCCGGCTTCGGGCCTCGGAGCGTCCGGACAGGATCTTCGAGGCGGTGTTGGAGACCGCCAAGGCGGCGGGGCTGGTCGGCCGCAGGCGGGTGTTGGACTCGACGTCGTTATATGACGCGGTCGCGACGATGGACACGGTCACGTTGATCCGATCAGCGATCCGCGGGCTGCTCGCGGTGTGCGACGGGGTGCTGGAGGGCGAGCTGCGTGGTCTGCTCACACGCGATGACGACTACCGCACGGCGGGGAAGCCGGTCTGCGATTACGAGGACCGCCCAGCGCGCGAGCAGTTGATCGACGCGCTCGCGAACGATGCCCACGAGTTGCTTGGGGCGTTGGATGGCCGCGATCTGCCGGACGGCGTGAAGCAGGCCGCGGCGCTGCTCGCTGCCGTGGTCGGGCAGGACCTCGACGAGGGGGAGGATGGCGTGTTCCGGATCGCGCGGCGGGTCGCGAAGGACCGGATCATCTCGACCGTCGACCCGGACGCCCGGCACGGCCACAAGACCAGCGCCCGCGGGTTTGATGGCTATAAGGGGCACGTCGCGGTCGATCCGGACTCGGAGTTGATCACCGCGACGACGGTCACCGCGGGGAACGTCGGCGATGGGCAGGCGGTCGAGGCGCTGCTCGCTTCAGAGCTCACCGAGCCGGACGCCAGCGATCCGCCCGCGGACGACTCGCCGGCCGGATCTGGGGAGCCGCTGGCCGTCTACGGCGATTCCGCGTACGGCGCCGGGAGTGTCTTGGACACGCTCGAGCAGGCCGACGTGGAGATCATGTGCAAGGTCCAGGCGCCGAACGCGCCTGGCGGCCGCTACGCGAAGGACGCGTTTCAGATCGACTTGGAGGCGGGCACGGTCACGTGCCCCGCCGGGCAGACCGCTGGGCTGCGGCAGGTCAAGGACGGGCACGTCGCCCACTTCGGCAACGCGTGCTTCTCATGCCCGCTCGCGGACCGGTGCACCACCTCGACCGATGGCCGCTCAATCCACGTCGGCCTCTACGAGCAACAGCTTCAGCGTGCTCGCGCGCGGCAGACCGACCCGGCGTGGAAGGCCGACTACACAGCGACGCGCCCGACGGTCGAGCGCAAGATCAGTCATCTGATGCGACGCCGCCACGGCGGCCGCCGCGCCCGGGTCCGCGGGCACACCAAAGTCGATGCCGACTTCTCGTTGCTGGCTGCCGCGGTGAACCTCGCCAGGCTCGCGACGCTCGGTGTCACCCACCACACGTCCGGGTGTGCGGTCAATACCGCCTGACACCCCTCAGCGGGAGCCCACGCTCCCTCAGCGCTCGTCTTGACTCGACACGACGCGTCTCCCGGCCCACCAACGCGCAGCATCACCCGGCCGCCGCCACCGCAGGCCGGCCATCCCCACCGCTCACGGCGGGGCCTCACGGCGCACCCCACCCGCAGAAGGTCGATCTACACCAACCTCCTAGAAGGCCCCTGAAGAAGTGATGTTTCAGGCCGAGGGATCACCGGCGCCGTCGCTTGGGGCGGGTGTGGCGGGAGGGTGGCTGGCCCGATCTCGGGCTGGTATGGCGGGTCTCGGAGGGTCTCGATCGGCCCGCTCGGCTCGTTGGGGGGCCCGGGGCGGGCCTCACGCTGCCCCGTCCCCCTGGGTCATGTTGTTGCGGTGGCGAGGTGTCGGCCGATCGGGTTGAGGTTCACCAGCGCGGCGGCCCAGCTCGCTTGGAGGCGGGCTTTGTCGCTGCCGATGTAGCGGCTCTTGCGCGCACCGTAGCGGGATGCGAGCAGGCCGAGGAGCCGCTCGATCCTGGGCCGGGTATGCCGCAGGTGAGCGGCGGTGGCGGGATCGTTGAGAGCGTGCCGAGCGGCGATCATCAACTCTTCGTGCTCGCCGAGCGCGATCTGTCGGTTCGGTCGGCCGGGGCAGCACTGGTCCTTGAGCGGGCAGCCGCCGCACACCGCTCGCGAGATCCGCGTGGTCCGCACGCCCTTCTTCGAGGTCGTGATCGTCGCGGTGTGCCCGGCCGAAGCAATGCGTCGG
>CAWEYQ010000002.1:0-34699 GCA_963813265.1 uncultured Solirubrobacterales bacterium | reverse complement strand
TCCGCTAGTTGATGCGGTGCTCGTGGCCGACCCACTCCGGCTCGCGTAGCACGAACTTCTCCACCTTTCCGGTGGCCGTCTTGGGCAGCGGCTGGAACGCGACCTCTTTGGGGCACTTGAAGTGCGCCAGCCGGTCGCGGCAGAAGGCGACGATCTCCTCCTGGCTCACGTCGGCGCCCTCCTTGAGCGTCACGAACGCCTTGGGACGCTCGCCCCAGCGCTCGTCCGGGACCGCCACAACGGCGCATTCAAGCACCGCTGCGTGCGCGCTAATAGTTTGCTCAATTTCGATCGAGGAGATGTTCTCGCCCACCGGAGATGATCACGTCCTTCTTTCGGTCGCGCAACTCAATCGCCCCGTCAGGATGCCACACTCGCGAGGTCCCCGGAGTGGAACGCGCCGCCGAGAAATGCCTCCCGGTGGCCTCCTCGTCCTCGCGAAGTAGCCGGTCATCACGGTGTTGCCGCGCATCACGACTTCGCCATCGTGGCGCCGTCCTGCGGCACATCTTGCATCTGCTCGTCGACAACGCGGATCGCGTCCGCCGTCGTGTAGCCCTGGCCCTGGCGAGCCAGCAGACGGGCGCGCTCCTCGGCCGGGAACTCGGCTCCAGCCGTCCTGCCACACGCACAGCGTATTCGGTCCATAGGTCTCCGTCAGCCCGTACACATGCACAGACCGGATGTTGAGCTCCTCCAGGCGCGCCAGCAGGGTCGGCGAGGGCGGCGCACCCGCGACCAAGGTGGTGATCTGTCGCGCGAGCCGAGCCGCGGCGGGATGGGTCACCAGCGCGGTCTGCACGGTCGGGGCGGCATTGTAGTGACTGACCCCCTCATCCTCGAACACGCGCCAGATCAGACCTGGATCTACCTGACGCAGGCAGACGTGCGTTCCGCTCGCCGCCGTCACCGCCCACGGGAAGCACCAGCCGTTGCAGTGGAACATCGGCAGCGTCCAGAGATAGACGGGGTGATGCCCGAGCTCGGCCTCGACGACTTGTCCAAGCGAATTCAGGTACGCACCACGGAATGTGTAGACCACACCCTTCGGCCGCCCGGTAGTGCCGGAGGTGTAATTGATCGAAATGGGCTGCTCCTCGTCCAGCAGAAGCGAGGGCACACCCTCAGGATCGCCTTCCCCGAGCAGCTGCTCGTACGGATCGGTGCTCTGCCCGTCGTCATCGACCCGTACAATCTCGACGCCGGGGGGCGGCTCCGCGACGAGCGACTCCAGCTCGGCATCTACGAACAACATACGCGCCCCCGAGTGCTCGAGCATGTGGCGGATTTCCATTGCGCCAAGCCGGGTGTTAAGCGGGACCAAGACGCCGCCGGCCGCAGGCACTCCGTGGAGTAGCTCTAGCAGCGCCGGGATGTTAGGACACAGAGTCGCAACACGGTCGTTCGGCTCCAGCCCACGCTGGCGAAGCGCGGACGCGAGGCGGTTCACACGTTCGCCCATCTCTCGGTAGGTGTAGCGGCGGTCGAGGTGTACAACCGCGACACGCTCGGGATGCACCGCGGCGCTGCGGTACAGGAACGACACAGGATTGAGCTCAGTGCGGCTGGCGGCTGTGCGTGTCGGCCACGGCAAGGCGACCCGGGTAACCTGGGTATCCATGCGATTCTCCTCGGATCTCAATGCAAAACACCTGGGAACGCAGAGCGCTCGTACCTACGCAACCTACGCACAAACGGACCACCACGAACTCGAGCGCTGCTGACTAAAGTCTCATTCTCTGCATCATCGGACCTCGCGCCATCCGTACCCCGACTCACGCCAGGACGTAGTTGCCCGCAGACCTCGAGAGGGAGCTTGTCGATCGCGGCCAGCGGATCTGGCACTCAGGAGAGTGCGCTTTCGATGCAGAGGAGCGGTAGGTGGCCAGCCGGTGGTGTCGCTCGCGCCAGTACGAGAGCGACTGGACTCCGTCTATTCGATCTGGCGACGCCCGCAGCCGCGAGAGGGAGCTCGTCATCGGTCGAGGCCAGGCTCGTCCCATGTTGCGCCTTGAAGACCCGTCCAGGCCAGCCGGTGAGAGTGAGCCAGGCCGGCATCTGTGCGCGTGGGCCGGCCTGACCCCGAGCGTGCGCAGCTCCGACGGCAAGGCGCGGCTGGGGCACATCTCCCGCCAAGGGTCGCCCCGGCGCTGCGCTGGGCGCTGAGTGAGGCGGCGCAGAAGATCCCCACCGGCGGCGGTCCGCTGCGCGCGATGTTCGAGCGGATCGCCAAACGCCGCGGGCGCAAGATCGCCAAGGTCGCCGTCGCCCGCCAGATCCTCACCCTCTGCTACTACGGGCTGCGCGACGGCGAGATCCGCTGCCTCAAACACCAGCCTCACATCGATAACCACGACAACCAGGAGCTGGCCAAGGCCGCATGACCCACGCCAGCTCACACCAGACTCGCGCGCATCACGAGGGCGCGAGGTGCATGCTCGGGCGAGCTCGCTCCTGTGTCTGGCCTCCTCTTCTGCACCACACCGAGCAGGACGGCCGTGAGGTTGATTGAGCCCCCGAGCACCGCACGACACTCTGGTCCGCCCCGCGCGGACTGGAGCCTCCTCCTCCCAAGCCGGAACGCGGTCAGCGAACCGGCGCCCAACCCCCAGAGCGCCATGACCACCACCACGCTTCCTGCCAGACTCACCCGCCCGCGTCAAGCGCCCCCAACCGGCGCCGACCAGCCACTCCCGCGACGCACGGCGCTTGACCCGCGCGGGCTCGCCCGACACCAAGGCACCCAAGTCGGGGCGAAGCCCCGAAACCCCAAGGATCACGCGCCTCATCGGCCTGCCGACCTCCCGAGCGCCCGCTCGAACGTCAACGACCTTGAACCGGCCCTTGACAACAACCCGGCCCTTCATGGATGACACAGGACGTCTTCGGCGACGAGGGAGTGGCCCGCCGGCGCCGACACTGGCGAGTGGTTTGCCACGGTTGCGATAGTCGCGTCGACCGCGTGGCCGTGACCGCCGGCGATCCACGAATTGTGGGCTCCGTACAACCGACGGCTGCTGACAGACGACCGCGGGCTCGCGGCGTCGCGCCTCCCTGACGGACGAATCTCGCACCACCGGTGACGTCGAGCTCGAGCTGCTGCTTCTCGCGTTGCGGAAGTCGTGCCCGACGACGATGTCCGACTCCGCGACGGTCGAAAGAGTTGTGCGAGTCGTACGACCCGAGGGTGTCGACGGACGCGCGAGAAGTCGCTGCGGGCGGCTTCCTTACGGATCCTGGCCGAGGAACCTGATGTCGATCCGGCGAGGGTCCCAGAGGCGACTGGGGCGCCCGTCCGCGGTCATCGCCGGCGCGACGGTAACCGACTCGACGGTGTCGGTGATCAGCCGTCGCCAAGCCGCTAACCGCTTCGCGGGTTCGCGCAGCTTGTCGATGTCGTCAGGACCGATGACATCGCTCTCGCCCGCATCGCCGAGTCGAGCCCTGCCGGCGTGCGCGTCATCGAGCGCCGTGGTCAGTTTCTCTAAGGTCTCCTGGCTCGCGGGCCGGCCCAACAAGCCGAGCTCGCCGAGCTGCCGGATCGTGTCGTCGAGATCCGCGTTGGCGCGTTCGATCGCCTCGTCCGCCGCGCCGATCTGCCGCTTGCGCGACGCGCGTCGGTGCGCGTCGGCGGTGGCTGAGTACGCCCGGACCGCGTCGCAGCACCATCTCCTCGACGCGGTCGGCCTTGACCGCCGCTCGTCGTTGGCATCGGTTCGCGCTCGTGTCGCCGCAGCGGTAGTTGCCGCTGTCGGAGTTGATCACCATCCGCGAGGCGCACGTTCCGCAGCGCAGCACACCGAGCCGCGCCAGCAGCCGCTCGGACTTGGCTTGGCGCCCGCGCGAGACTGTCCGCCGCTGCACCCGCTCGAACAGCCCGCGATCCTTGACGATCGCCTCGTGAGCGTGCGTGTTGTGCAGCTCGCCGAAGTGGACCTCGCCCAGGTACATCCGCGAGCGCAGGAACCAGGCCACCCCGGAGAGCGCGCGCTCGATCCCGTGATCGGCCAGCCACGCCTGAATCTCCACCAGCGATGCGCCCAGGTCGCGGCGCTTGAACGCCTGCACCACGATCTCCGCGGCCGCGGGCTCGACCACCAGCACGCCGTCCTCGCCGCGCACATACCCGACCGGGACCCTCGGGTGCGGGTAGACACCCCGCGCCACCGCCCGCGCCTGAGCCGCCGCGACCTTCTCGCCCGTGATCTCGGCAAAGTATTGGAACACCGACCCGAGCATGTTCGTCGACAGGCGCTGCGCCGCCGTGCCGTTCGTGAGCTTGCCGTGGTCGAGCGCGAAGATCTCCCCGCCCGCCCTCTCCACGCGCTCGATCACCTCCAGCTGGACCTTCAGCGAGCGCACCAGCCGATCGAAATACGCCACCACCAGCTGGTCGGCCCTGGCCGGCCTCGATCATCTCGATCGCCGCCAACAGGCCCGGGCGCTTGGACAGCGGCAGCTTGCCGCTGACGTCGATCTCGGGAATCGGCGAGGCAGCAAGCCGCTCACCGCGGTCCTCCGCCCACCGCCTGGCCGCCTCGATCTGCACCTCGGGCGAGTGAAAGTGCTCGTCCTCCCGATCGCCCCTCTCGCTCACGCGGACGACCACGACATCTCTGAGCTTTGACATGTGACCCCTCTCGACCGGAGACTAACGCCTTTTAGGCGCCTACGACCCCAGCGGCGAGAAGGCCCAGGCCGTGAAGGCCCGCTACCAGGAGGTGTGCCGGGGCTGCGGCGCTCCCACCCAGGCACGCAATGGCAAGGGCGACGCCTACGCGTACTGCAAGGCATGCCATCCGGGTGCGATCGCGCCCCGATGGACACCGGTGCGCGTGCTCGACGCGATGCGCTCCTGGCAGGAGCGCCACGGCCGCCTCCCGTCCGCCTATGACTGGTCGCGCACCCACGCCCGCCGCCGCGGCGGGGAAGCGCTCTCGCGGCTCGACGATGGCGACTGGCCGCCGGCAAGCGTCGTTGCCGACGTGTACGGGAGCTGGGACGCCGCGCGCGCGGCCGCGGGCGGCGGGGAGCCATGAGCGCGATCGCCTGCGGCGGGCGCGGCTGGAGGCGGCCGACCTATTGAGGCGGGTGGGATAGAGGCTTTGGCCGCCCCTTCCGGTACCTGTCGAGCGGGATGTCAGAGAAGCTCGCTGAATTGGCCGGCGGTGCCGGCGCCGACGTGGCCGGTCCGGATGGATGGCACGAGCTGGCTGTCGCGAACCCGACGTTCTTGCTGGAGCGGCTCGGCAGCGAGTGCACGGACCTTCAGGGTCTGCGTGAGCTGACGGTCAACGGGCTGGATGCGATCGCGGCGCTCGGCGCTGATCGCAACGGCCGGGTGGTGTGGGATCTGGACTGGGAGCGGTTTGACGCCTCCGGCGGCCGGGTGCGGAAGCTGTCGGTGATCGACTCCGGGACGGGGATGACCGCCGGACAGCTGCGGTACTACATCAATCAGTTGGCGGCCAGCGGTCGCAAGCAGTCGCTGACCGGCAACTTCGGCGTCGGGGCGAAGGTTGCCGCCGGTTCAAGAAACCCGCACGGGCTCGAGTAACGCTCCTGGCATCGGGGCCAAGGCTCGCTGGTGTGCTTCAAGCGCCACCCCGACGGGCGCTGGGGCCTGGAACCGCAGCGGTGGGCGGACGGCCGCACCGACTTCTGGCGACCGCTGGGCGAGGCGGAGAAGCCGTGGCTTCTGCGCGGCGAGGATCACGGCACCCGCGGTAGCGCAGATTCTTCTTTCGTGGCGCCGACGTCTACGCCTCCCCATCCGGTACCTACCCCTCATGACCGCAACTTACGAGCCTTCCAGACCACGATGGACCAGACGAACTTCGCCAGCCGATCCCGAATCGCCGGCGCGAAAGCGTGGCTCGGCACGGATGTGACCTGCACCGCAAGCCACCACGGACAATGAGCGCGAGACAGAGCCATTCCCTCATCGCCCTGATTCTCGAGTCACTCGCGGAATCCGACGATGCCCTAAAGCGCGAACTCGCTGCCTATCTGCGTCCGTACCCCGACGGCCCTGGCCGACTACTCGACGCCAGCGAGAGGCCCGGCAGCTCGGCCTCCACCCAGAGACGCTCGTGAAAATGCCGCGCGCCGGTCGATGCATCAAGGGGCGGGAGTGGCGGTTCCCGTCCGAGAGCTTCGAGATCTTGCCCCCAGCGCCTGACGGCGCCCCTGCCTCTTTGCTTTGCAGGCGGCGCTCCGCCGGGCGCCGACGACCACCCCTCAGTTGCGGCGATTCGCGGGCGTCGTTAGCGTGCGAGCGCTTGAGTGACGCATGACCGACCGGCTGCTCACCGCCGACCAGCTCGCCGAGCGCTGGCAGGTCCCGAAGTCGCAGGTCTACGCCCTCACCCGCCGTGGTGCGATCCCGACCGTGAAGCTCGGCAAGTACTACCGCTATCGCCTCGACGCGATTGAGGGGTTTGAGCGCTGCGAGATCCGCGAGGCCGACTACGCTGGTCATAGGCGCGGCCGAGCGGCGGGGGAACGCCCTCGGCGATGGCCCACAGGAGCAGTGACCTCCCATGAGCACCCGCCAGCCTAGAACCGGACGGGTTTCCGGGCACCTCAAGCTCATCGAGCGCAAGAGCGGCCCGATTTGGTACGTCAAGACCCGTGTCCCCGGGCGCACGCCCGAGCAGACCACCACGTTTCTCGCCCCGGCGCATGTGAGCGGCGGTAAGCCGCCCGCCGGTCACCTCACCCGCCGCCAGGCACAGGACGCGCTGGCCGACATTCTGACCGAGGAACGCCACAAGGTCGGCCAGCGTGCCTACGACCACCTGGGTGCCACGTTCGCCGACGCTGCCGCCGGATACCTGCATCACATCGAGCATGTCCGCGGCCGCGAGCGCGCCACCCTCAGCGACTACCGCGGATCGGTGAACAACTACCTCGTCCCGCGCTGGGGAGAGTGGCCGGTCGATGCGATCCACGCCAACGACGTCGAGGCGCTCCGGGATGAACTGATGGCCAGCGACGTGTCTCCCCGCACCGTGATCCGGCATCTGACCGTCGCCCACGGGGTGTTTAAGTATGCGATGCGCAAGTACGGGCTAGCCCGCAACCCGGCCAGCGCCGATCTCGTAGACCGTCCCACCGTCCGCTACAGCGGCGAGTTCCAGACGCTGGACACCGAGCAGCTCGCCGCACTGATCCGTGCCGCCGCCAGTACTCAGGACGCCGCGCTCTACCTGACCGCCGCCCAGACCGGGCTGCGCCAGGGAGAGCTGCGGGCGTTGCGCTGGGCAGACGTCGACTTCGCCGCTGACCGTATCCACGTCCGGCGCAGCGCCACCGTCGGGGCCAACGCGACCATCAAGACGCCCAAGTCCGGACACGTCCGCTCGGTGCCGATGGTCCCCCAGATCGCGACCGCGTTGGCGAGGCTCGGGCAGCGTGAGCAGTTCGCTGGTCCCGACGATCTCGTGTTCCCCAATCAGGTCGGCGAGGTCGAGAACGACACCCTGCTGCGACGGCGCTACTACCGGGCGCTGGAGGATGCCGGTCTCCCCCGCGTCCGCTTTCACGATCTGCGCCATGCGTTCGGCTCGACCGCGGTCAAGGCGTTCCCGCTCTCTGACGTACAGGCCATGCTCGGCCACGCCCACATCACCACGACGATGCGCTACGTCCACCACCGCCCCGGCAAGGACGACGCGCAGCGTCTCGCGGCGGCGTTCGGGGGCGATTCTGTGTCCCCGTTTGTGTCCCCAACTGGGGACACAGAGCCAAACTCAGAAGAACTGAGCGACACTAACGACGGGGTATAGAGCCATCCTGACCCCCCTGTCGTTGCCTGCAAAGCCGTCTACACCGGTTCGATTCCGGTCGTCGCCTCTGAGTGGATGCCCTGCAAACAAGCGGGTTTCGGGATCGGGTGCTCGGTCGCCGGGCTCAGAATCGGCCAAGGCTCCCCAAGGGCTCCCCACAGAAGCGCTACGCCGCGGCGGTGCGAATGCTCACGACGTTGTCCGTGGCGTCATGTCCGGAGTCGCACAACAGCCGGGCCGTGGTTCCCTCACCGCAGCCGAACGCGACGATCCGGCACGGTGCGGGCACCGGCGAACTCAGCTCCCCGGCCGCAGCCAGGGCGAGATCCGTGAAACCCGAAGCATGGATCGCGGCTAGGTCCTCACCGTAGAACCCAGACATCCGGCACATCATTGCGCTCTTGAGACGCACGACCGAGCACGGTGAGCCGGGAGACTCTTGGCGGTCAATTCTCTGTGAGCGTCGAGCGCGCGCGTCGCGGTCCTGAAGGCATTGCCGCGCTCGCTTATCCGACGAGCGCGTCGAGCCGGGCGCGGAAGAATGCAAGCGCCGCCGCCCGCTGGTCTGTGGCGTCGAGCAAGCCGGCGTAGGACAGCTCGGCGCCCGTGAATCCGGCCGCCTGCCAGAGCTCGCCAGGTGCGGGGGCGATCCACGGCGCGACGTACAGATACGGCTCGGCGTGACGGTCGTCCCCCGGAGACAGTCCGTAGGTGGCGCGGGCGCCGGCGGCTTCCCCGCCCAGATCAACCGCGAGGTCGAAATGCTCCGGCCACAGCTGCACGCGCGAGGGGTCGGCATGGTCTCCGGCCCCCGCGCGGAGCTCTTCGAGCACGGAGGCGGCGAACCCATACCAGTCGCCGAGGAAGGCGGCGGCCGCCGGGTCGACATCAAGCGGTACGCAATCGAGCTCGACGTCGTCGGGGAGCAGCCACCGGCCGACGTGGTCAGCCGCGGCGCCCAGCGACGTGATCGGTGCCGCTCGCTCGCCGCTCACGTCCTGCACGACGAGCTCAGCACCGCGTACCCGAACCTGCACATCGGTACCGAAGAACGGCGTGCCGAACCCCCCGCGCGTGTAGCGCAGACCGATCTTGCCGTTGGCCTTGCGCCGCGCGGGTGAAACGATCTGCTCGGCAACGCGGTGCAGCGCGACCCGGGTCGTGAGCAGCCGTGGCGGCGCCGGCCCCAGCCGCCGGTAGGCGCCGAGCCAGCGATCTGCGCACCAGCCGGCAAGGGCAGCGTCGGTCAAGGCGAGCTCGTCCCAGCGCAGATCTCCGCTCCCGACAGGCGACACGACGGAGCGGCCAACGGGCACCTCACCCCGCGCGACGGGGTCGTCTGCAAACCACAGGCCGTCGTCGACCGCTGGCGGGGACGGCTCGAGCACTCGCGTCTCGTAGCGTCCTTCGAGACGCTGGTGCGCCTCGTCGCGCGCGTTCATGTCGTCGCCTCAACCGTTGTGCGGAGCGCGCGGGACACGGTCACATCATCCCCACCAACGAGTGACCCTCCGCGTCGCGTGACGGCATGCCATCGGTCATACGGCCGAAAACCCACTCCACCTTGTTACCCCTGACCGTGCCCGCGTCCGGCCAGGTGTAACCGGTGCCATTCGTGGCGCTACCCCGACCGGAGAACCGGCCAGTCGACCGCGCCGGACTGTGACGATCAGTGGTTAATACCGTTGCGCGCGCTCAGCTCACGCTCTAACTTGGTGTTGTCAAAGCGTGAGCGGTTCCGTACCGGAACGACCGCCAAACCGGCCAGCGGCGAGTCAGCCGCGACGAGTTACGGCGCTCACGCTTTTGGCGTGTCCGGTGCCAGCGGAGATCAGTCGTCTGCGGCTTTACCCGGCCTGCCTTTCACCCGGCCTGCCTGATGGTCTCACCGGGATTCGAGCCGGAACAACTTCTTGCCTCCGGGGGCATCGCGTCCGCGCTCGTGTGGGCCCGATCGTCTGACGTCACTGTTTGTCGTGCGTGGCGATGGTCGGCGTGCTCATCCCCGAGTCGTTCCGTTCTCGGCGAGCGTTCGGAGGTGTGGATGGGCAACGGTCCGTCGTCCGGTCCGGCCACATTACGCCAAAGCCGCTCGCGCGGATTCGCTGTTGCCACCGGCTGGATCGGTGCGGGTCCCGGGGGCGGCCTCCGGAGTTAGACTGCGCCTGAGCACGTGGGCCATTCCATGTCAGAAGCGGATGCGAGCGGCCGGATCGAGGCGGGGTCTGCGCGACCGCCGGCGGCGAGCGTGCCGGTGGCCAAGCCGGAGGAGGGGCTTTGCGAGATCGCGCTGCACGGTCACCGCGTGTTCTACCGCTCGGCGGGCAACGGCCCGGTGCTGGTCCTGATCCACGGAATCACGTCGACCTCTGCCACATGGGCGTACGTGCTCCCGTCCCTCGCGGAGCATTTCACCGTGATCGCTCCCGATCTGATCGGCCACGGCGAGTCGGCCAAGCCGCGCGGCGACTATTCGCTGGGCGCCTACGCAGCCGGGATCCGCGATCTGCTGATCGCGCTGGGCCACGAGCGGGCGACGTTCGTCGGGCACTCGCTTGGTGGTGGCGTGGCGATGCAGCTCGCCTACCTGTTCCCTGAGCACTGCGAGCGGCTGGTGCTTGTGGGTAGCGGCGGCCTTGGTCGCGAGATCAGCGCGCTGTTGCGGGCTGCCAGCCTGCCGGGCTCTGAGCTGGTCCTGCCGTTGCTGGTCAACGACCGGGTCCTTGGGCTTGGCCGGGTCGTTGGTGATCTGCTCGGCCGCGTCGGGCTGCGCGTGCACGCGGACCTCGGCGAGGTCCTGCGCGGTCACGCCTCGCTGTCGGACGGCGACGCGCGCGCGGCGTTCCTGCACACGTTGAGGCCGATCGTCGACGTGCGCGGCCAGCGGGTCGACGCGACCGATCGCATGTACCTCGCCCAGTCGATCCCGTTCATGATGATCTGGGGGGAACGCGACCCGATCGTTCCCGTCGCGCACGGGCGTGCAGCCCACGAGCTGGTCCCGGGCAGCCGGCTGGAGGTGTTTCCCCAAGCGGGCCACTTCCCGCACCTCGACGATCCGATTCGCTTCGTCCGCGTGATGGTCGACTTCGTCGAGACCACCCCGCCGGCGCAAGTCGATGCAGGGCGCTGGGGCGAGCTGCTGCGCAGCGGCTCCCCCGAGCCCGACGACCCGCCCGAAAGCACCTCCGCGGCTCGCTGACACCACCGCAGACGCTGCCCGCCGGCCACATGGGCGGCCATCTGTCCACGGGAACCCGGGGACCCTGACCTCCGCGATCACCCTCTCCTGACCGCTCGGAGGCCGCGAAGCATACGCGTGCCCGGTCGCGCTGCCCCCAAACCTCGTCCTCGCGCTCTGCCCGCTGTCAGACCCTCATCGGACCCGATCCGCCGCGCATCGCGGTCACGCGTCCGCAGGTCGATGGGGTTGTGAGACGCCGGCCGACGCCGAATGCCCGGGCCGCAGCAAGCGGCTTGAAGTGTGCGGTGGTGGATCCCTCCATCGGACCCGAACGCAGTGGCGCTCTTGACCTAGTCGCCAGAGCGGTCGCGCGACGAGCGCTTGGGGGGCGCCGGCAGTGAAGTTGGTGGTCGCGAGCGGCATGCGGACTCCTGTTGCACCACCGGTCGTATCCTCGGTTTGCTTGCGAGGGCCTCATCCGGCTGTCAGTTGGGTCGCGGCTTCGGGGCGTTCGCAAGGCGCTTCGGGACTGGATGCTTTCCGGGTCGAGGGGATCGCTCGCTCGAAGACTGACCCCCTTCGGAGGGAGCGGGGTCGATCGCGCCGACGGTCGTCAGGGCCTGGCATCTGAGAGTCGAGGACGGCCACGACCAGCAGCCGTTGGCGATGGCCCGCCGCCCACCGCTCCCACCTCAGGGCGATCGGCCGCGTGGAAGCCGGATGGAAGCCCCGTGGCGCCAGACGTGCTCCTCAGCATCCGAATCAACCGCTCGCGATCACCCGCCTTGCCTGCGGATGCCCGCATCCGACCCACGCCGACCCACAACTGCGCATGCCTCGCAATGAAGGGATCCCCGGTTCGAGTCCGGGCGTCGGCTCTGGCGAAGGCCCCGCAAAGCGGGGCTTTCTTATCGGACAATACGACGTTGACCGCGACCGAGAATGCGGTGCTGCAGATGCCGGTGTCGAGGGGCATTCGCCTCCGCGTCGGCGCATCGCACCCAAGCCGGGCCTGCCACAACAGTTAAGTCAACCGTGCGAGGCACGCGTCCTCTACGATTTGACGCTGCCGATGGACAGCCGTGTTCGCGGACCGGAGCGGCAAACGGGCCTGCGTGGGCGGGCCAGTGAGTGCGCGTTTCTAGATCGTCTGGTCGGGGACATCCGTCGATCGTTACCGAGCTGAATACACACGTTGAGCCGACGTCAACTCTCGCTCGGGATGTGTCCCGCGGCCGCTGCTCCCCAGTTTGCGCCGGAGCACTGCATCGTCGCCGATCAGGACTCGGTTGCTCCGTCCGGGCTCGCGAACGAACGTCGAAGAACGGCCCCTGACACAGGTTTGCCGACCACAAGACCAAGGCCCGCTTCCCGCACTTTCCACATTCTTCGGCAGCGGTCGGTGGCCGGCGCGCCGGCCACCTGTGAGGACTGAAATCACGGCGTATTTCAGGACAGCCACGGCCGGGCCCGACAGAGTGGCCATGCAGCCGGAGTCTCGAGTTCGAGCAACGCAGGTGCGCGCTCGGCGCTCGTGAGGGGCGCGTGCAGTGACATAACGGGGAGTCTCATGTGACACGGCGGACTCGCCTGCCTGTGCTCAAGAGGATCAGCCAGCTCGACGGTCTGCGCGACTGCCGCCCACTCGGGTCGCTCGTCGCATGCTTGCAGAAAGGTGAGCGTCCGCGCCAGCGTGGCGAATGACGCCGCGTGGCTCGAGCAGCTTCTGCTCTGGTGTGACGGAGAGCGGTTTCGCCGGCGCGCTGTGATTCAGAACGCGTGCTGCTCTAGAGAACTCACAGGCGCGCGGTGGGGGCGATTTGTTATCGGACGGCCGGTTCTACCGGACCGACGCGGGCGGGTCGGTCGCACTCGTTCGGACGGCGCGAGCGCCGCCCGGCTGCGCGCCGCCGGCCACGCAAAACAGCTGCCACTCCCCCGGCACGCCCTTGAGGCAGTGCGACCCGCGGGCATTGAACTGCAGCCCGGAGCCGACGACAAGGTCCTTGACGGTGCTGGAGACGAGCACGTCGCCCGATCGCGCCGAGGACTGAACTCGCGCTGCGATGTGCACCGCGATCCCGGCGACGTCGTCCCCGATCAGCTCGCATTCCCCCGTATGCGCACCACCGCGCATCTCCAGACCGAGTGCCTTCGCCTGATCACGGATCGACAGAGCGGCGCGCACAGCTCGCGCCGGACCATCGAACGTGGCGAGCAGCCCGTCGCCCATCATCTTCACGAGCCGGCCACCGAAGCGCTCGACTTCGCGGCGCGCTAGCCGCTCGTGCTGCTCGAGCAGCTCCCGCCAGCGGTGATCGCCGAGCTCGGCTGCACGCTCGGTCGAGCCGACGAGATCCGTAAACACGACGGTCGCGAGGACACGATCACTGCGAACCGCCGCGGGCCGACCCGTGAGAAACTCCTCGATCTCGTCGAGCAGCGCATCTTGGTCGCCGGCGAGGAAGAGATGGTCGCGGCCGGGAAGCTCGACCTCGCGGGCTCGAGGAATCCCACGCGCGACGGTGCGGGAGAGCGCTGGCGGGACGAGCCGGTCGTCGCGGCGATGAATGACGAGCGTGGCGGCCCGTACCAGCGGAAGCAGCGGCCTGACATCGAGCTCCTCCCACATGCGGGCCATCGTCCGCAGCGTGCCGGGGCTTGCCCCCGAGCGCAACATGCGCGCCCACCAGTCGCGTAGCTCCAGGTCCCTGGCGGAGCTTGGCGCCCACAAGTCGATCGTTGCCGGGTCCCCCCATTCCTCGAGCATCCGATCCCAGGTGTGACGGACGAGCTCGCGCGGAAAACCTTCCGGATAGTCCGGGGTGGCCGTAACGCGGGCATACGTTCCGTACTGGACCATGGCGCTGACCCGGTCCGGATGGGTCGCCGCGAGCATCGTCGCGGCCGAGCCTCCTTCGGAGATGCCGAACAGCACCACTCGCTCCAAGCCCACCGCGTCGATCACTGCCAGCGCGTCATCGACGACGTTCTCCAGCGTGTAGGCACCCTCGCGGTCCGACAGTCCCGTGCCGCGTTTGTCGAACGCCACTACGCGCGCGAACGAGCACATCCGATCCCAAAAGCGCTGCGCGAGCGGATGCGACATGCCGATCTCCAAGTGGCCGATGAACCCCCCGATAAACAGCACGTCGACCGCTCCCGCTCCGCCGACCGTGTAAGCGATCGAAACGTCGCCGTTTCGGGCGTAGCGCACAGGTGCCCAGCTCGCCATTGCCGCAGCGTAAGCATGGTCGGCCTGGTAGGCAAGAACCCAGGAGTTCCGCGCGCTCAGCAAAGCGGTGCCTCGTCGATCGAGGCTACGAACCTTCACGTCGCCAATCGGAGCATGCCCGCTCGACCGTGACGTCCGGTGAGCTTCCTGACTGAGACGTCGTTCGGCTCTGCCGAGATGTGCGATGACGTCTTGGGCGTGTCGTCGGGTACCGTGCCGGTTCGCCGCACCGGATCGAGCACGGCCATTTCGCCGAAAGAGTCGCCGCTGCGAAGCATCGCCAATTGCTCACCGCCTCGCGTGACCGCGGCCTCCCGATCGGTGATGACGAAGAACTCATGGCCGCGCGAGCCCTCCGCACAGAGGACCGTGCCGGCCGCCACCTCGAGATCGTCGGGTTTCATGTGCCCGTTCTCGCGGAGATTGGTCCGTGATGCCAGTCGCTTCGGACCGAATTTGCTGGCGTTTGTTGATACCGCTACCGGGACCCGGATAAGAAACACAAACCTGCCGCGCGCTGCGAGACTGACGCACTGGGGTCAGGCACGCGATCACGACGGGCTATTCCGCAGCGTCCCAGAACCGTTCTGGGTTTGGAGCCGTATGGCCATGTGAGTGCGCATGCTCCTGACTTGGTGAACGGGAAGGGGACGGAAGGGGAGCACCATGAGGGCCAGCCATCTAAGGCACACGCCGACGAATCAGCACCGGACGCGGCAAGGGTGTGAGTTGGACGAGAGGACCGATACGAGCCACCTTCAGGACGATGTTGGTCCAAGGTTGGTTGCGGCGACGACGTCGCGTTCCCGCGCTCCGCCTGGCTGTGAGTCGAAAACCGCAAGCGGCCGTCCGGCTACCGCCACGGCACGCAAGCCAGACACAACGTGCCGTCGTCGACCCGAGCGATGCAACGGATGGCGACGCCACAGACCAGGAGAAATCGGAATGCGATCTATAGCCAGACTCGCCATCGCCGCGGCAGCAGTCGCCGTTGTCGCGGCGTCAGCGGTTGCCGCCTTCGGGGCCACCGCCAGCCATCACCGGAAAGCATCAGCAGCCGCAAAGAAGGTGCACTTCCACCTCACCCCCTCCTCGCCCGCGTTGGCCGCGTGCATGCCGCACGTCCACATCGACGTCGATTTGAAGCTGACGACGGACCAGAGCGGCTTCGATGTGCTCTCGATTCACGCCCGCGGCCTCCCGCCGAGAAGGGCGTTCACCACCTTCCTGATCGAGCAGACGGGAACGCCGTTCGGGGCCGCCGAGTACATCGGCGACTTCACCTCCGACAGGCACGGCAACGCCCGCAACGAGTTCCGCCTGATCGTTCAGGAAGCGTTCTCCTCGACCCTGGTCAACGGGCAGAGGGTGCGGGTCGACCTCAACCGGGTGGGCGCCTGGTTCGCCGACCCCAAGGGTGACGACTTCTGCCTGGGCAAGAACAGCCCAGTCACGCCATTCGACGGCGACAACACGGCGGGCGTGCAGGCGTTCAACTCCGCCAACTCGAAACCGCTTCCTGCCCCGTAGCAGTATCTGAGAATCACGTAGCTCGGGCCGCGCTCCAGGGTTGGGGCGCGGTCCTGCTTACGCCGCGATCCTGGCTGGTTCAGGCAGGTCCCGACTTCCGGGTATAGATCTCCGCGCTCAGGGGTCTTGTGTCAAGTACCGCTACCGGCATTCAAACCAGGTGGTCGCGACGGCCCTCCGCACGCCAATCCGCGTGACAAGTGTGTCCACATTCATGTCCACATTTTGGCCTTGAGCGCCCGCATACTCAGCGTTCAAGCCGGATTTCAGGCAACTACACGCATTGTCATAATCCGCGTGTCGGGGGTTCGAGTCCCTCCTCCGGCATCACGTCGTTTGCAGGAAAAGCCTGCGTTTGCTGCGGATTGGGCGGATTCGCTCGTGCGGCTGGGGACCGCTACGAACCGCCAGGAACCGCTCGTTGGCTGACAAACAGTCCAACGAACGGTCCAACGAGAGGGTGCCGGGTCGAGAACAGCGCAGGTCACACCTTCGACCGCCAGCGACCCTGCCGAGAGTGTTGGAATCGATCGATCCGGCAGGCGGCTGTGATCGCAATCTGAGCTCCGGGATCGATGCCATCGCCCTGATCGTCGGACCGTGGCAAGAGACCGGCACACGTTCCCACGCGTCTCAGCGTGATGGGACCGATGGGCATATGTGCCGCTCACAGCGGCACGATCTCCCGAACGTCCGCCCGCGGCGACACGAGCGGGCGATCGTGCCGGTTGGGCGCGCGGCGCGGTCGATCACACTGGCCGCAGAGACGAACAATGGCGATCCGCCGCCACCCCTCGGCACTGAATCACCAACCTTCGCGTGACAGCCTCGCCAATGCATCGGGCGACTTCCGGCGCTGGCCGGTGATCGATCGAACCGACAGCCGGCGCGTGGTCGTGGCACGACCTCGGGCGTTTAGCCTCACCCCTCGGTGCGGAAGGGAGCTTGACGCCGTCAGCTCCGCGGCTTGGTGCGCGCAAACCATCTGCGGGACACGCGACGCGCTCCAATAGTCATGCTTACGAGCGTCGCCTGCAACAGCGCCGGGATGATGCCTGCAGCGAAGATCAGGAACCCACGCGTGTCTTCAGTGCCCGTCGGCACGATCCCGGCCATCGCGACACAACCGAAGCAGACCATGACCGCCCACCAACGATCAATGGAAAGCCCTGCCAGCAGGCTCAGTCCCAGTGCGCGGGGGGCGCTCGGATCTGTGCGGGCATGGGATGACGCTGGCGCTCTGGCGCGGTCGGATCGGCGTCGCAGGCTGTGCGCGGTGACGCGCGGTACGCGGGTTCAGCGGAGCGCGGAGGCGAGCCGCCGGTGGGAGATGTGGCGCTCCGCGAGGGCAGCCGAGGTAGTGGAGGCTCAGCGCAGCCAAGAGGAGGATGAACGGTTCCAGCGGGGTGCGGAAGCGGGGGGTCTCGGCGTTGACGAGGACCGTTGTTAGGAACTGCAGGCCGGGGATGATCCAGAGGGCTCGGGGAGCTCGGCGCGTGGCGCGCACGAACACGCCGGCGAGCGCCAGGAGAGCGACGAGGTAGAACATGATCGCTCCCGCGACCGCGGCGCCCGTCGGCAGGCCGATCGTGCGCGCTCCGAACCGAATCCGGGCTACCCCGTGCAACTCCAACAACCGCAGCGTGTTGTGCCAGAAGACCGTGCCAACGTACGCCGGGTGATCGAGAGCAAAGGTGATTGCATCATTACGCAGGACGGAGTCGATGGTGATTCCGGAGTGGGCGGGCGCCTCGTGGAGGAACTCACGGTACATCGGGAGGCGGGACGGGAGAATCCAGCTACCAGGCTGGGCGCGGGCGGCTCGCGAGATCGGGTTGTACGTACCAACGAGGGTCGGGCCGCTCTCGTCGCTGATCGGAAGGAACCCACCCATCACGGCAGCGTTGCGGATCGTCCAGGGGGCGATCGTCAGCACGGCCACCGCTAGCACCAGCAGCGGAGCCCGCAGCCGAACTACCCAGCCCCGCGAATCGCCGCCTGACACCGCTAGCGCCGCCACGCCCACGACCACAATCACGCCGTTAGTGCGCGTCAGGGCGGTCAGCCCCGCCAGCACTCCTGCCGCCACCAGCATCGGCAGGCCGCCGGTGCCGCGCCACCGCAGCACCGCGCAGATCGCCCCAAGCATCAATGCGGTATAGAGCGGCTCGGAGATCACCACCCCCGACACGAGCACAAAAGGGATGTACAGCGCCGCCAAACCGAGCGCGATCAGCCCGACCCGACGCCCCCAGACCATCCACCCCAGAAGACCCACCAGGCCGACCACGATTACGCCGATCAACGCCTGAAACGCTCGCGCGAGGCTCAGGCCACGCCCGCCGATCCATCGAGCGAGCAGCTCGGGCAGCGCCAAGGCGTACGGGTAACCCGGTGGACGGTAAGCCGCGGACTTCGTCACAAGGTAGGCGCCCGGAGTGCCGGGGCGGGCCACACACGGCGTGCGCGGCAGCCCGGAGACCCGTGGACAGCCGCGCCGTGTGACCCACACGTGACCCGTCGGATACACCCCCGTCCGGGCGATCGCCCACCCCAGCCGCAAATAGTCCTTGCTGTCGATCTGCGGCACGTAGCCAGGCGTCGCCACGACAAACCCAACGCGAGCCAGCGCGCCAACCGTCAAGAGCGCCACGACCAACTTCGTCGTCCCCCGGCCAGACCAGCGCACACCGTCCCCCAGACCGATTGCGTCGCGCACCACGCACAGGGAAGCACACGATGGTCATCACGCCGCACCCCGCCGCCACCACCGTTGCCTCGTTACCAAGGCGCCAGCTGATGCACCGCGCACGTTCGCTCGCCAAACCGGCCCTCGAAGCGTCGCTCCGGCGTCGTCACGACCCCGGCTGGCCTCCGCGCAGATGAGGCCGGACGATCGCGCTGGCTCAGCACGATGTCTGCGGCGACCGGCGCGTTGCTCCACGGGGCTCGTCTACGTCCCGGAGCCAGTCAGGCCACTCTCCGCCGCGCCACGAAGAGGCGCGCTGAGTACGCAGCGCTGTCGAAGCTCTCGGCTTCCATCCGTCGCCACGGAGCATCGCGTCCAGACGTGCCGACGCGGCGTCCTTCCGCGGGGCTCGCCCAGTTCGATCCCTTGTTCGCACGAGCTGCTTGTCGTCGAGCTGTTCCGCTGGGTCGCCGCGGTCGACCTCCACGACGCCGGTGCGATCGTCGCGGTGCTCACGTACGACCTTCAGCTCCAGGCCGGCTGTCAGCACCACGGGATCGCCGTCGAAGCACCAGTCGTCTAACGAGCCAACCGACGCATCTGCCGTGGTCATCGACGAGGTAAAGACCGCGTGTTCACGCGCGATGCTGTTCGATCGTGGGCCCGCCGACGGCGTCGATCGTCAGAACTGGCGTGTTCGGAGCGACGGTTCGGCGACCAGGCGGGCATCATGCCCGCGGTGGGCGGTGCTCGTTGCCTGCTGCGTGAAGGTGGCCGCCGATGGCGTCGAGCTCATCTGGCGTGAGGGTCGCCTCGATCCGTCCGAAGACGGTTCGCTCCTCGTAGCGAACGTGATCGCTGAGCAACTTGCCGAGCTCGTTGAGCGCTTGGGCTTTGGTCTCTGGCTTGCTATCGAGCTCGGCGATTCGGCGACGGAGGTCCGCGTGCTCGGCCAGGATGCGCTGGATGTCCGAGTCATCCGCGCCGGCGTGTTTCGCTAGGGCGGGGAGGAGCAGTTCCTCCTCGAGACGAAAGTGTTCAGAGCATTCGGAGCTCCAGAAGTCAAGCGTCGCGCGCCTGACGGTCTTGGCCTGAGCCTCGTCGGCGCGCTGTAGGCGCAGGGCGATCTCCAGTGCGATGTGATGCTCACGGGAGAGCGCGGCTAGTTGGGTTGAGCGTTGCAAGGTGCGGCTCCTGGTGTCGTGTGTGGCGCGACGTTCGGCGACGACTCGGGCGCGACGCGGACGATGATGGCGAGGACGATCAGGCACATCGCCGCGACTGCGGCGAGGAGGATGAACCCGAGTGCGTAGCTGCCGGTGAGGCTCTTGACGATTGCCATCAGGAGCGGGGGGAAGAATCCGCCGAGTCCGCCGGCGGCGCCGACGACCCCGGTGACCGGGCCGACGTCGCTGGGGAACCATTGGGCGACGAGCTTGAAGACGGCGCCGGTGCCCAGGCCGAGCGCGACCGCGCTGGTCAGGCAGGTGATCGTCAGCGGGACCATGTGCTTGTAGCTGAGCGCGAGCGCGATGCCGAGGGCGATCATCGCGGTGAAGGTGATTCGCAGCACGCGCTCGGCGCCGATGCGGTCAGACAGCCAGCCGCCGACGGGGCGGGCGATCACGGCGAGCAGCGCGAACCCTGCCGCGCGGTAGCCGGCGTCGGTCTTTGTGAGGTGGTGGACGCCGGTGAGCAGCTTCGGCAGGTACAGGAAGAGGGCGACGAAACCGCCGAAGGAGAGGAAGTAGAACAGGGTCAGCGCCCAGGCCCGAGCGCTGTGGCGGAACAGCTTCAGCGGTGCGGTGAATGACAGCTTTTCCTGCGCCGGAGCCTGTGCGGGGGACGGCGCATCGCGGGCGGCGATCCAGAACACGATCGCCATCGCGGCCATCAGCGTGGCGGCGATCCAGAATGGCGCCGCGAGGCTCCAGTGCTTGGCGATCTTCGGCGCGGTGAGCGCAGCGAGGACCGTGCCGCCCATGCCCATGCCGTAGATCCCGAGCGCGAAGCCTTGGCGTTCCTTGCCGTACCAGCGGTTCACGAATGGGACGCCGACGGCGAACGAGGAGCCGGTCACGCCGAGCAGGAAGCCGAGCACGACGACGGTCGCGAACGAGTTGTGAAACAGGGCGAGGAGCACGAGCGGGATCACGCTGTAGGCCATCAGCACGGTGAACACGACGCGCCCGCCGTAGCGTCCGGTGAGGATTCCCATCGGGATCCGCATCACCGAGCCGAGCACGACCGGGATCGCGACCGCGAACGCGAGCTGGAAGTCGCTCAGGTGCAGGTGGGTCTGGAGGGTCGGGCCGAGTGGTCCGAACATGCTCCAGGCGAAGAAGCAGACGGTGAAGGCGGCCAGGGCGAGCCCCAGCGCCACGGGGTTGGATGTGCGTTCGTCGGGGCGCATGCGCCGTTCCTGTCGTCGGGTTGCTCGGTCTCGCGGACATGTCGCAGCACGACATGTCTGTTGTTGAAGATGATCGCCGCTGCGGCCGGGTTCGGAACCCGCGAAATGTCCCGGATCGGCTCGGGGTTTTTCCGCAGACCCGCGGGTGCCGGCTCGGTCAGTTCCGGGCGCCGGTGCGCTCGGCGGAGGCGGCAGCCGTTGGTTCGGGTATGCGTGTGCGCAGTCCGGGGCGGGAATATCGGCGGCGGTAAAGGATCCACGGGCGGCCGATGTACTGGACGGGGATGCTCCAGGCGTGCACGAGGCGGCTGAACGGCCATAGGGCGAGGATCGCCCAAGCCGAGAGGGTGTGGATCTGGTAGACGAGCGGGACCCCGGCCATCAGCTGGGCGTGGTCCTGGAGGGCGAACACGCCGCGGAACCAGATCGCGACGGTGTGCCGGTAGTTGTAGCCGTCCCCCGAGGCGAACACGTTGTGCGAGAGCGTGTCGAGCATCCCGAAGGCGATGACAAACAGCAGTAGCGCGTACACCACGAGATCGACGTATGAGGTCGTGACCGCGACGCGGCGGACGCTCGCTCGGCGGTAGATGAGGATCATCAGACCGAGCAGAGCGGCGCCTCCGGCCAGAGTGCCGGCGATCGCCGAGATCAGGTGGTACGCGTGTTCATCGATACCGATCGCGCTGGTCGCGCTCTGCGGTATCAGGATTCCGAGCACGTGCCCGCCGATTGCTGCGAGCGCGCCGTAGTGGAACAGCGGGCTTCCCCATTTCAGCATTTGCCGCTCGAGCAATTGGGTGGAGCGGGTGGTCCATCCGAACTGGTCGTGGCGGTAGCGCCACACGTGGCCGAGGATGAAGATCGTGATCGCGACGTACGGGATCACGACCCACAGGAAGATGTCGCTGGTGCTCACCGCCGGGCCTCGACGTTCGGCATGACTTCGGGTGGCGCGAACGGCTCGAGCCCGACGAGCTCCTGCGGCGGCCCTTGGGCCAGCAGCCGATCGAGGTTCAGCCGCTCGGCGGCCGAGAGCCCCCCGACGAGCTGGCAGATCGCATCGAGCACGTGCGCGTATGGGCTCTGCTGGTCATGCAACGAGAGACGGATGACTTCGAGCGCCGGCCGATGCTCGCGCAACACGAAGGCACCGCGCTCGGCGTCCGCAGCTGCGGCGAACTCAAGCATCAGCGGCAGGTAGTCGGGCAGCTCTGCCTCGTCCGGCGGCAGTCCCGCGGCCCGGTAGAGCTTCTTGAGACGCAGAAGAACGAGTCCGCGCTCGCGACGGTCGCCGTGCGAGTAGAAGGTCACATACAGCCCGGTCCGTTTGTGGAGATCGAACGTCCCGACGTAGTGCTGCGCGAGCTCGAGCGACGGGGCGTGCTCGAACCAGTCAAAGAACCGCACCAGTGAGTCGCCGACGGGGCCGCCCTGCAGCCGGGCGGCGGCCGCGGCGAGCTCGGAGCGAGCGGCGATGATCTCGTCGTCCGGGTATTGCAGCGCGAGCGAGCAGAGTTTGTACGCGCCCGCGCGTTCGGATTGGCGGCGGTCGGCGCGCCGCGTCATCGGGCGTCCTCGCCGCGCTGCTGGGCGATCTGGACGATGTCGAGCTCGACCGGCTCCTCGGTCAGCATGAACTCGCCGTGGTCCGGGTTCGGGTCGGAGATCATGCCGCAGTTCCCCGGTCCGCCCTCGAAGTCGAGGCCGCAGGTGCCCTGCTGCTCCATCAACCGTCCGGCAAGCTCGGTGTGGGCCTTGGGGATCACGTAGCGGTCCTCGTACTTGCCGATCGCCAGCAGCCGGTACATGTCCTCGACCTCGGCGACGCTCATGCCCGCATCGGTGGCGATCTGCTCGTCGTGCTCCCCGAGCACCTCGCGCTTGCGCATGTGCCCGCGCATCGCGGCCAGTCGCCGAAGCACTCCGCGGATGACGTCGGCGTCCCCCGCGGACAGCAGGTTGGCGAGGTACTCGACCGGAATCCGCATCTTGTCGATCGCGCCGAACACGTCGTCGGGGTTCGCCTCGTACCCGTCGGTCTCGAGCGTGTTGATGATCGGGGACAGCGGCGGGACGTACCAGACCATCGGCAGCGTCCGGTACTCGGGGTGCAACGGCAGCGCGACCTGGTAGCGGTGCGCGAGCGCCCACACCGGTGAGCGCCGCGCCGCGTCGAGCCAGTCGTCGGGGATCCCGTCCCGATGCGCCTGCGCGCACACGGCGTCGTCGTTCGGATCGAGAAACACGTCGCGCTGGGCGGCGAGAAGCTGCTGGGGATCGGGCGTCGAGGCGGCGGCGTGGACGCGGTCGGCGTCGTAGAGGACGATTCCGACGTATCGGATCCGCCCCACGCACGTCTCTGAGCAGATCGTCGGCAGGCCCGCTTCGATCCTCGGGTAGCAGAGCGTGCACTTCTCGGCTTTGCCGGATCGGTGGTTGAAGTACACCTTCTTGTACGGGCAGCCTGAGACGCAGAACCGCCAGCCGCGGCACTTCTCCTGGTCGACGAGCACGATCCCGTCCTCCTCGCGCTTGTACATCGCCCCCGACGGGCACGACGCGACACACGAGGGGTTCAGGCAGTGCTCGCAGATCCGCGGCAGGTAGAACAGGAACGCCTCCTCATAGGTGGCCTTGACCTTCTCCTGGAGTCCGGCCATCAGCGGGTCCTGGTCGAGCCGCTCATACGTGCCGGCGAGGTTGTCGTCCCAGTTCGGGCCCCATTTGATCCCGTCGAGCTCCCGTCCGGTGATCTGCGAGCGGGCTCGTGCGACCGGGTCGTGCTCTGAGAGCGGCGCGGTGATCAGCTTCTCGTAGTCATAGGTCCAGGGCTCGTAGTAGTCGTCGAGCTCGGGCAGCTCGGGGTTGTAGAAGATCTGCGCGAGCTTCTTCAGCCGCCCTCCCGCCTTCAGCCGCAACCGGCCCTTGCGGTCGAGCTCCCATCCGCCCTGCCACTTCTCCTGGTCCTCCCAGCGCTTCGGGTACCCGAGCCCCGGCTTGGTCTCGACGTCGTTGAACCACATGTACTCCGCGCCCGGCCGGTTGGTCCAGACCTGCTTGCAGGTCACCGAGCAGGTGTGGCAGCCGATGCACTTATCCAGCGCCATCACCATTCCGACCTGCGCACGGACCTTCATCAGAACTCCGGTTTCGTGGCCCGCTTGCGCAGCACGGTCACCTCGTCGCGCTGAGAACCGGTCGGGCCGTAGTAGTTGAACGCAAAGCTCAGCTGCGCGTAGCCACCGATGAAATGCGTCGGCTTCATCACGATCCGCGTGAGCGAGTTGTCCGTCCCGCCGCGCTTGCCGTGAAGCTCGGTCAGCGGCACGTTCAGGTGCCGGTCCTTGGCGTGATACATCAGGCACGTCCCCTTCGGGATCCGATGCGACACCGCGGCGCGGCAGGCGATCACGCCGTTGCGGTTGTACGCCTCGACCCAGTCGTTGTCGCGGATGTCGAGCGCCTCGGCGTCCTCACGGCTGATCCACAGCATCCCGCCACCGCGGAACAGGGTCAGCATGTGCAGGTTGTCCTGATACTCGGAGTGGATCGACCACTTCGAGTGCGGAGTGAGGTATTTGAGCGTCAGCTCGGCGCGGCCGGACCCGTCAGCGTTGCCCTGCTCGCCGAAGATCGCGCGGTGATGAAGCGGCGGTCGGAACACCGGCAGCCCCTCACCGAGTTCCAGCATCCACTGATGATCGAGATAGAAGTGCTGGCGACCCGAGAGCGTGTGCCACGGCTTCTCACGCTCGGTGTTGATCGTGAACGGCGAGTAGCGCCGGCCGTGGGACTCGATCCCCGACCACTCGGCCGAGGTGATCACCATCCGCGGCTGCGTCTGCGCGTCCTTGAATTCGATCCGATCTCCCTCCCGCGCCGACGCGAGATCGGTCAGTGCCACGCCCGTGCGCGCCTCCAGCGACCGGAACCCCTCGACCGCCAAGCGCCCGTTCGTCGTGCCCGACAGCGCGAGGATCGCCTCACACGCATACTCGACCCGCTCCAGCGACGGGCGCCCCTCCGCGATCCCGCCGCGGACCACGCCGTTCTTGGCGCGGAGCTCCTCAATCTCGTGCAGCGGCGTCCACGAGGCGCCCTTGACCTGGCTGCCAAGCGTCTCGAGCAGCGGCCCGAGCGCCGCCCACCGCTCGGCCACGTGCGGGTAGTCGCGCTCGACGACGATCAGCTTCGGCATCGTGCGGCCCGGTACTGGCTCGCACTCGCCGGCCTTCCAGTCCCGGACCTCCCCCAGCGGCTGCGCGATCTCGTCCGGGGTGTCGTGCTGCAACGGTGCCGCGACGAGATCCTGCTGCACGCCGAGGTGGCGCTCGGCGAGGCGCGAGAACGCCTTGGCGATCCGGTGAAACGCCTCCCAGTCGGACTTCGCCTCCCACGGCGGCGGGATCGCCTCGTTGAACGCGTGCACGAACGGATGCAGATCCGTCGAGGAGAGGTCGTACTTCTCATACCACGTCGCCGCCGGCAGCACCACATCGGAGAACAGGGCGTTCGAGGTCATCCGGAAGTCGATCGTCGTCATCAGATCGAGCTTCCCCTCGGGCGCCTGTTCGTGCCACACGACATCTTTGGGCCGCAACTCGGGCGGAGACTCCTCGGCGCGGGCCGCGCTCTCGGTCGTGCCGATCAGGTGCTTGAGGAAATACTCATGGCCCTTGCCGGACGAGCCGAGCAGGTTCGCCCGCCAGACCGTCATCACCTTCGGATGGTTCTGCGGCGCGTCAGGGTCCTCGCACGCGAACCGCAACCGCCCTCCCCGCAGCTCCCGCACGACGTACTCGGCCGGAGCAATCCCTTCGCTTTCGGCGTCGGCCACGATGTCGTGCGTGCTGCGGTCAAAGCTCGGGAACGACGGCAACCACCCCAGTCGCGCGCCGAGCGCGTTCACATCGGCGATGTGGCGTCCCTCGAACAGACCCTGCCCGAGCGGCGAGGCGAGATGCTCGGGCTGGATCCGCTCGTACCGCCACTGGTCGGTCGCGAGATAGAAGAACGGCGTGCTCGATTGATGGCGCGGCGGCCGCGTCCAGTCCAGCGCGAACGCGAGCGTCTGGAGCCCGGTCAGCGGCCGGACCTTCTCCTGCCCGACGTAGTGCGCCCAGCCGCCGCCGTTACGGCCCTCACACCCACACAGCATCACCAGCGCCAGGAACGTCCGGTAGACCTGGTCGGAGTGAAACCAGTGGTTGGTCCCGGCGCCCATGCAGATCATCGACCGGCCCTCGGTCACCTCGGCGTTGCGAGCGAACTCGCGCGCCACCTTCGCCACCAGGCCGCCGTCGACACCCGTGATCGGCTCCTGCCATGCCGGTGTGCCCGGCGTCCGCGCGTCCTCATAGCCCGACGGCCACTCGCCCGGCAATCCGGGACGCCCGACGCCGTACTGGGCGAGCACGAGATCGAGCACCGTCGTCACGAGCTTCCCGCCGACGCGGATCGCCGGCACGCCGCGGCGCACGATCCCGCCGCCCTCGCCGTCGCCGACGTCGAACCGCGGGAGATCAACCGGGACTCGCTCCGCGGCGCGGTCGATCAGCGTGAGCACCGGCTCGATGCCGTCGAGCTTCAGGTTCCAGCTTCCCTCCTCGGACGCGGCGTACCGATGCCCGACTGACCCGTTCGGGATCGCCGGCTGACCGGTCTGCTCGTCGAGCACGACCGTCTTCCAGTCCGCGTGCTCGAGCTCCGCCGGCGACCCCTCGAGGTCTGAGGCGCGCAGCAGCCGGTCGGCCACGTAGCCGTCCTCGCGCTCGCGCAACGTCACGAGCAACGGCAGATCGGTGAACCGCCGCGCATAGTCACGGAAGTACGGCGTCTCGCGATCGACGTAGAACTCCTTGAGGATCACGTGACCCATCGCCATCGCCAGCGCCCCATCGCTGCCCGGCTCCGCCGCAAGCCAGTCATCGGCGAACTTCGTGTGCTCCGCGTAATCCGGTGAGACGACGACCACCTTCTGGCCGCGGTAGCGCGACTCGACCATGAAGTGCGCATCCGGGGTGCGCGTCGTCGGCAGGTTCGTGCCCCAGATCACCAGATAGCTGGCGTTCCACCAATCGCCGGACTCCGGCACGTCGGTCTGATCCCCGAACGCCTGCGGCGAAGCCGGCGGCAGATCCGCGTACCAGTCATAGAACGACAGGATCACCCCGCCGATCAATGACAGAAACCGCGCCCCCGCCGCATATGAGGCCATCGACATCGCCGGGATCGGCGAGAACCCCACGACCCGATCCGGCCCATAGCGCTTGATCGTGTGGACATGCGCCGCCGCGATCAACTCGGTGACCTCGTCCCACGAGGAACGGACGAACCCGCCCTTGCCGCGCTCGCGCTTGTACCGTCGCGCCCGCTCCGGGTCATCGACGATCTCCGCCCAGGCATCCACCGGATCGCCCAGCCGCGCCCGCGCCTCACGGAACATCTCGATCAGGCTCCCGCGCACGTACGGGTAGCGCAGGCGCAGCGGCGAGTACGTGTACCACGAGAACGACGCCCCCCGCGGACACCCACGCGGCTCGTACTCAGGCGTCTCCGCGCCGATCGACGGATAGTCAGTCGCCTGGGACTCCCAGGTGATCAGCCCGTCCTTCACAAACACCTGCCACGAGCACGACCCCGTGCAATTCACCCCATGTGTCGAGCGCACCACCTTGTCGTGCGCCCACCGCCCCCGGTAGGACCGCTCCCACGCGCGATCCTTCGCAACCAACTGGCTCCAACCCTCCGCGCTCACCGGTCCACGGCGCAGAAACCGGTGCGCCTCGAGCAACGCGCTCCCCGTCCGTGAGCTCGAGCCCTCGGTGCTGACTGTGGACCTGCGCCTGCCGCTGCTCAAGGCTCGAATCTCCTACGGATGGCGGCCCCGCCGATTACGCGACACTATCGCGCCACGACATGTCCCAGCAACCGACCGACAGCGACTACCAGCGTCTGCTCACGTTCCGGACCAACCTCCGACAGTTCCTGCGCTGGAGCGAAGACCAAGCCCACGCCCAGGACCTCACCGCCGCGCAACACCAACTGCTGCTCGCGATCAGAGGCCACCCGGACGCCGCGGGCCCATCGGTCGGGGATGTCGCCGGCTACCTCCTGCTTCGCCACAACAGCGCCGTCGGCCTCGTCGACCGCGCCGAAGCGAAGGGTCTCGTCAAGCGCACGACCGACCCGCACCATCGGCGCACCACCCGCCTCACGCTCACCGAAGACGGCGCCCGCCGGCTCAAAGCGCTCTCCGAGCTGCACCTCCAAGAAGTACCTCGCCTCGCCAGCACAATGCGCGCACTCTTCGCGGACCTCGCCGATGACGACCAAGCTGAGATCAGCGGTCAGCTCAAGCCGTGACCCGGCGCGAACTCACCCACACCTGGAGCACGCTCTCACGCGTCAATGCCCAGGATCCTGCGCGCCTGGCGTTGAAATGCGCGCCAGTTTCGCTCCCACTCACCGTCCCGGGGGGTCACGCGCGCGAACTGTGAAACCAGGTCAAACAGCGAGCGCTCCAACTCGAGGTCGCGCAACGCCCGCGCGCGCTCGGTCTCGAACGCGCTCGCCTCCACCCACTCGAGCGGCCGCCAGATACACACTCCGATACATGGCTGGGTGGCTTCAAGCCCGCCGCAGTCCGGGCACCGCCAAACCACCGTCGCTTCGGCAGACCACGCCTCGCCGTCATCCGACTCACGAATCGGGTGTCCGGCTGCCCTCAACGCCGTTCGTCCCCGCTCGCGTGCCGACTCGTAGCGTTCCCTCCAGGCGCCTCGCCCGGGCTCGGCGCTCGCCAACTCCTCAACGACCGGGAGGAGCGCTCCAATCTCTGACCGACACGCTGCGGCCACCTCCGCCACCTCGTCGTACTCGCCGCCGCTGACGAGCTCGAGCTTGCGCTCTCTGCAGATCCCCGGGCAGCTCTCGAGCTCCCGCATCGACCCGCACCCGACACAGGTAGGGATGGTTACGCGTACGGGATCCACGATCCCAATCTAGGTCAGAGCCGCTGCCATCTCGGAGTACGTTGCAGGTGGACATTCTGCTATGCCGCCAGCTCGCCGGCCAACGACTCGAGCGGAACATCCGGATCGCGCAGAGCCTCGAGCTCGACCGGACGACCGGAGCGGATCAGCGCTTGGACGTGCTCGTTGACATCCCACACGTTGACGTTCATACCGGCGAGCACTGTTGAGCGCCGTTTGAATCCAGCACGGGAGCTGGGGTTGGTGCCGTTGATCGCTGGGATGCCGCTCGCGGGCTGGCAGGCTTTGCGCGTTCCTGAACGCGCGAGAGCCCTCCCGCCAGCTTGGTCGTTGCGTCGGGAGGGCTCTCTTGGATGCCGGAGGTGGCACCCGATGTTGATCGTATGCGCCGAGCCTGCTCGGGTCGAGAGTGTGCTGGTGGCTGGGGGGTTGTCGTGCCCGTCGTGTCGCGGGATGCTGGGGCCGTGGGGGCATGCTCGGGCGCGGGTGCTGCGCTGCCGGGCGGGGGATCGTGTTTTGCGGCCGCGTCGGGGGCGGTGCCGGGGGTGCGCGGGGACGCACGTGTTGCTGCCAGACGTGGCGTTGGGGCGTCGGCAGGATGAGGTGTCGGTGATCGGGGCGGCGATCGAGGCGAGCGTCGCCGGTGAGGGGTATCGGCGGATCGCCGCGCGGTTGGGCGCGTGTCCGGACACGGTCCGTGGTTGGCTGCGCCGGTTCGTCGAGCGGGCTGATCAGATCAGGGCGCATTTCACGCGGTGCGTGGTCGTGCTGGATCCCGAGCTGGGGGCGGTACTGCCGGCCGGGAGCGACGTCGCGGACGCGTTGGAGGCGATCGCGGTCGCCGCCCGGGCGTGGGTGTTGCGGTTCGGGCCGGGTGATCCGTGGCAGATCGCGAGCGTGCTGTCGGGCGGGGTGCTGTTGGCAACACGAGCCTCCGCCTATTCGTGGGCGACGTGAGCTGAGAGGGTCCCGCGCTCGTTGAACTCGAGCGTCGGGAGGAACCTGATGGGTGGTGATGAGGAGGGTCGGCAGGAGATCGGACTGTTCAGGTACGCACTCGTGCGTGACGTCGCAGATCCTGCGTTGTCGAAGGCCGAGCGCGGCCGGCTCGTTCGCGCCCTGAGTGATCGTGAGCATGTCGGCCCGGACGGGCGGCTGGTCAGGGTCGCGCGCGCCACGCTGGATGAGTGGATCCGCGCGTACCGTCGGGGCGGGTTTCAGGCGTTGGTGCCTCGGCCTCGTGTGGTTGCGCCCCGCACGCCGGCCGGGATGTTGGAGCTCGCGTTTCGGTTGAAGCGCGAGCGGCCGGAGCGGACCGCGGCGCAGGTCAGGCAGATCATGCTCACCACGGCCGGCGAGGGTGATCAGGTGCCGGGGTTGCGGACGTTGCAGACGCACTTGGCGCGCGCCGGGCTAAACGTCCGCGCCGATGGCCGTTCTCCGGGGAAGGTCTATGGACGGTTCGAAGCTGGGGCACGCAACGACCTGTGGACAGGAGACGGGCTGAATGGTCCGGTCCTGGCCGGCGCGACGGCGCGCCGCGCGGTGCTGCTCGCGTTCATCGACGATCACAGCCGGCTGCTGGTCGGGTGGCGGTGGGGTACCGGCGAGGACGTGTTCCGCTTGGAAGCCGCGCTGCGCTCAGGGCTCATGTCGCGCGGTGTCCCGAACGCGATCCTCGTCGATCGCGGCTCGGCGTTCGTGTCCTCACAGCTGCTGCGGGCGTGCGCGGTACTGGGCGTGAAATTGATTCACGCCAGCCCCCGCGCGGCCACCACGAAGGGCAAGATTGAGCGCTTTTTTCGAACCGTACGCGATCAATTCTTGGTCGAGATCGACGACGGGATCGAGCTCGCCGCGCTGAACCGGCTGTTCTCCGCCTGGTTGGAGGTCGTCTATCACCGGCGCACGCATTCCGAGACCGGACTGTCGCCGCTGGCCCGGTTTGACAGCGCCGGCGCGCCGCCGTTGCCGACCCCGGCGTTGTTGCGCGAGGCGTTTCTGTGGTCGGTCGAGCGGACGGTGACCAAGACCGCGACGGTGTCGCTGCACGGCAATCAATACGAGGTCGACCCGGCGCTCGTGGGCCGCAAGGTCGAGCTGGTGTTCGACCCGTTTGACCTCACGAGGATCGAGGTGCGCTACCAACACCGCCCGATGGGGGTTGCGGTGCCGCTCGTGATCGGACGCCACACCCATCCCCAGGCCCAGCGCGAGCTCCCACCACCGCCAACCGGGACCGGGATCGACTACCTCAAGCTCCTCGCCGAGCAGCGTGACGCCGAGCTCGGCGGGCACCCGATCGACTACTCAAGCCTCGCCAACGACGGCGACGGCGACGGCGACGGCGACGGCGACGGCGACGGCGACGGCGACGGCGACGGCGACGGCGACGGCGACGGCGACGGCGACGGCATCGTGACACCAACCAACAGGAGGACGAACAGTGAGTATTGACAGGTTGCGCAGCCATTACGGCTTCTCAAGGATGCCCTTTTCCAAAGATTTAGCGCCGGGGATGTTGCACGCGCATGCCGCGCACGGGGAGGCGGTCGCTCGGATGTCGTGGTGCATCTCAGAGCAGGCGATCGGCGTGATCTCGGGCGAGTGCGGCGCCGGGAAGACGGTTGCGGCCCGCGCGGCGGTCGCCGGCCTGGACGCGTCGCGGCACACGGTGCTCTATCTCGGCACGCCCGGGGTCGGGCTGCGCGGGATCTACACGACGATCATCACCGGGCTGGGCGCCACCCCGCGCTTTCACCACGCGGCGCTGATTCCCCAGGCCCAGGAGCTGCTCGCCGCGGAGGCATCGGAGCGCGGCAAGCAGGTGGTTTTGATCTGCGATGAAGCGCATCTGTTAGATGGCGAGTGCCTGGAAGGGATCCGCTGTTTGTCGAACATGGGGATGGATCAGACCGCGCCGTTTTGCCTGCTGCTGCTCGGCCAGCCCGCGTTGCGCCACCGGCTTCGCCGCGGCGCGTTCACCGCGTTGGATCAGCGGGTCGGTATGCGCTACGCGATCGGCGGTCTCACCGCCACGGAGACGACCAGCTATGTGCAGCATCATTTGGCGCTCGCGGGACGCTCTGACACCCTGTTCTCCGATGACGCGATCGGTCTGATCCACGAGGTCTCTCGCGGCCTGCCGCGGCAGGTGAACAACCTCGCCGTCGCCTCGCTGATCGCCGCGTTCGCTTCAAAGAAGGCGATCGTCGACGAGTCCGCTGCTCGTGCCGCAGTCGCGGAGGTCTCCGCCGAATGACCGAGCCCGTCACCCTGTCGCTGCTTGACCAGCCCGACGAGGACCCGCCGCCGAGCGGCGCGCTGACCCTGCCCGTTCCCGACGGCTGGCCCGCACCACCACAGCCCGCTGTCTATCACGGGCTGGCGGGCGAGATCGTGAACACGATCGCCCCAGAGACCGAAGCTGACCCGATCGCGATCCTCTCCCAGCTGCTGGTCGCGTTCGGTGCCGCGACCGGCCGCGGCGCATGGTTCCAAGTCGAAGCGACCCGGCATCACCCCAACCAGTTTCTCGTCCTGATCGGCGAGTCAGCTCGCGCGAGGAAGGGATCGTCATGGGACCACGTGCACCGCCTGATCACCGGCGCTGACCATACGATCACCAGCCGGATCCTGACCGGTTTGAGTAGCGGGGAGGGGTTGATCCACTCGGTCCGCGACCCCGCCGGCCAGGACCCCGGCGCAAGCGACCGGCGGCTGCTGGTGATCGAACCAGAATTCGTCAGCGTGCTCAAGAACGTCAGCCGTGAGATCTCAACTTTGTCGCCCACACTGCGCTCAGCGTGGGACGGCCGCCCCTTAGCGATCCTGACCCGAACCGCGCCCGCGCGCGCGACAAGCGCCCATATCTCGGTGATCGGACACATCACCGCGACCGAGCTGCAGCATCACATCAACCCCGTCGAGCTCGCCAACGGGCTGCTGAACCGCTTCCTGCTCCTCGGCTGCCGCCGCGTCCGGCTGCTGCCCGAAGGCGGCAACCCCGACCCGCTCAACCACACCGGCCTGGACCGCCGGCTCGCGACCACCCTCACCGCCGCCCAGCGCGCCGGGCAGATCCGCCTCTCACCCGCAGCCCGCCACGCCTGGGCCGACGCCTACCAGCAGCTCGCGCAGCCCCAGCCCGGGATCGCCGGCGCGATCAGCGCCCGCGCCGAGGCGCACACCATCCGCCTCGCGCTGATCTACGCCCTGCTCGACAGCACCCGAGAGATCCAGCCCGTGCACCTGACCGCCGCGCTCGCGCTCTGGGACTACGCGCAACGCTCAGCCAGCTGGGCGCTGGAGCGCAGCAGCGCCAACCCGCTCGCCCACCAGATCCACGCCGCGCTCACCCACCAGCTGCCCGGCGGACTGACCCGCACCCAGCTCCGCGACCTGCTGCACCGCAACCCCTCCACCACCCAGCTCGACCAGGCCCTCAACATGCTCGCCGCCGACGGCAAGATCACCAGTCAACGCATCCTCACAAACGGACGGCCCGCCGAGCTCTGGACCGCCACCGCGCCCGGCGCCTGAGCGCCACCCCGCCACGCGCGAGTGGGGTCGCATCGCTCGCCCCCGTCCACGCTCGCCCACCCGCACCCCCTCGCGACCTCGACCAACCGTCGTGGCGAGCGATCAACAGCGAGAGCGCAGCGGTCACAAACGCGTGACGCACAACCACGCCCCCCGGCCCCCCGCCGCCTTCATCGCTCGCCGTTCCCGCCGCCGCCTAACCCATCGACCGTTCGGGTTCCTTTTGCCTCCCCTTTGAACGTTTCAACGTTCGAACGTCAGACCAATCCATCACGGCGGACAACAGCACGAGCGTCACGAACGGGAACGGCGCTCAACAGCGCGCGAGCGCTGGCACCTGACTCTTCTCAATCCCACGCACAACACGACCGCCGCCTCCGGCGGGTTCAGGTACAGGCCGACCACGTCGTAGACCTTTCTCGACGAGCAGCGATCGGTGGAGAGCTTGGACGTTCTCGGTGCGGTGCGGTTCGCAGCTCGAACGCCCGCCACTCCGCCCGATCGTCGACTCAGAGAGCCCCGAGCGCTCGGCCATCTTCGCTCTGGACCAGTGCGTCGCATTCTCCGGAGTGGACTCCAACGTCGCGACCAGCACATCCTCTACCTGCTTGGAGGTGATCGTCGCCGGCCGCCCCGGCCGCGGATCATCCGAAAGCCCGTCCAACCGCAACTCGCAGAACCGCCGACGCCACTTGCCAACCGTCGCCGGCGACACGCCACACTCCGCCGCGACCTCCTTGTTCGCGTGACCCTGCCCGCACTTCAAAACGATCCGCGAGCGCAACGCCAACGCTTGGGAGGACTTCCGCCGACGCTCCCAGCGGACCAACTGGTCACGCTCCCCGTCGGTCAACTCCAACACCACCTTGGGACGTCCAGTTCGTGCCATGCGGCATCATACCAAACTTAAGCCACGAAACTTAAGGCGGAGGACACTAGCCGCGCGGCGTAGAACTCGGAGAGGTGGGTGCGGTCAACGGCAACCCTGGTCCTGACCCCGACGAAGCGCACCTACTCACCGGCGAGCAGCTCGAAGGGGCGGCGCCGAGACGTTTCGTACGCAAACCGGATCGTTGGACGACGGCGCCAGCGTCATGAGCTACACGGCCCGCGCGTCGGATTGGCCAGCGTTGACATGGCCGGCACCCTGATCGCATTCGCTGCAGCCGACGCTATCGATGCGCATACGACCTCGCCACCGACTTAGCCTGTCTTAGCGCCAAATTCTGATCCGTGCGTCCCCAGACCCCTACTCCAAGTCCGACGGCTTCCAGGGCTTTTTCGGGGTTGAAGCCTTCTCAGGCGCTCAGCGCAGGGCC
>CAWEYQ010000001.1:0-333475 GCA_963813265.1 uncultured Solirubrobacterales bacterium | reverse complement strand
TGCGATATCGCCGCTGCGCACGAGCGCCTCGATAAGATCGCCTGCCGCGGGGACCGCGGTCGGCAGCTTCATACGCTGGGCAATATGGAGTCGCGCACACTCGCGGAGGTGCGTCGCAGCGAGTTCGGGGCGCCCGAGCGACAGCTCGAGTAGGCCGAGCACGCCGGTCGAATAGGTCCGAATCGAGTCGGCGCCCGTCGTCCGGGCGACGTCGAGCGCGGTGGCGACGAGCGTCCGGCATTCGGCCTCGTGTCCGAGGATCGCCTCCACGCGGGCCAACGTGACGTAAGAGAACGATGACTCGACGAACTGCCCGGTGTCTCGGCTCAGCTGGACGGACTCCGCGGCCGCCGCATAGGCCGCGGCGATGGTGCCGTGTCGGACCTCGATCTCCGAGAGGGTCGCCAACGCGTACGGAAGGATCGTGGCGGCGCCGGCACTCCGGGCCGCGGCGACCGACCCCTCGATCAGCGCGCGCGCCGTCTCTTCACGTTCCGTCCAGACGAGCGCCTGCACGGCGCCGGCAAGCGCGAGCGGCAGAACTCCATCACGTGACTCCAGATCCGCCGGACCGAGCTCGGCGAGAGCCGAATCGATCAGACCGAGCGCCTCGGTGACCTGCCCGCTGTGGACGATCGCGAGCCCGAGCGCGAGCCGGGCGGCGCACTCGGCGACGCCGCCGTCGAGCCCGGCGGTGTGTTGGGCGCGGCGGGCGACCGTCTCGGCCCGCGCCGGATCGCCGGCCATGAAGCACACCAGCGTGGCGAGCGAGAGCATCTCGGCGGCCAGCTGTGAGTTGAACGGTTCGACCCGCTCCGCCTCCGCCACCAGGAGCGAGAACGTCTCCGCCACCGGTCGCGTGAACACCATCGTCGCACCGTGGAGCATCTGGATCTGAGCCCGAGCGAGCGGTTCGGTGACGAACTCGAGCGCCCCGTCGAGCACGGTGTCCGCGCGCACCGGATCGCCGGAGAGCCACAACGCGCGTCCGGCGCCGATCGTGCGCCGCAACCGGTCGCTGTCCGCGGCACTGAGCACGGCAGCGGCCTCGAACGCCCGTGCGGCGGCAGCGTACGCGCTGCGTTCGAGGGCCGTCGTCGCCGCCGCCTCGAGCAGTTCTGCGACGCGCTCGTCGGGCCCCGACGACGCGGCCGCAAGATGCCATGCGGCGCGGTCATCCGTTCCGACGGCGGCGGCGAGTGCGTGATGGGCGCCGCGCCGCTCGGCGGGGTCACTCGCGTGGTAAGCCGCCGAGCGCACCAGGGGGTGACGAAAGGCCACATGCCCGGCGGTGACCGAGATCACGCCGACATGCTCTGCGGGCTCCAGTGCGGTTCCGTCGAGCCGTTGCTGTGCGAGCGCCGCCATGATCTCGCCGCTCGATCCGGTGTCGCTGGCGGCGGCGATGAGCAGTGCGCGTCGTGTGTCGTCCGGCAGATCATCGAACTGCTGCGCAAACGCCTGCTCGAGCGCCGGGCCGACCGCAAGTGGCTCCGTGATCGCCTCGAGCCCCCGGCGCTGCGCCGCCGTCAGCGTCCCGAGCGCCTCGAGCAACGCCAGGGGGTTCCCTCGCGTTTCGGTGACGAGGCGAGCGCGGACCGCGCCGGCGAGGTCGCCGTCGGCGCGATCGAGCAGTCTGCACGCGTCGCTCGGTTCGAGCCCGTCGAGCCGCATCGTGTCGAGCCCGGCGCCGTGCAGCCAATCGCGGTCGCGCATCGCCAGCAGCACGACGACCCCCTCGCTCACGAGGCGACGCGCCGCGAACACGAGCGCGGTTCGTGAGGGCGCGTCGAGCCAGTGGGCGTCGTCGACGACCGCCAACGCGGGTGACTGGTCCGCGGCCCCCGCGAGCAGGCTCAGCGTCGCGGCGGCGACCGCGAACCGGTCGCCGGCGCTCGCCGGTCCGAGCGCGAGCGCGCCCTCGAGCGCCTGTCGCTGCGGAGGCGGAATCCGGTCACGCAGATGGAGTACCGGGCGCAGCAGGTCCGCGAGCCCCGCAAACGGCAGTTCGGACTCGGCCTGCAGTGGCTGCGCGCGCAGGACCACGAATTCGTCGGCGTCGCGCATGGCGCAATCGAGCAGCGTCGTCTTGCCCACTCCCGGTTCCCCATACAGGATCACCGCCGAGCTCTGTCCACGTCGGGCGCTCTCGATCAGCGCCCCGAGACGCGCCTGCTCATCCGAGCGGCCGACGAACACGCACGGAACACTAATTCGTCACGCTGCTCCTGACGAGCGCAATCGTGCTCGGGGACGGTTTCGGACTTCATATCCGCTCCGTTCGCGCGCTCGACTCGCGGCTGCTCGCCCTCTCGGTGACATCGAGCGCGATCCCGGGGCCGGCGAACGTGCGCATTCTGCTGCCGTCGGGGTACGCGTCGCATCCCCATCGCCGTTACGGCGTCCTCTACCTCCTGCATGGCACGAGCGGCGGCGCCGCGGACTGGAGGGGCAGCGGCCGCGCGGAGCAGACGACCGCCGCGGGCTCGACCGGGTCCTCGAGATCGCCCGCGACGAGCACGCACCGCTGACGACTCCTCAACCCTAGGGAAAACCCTGTTGTGGGCCCGCCGCGGTGGGCGTAGGTTGATCGTGTGGTCCTGTTGGGGGAACGGAACGCAGTGAGAGGGCTGCTCACGCTGATGGGGTGACGGCGCGATGAACGAGCATCGGATCGACCGGCTCGCAGGCGTGCGGGCGGCGCTGGAGATCGACTCGGTCGGCGGGCCTGTTCTGATCGCGCCGCTCACCGATGCGAAGCGAACGCAGAACCTGAAGTCGCTGGCGAGCGAGCTTGCCCAGTTCGCCGGACGCGCTCGACGCGACCCAATTGTGCGCTCGCGCCCGCAGGCGAAGCGCTACGTCCCCCACTGATGCGGACCCGGGGAAACACGCCGCGCGTCGTGAGGGCCGTTGTGGTCACGGCGCTCGCCGCCGCCGGCGCGGTGTTCGACGCCGCGCCCGCGGGGGCGGAGTTCCCGGGGCGCAGCGGCCGGATCTACCTCACGACGGTGAACCGGGCTGACTTTGGGCCGTCATGCGGCGTGGCATCGGTCTCGCCCGCGGGAACGCGCTACGAGTGCGTCGAACGTGGCGGGTTCGATCCATCCGTCTCAGCCGACGGGCGGTTGATCGCGGAGGTTCGGCCCGGCGACCCGGTTCAGGTGTACACGGTGCATCCGGACGGGACACGGATCCGGCGACTCACGAGGACGACCTTTGGCGACAACTTCGCGCCAACGTTCTCCCCCGACAGCCGGCGGATCTTCTATTTCCTGGCCAGCGGCAACGACAACGGCGTGTACGTGATGAACGCCGACGGCAGCGGCCAGCGCCAGCTCACGACGGACAGCGGCTTTGGCCCGGTGGCCTCACCCGACGGCACCCAGATCGCCTACTACCAGAGCCCTGGAATCAGCCTCGCCCGCAGTGACGGGAGTGGTTCGCACGTCATCCTCGCCAACCAGCGCACGACGAAGGTCAGCCCGATCGGAACGACGGCGACGGTGACGCGCTCGCTGGTGACCAACTCGGAGCCGAACTGGGCGCCAAGCGGTAGGCAGCTGGCGTTCACGCGCCGGGCGACGATCACAAGCCAGACCTGCAATCTGACGACTGGGGCCTGCACGAGCACGGGGAGCGACGCCACCGATGTGTGGACGGCGAGCGCCGACGGCACCGGCCTGCGCCAGTTGACCGCGACGCCGGGTGTCGAGGAGTCGGAGGCTTCGTGGTCGCCGGACGGGCGCCAGATCGCCTACTTTCGCCACCGTCACGACGACGCCGACGGTGTCGGCGAGATCTGGGTGATGAACGCGGACGGCAGCGGCAAGCACCCGATCGCGCGCGGCTGGCACCCGTACTGGTCGAGTGCGCAGCGCACGCCGCCGGCGCCGCGGCTGAGGACGCGCGTGGTCAGGCTTCATCCGCGCCGCACGTGCCTGAAGCTGAACGAGGACGCGATCGTGATCAACATCACCACCAAGGCGCTGAGGGAGACGCGCTTTGACATTGCGGTGTACCTCGACGGGAAGTTCCTTGACTCGATCAGCGACGCCCGCGAGGAGGGCACACCGCCGACGATCGTCAAGCGTGGCCGGCACAAGGTGAAGTTCGTCGTCACCGACGCCGCGATCCACGAGCGGCCATCGCGCACCGTCACGTTCCGCGGCTGCTGAGACACGAGGCCGCGAGTCGGCACCACTCGCGTTGCAGTCCCTGACCTGCATCTGATATATCAGGCTCCTATGGCCAGTGGGGAGTCCGGCGGCGCGCCGGCGAGTCAGAAGACGGTGATCATCGGCGCGGGGATCGTCGGCAACAGCGTCGCCTACCACCTGACGCGCCTCGGCGAGACCGAGGTCACCCTGATCGACAAGGGCCCGATGCCGAACCCCGGTGGCTCGACCGGGCATGCATCGAACTTCATCTTCCCGGTCGACCACTCGAAGGAGATGACGCTGCTGACGCTCGAGAGCATGCGTCAGTACAAGGAGCTCGGCGTCTTCATCGAGAGCGGCGGCATCGAGATCGCGCGGACCGAGGAACGGATGCAGGAGCTCGGTCGTCGCATGAGCTCGGCGAAGGCGTGGGGGATCGAGCCCGTGTCGATGCTGACGCCCGAGCAGGTCAAGGAGCACGTGCCGTTCATCAACGAGGAGTTGATCATCGGCGGCTTCTATACGCCGGGCGCCGGCGTCGTCGACAGCCTCCGGGCCGGCACGCTGATGCGTGAGCGCGCGCAGGAGGCCGGGCTGACCGTGCTCGCCAACACCGAGGTGACGGGGATCGATGTCGAGGACGGCGCGATCAGGCGCGTCCACACGACGAAGGGGACGATCGAGACCGAGCGCCTCGTGATCGCGTGCGGCGCGTGGAGCCCCCGGATCGCCCGGATGGCAGGCGCGTCGATTCCGCTGACGCCGATGGTGCACCAGATGATCGACATCGGGCCGGCGCCCCGATTCGCCGACACGACCGGGATGATCGAGTTCCCGATCGTCCGCGACATGGACACGAACATGTACGAGCGCCAGGAGGGCACGGGGCTCGAGATCGGCTCCTACGCGCACCGTCCGATCACGCTCGATGCCGACGAGATCCCTTCGATCGACGAGTCGGCGCTGAGCCCGACCGAGCTGCCGTTCACCCAGGATGACTTCGATCCCCAGATGGAGATCGCGCTCGACCTGATGCCCGAGATCGTCGGCGACGAGACGGTTGGCGTGAAGTACGCGATCAACGGCGTCCTGTCCGTCACCTACGACGGAATGCCGCTGCTCGGCGAGACGCCGGAGGTTCGCGGGCTGTGGTCGGCGGCGGCGATCTGGATCAAGGAGGGACCGGGCGCGGGCAAGACGGTCGCCGAGCTGATGGTCCATGGGGAGTCCGAGATCGACGTGTTCGAGTCGAACATCGCGCGCGCCTACTCGTGCCAGCGGACGAAGACGCACATCGTCTCCCGGGCGTCAGAGGGCTTCAACAAGATGTACGGGATCGTCCACCCGGGCGAGCAGTGGGAGTCGAACCGTGGCGTTCGGCTCAGCCCGTTCTACGACCGGGAGAACGCGCTCGACGCCGTCTTCTACGAAACGGCCTGCTGGGAGCGGCCCCACTGGTACGCGTCCAACGCGCCGCTGCTCGAGGAGTACGGCGATCGGATCAACCACCGCGAGGCCGAGTGGGACAAGCGCTGGTGGTCGCCGATCATCAACGCCGAGCACCTGGCGATGCGCGATCGCGCGGCGATGATCGACCTGACGGCGTTCACGATTTTCGACGTCACCGGGCCGGGGGCGCTCGACGCCGTCCAACGGCTGGCGATGCGCCAGATGGATGTCCCGATTGGGCGGGTCGTGTACACGCCGATCCTCACCCCCAACGGCGGCTTCAAGCAGGACCTGACGATCATGCGGCTCGCCGATGACGTGTTCCGGGTGGTCACCGGCGGCGCGTACGGGATGTCCGATCTGAAGTGGTTCGCCGATCACATGCCCGCCGACGGCAGCGCCCAGGTGACCGACCTGACGAGCTCATGGACGACGCTCGGGCTGTGGGGTCCCCGCGCGCGCGACATCCTGTCGAGCGTCACGAGCGACGACATCTCGCATGAGGGCTTTCCGTTCGCCCGCTGTCGGTCCCTCGATGTCGGTCCCTTGAGCGTTTTGGCGTCCCGGATCTCCTACGTCGGGGATCTCGGCTGGGAGCTGTACGTTCCGTTTGAGCAGGGCGCCCGGTTGTGGGACGTCGTCGCCGAGGCGGGGGCGCCGCACGGCATCGTCCCGGCCGGCATCGGCGTGTACGGCACGACCGGTCGGCTGGAGAAGTGCTACCGCGCCTACGGCGCCGAGCTCGAGGGCGAGTACACCGTCGTCGAGGCCGGGATGGCGTGGGGCAAGGTGAAGGACGCTGAGTTCATCGGCAAGGAGGCGCACGTCCGCCATCGCGAGGAGGACCCCGCGGCGATCATGTGCGCGCTCACGGTCGACGATCACACGTCGGCCTCGGGGGTCAAGCGGTACATGCTCGGCGGCGAGCCCGTCGTCACGCGTGACGGGGAGCCGCTCGTTGACGCCCACGGCCGCCGCTCCTATGTGACGAGCGCCGGTGCCGGCCCGTCGATCGGCAAGCACATCCTGATGAGCTACCTGCCGCCCGAGCACGCCAAGGTCGGCGAGGAGCTCGCGGTCGAGTATCTCGGCGAGCGCTACCCGGTGACCGTGCAGACGAACGATTCAAGCGCCGTGTTCGATCCAGAGAACACGCGCGTGCGCTCATGAACATCCTCGTGTGCGTCAAGCGGGTGCCGCTCACCGGCGGCAAGATCGTCCTCACCGACGACGAGCGCGCGATCCAGACCCGCCACCTCGGCTTCACCGTCAGTCCCCACGAGGAGTGCGGAGCCGAGGAGGCCGTCCGGCTGATCGAGCAGCACGGCGGCAGCTCGACCGTGCTGACGCTCGGCCCGGCCGAGGCGGAGGAGCAGCTGCGCGACATGATGGCGATCGGGATCGACAGCGCGATTCACCTCGTCACCGACGCCGAGGAATGGGATCCCCAGGCGACGGCGGCGGCGATCGTCGCCGCGATCCAGGCCGCCCCAGAGCCGTTCGACCTCATCCTGTTCGGCAACGAGTCGGCCGACGCCGGCAATTACCAGGTGCCGATCCGGGTTGCCCACGCGCTTGGGCTGCCGGTTGTCACCGGGATCAAGGGCATTGCCTTGACCGACGACGGGCGTCTTCGCTGTGAGCAGGAGGTGGCCGCGGGGCGTGATGTGTACCTCGTGGGGACCCCCGCCGTCGTCAGCGTCAAGGAGGGGATCAACCTCCCGCGGTATCCGTCGGTCCCGGGGCGGATGCGGGCGAAGCGCAAGCCGGTGAGCGCCTCGACGCCGGAGCGGCCTGCGCCAAAGCTCCAGATGCGTCGTCTCGCAACGCCCCCCGGCTCGGGCAAACAGGTCGAGGTCCTCGGCAACGGTCCCGACGCCGCGCCCGCCGTCGTCGCGAAGCTCGCGGAGATCGGGGTGCTCTCGTGACCACGCTCGTCTTCCTTGAGGACCCGTCTGACGAGCTGTCGCTCCAGGCGCTGGCGATGGCGCGCTCGCTCGGGGGTGATGTTGCCGCGGTGACGATCAGCCCGGATCACGCGTACGCACCGGCCGCCTGGGGCCGGGCGGTCGCCGAGGCGGCGTCGGCACGCGGCGCGGGTGCGGTCGTGGCTCCGGGAACCGAGCGAGGCAACGAGATCCTCGCCCACGTCTCAGCGATTCTCGATCAGCCGCTCGCCGCGAACTGCACCGCGATCACGCCCGGCGATCCGGCGAGCGTGACCCGGGTGCGGTGGGGCGGCAGCCTCCTGGAGGAAGCCTCCGTCCACGGCGCGCCGCTGCTGGCCACCGTCGCCCCGCACGCGGTGGCGGCCGACGCGGGCGGTGCCTCTGACGTGAGCAGCCTCGCCCCGGGCGAGGATCCGGTCGTCGTGCTCGAGCGCGTTTCCGCGGCGAGTGAGGGTGTGTCACTCACCGACGCCAAGGTCGTCGTCTCCGGTGGCCGCGGTGTCGGCTCGGCCGAGGGGTTCGCCCCGCTCGAGGAGCTCGCGGACCTTCTCCATGGCGCGATTGGCTGCAGCCGGGCGGTCACGAGTGCCGGATGGCGGCCGCACGCCGACCAGGTTGGTCAGACGGGGTCGAAGGTCGCGCCCGACATCTACATCGCGTGCGGCATCAGCGGCGCGACCCAGCACATGGCCGGCTGCAAAGGCGCGAAGAAGCTGCTCGCGATCAATCCCGACGCCGAGGCGTCGATCTTCGCGAGTGCCGACTACGCCGTGATCGGCGATCTCCACGAGATCGTGCCCGCCATCTCGGCGGAGATTCGCAAGACCAGGGGGACGTAGTCTCCGCCGTCGCCGCCATCGCGCTTGCCGCCGCGATTGCCGTCAGCGGCGTGTTGTTCGTGCGGCGCGCGCTCTTTTTGAGCGGCCTGGTGCGAGGCGCACAACCGACCGACCGGGCGTTCAACCCGGGTCGGCGGGTGAAGAACGAGGCGACGATCGTGCTCGGGCAGCGCAAGCTGCTTCAGCGCTTCGGCCCCGGGCTGATGCACGCGTTCATCTTCTGGGGCTTTCTCGTCCTGCTCCCGACGATCCTGATCGCGATGATCGGCATCGTCGATAAGCACGCGACGCTGCCGTGGCTCGGCCACCAGGGCTGGTACGCGTTCCTCGTCGACCTGTTCGCGGTGCTCGTGCTGATCGGGGTGGCGGCGGCGGTGTGGATCCGCAAGGTGCAGCGCCCGCGGCGCTTTGAGGGCAGTCACGTCGGCGAGGCCGACCTGATCCTGGCGCTGATCGCGACGATCGCGCTGACGCTGCTGCTGTGGCATGCGGCCCGGATCGGCCTGGGTCTCAACGACTGGCCGGCGTCGGACTCGCCGGTGTCGAACGCGCTGTCCGGCCTGTTCGGGCCGGGCGAGGCGACGCGCGTGCTCGAGCGCGTGTTCGTGTGGGCCCACGTGTTGACGATCCTCGGATTTCTCGCCTACCTGCCGTACTCCAAGCACCTGCATATCTTCACCGCCGCCATCAACGTGTGGTTCGCGCGGACCGGGCCGGGCGGCCGGCTCGAGCCGCTGCGCTTCGACGACGACAGCGTCCCCGAGGAGGAGCTGCGCTTCGGTGTCGGGACCGCCAAGGACCTGACGATCAAGGAGATGCTCGACGGCTTCTCGTGCACCGAGTGCGGACGCTGCCAGGACGTATGCCCCGCGTTTGCCACCGGCAAGATCCTGTCGCCGAAGCTCGTGATCATGGGCGTGCGCGACAACGTGTTCGCCCAGTCCGAGGAGCCGATCCTCGGGACGAACGTGCCCGAGGAGATGATCTGGGACTGCGTCACCTGTGGCGCGTGTGTCCAAGCCTGTCCGGTGTCGATCGAGCACGTCGACCACATCGTCGACCTGCGACGGCACCAGGTGATGGTCGAGTCGAATTTCCCGGCGGAGGCCGAGCCGATGCTGCGCGATATCGAGCGGTCCTCGAACCCGTGGGGGCGGGCGCAGAACGAACGCGCCGACTGGGCGAAGGAGCTCGATGTGCGTGTGCTCGAGCCAGGCGACCCGGCGCCCGAGTACCTGTACTGGGTCGGGTGCGCATCCTCGTTCGACGAGCGCGCGCGGTCGGCGGCCGAGTCGACGGCCAAGCTGCTCCGGCGCGCCGAGGTCGACTTCGCGATCCTCGGCCCCCGCGAGAGCTGCACCGGCGATCCCGCGCGACGGATCGGCAACGAGTACGTGTTCCAGGCGTTCGCCGAGCAGAACGTCGCGACCCTCAATGAGGCCGGGGTGACGAAGATCATCGCCAACTGCCCGCACTGCTTCAACACGCTCGGCAACGAGTACCCGGACTTCGGCGGACACTACGAGGTCATCCACCACTCGGATCTGCTGGCGCGGCTTGTGCGCGACGGGCGCCTGGCGCCCGCCGGCGGGACGGCGTCGGACGGGGGCGCCCCGGTGAAGGTCACCTATCACGACTCCTGCTACCTCGCGCGGCACAACGACGTGCTCGCCGGCCCGCGCGAGCTCGCCGTCCGCGGTCGGTGACGCGGTGGAGATGGAGCGCTCGGGCAAGCAGACGTTCTGCTGCGGGGCCGGCGGCGCCCACATGTGGATGGAGGAGCGCGCCAAGCCGATCAACGTCGAGCGCGTCCGCGAGGCGGTCGGCACCGGGTGCGGACACGCTCGCCGTCGCCTGTCCGTACTGCGCCGTGATGCTCGACGACGGTGTGCAGAGCGAGGGCGTCGACCTGCGCGTCGCCGACGTCGCGACGCTGCTCGCGGAATCGCTCGAGCGCTGAGCGGACCGCCGTCGGTCACAGGAGGCTGCGGGCGGTCTCCTCGATCGAGTCGTTCACGGGCCGCGTCGTCCAGCCGAGCGTCGTGCGCGCCTTGTCGCTCGAGAACCAGGTGCGCTTCCCGAGGTCACCGACGACCGACCGGATGCTGCCGTCGAACAGCGCCATCGCGCGGATCAGGAGGTCGGGCGCGACCCGGCTCGGCACCTTCTTCGCCGCCTCTCCGAGTCGCTCCCGGAGCACTGTCGCGACATCTGGCATCCACATCCACGTGTCCGTCGCGATGAAGCGCTCCCCGCCGGCCGCGGGATCGGTCATCGCGCGGATGTGCAGGTCGGCGACGTCGCGGGCGTCGACGAACGTGAACCCGAGGCGCGGCGCGGCGGGCATCCCGCCGAGCAGCCGCTGGATCGCCTGCAGGGAGTACGAGTGATCGCTGCTGAGCGCCGGACCGATGATCGCCCCGGGATTGATGGTCGCGAGACGTTCGGCGGCGTTTTCGCCGCGCGCGTAATCCCAGGCGGCCTGTTCGGCGAGCGTCTTTGACCGCACGTACGGTGTGCGCGATGGGTCGTTGCCGTCGGTCCAGTCCGCCTCCGTGTACGGCGTGCTCTCCGTACTGAGACGGTGCCCGCGTACGGCGGCGACGGAGGACGTCATCACCACCCGTTCAGCGCCGGCGCCGAACGCGGCCCGCAGCACCCTCAGCGCCCCGTCGCGGGCCGGGACGATGAGCTCGTCGGGGTCCTTCGGCTGCACCGGCGGGAACGGGGACGCGACGTGCAGCACGTACCGGCAGCCGTCGACCGCCTCCGCCCACCCGTCATCGGCCGTGAGGTTCGCCGCCATCACCGTGAGCCGCGAGCCGGGATCGTCGACCCCGGCAGCGGCGACCACCGCACGGACGTCCGGCTCTCGCGCGAGGTCGCGCACCGTCGTGCGCACGTCGTAGCCGCGTTCCAGCAGCGACGCCACACACCATCCGCCGAGGAACCCGGTCCCGCCCGTTACCAACACAGTGCCATTCGATTCGGTCATGTGAGGACCGTAACCGGTCGGCGGGTCAGCCGGTCGGCGGGTCAGCCGGCGAACGGCACGTGAGGTGCGGGATTGGCTTTTGCGGCACAGGGGGTGATGCGCAAAAGCCAATCCCTGCGGTTGGTCGGCCGCTGGGGCGCCGATCAGTTGCCGCTGTTGCCCCTGACCACGCCGCAACTCGGCCAGCGCCGAGCGAGGTGGACCGCCGACCTCGACCGCATCGGCGTTCGTACGGTGGCGCAGCGGCGTGGCCCGTGCGTGTGCTGCGGTGGTCATCTATGGCTTATTGCCGGGTTCGCGCCCGGCTGTGACATCAGACGCGGCTTCGTGCCACGGAGTCACGCGCCGGCCGCGACCGCGCTCAGTCCGGATATTCGTCCTTGCGCCAGGTGCCGGGGTCCGCCGGGCCTTCCTTCGGCGTGCGGTTGAGCAGGAACGAGTGGTACGGCGCGACGAACGGATCGGGCGCCATCACCGTATACGTGTGGTACACGCGATCGTCTTCCTGCGCGAACGCGATCCAGCCTGGGCCCTCGCGCAGACCGTCCTCGAGCGGGGCGCCGATCTGACGAGACCACTGCTCGAGCCACTCGGGAGGATTCTCGACCATGCCCTGGACCTCAGGGACATCCCCGCGCCTGCTCTGGCGTCATCGCGAGTCCGAAGTCGAACGGGAAGTCCGACTCGTGCGTGGACACGTACGGGAATGTCCAACCCATTCGCTCCTTATAGGCCGCCAGCCGATCAATCGGGGCGCGGGAGAAGCAGATCAAGGTCACGTCGAGGTGGTTGACATGCACGAGGGTTCCGCTCAGCTCATCACCGAGGCTCGTGCATCCCGGACACGCTCCGAGCGTGTAGTCAGGACCGAACATGATGTTGTAGGCGAGCAGCTGCGAGCGACCGTCGAACAACTCGGCGAGCGTTTTCCGCCCGTCCTCGGTGTCGAACACGTACTCCTTCTCAACCTCGACCCACGGAAGTTGCCGCCGCTGCTCGGTCAGCTTCTGGCCAAGCTCGGCGTACTCCGCCTCGAGCGTCGCGAGCTCACTGCGAGCCGCCTGCCATTCCTCCCGGGTCCCAATGTTGTTCTCGGACATCGATACCTCCCTCTCGAGTCGCTGGCGATCTACAGGCACACCTTACGACCGGCGCGCGCGGTGAAAATCATCGCTCGGCGGGCTCGCCGAGCGTGCGGGTCAACCATGGGTTGCACAGCGCGCCCCGCGGATCCCAGCGATTGCGGAGCTCACCGAAATCGTCAAAACGCGGGTACAGGGGCGCGATCGCGTCCGCCGGCAGGTTGAACACCTTGCCCCAGTGCGGCCGGGCCTCGAACGGCGCGAGCACGCGCTCGATCGCGTCGAGCGCGCGACTGACGGCCGCGGCGTCGGGCACCCACGTGAAATGAAACGCGACCAGGTCCTGTTCGTAGGCGGGGCTCATCCACAACCGGTCGGCCGCGACGGTGCGGATCTCGGCGACCTGGACGAGCGGTGAGACGAGCGTCGACAGCGTGAGCATCGCCTCGATCGCGGCGGGCGCATGACGGCGCGGCATCAGGTACTCGGACTGGAGCTCGTCGCCGCTGCTCGGCGTGAACCCCATGCGGAAATGCGGCAGTCGATCCGACCACAGCCCGGGCTCGTCCAGCTGCGGAGTCGCGTTGATCGGGTCCATCCCGATGAGCGGGTGGAGGTTGACGGTCGCCGCGCGAGCACCGAACAGATCGCCCTCCGGCAGCACGACGTCCGGCCCGACCCGCGACTTGACCCAGACCTGCTCGACGTTCTCGCCCCACCGGCTGAACGCGCTGACGCTGTAACCACTCGCCATCACGGCGTCGAAGTGCTCGCCGAGCGTCGCCCACGACATCCCCTCAAAGACGTGCTGACGCACCTCGTAGGCCGGCTCGACGTCAAGCGTGACGCGGACGACCGCGCCGAGGGCGCCAAGTCCGACGACGAGCCCGTCGAAGTCAGGGTCACCGCGGGTGCACGCCACGAGCTCCCCGGCCGTGGTCATGAGCTCGAGCCCTGCGACACCGGTCGCGAGGTTGCCGTTCTGGTCGCCCGACCCGTGGGACGCCGTGGCGACCGCCCCCGCGACCGAGATGTGCGGGAGCGATGCGAGGTTGGCGAGCGCGAGACCCTCGGCCGCGAGTGCGTCCGCGAGCCGGCCGTAGGTCAGCCACGCGCCACAGGAGACCGTCCCCGCGTCCCGGTCGACGACGAAATCGGGCGAGAGTGCGTCGAGGCTCACCTGCTCGTCCGCATCGGCGATGTCGCTGAACGAGTGACGCGACCCGAGCACGCGGATCGAGTCGGCGCTCGCCATGACGTCTGCGAGCTGCTCGACCGTCGCCGGACGGTGCAGCTGCCGCGCCCGGTAGGCCAGATTTCCCGCCCAATTGCGACGCGTCATCGCGGGGCGGCTTCGACCCCACTGGCGAGGAGGCGCTCAAGCTCGGCCTCGAGCCCGCTGTTGCCGACCTCGACGATCTCAAGCGGGAGCCCGATCCGCTCGGCCGCGTACTCGGCGGCCGCCTTCGTCAACGGCGCCGGGCGCTGGGCGAGCCACACGACCCGTGTGTAGTGGCGGAAGTAGTCGTCGCGCAGCTGGGGATAGCGGTCGAGACCGAGCTGGCGGATCACGGTGTGCTCGAACGTCCGGGCGAGGAAGTCGGTGAGAAAGTACGTGCCGGGCTGATCGACGAGCGCCTGGGCCACCTCGTCGCGGGCGAACACGTCGTAGCACGTGTCGCCGTTGAGGCGGGCGATGCCTGGAGCGGCCTCGCCGAGCGCGGCGTCGATCGCGCCGTAGCTCCCGCAGTCGCCATAGGCGATCGCGACGACCTCCCGTCCCGCCTCGCGCAGCCGGTGCAGCTCCTTGGTGAGCGTCGGGGCGATCTGCGCGGGGCGGTTGTGCATGAGCGCCGGCAGCGGCGCCACCTCGAGCTCCCAGCCGCGACGATGACTGATCGCGGCGATCTCGGCGGCGAGCGCGCCGCACGCGATCACGGTCCGCCGCGCGCCGCTCATCCCGGGAACGCGAGCTGATCGATGAACAGGTCGTTGAAGTCCGTGCGTCCGGACAGTTCGACGTACTCGACCTCCCGCAGGATCGAATGCGCTTCGGCGCGCTCTCGCAGCGACATCGCTGCGATCTTCGCACCCTCGCCGGCGACGTTGCCGGCGGACACGATCCGCGGCAGCGCGAGCTTCGGCACGAGTCCGATTCGCACCGCGCTCAACGGCGTGAGGTAGGCGCCGAAACTGCCGGCGAGCAGCACCTGAGTGATCTCCGACGGCTCCACGTCGAGTTCGCGCAGGAGGATGTTCCAGCCGGTGGCGATCGACGCCTTTGCGAACTGAAGCTCGCGCACATCGCGCTGAGACAGGAACACCGAGTGGGCGGGATCGCGGTCCTCGCTCCAGTGCAACACGAAGACGCGCTCCTCGCCGATCTTCGTCAGACGCGGGGCGAGCGTCGGATGTGTCTCGGCCGCCGCCTCGTCCGGGATGAAGCGCCCGGAGTGATCGAGCAACCCGGCCTGGACGAGCTCGGCGACCGCGTCGACGAGGCCGGAGCCGCACATGCCTGCGGGGGCGGTATCACCGATCACCTCGAGGGTGAGTTCCTGCGTGTCGGCGTCGATTCGCAGGCCCTCGATGGCGCCGTCGGCCGCGCGCATCCCGCACTTGATCTGCGCCGCCTCAAAAGCGGGACCCGCGGGCGCCGCCGTGGCAAGGACGCGCTCGGCCGATCCGAGAGCGATCTCGCTGTTCGTCCCGACGTCGATGAACAACCGCAGTCGGCGGTCCCGGGTGAGCCCGGTCGCGAGCATTCCCGCGACGATGTCGCCGCCGACGTAGGCACCGAGCGACGGGAACACGAACGCGGGCGCGCGGGGGTGGATGATCGCGCCGAACTCACTCGCCTTGACCGGCGGGAAGCTGTGGGTGGGGACGACGAACGGGGCCATCGACAGCGGTTCCGGATCGATCCCGAGCGCGAGCGTCATCATCGTCACGTTGCCGCAGATGGTGATCTCGTACACCTCGGTCGGCTCGACGCCGGCCTCGGTGCACACCTCCTCGGTGAGGGTCGCGACGGTTTCGTGGGCGCGCGTGCGCAGGTCGCCGAGCGCGCTGTCATCCATCATCGTCGCGCTGATCCGCGTGATGACATCGGCGCCGAACGGCTGCTGGCGGTTGAGCATCGAGCGGACGGCGAGCGGCTGGCCGCTGTCGAGATCGATCAGCGTCGCGACGACGGTCGTCGTGCCGAGGTCGTAGGCAATCGCGAACCGACGTGCCGACGTGTCCCCAGGCTCGAGGTCGATCAGCTCGTCGTCGCAGATGACCGCGGTGACGTCGAAGTGGGCGCGTCGCAGCGTCCCACCGAGTGTCCGGAGCAGTTCGATCGGTGCGTGCAGCTCAAGATCATCGATCTCGTCGAACACGCGCTGGAGGTCCGAGCGCTGATCCTCGAGCGTCGGCTCCTCGAGCACGAGGTGGCGCTTTTGCACCGATGGGCGGAGGATCACGTGGCGCCCGACTCCGGCGAGCGCCGCCTTTGGCCGCGTCTGCAGCGGCGGCACCTCGATCACGACGTCGCTCCGGGCGGGCGCGCGGCACGCGAGGCGCCATCCCTCGCGGAGCTCGTCGGGGCTGAACGCGCGTGGGTCGACGCTTGACACCGGTAGCTCGCCGGAGACGACGCGGACCTTGCACTTCTTGCACGTGCCGTGACCGCCGCACGTCGAGTCGATCGCGATCCCGTTCCAGCTCGCGGCGTCGAACACCGGCGTGCCGCTCGGGACCCGCACCTCGGCGCCCTCGGGCAGGAAGCGCAGGCGCACGCGGTGCGCGCCGTCGTCCGGCAGCAGCTCTGGCTCGCGGTCCACCGGCACGTCGGCCCGCTTCGGTCGTGGCGCCGACGCGCTCATGCGGTCGTGGCCGCCTCCGCCGCCTGGCGCGCTCGATGATCGGCGATCCAGTGTGTGCCCCACGCGTCGTGACCGAGCAGCAGGTCCGACGCGCGCACGGCATCGACACAGACGGAGGCCGTGCTCATGATCGCGCTCGTCAGCCCGGCGGCCATCGCCATCGGCAGGAAGCCGGCGTTGAGCACGTGGCGGCGGGGGAGCCCGAAGGACACGTTTGACGCGCCGAGGCACATGTTGACGCCGAGCTCATCGCGGATCAGGCTGATCGTCCGCAGGGTGGTGGTGACCGCCTCGGTGTCGGCGCCGACGGTCATCGCCAGGGGATCGATGATCACGTCTTCGGTCGCGATTCCATGATCGTTGGCCGCGCTGACGATTGTGCGCGCATGCCTGAGACGCTCCTCGGGCGTCTCCGGGATCCCCGTCTCGTCGTTCGCGAGGCCGATCACCGCGGCCTCGTGGCGGGCGACGAGCGGCAGGATCTCCTCAAGCCGGTCATCCTCCGCGGTGACCGAGTTGACCAGCGCGCGACCTTCGTAGACCGAGAGTCCCGCTTCGAGCGCTTCGATCACCGAGGAGTCGATGCAGATCGGGACGTCGACGGCGTCCTGCGCCGCCCGCAGCATCGCCTTCAGCAGTTCGGGCTCATCGACGAGCGGGATCCCCGCATTGATATCGAGCATGTTCGCGCCCGCCTCGACCTGCGCGAGCGCGTCGGTGGTCACGGTGCTGAGATCGCCGCCGCGCAGTTCCTCGGCGAACGTCTTGCGGCCGGTCGGGTTGATCCGCTCGCCGATGATGCAGAACGGCTGCTCGGCGCCGATCGTCACGGAGCTAGACCGTGAGCGAAGTACTGTGTCCATGCGTTGACCTTTCTTTAGATTCCCGCCCACCCGGGATGCCCAATCGGGTACACAACTTGGCGATGCCCGCGTCCTTGCGGAACGAGATGAAGTGAAGGCCGGCGACGCCCGGCTGCTCGAGTGCGTGCACCGCCTGCTCGTAGGCGATCTCCTCGCACTCCTGCTCGGCGTCCGTGGCCTGCTCGACGCGGCGAACGATGTCCGGCGGGACGTCGACGCCGGGGACCTTGGTGGCGACGAACCGCATCCCGCCGACGGTCCGCAGGATGCAGATCGAAGGGATCAGCGCGATGCGCTCGGTGAGTCCCGTGTCGTGGGCGGCCTGCATGAACCGCGCGAGCAGTTCCGGGCGGTAACAGATCTGGAGCTGCAGGAACCGGGCTCCGGCGAGCGCCTTCTTCGCCGCTCGCCGCACGCGATAGTCGTATGGGGGTGCCCCGGGGTTCTCGACCGCGCCGAGGACGAAGTGGGGGGCGGGCTCGATCGCGCGCCCGGACAGGTAGTGCCCGCGCGCGAGCACCCGCGCGACCTGCAGCAGCTGGAGGCTGTCCAGGTCGAACACCCGCTTGGCCTCCGGCTCGTTGCCGGCGCTGACGTCGTCGCCGGTCATGCAGGAGATATTCGTGATGCCGTGCATCGCCGCACCCATGAGCTCCGCCTCCAGGCCGAGACGGTTGCGGTCCCGGCAGCCGAGCTGCACGATCGGCTCGGCGCCCGCCTTGAGCAGGCCGATCGAGACAGCAAGGGGAGACACGTGCGCGTGCGCGGAGGGGTTGTCGGTCGCGTTGTAGGCGTCGACGAACGGCCACATCGGCTCGAGGTGACGGAGCACATCGGCCTGACCGCCGCCGTCGATCACCGGCATCTCGGCGGTGACGACGAACTCCCTGGCGTCGAGCTTGCGCTCAAGCGTCGACATCGGCCCAGCCCGGTGGGGTCTGGCGGTCGCGTCCGGTCGCGAGATTGATCCACGCCGACGTGCCGTGGAGCCGATTGTCGACCGGTGGGCGCAGGTCGTCGATGTGCTCGCCCCAGATCGGGAGTCGTTCGGAGCGCTCGTAGGCCTTCAGCCACACGCAGCGCATCTCGGGCTTGACCTCGCACGTCCCGTCGGGCCGGACCCCGCCGCACGGACCGTTGCGCAGCGTCTTTGGGCACGTCATCGGGCATGTGAGCCCGGTCGAGTGCAGCACGCATTGGCCGCACATCTGACAGCCCCACACGCGGCGCTTGATCACGTGCTCAGCGCCCGTCAGGACCGCGGCGGCCCCGGCGGCGGCGCGCGCCCCGGCGGGGGTCATGCCGGAACCTGTGCCCGCCGGAGCTGGATCAGCTCTTTGGCCTTCTTCACCGCGCTCGATGCGTCGGCCGAGTACCCGTCGGCGCCGACCGCGTCGGCGTACTCCTGCGTGACCGGCGCGCCGCCGACCATCACGATCACCTTGTCGCGCAGACCGGCCTTCTCGAGCGCATTGATGTTCGCCTTGAACATCGGCATCGTCGTCGTCAGGAACGCCGAGAACCCGACGACGTCCGGGTTGTGCTCCTCGATCTGGTCGATGAACTTCTCCGGGGGCACGTTGACGCCGAGGTCGATGACCGTGAACCCTGCGCCCTCGAGCATGATGTTGCAGAGGTTCTTGCCGATGTCGTGCACGTCGCCCTTGACCGTCCCCATCAGGAACGTTCCGACCTGTTGGGTGTCGGTCTCGGCGAGCAGCGGCCGGAGGATGTCAAGCGCGCCCTGCATCGCACGTGCCGCGATCAGCATCTCCGGCACGAAGTAGTCGCCGCGCTCGAACCGCGCGCCAACCTCTTCAAGTGAGGGAATCAGCGCCTCGTAGAGCATCCGGTCGGGCCCGAGGCCGTCCTCGAGTCCCTGATTGACGCCATCGCTTACCGCGGGGGCGTTGCCGACGAGCGTCTCGTCGTAGAGCAGCTGGAGGATCTCGTCATGCGTGGGCATGGCAGCTCCGGTTTCTCATGCGGCGTTTTCTCCTTCGTGGCGGTAGCCGAGTCGGGCGCTGAGGAGCCCTGCCTCGTGGGTCAGAACCGGCTCGAGCTCGCGGATGCGAGCCGTCGTGAGCCGGAGGCTCGGGCCGGTGATGCTGAGCGCGGCGACGACGTCCCCGCCCGCGCCGCGCACCGGGGCCGCAATCGCGGTCAGTCCCGGCTCGAGTTCGTCGATGATCGTGGCGAATTCCGTGCGGCGCACGCGCGCAAGTTCGTCCTTGAGGCGCTTCGGATCGGTGATCGTCGCCGGCGTGTAGCGCGTCAGCGGGCCGGTCGGCGGCGCATGGCGACCGAACGCCAGGAACACCTTGCCGACCGCCGTGCAGTGATAGTCGATCGTCCGGCCGAGCCACTGGCCCGTGCCGAGGAAGTGGCGGCTGTCGACCTGGGCGACGTGCTCGACGCCGGTCGGAGTCGGCAGCGCGAGGTTGATCGTCTCGCCGCTCGCCGCGGCGAGTGCGTCAAGTGTCGGCCGGGCGAGCTCGACGACGTTGCGCTCGACCATGCCCCGCTCGGCGACCCGCAGGATCGCCGGTCCCGGGCGCAGCCGTCCGCGCTCGCCGTCCTGCTCGACGAGCCCGCGGCGCTCGAGCGCCGAGATCAGGCGCGACGCGGTGCTCTTCGGAATCCCGCTCGCCTCGACGAGCTCGCTGAGGGCGACGGGCTGCTCGGATTCGAGCACGCGCACGAGCAGATCGGCGCCGCGGTCGACGGCGGCGGTCCCATGACTTGGAACAGCTTGGAACTGTTGTTCCACGCTGGTTATGATAAGCCCGCCCGCGTCAACGTCAAGGAGGCCCCGGTTGTTCGTCAACTCCATGCCGCGCTACGAGATCCTCAGCGAGGACGCGATGGCCACGCTCGACCGGGGGTGGCGACGGATCGTCTCCGAGCTCGGGATCGAGTTCCTGCTCCCGGAGGCGGTCGAGGTGCTGCGCGACGCCGGTCAGATCGTCGAGGAGGAGAACCGGGTGCGGTTCGACCCGGAGTGGATCCTCGAGCAGGTGGCGAAGGCGCCGCGGTCGTTCGAGCTCCAGGCGCGCAACCCGGAGAAGTCGGTGACGATCGGCGGCGACAACATGGTGTTCGCGCCCGTGTACGGCTGCCCGTTCATCCGCGAGGGGGACGTGCGCCGGGACGCGAAGATGGCGGACTTCGAGAACCTGGTTCGTCTCTCGCAGTACTTCGGCGAGCTCGATTCGCCGGGCGGGACGATCTGCGAGCCGGAGGACCGCCCGCTTGACTCGCGCCACCTCGACATGGTGTTCGCGTTGCAGATCGCTGTCCGACAAGCCGTACATGGGCAGCGTGACGAGCGGGCCGAACGCGGCCGACACGATCCGGATGGGGGAGATCCTGTTCGGCGGGCGCGCCGACGATCGAACGGGCGCCGGTCTCGATCTCGCTGATCAACGTCAACTCGCCGCTGCGCTACGACGACCGGATGCTCTCGGCGATGTTCGAGTACGTGAAGGCCGGGCAGGCGGTCGTGATCACGCCGTTCCTGCTGATGGGCGCGATGTCGCCCGGTGTCGCTGCCGGCGACCCTGGTCCAGCAGATGGCCGAGGCGCTGGCCGGGATCGCGTTGGCGCAGACGTCTGAATCCGGGATGCCCGGTCGTGTTCGGGTCGTTCCTGTCGAACACCGACATGCAGTCCGGCTCGCCGTCGTTCGGTACGCCCGAGTCGGGGATCGGCGTGCTCTGCACCGGCCAGATCGCGCGGTCGTTCGGGCTGCCGTGGCGCGGCGGCGGGCGCGCTGAACGCGTCGCAGACCGTCGACGCCCAGGCGGCGTACGAGTCGCTGATGACGTTGCTGCCGACATTCCTCGCGGGCGCGAACTTCGTCATGCATTCCGCCGGCTGGCTCGAGGGCGGACTCGTCTCCTGCTACGAGAAGTTCATCGTCGACATCGAACTGTTGCGCGAGCTCAGGCACGAGTTCACGCCGCTCGAGATCGACGATGCGTCGCTCGCCTTCGACGCCCACGTCGAGGTGGGAGCCGGCGGTCACTTCCTCGGCGCCGCCCACACGCTTGAGCGCTTCCGGGACTGCTTCTACCGGCCGCTGCTTGTCCTCGACGGAGAACTTCGACCGCTGGACGAAGAAGGGTGCGCGGGACACGGCCGCGCGGGCGGGTGAGATCTGGCGCTCGTCCCTCGAGTCCTACGAGGCGCCGCCGATCGACGATGCCGTGCGCGCCGAGCTCGAGGAGTTCGTCGTGCGCCGCCGCGCCGAGCTCGGCGATTGAGCCCGGCTATTTCCTGAGCGTCACCGGCGCCGAGACCGTGCGACGCGTGGACAGGGTGACGACCGCGATCGCCTTCAGCGATCGGCGATGCTTGAGCGCGCGCCGGCCATCCGCCGACAGGCGCGTTGCGACCGAGGCTGTGGCGCCGGCCCGGAGCGAGAACGATCCCGTCGCATAGGTGATGAGCTTCGCCCGCGCGCGCCGCGGCCGCAGTGGAGCGGTTGCGGATACGGACCGTCCCCTTGCAGGCAGCCGCAGCGCACCGCAGACGCAGCAGCGCGGTGTTGCGGCGGACGTTTGCCGTGGCGGGTAGCGTGAGCTTCGGCAGGACGACAAGGGGTTTCGGCTGGGGCTGGGGCTGGGGTTGTGGCTGCGGGGTCGTGACCGTGAGGTCGCCGGAGAGCAGCAGGGTGCCCGGCCAGCCCCCGATGCTGGGGTTGTGGGGCGGCACTGTGAGATCCGCGCTCGTCGTCGTGATCGGCGCATAGTTGTCGACGAGGATCCCGATGTTCGCGAATGCGCTCGGCGTCGAGGCGATCGGCGCCGGCGCGTTGGTGGCCAGGATGCTGATGGCCACCGCGCTCCACACCTCGTAGCCGTCCTTCGTCAGGCGAGCATCGACCGGCAGGTTCGTGTTGAAGTTGTTGAGACCGGGGTGGAGCGTCACCGGCTGGCTCACCGCCGAGACGCCGCTCGGGAACGGCTGTGGGTTGTCGACCTTGCTTGCGAACTCGATCACGACGAACTGTGCCGGCTCCGTCGTCGCCGCCACAACGTGCATCGCCGTCACGACGCCGGTCTGATCGCCGTGCACGATCGGGTCCGGGAGTTTCGTGAGCATGAATGTCGTCGTCGGGTCATACAGCGTGCAGCCGCCGTAGATGCCGCCGAGCCAGTAACAGATGGGCGGGCTTGGATCGGCGCTCATCCCGGAGAGGTCGGGCCCGAACGGGACCGCTCGGGCGGCCATCGGCACGAGCGCGAACAGCAGCGTCACGAGGATGCTCACTGCGGTGAGCGGCGCGGCACGTCCGAATCTCGATGATCGACGCATGAAGTCCCTGTCCGAGTGATCGTCTGCGCGGCGCGTCGTTTGAGCTGATCAGCGTCGGGGCGTGATCGCCGGTCGGCGGGTGCAGGGAGGAGTATGCGCCGGGGGTCTTGGCGCGGAGCGGAGAGAAGGTTATGCTCAGACCCGATGACTCATATATCAGTCGTCTGGGGTGGGATCGGGGCGCTTGTCCGGGGTGGGAGCGCGGCCGGAGCGGGGAGTCTGGGGTGGGAGCGCGGGGTAGGGCCGGGTGACCACTGAGGCATCCCAGCAGCAGCCTCGTGAGCTGCTCGCGGAGCGGGCCTATGCCGAGCTGCGGGATCGGCTCGTCACGCTGCGGATCGCGCCGGGGGAGCCGATCGACGAGGACCAGCTCGGCGAGCAGCTGCAGATGGGGCGCACGCCGGTGCGGGAGGCGATCAAGCGGCTCGCGCTGGAGAACCTCGTCACCGTGTTTCCGCGACGGGGGACGTTCGCGAGCGAGATCAACATCACCGACCTCGCGCACATCTCCGACGTGCGCGGCGTCCTGGAAGGTCATGCGGCGGCCCGCGCGGCGGAGCGGATCACGGACGCGCAGCGGGTCGAGCTCGACGAGTTGCTCGCGGAGCTCAGCCAGAGCGAGGGCAGCGACGACTCCGACGCGCTGATGGCACTCGACGCCCGGGTGCACCGGTTCATCTACCGGTGCGCGGGCAACCCGTACATGGAGGAGACGCTGGGGCGGTACTACAACCTGTCGTTGCGGATCTGGTACCTGGTGATCGACCGGCTGCCGCACCTGTTCGCCCGGGTGCACGAGCACGACGACATGCTGCACGCGATCGCCGCCGGTGAGCCGGACCGCGCACGGGCGATCCTGGCCGACCACGTCGCGACGTTCGAACGGGAGATTCGCGCGGTGCTGTAGTGGCCCACCGCCCCCGCGCATCCAGTCAATTCCGAGGAGAGGGACAGCAGATGACCTACGACTACGTGATCGCCGGCGGCGGCTCCGCCGGGTGCATCCTCGCCAACCGGCTGAGCGAGGACCCCGGCTCACGGGTGCTCGTCCTCGAAGCGGGCCGCATGGACTACCTGTGGGACGTCTACATCCACATGCCGGCCGCGCTGTCGTTCCCGATCGGCAACCGCTTCTACGACTGGAAGTACGAGTCCGAGCCGGAGCCGTACATGAACGGCCGCAAGATCTACCACGCGCGCGGCAAGGTGCTCGGTGGTTCGAGTTCGATCAACGGGATGATCTTCCAGCGCGGCAACCCGATGGACTACGAGCGCTGGTCCGGCGACCCGGGGATGGAGAACTGGGACTACGCCCACTGCCTGCCGTACTTCAAGAAGATGGAGACCTGCCTCGCCGGCGCGGATGAGTGGCGCGGCGGCAGCGGCCCACTCGTGCTCGAGCGCGGGCCCGCCACGAGCCCGCTGTTCACGGCGTTCTTTGAGGCCGTGCAGCAGGCCGGCTATCAGCTGACCAAGGACGTCAACGGCTACCGACAGGAGGGGTTCGCGGCGTTTGACCGCAACATCCATCGCGGCCATCGGCTGAGCGCGGCGCGCGCGTACTACCACCCGGTCCGCAACCGCCCGAACCTCGAGTTGCGCACGCACACGATGGTCAACCGGGTCCTGTTCGACGGCACGAAGGCGACCGGCGTCGAGGTCGCCCATCGCGGCAAGCTCGAGCGGATCGACGCCCGCGAGGTGGTCCTGTGTGGCGGCGCGATCAACTCACCCCAGCTGCTCCAGCTCTCCGGAGTCGGCAACGCGCAGGAACTCCAGAGCCTCGGCATCCGGCCGGTCCACGACCTGCCCGGGGTCGGCGAGAACCTGCAGGACCATCTCGAGGTCTACGTTCAGTATGCGTCGAAGCTTCCGGTGTCGGTCGCGCCGGCGATGAAGATGCGCAACCGGCCACTGGTCGGCGCCCAGTGGCTGCTCCGCCGCAGCGGCCCGGGCGCGACGAACCACTTCGAGGCCGGGGGCTTCGTGCGCTCCAACGAGGATGTCGGGTGGCCGAACCTGATGTTCCACTTCCTGCCGCTCGCGATCCGCTACGACGGCACGGCGCCCCAGGGCCACGGCTATCAGGTGCACGTCGGACCGATGTACGCGGACACCCGGGGCACGGTGAAGGTCCGCTCGACCGACCCGAAGACGAAGCCGGCGATTCGCTTCAACTACCTCTCGACGCCGACCGACCGCAAGGAGTGGACCGAGGCGGTGGCGGTGGCGCGGAAGATCCTCACCCAGCCGGCGTTCGATCCGTTCAACGCCGGCGAGCTGTCGCCGGGGCCGAGCGTGTCGACCGAGGAGGAGGTCCTGGCGTGGGTCGCGCGTGACGCCGAGACGGCGCTGCACCCGTCGTGCACGTGCGCGATGGGCACCGGTGCGCAGTCGGTCGTCGACCCGACCTCGATGAAGGTGCGCGGGCTCGAGGGTCTGCGGGTCGTCGACGCGAGCGCCATGCCCTACGTCACGAACGGCAACATCTACGCGCCGGTCGCGATGCTCTCGGAGAAGTCAGCCGACCTGATCAAGGGCAACACGCCGCTGGAGCCGATCAATGCCCAGTGGTATCGCCACCAGAAGGCCGAGACGGAGTCACCACAACCGTCTGAAGCTCGGTGAACGACTGCATCACGTGATTGCCGCCGACGCGGCCGATGCCGGAGTCGGTTCCGGCTCGGCCGCCGAACGGCAGGTGCGACTCCCAGTAGTTGCTCGACTCGTTGATGTTGACCCAGCCGGTGTGGACGCGATCGGCGAACTCGAGGCCGGCCGCGAGGTCGGCGGTGAAGATCGCCGCCAGCAGGCCATAGGGTGAGGCGTTCGTCAGCTCGATCGCCTGCTCGAGTGAGTCAATCGCGACCACGGGCGCGATCGGGCCGAACGTCTCGTCGGTGGCGACCTGGGCGTCCGCGGGCACGCCGGCGAGGACCGTCGGCTCCCAGTACAGGTCGGTCGCATAGGTCGCGGCGCGCGAGCCGCCCGTGACGACGCTGGCGCCGCGCTCGACGGCATCGGCGACGTGCTCGTCCATCTTCACCGCGACGCCCTCGTTGTTGAGCGGCCCCATCGTCGTCGCGTCGTCGAATGGGTCGCCGAGGAGGATCCGCTCGGTGACCGCGCGCGCGAGCTTCTCGACGAACTCGTCCTGCACCGCACGGTGCACGAGGATGCGCTCGCCGGCTGTGCATGACTGCCCGGCGCACAGGTAGCACGCGACGAGCGTCGCCTCGACGGCGGCGTCGACATCGGCGTCGTCCATCACCACGAGCGGACCGTTGCCGCCCATCTCGAGCACGAGTCCCTTCCCCGCCGCCGCCGCCGCGACGTGGCGGCCGGTGACGGTCGAACCGATGAACCCGACGGCATCGATGCCCGCGTGCCGCGCGATCTCATCGCCGACGACCGGGCCCGGTCCGGTGACCAGGTTGAACACGCCGGGCGGCAGATCGGCTTCCGCGATGCACTCGGCGAGCGCGATCGCACAGACCGCCGTCGACGGAGCCGGGGTCCAGACGACCGCGTTCCCGCAGGCGAGCGCGGGCGCGACGAGCTCCGCCGGCATCGTGTACGGCCAGTTCCACGGGCTGATGATCCCGGCGACCCCGCGGGGGCGCCGCATCAGCATCACCCGCTTGCCGGGCGAGAACGAGTTCGGGAGCTCGCCGCCGAGGCGCTTGGCGTCCTCGGCCGCCATCCGCCAGTACTCGATCAGCTCGTCGACCTCGTCGTAGGCCTCGGCGCGCAGCGGCTTGCCCTGGTCGAGCGTCAGGGTCTGGGCGAGCGCATCGCGGCGCGAGGCGATGATGTCCCCGACCGCGTGCATCTTCGCCGCCCGCTCGAACGCGGTGAGCCGCGCCCAACCGTCGGCTGCCGTACGTGCGGCCTCGATCGCGCGGCGCGCGTCGTCCCGGTCGCCCTCGGGCACGGTGCCGATCACCGCGCCGTTCGCCGGGCTCGATCGCCTCGAACGTCTCGCCGGTCGCGCTCGGCTGCCAATCACCGCCGATGAACATCTGCTGTGCGGTGCCTGTGGTCATCGGCCTGCTCCCTCCGCCGTGCCCCTCGGAGAGTGCGGCGGGCCCCCGCAAGAGAGCCGGCGACCCCGGGATCGGCGCTCGTTGACACGGTTACACAACTGATATATAACAGCCGCATCAGGCCTGGGTCAACGAGTGCAACTTGTGGCAGCGCGCCGGGTGCGGGCCTGATTTCCGGCGTCATGACGGTACTGTGAGAGAGGGCCGCGTCGTGCGGATCCGGGGAGGTTGATGATGGAAGCTGCTGGCCATACGGACAGCAATGAGCTGGCCACTTTCGGCTACAAGCAGGAGCTCGACCGGTCGCTGGGGAGCTTCTCGTCGTTCGCGGCGGGATTCAGCTACATCTCGATCCTGACCGGAGTCATCCAGCTGTTCGCGTTCGGCTTTGCGTTCGCCGGGCCAGCCGTCTGGTGGACGTGGCTGATCGTGCTCTTCGGCCAGTCGATGGTCGCGCTGTGCTTTATGGAGATGGCGGGCCAGTATCCGCTCGCGGGCTCGGTCTACAACTGGTCAAAGCGCGTCGCCGGGGACTTCGCGGCGTGGATGACCGGCTGGATCTACATCGTCGGATCGATCGTCACGGTCGCCGCGGTGGCGGTCGCGTGGCAGGTCGTGCTGCCGCAGGTCTCGACGTTCTTCCAGTTCGTCGGCAGCAACGCCGACGCCGGCACGTACGTGACGAAGGGCGGCGCCCAGAACGCGCTGCTGCTCGGCGCGATCCTCGTCGTGTTCGGCACCGTCGTGAACATGCTCGGCGTCAAGGTCATGGCCCGGATCAACAACTTCGGCGTGATGGCCGAGTTGATCGGCGCGTCGATCCTCGTGATCCTGCTGCTGGTCAACGTCACGCGCGGTCCGGGCATCGTGCTCCACAACTTCGGGCTCGGCGCCGGGCCACAAGTGGGGCTACTTCGGTGCCTTCATCATCGGCGGCATCATGAGCGCGTACGTCATGTACGGGTTCGACACCGCGGGCACGCTCGCGGAGGAGACGAACGAGCCGCGCCGCAAGGCGCCTCCGGCGATCATCCGCGCGCTGGCAGCGGCGTCGCTCATCGGCGGCCTGCTGATCCTGTTCGCGCTGATGAGTGCGCCGAACATCCATTCCGCCGCAGATCCCGCTGCTCGGCCTGCCGTACATCATCAAGCAGGTGCTCGGCAACACGACCGGGAACATCTTCCTGATCGACGCGGCGATCGCCATCTCGGTGTGCACGCTTGCAGTGATGGCGTCGTGCATCCGGCTGCTGTTCGCGATGGCGCGCGACAGCCGGCTGCCGTTCGGCACGCCAGATCGCGCGGGTGTCGGGCCACCGCAAGGTGCCAGTCATTCCGGCGCTCGTCGTCGGCGTCCTCGCGCTCGTGATCCTCGTGATCAACATCGGCAACCAGAGCGCGTTCCTCGCGCTGACGTCGGTCGCGATCGTGATGTTCTACATCGCGTACCTCGGTGTCACAGGCGGCATGCTCCTGCGCCGAATTCGCGGGACGTGGCCGAAGGCGGACCATGGCCCGTATTTCTCGCTCGGGCGCTGGGGGCTGCTCGTCAACATCGTTGCGGTCGTCTATGGCCTGCTCGTGGCGATCAACATCGCGTGGCCGCGCGCCGCGGTGTACGACGCGCTCGCGGGGACGAAGGACTCCGCCGGCAACGTGATCCCAAGCCACTGGTACTGGCAGTACATCGCGATCCTGTTCATCGGCATCGTCGTGATCATCGGGTCGATCTACTACTTCGCCGTCTACAGCCGGACGCCGATCGAGGTGCTCCGCGAGCACGCGGCCCAGGTGCCGGACTTCACCGAGCCGGCGATGGGCGAGGCGGCGCCGTGAGCGAACCCCGCAGCTGGATGTGAGCGCCGCTCCGCCGGCGCTCGATGACATCGCCCGCTTCCTGCGGGTACACCCGCCGTTCGATGCGCTTGACGAGGACACCGTCAGGCGCATCGCCGCGGCGGTGGACAGTGAGTCCTATCCTCCCGGCGCCACCATCTTCCCGCAGGGCGACGACCCCGTCGAGCATCTGCGCATCGTGCGCGCGGGCGCCGTCGAGATCGTCCACCACGGGCGCGTGCTCGATCTGCTCGGCCCGGGCGAGCTGTTCGGCCAGGCGTCGATGCTGTCCGGGATGCCGCCCGGCTTCGAGGCTCGTGCCGCCGAGCCGACCGAGTGCTACCGGATCAGCGCCAGCGTCACCCATGAGCTCGTCGGGGCGCCCGCCGGTCTGCGGTTCGTCGCTCGCTCGCTGCTCGACACGGCCGCCGACCTCGCGGGGCTGTCGGTTCCAGTTCGTGACCCCGCGCACCAGCCGATCAGCAGCCTGATCCGCGTCAAGCCGGTCGTCTGCGGTCCGGAGACGACGATCCGCGAAGCGGCAACGATGATGACCGCCGCGGGCGCGACGTCCGTCGTCATCCGCGCGCGAGACGGCTCGCTGGGGATCCTCACCGACCGCGATCTGCGCAGTCGAGTCATCGCCGCCGGGCTGAGTGGGGCTGAACCCGTCACCGCAGCGATGTCGTCTCCGGCGTACACGAGTCCGCCGGACCGGCTCGGGGGCGAGGTGCTGCTCGACATGCTCGATCGCGGCTTTCGGCATTTTCCGGTCGTCACCGGCTCCGGCGAGGTGGTCGGGGTCGTCGAGGACATCGACCTGATCGCGGTTCACACCCGCTCCTCCTTTTTCCTGCGTCGCCGGATCAGCCGAGCGCAGTCGGTCGACGACCTGATCGCCGCCGCCGCCGAGGTTCGGCCGATGGTGATCGCGCTCCACGACGCGCGCATCGCGGCGCTCAATGTGATGGCGATTTACTCGGTCGTGGTTGACGCGCTCACCCGGCGGCTGCTCGATCTCGCGGTCGCGGACGCCGGCAACGCGCCGGGCGCGGCATTCGCGTGGCTCGGTCTCGGCAGCCAGGCCCGCCGCGAGGCGCTGCCGAGCTCAGACGTCGACAGCGCGATCGTGTGGTTTGGGGGCACCCTGGAGACGGAGGTCCGGCCATACCTGCACGGTCTCGGGGAGACCGTGGCCGCCGGGCTCGAGCGGTGCGGGTTTCGCATCGACGAACACGGCGCGTCGGCGTCCAATCTCCTGTTCGTACGCTCGCTCGAATCGTGGCAGCGTGCGGCGCGGAGCTGGATCGACGATCCGACCCAGGAGAAGGCGCTGATCCTCACCTCGGTGCTCGTCGACAGCCGGCCCGTCTGGGGCGTGCACACCGGATCCCCGGTCGCCGATACGTTCCGCCTCGCCCCAGAGAGTCCGGAGCTGCTGCGCATGTTCGCCCGCTTCGCGCTCTCCCATCGCCCGCCGACAGGGTTCTTCCGGGGGCTCGTCGTCACCCACGGCGGCGAGCACCGGGGCCAGCTCGACCTCAAGCACGGCGGTGCGATCCCGATCATCGATCTCGCCCGATGGGCGGGGATGGCGGCCGGCGTGACCAGTGCCTCGACGGTGGAGCGGCTCCGCGCGGGCGCCGAAGCCGGACTGCTGTCAGGCGATCATGCGCGCACGCTCGAGGACGCGTTCGAACTCGTCAGCACGCTGCGCCTCGCCCATCAGGTCGAGCAGATGCGCGTCGGCGAGACGCCAGACGATTTTGTCGATCCGCGGGCGCTCACGGTCCTGACGCGCAGCCACCTCAAGGAGGCATTCCGCGCCGTCGCGGCGATTCAGAAGCGCGTCTCCGGCGAGCTCACGGCACCGGTCCGATGAACGACTGGCGGGAATATCGGCCGGCGATCTGGGCGGCGATGCTGGGCGTCGCCGTGATCGTCGTCGTCAGCCCGCACTATCTCGGCGCGTTCCTGATCGGGGGCGCGATCGGGATCGTGATTCGGATCCGCCAGCGTCAGCGACAACGCCAGCGGCAGGCCCAGGAGCGATCCCGCGGCTCCGGCGGCCGCCGATCAGGCCCTGGGAAACGGCGATCCCGGTGATCAGCACGACCGCGCCGACCGGCTGATTCCAGCGCAGTGGCTCGCCGAGCACGATCGCGCCGAGCGCGGTCGAGAACACCGGGACGAGGTAGGTGACCATTGATCCGACCGCCGACCCGGCTGCGCGCACGACCGAGTAGTTGAGGATGTACGCGACGCCGCTGCCGAGCACGCCAAGCGCGAGGAGGCTGCCGAGCCCGTTGAGGCCGATGTCCGTCGTGGGGCCGCGGACGAATGGCGTGAACAGCGCGAGGACCGCGGTCGCACACAGCAATTGACCGGCGCTCAGTGCGATCCCTGACTCCGGGCGGCCGGCCAGGTAGCGGCGCGTGAACGGCCACGCGACGCCGTAGCAGACCGCCGCGCCGGCGCACGCCGCCTGTCCGATCAGCTCGGCGTGCCCGAGCTTGCGCCACGGGCCGAGGACGAGCAAGACGCCGAGGAAACCGACGATCAGGCCGGTCATCCGTGCGCGGCTGATGTGCTCGTCGTCGAACACGGCGAGCGTGACGCACAGCACCCACAGCGGCGTGGTCGCGTTCCACAGGCCGGCCAGAATCGAGGAGATGTGCTGCTCGCCGTAGGCCAGCAACGTGAACGGGATCGCGTTGAACAGCAGCGCCGCGACCAGCAGGTGGCGCCACGCGTGCCGGCCGCTGAACCGCAACCGCTCGCCGCGGGCGTACGTGAGCGTGACGAGCGTGAGGGCCCCGAGGGCGATCCGCCCGAGCGCCACCCACAGGGCCGGCCAGTGCTCGCCGAGCACCTTGATGAACAGGAAGCTCGATCCCCACACCGCCGCGAGCAGCACGAACTGCACACGCCAATTCAGCATGTGCGTCAAACGGCCCCGTGGGGCCGCCTGTGAGGTCAATCGAACATGATCACGCTGCGGATGCCGTCCTGGCGCTCCATCAGCTCGAAACCGGTGTTCACCTCGTCCAAGGTGATGCGGTGCGAGATGAACGCGTCGACGTCGAGCTGATCGTCGAGGTACAGCTGCACGAGCTCGGGCACCTGGTCACGGCCCTTGACGCCTCCGAACGATGAGCCGCACACACGGCGGCCCGTGATCAGGTAGCGCGGGACGATGTCGAGCGTCTCGCCCTTGCCGGCGACGCCCGCGACCGTGCACAGACCCCAGCCCATCCGGGCGGACTCGACGGCCTGGCGCATGACGTTCGTCAGGCCCGTCGCCTCGAACGTGTAGTCGGCGCCGAAGCCGCGGGTCTCGTCAAGGATGCGCTGGACCGTGTCTGCCCCGCCGATCCACGTGTCGGTCGCGCCCTGTCCGGCGGCGAGCTTCAGGCGGTCCTCGGAGAGGTCGACGCAGATGATCCGCTCGGCGCCCTGGAGCCGGCATCCGGCGACGGCGCCGAGGCCGACCATCCCCGCGCCGAAGATGACGCACGTCGACCCGGGCTCGACCTTGGCGGTGTTGATCGCCGCCCCGAGTCCGGTCGACAGGCCGCAGGCGAACAGCGCCGCCCGGTCGGCGGGGGCGTCGGGGGAGACCTTGGCGAGCGCGATCTCCGGCATCACCGTGTACTCCGCGAACGTGCTCGTGCCCATGAAGTGCCGGATCGGCTCGTTGTCACGCTGCAGCCGGGTCGTCCCGTCCGGCAGATAGCCCTTGTTCTGCTGCTCACGGATCGCCAGACACAGGTTCGTCTTCGGGCTTTGGCAGTGCTCGCACTGGCGGCACTGCGGCGAGAACAACGTGACGACGCGGTCGCCGGGCTTCACGCTCGTGACGCCGTCGCCGACCGTCTCGACGATGCCCGAGCCCTCGTGGCCGAGCACCGTAGGCGCGTACCCGGACGGGTCGGCGCCCGAGGCCGTGTACATGTCGGTGTGGCAGACCCCGCACGCCTCGAGCCGGACGAGCACCTCACCCGCCTTCGGCTCGGTGAGCTCGACATCGGTGACGTTGAGCGGCTGTCCGAACTCCTCGAGCACCGCGGCCTTGATCTTCAACTCGTCTCCTCTCTCCGTGGGGGTGAGCGGAAGGCTAATCGGTCGATCGTGGTAAGCCTGTGGCCGTGGATGGGTTCGATGCGATCGTCGAGAGTGACGCCGAGCGCGATGCGCTGACGCGGCTGCGCTCGGCGACCGGGATGCGGGATGGCCCGATGGAGCGCCACTGCCTGCGCTGCCGTCGGATCGCGGCCGAGCTCGCCGGCAGGCACGCGTGGGTGATCGACGGCGAACTTCTGACGGTCGCGGCGTTGCTCCACGACATCGGGCTCTACCGGTCGGTCTCCACCGGCGGCGTGTACACGCATGACGGCGCCGATCTTGCTCGGGCGATGCTGCCCCGGTATGCCTGGACGAACGCTCGGATCGAGCGCTGCGCCGACGCGATCGACCGCCACCACGAGCTGCGCGGTCAGTTGGCGCGCGGGCCGGAGGTCGAGGCGCTCCGGCGTGCCGACCTCGTCGACCTCAGCGGTGGTGTGATCCGGTTCGGGATCGACCGCGGCTGGCTGCGGCGGCTAAACGGCGAGGTGCCACGCCGCGGGTTAGCCGGCGAGCTCGCCCGGGAGCTCGGCCGTGCGCTCCGGGAGCGGCCGACGACGCTGCCCCGGATCTTTCTGCGCTCGTAGTCACCCGGCACGGAACCCCTTCCCAGTTGGCCAGCCAGCCAGTAGCATCAGCGGGCACGTGCAGGCGGGTGGTTAGGCTTGCGCAATTCCGCAGCACAGAGATTTGAGGAGAGGCATGTCGACGACAGATCGCAGGCTCGAGGACATCCAGCTCGGTGATCGTGAGTTCTGGCTCGAGGGACCACCGCACGACGTCTTCAAGCAGCTGCGCGGCCAGTGCCCGGTGCACTGGACCGAGAGGATCGCCGAGTACCCGAACGAGGCGGGGTATTGGTCGATCACCAAGCCGGACGACATCCACAAGGTCAGCCGGGATTGGAAGACGTTCTCCTCCGAGATGGGCGGCATCACGGCGGTCACCGACGTGTTCCCGCTCGAGCTCATGCGGGCGATGTTCATCGGGATGGATCCGCCCAAGCACGACCGCCTGAAGATGCTCTTTCAGGCCGGGTTCACACCGCGTCGGATCGCCGACCACACCGACGCGATCCGCAAGATCGTCATCGACGTGCTCGACCAGATCGACGGCAAGGACACCATCGATGTCGTCGAGGAGATCGCCCAGCCTGCGGTGTCCCGCGTCATCCACAGCTTCATGGGCATCCCCAAGGAGGACGACAAGGCCTGGGCGACGCTGATGAACTCGGCGCTCGGCGCCGGCGATCCCGACCTCAACCCGGACGGGATCGAGAGCGTCGTCGAGAAGGACATCCCGGAGATCTTCGCCCGCTGCTCGAAGATGATCGCCGAGCGCCGCGAGAACCCGACCGATGACCTCACGAGCGTGCTCGTCCACGCCGAGATCGACGGTCAGAAGCTCGAGGAGCACGAGATCGTGATGGGCTTCTTCCTGCTCGTCGCGGCCGGCAACGATTCGACCAAGGCGACGTTCTGCAGCGGCCTCCGGGCGCTGCTCGAGCACCCCGATCAGCGCCAGCTCCTGCTCGACGATCCGTCGCTGATCCCGAGCGCGGTCGAGGAGGCCCTGCGGATGTATCCGGCGTTCGCGCACTTCCGCCGCACCGCGACGAGGGACACCGAGATCGGCGGCCAGGAGATCAAGGCGGGGGACAAGGTCGTCATGTGGTACGTCTCCTCGAACCGTGACGAGGCGCGCTACGAGGACCCGGAGCGCTTCGACGTCACCCGGAACCCCGACCATCAGGCGTTCGGCGCGGGCGGCCGACACTTCTGCCTCGGCACTGCGCTCGCCCGGCTCGAGCTGACGATCATGCTCGAGGAGACGCTCAAGCGCTACCCGGAGATGAAGCTCGCCGGCGAGTCGACGTTCGTCGAGTCGGCGTTCATCAACCAGCTGAAGACGCTGCCGGTCACGCTGGGCCCGCGCGCCGCGTAGGCGAGGCCGAACCTCCACACGCCCGCGCGCCCCGGCGCGCACGGTCGACCTTTGAACGTGAAGCGCCCCCGCATTGCGGGGCCGCTTCGTGCATGCGTTTCTCAGAAATACTTCGTAGTACGAACGATCCGGTGGTAGACTGTTCGGAACCGAAGATCGAGCGTCAGGAGCAAGCAGGTGGATGATCGGCCCGATACCGGGGGGCAGTTCGGCACTCTCGAGCGGGATGCCCACCGGCTGCGCAACGGCATCATCTGGGCGGCGGCGCTCCTGCTTCTCCTGCTTGCGATCGGGCTCGCGATTCCGGATCTGCGCAGTGTTCTCAACCGCGTGGCGAAGGCGGAGCCGAGTTGGCTTGTCGCCGGCGTCGCGCTCGAGGTTCTCTCCTGCCTCGGCTACGTCGCCACGGTTCGCCTCGTGCTCCGTCGCGGACCTCGCAAGGAGGTCCGGCAGCTCGCCTGGGCGGAGATGGCGTTCGGCGCGGTCGTCCCGATCGGCGGTGCCGGCGGCCTCGCCGTGGGTGCCTGGGCGATGCGTGCGTGGAACCTTCCGTGGCGGCTGATCGCGAGCCGCTCGGCGGTCATCTTCCTGCTCACGAGCGCCATCAACGTGGCCACGCTCGCGGTGAGCGGAATCGCGCTCGCGCTCGGCATCGGGGCGGGCGGGACGGACGTGATGTCCGGCCTCATTCCGGGCGCCGTCGCGATCGGCGCGCTCGGGGCGTTCGGCCTGCTGCCCGTGCTCGTGCGCCGCGCCGGGTTGCGCCCCCGGAGCGGCCGGACGGCGCTCGTCCTGTGCCGGACCGCCGACTGGGTGCAGGACACCATCGCGGTCATCCGCGGCGGTGACTGGCGCCTGCTCGGCAGCGTCGTCTATCTGCTCGCCGACATCGCCGTGCTGTGGGTTTGCCTGCGCGCCGTCGGCACGACGCCGCCGTTGATGGCGGTCGTCGTCGGCTACCAGATCGGCTACATGGCGAACCTGATTCCGGTGCCCGGCGGCGTCGGCGTGCTCGAGGGCGGCCTGCTCGGCGCGCTCCTGCTCTACGGGTTGCCCGCCGCGCCGACCGCGGCGGCGGTCGTTCTCTACCACGCGATCGCGCTGTGGGTCCCGGCACTCGGCGGCACGCTCGGGTTCGCGCAGCTGCGCAAGGCCGTCGCGAACGGGCTGCCCGCCGCCGCCCGGATCCGGGAGCCGAGCGTGTCTGCGCCGGCGCAGCTCCGCGACGCGGCGTAAGCGAACGCCATCCCGCGCGGGTCGGAAGCGGCGGCGACATCCCCACCGTGATGGCTGCCACGCGGCACGGCCGGAGCGCCAAGCCGCGCCTGAACGTCGGCGCGCAAGGCGAATGACCGGCCCTGATGCAAAGCATGGCGTTTGAGCTCGGCCCGTCCGAGGTCCCGCGCCAAACTTCTCGGTGATCGCCCGCGTCCAGGAAGCCGCGGACCCGGCCCCGCGGCGCCCCGGCGTGCGCGTGATCGTGGTGCGGGCGGTCATGATGGTCGTGGTCATCGTGGGGGTGCCCGTGCCCCTGGTCATGCGGATGGTCGTGCGTGTGGCCGTGTCCGGTCAGGTCGAGTACGATGAATCCGATCCCGGTCGCGATCAGCAGTCCCGGATGATCGTGTTCTGCACGTGCTCGATCTGGGATCGGAACTGGAGCCCGACCGCGATGATCACCGCGCCGAGGATGATCGAGACGAGTACGTGCGCCACGCCGGCGAGGCCGGACAGCCGCGCGACCTCGGCGAGCGGGTAGCGCTGGGTCCGGCCGACGACGGCGAGCGGCACCCAGTGGTCGGGCAGGACGGCATGGCCGAATCCGACGCCGCCCGCGGCCAGCAGCAATGCCGGAGTTGCACGCATCGGGCGGAGCTCATGTCGTCGCCTGCGGGACCGAGCGCCCCATCTCACGGGTGATTGTGTGAAACACCACGAACCTGGGCATTACCAGGGAAGCTTTACCGAAGGAGACACCCCATGAAGTTTCGATTCGCACGTTCGACCGAGACGGTCGTGCAGCCCGACAAAACAAAGCGCCCGGGGCGGTTCGCCACCGCTCGCGCGCTCGACAGCGAACGGCCCACCCGGCTGTACTCGCTGCTTCTACCCCCGACGAGCAACAGCGCGCGCAGGTAGTGCTGCTATGTGCCTCGCCGGGCCGCTCGCAGGAGTGACTCGGCGAGGAGCAGGATCACCGCCGGCGGCATGATCCACCAGCCGCCGGCGCCCGCCCCGGCAACGGCGGCGGTCACTCCAAGCGTGACGACGACGCCGACCGCCACTCGCCAGTCGTCGCCGACGATGAACTCCCAGACCCCCCGGGCGGCCCGTGCAACGACGCTCACGCGGCCACTCCGGCGGCCGTATCCCTCGCGGTGATGCGCCGCAGCCACGTCACCATCACGACCGAGACGAGCGCGACTCCGGGGACGATCACCAGCAGCGCGGCATCTCCTCCCGGCCAGTGTGCCCCGGCACCCTCGGCGCCCCAGAAGACCCCGAACGACGTGAGCATCACGCCGACGGAGAACTTCATCGCGTTCTCCGGGACGCGGGCGAGCGGAGCCCGGGCGGCGAACCCGGCGGCGACGACGAGCGCCACCGCGACCGCCGCGGCCGCGGCCGCGAGTCCGATCCGGTGCTGATTGGCGCCGAAGGTCAGGACGATGAACGCGACCTCGAGCCCCTCGAGCAGCACGCCCTTGAACGCGATCACGAACGAGTACGGGTCGATGTCCGAGCGGCGGGTGGATCCCGCCTGCATGGCCGCCTCGCGCTCGGCGCGGAACGCGGCGTCCTCGTCGTGCAGCGCCTTCAGACCGGCGGCACGGAGAATCGCCTTGCGCAGCCACTGCAGGCCGAACACGAGCAGCAGTCCGCCGACGACGAGACGCAGAACGTTGAACGGGAGCGCGGTCAGCGCCGGACCGAGCGCGGCGACGATCGCCGCGAGCGCGAGCACCGCGGCGCCGACGCCGTAGAAGGCTGAGGACCAGCTGCGCGTCGTTCCGACCGCGAGCACGATCGTGAGCGCCTCCACGGCCTCCACCGCACACGCGAGCAGCACCGACAGGGCAAGCCCAATCTCCGTTCCGGACACGCGTTCAGTATGTCTCAGCGGCCGTGCTGCTCGACCGCGAGCAGGCCGCCGTCGAGGAGCTTGCACAGGTGAGCGCTCGGCGTCGAGGTCGCGATGCCCGCCTCGTCGGCAACCTCGTGTCCGGTTTCACGACGCGATGTTCGTCTCGGCGGGGGCGTTCCTCAGCGGCGCGATCGCGACGCTCATCGCGGTCGAGCGGGCGCCGGAGGCGGCCACCGCCTGAGCGGCGTCTCAGGAACCACCCGAGCGTGCGTCATCATGGATGCAGATGAGTTCGTTCAGGTCCGAACATGGAGCCGGTGGGATGCGGTCAACGCGTGGCGGCGCGCGGACGCCGCCACCGCTGATGGACCCTGAGCGCACGCGCGACAACCGCCGGATCCTGCGCCTGTTCGCCCCGTATCGCGTGCGGCTGGCGGCCGTTATCGGGCTGATCGTCATCTCCGCGGGACTCGGGATGATCTCGCCGTTCCTGCTCCGCGGTGTGCTCGACACGGCGCTCCCGGAGCGCAACGGCCCGCTGCTGACCGAACTCGTCGCCGGCATGATCCTGATCGCGATCGCGACCGGCGCGATCGGCGTGTGGCAGACGTACATCTCAAACATCATCGGCCAGCGGGTCATGCACGACCTACGCGCCGCGGTCTACCGCCATCTGCAGCGGATGTCGCTCGCATTCTTCACGCGCACGCGCACGGGCGAGGTGCAGTCGCGGATCGCGAACGACATCGGCGGGATCGACAGCGTCGTCACGACGACCGCGACCTCGGTGGCGCAGAACGCGACGACGGTCATCGCCACGATCGTCGCAATGATCATCCTCGACTGGCGCCTGGCCGCGTTCTCGCTGGTCTTCGTGCCGCCGTTTGTGTGGCTGACCCGGCGCGTCGGTCAGGTCCGGCGCACGATCACCACCGAGCGCCAGAGCCGGCTCGCCGACCTCTCCGCGCTCGTGTCGGAGTCTCTGTCGGTGTCCGGGATCATGCTCGGCAAGACGATGGGCCGCGGCCGTGATCTCGCCGAGCGTTTCACGACCGAGTCGCGGGAGATCGCCGACATCGAGGTCCGCTCGCGGATGGCCGGCCGTTGGGTGATGTCCACGATCCAGATGGTGTTCGCGATCCAGCCGGCGCTCGTGTACTGGATCGCCGGCCAGAACTTCGTCCACGGTGGTCACGCGATCTCGATCGGCACGGTGGTCGCGTTCACCCAGCTGCAGACGCGGTTGCTGTTCCCGATCTCCAGCCTGCTCTCGACGGGCGCCGACGTCGAAGCGTCGCTGGCGCTGTTCGACCGCATCTTTGAATACCTCGATCTGCCGGTCGACATCGTCGAGGCCGAGCATCCGGTGCAGCTGCGCGCCGAAGAGGTCCTCGGCGAGGTCCGCTTTGAGGACGTCTCGTTCCGGTACTCCGAGGACGCGGAGAACTGGACGATCCACGACGTCGACGTCGTTGTGCCGGCGGGGACGCGGACCGCGGTCGTGGGGGAGACCGGTGCCGGCAAGACGACCCTCGGGTACCTCGTCGCGCGGCTGTACGAGCCGCAGAGCGGGCGGGTGACGATCGACGGAGTCGACGTCCGCGACGCCTCGCTCGAGTCACTCGCCGCCACGGTCGGCGTCGTCTCTCAGGAGACGTACCTGTTCCACGCGAGCGTCCGCGAGAACCTCCGCTTTGCGCGGCCCGACGCGACCGACGAGGAGGTCGAGGCGGCGGCGCGGACCGCCCGGATCGACACGCTCATCTCCAGTCTCCCGGAGGGCTACGACACGATCGTCGGCGAGCGCGGCTACCGCTTCTCCGGCGGCGAGAAGCAGCGGATGGCGATCGCCCGGACGATCCTCCGCAACCCGCCAGTGCTCGTGTTCGACGAGGCGACGAGCTCGCTGGACACCCAGACGGAGGCCGCCGTGCAGGCCGAGCTCGAGCGGCTTTCCGAGGGCCGCACCACGATCACGATCGCGCATCGGCTGTCGACGGTTCGCGACGCCGACCAGATCGTCGTCCTGGACAAGGGGCGGATCGTCGAGCGCGGCCGCCACGAGGAGCTGCTGGAGGCGGGCGGCCTGTACGCGGCGCTCGTCGCCCGGGACGTGGCCGAAGAGCGGGTCGAGGGATGAGCTCCAGCCCGGGTCGGGCTCCCGCTCCGACTCTCCGGCTCATCGGCGGGCCGACGGCGCTCATCACCTACGGCGGCCTGCGGATCCTCACCGACCCGACGTTCGACCCGCCGGGCGACTACCCACGCCCGGGCACGCCCGTCGTCCTGCACAAACTTGCGCCGCCCGCGGTGGCGCTCGACGAGGTCCTACCGGTTGATCTCGTGCTGCTCTCCCATGACCACCATCCCGACAACCTCGACCATTCGGGGCGGGCGATGCTCGGGACGGCGACGCACGTGCTCACGACCGACGCGGGCGCCGAGCGGCTCGGAGGAGGATCTGCCGGAAACGCTGTCGGCCTCTCGCCGGGCGAGACGTTCACCCATCAGGGCGTCACCGTGACCGCGGTCGAGGCACTCCACGGCCCACCCGAGGTCGCCGCCAAGAACGGCCCGGTGATCGGCTTCGTCCTGCGCGCGGACGGCGAGCCGACCGTCTACGTCAGCGGCGACAACGCCCTCGTCGAGGTCGTCGAGCGGATCGTCAGGTCGTATGGCCCGTTCGACGCCGTCGTGCTGTTCATCGGCGGTGCGTGCGTCCCGGCCGCCTGGGGCGATGCGTTGCTGACGTTGGACGCCGCGCGCGCCGTGGACGCGGCCCGGCTGCTCGACCCCGCGCCGATCGTCCCCGTCCACCAGGACAGCTGGGAGCACTTCAGTTCCGGCGCGAGCGACGTCGAGGCGGCGTTCATGGCGGCCGCGATGTCGGACCGCCTGCGCCCGATCGCGCTTGGTCAGACGATCCCGCTGACCTGATCGGCATCACTCCGCTTCGTGCGGGAAGTGTGCACGTCCGGCCTCGGGGTCCTACTGATGCGCGCCGGCTCGCCGGGGCGCAATATCAGAGGTGAAGACTCCGGAGATTGGGGTCTCTGTCTTGTGCCGAGGACGTCGACATGGCGAGGCCCCTCACGCATCGAGGTGCGCCATGAGACAGCTTCTACAGCGGCAGCTCATGATCACGACGAGGGCGCTGGGGGTGATGGTCGTCGCAGCTGTCGCCTACTTCGCATCGTCCGCAGCGGCCGGCGCAACCGACGCGGTGTACTGGACGGCGGGGAGTCCACCCACGGCCCTCTTCGCGCGCAGTCTCGACGGGAGCGGTTCGCCGAGCCTGATGTCCGTCGGCGCCTACAGCAGGTCAGGCACGGCGGGTGCGCACACCTACACGGTGACGGCCGCCAGTACGGACGGGCTGACCGGCACGGCGAGCATCTCCTACAGCGTCGCGGCGCCGCCCTCGGTCACGATCACAGCGCCGGCGAACCACCAGACCTACACCTCGGACGAGGAGGTGAGCACGACCTTCAGCTGCACCGAGGGCACGGGAGGGCCCGGCCTCGCCGACTGCGTCGACTCGAACGGTGACGACCCACCGGAGGGCTTCATCGACACCAGCGTGATCGGCGACGGCACGTACACGGTGACGGCGACGAGCCTCGACGGCCAGACGGCGAGCGCGAGCATCTCGTACACGGTGATCGATGAGACACCCCGCCCCCGAGGGGCACCGGTGAATACCGCCCTCCCGACGATCTCCGGGAAGCCGACCGTCGGCGCCCGGCTTACGGCCTCGCCCGGGACCTGGAGCGGCACTCAGCCGATCATCCTGCACTACCTGTGGCAACGCTGCAGCGCCTCGTGCGTCGACATTGACGGCGCGACCGCGAGTACATACACGGTCGCTGCCGCAGACGTCGGAGCGAAGATCCAGGTGGAGGTCTTCGCGATGAACAAGACCGGACGTACCTCGGCAACCTCCCGGGCGGTCGGACCGGTCCCGCGCGGCGGGCCGAGCGGACCGACGGCGGCGCAGATCCGGGCCGCGCTCCTCAGGGAGCTCGCCCCGTACGGTCGTGCGGCGAAGCTCGGAACGGTGGTGCGCACGCACGGCTACGCGTACGACTGCACGGCTCTGATCCGCGGCGTGATGACGATCTCGTGGTACCAGGTCCCGAAGGGCGCTCACCTGAGCAAGGCGCCGAAGCCGGTTCTGATTGCGACCGGCCGTCGCACGCTTCACCGCCGCTGGTCACGGTCACATGATCGTCAAGCTGACGAAGGCCGGAACCCGGCTGCTCAAGCGGAGCCGCCAGGTGAAGCTGAGCGCCAAGGCGACGTTTGCGCGGGCCGGAATGGCACAGGTGAGCACGATCAAGGCGTTCACGCTCAAGCGCTGACGCGTATCCGGTCGATGGGCCTCTATGGGCGCCATAGCGCCCATAAGGCCCAGCGACCTACCAATCGAGCGGCCGACCGTCGCGGAAGAACCCGCCGGTCGGCCCGTCGTCCGGGAGCGTCACGCCCCAGACGACCGAGGCGGCGCCTTCGGACACCGGCCGGCCTCCGCCTCCGCCCATGTCGGTCGCGGTCCAGCCGGGGCAGATCGCGTTGACGAGCACGCCGTCGCCTCGGAGTTCGGCGGCGAGCGTCCGGGTCAAAGCGTTCAACGCCGCCTTCGTGACGTGGTAGGCCGGGGTCCCGGCGCCCATTGACGACAGCGACCCGCCGCCGGAGGACACGTTGACGATCCGCCCGCGGGCACCGGCGCGCCGTAGCAGCGGGAGCAGCGCCAGCGTCGTTCGCCAGGCGCCGAACAGGTTCGTCTCCATCGCCTCATGCACGACGTCCAGATCGGCATTCACCGCGCGCTGCCACGTGTCGTAGTCGATCGCCGCATTGTTGACGAGCGCGTCGCAGCGGCCGAAGCGCTCGGTCACGAACGCCGCCGCGCCCGCCACCGACGCGTCGTCGTCGACATCGAGCGTGCAGCTGACAACGGAGCCACCGATTGAGGCCGCCGCCGCCTCGCCTCGGGCGAGGTCTCGCGAGCCGAGCACGACCGCATAGCCGAGCTGCGCCAGCTGGCGGCAGACCTCGAGGCCGACGCCTCGGTTCGCGCCCGTGACGACCGCGACCGGAGGAGGCGGCGGCCCAGTGGGCGCGTTGCTCACGCCGAGGCGGGCTCGGGCTCGGGCTCAGGTGCTCGCCGCCGCGGCCGCGGGCGCGTCCTCACGCGCCGACTCACCCTCGACGTTGAGGCGCGGCAGAACCCGGTCGAGGACCCGTGGCAGCTTCCAGTTCCACTCGCCGAGCAGCATCATCACCGCCGGCACGATGATCGAGCGGACGATCAACGCGTCGAGCAGGACGGCGCTCGCCAGGCCGATGCCGAACAGCTCGATGATCCGGTCGCCGCCGAGCACGAACGCGGCGAACACGAGGAACATGATCGCCGCGGCCGCCGTGATCGTCCGGCCGGTGGTGGCGAGGCCGTGCTTGACCGCCTCGGTGTTGTCGCCGCGGCGGTGCCATTCCTCGTAGATCCGGCTGACGAGGAACACCTCGTAGTCCATCGACAGGCCGAACACGATCGGGAACAGCATCACCGGCAGGAACGCCTCGATCGGCCCCGTCTTGTCGATGCCGAGCAGCGATGCGCCCCAGCCCCACTGGAAGATCGCGGTGACGATCCCCAGCGCGGCACCGGTTGAGAGCATGTTCATGACGGCGGCCGTCAGCGGGACGGCGACGCTGCGGAACACGGTCATCAGCAACAGGAAGCTGAGGAACACGACGATGCCGATGAACAGCGGCAGCTTGCCGGAGAGCACCTTGGCGAAGTCGTCGAAGATCGCCGTCTGGCCGCCGACGAACACGTGGAGTCCGGATCCGGCCTCCGCCCCCGGCACGACCTTGTCGCGCACCGTGTGCAGCAGGTCGGCCGTCGAAGCGGCCTGCGGCGAGTCCTTCGGAATCACGTTGGCGATGGCGACCGCCGAGTGGCCGCCCTGACCCGGGATGAACGCTGGCGGTGTGTGGCTGACGACACCGGGAGTGCTCGACACGGCCTGAACGGTGCGCAGGAAGGCAGCCTTCTGCGCGGGCGTCGAGACCTCGGCGACGAGCTGGAGCGGTCCGTTGTAGCCGGGGCCGAAGCCCTCGGCGAGCAGGTCATAGGCCTTGCGCGTCGTCGTGTTCGTGGGGTCGGAGCCTGAGTCGGCCGACCCGAGGCGCATCGACAGGAACGGGACCGCGATGACGAGCATGAGCAGCGTGGCCGCGCCGGCGAACACGGCGGGTCGCTCGTGCATCCAGTCGGTCCAGCGCGCCCACGCGGTCGACTCGTCGGATTCACGCCAGTTGCTCTCGGCAAGCGCCTTGCGCTCACGGCGCCGCAGCACGAGTCGTCCGAAGATCCCGAGCATCGCCGGCAGCAGCGTGAGGGCGGCGAGCACGGTGAAGGCGACGGCGACCGCCGCGGCAACAGCGACGCCGTACAGGAAGCTCACGCCGAGGGCGAACATCCCGAGCATCGCGATACACACGATCAGCCCGGCGAACAGGACCGCGCGCCCGGACGTGTCGAGCGACTCGACCGCGGCGTCCTCCCGGTGCATCCCGCGCAACAGGCCCTGGCGGTATCGGGTGACGATGAACAGCGCGTAGTCGACCCCGACGCCGAGGCCGATGAGCAGCGCGAGCTGGTTTGCGAACGAGGCCATGTTGATGACGTTCGAGAGCAGGCCGATGACGGCGATCCCGGTGCCGAGCGACACGCCCGCGGTGAGCAGCGGCAGCGTCATCGCCAGGAATGATCCGAACACGATGAACAGCACGACCGCGGCCGCGATGAAGCCGATGAACGTGCCGCTCGCGCCGTCGTTTTGGCGCGCCTGCTGGGCGGACTGGCCCTCGACCTGGAACTGCACCCCGCCGCCCGCGGCAGACGTGACGGTGCTGACGAAGTGTTTGGCCTGGGCCTTCTTGATCTTGTTCGACTGGGTGTCCCAGGTGACGTTGGCGTACGCGATCCGCCCGTTCGGCGCGATTTGGCGCGCGTTGCCAGGGGCGTACGGCGACGCGATCACCGAAATGTGCGGGATCGTCCTCAGCTTGAGGAAGAGGGCGTTGGCGCGCGCGCGAACCGCCGGATCGGTGATCTTGCCGGTGTCCGTGGCGATGACGACCTGATCGGTCTCACCGGAGATCGCGGGCGCGTTGCGCTGCAGCAGCTGCACGGCGGCGAAGCTGTCGGTGTGGGGGAGCTTGAAGTTGTCGGAGTAGGCGCTGCCGACTGCTCCGTGCAGCGCATTGAGTCCAGCGAGGCCGGCGATCCACGCGACCACAACGATGTATTTGTGCCGAAAGCACCAGCGAGCAAGGGTTCTCATCGCGCTCGATTGTGCCGTCCTTCCTTGACGGTTGTCTGAAACAAATGTCTGTCGTCCGTTATCGGACACCCGCCAGTGCAATTGAGACGGGCTCGACGTCCCGCTCGAGCAGCTCGGCCAGCTTCGCCGGCGTGTCCTCTTCCGGGACGGGCGTGTACAGGATCAGCCGCTGCTCGGGCGCTTCGGCCGGGTTGAACACCGCGTGCTCGAACACGAGCGTTCCGGCGACCGGGTGCTCGAGCACCTTGCGGCCCTCGCCCGTGCGCGCGACCTCGTGGCGCTTCCACGCCTTGCAGAAGTCCGGGCTCGACTGTCGGAGCGACTCGATCAGCTCGTCGAAGCTCGGATCCCCGATGTGGCGGGCGCTGTCGGCGCGGAACTTGGCGACCATCAGCCGGTGGCTGCGGTCCCAGTCGGTCATCAGCTCACGCCGCTGCGGGTCCATGAACATCAGCCACAGGTGGTTGCGCGCCGCACGCGGGACGCTCCCGAAGTCGCCAAACACAGCGCAACTGACGCGGTTCCACGCGAGGTAATCCCAGCGCCGCCCGAGGACGTACGCGGGGCTCGGCCCGAGGTTCTCGATCAGCCGCCGGACCGACGGCGAGACGCGTTCTGCGGGCGGCTTGCACCGCGGCGCATCCTCGCCGCGCCCCAGCATGATCAGATGGTTGCGCTCAGCGGGGGTGAGGCGGAGCGCCGTGGCGATCGCCTCGAGCACCTCGAACGACGCACGCACGTCGCGGCCCTGCTCGAGCCACGTGTACCAGGTTGCGCCGACGCCGGCGAGCGCCGCGACCTCCTCGCGGCGGAGCCCCGGAGTACGGCGCCGGCCGCCTTCAGGCAGGCCAACGTCAGATGGCTTGAGGTTCTCGCGGCGGCGTCGCAAAAAGTCGGCGAGTTCCTCACGTCGGCGGGCGGTCCGACGTTCCAGTGATGAGCCGTTGCTCTTGGGGGTGATGTCCACTACCAGGATAACTCCCTCTCTTGTACCTGGATAACCGAAGACGGATGATACACACCGTGAACGCACCTATCGCCCTCAAATCACCACGAATCAAGTCATCGAACGCGATCCTGTTCGTCGTCTGCCTGGCCCAGTTCATGGTCATCCTCGACGTCGCGATCGTCAATGTCGCGCTCCCGTCGATGCGCGACGGGCTGCATTTCTCGACCTCTGGACTCCAGTGGGTCGTCAACGCCTACACGCTGACGTTCGCCGGCTTTCTCATGCTCGGCGCCCGCTCGGCGGATCTGCTCGGACGCCGGCGGGTGTTCCTCGTCGGCACCGGCCTGTTTGCGCTGTCCTCGCTCGTGTGCGCGCTCGCGTCTTCACGTGGGCTGCTGATCGGCGTGCGCGCGCTGCAGGGCTTCGCCGGAGCGATCGTCTCGCCGGCGACGCTCTCGATCATCACCTCATCGTTCGCCGAAGGCTCCGAGCGCAACCGCGGCATCGCCGCGTGGGGCGCGATCGGCGGCCTCGGTGCGTCCTCGGGCGCGCTCCTCGGTGGATTCCTCACGCAGGCCTTCGGATGGCCGGCGATCTTTGCGGTCAACGTGCCCCTGGGCGCGATCGTGATTGCGCTCGGCCTGCGGGTGATCCCCGCCGCCGCACGCCACACCGGGCCGCGTAACTTTGACGCGACCGGCGCCGTGCTTGTCACCGCCGGATTGGTTTCGCTCACGTACGGGATCGTCCGTACTGACACGCTCGGATGGGGCGCGCCCGGCGTGCTGGTCCCGATCGCCGCCGCCGTCGTCCTGCTCGCGGCGTTCGCCGTGTTCGAGGGCCGATTCGCAAAGGCCCCGCTCGTGCCGCTGTCGATCTTCCGGCTGCGGCGCCTGCGTGCGGCCAACGCGGTCGTCGTCCTGCTCTACGCCGCCCAGTTCCCGTCGTGGTTCTTCCTGACGCTCTACACGCAGCAGGTTCTGCACTACGACGCGATCGAGGCGGGGCTCGGATTCCTTCCGATCACGCTGACGATCTTCGCCACCTCGACCCGGGCGCCGCGGCTTGTCGAGCGGTTCGGAACGCGCCAGCTGATGAGTGCCGGGATGCTGTTCACCGCGCTCGGGATGCTGCTGCTCAGCGGGATCGCCCCGGGCGACAGCTATCTCGGCTCGGTGCTGCCCGGCGGCGTCATCTCGGCGTTCGGGATGGGGCTGACGCTCGTCCCCTCGACCCTCACCGCCACCCAGGGCGTCCGTCGTGAGCAGAGCGGGCTTGCCTCCGGGCTGCTGAACACCTCGCGGCTCGTCGGCGGGGCGCTCGGGCTCGCCGTGCTCAGCACGGTCGCGTCCTCGGCGGCCGGCAAGTCGATCACCGGCGCCTCGGCATCAGCGGTCACCGACGGCTTCGGCACGGCGTTCACGATCGCCGCGCTGTTCGGCCTCATCGGCTCTGGGGTCGCGGCGTTCGCGCTCCGCCGTCGGGACGATGCGTCGCCGCAAACTGCACGAACGCTCGTGCTGCCGGTGAGAGACGACGCTGAGCTCGCCACCACAGAACGACGGACAGTCGCAGTGGAGGAGCAAGCGGCCTGAACGTGATCCGCGCACCCGGGCGCTCGAGGAAAGAGCGGGGCAGGATCGCGATCCCGATGCCCTGCGCGACGAGCGAGCGGGAGAACGCGAGATCGTTGGCCTCGAGCGCGATCCGGGGTGTCACCCGGGCGCGCTCGAGCGCCGCATCGACGACCTGACGGGTCGACGAGCCGCGCTGGAACGCGATCAGCCGCTCGCCGGCGAGCTCATCCAGCGACATCGGTCCCTCGCCGGCGAGCCGGTGGCGCGGCGTCATCGCGACGGCCAGGTCCTCGGTCGAGAGCGGCAGGTGCTCGAGACCGTCGGGGAGCGTCGCCTCGAGCGCGAACGCGAGGTCGAGACTGCCGTCGGTGAGCATCTCGACCATCCGTTGGGCCGTGCCCTCCCGCAGGGAGATCTCGATCTCGGGGTAGGCGGCGGCGAAGTGGGCGAGGATCGACGGGATGTCGAGCTCGCCGCCGAACAGCATCGCGCCGACGCGCACCTGTCCACGGCGCAGTCCTCGCAGCTCATCGATCTCCTCGTGCAGCGCCTCGGTCTCGGCGATCACCGTCCGCGCGCGGGCGGCGACGAGCTCGCCCGCCTCGGTCGGCGTGACCGACCGGGTCGTGCGCTGCAACAGCTCGACGCCGAGTTCGGTCTCGAGCCGGCGGACCTGGTGCGAGAGCGCGGACTGCGCGACGTGCAGCTCGTCCGCGGCGTTGGTGAAGTGGCGGTGGCGGGCGACCGCCTCGAAATAGCGGAGCTGTCGAATATCCATCGTGAAACGAGATAAATATCTTTTCATATTTGTGTTGCCCCGATGAATCGCGCAAGGGACACTGCAGCTGTGAGTACGGCGACAACGACGAAACAGCTCCAGGTCCGCCGGGCGCTGCAGCCGGGGGATCCCGGCGCGATCGGCGAGCTGCACCGGCGGCTGTACGTGCCGGAGTTCGGACTCAACGACGCGTTCGTCGACGCCGTGCGGGCGGGCGTGGAGGCGGCCACGGCCGTCGGCTGGCCGCAGAGCGGCGGTGGAGTGTGGCTCGTCGAACAGGACGGACTCGTGCGCGGCTCACTCGGCCTGACCGACGAGGGCGGCGGGCTCGGGAAGGTGCGGTGGTTCGCACTCGAGTCGGCGCTCCGCGGCCGCGGCCTCGGGAGGCAGCTCCTTGGTGAGCTGCTCGACCTCGCCCGCGAGGTCGGGATGCGGCGACTCGAGCTCGGGACCTTCAGCGCGCTCACGACCGCCGGGCGGATGTATCGCCGGGCCGGTTTCGGCGTCACGTCCGAGCAGAACTGGACCGACTGGGGCCCGCCGGTCACCTTCCAGCACTACGCGCTCGACCTCTAAGGCACCCGCTCAGTCACCATACGGGCGTGCCATCGAGAAGCTCGCGGCGGAGTGCCGGGATCCTGTTGCATCGCCGACGCGGCGGCGGTCCGCCTGAGGTGCTGCTCGTCCACCCTGGCGGCCCGGCCTGGGCCCGGCGTGACGTCGGCGCATGGTCGATCCCGAAGGGCGAATATGGATCCGATGAGGATCCGCTGGCGGCGGCGCGGCGCGAGTTCGAGGAGGAGCTCGGCTCACCGCCGCCGGAGGGTGAGACGGTCGACCTCGGCGAGGTCCGGCTGAAGTCCGGCAAGTGGGTTCGGGCCTGGGCCCTCGGGGGTGACCTCGACGCGTCGCGCGTCACGAGCAACACGGTTCCGTTCCAGTGGCCGCCACGCTCCGGACGGTGGATCGAGATCCCCGAGGTCGATCGCGCCGAGTGGTTCGGGCTCGACGAGGCGCGGGCGAAGATCAACGCCGCACAAGCGGCCCTGCTCGACCGATTCTCCGAGCTCCCGAACGGCGAGGCGTGAGCCCGTCGGAGGCGATCAGCCCGACCGCCCACTACACGGCGTACGTCTGGGCTCGGAACGGACTCTCGCATCCGGCTCTGTCCACGTCCGAAGGCCGAGTCCTGTTCATGGCGCTCCAGCCGGTGATCGCGGCGGGCCAGCCGTTCGGGGGCGCATCGCTCGAGGCGTACCTGCTCACCCGCCACCAGGCGATCGATGCGCTGCTTGAGCGGGCGATCGAACGCGATGGCGTGACCCAGGTGATCGAGATCGCCTGCGGGCTCTCACCGCGGGGGTGGCGGTTCACCGAGCGCTACGGCGAGCGCATCACCTACGTCGAGGCGGATCTGCCGGCTATGGCGGAGCGCAAGCGGGAGGCGCTTGACCGGATCGGCTGCCTCTCTGATCACCACCGGGTCGTCGCCGTCGACGCCCTGCGCGACGACGGGCCGCAGAGCCTGGCGGCACTCGCCGAGACGCTGCGAGCGGACGCCGGCGTCGCGGTCATCACCGAGGGACTGCTCGGATACCTGCCCTCGTCCGCGGTCGACGGCCTGTGGAGACGGATCGCCACGGTACTCGATGGGTTCCCGGATGGACGCTACTTCTCCGACCTGCACCTGGCGGCGACCCAGAATTCGCAGGTGCGGCTCTTCCGGGTGCTGCTCTCCGCATTCGTGCGGGGGCAGGTCCATCTCCACTTCGACGATCCGCAGGCGGGCGAGCGGGCTGCGCGCGAGGCCGGCTTTGCGTCGGCGCGGCTGCGTCGGGGTAGTGACATCACCGGACGCGATCGCGGCCGTGGGACTGACATGGTGCATATAATTGAGGCATCAAGCACGTGATTTCGCTGACGCTCTACAACGACCCCGCCTGCCCCTGGGCTTACTCCGAGCGCCCCGCCCTGCGCGTCCTCGAATGGCGCTATGGCGACCAGCTTCGGTGGGAGCTCGTGCTCATCGGGCTCACCGAGGACCGCTCGCAGTACGAGGCCCGCGGCTTCACGCCGTTGCGCGGTGCGCTCGGCCAGCTGTCCTTCCGGCGCTACGGAATGCCGTTCGCGCCCGCTCCGAAACCCCGTCTCAGCGGCACCGCCCGCGCCTGTCGCGCGGTGGTCGCGTCGCGGCTGCACTCGCCCGGCAGCGAATGGGTCGTGTTCCGCGCGCTCCAGCTCGCGAACTTCACGACGCCGATGCTGCTCGACGATGATGAGCACCTGCGCACGGCGCTGCGGCGCGTGCCGGGCATCGACGCCGACGGGATCGTGTCGATGCTCGACGCGCCCGAGGTGACCGAGGCCTACCAGCGTGACCGCGCCCGCGCGCGCAGCGCCGCCGGGAGTCCGGCCGAGCTCCAGGGCAAGACCGCGACGAGCGACGGCCCGGTCCGCTTCACCGCCCCGTCGGTCGTGTTCTCAGATGGTGAGCGCGAGCTGGTCGCCGGCGGCTTTCAGCCGGTCGAGGCCTACGACGTCCTGATCGCGAACCTCGATCCGACGCTTGAGCGCCGCGCCGCTCCGGAGACGCCGGCGCCGCTGCTCGAGCACTTCAGCGAGGGATTGACGACCCAGGAGGTCGCGGCGCTGCTCGCGAGCGGCAACGACGCGCCCGACCGAGTCGGCGCCGAGGCGGCGCTGATCGAGCTCGTCGCGTCCGGCGCGGCGGCCCGCGAGCCGCTCGGCGATGACGCGCTCTGGCGCGCCGCGGCGTCGACGCGTGCCGGCACCGGCGAAGTCGTCGGCCGCGCCGCGGCCTGAGAGTCCGGTCCGGACGGGGTGGTTGCGGGCCTCACGCGCGGGTGAAGCGCATGGGCAGCGTCTCGAGCCCGTAGATCCCCGACGGCGTCCCGAATTCGGGTTCGCCGTCGAGCTCGATCGACGCGACGTGCTCGGCGAGGAACGCGAGACCTTCCTGCATCTCGGCTCGGGCGAGGTTGGCACCGACGCAGTAGTGGATTCCGGCGCCGAACGTCAGGACCCGCGCGCGGGGACGCTCGGCGGTGATGTCGAACGCATCCGGCTCGATCCCGTCCCGGTTGGCGTGCCAGGCGGAGATGAGCACGACCGTGCCGGCCGGGAACGTGACCCCGCGATGCTCGATCTCCTCGACCATGATCCGCGCGGTGAACGGCGTGATCGGTTCGTAGCGCAGCGCCTCGTCGACCGCCGCGAGCGCCAGACCCGAGGGATCATCACGGAGGCGCTGCCACTGGTCCGGATGGAGCGCGAGCAGCCGGACGGCGTGGGCGAGCTGGCTCTGGCTGGTGTCGACGCCGCCGACGAGGATGTTGAGGATGAGGTTGCGGAGCTCATCGTGGCCGAGCCGCTCGCCCGCCTCCTCGGCGGTGATGAGGTCGGTGATGAGATCCTCGCCGGGGTTGTCGCGGCGGGCCGCGATCAGTCCGTCCTCGTACTCGTAGAACTCGGCGACCGCCTCCTCGATCAGCTCGCGCTCGGTCATCAAACTGGCCGCGTCGAACTGGCGCTGGATCCAGTTTGACCAGTGGTGCAGGCGCGGCGCGTCGGTGAGCGGCGCGCCCATCACGTGGGCGATCACGAGCGACGGGTAGGGCTTGGCGAACGCGTCGATGAACTCGAGCCGGCCGTCGGCGGGCAGCTCGCCCAGCACCTGCTCGAGGAACTCCCGCATCGCCGGGCGGTAGCGGTCGACCCGGCGCGGCGACAGCGCCGGGTTGACGAGGTTGCGCAGCCGACGATGGTCCTCGCCATTGATGTTGATGATGTTGTGGACGATCTCCTCGTGCAGCGGTCCCTCGCTGATCCCGAACAGCTCGCCGATCGTCAGCCCCGGAAACACGGCCGCCTTCGTGCGCAGGAAGAACTCCCCGGACTCGCGGTCAAGGACGGTGAACCCGAACGGGTTCGTGGCGAGCCAGCCGTCGTGGCCGTGCAGCGACGCCATCGCGTCGCGGTAAATCTCGCCGCGGAGTTCGGCATCGGTGTGGTCGAAGCTCGGGAGGTCGATCTCGGTGACGAGTGGCATGGACGCGAGCCTACTGCGCCGGCGCGCGGATATCCGTCTGCTCGACTACCGTTCCTCGAACATGAATCGGAGGAGGGGCGCGCCCGTCGTTGTCGGCCTTGCGGCCGTGATCCTGCTGCTCTGCGGCGCGGTGAGCTCGTCCGCGGATTCGGCGGTCGGACCGTGCAGCGGCTGCAGCGGCCGGTTGACGTTCGTGAAGACCGGGCGCAGCGTGGACCAGGTGTGGGTGTCCGACCTCTCCGGCAAACACGCCAGGCATCTCGGCCCGGGGGATGTGCCGCTCGTCTCGCCGTCCGGCGAGATCGTCGCGGCCGGCCTCAACACCAAGGGCGCGGCGCTCGCCGTCTATGGTCCCGGACGCTCGGTTCACCGGTTCTTCAACACCAACCGGGTCGGCACCCAGGCGGTCGCGTGGTCGCCGGATTCACGGTACGTCGCGATCGAGTTGTTCGGCGATAACCCGGGGAAGCACGATCGTGAGTCCGGCCTGGCGGTCATCGACACCGCGACGTTCCGCTCGAAGGTGATCGCGCGTGGATCGATCTGCGGCGCGAGCTTCTCGCCGGCACTACCGGACCGGCTCGTGTTCGGTCAGGGCCCGGCCGGGACGTTCTGTCTGAGCGGGCACGTCAACGTGATCGCCGCCAACCCGGACGGCTCGGCGCGGGCGCGGATCACCTCCGACGGCCACAGCCTCAACCCCGTGTGGGGTCCGACGAAGATCGCGTTCGACCGTGAGCGCCTCCGCCGGGGCGACGCGCCCGCCTACCAGGTGTGGCTGATGAACCCCGACGGCAGCGGTCGCCGCCAGCTCACCCGCACGAAGGTCCCGTCGCTGCTCGACGGCCTCGTCCCGATGCAGTTCTCGTCTGACGGCACGCGGCTCCTGGCCGAGTACGTGGGGCAGGACACGAACGAGGCGTGGACGGTTCAGGTGACGAGCGGCAGGGCGCGGCAGCTCACGGTCAAGGGCGTGAGCGTCACCGCGGGCGGCCTCTCGCAGGACGGGTCGACCGTGCTCGTCGACTACAACGGGTTCCTCAACCCGCCGTCGGCAGGAACGGTCGAGACGGTGCCGTTCACCGGCGGCCGGCCGACGGTGCTCGTCCGGCGCGCCGGGTTCCCGAGCTGGAACCGCTGACGCCTCGGGGGAGGTTCGGTGCGTGCGTGCGCCGGGACGTTTCGCCGGCCCCGCGTGCGGCATGTCGGACTTCCGAGACGGAGGCGACGACGACTACGGGTGATTCGCCCACGGGTCGTGCGCGAGCTCGTGCACGACGGCCTCTGAGAGCGCGAGCGCCTGGGCGACCGTGCGGTAGTCGACGTTCTCCGGCGTGTCGGACATCTTGTGGTAATTGGAGAGCGCCTTGTAGCGGTCCATCGACGTGATCGTCGTCGTCGGATATCCGGCCCGGCTTGGGATCACGCGCGTCGGTCGAGTTGCGTGAGCGCATCCCGCGCCGGAGCGGCACTCCGGCGCGCTCGGCGGCGCGGCCGACGAGGTCGCGGTAGCTGCGGTCGTGGTAGTCCTCCATCACGACCGGACCCTCACCCTCGAGCAGGATGAGCCGCGGCGAGCCGACCGTGTCGAGGTTGAGAAACCACGTGCGATCGCGGTCCAGCTGCGGGAAATGGCGCTCGGCGAAGCCGTGGATGCCGCCCTGGAGCACCTCCTCAGCGCCGCAGGAGACGAGCAGGACGCGGAGGCCGGGCACCGGATGCTCGCGGAGCTGCTCGGCGAGCGCGACGAGCACCGCGACCGCGCTCAGGTTGTCGTTCGCCCCTGGACACACCGGGCTCCGCGCGACGTCGGCGAACACGGCCGTGCCGACCAGCGATCCGAGCAGTCCGACGCGTGCCATGCCGGGACGGTCACGGAGCGCGCCCGCTGCGATCAGCGCCGGCATGCTCATCAGCGCCCACCACAGCGGCAGCGACGTGTCGATCCGCTCGATCACCCCCGGGAACCGCTCGCCGAACCATGCCTGCGCCTGGTCGTCGAAGATCGCGCCGGTGGGGGCGGCGTCGTGATGGGCGAGGACGACGAGCGTCCGCTCGGCCTCGGGGTCACCCGCGCGCGCGATCACGTTCCATGTCGGGTGCAGCGGCGCCGTCGCGCGGCGGAAGACGCGCGGCCCGTTGGAGACGTCGTCGGCGATGGCGGCGGTCACCAGCGCGGCGGCGGCGGCCCCGAGCTTGCGCGTGCGTCGGCGGAGCGCGGCGACTCCTGAGAGCGCGCTGGCCGCCGAGAGCGTGCCGATCACCCGCGCGTATCCGTCGTAGAAGCGTTCCTCGTCGACCTCGACCGGGCAGCCGGTCTGGGCCAGGCGCCCGGCGATCCACCGCGCGGCCTGCTCCTCACCCGGTGAGCCAGCTCGCCGCTCGATCGGGGCGAGTGTCTCGATCACCTCGCGCAGCGTGTCGAGACGCGGCGAGGCAGTGGACGTGGGCGGCGCGTCGGCAGTCAGGCGGGTCATGGTAGCCGCGCGCCGTCGTTCACGACCAGACAACAGCTCGGTCACATGGACGCAACCCGGCCGCGGGCGCGCGCGGGAAGAGTACGAGCCGCCCCGCGCGCGGCTGTGTGAATCAGGCCGCGCGTGCCGTCCAACAACTCAAGCGAACAGGAGACCTCGATGTCGCGAAAGCGCATCGTTCCCCTCGTGGCGGCCGCGCTCGCGGTCGCCGGTGGGAGCGTGATCGTCGCCGGATCGGCGACGGCCGGCGGGCTCGGCAACCACCACCGTCAGCGGCTCGGCCGTCACACGGAGGAGTGGATGCCGACCCGGACACCGATCCGCCATGTGGTCGTCATCTTCCAGGAGAACATCTCGTTCGACCACTACTTCGGCACGTATCCGAAGGCGGCGAACACCGATGGCCAGACGTTCCGCGCCGCGTGGGACACGCCGGCGGTCGACGGCCTGCCCCCGGCGACGAGCCACTCGCTCCCGTCGAGCCTGCGCCACAGCACGAACCTGCTCACGAACAACCCCAACATCGCCGCGCCGAAGCGGCTTGACTCGAGTCCGACCGGTCTCGCCGGCGGCGCCGGCGGTCAGCTCACGTGCGATCAGGACCACAACTACTCCGACGAGCAGCAGGCGTTCAACGGCGGCAAGATGGACAAGTTCGTCGAGAGCCTCGGCACCGGCAGCGGGACCAGCCCGTTCGGGACGGCCTGCGATCCGAAGCAGGTCATGGACTACTACGACGGCAACACCGTCACCGGGCTGTGGAACTACGCGCAGCACTTCTCGATGAGCGACAACAGCTACGGGACGACGTACGGGCCATCCTCGCCAGGTGCGATCAACCTCGCGGCGGGCACGACCGGCAACGTCGACATGGCGCATACGGCGAACAACCCGTCGATCGCCACCTCGACGAAGCCGAACGCCGACCTCACCGCTGACGGCAAGGGCGGCTACTCGCTCACGAGCGACGCCCAGCCGTACTACGACGACTGCTCGACCCGCGACGCCGTTGCGCTCAGTGGGCAGAACATCGGAGACGTCCTCAACGGCCGTGGCCTCTCCTGGGGCTGGTTCCAGGGCGGCGAGCGTCCGAGCATCAGCTACAGCGACGCGCTCGCGGCGACCGGCGCGTCCGGTCAGCCGACGAGTACGTTCACGCCGGATCAGTTCAAGAACGCCGGCTTCCAGAACCAGGTTGCGCACTCCTCGAACCAGGGGATCTGCGACGCGGTGCACCCGGTCGGCGTCGCTCTCGGCGGCACGGGCCAGTGGGGCTACAAGGACGACTACATCCCGCACCACGAGCCGTTCGACTATTACGCCTCGACCGCGAACCCGCACCACCTGACGCTCGCGACCGATGGAGCCGGCCGCGACACGGTCGCCGGTCTGCAGACGATCGGCCGCGACACGCAGAGTTACAAGAACGGCGCGCCGCAGTTCGACACGCCGAACCACCAGTACGACACGAGCGACTTCGATCAGCTCGTGTCCGCGATTCAGAATCACGAGCTGCCCGCCTCGGCGCTACCGGCGGTCAGCTTCCTCAAGGCGCCGGGCTACCAGGATGGCCATGCGGCGTACTCGGATCCGGCGGATGAGCAGCAGTTCGTCGCGCAGGAGATCAACGCGCTCGAGCGGACGCCGGACTGGAAGAGCACGGCGGTGATCATCTCCTACGACGATTCCGACGGCTGGTACGACCACCAGTATCCGGGCGTCCAGAACCCGTCGCTGTCGCCGGCGGACAACCTGACGAACACGTCGTTGACGGTGTCCAGCACCGGCACCTCGGGCCAGTGCGGCCCGAAGCCGCAGACGAGTACGCCGCTCGCCGGCGAACAGGGCCGCTGCGGGTTCGGCCCGCGGTTGCCGCTGATCGTCATCTCGCCGTATGCACGGCACAACTACGTCGATCACAACATCTCGAGCCAGAGCTCGGTCCTCAACCTGATCGAGTACAACTGGCGCCTGCCGTCGATCGATGGCTCGGCCGACGCGCTCTTGACGAGCGCCGACCGCTCAGAGCGGGTGCCGTTCGACCTCGCCGGCCTGTTCCGCTTCCGTCACGCCTGGTTCGGCGAGCAGAACAGCAAGCTGTTCCTCAACCCGGTGACCGGTCAGCCGGTCGGGCACGGACGCCACGACCGCCGGCGGCATCGCCACCGCTGATCGCGCACGCTGTGGTGGGCCCGCTGTGGCGGGCTCACCACACGTCGCCGTCCCGCCAGTCGCAGGTCAGCTCGCCGGCGAGCTCGAGCCGGACATCGGTCTCGAGGACGAAGATGCCCTCGTCCTGATCTGGCGTCGGCGTGACGCCACTCGGCGTCAGCGCGGAGAGCGGTCCCGTCCATAACTGCCACCCCCGCGCGGCGTAGAAGTCGGCTGCCACGTCGGTTGCGCTGAGGGCGCCGAGATCGTAGGCGCCACGGGTCACGGTCTCGAGCACGTCCATGACCGCCGCGCCACACCCCTGGCCCCGGTGCGTCTCGCGGACCGCGACCGCCTCGACGTACCCCGTCCGCAGGGCCCGGCCGCCGTGCAGGAGCCGGCGCTGGACGACCGAACCGTGGGCGATCAGCTCGTCGCCCGCCCACACGAGCGCGTGGACGCCGCCGAGCGCGTGTTCCCAGTCGTGCTCGTCGAACTCCGACCCGAACACATCGTCGGCGAGCGCGCGCACAGCGTCGAGGACACGCGGCTCGAGCGCGGCCGTGTGTCCCGTGCGCAGCGTGAACTGTGGCTCGGCGCCCACGGCACCGTCACGTCAAGTAGGTGATGACCGAGTCGGCCGGAGCCCGCTCAGGGGGTTCCTTGTCCTGACGCGGCCGTCCGAGATGGATGAGCGCAACGAACCGCTCGTCGTCGGCGATTCCGAGCGCGGCGCGACCCTCCGCCGTGCGCAGCACGCCGGGCGTGCGCCAATACCCCGCGAGGCCTCGGTCGTGCGCGGCGAGGAGCACGGCGTAGGTCGCACACGCGGCTGCGCACAGGTCCTCCTCGTCCTGAACCGGGTCATCGGAGCGAACCTGGGTCGCGGCGACCAGCGTCGGCGCGCGGTCGAGCTTGCTCGCTGCCTCGGGCCCGGCGGCGTCCTTGAGTGCGGCCAGCGACTCCGGTCCGAGGACGCGGAAGCGCCACGGATTCGTGAGGTGGTGGTTCGGTGCCCAGCGTGCGAGCTCGAGCAGCTCGTCGAGCAGCTCGCGCGGGACCGGCTCGGGCGCAAACGCCTTGTGCGTGCGGCGACTGCGAATCGCGTCATCGACGTCCATCGCGTCGAACGGTAGCGGCCGCCCCTTGACTCTCACGTCGCGTGAGGCCCTACGGTGCGTCGCATGAGAACGGTTGGCGAGGTTTCCGAGATGACTGGCGTGACCGTGCGCACACTGCACCACTACGACGAGATCGGGCTGTTGGTGCCGAGCGGACGCTCGGATGCCGGCTATCGCCTGTACGCCTACTCGGACCTGACGCGGCTCCAGGAGATCCTCGCGTGGCGCACGCTCGGGTTCTCGCTGGGGGAGGTTCAGGCACTGCTCGATGACCCGGCGTACGACCGGATCGGCGCGCTGCGCCGTCAGCGCGAGCTGGCGGAGCGCGAGTCCGAGCGGCTCGGGGCACTGCGCTCCGCGCTCGACAGCGCGATCGAGGCCGAAGAGAAGGGAACGACGATGCAGGAGAACGCGATGTTCGACGGGTTCGACCCCGCCGAGTACGAGGACGAGGTGCGCGAGCGGTGGGGAGACACCGACGCCTACCGCGAGTCGACGCGCCGAGCGGCGTCCTACGGCGACGCGGACTGGCGGGCGATCCGCGCGGAATGGGACGAGATCGTCGCCGAGCTCGCCGGGGCGAAGGCGGCCGGGGCGCCGGCCGACAGCGAGCGGGCGATGGCCGCCGCCGAGCGCCACCGCCAGCACATCACCAGGTGGTTCTACGAATGCCCGCCGGCGATGCACCGCGGCCTCGGCAAGATGTCAGCCGAGGACCCGCGGTTTGCGCGCAACTACGACAACGTCGCGCCCGGGCTCGCGGCGTACGTGCGGGATGCGTTCGCGGCGAACGCGGAGGCTCAGGCGTCGGGTGCCTCGGCGCCGCGGTCCGGTGACTAGCTACGCGGTGATCCCGATGTGGTCCGGCTGGGTCATCACCCGGACGAGCCACTCGCGGATCGCCGGGTACGGCTCGAGCTCGAACCCGCCCTCCGGCGCGACGTGCGTGTACGCATACAGCGCGATGTCGGCGATCGAGTACCTCTCGCCGACGAGGAACTCGTGGCTGGTGAGGTGGCGCTCCATCGCGGCGAGCGCCGCGTCACCGCCTCGCTGCTTGGCCTCAAGGTCGGCGGCCGACGGCTCGATTCCGGCAATCCGCCAGAAGCGGGCGACCGCGATGTTCGGCTCATGGCTGTACTGCTCAAAGAAGCACCACTGGAGCACCTGGGCACGCTCGAACGTGTCGTCCGGCAGGTAGGGCGTATCGTCGGCGAAGTACCACAGGATCGCGTCGGACTCCGCAAGGGCCCGGCCGTCGTCAAGGACGAGCGTCGGGACGCGCAGGCCGGGGTTGAGATCGCCGATCACCTCGGCGCGGTTTGAGCGGTCGATGACGCTCAGCTCCTGACGCTCGTATGCGATCCCCAGGTGGGCGAACAGGAGCCGGACCTTGTAACAGTTGCCTGAAACCTGCGAGTCGTAGAGCAGCACGGCGCGAACTGTAGTCGGTGTTAACGCCCGTGAGCCCCGCACGCGGCCGGGCGTGCGGGGCTCGGGCATGACGCTCTGGACGGAGAGCGTCAGGACTTGACGTGGGCGCTCAGGAGCAGGTGCAGCTCGGGCGTCACCTGGTTCGGCTTGCCGCTCTGGCCGTTGCTCGGCGAGGGCATGAAGTAGCGCACGGAGTTGCCGGGATCGGCGTGCTCCATGTAGATCCCGCTGGTGTCATTGCCGAGCGCGAGCACGTCGCCGGCGCGGACCTTGACGCTCGCAGAGAAGGTGTTCAGCCCGATCGAATTGACCGTGTGGACGGCGCTCGAGCGGACGACCGTGAACTTGCCGCCGCTGATCGGCCGCAGAATCCGCAGCCGGACCTGACCACCGGTGCTGCCGGCGTTCACGGACCAGTTGGTGACCGTGCCGGAGCGCTTGACGACGTCGGTGGGCTTGCCGTTGTGGGTGTTGAAGTACGTGCACTTGATCTGGGCGAGGCACACGTTCATCGTGGGGCTGCCGTTCGAGTTGCCGACCGCGGAGGTCTTGGCGAATGCTGCCGGGGCGGCGGCCAGCGCCAGTGCGGCGGTGGCCGCGAGCGCGGTGAGGGTGCGAAGCTGACGCATCTGGTTTCTCCTGATTAATCCGGTGGCTTGGTGCACCGGAGGTTGCCGCTCATGTGGGGTCCTGCCCAGGACCCCAAGGGGTGGAGTTGGCTACACCCCTGCGGGGGCGCGATCCTGGACGACGCGCACCGCGCCCTTCGGCGCGAGCGTGATCCCGCGGAACTGGACCTCTTCGGGCTTCGTCGAGGCGGCTCGGAGGCGCGTGCGTTCAAGCACGCGCTGGAGCACGATGCGCATTTCCATCAGCGCAAAGCTCGCGCCGAGGCAGCGGCGCGTGCCGCCGCCGAACGGCACCCACGTGTACGTGTCGGGTGCGTCCTCGCCGAGGAACCGCTCGGGCCGGAACGCCGCCGGTTGCGGGTAGAGATCGCCGCGGCGGTGGATGATCCGGATCGAGGGGTTGATCTCCATCCCGGCGGGCACCTCGTACTCGCCGACCCGGAACGGCTCGCCGCGGACGACGCGGCCGACGCCGGGGATGACCGGCCGTAGCCGCAGCGACTCCTTCACGACGGCGTCGAGGTATGCCGTGTCGGCCGGATCGCAGCGGTCGAGCACCGTGGGCGTGTGGAGCAACAGGTCGAACGTCCAGCCGAGACCCGTCGCGGTCGTCTCGTGGCCGGCGATGAGCAGCGTCACGAGCTCGTCGCGGACCTCCCGGTCGGTGAGCCGCTCGCCGTGCTCGTCCTCGGCGAGCAGCAGCGCCGAGAAGACGTCGTCGCGATCGGCGAGATCGTCGGCCTGGCGGCGCCGCGCGATCTCCGGCGTAGAGAATCTCGTCGACCGCGCGCTTGGCGGCCTCAAACCGCTGCACGGCGTCGGTCCGTCGGCCGAGGCGCCCGAGCGTGAACATGAGCACCAGTCCCCGCGGCCGCGCGACCGGGGCGATCATCTCCCGCAGCCGGCGCTGGAGCTCGTCCTCCGCCGGGCCCGGCTCAAAGCCGAACACGGCGCGCATGATCACGCGCAGCGTCAACGACTGAAGGCTCGGCAGCAGCTCGAACTCGCGCCCGACGGGCCAGCTGTCGATCTCGGCGTCGGCGGCATCGCGCATCGTCTCCGCGTAGGCCTGCATGCGCCGGCCGTGGAACGGGGGCAGCATCAGCCGGCGGTGGCGCAGGTGCTCGGCGCCGTCGAGCAGCAGCACCGAGCGCTCCCCGAGGATCGGACCGAGCAGCGCGTTCGCCTCGCCCGCGTTGAGCTGCTCGTGCGGACCCTGGAACACCTCGCGGACGAGCCCGGGGTCGAACACCATCACGAACCCGTCGTCGAACAGCGTCTGCATGTACACCGCTCCGCCGTAGCGCCGGCGCGCCCACTCGAGGAAGCGCGCGCCGCCGAACATGAAGCCGGCGGTCTGGACAAGCCGCGGCAGCCGCGGGCCGGGGGGCAGGGGACGGGGGCCGAGGCTCCGGGGAGCGTCGTCGCCGGCGACGGCAGCCTGGGAGGTGGCAGTGGCGCTCACTACCCAGGATCGTTGCACATCGCGTTGGCTGGCTAGCCGACTCTGAAGCGCTGCACGAGCTGATGGAGCTGGTTCGCGTTGCCCGCGAGCTCCTGCGCCGAGGCGGCGATCTGCTCGGTCGAGGCGCTCGTCTGCTCGGTGGCCGCGGAGACCTCCTCCGTCGAGGCGGAGGACTGCTCGGCGACGTCGACGGCCTCGGCGATGCTCTCCTGCATGCTCGTGGGCGGAGGCCGCGATCTCCTCGGAGGTGGCGGCGATCTGCTCGACTCGCGCCACCATGTCCTCGACCGCCTGCCCGATCGTCAGGAACGCCTCGCGCGTCTGCTCGACGACGGCCGTTCCGTCGGCGGTCCGGCGCGCGCCGTCCTCAACCACGGCCACCGCATTCGTCGTCTCGCTCTGCATCGAACCGATCAGCTCCGAGATCTCCGACGCCGCCTGCTGGGACTCCTCGGCGAGCTTGCGGACCTCCTCGGCGACGACCGCGAAGCCGCGACCCTGCTCGCCGGCGCGGGCGGCCTCGATCGCGGCGTTGAGCGCGAGCAGGTTCGTCTGCTCGGCGATTCCGGTGATCGTCTCCACGATCGCGCCGATCTGATCCGACTTCGAGGCGAGCTCGCGAATCGCGGCGCTCACGGCGTCGCTCGAGTCGCGCACCGAGCGCATCGCCTCATTGGCCTGCTCGGCCGCGGCGACGCCACCCTGGGCGGTCTCCCGAGCCGTGTTCGCGACCTGTGCGGTCTGCTCGGCCTGCGCGGCGCTCTCGTTGACGGCGGCCGCGACCTCGCCGGCGGCGGTGCGGGCGGTGGCGATCACGTTCACCTGGCGCTCGGCGCCGTGGGCAACGTCTCCGATCGCATGCGCGATCTCGCCGGTGGCGCGGCCGGCCTCCTCGGACGTGGAGGACATCTGGGCCGATGCCGATCCGACGCTGCCGGCGGCGGTTGTCACCTCCCCGATCAGCTCGCGCAGGTTCGCGCTCATCGTTGCGAACGAGTTCCCGAGCGCGTCGCGCTCGGAGCGGGCTTGTACGTCACCGCTGAGATCGCCGTCGGCGATCTGATCGGCGACCGCGGCCATGTCCTTGAGGTAGCCGAGCATGCCGTCGAACACGCGGGCGAGATCGCTGACCTCGTCACTGCCGGTCGTGTCGACCGTCTGATCGACGTCGCCCTCGGCGACCCGCTTGCCGACGTGGACGAGCTCCGACGAGCGGGCGTCCGATCGAGCGCGCGATCACCAGCGCGAGCCCGACCGCCAGCAGCGCGGTGAGCAGTCCGACGAGGATCATTGCTGTGCGGGACGCGCTTGCGGCACTGCTCGCGGCTACGCCGACGCCTGCTCACGCCTCGGGCTTGCGCCAGCGCGACGAGCTTGTCGCTGTCCGTCGAAACCTGGTTGAACAGCGTGATCTCGCGACCGAGCACCAGCGCGTTGGCGGCCTTGAGCGCCGCCGGCGTTCCCTGGCGGTAGAGCGATATCACCTGGGTGTCGGTCGCCATGAACTGGTCGAATGCGCGCTTGACCGCGGCGGTAGCGGTGTTCTCCGCCGGGGTCTGGCGCTCCTTGTCAAGCGTCGCCAGTTCCTTGCGGAACGACGCCGCAGATGCCAGGAACGAGGCCCGACTCGGCGAGCTGTCGCTCGTGGCGTTCGGCAGTCCACGGATCACGTCAAATGCGTACGCGGTCTGCCAGCCGTTGAAATCGGCGCCACGGAACTTCACCTGCATCGCCTCATGGGTGAACCGCTGGCTCTGCATGAGCTGCGAAGCGGCGTTGCTCTGCGCGTTCCCACCGATCACCCCGACGATCGTGATCACCACGATGAGCGCGACGATCAGCCCGAACGCGGCGAGCAGGCGCTTGCCAATCTTCAGCTTTCGAACACCATGAAGCACGACGCTCATGACCAGGTCCTTCCGTAAGGGAGCTCTGACGCCGCTGTCAGCTGCTGTTTTTCAGGTCATCGGCCGACGACCGCACAGGTCGATCGGGGAAACCCTCAGCTCTCGTTCGTATGGACTACTGAACGCCGCGCCGGGCGCAGGCAGCACGGCGGTCAGTCGGCGATTTCGGCGAGCCCGTCCTTGATCACGACATCGCCGCCGTCGGCGACCGTCTCGTAGACGAGCGCGCCGCTGCCGGCGTCCCACAGGCTCGTGGTGATCGTCTGACCGGGCGTGATCGGCGTCGCAAAGCGCACCGCGAGGCGCCGCAGCCGCGTCGGGTTATCCGGGCAGCCGTGCTGGATCGCGGCGACCGACGTGAAGGCCATCGTGCACAGGCCGTGGATGATGATCCCGGGCAGACCCATCTGCTTGGCGAGCGCGTCGTCGAGATGGATCGGCATCGGGTCGCCCGACGCCTCGGCGTACCGGAACGTCTGATCCTCGTCGAACGTCTGCGACACACTCGTCGCGGGCGGACACGCTACCAGAAACCAATCATTCGATTGATAAGTAACCGCGCTAGAGTGCCGCGCCATGGCCACCCTTCCACCGGTACTCCAGAAGTCCCTGCTGCTCGGGCGCCGGGGCGTCGTCGAGGGGCGGGCGCTGTCCCACGCGTGGCGCGCCGGCATGATCGGCGCCGACCCGCCCAGCCGGACCCTCGCCGTGTTTCGCGCGCTCGATCGACTCGGTCAACTCGGCGGGGCGATCGCCGTCGCGGCGATCCGCCACGGCGACCAGGTCGGACTGATCGACGAGCTCGGCAGCCTCACGTTCGCCGAGCTCGACGCCCGCTCGGACGCACTCGCCGTTGCGCTCCGCGCCCGGGGGGTGCGAGAGGGCACCGGCGTCGGGATCCTGTGCCGCAACCACCGCGGGTTCCTCGACATCACGTTCGGGGCGGCGAAGGCCGGTAATCGGGTGCTCTATCTCAACACCGACTTCGCGGGCCCGCAGCTGCGCGACGTGTGTGCCCGCGAGGGGATCTCCGTGCTCGTCCACGACGAGGAATACACCGAGCTCGCGGCGCCGATCGAGGCCGAGCGGATCCTCGCCTGGACCGACGAGCCGACGACGAGCGGCGATTCGCTCGAGGACCTCATTCGCGCGCACCACGGTGAGCATCCGCCGCCCCCGGAGCAGCCCGCCTCGGTCGTCCTGCTGACGAGCGGGACGACGGGTACTCCGAAGGGGGCGCCGCGCCACCAGGGACGCTCGCTCGCGCCGCTCGGTGCGCTGCTCTCGAAGGTGCCGTACCGCGCGCGGGAGTCGACCTACGACGCGGCGCCGATGTTCCACGGACTCGGCTTCACGCAGATGGTGCTATCGGTGACGCTCGGATGCACGACGATCGTCGAGCGCCGGTTCAAGCCCGAGCGCGTGCTCGAGGCGATCGTTCGTGAGCGCGCGACGGCCCTCGTCGTCGTGCCGGTGATGCTCCAGCGGATCGTGTCGCTGCTCGAGGCCGAGCCCGGCCGCTACGACACGAGCTCGCTCCGGATCGTGTTCTGCTCCGGTGCGCAGCTCGAGGCCGAGCTCGTCCGCCGAGCCCGGCGGACGATCGGCGACAAGCTCTACAACTTCTACGGCTCTACCGAGGTGGCCTACGCGACGTTCGCCACGCCCGAGGATCTGCGCGAGGCGCCGGGCTGTGCCGGACGGGTCCCGTTCGGCGCGGTCGTGCGGTTGTACGACTTCGACGGCCGGCAGGTCGAGGGGGTTGGTCTCACCGGCCGGATCTTCGTTGGCAACGGTTTTCAGTTCGACGGCTACACCGGCGGCGGCAACAAGGAGGTGATCGACGGCCTGATGAGCACCGGCGACGTCGGCCACTTCGATGCTGCTGGGCGGCTGTGGATCGACGGTCGCGACGACGACATGATCGTCTCGGGCGGTGAGAACCTGTTCCCGGGGGAGGTCGAGGAGCTCCTGATCACCCACCCGGCGATCGAGGAGGCCGCGGTCATCGGCGTCGACGATCCTGAGTTCGGCAAACGGCTCGCGGCGTTCGTCGTGCTGCGCCCCGGCGAGTCGGTCACGCCCGAGGACGTCCGCGAGTTCGTCAAGGACAACCTCGCGCGCTACAAGGTCCCGCGCGACGTCCGATTCCTCGACGAGCTTCCGCGCAACCCGACCGGCAAGATCCTCAAGCGCGAGCTGCGCGAGTTGGCGGCCGGGTGAACACCAAGGCTCCCAAGGTCCCGGGTCCTCGCCGGACCCAGGCCGAGCGCCGCGCGGCCAGTCGGTCGGCGCTGCTCGACGCCGCGCTCGCCTGTCTCGTCGAGGAGGGCTACGCGAACCTCACGACGCGCAACGTCGCGGAGCGGGCGGGCGTCTCGCAGGGCACGCTGATGCACTACTTCCCGACGCGGGCCCAGTTCGTCGCGGAGGCGGTGCGGCACGTCGCGTTGAAGCTGAACGCCGAGCTCCGGGAGCAGGACGCACTGCGCGGTCGCAGTGAGCGCCGGCGCCTCGAGGAGCTGCTCGACCACGTCTGGGAGCACCACACCGGCGCGCTGTTCGCCGCGACGATCGAACTGTGGGTCGTCGCGCGGACCGATCCGGAGGTCCGGATCGCGATGGAGGGCGTCGCGCGTGACATTAACCGGATGATCGTCAGCGGCGCCGCCGAGCTATTCCCCGAACTGATGGGCCGGCCGCGCGCCGACGAGGTGCTCGAGATGACGCTCGCGACGATGCGCGGTCTCGCGCTGCTGCGGTTCACGGGCGACGGCGCCGATGTGGACCGGCGCTGGCGCCGGGCGCGGACGCGCCTGCTCGGGCTGTATGACAATTTGTAGTGATGGACGAATCACTCCTGCGGCGGCGGCCGTTCGTACTCGTACCCGGGGCATGCCTCGGCGGCTGGGCGTGGCGGTCGGTGGCGGCCCGGCTGCGGGAGCACGGGCACGACGTCTACCCGATGACGCTCACGGGACTCGGCGAGCGGGTCCACCTCGCAGGGGCCGAGGTCGACCTTGAGACCCACATCAGCGACGTCGTCAACCTGCTCGAGTACGAGGATCTCTCGGAGGTCGTGCTCGTCGGCCACTCGTATTCCGGGATCGTCGTCACCGGCGTCGCCGACCGCTGCTACGAACGACTCAACGCGGTCGTGTACCTCGATTGCTCACCGCTGCCGGACGGGATGTCGCTCGCCGACGTGCAGCCGCCCGAGATGCGCGCCGCCCAGGAAGCCGAGGTCGCCGAACGGGGCGACGGATGGCGCTGGCCGGTGCCGGACGTCGCGACCCTGCGCAGCGACGCGTTCGGGAGCGCCGCCGGGTTGAGCGACGAGCAACTCACGATCCTCGAGCGCCGCGGGACCCCACAGCCCTACCGGACGTTCACCTCTCCGCTGCATCTGACCCACGAGCAGCCGCCCGGCGTGCGGCGGGTGGTCGTGTTCTGTACGGCCGGCGGGATCGACGTCGCGCTGCTCCAGCACATGCTCGAGGAGGGCGATCGCCGGGCCCTCATGTTCGCCGCCGCCGACTGGGAGTTCCACGAGATCGCCACCGGCCACTGGGCGATGTTGTCCGAGCCGGAGATCACGGCGGAGCTGCTCGCCGAGATCGCGGAGGGGCCGCCCCGTGACGAGCCGGGCGATCCGGGCGGGTCGCACGTGGCCCCAAGCGATCCGGCCGATCCCGGCGACGAGCTGATCTGAGGGTTGAGTCCGCCGCCGAGCTCGACGAACGCTCGTCATCGACCAGGAGATCCGGGACAAAATCCCGCTGGCCGGGCCCCGCGGACCAGCCTGTGACGTTGTCCCGACGGGATCGGGACACGTCCCAGCTCGCCAGCGGAGCTCCCGCCACTGGGATCTTGTCCCGGTTGAGCGGACGGATCTTGTCCCGTTGCGCGGACCGGGCGACGAGCTGATCTGACTCGGGCGGCCGATCGGCCGAGAATCCCTGTCTCGATGCCTTCTTGACCGCGAAGGGATTCCAGGACCACGAGATGGTCCGGATCTCCCTGTCCAATCCGGGGGCGCCGGAGCGGGGGATTCTGGGACCGCGCGCACCGCGTCTCCGATGCAGAGACCCAGCATCTGTCAAGGTAATTTCAGGCTTCAGGCCTATCTTGGACTCACCGTCCGAGCATCAGAAAGGCATGTACGCCCCATGAAGTTCCTCCGCACCATCTCCACCCGCCGCCTTCTGGCCGTGATCTTCGGCTTTGGGTCGGCGATTGCCGCTGGAGCGGCGATCGCGGTCGCCGCCGGTGGATCCGGCCCGGTGCCGCCGCCGAAGGCCCTGCCGAACGCGATCCATACGGCGCTCGCCGCACCGGCGCCGACGGGAATCACGGCGCGGATCAGCTTCACGAACCATCTGATCGACTCGAACAACATTCAGGGATCCGATCCGATCCTGACCGGGGCGACCGGACGGCTGTGGCTCTCCGGCAACCACCGGCTCCGGCTCGAGCTCCAGTCCGACAGCGGCAACGGCGACGCTCAGGTCGTCGTCACCAACCGGTCGTTCTGGGTCTATGACCCGGCCGCGCACACGGTCTACAAGGGCACGTTCCCGAAGGACGCGAACCACGCCAGGGCCGCGAAGGCCCACGATCATGGGGTTCCGTCGATCGCGAAGATCCAGCAGCACCTGACGGAGCTCGCCAATCACGCCAACCTGACCGGCGCGATCCCGGGCGACGTCGCCGGGCACTCGGCGTACACGATCCGGGTCTCGCCGAAGCACGACGGTGGCCTGCTCGGCGCGGGCGAGCTCGCGTGGGACGCGATCAAGGGCGTCCCGCTGCGGATCGCCGTCTACGCGCAGAACGACAGCTCGCCGGTGCTCGAGCTGAAGGCGACCGACATCTCCTATGGCACGGTCGCCCCGTCGGTGTTCAAGGTCGCGCCGCCGTCGGGTGCGAAGGTCGTCCGGATCGACACCGCCAAGGCGCACAAGAACTCGCGCACCCGGGCGATGCGGCTCCATAACCGCCGGCACCACGAGGTCACCGGGGCGAAGGCCGTCGCCCAGAAACTTCCGTTCTCGCTCGTCGCGCCGAAGACGCTCGTCGGGCTCCCGCGGCGGGATGTGACGCTGCTTGACTGGGGTGGGCATCCCGCCGCGCTTGTCTCCTACGGGCAGAACCTCGGAGGCGTGGCCGTGATCGAGCAGCCCGCGGCGTCCGCCGGCAAGGGCCTCGGCTCGGGCGCAGCGAGCAGCGGCGGACGTGAGCACCGCGGGCTCAGCCTGCCGACCGTGTCGATCAACGGCGTCACCGGACAGGAGCTCGATACCGCGCTCGGCACGGTCGTCCGCTTCACCCGGGGCGGCGTCACGTACACGGTCCTCGGGTCGGTCCCGGCGGCCGCCGCGGACGCTGCCGCCCGAGCGCTGTGAAACCAGATGCCCTGTCGCCGCCACCTCCGATCGAGGTGCGCGGTCTCGTCAAGCGCTACGGCGAACTGACGGCCGTCGCCGGCGTCGATCTCACGGTCAACGTCGGCGACGTGTATGGGTACCTCGGGCCGAACGGCGCCGGGAAGACGACGAGTCTGCGGATGATGCTCGGGCTGATCCGGCCGACCGCGGGCTCCGTGCGACTGTTCGGCCGCGACCCGCAGCTGAGCGTCGAGGCGCTGAAGGGTGTCGCCGGGTTCGTCGAGGCCCCGACGTTCTACCCCTATCTCAACGGCCGGCGCAATCTCGAGATGCTCGCCGCCTACGACGGTGGTGACGCCCGGGAGCGGATCGACCGAGCGCTCGAGACCGTCGATCTCGCGGATCGTGCCAAGGACCGCGTCGGTGGCTACTCGCACGGTATGCGCCAGCGGCTCGGGATCGCGGCGGCGCTGCTGCGCAACCCGAAGCTGCTGCTGCTCGACGAGCCCGCGACCGGACTCGACCCCGGCGGCATGCGGGACATGCGACTGCTCATCCGTCGCCTCGCCGACCAGGGCATGACGGTGATGCTCTCAAGCCACCTGCTCACCGAGGTCGAGGAGGTGTGCAACCGGGTCGCGATCGTGCGCACCGGCAGCATCGTCTACGAGGGTGAGATCGCCGACCTCAAGCGCGGCGCCGGCACGACGTACCGGCTCGCGACGACCGAGGACGAGCGCGCGCTTGCGATCTGCCGCGCCCAGCGTGGGATCGCGGACGTTCGCCGGCAGCGGGACCGGATCACGTTCACCGCCGATGAGGCGGCGGTCGCCGAGCTCAGCCAGGCGCTCGTCGAGGCGGGCGCGCTCATCCACGAGCTCGCGCCCCAGACCGTGACCCTTGAGGATCTGTTCTTCTCGCTCACGGAGGGTGACCGGGCTCCGAGCAGCGAGACCCCGGACGCGCCGTCCCCCGAACCGGCGAGGGCGGCATGAGCACTCCGGGCGTGCGCACCGTCTACCGCTGGGAGCTGACGAAGCTCCGCTACCAGAAGCGGACCTACCTCGGCCTCGGCGCGGCGGCGATCGTCCCGATCCTGTTCGTCGTCGCCACCCACTTCCGCCACCGCGGGCCCGAGGACGTCCCGTTTGGGAGCTACATCACCCGGAGCGGGCTCGCGATTCCGCTCGTGATCCTGCTGTTCGGCGCGATCTGGATGTTCCCGCTCATCACCGCGCTCGTCGCCGGCGACATCTTCGCCTCCGAGGATCACAACGGCACGCTGAAGACGATCTTCACCCGGTCGCTCGAGCGGGGGCAGATCTTCACCGGCAAGGCGCTCGCGGCGGCGACGTACGCGGTTGCCGCGATCTTCCTGAGCGGAACGGTGGCGGTGATCGCCGGGAGCATCCAGTCGGGCTTCAATCCGCTGGAGAGCCTGTCCGGGACGACCGTGTCCGCGCCGAAGGCGCTCGAGCTCGTCTACGTGAGCCTGCTCGTCTACCTGATCCCGATCGGCGCGATCGTCTGCATCGGGCTGCTGCTCTCGGCGCTGACGCGCAACAGCGCCGCCGCGGTCGTCGGGACGCTGATGGTGTCGCTGCTGATCCAGCTCGTCGGGATCCTGCCCGGCCTGAGCGGACTGCACCCGTATCTGCTGAGCACTCAGTTCAACGCCTGGCAGGGCCTGCTCCGCGAGCCGATCGACTGGGCGCCGATCGTCCGAGCGGCCTGGGTCAGCGCCCTATACGGCGTGCCGGCGCTCGCCGCGGCGTACCTCGTGTTCCTGCGGCGCGACGTCGCAGGTGGCTAACAGCCCATCTGAGCCACGAGTCCTCGTCGTCGACGACGATCCGCCCCTGCGCCGGATGCTCGAGCGCACGCTCGTGGCCGAGGGCTTCGACGTGACCGTGGCCGCCGACGGCGGCGCCGCGCTCGTCGCCGCCGAGCGGGCCGCGCCTGACGTGATCGTTCTCGATGTCGCGATGCCGGTGCTCGACGGCCTGGCGGTCTGCCGCCGGCTGCGCCACAAGGGTCTGCCGACACCGATCCTGATGCTGACCGCGCGCGATGCCGTGCCCGACCGAGTCGCCGGACTCGAGGCGGGCGCGGACGACTATCTGGTTAAGCCCTTCGCGGTGCCGGAGCTGATCGCGCGGATCCGGGCGCTCACGCGCCGCCGGACCGATTCCGCGGCGCGGCTCTCCTACGCCGACCTCACGCTCGACACCGAGGCCCGGCTCGCGTCCCGAGGCGGGCGGTCGATTGAGCTGACCGGACGCGAGGTCGACCTGCTCGAGCTGCTCCTTCGTGATCCCGGCCGCACGCTCACCCGCGACCGTGCGATCGACGAGATCTGGGGCGGCGCCGCGGAGCCGAACGTCGTCGACCGATACGTCACGCGCCTGCGACGCAAGCTCGGGGAACCGCCGCTGATCCGGACGGTCCGAGGTGCGGGCTTCTCGCTGCGGGCGTAGGTCCCGAGCGCGTTCTCAGGCGAGCAGCGCCTCGACCTCGGGGCCGGGCATCGGCCGGCCGAGGAGGTATCCCTGGGCGGCGTCGCAGCCGAGCGAGCGCAGGTGGGCGAGCTGGGCGTCGGTTTCCACGCCCTCGGCGATGACGTGGAGCCCGAGCGCGTGACCGAGTTCGACGACCGCACCGACGATCGAGGTCTCCTCGGGGCGGCTGCCCACTCCGGTGACGAAGCTCTCGTGAATCTTGAGCGTGTCGATCGGGAGGCGCTTGAGGCTCGCCAGCGACGTTGCGCCGGTGCCGTAGTCGTCGATCGCGATCTCGACGCCGGCGCTCTTCAGCGCCCCGAGCGAGCGCGTCGCGACGTCGAGGTTGCGCATCACGGCGTCCTCGGTGATCTCGAGGCAGAGCGCTCCCGGCGGGACGTTGCTGGCGAGCATCGCGCTCGTCAGCATCGTGGCCAGGCTCGCGTCCTCAAGCTGGCGGAAGGAGAGGTTGACCGAGACGGTCATCTCCGGCCGGGAGCGCCGCCAGCGAACGACCTGCGCGAGCGCGTGCTGGAGGACGAACTCGCCGATCGCGTGAACGATGCCGGTCTCCTCGGCGAGCGGGATGAACTCCGAGGGCACGATCAGGCCACGCTCGGGGTGCTCCCAGCGCACGAGTGCCTCGAGGCCCGCGACCCCGGTCGGCCCGCTGAGGTCGATCTTCGGCTGGTAGAGGATGCGCAGCTCGTCACGCTCGATCGCGTGGCCGAGCGCCGTCTCGAGCTCGAGGCGGTGGAGCGCCCGCTGACGCGAGGTCTCGTCGTGGAGCTCGTAGCGCGAGCGCCCGAGCTCCTTGGCGCGGTACATCGCCGCGTCGGCTTCACGCAGGACGGACTCCGGCGTGACCCCGGGATCGGCGACGGTCGCGATGCCCATGCTGACGGTCACGTTCGCCTCGCCGGTCGACAGCGGGATCGGCCGCGCCGTGGCGCGACGGATCCGCTCCGCGATCAGCACGATCTCGCGCTCGTTGGCGAGGTCCTCGAACAGGAACGTGAACTCGTCACCGCCGAAGCGAGCGACGGTGTCCATCGGCCGCAACATCGCCCGCAGACGCTCAGCGAGTCCCACGAGCACCGAGTCGCCGGCCTCGTGACCGAGCGAGTCATTGATGTCCTTGAATTTGTCGACGTCGAGGAACAGAACGCTGACCCGTGTGTTCGTGCGCCGGGAGCGATCGAGCGCCACGCCGAGACGGTCGAGGAACAACGCCCGGTTGGGGAGGCCGGTCAGCGGGTCGTGCAGCGCCATGTGGGCGAGGCGGACCTCGAGGCGCTTGCGCTCGATCGCATAGCGGAGCGAGCGCGCCCAGGAGCGCGGGGGAGAGGTCGCTCCTGACCAGGTAGTCCTGGGCCCCGGCGCGGATCGCGGCGACCGCTCGTTCGTCATCCGGACGGTCGGCGAGCGCGATGATCGGGGCGTCCGGCGCGGCGCTGCGCACCTGCTCGATTGCGCTCGTGCCGTCGATGTCGGGAAGGGTGAGGTCGAGCAGGACCGAGCTCGCGCCACGTTCAAGCAGCTCACGAGTGGCGTCGGTGAGACGATCGGCCTGGGCGAGCACGAGCCCGCTCGGCCATGCGGCGCGCAGCATCTCGGCGGTCACGAACGCGGCGCGCGGATCGTCCTCGATCAGCAGGATTCGTGTCGGTCCCGAACACCGGTCCACGTCGGCGTCATCGGCGAGGACCAGTTCTGCTCCCGATGCGACGTCACCATCCTCTGTGACGGCTTCCATCTATGCGGACCCCCTTGTGGTGATGGAAACCTCCCGTTTCCTCATTATGTCTCCCAATTTCTAGCGTGAAATGCCCCTGTCTGCCACCGGAATCTCGCATTGAGCCGTTTTGTCGCATTTCCTAGGACGGTTCGGGGGCGTTTGGTCGCCGCGTCCGCCGGTTCGATCCTTGCCGCGGTGGCCGTGTTCACGGCTGTCACGATCGTGCTCGTCGGCCATCAGCTCCGCTCCTCGCTCGACAGTGCGCTGCGCTCCCGCGCGCAGGAGGTGGCCCAGCTCGCGGTGTCGGCGCCGGCGCTGCTGACCGATCCGGGGGCGCTGGAGACGCCGGTGTCCGGACGCGAGATCGCGGTCGAGGTGCTCGACGCCCACGGCTCGATCCTCGCTCGGTCGCTCACTCTGGGAGCGCGGTTGCTGCCCCAGGATCGGCTCGTCCGCGCGGCCCGCGTCGATGGGCGCAGCGGCTACGAGGACATCCGCATCGGGAGCCGACAGTTCCGGCTGTTCGTGGCGCCGATCGCGGAGGCGGGCGGGCCGGCGGCGGGGGGCGTCGTGCTCGTCGCGTCCGACACGACCGACATCCACGACACGATCTCGCACCTCGGGGCCGTGCTCGCCGTGAGCGGGGCGGCGATCGCGCTGATCGCGGCGCTCGTCGCCGCGTGGCTGACGCGGCGCGGTCTGCAGCCGCTGCGGCGGCTCGCCGGCGCGGCGGAGGAGATCGAGCGGACCGCAGATCCGGCGCGCCGGCTGCCGGATGCGGCGACGTCGACGGCGTCGGCCGCGGACGAGATCGCGCAGTTGACGGGCGTGCTCAACCGGATGCTGGCGTCGCTCGAGCGCTCGCGCGCGAATGAGCGGCGGTTCCTGGCCGATGCCTCGCACGAGTTGCGCACGCCGATCACGAGCCTGCTCGGCAACGTGCACTACGCGCGTCGGCACGGGGCGGATGCGGACGTGCTCGCCGACCTCGAGCGGGATGCGGAGCGGATGGCGCGGCTTGTCGACGATCTGCTCGTGCTCGAGCGCCAGGCGGGCGGCGGGGGTGCGGCGAGCCCCGAGCGCGACGAGCACGACTCCACGGTAGAACTAGACCGTCTAGTCCAGACGGTGGCGGCCGAACACGAGGTCGTGCGGTTGGGGACGGTGGAGCCGGTGCGGCTGCAAGGGGACTCTGACGCGCTGCGGCGGGTGGTCGCCAATCTGATCGAGAACGCGATCGTGCACGGACCGAGCGGGCAGCCGGTCGACGTGTCCCTGACGCTCCAGGACGGTACGGCCCGCCTGTCCGTGAGTGATCAGGGACCCGGTCCGGACGGCGCGGCGCGGGAGCGGATGTTCGAGCGGTTCTGGCGCGCACCGGAGGCGTCCGGGCGGTCGGGATCGGGCCTGGGGCTGGCGATCACCCAGGCGATCGTCGCGCGGTACGGCGGGGAGATCACCGTCGAGGGCGCCACGTTTACCGTCGTGCTCCCGGCGGATTCGCCGCCCTCCGCGGGTGGCCAGTAAGGAGCCAGATGGGCGAATTCTCACGCTCGCCTTACCCAAATCTGATGCTGTTCTCGAAACATTGACGATCATGAGACACATGCAGAACAGCGGCCCGCGCCAGCGCAAGCAGTCAGTCGCCCAGCTTGAGCGCAACGCGGCGCTTCAGCGGGTGTCCCGCACGCGCCGGTTCGTCATCGGTGGCACCGCCGCTCTGTCCGCCGGCATCGCGGCGGTCGTCTCCGCGATTGCGCCCGGGCATTCGCTCGGGGCCAAGACGGCCGTGGCGAGCGGCACCGCCGACTCGGCCAGCGTCAGCTCCGGGCCGTCGACGGCACGGGCAAGCGCCGCTCGCGCCACGATGCCTCCGCTGGCCAAGCCCTCCGACCTCGGCCTCACCGGCCCGCCGAGCGGTCCGACGCCCTCGGACCATGCCAATCAGGCGCCGGCCGGCAATTCGGGCCCGGCCCCGTCGGGCAACTCAGGCAACACCGGCAATACCGGCGTGTCCGGCAACTCGGGCAACACCGGCAACACCGGACCCGCTCCCGTCGGCAACTCCGGGCCCGTCGCCGCGGCGCCCGGACCTCCCGTCACCTCCGGCGGATCCTGAGTCACAGCCAGGCGAGCAGCATGAACTCGGAGCAGTTCACCGTCAGCTTTCCAGCGCTCGGCGGCACGGCCGTCGTCGGCGTCACATCGGAGCGCGCGCTTGACCGCGCCCGTGCGGCCGCCCAGGACGTGATCGGTGCGCTCGATCGCGCGTGCTCGCGATTCCGTGAGGACTCGGAGCTGACCGCGCTCAACGCGGCGGCCGGCGCGTGGTGCGAGGTCAGCCCGCTGCTCCGTGACGCGATCGCCGCCGCGCTCCGCGCCGCGCGTTTGACCGACGGCGACGTCGATCCGACGATCGGGCGGGCGCTGATCGCGCTCGGGTACGACCGGGACTTCGACGAGATCCGCGCCGACCGCGCGATCACGTTCGCGTCCGTCCCCGGTTGGCGGACGATCGAACTCGACGAGCCTCGCTCGCGCGTGCGCGCCGAGCGTGGCGTCATCCTCGACCTCGGCGCCACTGCGAAAGCGCTCGGGGCCGATCGCGCCGCTGCGGCGGCCGCCGAGGCCGCGGGGTGCGGCGCGATCGTCGGCCTGAGTGGCGACGTCGCCGCCGCCGGCCCGCCACCCACCGGTGGCTGGCGCGTGCGCATCACCGACGATCATCGCTCGGCCACGGATGTCCCGGGGCAGTGGATCGCGATGCATTCCGGCGGGCTCGCGACCTCGAGCACGACCGCTCGGCGGTGGGCGACGGCCGACGGTCACGCCCATCACCTGATCGACCCGACCACCGGGCGTCCCGTCGATCCGCGCTGGCGCACGGCGAGCATCGCCGCCTCCTCATGCCTGGACGCGAACATCGCGAGCACGGCGACGATCATCCGTGGTGACGGCGCTCCGGCCTGGCTCGAGTCGCTGGGCCTGCCGAGCCGGCTGGTCGACACCGACGGTCGCGTCCGGCACCTCGCACGTTGGCCGTCGGAGAGCGAGGAGCTGCCCGTCCGCCCCGCGACCGAGGCGGCGTTCGCATGAGCGATCTGCTCGCCGTCGTCGGACCGAGCGCGTACTGGTACCTCACCCGGGCCACCGGCGCCGTTGCGCTCGTGCTGCTGACGATCAGCGTCGTGCTCGGGATCCTCGGGTCCGTGCGGTTCACGGGTGGGCCGCGGTGGCCCCGGTTCGCGATCGACAGCCTCCATCGTGATGTCTCGCTGCTCGTGCTCGTGCTGCTCGCGGCGCACATCGTGACGAGCGTGCTCGACAGCTTCGCGCCGATCAAGCTCGTCGACGCCGTGCTCCCGCTCTCCTCGACCTACCGGCCGCTGTGGGTCGGGCTCGGGGCGCTCTCGTTTGACCTGCTGATCGCGCTCGTGATCACGAGCCTCGCGCGGCGACGCCTCGGCTACAGCGCCTGGCGGGCGATTCACTGGCTTGCCTACGCGAGCTGGCCGGTGGCGGTGCTCCACGGCGTCGGGACCGGAAGCGACACGAAGGTGTGGTGGATGCTCGCGTTGACGGCGGTGTGCGTCGGCGCGGTCACGATCGCCGTCATGGTCCGGATCGCGCAGTCGGAGTCCGAGTGGCGGGTTCCCGCATTCGCGCTCGCCGCGGTCGTGCCTGTGGGCATGGCGCTGTTCACCCTCGCCGGTCCGCTGCAGCGCGGGTGGGCGAAGAAGGCCGGCACTCCGAGCACCCTGCTCGCCAAGACGTTCAGCCCGGCGGCCGCGCACGTGCCGGCGCGTGCGTCCGCCCGGAAGGGTGCCCGCCACGCCCGGAGCGGGACGACCACCTCGTCGAAGCTCACGCTGCCGTTCTCGGCGCACATCAGTGGGCACGCGAAGCAGACACAGGCGGCCGGGGGCGCGATCGTCGATCTGTCGCTGCGGTTGAGCGGTGGCGCGCACGGCCGGCTGCGGATCCGGCTCGCCGGGACGCCGCTCGGCGGTGGCGGGCTGTCGATGACCGGCAGCCAGGTCGATCTGCTCGCCGACGGGCTCCCGTCCGTACTCGAGGGTCAGATCACCTCGCTCCAGGGCCAGCAGTTCGTGGCGCGCGTGGCGGACTCCTCCGGTTCGAAGGTCAACCTCCACGCTGAGCTCAACATCGACCAGAACAGCGGGAACGTCACCGGGCGGCTCGCGGCCAGCTCGGCGGGCGGATGACGATGGCGACTCCGACGCTTGCAGCCCGCGGATCGCGGCGCGACGGCCCACCGGGACTCCCGCGCCTGCTCGCCGGCCTCGACCCCCGCGGCGCCACGACGACGCTCGCCGACCATCAGCAGGTCCACGGGCCGCTGCCCCGCACGCCGGGGCCGCAGCTGATCGACGAGGTCGACCGGAGCGGCCTGCGCGGCCGCGGCGGCGCCGACTTCCCGACCGCGACGAAACTCCGGGCCGTGGCCGAGCGCGCCGGGCGCCGCGGGTCCTACCTGATCGTCAACGGCAGCGAGACCGAGCCGGCGAGCGGTAAGGACGGTCTGCTGCTCGCGCGTCTGCCGCACCTCGTGCTCGACGGCGCCGTGCTCGCGGGCGCCGCCGTCGGCGCCCGGGAGATCATCGTCAAGGTCGGCGAGCGGGCGACCGCCACGCACCGGGGGCTGCAGAGCGCGCTCGCGGTCCGAAGCGATGCGATCCCGATCCGGCTCGTCGCCGGACCCGAGGGCTACGTCACGGGCGAGGAGAGCGCGGTCGTCAACTACGTGGGCCGCGGCCTCGCGCTGCCCACGCTGGTGCCACCCCGGCCATACGAGCGCGGGTACCGCAACCGGCCGACGCTCATCCAGAACCCGGAAACGCTCGCCCAGATCGCGCTCGTCGCGCGGTACGGTCACGACTGGTACCGGGAGCTCGGGACGCAGTCCGACCCCGGGTCGGCGCTCGTGACGATCTCCGGTGCGGTCGCCGCGCCTGGCGTCTACGAGCTCGCCTTCGGCACGTCGCTCGTCGACCTGCTCGCGGCGGCCGGGGGCTCGACGGAGCCGCTCCAGGCGCTGCTCGTCGGCGGGTATTTCGGGACGTGGGTCGAGTCCGAGCGGGCCTTCAAGCTTCGGCTCGCCCGGGAGGATCTGCGCTCGGTCGGATGCTCGCTCGGCTCCGGCGTGTTGATCGCGCTCGGCGAGAGCGCGTGCGGCCTGCACGAGTCGGCGCGCGTGATCGAGTACCTCGCCGAGCAGTCGGCCGGCCAGTGCGGCCCCTGTGTGTTCGGGCTGCGGGCGATCTCCGATGCGTTCACGGCGCTCGCCAACGGCGTCGCGCACGAACGTGAACGTGATCGCGTGCTGCGCTGGAGCGCCGAGGTGCGCGGCCGCGGCGCGTGCCATCACCCCGACGGGGCGGTCCGCTTCGTGCAGAGCGCCCTGAGCGTGTTCGGCGAGGAGCTCGACTGGCATCGTCGCTCGCATTGCGACGCGCTGCCCGCCGGACTCCCGGCTCCGGGCGTCCCGCAGATGAGGAGCGCGCGATGAGCACCCGGCTCCGGGTCAACCCGATCATGTGCGAGGCGCACGGGCTGTGCGCCGAGCTGTTGCCGGAGATGATCCGGCTTGACGACTGGGGCTACCCGATCCTCGATGAGACCGAGGTCCCGCCCGAGCTCATCGGGCTCGCGCGCAAGGCGGCCGACGCGTGTCCGACGCTCGCGCTGCTACTCGAGGACGACCGCCGCTGAGTGCGGCGCCGGCCGGACCCGCCGCGCCGCTACCCGGCGCTCTCGGTTCCGTGCTGTTCGATGTACTTCTCGCCGCCGGGCAGGTACTCGTCGGTGATGAAGACGCCCGCCTTCTCCCGGTGATGGCGCGCGATCCGGCCACCGAGCGCGCCGAGCAGGATGCCGATGATCGCGATCACGATCACGAACACGACGCGGGAGTTGCCGAGCGAGACCTTCTCGCCGTTGCCGATCGCCCAGTGCACGAGCACGAGCGACGTGCCGAAGATCGCTCCGCCGACCATCCCGCGATCGGCACCGCCCCAGCCGTCGCGGTGCTCGAAGCCGGCGAGGAACCCGCCGACCCCGGCGACGATCGACACGATCCAGTAGCCGGCCGCCGACGCGCCGACCATCACGCCGGCGAGCGCGCCGACGAGTGCCGGAACGACTCCTCCGAGCACGATCTGCACCGGGCGCGGACGGTCCCGGAACAGGACAAACCGATGCATGCCGATCTCTCTCCTTCTCTCGAGCGTCGGGGCGACGGCGACAAACCCTAACGCGCCGGGAGCCGGACCGGGGGACCAGGTTCCGGCGGGACCTCGGCGGAGGGCGCGACGAGGTCGAGCGCCCACCAGCCGACGTCGTGCCAGGTGCCCGCCTTCCAGCCGATCCGGCGGTACACGCCGACGAGCTCGAACCCGAACGACTCGTGCAGCGAGACGCTGGCGTCGTTCGGCAGCGTGATCCCGGCGCACACGACCTGGAGGCCCTGGCGGCGCAGCAGGTCGAACAGCGCCTCGTACAGCGCGCGGCCGGTCCCCCGTCGCCGCCGCGTCTCATCGACGTACACCGAGGACTCGCACGCCCACCGGTAGGCGGCCCGCTCGCGATGCAGCGAGCCGTATGCGAACGCGATCACCCGGCCGTCGTCGTCCTCGGCGACGAGGTAGGGGTAGCGCTCCGCGATCCGCTCGATGCGCTGCCCGAACTCCTCGACCGCGGGCGGCACGTCCTCAAGCGAGATCACCGACGACGCCACATAGGGCGCGTAGATCGCCGCGCAGGCGGCTGCGTCGGCGCTCGGATCGGCGTGCCGAAGGTGCATTACGCAGCGCAGCGTAACGCGGCTCTGCGTAAGGTCAGCCGGTCGCGATCAGCGGCGCGAGCACTCCGCGCACCGCCGCGCGGGTCGCCGCCTCGTCGTGGAGCGGGAGCACGCTGTCGGGCATGAGGACGAACGAGGCGCCGAGACGGAGGCCGATCTCGGCGAGCAGCTCCGGGTCGCCGGGTACGAGCTCGCCGGCGTCCTGCCCGGTGCGGATGAGCGTGACCAGGAAGTCCCGCACGAGCCGGAACACGGCGCTGTGATCCCGCGTGAGCTCGCCGAGCAGCGCCTCGGGCTCGACCCGGGCGAGCCGCTCGAGCAGCGGGTGCTCGCGGATGATCCGCAGCACGGTGACGAACACCGCGGTCGCCCGGTCCTCGACCGGAGCGGAGAAATCGATCGCGGCGCCGATCGTCGCCAGGCAGCGGCGGCACTCGCGGACCGAGAGCGTCTCGATCAGCGCGGGCTTGGTCGCGAAGCGCCGGTAGACGGTCATCCGCCCGACACCGGCGCGCCGCGCGACGTCGTCCATCGTCAGGTGGCGCAACCCGGAGGCGGCGGCGAGCGCGAGCGCGGCGTCGAGGATGCGCTCCGAGGTCGCGTCGTCGTCGATGTGGACGTCCGGGTCGAGCGCGAGCGCGAGCAGCCGCGGCGCGGTCGCGCTCATGCCGTCGCCGTCGCTGCCGCTGTGGCTGTGGCTGTCGCCTGCGTGGCGTCGGCGCCGAGCGGACCGTGGGCGATCGCCTTGCGGCGCATCCGCAGACTCATCGGGCCCATCACCCGCAGGCCCCGGGGCAGCACCGGCGTCAGCCCGCGGCTGATGCGGCCAAGCCGCTGGAAGGCGCGCTCGTCGCGGTCGCTCCAGTCGATCCCGAGCCGCTCGCGCAGACCCGGTGCCATCAGCCCGATCCCTCCGAGCCACAGCGCCCGCTGCGGCGGGATGCTCGCCACGCGCCACGCCCACGCGGGCATGGGCACCGGCGGCGCCGCGGGGCTCTTGACCGAGCGGATCACGCGATCGACCGAAGCCGTGCGGACGAGCTGCTGCTCGCACGTCTCCTGGAAGTAGGCGCGGTAGCCGAGCCAGTCGTCCGGGAGGTCGCGCTCGCGAACGCCGGCGAGTCGGCCCAGTGCCCGATACTCGGCGTAGAAGCGCTCGAGCTGCTCGCGGGTCATCGGCCGGCCGAAGTGCGCGTGCCCGGCGACGTAGGACTCGAGCAGCGTCGCGTGAACCCAGGCGTAGGCCTCGGGCTCGAGCGCGTAATAGGGCCGGCCGTCCTCGCGCTCACCGCGGAAGCTCTTGTGCAGCACGCGCAGGCGGCGCCCGGCCGCGACCGCGTCATCCCCGCCGTAGACGAGCAGCGTCACCCAGTCCAACGACCGCATCAGGCGATCCCAGGGGCGCTGTTCGAAATCCGAGTAGTCCCGGACGCCGGCGCCGACGGTCGGGTGGGCGACCTGGAGGAGCAGCGGGTAGAGCATCACCGCGTACAGGCGGATGTCGCTCGCGACGGCCCACGAGACGGAATCGGGGCCGACGAGGACCTCCTGCAGTTCATCGTCGGTCGGGAACAATGACATCGGCGTGGTACGCAATGTAGCAGATGCGTACCATGCGTACCATTGCCGTTGTTGGCAAACTGCCAAGGACGTTCCGAGCCCCGGCGTCGAGCCATCAGGAGACCCCATGAGCATTCAGACCCTGACCGACGAGCAGCGCGCTTTCGTCGAGTCGATCCGTGACTTCGCCCGCCGCGAGTGCGGCACGCGCGAGCAGCGCGACGCGCTCACCGACAACGGGCGGGACGGACACAATCCCGAGCTCTACGAGCGGATCGCCGAGCTCGGGTGGCTCGGGGTCGCCATCCCCGAGGAGTACGGCGGCACCGGCGGCGGCGCGGTCGACTTGTGCCTACTCTGCGAGGAGTTCACCCTGGGTCTGATCCCGATGGGGTTCTTCGGGGTCAGCATGATCACGGCGGGCGCCGTAGCGCGGTTCGGCACCGAGGAGCTCAAGCAGGAGATCCTCGGTGGCGTCGCGCGCGGCCGGGTCGAGGCGATCGCGATGTCCGAGCCGGAGGCCGGCTCCGACGTCGGCAACCTCAGCTGCAAGGCCGAGCGCGACAACGGCGGCTACGTCATCAACGGCCAGAAGACGTGGATCACCGCGGCGCACGCCGCCGACCACATCCTGCTCGTGTGCCGAACGGACCGCACCGGCAGCAAGCACGAGGGCCTATCGATGATCTCGGTGCCGACCGACGTCGAGGGGGTTGAGATCCGCGGCATCGACACGATGGGCGGGCGCGAGGTCAACGACGTGTTCTTCACCGACTGCCACGTGCCCGCCGAGCGGCTTGTCGGTCAGCAGGATCAGGCGTGGATGCAGCTGATGACCGGGCTCAACTACGAGCGGCTGATCATCGCCGCGAACGCGCTCGGGATGGCCCAGCGCGCGTTCGACGACGTGCTCGCCTACGTCAAGGAGCGCAAGCAGTTCGGCCGGACGATCGGGAGCTTCCAGGCGCTCCGCCACCGGCTCGCCGATCTCGCGACCGAGATCGAGGCGACCCGGCTGCTCGTGTACGACACCGCCGCCAAGGTCGACGCCAACCCGGGCGCCCTGTTCCCCAAGGAGGCGTCGATGTGCAAGCTCAAGGCGAGCGAGCTCGCCAAGCAGGCCTCGCTCGAGGGCATGCAGATGATGGGCGGCTATGGGTATGCCGTCGAGTACGACATGGAGCGCCAGGTGCGGACTGCCCTCGTGACGACGATCTACGGCGGCACGAGCGAGATCCAGCGCGACATCATCTCCAAGACGCTCGGTCTATAGACGCGATCGCCTGATCCCACCGCAGCGAGCGCCCGTCGAGCTCGCCGGGCGGCGCGACGAGCGTGACCGTGCTCGAGCCGTGGGGGACGTCGAGCAGGAACCGGGTCGATCACCGGGCGACGGTGTCGAGCAGCAGCGACCGCATCTCGCCGGCGACGCGCTCGAGCGGGGCAGTCGAGCGCGCGGCGCGGGAGAGCACGACGGCGCCCTCCACGGCGGCGATGATGAGGGTGGCGAGCGAATGGGCGCGCTCGCGGGAGTCGGTGTGCGTCTCGATGGCGTCGGTCAGCAACGTCTCCCAGTGCACGAACGCGGCGGCCGCCGCCTCGCGCGCGCCCGGCGTGTGCTCGCCCTCGAGGGCGGCGGCGACGACCGGACAGCCGGCGTTGAAGTCGGTCTTGCGGAGGATCTTGGTCCAGCCGGAGCAGAAGGCGGTGACCGCGGCGACCGGATCATCCTCGCCGAGCGCGGCGATCAGACCGGCGGCCGTGAAGTTGCCGGCGTACCGCGTCGCCTCCTCGATCAGCTGCGCCTTGCCGCCGGGGAAGTGGTGGTAGATCGAGCCCCGCGGCGCCCCCGAGCGCGAGAGCACCTCGGAGAACGACGTCGCCTCGACGCCGCGCTCGCGCATGACCACGGCGGCGGTCTCGATCATCTTCTGGCGGGCATCGGTCGTGCTCATCACATGTCCTTGACTATGACGCGCATCATAGTACGATCGTCCGACGACTATGACGGCTGTCATAACCGACCCGAGGAGTCCCGCATGCCGCTGATCGACCTGACCTATCCCGCCGGCACGTTCACCGCAGAGAAGCGGACCGAGCTCGCGGACGAGCTGGGCGTCGTGCTGCGGCGCGCCGAGCGCGCCCCGGAGACGCAGTTCTTCCGTGAGATCACGTGGGTCAATATCCACGAGCTTCCGGAGGGCACGATCCTCGCCGCGGGACAGCCGGTGCAGGAGCCCACGTTCCGCATGCAGGTGACGATTCCGGAGGGGGCGCTGTCGGACCGTCGCAAGGCGGAACTCGTGTCCGAGGCGACGCGCGTCATCAGCACCGCCGCCGATCTCAGCGAGGCCGAGGGCCTCCGGGTGTGGGTGCTCATCAACGAGGTGCCCGCCGGGAACTGGGGTGCCGGCGGCCGCGTGGTGACGATCGATGATCTGAAGGGTTTCGCCGCCGCGGAACGCGAGCGGGCCGGCTCGGCCGTCGTCGCGTCGGCCTGATGGCGACGCGCGAGTTGGACCCCACGGTGGGCGGCGGAGCGGAGTGGCATCCGACCGCCTGCATCCTGTGCGAATGCAACTGCGGGATCGAGGTCCAGCTCGACGGGCGGCGGCTCGCGCGCATTCGTGGTGACAAGGCGCATCCCGCTTCGCAGGGCTACACGTGCAACAAGGCGATGCGCCTCGACCACTACCAGAACGGACGGCACCGCCTGACCAGCCCGCTGCGCCGCCGGGCTGACGGCAGCTACGAGGAGATCGACTGGGACACGGCGATCGCCGAGGTGGCGGAGCGGCTGCGCGCGGTGCGCGACACGCACGGCGGCGAGACGATCTTCTACTACGGCGGCGGCGGCCAGGGCAACCACCTCGGCGGCGCGTACAGTCGCGCACTGCTGGCAGCTCTGGGCGCGAAGTATCGCTCGAGCGCCCTCGCGCAGGAGAAGATGGGCGAGGGCTGGGTCGACGGTCACCTGTACGGCGGCCACACGCGCGGGGACTTCGAACACGCTGAGGTCGCGGTGTTCATCGGCAAGAACCCGTGGCAGTCCCAGAGCCTGCCGCGCGCGCGGGTCACTCTGCGTGAGCTCGCCAAGGACCCCGAGCGCGCGCTGATCGTGATCGACCCGGTGCGCACCGAGACGGCGGAGATGGCCGACATCCACCTTCGGGTGCGCCCGGGCACTGACGCCTGGTGCCTCGCCGCGCTGCTCGGGGTGGTCGTTCAGGAGGGGCTCGTCGACGACGAGTTCCTCGCCGAGCACACGACCGGCGCCGACCCGGTGCTCGCCGGGCTCGCCGAGCTGCCGGTCGCCGAGTACGCCGCCCGCTGCGGTGTCGACGCGGCGCTGATCCGCGCCGCGGCGCGCCGGATCGCGGCCGCCGAGAGCGTCTCGACGTTCGAGGATCTCGGCGTCCAGCAGGCACCGAACAGCACCCTCTGCTCCTACCTCAACAAGCTCCTGTGGCTGCTCACCGGCAACTACGGCAAGCCGGGGGCGATGCACCTGCACTCGTGGATGGCGCCGCTGGCCCGCTACGACGCACGCACGGTCCCGACGCCGGTGACCGAGACGCCGATCATCGGCGGGCTCGTTCCGTGCAACGTGATCGCCGAAGAGATCCTCACCGATCATCCGCGGCGCTTCCGGGCGATGTTGATCGAGAGCTCGAACCCGGCTCACTCGCTCGCCGACTCGCCGCGATTCCGGGAGGCGCTCGACGCGCTCGAGCTCGTCGTCGTCATCGATGTGGCGATGACCGAGACGGCGCGGCACGCCGACTACGTGCTGCCGGCGGCGAGCCAGTTCGAGAAGTGGGAGGCGACGTTCTTCAACCTCGAGTTCCCCCGGAACACGTTCCACCTCCGCGCGCCCCTGCTCGAGCCGTTGCCGGGCACGCTGGCCGAGCCGGAGATCCACGCGCGGCTGATGCGGGCGCTTGACGTCGTGCCGGAGTCGGTGCTGGCCTCGTTGCGCGCCGCCGCCGAGCAGGGACGCGCCGCGTTCGCGCAGGCGTTCGTGCAGGCGACGATGGGAGACCGGCAGCTCGGCGGGCTCGCCCCTTACCTGCTCTACGAGACGCTCGGGCCGACGCTGCCGGACGGGGCGAGCGCGGCCGCGGCGCTGTGGGGACTCGCTCACCGCTGCGCGCTCAAGTATCCCGACGCCGTCCGACGCGCCGGTCATGAGGACGGCGAGGCGCTGTTTGAGGCGATGCTCCATGGCCGGTCCGGGATCACGTTCACGCTCGACGACTACGAGGACGCGTGGAGTTACGTCGGTCATCCGGACCACCGCATCGCGCTCGAGATCCCGGAGCTGCTCGCGGAACTGCCGACGCTGGCGGCGGCGCCGCCGGATCACACGACGGCGGAGCTACCGCTCATCCTGTCGGCCGGGGAGCGGCGCGCGAACACGGCGAACACGATCATCCGAGATCCGGCCTGGCGCAAGCGCGACGCCGCCGGCGCCCTGCGCATCAGTCCCGCCGACGCCACGCGGCTGGGGCTGGCGACGGGCACCCGCGCGCGGATCACGACCGCGACGGGGTCCGCTGAGGCCGATGTCGAGGTGACCGACGCGATGCAGGCCGGCCACGTGTCGCTCCCGAACGGCCAGGGCGTCGACTACCCGGGCGAGCACGGGGAACCGGTGCTCACCGGCGTGGCGGCGAACGAACTGACGTCGGTCGGCTGGCGGGACCGGTTCGCCGGGACGCCGCTGCACAAGCACGTGCCGGCGCGGGTCGAGGCGGTGTAGACCGGGGCTCGCCTGGCGGGCGCTCACGCCGCCGGTCGCAGGTGGCCGGCGCCGGACTGACGGTTGCCGAGCACGGCCCGGAACGTCGCCATGTCGACCGGGCGCCCGAACAGGTACCCCTGGGCGTACGGGTAGCCGAGCGCGAGCAGCCGGTCGGCGTGCTCCTGGGTCTCGACGCCCTCGGCGATCGCCGACATCCCGAGCTCGCCGGCCATCAACCCGACGGCGGCGACGACGGCGCGCTCGCGGGAATGGTTCATGTCGGCGACGAACGACCGATCGAGCTTGAGGACGTCGACCGGGAGTGAGCGGACGAGCTGCTCGAGCGAGGACTGCCCGATCCCGAAGTCGTCGATCGCGAGCTGGATACCGAGGGCGGTCAGCCGGTTGAGCGCCTCTTGGGCCTGCGAGGGCTCATGGACGACGGCCGATTCGGTGATCTCGAGGCACAGCGCGGAGGCGGGCAGCTGCCAGGCGGCGAGCCGGTGCGCCAGGTCATCGACGAACGTCGCGGCCGGCGAGCTGGTAGGGCGAGACGTTGACCGACAGGGTGAAGGAATCGTCGATCAGTCCGTCGTGACGCCAGTCCTCCGCATCCTGCATCGCGCGCCCGAGCACCCAGCCACCGATCTGGTCGATCAACCCGCATTCCTCGGCGAGCTGGATGAACTCGGTCGGTGGAACGTCGCCGACGCCGGGTCGGTGCCAGCGGGCGAGGGCCTCGGCGCCCCGCACCGTCGCGCCGGAGAGCTCGACGAGCGGCTGGTAGTGCACAGCCAGTTGTCCTTCGCGAAGCGCGGTTCTCAGCGCAGCCTCGTCGTCAAGTCGGCGCATCGCGACCGCGTGGAGCTCTTCATCGAAGATCCGGATCCCGTTGCGCCCGTGCTCCTTGACCGCGTACATCGCCGCGTCCGCGTTGCGCACGAGCGTCGAACCGTGTACCGCAGCCGTGCCCGGAGGCTGGAGCGCGATGCCGACCGAGCAGGAGGCGTGGACCTCGCGGTCGCCGAGGGCGAACGGCTGCTCGAGCAAGGTGTGAATCCGCTGCGCGACATGGAGCGCGGCGTCGGGGTCGACCATGCCCTCGCACAGGATCAGGAACTCGTCGCCCCCGAACCGGCTGAGCGTGTCCGACGGCCGGATCGCGTCAACGAGACGTACGGCGAACAGCTGGAGCAGCTCATCGCCGGCGGCGTGGCCGAGCGAGTCGTTGATCCGCTTGAAGTGGTCGAGGTCGATGAACAGGACGGCGAGCGAAGTGCCGTCCCGGCTCGCCCGCGACAGGGCGTGCTCGGTGCGATCGAGGAACAGGGCCCGGTTCGGGAGACCCGTGAGCGCGTCGTGCAGTCGCTCGTGGGCGAGGCGCTGGGCCGTCCGCTCACGCTCCTCGACCGCGACCAGTCGGGCCGAGGCCCGCATCGCCTTCAGGCCGGCGCCGATGAGGGCGAGGATCGCGAGCACAAACCCGGCGAACAGCAGCCATGCGACACGGCGACTCGAGTTCACCTGAGCGAGCAGGCGGGACCGCGGCGCCACGAGGATGACACGCCAGCGTGTGCCGGTGCCGACGCGGGCCACGGTGTAGAACGAGTCGCGGAGGTTGCCGCTCGGATGACGCCGGCTTGCCGCGAGCAGACCGGGTTCGGGCAAGGGGTCGCCCTGGATGGCCGTTCCCGTCGTCGCGAGCACCCGCCCGCCGCCGTCGATCAGGTAGGCGCGTGAGCCGCGAACATCCGCGGCGCTGGCGAGGTACGTCGAGGCGAGCGACACCAGGTAGGCCGACCCGACGTGAACGAAGACGCGCACGCCCGTCGGGCTGTTGAAGGTGCCGGAGAGGCGGACCATCGGCTGTGCCGGGTGGCCCTGGAGGAAGAGGTCCGAGACCGCGCCGCCGAGCCTGATCCCCGACTGAACATCGGGGCTGTTGGCAAGCCGCGCGGCCATCGCGTGGTCCCGCCGTGGCCATACACCGAGCACTCGCCCGTCGGTGGAGAGAATGGCGGCCATCTCGTCCGTCGGGCCGACGCGCAGCTTCAGGGTGCGGGTCAATGAGGCGGGACGCCCGCCGAAGTCGGCGGTCATGTCGGCGGGACTCGCCTCGATGGCCGTCGTCAGATCCGCCGTGGCGAGCCCGGCGGTCAGCGCCGCGCGATGGCCAAACTCCGCCTCCGCGTCATGCCGTAAGGACGCCTGACTGAGGGCCAGGTAGCAGGCGACGCCCCCGACCAGGAGGACGGCCAGGACAAGCACCGCCGCGACCGATCGGGTCCCGAATGCCCGCATAACCCGATACTCGGCACGTTTGTACCCGCCCTAGGGCGCTGAGGACTCGGATTGGGGTCCGTAAAACGCCGCAGACCCAGCTCCCGGGTCCAGCGGCGAGTCGTCAGTCCGGGCGACCGCGGAGGGGGCGCCGGGGGAGTGGCGTGTCGCGCTCGTCCTCGGAGGGGCGATCGGACACCGCTCGGTCCGCCGGATGCTCGAACCAGGACTGGCCCTGTCGGCCGAGCCCGTCGAGTGCGCCGGGCCCGCGGAGGTAGACAATCCCCGCGACGGCGGCGCCGCTCACCGCGACGGCGATCGTGACAGCTTCAAAAACGATCATGACGTCGATGCTACGGCGCCATTCCTACACTTGTGTGACAAGTGACACGGTACGCCGGAATATGGTCTGTCGTCGGCTGGACGGGGCGGCAGAACTGCTCCAGCCGCCCCGTCGTCAGCGGGCTGCGTCCGGTCTAACGCGCGCGGCGGTAGATGCTCACGACCGCGGCGCCGCCGAGGCCGATGTTGTGCTGGAGTGCGACGTTGACATCGTCGACCTGGCGCTTGTCCGCCTGGCCGCGCAGCTGCCACGTCAGCTCCGAGCACTGCGCGAGGCCCGTGGCCCCGAGCGGATGGCCCTTCGAGATGAGTCCGCCGGACGGGTTCACGACCGGGCCGTCGCCACCGTACGTCGTCGCCTGCTTCTCGACCAGCGTGTGCCCCTCGCCCTCGGCGGCGAGGCCGAGTGCCTCGTAGGTGATGAGCTCGTTGGCGCTGAAGCAGTCGTGGAGTTCGACGACCTGCACGTCCTCGGGGCCGACCTCGGCCTCCTCGTAGGCGCGTCGCGCGGCCTCCTTGCTCATGTCATAGCCGACGATCGTGATGCAGTCGGCGGTCTCGTCAAACGACGACTTCAGGTCCGTCACCATCGCCTGTCCGGCGATCTCGATCGCTTGGTCCCACAGGTCGTGCTCGTCGACGAACCGCTCGCTGGCGACGATCACGGCCGCGGCACCGTCACTCGTGGGGGAGCACTGCAGCTTCGTGAGCGGCTCGTGGATCATCGGCGCGGCCTTGATCTCATCGAGCGTGTACTCGGTCTGGAACTGGGCGTAGGGGTTGTTCGTCCGAGTGCTTGTGGTTCTTGTAGCCGATCCACGCGTAGTGCTCGGGCTTGGAGCCGTACTTCTGCATGTGGTCACGGCCCGCGTTGCCGAACATCTGGGGCGCGAACGGGCTCGTCTCCGGGTCACGGATCTGGAACATGCGCTGCATGTGCTTGTCGAGCGCCGGCGTGCGGTCGGTGTACTTCATCCCGAGCGAACCGCGCTCCATCTTCTCGAAGCCGATCGCGAGCGCGCAGTCGGCGAGGCCGCCCTTGATCGCGTTGCGCGCGAGCATCAGCGCGCTCGATCCGGTCGAGCAGTTGTTGTTGACGTTCAGAACCGGGATCCCAGTGAGGCCAAGCTCGTACACCGCGCGCTGGCCATAGCTCGAGTCGCCGTAGACGTAGCCGGCGTACGCCTGCTCGATCGCGTCGTAGGGCACGCCGGCGTCGGCGAGCGCCTTCGCTCCCGCCTCCTTGGCCCAGTCCGGGTAATCCCCCTCCTTGGTGCCGGGCTTGTCGAACTTCGTCATGCCGACACCGATCACGTATGTCTTGTTGCTCACTGCTTGCTCCTTGTTCGCTCGACCTGGGGAAGTACGTCTCTGACGATGCTGAGAAAGCCTTGGACGAGCAGCGTCTGGAGCTGCTCGCGGGTGAGGCGGCCGCGCTCGAGCCACTCGATGCTCGCCGCCTCCGCGAACCCGGAGTACGCGCGGATCGTCGCGCGCAGCTCCGGTGGGGCGGTCGCCGCCTCGTAGGTCTGAAGCGCCTCGATCAGCCGGTCGACGGCGCGCTCGCGCGCCTCGTCGAGGATCGCCTCGACCTCGGGGTCGCGGCCGAGCCCGCGGGCCCCGATCGCCGCCAGCCACGTGCCGCGGTTGTGCTCGAGCATCTGCATCCACCGCTCGACGCTCTCGGTGAGCACGACCTCGATGCCGCGGCCGGGGGCCTGGAGCGGGAGCGGGTTCGTCGGCATCCGCATCACCGAGTGGACGACCTCGAGGTACAGCTCACGCTTGGTCCCGAAGTAGTGATGAAGCAGCCCGCGGGCGACGCCCGCCTCCTTGGCGATATCTGTCGTCGACACAGCGGCATAGGTGCGCTCGGAGAACAGCCGGCTCGCGCACGCGAGGATCTGCTGCCGGCGCTCGTCGTGGTCGAGCCGCCGCCAGCGGGGCGTCGGTGCGGGAGTCCCGATCACAGGGTCAGGCTATCAGGTGTTGGCAGAGTGCCAATTAGGGTTGGGGGCGGTGGGTGCGCCTCTGGTTCGGTTACGGGCGACCGACGGAAAGACGCATCGAAGAGGAGTGGATGGGGCCGCGCCGGGGCGCGACCTCGGGCATGCAGGCGCCGCGCCGGCGGCCACAAAGCACGAGAGCGGCTGCTGTTGCGACCAAAACGCATGAGAGCGCGGGCGGTTTTCGTAGCTTTCTTGCGTTCTGGCCGATCTTTGACCGAAACGCACGAAAGCGGTGAGATCGGCTGTCGCTGACGTGCGTTTCGGCGATTCGAACGGCGCTTTCGTGCGTTTCGGCGATTCGTGAGAGCCCTAACGCTTTCATGCACGCAACCGGGCTCGCTCGGCGGCACGCCCAGTCCACCGCCTACTCGATGCGCCGTTCTGCTGGTCGTAGATCGGCGCGGCAGACTCGTCCCGCAGACGATCGGCTACGCCTCGCCGCGGTCGCACCTTAATCTCGTCGATCAGCCGATCAAGATGTATCGTCAACGTGGCCCGCCGATCAGCCGATCGACGAGCTCCGAGAGGACAGAAGGCGGGGACGGTGGCAGACAAGCAAATCCGTGGATCGCGCATCCGCCGCGCCGCGAGCATGACCGGCGCGGCGGCGGGCGTCGCCGCTCGGGAGGCGACGGCGCGGGCGATCCGGCTCGGCAGCAGCGGCGACTCCGACACCCGCCGGGCGGCGGCATCGCGTCAGCAGCTGAAGTCCGCGGAGACGCTGGTCAACGTGCTCGGAAGCATGCGCGGCGCCGCGATGAAGGTCGGCCAGACGCTGTCCGCGGTCGACCTCGGGCTCGTTCCGGAGGAGATCCGCCCGCAGTTCCAGGAGATCCTGTCGTCGCTTCAACACGACGCCGAGCCGGTGCCGTTCGCGTCGATCAAGAAGGTCATCGAAAAGGACCTCGAGGCGCCGCTGCGGGAGTCGTTCGCGGATTTCGACGAGGAGCCGATCGCCGCGGCGTCGATCGGCCAGGTCCACCGTGCGGTGCTCGGTGACGGTCGCGCGGTCGCGGTCAAGGTCCAGTACCCGGGCATCGCCGAGGCGATCCACGCCGACATGCAGAACCTGCGGCTCGGGCTCAAGCTGCTCAACGTGATCGCGCCGGGGATCGACACGGGCGCCATCGCTGAGGAGATCCGCGAGCGGATCCGAGACGAGCTCGACTATGAGCTCGAGGCGGCGAACCACCGGGCGATGGCCCGCACGTACCGCCGGCATCCGTTCATCGTCGTTCCCGATGTCGTCACCCGGCTGTGCCGCGAGCGGGTGATCGTCTCCGAGCTGGTCGAGGCGCATCGCTTCTCGGAGGTCCGCACGTGGCCCGCCGAGCGGCGTGATCGCCTGGGGGAGATCCTGATCCGCTTCTACATCAACGGTCCGCTCCGCCACCGGCTGCTCAACGGCGACCCCCATCCGGGCAACAGCCTGTTCTTCGACGACGGGCGCGTCGCGTTCATCGACTTCGGGTTCTTCAAGCGGCTGCCCGACGCGGAGGTCGAGCAGATGATCGCGTCGACGCGCGCCACGTATGACGGCGACGCCGAGGCGTTGTTCAAGGTGATCTCCGGGCTCGGCGCGCTGCCGCCGGACGACCGGCTCGCCGAACCGTTTCTGGCGAGCTACCAGGCGATCTTCGGTTGGCTGCTCGTCGACCAGCCGGTCAAGGTCGACAGCTCTGCGACCGGCGGCATGATGCGCGCTTACAACGATATGCGCCGCGCCGATGGCCTCGACCGGCTGACGCTCCCGGCGGAGCACTTCGTGATGATGCGCGCGGTGATGCTGCTGATCGGCCTGCTCGGGCAGCTCCAGGCCACGGGCTCGTGGCTTGACCTCGCGCGCGAGTGGCTGTTCGGCGAGGAGCCCGTCACCGAGCTGGGACAACTCGAGGGCGAGTTCTTCGGCGGCCGGCATGAGTATCCGGCCGGCTCGACGGCTTAGCATCCTCTTTGAGCAGCGCCCTCGGCGTTCGCCCGCTGAGCTTCAGCCCGTGTCGTAGCGCTCGGCGAGCTGACGCGCGTAGGCGGTCTCGTCATGGCTCGCGACGTCGAAGCCGATCGAGAACGTCCGCACGCGCGGAGGTCTGCCGTGTGGGCTTCGCGCCGTAGACCGACGACGAGGAGGCCAGCACGACGCGTCCTCGAGCAAACGCCGCGCGATGTGCGAGCCGATGAAGCCTGCGCCCCCTGTCACAAGGACCCGTTCGATGGCGCGGCAGCATATCGACGTCCCCGCCGGCGGGGGAGGGCTCGCGCTTCGCCGCCGCGCGTATCGACCGTCGTCGCGTCAGCGCAGCACCAACGCGGAGGAATGTCACAGGGAGCCGGGGGTGCATGCACCCCCGGCCGGCGAGTCGGCGCATGCGCCGACTCGGTCTACGAGGTCATGCCGGTGAACTGACCGCCGGTGATGTTGAGGACCTGGCCGGAAACGTAGTTCGACCACGGTGAGCAGAGGAAGAACACGCCGCCGGCGGCCTCCTCGGGCGTGCCCGGGCGGCCGAGCGGGATCAGCATCGCGGCCAAGCCCCGGAGCTGGTCGGGGACCCCGAGCTGGATCTTCTCGCCGCCGATCTCCATCGTGTTCGCCTCTTCCTTGGAGGCCGTCAGCCGCGTCTCGATGTACCCGAAGGCGACCGCGTTCACGTTGATCTTGAACTGGCCCCACTCCTTGGCGAGCGTCTTCGTCAGGCCGACGACGGCCGACTTGCCGCTCGAGTAGTTCGCCTGGCCGGCGTTGCCCATCGTGCCCGAGATCGAAGTCACGTTGACGATCTTGCGGAACACCTCCTCGCCGGCGTCGCGCTCCTGCTTGGCGGGCTCGCGCATGTGCGGCGCGACCGCGCGGCACATCCGGAAGGGGACGATCGAGTGGATATCGAGCATCCGCTGGAACTGTTCGTCGCTCATCTTGTGGATCGGGGCGTCGAGCGTGTAGCCGGCGTTGTTGACGAGGATGTCGACCCGGCCCCACTCGTCGACCACCTTCTGGACGAGTTGGTCGGGGACACCCGGCTGGGTGAGGTCACCGCCGAACACCAGCGTGTCGCCCTGGATCTCCGACGCCGTCTGTTCGGCGACGTCACCGTCGAGATCGTTGATCAGCACCTTGGCGCCTTGCGAGGCCAGGATCTCGGCCGTCGCGCGCCCGATTCCGCGCGCGGAACCGGTGACGATCGCGACCTTGCCGTCAAGCACAGTCATCTCGTTCTGCCTTTCGTTTCGCCTTCTGGCTGCGGGACGATGATGCCAGGACTGAGGAGAAATTGGCGTCCTGTCAACAAGGCGGCGTGAGCGGGTAAGTCGGTAGAGTCCACCGCCCCCGATCAGGGAGCTGTGCATGGCAGAGATGAACGCAAAGGAGTGGCTCGCCGCGTACGCGGAGAAGCTGGGAACCGAGCCGCCCACCACGGAGGAGTTCAAGGTGCTGCTCGACCTCGCGGGTGCCGCGGCGCACGCCAGCGAACGGGTCGCGGCGCCGGTCGCCTGCTGGGTGACGGCCAAGGCGGGCGTGTCGCCGGAGCGCGGGCTCGAGATCGCTCGAGCCATCGGAGCGGCGCCGGACACGACCGATGCCTGAGCGTCGTTTCGACATCGTCGTCTTCGGTGCGACCGGATTCACCGGCGGGCTGACCGCCGAGTACCTCGCCGCGAACGCGCCCGCGGAGACGCGCTGGGCGCTCGCCGGACGGAACATGAGCAAGCTCGAGGACGTCCGGCGTCGGCTCGCCGCCCAACACCCGAAGGCGGCGGAGCTCGAGTTGCTGCAGGCGGATGTCACCGACGCGGACAGCATCACGGCGGTCGCCGAGGCGACCAAGGTCGTGATCACGACCGTCGGCCCGTACATCCACTACGGCGAGCCGCTCGTCGCGGCGTGCGCGGCCGCCGGGACCGACTACGTCGACCTCACCGGGGAGCCGGAGTTCGTCGACACGATGTGGCTGCGCCACCACGACGAGGCGCGGAAGAACGGGGCGCGGATCATCCACTCGTGTGGGTTCGACTCGATTCCCTATGACCTCGGCGTGCTGTACACGATCGAGCAGCTTCCAGAGGGCGTCCCGATCCGGGTCGAGGGCTTCGTGCAGGCTGGCGGCACGTTCTCCGGCGGCACGTATCACTCCGCGATCAACGCGTTCGCGCGGGTGCGGCAGACGATTCAGGCCGGGCGCGAACGCCGGCAGCGCGAGCCGCGGCCGGAGGGCCGGAAGGTTCACGGCGCCGCCGGCAAACCGCACAGCAACGACGTCGTCGGGGGTTGGGTCGTGCCGTTCCCGACGATCGATCCGCAGACCGTCCTGCGCTCCGCGGCCGGGCTCGAGCGCTACGGCCCGGACTTCACCTACAGCCACTACCTCGTGACCAAGCGCCTGCCGGCGACGGTCGGGCTCGCGCTCGGAGCGGGTGGCGCCATCGCCCTCGCCCAGTTGCCGCCGACGCGCAAGCTGATGCTGAAGATCAAGGATCCCGGTGAGGGGCCGACGCCGGAACAGCGGGCGAAGGCGTGGTTCCGGGTGCGGTTCGTCGGCTCGGGCGGCGGCAAGCGCGTGCTCACCGAGGTGTCCGGGGGAGACCCCGGATACGGCGAGACGTCGAAGATGCTCGCCGAGTCCGCGCTCTGCCTGGCGCACGACACACTCCCGCCGTCGGCCGGGCAGGTGACGACCGCGGTCGCGATGGGCGACGCGCTGATCGACCGGCTCACGAGCGCGGGCATCATATTTCGAGTGCTGGAGGAAACGGGATGACGGTGACGGCGAAAGAGGCGACCGACGTCGCCAACGCAGCGTACGGACGCCACCCGGGGCGCCGCGCGCTCCACGCGAAGGGCACGCTGCTGAAGGGAACGTTCACCGCGACACCGGAGGCGGCGAAGCTCAGCCGGGCGGCCCACCTGCAGGGCGAGCCCGTGCCGGCGACGATCCGGGTGTCGAACGGCGGCGGCGACCCCGACCTCCCGGACTATGCGCCGGACGTGCGCGGGCTCGCGGTGAAGATGTACCTGCCGGACGACAGCCGGACCGACATCGTCGCCCAGACCGCTCCGAAGTTCATCGGCTCGCAGCCCGAAGCGTTCCTCGATCTCCTCCGCGCCCAGGGACCCGGCGCGTCGATCGCCTGGAAGTTTCCGCTGTTCCTGCTCCGCAACCCGAGCGCGATCGCGAAGCTGCCGTCGAACCTCCCGACTCTGCGACCGCCGGTCAGCTACGCGACCTGTACGTATTACGCCGTCCACGCCTACCGCTGGGTCGACGCCGAGGGCACCGGGCGCTACGTGCGGTACACGTTCACGCCGGAGGCCGGAGAGCAGCACCTCGGGCCGCGGGCGGCGAAGTCGCGCGGGCGTGACTACCTCCAGGAGGACATCCGCCGCCGGATCGAGGCCGGGCCGGTGCGCTTCTCGCTGTGGCTGCAGATCGCCGCGCCGGGTGACGACGTCAACAACCCGTCCGCCCAGTGGCCAAAGGAGCGCGAGCGGGTCAACGCCGGCACGCTCGAGCTCACCGACCTTGAGACCGAGCGCGAAACCGGCGGCGACGTGCTCGTGTTCGACCCGACGCGCGTCGTCGATGGGATCGAGCTCTCCGATGACCCGGTGCTCACGTTCCGCAAGGCGGCGTACTCTGACTCCGTGGCCCGGAGGATGGGTGCCTGATGGCCGGCAAGTGGACAGCCGCCGACATCCCGGATCAGAGCGGCCGGGTGATCGTCGTCACCGGCGCCAACAGCGGGCTTGGGCTCATCACCGCACGTGAGCTCGCGCGGGCGGGAGCCACCGTCGTGCTCGCCGTGCGGGACACGGCGAAGGGCGACCGGGCGGCGCAGACGATCAGCGGCGAGCGGGAAGTCCGTCACCTCGACCTGTCTGACCTGTCGTCGGTGGCGTCGTTCGTGGAGGCGTTCCCCCACGAGCGCGTCGATGTCCTGATCAACAACGCCGGCGTGATGGCCCCGCCGCGGCGGACGACGGCCGACGGATACGAGCTGCAGTTCGGGACCAACCACCTCGGGCACTTCGCGTTGACCGGACGGCTGCTGCCGCGGCTGCGGGCGGCGGATGCCCCGCGGGTCGTGACGCTGTCCAGCGGGGCGCACCGGCTCGGCTCGATCCACTTCGACGACCTCCAGGGCGAGCGGCGCTACAACAACTGGCTGTGGTACGGGCAGTCGAAGCTCGCGAACCTGATGTTCTGCTTCGAGCTGCAGAAGCGGGCGACGGCCGCGGGCTGGGATCTTCACAGCCTGGCCGCGCATCCCGGGTACGCGCGGACGAACCTCCAGTTCGCCGGGCCGCACTGGTACGAGCAGTGGATCATGCGGCTCACGAACCCGCTGCTCGGACAGAGCGACGCGATGGGCGCGCTCCCGACGCTGTTCGCCGCGACGGCGCCCGCGGTGCCGGGCGGTTCGTTCGTGGGCCCCGACGGGTTCATGGAGCAGCGCGGGCACCCGCACATCGTCACCGCAGCCGGCAAGGCCTACGACGAGGACGCGTGGCGACGCCTGTGGGAGATCTCCGAGGATCTGACCGGGGTCCGGTACGAGCTCGCGCCGGCGAGCGCCGCGGCTTGACCTCACTGCGTGAGGACGGGCCCGCCGCGCTCGAGTGGGCGGCGCGGTATCTCGAGCGGGTCGGAGAGTTGCCGGTGCTCGCGCCGGTCGCGCCGGGGGAGATCCGTGCGCGGCTCCCGCTTTCGCCGCCTGATAACCCAGAACCGTTCAGCGCGGTTTTGCGTGACCTCGATGACGTCCTGCTCGACGGGGTGACCCACTGGCAGCACCCGCGGTATTTCGCGTACTTCGCGACGAGCTCCTCGGAACCGGCGATCCTCGCCGAGCTGCTCGCGGCGACGCTCAACTCGGTCGCGATCCTATGGCGGACGGCGCCGGCGGCGACCGAGCTCGAGGGCGTCGTGCTCGATTGGGTCGCGCAGCTGCTCGGGCTGCCGGACGGGTGGCACGGACACATCGAGGACACGGCGTCGACGTCAACCCTGACCGCGCTGATCGCGGCGCGGGAGGCCACCGGCCGCGACGTCGTGGTGTGCTCGGATCAGGCGCACTCGTCGGTGCAGAAAGCGGCGCGAATGCTCGGGATGGGAATGCGCTCGGTGCCCAGTGACTCTGATTTTCGGATGCGCGTGGATGCGCTGGGCGATCTGTCGGAGGTCGCCGCGGTCGTGGCGACGGTCGGGACGACGGCGTCGACGTCGGTCGATCCGGTACTCGCGCTGGCGGACGCGCTCGAGGCGTCCGGCGGCTCCGGGACGCGGCCGTGGCTGCACGTCGACGCCGCGTACGCGGGGGCGGCGATGGTGTGCCCCGAATTTCGGTGGGCGTTTGAGGGCGTCGAGCGGGCCGACTCGCTCGTCGTGAACGCGCACAAGTGGATGCTCACGCCGACGGACTGCTCGCTGCTGTGGACGCGGCGCCCGGACGATTTTCGACGGGCGTTCAGTCTGATCCCCGAGTACCTGCGCACCCCGGACGCCGAGGAGGCGCTCTCGCTGTCGGAGTACGGGCCGGCGCTCGGGCGGCGGTTCCGGGCGTTGAAGCTATGGGCGGTCTTGCGGTGTCATGGACGGTCCGGGCTGCAGGCGCACATTCGCTCCGGGGTTGGGCTCGCTGCCTCGTTTGAATCGTGGGTGTCTGATGCTGACGGGTGGGAGGTGTGCGCGCCGCGAGCGTTCTCGGTCGTGTGCTTCCGGGTGGCGGGCGACGATGAGCGCAACCGGGCGCTGCTCGAGCGGGTCAACGCTTCTGGCGAGATCTTCATCTCGCACGCGATGCTGGGCGGGCGCTATGTGCTGCGGCTGGCGGTCGGTCAGATGAGCACGACGCTTGCGGACGTCGGCGTGCCTGGGACGTGCTTGCGCCGGGAGGCCGAGGCCGTCTCTGGGTCCGGCGCGTAACTGCGCATCGAGAGGGTGAGGATCGGCCGGGGTCGTGAAGGACCGCGGGGTCGCGAGCGCTGTGGCGGCGCGCGCCGACCGGGCCGGCGCCCGAGGGGAATTAATTCGCCAAACCGCTCCGGCCAGATGGATCTGGGCGAAAAACTCCCGCTCACGGTGCATTTCGCGCCCGAATCCACGAGCGGAACACGGTTTGGCGAATTATTCCCCTGCGGAGCGGATCGAGGCGCAGGGCAACGCCTCGAAGCCCTCCTTTTCGATGCGCCGTTTTCCGTCGACCGAACCGCTCTACCGCAGCTCGGATGAGCTCTTGCCGAGCAGCAGCCGGGCGACGACGAGTTGCTGGATCTGCTGGGTGCCCTCGAAGATGTCGAGGATCTTGACGTCGCGGGCCCACTTCTCGAGCAGCTCGCCCTCGCCGTAGCCGACGGCGCCCGCGAGGGCGACGCAGCGCAGGGCGATGTCGGTGCCGACCCGGCCGGCCTTCGCCTTGGCCATCGACGCTTGGAGCGAGTTCGGCTTCTTGTTGTCCGCCATCCACGCGGCCTGGAGGGCGAGCAGGTAGGCGGCCTCGTAGTCGGACTCCATCGCGATGAACTCGGACGCGGCTGCGGTCTGGCGGTGCGGCGGCACGTCGTAGTCGATCTCGACGCCAGCCTCGGTGAGCAGCTCACGCGTGCGTTCGAGGCAGGCGCGGGCGACGCCGAGCGCCATCCCGGCGACCAGCGGCCGGGTGTTGTCGAACGTTTGCATCACACCGGCGAAGCCCTGCTTGGCGGTCTGGATCTCCGGGCTGCCGAGGAGGTTCTCCTTCGGCACGCGGCAGTCGGTGAGCACGAAGTTGGCCGTGTCCGAGGCGCGAATGCCGAGCTTGTGCTCGAGCCGGTCGAGCTTGAGGCCCGGGTTGTCGCGCTCGACGACGAAGGACTTGATCGCGCCGCGGCCGGCGTTGCGGTCAAGCGTCGCCCACACGACGATCAGCTCGGCGCGGTCGCCGCTCGTGACGAAGATCTTCTCGCCGTTGAGGATGTACTCGGGGTGGGCGGGATCGGAATCATCGAGGCGGGCGGTCGCCCGGATCGCGGCCGAGTCCGAGCCGGCCTCGGGCTCGGTGATCGCCATCGCGGCCCACTTGCCGCCGAAGCGCTTCAGCTGCTCCTCGTCGGCGACGGCGGCGATCGCCGCCTGGCCGAGACCCTGGCGCGGCATCGTCAACAGCAGCCCGACGTCGCCCCAGCACAGCTCGATCACGCCGAGCAGGCTGGCCATGTTTGACCCGTTGCGGGTGTTGCCGGCGTCGGTGGACTTCGACGCGCCGTTCGACCCGTTCGTGCCGACCGTGCCGGCGCCGGCGCCGCTGAGCGCGCCGCTCTCGTTCATGCCGTCGATCAGCGCGGCGAGCATGTCGAGTTCCTTCGGATACTCGTGCTCGGCGAGGTCGTACTTGCGCGAGTTCGTGCGGAACACGTTCTCGGCGACCTGGTGGGCCTGGCTGACGAGCCCGCCGAACTTCTTCGGGACTTCGAGGTTGATCGGCATCAGAGAACCAGCGCTCCTTCCATGATCCCGGCGGCTCGCAGATCGCGGTACCAGCGCTCGACCGGATGCTCCTTGACGTAGCCGTGACCACCGAGGAGCTGGACGCCGTCCGAGCCGATCGCCATGCCGCGCTCGGCGGTGAGGCGCCGGGCGAGCGCGACCTCGCGGCCGAAGCTCAACCCCTGGTCGACGCGGCCGGCGGCACGGTAGGTCGTGAGCCGCATCCCGTCGAGCTCGATCGCGATGTTCGCGACCGTGAACGCGACGGCCTGGCGGTTCGAGATCGGCTCGCCAAACGCGGTGCGCTCGTTGACGTAGTCCTTGACGTAGTCGAGCACCGCCTGGCCGGTGCCGACGGCGACGGCACACCAGCCGAGGCGCCCGAGCTGGATGCAGTCGCGGTACACGTCGGCCTCGCCGCTGCCAAGCAGGGCATCGGCGGGGAGCGTGACGTCGTCGAAGATGAGCCGGCCGGTTGCGGCCGCACGAATGCCCATTGCGGGTTCGGCCTCGACGGTGATCCCCTTCGTCTTCGACTCGACGATGAACAATGCGGGGTGGGCGGGCGTGGAATCCTCGAGCTCCGCGGCGATCACGAACAGCTCGCTGTCGGCGGCGCGCGGGACGAGTGACTTGACGCCGCTCAGGATGAAGCTGTCGCCGCTGCGGCGGGCTTTGGTGTCCAGTGCGAACGGATCGAACAGCGGCCGGGGCTCGAGCACCGCGAGCGCGGCGGCCGGGACGTTCTCGCCGACGAACTCGGGCAGGTACGTCGCCTGCTGGTCGGCGTCGCCCCACAGGCTGATCGCGGTCGAGACGCCGGCCGGGGCGAGACACGCGACGGCGATCCCCATATCTCCCTGGGCGAGCGCCTCGCTCATCAGCACCGACGTCACCGCCGAGCGCTCCTCGACAGCGCCGCCGAGCTGCTCGGGGACACCGACCATCGTGAGGCCGAGCTCGTTCGCCTGGGCGAGGAGCTCGGTCGGGGCGGCGCAGGCGCCGTCGGCGTCCTGGGCGACGGGGCGCAGGCGGGCGAGGCCGAAGTCGCGGACCGACTCGGTCAACATCTTCTGCTCGTCGCTCGGGGTGAGGTCGAACAGGTCTCGGGTCCTGGCGCGCGGCTGGCGCGCGGGCGTGGTCAGCTTCTGAGCCGCCGCGAACGTGCGGCCGGCGCGGGCAGCGGTTTGCACGGTCGTCTTCGACGCGCCGTGAAGGAAGCGTTCGGTCGGCTGGCGGATGCCCAGCCGATCGATCATCTCGGAGGAGGCGAGGCGGTTGAGCGTGCGCAGGCCGAAGGCCATGCCGCGCTCGGCGATGTTCTGGTCTTGGGGCATCGGCGGCGGGGTCGGGAGAGGTGGCACGGATCAGTGTTACATCGTTTGATGTAATCCTGAACGCTGACGTATATCTAAGCGCACTTGCGGCGCGGGGGCGCCGTTGGGGTCCTCGTCTGCGACTTATGCGGTTCTTACGCGCGGCCCGTCATGCTGAGAAACCGAGATGCGCGTGCTGATCGCCGAGGATGAGCGGAGACTGGCCGATGCGATCGCGCGTGGGCTGCGGCGGGAGGGGATGGCGGTCGACCTCGCCCCCGACGGATCCGACGCGCTGGTCAAGGCGCGCGTCACCCGCTACGACGTGCTCGTGCTCGATCGTGACCTGCCCGGTCTCCACGGAGATGACGTCTGCCGCGCGGTGCGCGGCGAGCGTCCGGAGACGGGGATCCTGATGCTGACCGCCGCGGGGGCGGTCGAGGATCTCGTCGAGGGGCTCGCGATCGGCGCCGACGACTACCTCGCCAAGCCGTTCCGGTTCGCGGAGCTCGTCGCGCGGATCCGCGCGCTCGCCCGTCGTTCGGTTCCGCGCAACCCACCCGTGCTTCGCCACGCCGACCTCGAACTGGACCCGGCCGGCCGGCGGCTGACCCGCCGCGAGCGACCGATCGAGCTCGCGCGCAAGGAGTTCGCGGTGCTCGAGACGCTGATGGGCGCGGACGGGGCGACCGTCTCGGCCGAGCAGCTGCTCGAGCGGGTGTGGGACGAGTACACGGACCCGTTCACGAACGTCGTCCGCATGACGATCATGACGTTGCGCCGCAAGCTCGGCGACCCGCCCGTCGTCGAGACCGTGATTGGCGTCGGCTACCGGATGGCATGAGGCACGCGCGGACGATTCGGTTTCGGCTCACGGTGCTCTACGGGCTCGTGTACCTGATCACCGGGGCGATCCTGCTCACGATCGGCTACGCGCTCGTCCGCCACAACCTTGACGCGCGCCCGAATATCCGGGCCGCGCTCCAGAAGCTCGGGATCAACCCGCCCGTCCAGACTCCCCTGTTCGGCCGGCGGTTCTTCGGTGGCACCGGCCCGCCTGACCAGCGGGTGATCGAGACGCTGCGCTCCCAGCTGCGCTCCGATGAGCTGCACCGGCTCGTGATCGAGTACATCGCGGCGCTCGGCGTGATGACGATGGTGTCGGTCGGCGCGGGCTGGCTGCTGGCCGGCCGGGCGCTGAGTCCACTGCGGAAGATCACCGCCACCGCCCGGCGCGTCTCCGGCGAGAACCTCGGCGAGCGCATCGGGCTCGTCGGACCAGCGGACGAGCTCAAGGAGCTCGCCGACACGTTCGACGGCATGCTCGCGCGGCTTGACTCGGCGTTTGCCAGCCAGCGGCATTTCGTCGCCAACGCATCCCACGAGCTGCGCACGCCGCTCGCGATCATGCGCACCGAGATCGATGTCGCGCTCGCCGATTCGGACGCGAGCGCCCGGGAGCTCCGAGCGATGGGCGAGGCCGTCCGTGACACGGTCGATCGCAACGAGCGGCTGATCGAGAGCCTGTTGCTGCTGGCGCGCAGTGAATCGGCGCTCCGCCTCGCCGAGCCGGTCGACCTCGGCTCGCTGGCGGGCGACTGCGTCACCGATCTCCGGGCCCGCGCCCAAGAGGCCCACATCGGGATCAGCGTCGACCTCGAGCCCGCCGTCGTCCGCGGCGATCCGGCGCTGCTCGAGCGGATGATCGGCAACCTGCTCGACAACGCGATTCGGCACAACGTGCCGGACGGGTGGATCGCGGTCCGCACGCGCCAGACCGATGCGACCGTCGAGATCGGCGTCCGCAACGGCGGACCGCGGATCGATCCGGAGATGGCCCAGACGCTGCTGGAGCCGTTTCGGCGGGTCGATCGCGCCGCCGGCGGGTTCGGCCTCGGCCTGTCGATCGTGCGGTCGGTCGCCGAGGCTCATGGCGGTCACGCGGTGCTCAGCGCCCCGGCCGACGGCGGGCTCGAGGTCCACGTGGCGCTGCCGGCGCGACTCGGATCCGAGGACCTCTCTAAGGAAACGATGAGAGCGCTTACGAAGAGCTGACGGGGCGCGAGCTACAACCCTCGACGTTCCATCTTCGAGGGGTGAAATCCAGTTGACTCGTACCCGCCGTTCCCTGATGTGCGCCGCCGTGCTCGCGGTGGCGATCGGACTTGCCGCGTGTGGCTCGTCAAGTTCCACCAGCACGACCGCGGCCAGCGCGAGCACGCAATTCCAGGCTCGCCTGAACCTCGCCAAGTGCTTCCGGGCCCACGGCATCAACGTTCCTGACCCGTCGTCGGGCGGCGGCGTCGCTGGAGGAGGCGGCCTGTTCCGCACGCTGCGCAACTACTCGCAGGCGCAGATCAGCAGCGCTCGGACGGCGTGTCAGCAGTACTTCGCCCAGGCGTTCCCGCGTCTGAACCTGTCCCCGGCGCAGCAGGCACAGGCCCGCGCGCAGATCGTCAAGTTCGCCCAGTGCATGCGCTCGCACGGAGTGAACATCCCGGATCCGACGGCGAACGGTGGCGGCGGATTCGGCTTCCGTCAGGCGTTCCGCTCGATTGACCGCAACAGCCCCGCGTTCCAGGCTGCCGCGAAGGCGTGTCAGAGCCTCCGGCCGCGATTCGGGCGCGGGGGACCCGGCGGGGCCGCGCCGTCCGCGCCCGCGGTCGGCCCCGCCGGGGCGGGGGGCTCGGCGAGTGCCTAGCGCCGCGGGCCGGAACTGGGGGCGAATCGCGGCCGCCGTTGGCCTGGCGGCGCTCGCGGCGCTCGTGATCGGCGTCGCGACGAACGCCGCCTCGAGCCGCGGGGGCGAGCAACGCCCCGAAGGCCAGCGGCGTCGCGACCGTCCAGCGCCGCGACCTCGTCGCCACCGACACCGAGTCCGGCACGCTCAGCTACGCCGATCCGCAGACGATCTTCAATCGGCTGAGCGGGACGATCACGTGGCTGCCGAGCGTCGGCCGGGTGATCAAGCCCGGCGGGACGCTCTACAAGGTGAGCGGCCAGCCGGTGATCCTGATGGACGGCACGGTTCCCGCCTACCGCGACCTCTCCGAAGGCGTCACCGACGGGCCCGACATCAAGGAGCTCAAGCAGAACCTCGTCGCGCTCGGGTTCGACCCGAGCCACCAGATCACGATCAACGACACGTTCGACTCCGCCACGACGACCGCGGTCGAGGCGTGGCAGTCATCGCTCGGTCGAGACCCAGACCGGCGTCGTGTCGCTCGGCGACGTCGTGTTCCTGCCGAGCGCGCAGCGGATCACCCAGGTGAACACGGTGCTCGGCTCGACCGGCGGGGCGAGCAGCGGCATCCGGATCGAGCAGCGCGACCGGCGCGAGCCTGCACCTCGGGCCCGCTCAGGCGGAGTTCGTGAGCCTGACGACGACGGCAGACGACCACCTCGACCACCACGCACGACGTCGACCTCGACGACGTCGAGTGCGACGACCACCCCGAGCTGCCCGACCGCGAGCACGATTTCCGCGGCGAGCTGCCGTGGCGTCGCAGCGGGCGGCGTCCGATTGCCCGTTGCCGAACAACCCCGGCCAGAAGTCGAGCTCGCAAGCGCTCCAGCTCCAGGCGCTGATCGCGCTGCTCAAGGCGGAGACGGCGGAGCTCCGGCAGAAGAACTCGTCCTCGGCGAGCGGCGGCGGCACGGGCGGCCGCTCGGGGTCTGGCTCGGGTTCGGGCTCGCGGCGGGGGCGTTCAGCGGCGGCTCGGAGCAGGCGTCGCCAGCGGCTCGGCGGCGGGATCGGCGCGTCGGCTCCGGGGCGCCGGTGGCTCCGGCCGGCGACGGCGGCAGGAGCGGCTCGGGCACCGCGAGTGGCTCCGGCAGCGGCTCCGCCCAGGCGATTCTCCAGAGCACCTCGACCCAGGTCGTCGTGACCGTCGATCTCGACGCGACGAAGCAGACCGAGGCGGCTGTCGGCGAGCCGGTCACCGTTGAGCTCCCGGACGGGACGACCGTGAACGGCAAGATCACCGAGGTCAGCCCGGTTGCGCAGACGAGCAGCTCGTCGAGCTCGGGCGCCGGCGCTTCGGGCGGCGGCTCGGGCGGTGGGTCGGGATCGAGCGGTGGCTCGGGCACGCCGTCGGCGACGATCCCGGTCACGATCGCGCTGACGGGACACCGGAAGATCCACGGCCTTGACCAGGCGGCGGTGAGCGTCAACTTCGAGCAGCAGAAGGCGACGAACGTCCTGTCGGTCCCGGTCACGGCGCTGATCGCGACCGCCGGCGGCGGCTACGCCGTGCAAGAGGCGGCCGCCCCGCACCGGCTGCTGCCGGTCACACCGGGACTGTTCGCGGCCGGCTATGTCCAGATCTCCGGCGCCCAGATCCCGCCCGGCCTGCAGGTGACCGACTCCCAGGGATGAGCCCACTCAATGGTGTCGCGCTTCGCCTGCGCGACGTGAGCAAGGAGTACCCCGGCGGAGTCCACGCGCTTCGCCGGGTCAGCGTCGAGATCGCCACGGGCGACCAGGTGGCGGTCGTCGGGCCATCCGGGTCCGGGAAGACGACGATGCTGACCGTGCTCGGCACGCTCGAGCGTCCGACCGAGGGCGCCGTCGAGGTCGCCGGCCACGACGTGATCGACGCCTCGGACGCCGAGCTCGCCGGGCTGCGGGCGCACGAGATCGGGTTCGTGTTCCAGGGCTTTCACCTTCAGGACACGATGACGGCGGTCGAGAACGTCGCCAGCGGGATGCTCTACACCGGTGCCCCGCCGCGGGAGCGACGCGAGGCGGCGACGCTCGCGCTCGAGCGCGTCGGGCTCGGGCATCGACTTGAGCATCGGCCGCAGCAGATGTCCGGCGGGGAGCGCCAGCGGGTGGCGATCGCGCGGGCGATCGCGAAGCGACCCGTGATCATCCTCGCCGACGAGCCGACCGGGAACCTCGACTCGCGGGCGGGCGGCGAGGTCATCTCGCTCCTGCACGAGCTCGCCTCCGACGGGGCGACGCTGGCGCTGATCACGCACGACGAGGAGATCGCGGGCGGCTTCCCGCGGCGGATCCAGATGCGGGACGGCGAGATCGTGGGAGACGAGCGGCAATGACGGGCGCGGCTGCAACTGCGGATCTCGGCGCGGCGCGGATGCCGGCGCGCGAGCTCGTCGGGATCGCGTTCCACGGGCTGCGCACGCGGCGCCTGCGGGCGTCGCTCTCGGCGCTCGGGATCGCGATCGGGATCGGCGCGATGGTCGCGGTCGTCGGCGTCAGCGCCTCCAGCCAGGCGAACCTGCTGGCGACGATCGACAAGCTCGGGACGAACCTGTTGACGGTGACCCCGGGGCAGACGTTCCTCGGAAGCAATGAGGTCCTGCCGAGCTACGCGCGCGGCTCGATCAACCACATGGCGGCCGTCCAGGGCTCGTCCGCGGTGTACGCCCTGTCGGACGCGACCGTGCGCCGGACCCCGTACGTCCCCGCGGAGCAGACCGGCGGGATCGGCGTCGACGCGACCGACGCCGGGCTGCTGAGGACCGTCGGCGGCGAGCTGTCCTCCGGCCGGTTCCTGGACGCGAGCAGTCAGAACTTCCCCACGGTGGTGCTCGGCGCACAGGCGGCGCAGACGCTGCAGATCCAGCGCGTCTCCGGCCATATTCAGGTGTTCCTCTCAGGGACGTGGTTCAACGTGATCGGCGTGATGAAGCCGGTGCTACTCGATCCGAATCTCGACAGCACGGCGTTCATCGGGCTGCCGATCGCCGAGCGGTTGTTCCAGACGCAACCGAACGCGTCGGAGATCTACGTCCGGGCGAACGTCGACAACGTGACCCAGGTCTCGAACCTGCTCGCGCCGACGGCGGATCCCGAGAACCCGGACGGCGTCCAGGTCAGCCGTCCGTCGGACGCGCTCGAGGCGCGGGCGGCGGCCAAGGGGCAGTTCACGACGCTGCTGCTCGGGCTCGGCGCGGTGGCGCTGCTCGTCGGGGCGATCGGGATCGCGAACATCATGGTCATCTCGGTGCTCGAACGGCGGGGGGAGATCGGCCTGCGTCGCGCGCTCGGAGCGACGCGCCGGCACATCTCGGCCCAGTTCCTGACCGAGTCGGCGCTGCTCGCCGCGCTCGGTGGGATCGCCGGGCTGTTACTCGGGGCGCTCGCCACGTGGGTCTATTCCGAAGCCCAGAATCAGCCGATGGTCGTGCCGGCATATGCGCTGATCGCGGCGCCGGTGGCCGGGCTGCTGATCGGCGCGCTCGCCGGGCTCTACCCGGCGACGAAGGCGGCGCGGCTCAGCCCGACCGAGGCCTTGCGCGCCTCGTGAGCCCGGCGACGAGGAAGGTGCCGGCGGCGATCGCGATGATCGCCGTGCTCGGCGGCAGCGACGGAACCGCGTAGCTGAGCGCGAGCCCGGCCCACATCGCGATCACCGCGAACGCGCCGGAGAGGGCGACGCCGTGGAGTGGTTGGGTCGTCAGCCGGTGCGCCGCCCCGGCGGGCGCCGCGATCAGGCCGAGGAGCAGGAGTGCGCCGACCGCCTGGGTGGCCTCGGCGGTCACGGCCGCGAGCAGCACGAGGAACGCCGCGCCGATCAGCCGCACCGGCACGCCGCGCAGCTCGGCCAGTTCGGCGTCAAGCGTCGCCAGCAACAGCGGTCGGAACAGCGCGAGCACGCCGAGCACGGCGAGCAGGCCGATGACCGCCGCGAGCGCCGAGGAGCCGAAGCTGAGCGCGTAGATCGAGCCGAACAGGGTGTTGACGGTGGTGATCCCGCTCGTGCCGTGGGAGCTGCGCGCCAGGATCTCGATGAGCAGCACCCCGACCCCGAGCACCCAGGCGAACGTGATGCCGATCGGGACGTCGTCGACGTGCCCGCGCCGGCCGAGACCGGTGAGCGCGCCCGCGAGCCCGAGCGTCAGCACGAACAGTCCGATCCGGGCGTCGACGCCGACGACGACCGCGGCGATCGCGCCGACAAACGCGACGTGGCTGAACGCGTCGGCGGCGAACACCTGGGCGCGGAGCACGACGAACCAGCCGGCCGTCCCGCACGCGAGCGCGATCAGCGTGCCGGCGAGATAGGCGTTGCGGACAAACGCGTGGGCGAACATCAGCGGTGTCTCCGGCGGCGGGTGATCGCCCACGTGAGCACGTACAGCCCGGCGGCAAACGTCGTCGTGTAGAAGCCGACGGGCCACGGCGAGAAATACGCGACACCGAGTCCGAGCCAGGTCACGAGCACGCCGAACGCGATCGCGAGGACGAGGCTGCGCCCGGGACGCATCGTCACCAGCTGGGCGGTGGCCGGTGGGGCGACGAGCAATGCGAACACGAGGAGCGCGCCGGTGATCTGGCTCGTCGCGGCGACCGCGAGGCCGAGGATGAGCAGGAAGCCGGCATCAAGGAGGCGAACCGGGACGCCGCGCGCGTCGGCAATCTCCGCGTCGACGCTGGTCAGCAGCAGCGGACGGGCCATGAGCAGCAGCAGCGCGAGCACGGCGACCGCCACGCCGAGGAGCACGTAGACCTGGGTGCGGGTGACGCCGAGGACGGTGCCGAACAGGAGCGTCTCCGGTCCGCCGAGGATCGCGTGGTTGAGCGAGAGGAACAGGTAGCCCGCGGCGAGGCCGGCGGCCTGGACGGTCCCGACGATCGCGGTGTCCCCGCTCGAGCCGCCGCGATGAGGGCGAGCGCGGCCGGCCATCGCGACCGCCGCGCCGCCGCACGCGAGGTAGTAGCCGAGCGCCGTCGGCAGCCCGATCAGCGCCGCGCCGGCGGCCCCCGGGAACGCCATCACCGAGAGGGTGTGGCCGGAGAAGGTCTGGCGGCGGAGCACCATGTACCAGCCGACGGTGGACGCGAGGACGGCGACGATCGTGCCCGCGGCGAGCGCGTTGACCATGAACGCGAAATGCAGCAGCTGCCGCACGTCGTCGATCGGGTTCAGGGAGATCGTCGGGTTGAGGTCCATCAATGCCGGTGACCGTGGATGTGGGGCGCCTCGGGCTGTCCGACGACGACGAGCTGCCCGTCGCGTGTGCGGAGCACCTCGATCGGCAGGCCGTAGAGGCTGGTCAGGGTCGGCGCGGTGATCACCTCGTCGACCGATCCGCACACCGCCCGGCCGCCCGCGAGGTAGACGACTCGGTCGAGATATCCGGCGAGCGGGTTGACGTCGTGAGCGACCAGCAGCACGGCGACGCGTTCCTGGGTGCAGATGCGTCGGACGAGCGCGGCGATGGCGGCCTGATTGGGCAGGTCCAGGCTGTCCAGTGGCTCGTCGAGGATCAGCACCTCGGGGCTGCGAACGAGCGCCTGGGCGAGCAACAGCCGTTGCTGCTCGCCGCCCGAGAGCTCGCCGATCGGCCGGTGCGCGTAGCCGCGCGCGCCGACGAGGCCGATCACGTCCTCGATCTGGGTGTGCTCGGCGCGGCGCCGCTCGCGCCCGTGGCGGGTGAGGGCGATCGGGACGCCCCAGCGGTCGCCGTCGAGACCGAGCCGGACGAGGTCGATGCCGCGGATCCGGGTGTGGTCGTCGAAGCCGTGGCGTTGGGGGACGTAGCCGACGCGGGGGCGCGCGGCTGCCGGGGAGTCGCCGAGGACGGTGATTTCGCCGTCGCGGAGCGGCACGAGCCCGAGCAGCGCCTTCATCAGCGTCGACTTGCCGGCGCCGTTGGGGCCGAGGACGGCGATGAACTCGCCGTGCTCGACGGTGAGATCGACGTGGCTGAGGATCGTCCGCCCGCCGCGGGCGACGGCGACGCGACGCAGTGTCAGCGCTGGTCCGTCGCTGTCGCTCATCGGTGGGTGGCCGCGTGCAGGGCCCGCTCGAGGCTGTGCAGCTGCGCGGTCTGCCACGCCTGGAACGTGGCGAGCCGGGGGGTGAGCGTCTCGGTCACGGTGGCGACCGGGATCCCGCGCGCGCGGGCGAGCGATGTCAGTCGGTCGACCACCGGGGTGACGTTCTGGGCGTTGTAGACCCAGACCTTGATCTGCCGGCGGGAGAGCTGTGACTCGGCGGTGCTCGCGTCGGCGGCGCTCACGTCGGTGCCCTCGGCGATCGCGTCGAGAAGGCCTGGCGGCGTCAGCAGATGGAGGCCCAGCGCCGTGGCGAGCGGCGCGAAGATGCTCTCCGAGGCGCCGACCGGAACGCCGGCATACGCGCGGCGGATCCGGGCGATCGCGGCGTGGTACGGCGCGAGGGCCTGCCGCTCGAAGGTGGCGAGCCGCCCGGCGTACTGCGCTCCGTGTGCGGGGTCGATGTGCGTGAGGTCGGTCGTGATGGCGCGGGCGACCGTGTCGACATTCGTCGGGTCATACCAGCGGTGGGGGTTCTCGCCGGTATGCAGGCGCAGGAGCGAACCAACGTCGAGCGTGACGCGGTCCGGCGCGGGCGCGGCGGCGGCGAGCTGTGAGGCCCAGTGGTCGTACCCGAGCCCGTTGACGATCACGAGCCGGGCGGCGGAGACCTGACGCGCGTCGGCAACGGTCGGCTCATAGGAATGCGGATCCGTCGCCGGGTCGCTGATGAGGCTCGTGACGATCGCGTCCGGGCCGGCGAGCTGGGCGGCGACGCTCCCCCACACGTTCTCAGCGGCGACGATGCGGGGCGCCGCGGAGGTGCCGGTTTGCCCGGCGCCGGTCGCGGCGCAGCCGGCGATGAGCGTGCTGAGGAGCACGGCGACGACTGCTGGCGCGACCCTCATGGCGATCACCCTACCATAGGAATGGGATTGAGTCTCATTCCTATTTGATCGTTTTGACGCTAGTCTTGGCCCGATGGCGGCGGATGGTTGGAACGAGCATGTTCACGCGGTCCTTGCGCGGGCCGGTCTCAAGCGCGGCGGGGCGCGCGACCGAGTGATCGAGCTGCTGGCGGCGCAGCCGTGCGCATTGAGTGCCGTCGAGATCGAGGATGCGTTGCGTGCGCAGGGTCGGGCACCGGGCCGCGCGAGCATCTACCGAGTGCTCGACCTGCTCGTTGAGCACGGCCTCGTCGAGCGAATCGCGGTGGGCGACGGGCAGACCCGGTTCGAGCGCGTGCTCCCGGATGGGCATCACCACCACCATCTCGTCTGCGAGCGCTGCGGCCGGCTCGTCGCGTTCGACGACGCGGGGCTCGAGCGGGCGATCGCCGAGCTATCCGAGCGGCTGGGCGTCCGCGTCGACAGTCACGACGTGCTCCTGCGCGGGTGCTGTCGGCGCTGCGGCTGACGCCCGGCGCCGCGCGCTACCAGGCGTCGATGTGGGGCCGGCGCTTGTGCGGGTGGGCGGGCGCGTGCGGCGCCCGGGTGTGCGGCTCATCGAACAGCATGTTGATCCACCGCCGCGTCTCGGCGGGATCGATCACATCGTCGATCTCGAAGTACTCGGCCATGCTGATCCCCTTGCCACGGTCATATGCGGCGGCGACCGTCGCCTCGAACACGCGCTGGCGCTCGTCGGGATCCTCGATCGCCTCGAGCTCACGCCGCATTCCGAGCCGCACCGCGCCTTCGAGTCCCATCGCGCCGAACTCTGAGGTCGGCCAGCCGACGGTGAAGCGCGGCGCCTTGAAGCCGCCTCCGGCCATCGCCTGGGCGCCGAGCCCGTAGCCCTTGCGCAGGACGACCGTCCCGACCGGGACGCCGAGGTTGGCGCCGGTGACGAACATCCGGCCGAAGTGGCGGACGGTGGCGGTGCGCTCGGCCTGCGGACCGACCATGAACCCCGGTGTGTCGCACAGGAGCAGCAACGGCAGGTCGTGGGCGTCGCACAGCTGCATGAAGCGAGCCGCCTTGTCGGCGCCGTGGGCGTCGATCGCGCCGCCGAGATGCGTCGGGTCGTTGGCGATGACGCCGAGCGGACGGCCGTCGACGCGGGCGAGGGCGGTCACCATCCCGAGTCCGAAGCCGCGGCGGAGTTCGAGCACGGAGCCCTCGTCGAACAGGGCATCGATGACCGCGCGGACGTCGTAGATGCGCTTGCGGTTGGTCGGGATGAGATGGCGCAGGCGGGTCTGGTCGGGGACCGGGGGTGGGGTGGCCGTCGCGTCCGGCGTTCGCTTCGTGAAGTACGTGAGATAGCGCTTGGCGGTGCTGACGGCCTCCGCGTCGTCCTTGACCCGGAGGTCGACGACGCCGTTCGGCGTCTGGATGTCGATCGGGCCGACGTCCTGGGGCGGGTACACGCCGAGGCCGCCGCCCTCGATCATCGCCGGCCCGCCCATCCCGATGCTCGAGTCCTCGGTGGCGATGACGACGTCGCAGCAGCCGAGCAGCGCCGCGTTGCCGGCGAAGCAGTACCCGGACGCGATCCCGACGAGCGGCACGAGCGCGCTCAGCCGCGCGAACAGGTGAAAGGCGCGGCAGTCAAGCCCGGCGACAATCGGCATGTCGACGTCGCCCGGGCGCCCGCCGCCGCCCTCGGCGAACAGCACCACCGGCAGCCGACGGTCCTCGGCGAGTTCGAACAGCCGGTCCTTCTTGAGGTGATTGCGCATGCCCTGGGTGCCGGCGAGGACGGTGTAGTCGTATGACATGACAACCGTCGGGTGGCCGTCGATGTCGCCGACGCCGCCGACGAGGCCGTCGGCGGGCGTGCGGCGGACAAGCTCGTCCCGGTCCCGGCGGCGCTCCTGGGCGGCGAACATGAGCGGCCCGTACTCGACGAACGAGCCCTCGTCGACGAGGTCGGCGAGGTTCTCGCGGGCGCTGCGCCGACCGAGCTCGTGGCGCTTGGCGATCGCCTCAGGGCGGGCGTCGTCCAGCGTCAGCGCATGGCGGGCGATGACGGATTCGAGGTCCTCGCGCGGGGCGAGGTCAGACTCGCCGACGGCGTCGTCCGTGCCGGGCTGCGCCTGGTCGCCGGGTGCGATCACGGCGAGCAGCTGACCCTCGTCGACGGTCTCGCCGACCTCGACCTCGAGCTGGGCGACGACTCCGTCCCGCTCGGCGATCACCTCATGTTCCATCTTCATCGCCTCGAGGATCACGAGCGCCGTCCCGGCGGCGACGGGCTCCCCGACGGCATGCGCGATCGCGATCACGGTGCCGGCGAACGGCGCGTGCAGTCCCGACTCGAAGGTGGTCGCCATCGGCCTGATGATGGCGTACTCGGCTGCTACGAAGCGCTGCGGATCGCCTCGAGCAGCTGCTCGGGGCTGGCGTTGTCACTCGCGTCCCTGGCGATCTGCTCGTAGAGGACCTCGCCGCCGGGCGCGATCACCATCGCGCCGCCGAGCTGACTCGCGGAACCGATCGTCCGGCCCTGGACGATGCCGGTCGTGGCGGTGGTGAGGATGCCCTTGGCGACGACCGAAGGACCGAACATCCTGATCCGGCAGGACGATGTCGGCGAGACGGTCGGCGCGCGCGGATGGACTCGTGCTTGCCACGCGCTGAGCGTACATCGGGGACGTCAGGGGTGCCCTGTGCACGCCCCCTAGGGTGGCTAGGCAGGTCCGTGCCGAGCGCCGACGATGGAGCCACGCAATCCACAACCCCAAAGGAGCCGATCACCATGGGGAATCTCGTCCACCGCTCCAAACGCTTCCTTCTCGCCCTCGCCGGAGTCGCTGTGCTCGCGGGCGGACCCGCCGCGGTCGTCGCGAGCGCGGTACCCAACGACGGCGGGACCTCGGGCTACGACTGCGCGAACGGCAAGAGATGGTTCGATCAGCGCGTTGCCGACTACAAAGCGCTCAAGGACTCAAACCCGTCCGCGGCGGCGATCGCCAAGCGGGACGCCCAGTACGAGAAGGACGCGGCGACGAAGGCGGGCTGTGACACGTCCGGCTGGACCGTTCCACTCGTGCGCACGTCCACGGGCGACTACGGCATCGTCACCGGCACCTACGGTGCGCTGCCGACCGCAGGGGGCGGATCGACTGTCGGCTCGGTGACGGGTGCGGCGCCGTCGGGCAGGGTTCTCGCGCCGTAGACGCGTTCACAACGCCGGGCACGTGGCGCGGAGCCGGAGGGGTTCCGCGCCGTGCCCGTCGGAGACATCGTGGCGGCGACTCAGCGATACTGCTGGCTCGTACATGAGTGAGTCTGAGGCCGAGCTGCTGTGGACGCCCTCGCCCGAACGGGTCGAGCGGGCGACGATGTCGCGGTACGAGGGCTGGCTCGAGTCATCGCGCGGGCTCACGTTCGAGGACTACGCGGCGATGTGGCGCTGGTCGGTCGACGATCTCCCAGCGTTCTGGGGATCGATCGCCGAGTTCTTTGAGGTGCGCTTTGATTCCGAGCCGTCAGCCGTGCTCGGGTCGGAGTCAATGCCGGGCGCCGAATGGTTCCCCGGCGGGACGCTCAACTATGCGGAGCACATCTTCCGCGGCAAGGACGATGACGCGCTCGCGGTGCAGTTCGCGTCGGAGTCGCGGCCGCTCGACTCGTGGACGTGGGGCCGGCTGCGCGCCGAGACGGCGGCTGTGGCGGCGGCGCTGCGGGCGTGTGGGGTTGGTCCAGGCGACCGGGTGGCGGCGTACATGCCGAACATCCCGGAGACGGTGGCCGCGTTCTTCGCGTGCGCGTCGATCGGCGCCGTGTGGTCCTCGGCGGCGCCCGAGTTCGGCGCCCGCAGCGTGATCGACCGCTTCGCCCAGATCGAGCCGAAGGTGCTGCTGGCGGTCGACGGCTACCGGTATGGCGGCAAGGACTTCGACCGCAGCGCGTCGGTCGAGCGGATCGCGTCGGAGATGCCGTCCCTGGAGCGAGTCGTGCGGCTCGGTTATCTGGATGGCTCAGGCTGGGATGACGCCTTCCTCGGTTCCGGCGACGGCGGCGCGCTGATGTTTGAGCCGGTGCCGTTCGACCATCCGCTGTGGGTCCTCTACAGCTCGGGCACGACCGGGCTGCCGAAGCCGATCGTCCACGGCCAGGGCGGGATCCTGTTCGAGCAGCTGAAGAACTCGTGGCTCCATCTCGACGCCCAGGCCGGAGACCGGATGTTCTGGTTCACGACGACGGGCTGGATGATGTGGAACTTCCTCGTCGGACTGCTGCTCACCGAGGCGTCGATCATCCTGTTCGACGGCAACCCGGGATATCCGGATCTGGGGACGATGTGGGACCTCGCGGCCGAGACGAGAATGAGTTGCTTCGGGACGAGCGCGGCATTCATCGGCTCGTGCATGAAGGAGGGCGTGTCGCTGCGGGATGGGCCGCGAGATCTCAGCGCGTTGGCCGCCGTCGGCTCGACGGGATCGCCTTTGTCACCGGAGGGGTTCCGGTGGGTGTATGACGAGGTCGGGTCGGACACGTGGCTGTTCTCGACGTCGGGCGGCACCGACGTGTGCACCGCGTTCGTCGGAGGCGTGCCGGTCCTGCCGGTGTATCTCGGCGAGCTCCAGGCGCCGTTCGTTGGGGGCCTCGGTCGAGGCGTGGGACGAGGACGGGCAGTCGGTGATCGACGAGGTCGGGGAGCTCGTGATCACGAAGCCGATGCCGTCGATGCCGGTCTTCTTCTGGGGCGACGAGGACGGCTCGCGCTACCGCGACAGCTACTTCTCGATGTTCCCGGGCATCTGGCGGCACGGGGACTGGATCAAGATCACCTCGCGCGGGACGGCGATCATCTATGGCCGGTCGGATTCGACGATCAACCGTGGCGGGATCCGGATGGGGACGAGCGAGATCTACCGGGCGGTGCTGTCGATCGACGACATCGTCGATGCGCTGGTCGTCGATGTGGCCGGGCGGCCGGGGTTCGACCAGGGATGGATGCCGCTGTTCGTCGTGCTGCGGGATGGCGCGTCGTTGGACGACGCGCTGATTGCCGATATCCGGCGTCGCGTGCGGGAGGACTGCTCGCCGCGGCATGTGCCGGACGAGATCCGGCAGATCACGGAGGTGCCCCGGACGTTGTCGGGCAAGGTGCTCGAGGTGCCGGTCAAGCGGATCCTCACCGGGACTCCGGTGGAGCAGGTCGCGTCGCGGGAATCGCTGGCGAATCCGGAGGCGCTAGACGTGTTCGTGGACTTGGCGCAGTCGGGCTCGTAGGCGGGCTCGTAGGCGGGCGCTCGCCGGCGGTCTCGGCCGCGGGGCGGGCTGTTCGTTACATCTCTGTGCCAGTTCGGCCGAGTTGCGCTGGGCGGGCGCAGAATGAACGGCATGCAGCGAGGGGAGTCGGTTTGGTCTTGGCCGCGCGTGCGGGGCTCGTGCCGCCGGCGCGTGGCGGTTGGGTTTGGGCGTTCACCCCAACTATTGGGGTCAACTCCCAAAGCCAGGCTGGAGGCGGGGCGTGGGTGAGGCCGTCGACAAGGCGATCGCGATGCTCGCGCGGCGGCAGGGCGGTTTCGTCAAGCGTGTGCAACTGATCGCGCTTGGACTGACGGCGAAGCAGATCGAGTACCGCATCCAGATCGGCCGGCTGATCCCGGTGCATCGCGGCGTGTATGCGGTTGGTCATCTGCCGCTCCTGCCCGTCGACCGGGCCCATGGGGCGCTGCTCGCGTGTGGGCCGGCGGCGGTGCTTAGCCACCGCTCTGCCGCGAGCCTGTGGGGCTTCTACTCCGACTGGAAGTTCCCGTTCGAGGTCACGACGCGGGAGGACCGGCGTCCGAGCGGGGTCAGGGTTCACCTGAGTCGCACGCTCGTCCGTCACGACGTCCGACGCCAGCTCGGCGTGCGGACGACCAGCCCGGCCCGGACCGTGTTCGACATGGCGCCTCGTCTGAGCGACCGGCAACTCCGGCGGCAGGTCGACGACGGGCGCAACCGCCGGTACGTGCGGATCGGTGAGCTCTTGGATCTGGCGACCCGGCTGCCGCACGCGCCCGGCGCGGACCGGATCACGGAGCTGCTCACCGGGGGGCACAACCCGACGCGCTCAGAGCTCGAGGCGCGGTTCGTCGAGATCTGTGTCCTCGCCGACGTGCCGATTCCGTTGCTCAACGTGATCGTCGGCGGGGTGGAGGTCGACGCGTACTTCCCGGAGCAGCGGCTGATCGTCGAGTTGGACAGCTACGCGTGGCACTCCGGCCGCCGGGTGTTCGAGTCCGACCGCAAGCGCGACCGGGAGCACCTTCGTGCTGGAATGCCGACGATCCGGTTCACGTGGGAGTCGATGACGTTTGACCCGCACGGAGAGGCGGCGCTCCTCCGCGACGTGCTCGGGTTCGGCCGCGCGGCGGCGTGAGGTGCGCGGCGGCGTGAGGCCGTGACGCGCTACGTCAGCGGCGGGGGCGTCGCCGTTACGGCGAACGCGCACGGCTTGGAGACCGCAGCCTTACGTCCCCGGTCACCGATGAACACCGCGCGGGCGCTCCAGGAGCCGGCGGCCGACGGCGTCAGTGACGCGCTCCAGGCACCGCCGCCGTTGGCGCTGACCGTGGAGGTGACCGTCTTGGTGCCGGACGGCCCGGTGAACGTGACGACCACTGTGCCGCGGCCGCGGGGCGAGATCGTGCCCGATGCCACCTGGAACGCCGTCCCGACCGTCGTGCCAGAGCAGGCGATTGCAAGCGATGACGACCTCGGCCGTGATGGCGCGCGCGGCGTGCGCTTGAGCGCCGACAACGAGGAGGAGACCGCCGTCTTGCCGTTCACGACGAGCACGAGCCGCATGAGCGACGGGGACACGTTCTTGAGCGGCAGGTCGAGGGCGTCGGTGAGTCCGCCGGGCACCTTGAAGGTGCCGATGTTGGCGGGAATGCAGCCGGTCACGCCCGGCAGCAGCTTGATCGGATTCCGGCATAGGTTGGCCGGTTTGAACTCGGCGAACGTGCCGTTGCAGTACTTGATCAGGCAGGTGACGCGGAGCTTGGCCGTCGATTTCGTGAACGAGACCGTCGCGCTGATCGGGGCGGTCGCCGGCTTGGATTTGCACTGCGAGGTCTTCGCCGTATTCAGGCGGAAGTGCCGCGCGTACGTCAGCAGAAGCCCGTGGTAGCGCGTGGAACCCTCGGTGAAGTCCGAGACGTATGACTTGCCGACCGCGATCTGGGCACCGGCAAAGCAGTCGGTGCGGTTGCCGCTGGTGACGCCCACGGCGGCGAACGTGTTCGTGGCGGCGTAGTGCTCGAGGTCCGGCGTCGAGGACGACGAATATCGGATGACGAGGTACGCCGGCGACGACTTGGAGACGTTCAGGCCGCCGTCATGAAGCGACGCGCCGAAGGAACCGCCCGTGGCCTTATAGAAGGACGCGGAACCGGTCGCTGCTGCCGACGCGGCAGCGGGCGCGATCGCTGAGATCGCCAAGACGACCGAAAGCAGTACCCCCCGACGCATTGGTGCGCACCCTATCAGTAACTTTGGTCAAGTCTCAGGTTCCCTCCTCGTGAGCAAGTCTTACGTTCCTCTCAAACAGAGTGGGGAGCATTACCGGAGCGGCCGTCCAATCCCGGACACGTCCGGGCAACCGCAAGGGAGAACGAGATGCCCCTCAAACTCAAGCGAAAGCTCGCGATCGGCGGCGCTGTCGTCGCCGCCGCTGGACTGGCCGGCGGTGCCTACGCGGCGAGCAGCTCCAGCTCGAACCCCCGCCAGGCGTTCATCGACGATGTCGCCAAGCGCCTCCACGTCAGCCCGACGGAGCTCAACAACGCACTCAAGGGCGCCTACCAGGATCAGCTCAACCAGGCCGTCAAGTCCGGCAAGCTGACGCAGGCGCAGGCGAACAAGATCAAGCAGCGGATCGGCCAGCGTCCGCTCGCCCCGATCGGCTTCGGCCACCGCGGCTTCTTCGGCCACCGCGCCGGGATGCGTGTCGGCGCCCTCGACGGCGCCGCCAAGTACCTCGGCCTGACCGACGCGCAGCTCCTCGCGCAGCTGCGGTCCGGCAAGTCGCTCGCGCAGATCGCCACCGCCCAGCACAAGTCGGTGTCAGGCCTTACGAGCACGCTGAAGGCCGATATCACGGCGCGGCTAGACAAGGCCGTCGCGGCGAAGATGCTGACGAGCGCCCAGGAGCAGAAGATCCTCGGCCGGATCGACCAGCGTCTGAACACGATCGTCAACCGCAAGGGCCTCGGCCACGGGATGATGCACCGAGGCTTCCGGCCCGGTGGTCCCGGTGGTCCCGGTCGGTCCCGGTGGCATGCTGCCTCCGGGTGCGCCCGGCCCCTGATCGGGCGAGCACCGAGCGGGTAGTTACATAATGAGCAGCACGGCGGGCGGCGCAGTGTGTGCCGCCCGCGGCGTCTCTTACGGACCTCTCATCGAGTTCTGAAAGGTTTCTCATAGGCGTCCGCTGTACTGGCCGATAGAGAGCCCTACGCACCGTGAGCAGGAGAAACTGACAATGAAATCCTGGAGCCGCATCCTCCCCGTTGTTGCCGGAGCGATCGCCGGCGGCGCCATCGCCCTGGTCGTTGCCACCAGCAGCAGCTCGACCAAGACGGTCACGACGACCGTCGTACAGCCGCAGAAGGCAACCTCATCCACGATCCCGACCTCGCTCGGCGGCCGCGGACTGAGCGTCAATCAGATTTACAACCAGGCGAGCTCCGGCGTCGTCGACATCCTCGTCACCGACCAAACGAGCACCCCGTTCGGCGGATCTCAGCAGTCCCAGGGCGAGGGCGCCGGCGTCGTCTACGACAACAAGGGCAACATCCTGACCGACGAGCACGTCGTGTCCGGCGCGACGAGCGTGAGGGTCCGCTTCAAGGACCACACGTCGGTGAGCGCCAAGGTGCTCGGAACTGACCCGAGCACGGACGTCGCCGTGATCCACGTCGACGTGCCGGCCTCGGAGCTGCACCCGATTCCGCTGACCGACTCCTCGGGCGCGCAGGTCGGCGATCCGGTCGTGGCGATCGGGAGCCCGTTCAGCCTGCCGGAGACGACGACGACCGGCGTGGTGAGCGCCGTCGGGCGGAGCATCCAGGCGCCGAACAAGTTCACGATCCCCGGCGCGATCCAGACCGACGCGGCGATCAACCCCGGCAACTCGGGCGGCCCGCTGCTCGACGCCAACGGGCGCGTCCTCGGCCTCGTCGACCAGATCAACACGAACACCGGCACGAGCTCCGGCGTCGGCTTCGCGGTCCCGTCGAACACCGCGGCGCGGGTCGCGAACGGCATCATCTCCGGGCGCCCGGTCAAGCACGCATACGTCGGCGTCAGCCTCGATCCGACGAGCTCGGGCGGCGCGAAGATCTCGACCCAGCCCGACGCCCAGGGCAACCCGCCGGTCAAGAGCGGCTCGCCCGCGGCCTCGGTCGGCATTCAGCCGGGTGACGTCATCACCGCGATCAACGGCAAGTCGATCAACTCGACCGACGACTTCATCGCGACTGTCGACGGCTACTCGCCTGGCGACACCATCACCGTCACGGTCAACCGCGGCGGCCAGACGAAGACGTTCAAGCTGACCCTCGGCGCCCGGCCGAACGCGGCGCCGAACGGCGGCTAACGGCACAGGCTCCTGTGGGCCGGGCGGCGCGGCGGCGCCGTCCGGCTCGGGCCGTCGTTAGGTCGGCAGGGCCGTCGATGCGGCCTGCGCCAGCGTCCGCTCCATCAACTCCTGATGGACCGACCGGGTCCGGCCGGTCCGGCGTCGCCACTCGCCGTCGGAGCTGAGGGTCCAGGAGAACGTGTCGTCGGCGAGGCACCGCTCGATCGTGTCCTCGAGCTCGGCCTGGAGGTCCGGCGCTTCGACGGGGGTGATCAGCTCCACCCGCTTGTCAAGGTTGCGCGGCATCAGGTCGGCGGACCCGATGTAGTACTTGTGCTCGTCGCCGCGGTGGAAGGAGTAGATCCGGCTGTGCTCCAGGAAGCGGCCGACCACCGAGACGACATTGATCGTCTCTGAGACGCCGGGCATCCCGGGTCGCAGGCAGCAGATGCCGCGCACGTTGAGCTCGATCGGCACGCCGGCCTGCGACGCGCGATACAGCGCCTCGATGATCTGCTGGTCGACGAGCGAGTTCATCTTCATCCGGATCGACGCCGGCTGGCCCGCCCGGTGAGCATCGATCGTCCGCTCGATCTCGTGGATCAGCGGCTGGCGCATCCAGTTCGGCGCCACGAGCACCTTGCGCTCATGCTCGGGGTGGCCATAGCCGGTGAGCGTGTTGAACATGTTCGCGACTTCCTGGCCGAGTTCACGATCGGTCGTGAACAGACCGAAGTCCTCGTACAGCCGCGCGTTCTTGGCGTGGAAGTTGCCGGTGCCGATCATCACGTAGTGCCGGATTCCGTCGCGCTCGCGGCGGACGACGAGGATCGCCTTCGCGTGGGTCTTGAGCCCGGGGATGCCGTGAACGACGTGGGCGCCGACCTCTTCCAGGGCGCGTGACCACCGGATGTTCAGGCGCTCGTCGAAGCGGGCCTTGAGCTCCACCATGCAGACCGCCTGCTTGCCCTTCTCGGCCGCCTCGATCAGCGACGGGACAAGTGCCGAGTCATCCGAGGTCCGGTACACGGTCATCTTGATCGCGAGCACGTTGGGGTCATCGACCGCCTGCTTGACGAAGCGCTCGACCGAGCTGGCAAACGATTGGTACGGATAGTGGACGAGGACGTCCCCGGCGCGCATCGGCGCGAACACGTCCGGCTGCTCGTCGCCATCCCCCGGACGGGGTCCGAATGCCGGGTGAGTGACCGGCGTCCACGGTGGCTGGCGGAGATCGGGGTGCCCTTCGATCCCGGCGATCTGCCACAGGTCTGAGAGGTCGAGAAGGCCCTCGACGTCGTACACCTGGATCTCGTCGACGCCGAGCCAGTCGATCAGGTGGCTGCGCAGCGTCGGGTCCATGCCGGCGCCGACCTCAAGCCGGACGACCTCGCCGAAGCGGCGGCGACGCAGCTCGTCCTCGACCGCCTGAAGCAGGTCGTCGGCCTCGTCGGAGATGTCGAAGTCCGCGTCGCGCGTCACCCGGAACAGGTCCCAGGTACGGATCTCCATGCCGGGGAACAGCTCATCGAGATGGCGAGCGATCACGTCCTCGAGCGGGATGAACGTGTCCTTCGCAATCTTGACGAACCGCGGGAGGACCTCTTTCGGGACCTTCACGCGCGCGAACGCGTCGTGCGCCAGCTCGGGGTCGTGGAGACGGACGATCAGGCTGAGCGACAGGTTGGAGATGTACGGGAACGGACGGCCCGGGCCGATCGCGAGCGGGGTCAGCACGGGAAAGATCTGCTCGCGGAAATGCCGCTCGATCGCGCGGGCATCGGCCTGCGAGTCCTCGCACGTGACGATTCGGATCCCGTGCTCGGCGAGCCCGGGCCTGATGACCTCCTGGAACTGGCGGGCGTGGCGTCGGTCGAGCGCCCGGACGCGCTCGGCGATCTCCCCGAGGAGTTCGCTCGGCGAGATGCCATCCGGCCCCCGGGCGTCGATCCGGGCGTCGACCTGGTCGTGGACGCCGGCGACCCGGATCATGAAGTGCTCGTCGAGGTTCGTGACGAAGATCGCGAGGAACTTGACCCGCTCGATCAGGGGCAGCCTGTCGTCCTCGGCGAGCTGGAGCACGCGGTCGTTGAAGTCAAGCCATGACAGCTCGCGGTTGACGTACAGCGAGGGGTCGGTGAGCTCGATCGGAGCGGCCACATCGCCGTGGCCGTTGGTTCCGACGCCGGTCGCGGCTCCGGGCGCGGTCTCGATTCCGTCGTTCACGACACCGCCTCCTTGAGGCCCGCGATCGCCGCGAGCTCGGATGGGCGCAGCAAGGTCACGAGTTCTCCCTTCGCGACGGCCGCCAGGCCGCCTTTCTTCATCCGTGCTTGGGCCCCGGTGAGATCGTGGAGCGTGAGCGAGAACGACGGATCATGTCCGACGAGCAGCACGTCGCCCAGTCCCGCGGTGAGGTCGTGCACGTCGAACGGCTCTCCGGACAGCGCCGGCTCGACCGTCACGCTGATCCCGAGCCGCTCGCAGGCGATCTGCGCCGTCTGGAGCGCGCGGAGCTTGGGACTCGACAGGCAGGCGTCGATATTCGTCCCCAATCGGGCGAGCGCCAACCCCGCCGCCTCTGCCTGACGTACACCCAGGTCGGTGAGGGGACGCTCATCGTCGGGGAGGCCATCCGCGGCCTCTGCGTGTCGCAACAACCAGAGCATCCGGTGAGTTCCGGACGCATTGTTGCGTACTCACGCAGGGGATCTGAAATTTCACGCTCGATCGAGCTGCGGCGGCAACGTGCGGCGGCAGCGTGATCGGAGCCGCGCGTAGGCATGCGGCAGCTCGCCGATGATCTCCTCGACGTTGTCGAGCAGGTCGCACGCGCGGCGCGGTTCGCCCCAGCGGTGCTCGGACGCGGCCATGGCGAGCAGCGTTTCGATTGCCTCGCGATGATCAGGATCACTTGGCCATTGGGGCTGGGGCGTGAGGACGTTCACGTCCACTCACGGTACGCGTCGGCGGCGCTCAGTGTGTGACGACTTGGTTAGGGCTCGACGGCGTCGACCGGCTCGACCGGCTCAGCCGACGAGCAGCCGGCGACCGAACACTCGCTCGAACGCCTCGCCGTCTCCGTAGCGCTCGATCGACCAGCGCGGCAGCATCAGGTCACCGGCGGCCTCGAGGTGGAGGTCGACCCCGTGCCCGTTCGCCCGCAGGCGCGCCTCGCTGACCGCCTGGTCGCGGCCACGCTCGAGATGCTCGGCGAGGCGGAGGATGAGCGCGCAGCGCTCGAGCAGCTGCTCGTCGCCCGGTTCGGCGAGCTCGGCGATCTCCCCGAGCTTCGGCGCGCCCTTGCGGTGATACCGGCTCATCTGGCCGATCAGCGCTCGCTCCCGAGGGTCAAAGCCGGGCAGCTCGGCGCTGACGATCAGGTAACGCGAGTGCTTGTGGTGATCGTCGTAGGAGATCGTCATCCCGACGTCGTGGAGCATCGAGGCCGCCCACAGCAGCTCGCGCTCGCCGGGCTTGGGCACGAACAGGCCGCCGGCGACGAGCGAGTCGTACATCTGCAGCGCGAGCAGGGCGACGTGCTCGACGTGGACGAGATCGGACTCGTACTGCACCGCGAGGTTGCGCACGGCGGCCTCGCGCACATCCTCAAACAGCGGCTCGTCAGGGTCGAGCAGCGTGCCGCCGAGGAACACCCCCTCCCGCAGACCGGCCTCGGTCGCCTCGATGCCCGCGAAGTCCCCGGCCTCGATCACGGTCTGGAGCGCGATCGCGGCGGCGAGGATGATGTCGCCGCGTCCGACCTTGATCCCGGGGACCGTCCCACGCTCGGAGACGGGCAGCGCGGCGAGCGTGTCGACGAGCGAGTCCATCGCCTCCGGGGTGATGAGGAAGCCCTGAATGCCGATGTCAGGCTGGTCGGCCGCGCGCTGGGCGGCGGCCGCGAGGTTCCGCACCGCGCCGCCGATCCCGACGAGCCGCGGGCCCGCGCCGGACAGCCAGCCGAGCTTGGCCAGCGTCTCCTGCACGTGCTCGCGCACCCGGGCGACCTCCTTCTTCTTCGCCGGCCCGTTGCCGGGGAGGAAGCGCTCGGTGAGTCGCACCGCGCCGAGCGGGAATGACTCCATCGCCTGTGGTTGTCGGCTCGTGACCTGTACGAGCTGCATGCTGCCGCCGCCGAGGTCGACGACCGCGCCGTCGGACAGGGTCGTCGTGTTGGCCGCCGCGACGTAGCCGTAGTAGGCCTCGTCGCGGGCGGAGAGCACCTCGATCCGCACCCCGGTCTCGCGCTGCGCCCGGGCGATGAAATCCGCCTGGTTGGTCGCGTCGCGAATCGCGCTGGTGGCGGTCGCGTGGATCTGATCCCCGGAGAGGTGGTTGGCCCGGCAGAAGCGCGCGAACACCGAGAGCGTTTCCATCCCACGATCCATCGCCTCGTCGCTCAACCGCCCCGAGGCGCCGAGGCCCTCGCCGATCCGGACGGTCTCGTACAGCTCGTCGGTGCGCTTCCACCACCCGTCGGGCGCGTAGCTGAACACGACGAGCCGCCAGGAGTTGGAGCCGAGGTCGATCACGGCGACCTGCCGGGGCTCGGTGTCCAGATGTCCGGCCGCGCGCGTCGATCGCCAGCTCACGCCGCCATCATGCGACCCGGGGCGGACGGTTCGTCGACGTCCATCCCGCTCTGTGCGAGAAGATCGATGAGCCGGGTCGAGAAGCCGGAGCCGCGGGCGGACGGGTCGCAGCCGGCGCGGGCGGCCACCGCCGCGGTCCTCAGGCGGCATGCGCGACGTCTCCGAGCGGTGCGATGGCTCCCATCGGGGCGAGCGCGAGCGCGTACGCTGCCGCGAGCTGGGCCTGGGAGCGCTCCCACGTGCGGCGCCGCGCGGCCACGAGCCCGCCCGTGACGAGCCGATCGCACAGCGCCGCTCTCCGCGCGAGACCGACGATCGCGCCGGCGAGCGCCTCGGGGATCGGCGGCACGAGACACCCGTCGCGGCCGCTCTCGATCAACTCGGCTGCGGCGCCGCCGTCGACCGCGACGACGGGAAGACCGCTCGCCTGGGCCTCGAGGATCGACTGCCCGAACAGATCCGCGGTGCTTGAAGATACGAGCAGATCGGCGGACGCGTACACCTCGGCGAGGTGATCGGCGGTCAGCGGACCGAGCAGCGTCACCGCGTCGCCGAGACGCCGGCGGAGCGACGCCGGCGCGGGCCCGTCACCGGCGACGACGAGGTGCAGGCGGGCGTCATGTTCGCGAGCGATCAGCACGGCGTCCGCGAGGAGATGTAACCCGTGCTCGGCGGCGAGTGGTCCCGAGTAAAGAAGCGTGAACCCGTGAGGGAGGGCGTCCGGGGTGTAGCGGGCCGGGTGCAGCGAATCGCCACAGGCGCCGGGCTCCCAGCGGGCGATCCGGCCTGGCTCGACGCCGCGCTCGAGCAGGAGTGCGTCGGCGGCGGGCCCGGGGGACAGGAACAGCCGCGGATCGTCAAGCGGTTGCGGGCCGGCGTCGAGGTGATGGCTGACCACCGTGCGGATGCCGAGCGCGCGAGCGCCCGCCCGCGCCGCGTCGGCGGCGCGGCCGCGCGCACCGAGGTGGACGAGGTCAGGCCGTCGTAGCGTCCAGGTGTCGATCGAGCGGTCGCTGTGGACCAGGTCGATCGTGTAGGACGGCAGTGTCCGCTCGCGCAGCCGCTCGAGCGTCCACGGGACCCCGTGCGCTGGGCCGATGTCATCCGCGACGATGGCCACGCGCGGAGTTCTCTGATCGTTCATGACGGCAGAGAATCACTCGCAAACGCCCGACATTCGTGACCGCCCTGCCAAGTTCTCGTTATCAGGATGTGAACAGCGGGCAGAACCTGGCTTGCGGCCTCTCTGTACGACGATCATCGAACAACATGGTAAAGTTCGACACCCGTCGTACAACGGCGATCCGAGCCCAGGACCCTGAACCCGGAGGTAGGGATGACCACCAAGCGCGAGCAGACATTCGATCGCGACACGACCCGGCTGCTCCGCGCACGCCGGAGCACGGACGGGGTCGTCGCCCAATACATCCGGGAGCTCGCCGAGCGCCGCGACGAGTGCCGGTCGCCCGCCGAGCAGGAAGCCGATCCGGCGCGAGCCGGGGCGGCGATGGTCTAGCCGGTGGCGCGGCGCGAGCGGGCGACGAAGGCGCCGGCGATCGCGGCGCCGGAGAGCAGCCCGAGCACGAGCAGCGCGATCAGCGCGTGACGCACGGTTCCGGCGCTCGCGCCGGTGGCCGGTGACGCGGTGCTCGCGGTGTTTGACACCGGATGGCCGGCGGCGGCCGCCAGCCGCGGCAGGACGTCGATCGCGGCCGTCGCGAGCGAGTCGCTCTCGCCTGGGGCGACGCGCGCGGCGGACAGCGCGGCGGTGGTCGCGGTGCCCCTAGCGGCGTGTCCCTGGGTCGCGAGTCCGATCCCCGCCGGCATCACGACGAGCACCGGGCCCCGCACGACGCTGCCGACTTCGGCGGAGAGAAAGCGCGCGTACGCCTGCGGCCGGTTGAACAGCGCGGGCACGACGCCGAGGTCGCTCTTCGACGCGATCAGCGCGATCTTCACCGGGTAGCCGGCGCGGCCGGCGGCGCCGCAGAGCGCAAACAGCCGCCGCTCGAGCGTCGCGGAGATCCCGCTGTAGGGGACGAATACGTCCTGGCTGAGGAGCACGTCGCTCGCCGGGTCGCCGTCCGCGCGGGCGATGCCGGCCGACAACGGCCACGACGACGAGGCCGCGCCGCCCGCCAACGTCAGGGCGACGGCGCACACCCACACGACGGCACGGGGCCTCACCGACGCTCGCGCGGGCCGGGACGCGACGGAGGCTTGCGCGCACCCGCGTCCGACCGCTCCCCGCGGCGCTCACGCCACCGACGCCGCAGCGAGTCCCGCGCGATGTACGCGATGACGATCAGCGCCGGGACGGCGAACGCCAGCTGCACATACCAGTGCCCGAGATGTGCCGTCTGGACATGCACTGGGCCGGGGCGCCCGTCAGCTGACGTTGTTGTACGCCTGCTGCATCTGCTGGAACGTCGGGACCCCCGCCGGCACCGTCAGCGAGCCCTTCGGCCCCTTGAACTGGACCGTTGGGGTGGATGACACCTGCTGGGACTGCGCCGAGGAGATGTCGGTGTTGATCTGGCTGACGAGCGAGGGATCGTTCCGCGCGGCCTTCCACTGGTTCACGTTCAACCCGGCCTGAGTCGCGAGTCCGGTGAGGAAGTTCTCGTTGACGTAGCCGCTGTTCTCCGTCTGCTGTTGGCGGTAGAAGAGCTCGGTGAAGTTCCAGAGGCGGTTCTGTTTGCCGGCCGCCAGTGCCGCTGTCTGCTGCGTCTGGAACGTCGGGAGGTCCTGGGTCGCGGTCTCGACGCTGCGGTAGTCGATCTTGACCTTGCCGGTGCGGACGAGGTTCGTGAGCAGCTGCGAGAACCCGCTGCTCGAGGTGAATGCGGCACACACCGGGCACTGGAGGTCGCCCCAGTAGGTCATCGTCACCTTGGCGTTCGGGTTGCCGAGCTGGATGCCGGACTGGGGGATGCCGTTCAGAAGCTGATTGACCTGCGTGACGGTCGCCGACGCCTCCTTGCCCTTCTTCAGCGCGCCGCCGCCGCTCGAGCCGATGATCACCGCGGCCACGACGATGATGATCGCGAGCACGATCCCACCGCCGAAGATCTGCAGGCGACGCTGGCGTCGGGCGGTCTCCGCCTGTTGTTGCTCTGCGGCGAGGCGAGCCTGCCGCGCCGCTTCCTTCTGCTTGGTTCGTGATGCCATCTATTCCGGTCCTGTCCCGAGTTGCTCGGGTCCTTGGTTGGTATACGCGATGCGGAAGTCCCGCAGGGCGTCGAACACGCGGGGCGAGAAGCTCTTGCATCCAAGCACGTGTCCCCATGCCACTGCGGCGACCGCGTACGGCATGTGCGTCTGATTCTGGAAGAGCAGGAGCATCTGACGTGGGGTCCACTGGCCATCGGCCTCGTTGAACAGCGCCTCGAGCTGCTTGACATCGGTGGCCGGCAGCGTCGGGCTGTACTGATATTCGATCCGCCCGTGCTCGAGTGCGTGCACGACGTTGCCGGTCGGCGGGGTGTTGGACGGCTTGTACTGGCCGTCGGACGCCGGCACTGGGTAGTGCGGCCCGTAGCTTGCCGGGTTGGTTGCGTACGTGACCTTGCTCCCGGCGTCGACGTGGGTGCGGTTCTGATCGGTGCGGGCAATCGCGTCCGGCGTGTCGACCGCCACGCAACCGGCGGCCTTCGCCGCGCTCGTCAGGTTCGAATCCTTGGCGCCGGGGAGCGTGACGCCCTTCGTGTCGGCGACCTTGACCGGGGTGCCCGTGCCCGACTTTGAGTTGCCGCTTGAGGAGATGACGGCGACGGCAACGGCGGCGACAACGATCACGGCGAGCAGTCCGCCGAGGCCGGTCTGCAGCCGGCGTTGCCGGCGCTCGCGCTCGCGGAGCGCCTGCTCTTCCGCCATCCGTCGCTGGCGGGCCTCTTCCTTCTGCTGCTTACGAGAAGCCATGGACGATCAATGCCATTCGAACTACGCAACAACGCCCCTGGCGAGCAGGATAGCGACGACGAGCGCCGCGACACCGCAGCCAAGCGCGATCACGGAAGCGAGCAGCCTCAGACGAATCTGACGCGCGTTCATCAGCCGTCCGCCTGGTCGACGATGAGCGCGGTGAACGGGGCCCCACCGGGTGGGGCGATCTGGTAGGAGAGGCCCCATTTGCCGACCATCACAAGCGCGGGGGCGGACCGCGAGTAGACGCCCGGCGAGACCTCTTTGAGCTCGTACTCCTGTTGTGGCATCTGCATCTCCGTGTGGTTGAAGGCAAGGGTGACGGTCGCGCCGCGGACCGGACGTCCGCCCTTGGTGATCCGCAGGGCGAAGGAATCCGGCGCGGCGGCCTTGTTCGGTGAGATGAGCACCTGCAGCGTGTAGCCGTTGCGCTCCACGGTGCGCACGACACGTCCCGGGCCGACTTTGGCAACGGCCGAGTTCTGCAGCGCGAACGACGGCGGCGGCGGAGCGAGGCTTGACAGCACCGCGGCCACGAACACGGCGCCGCCAACGAGCACGGTCTCGCCGCTCACCAGCCGGCTGAGGAGTCGCGAGGCCGACTCGCCGCGCTCGGTGTGTTCTCGAGCTGCCGCGAGTCCCGGCTTGGTGCGCAGCAGGTTGCCCGCTGCCAGCCCGAGCGCGAGCACGAGCAGCAGGATCTTCACGAGGATCGCCTGGCCGTAACTCGTGTCCCACAGGGCGTTGACGGCCGGCATGTGGATGATCGTCGCGCCGGTGCCGGTGGCGAGCAGGACGAGCACCGAGACGAACGCGACCGACGAGAACCGCGGGACGACGACCGCGAGCACCGCCACCCGTGACGGTGCCCCGGGCGGACGCTCACCACGCAGGCTCAGCCACAGGACGAGCAGCCCGATCAGGCCGCCGAGCCAGATCGAGCCGGAAACGAGGTGAACCGCGTCGAGAAACATCGACAGCCCGCGTGGCGAGGTCTGGCCGGCATGGCCGACGGCGCCCGGGATCATGAGCACCGCGACCGCCGCGAGGAGCGCACCCGTGACGGCGGCCAGTTCGGCGACGGAGCGCTGCTCCCGATCCGGACGGTCGACCCACACCGCGACCGCCCCGGCGACGCAGAACAGCGCGAAGCACAACTCGAGATCGACGTAACCGCGGCCGAACGCCGTCACCCGGAACAGCGGGACGAGCGCTCCGAGATCGAACACCGATCGCAGGGAATCGTTCGCGATCGCGAAGTCGAGGTAGACGGGGATCGCGATCAACCCGATGACGCCGGCGATGATCGTCGCGCGCGTGAGCACCCGCAGCGTCGCTCCGGGCACGCGACGGATCACCACGCGCGCGATCAGCAGCCGGAGCGCGAGCAGGCCGATGGCGCTCATGATGCTCGCGAACATCACCCAGCGCGCGATCAGCAGCTGCGCCGTGACCGCGGTCGCGCTGACCCGCGGGACGGGGAACTGGGGGGCGGGCCCGGGGTTCGGGCCGACGGCGAACGTGAACGCGCCCTGCACGGGATGGCCGTCGACGGAGATCGCGCGCCAGTACACGAGGTACCACCCCTGCGGCAAACGGTTCAGCGGGACGACGAGCGTGTCCGGGTCGGCGGACGAGCGATGGACCGCGGCGGTCGCGTGCTGGGTGCCGGAGGCGTCGGTGACAGACACGATCGCAAACCGGGGCTCGACCGCCTCGTCGAACGTCAGCGAGACGGTCGATGGAGCGCTGTCAAGGACGCCGCTCGCGGTCGGCACCGTCCGCACGAGATACGCGTGCGCGGACGCGGCGGCGGGTGCGAGCAGCGCCGCCAGCGCGACTGCGATCGCGGCGCCCATCAGCCGCCGACGTCTCACGCCAGCGGACGTCCCTGTGACCCCCGTCCGCCGCTCAGCAGCGCGAGCGTGGCGGCCAGTAGCCCGAGCACGCCGACGATCAGTGCAACGATCGTCAGGACCGACGTCCCGCCGCCGCCTCCGAGGCTGCTCTTCGCCTCGATCGACGGCGCCGGCGCATCCGATGACTCGGCACCAGACCAGTTGACGATCGAGCCGTCGGAGTACGTCTGGCGGACGGTGAACGTATAGGTCCTGCTCGCGGAGGGCGTGGCGAGGAACTGGAACAGCGAGTCCTCGCCGGTCGGCACCCGACCGCCGGTCCAGGTGACCTTCTGAATGACGGCGTTATCGCCGCTGCCCGTCTGCTGGAGCACGCGACGCCAGCCCGGGGTGGAGACGAACGAGTCGATCCCGAACCCGCTCGGTAGCGTCAGCTCGACCTGGGTCGTGATGGCGCCGGACTTCTCGGTGGGGACGGCGAGGCTGTACAGCTGGAGCTTGCCGGTGAGCGACACCGCCGGGCTGATTTCCGCGTGCGCCCACGCGGCCGCGGGCGCGAGGAGCAGCACCGCGGCGACGCCGAGCGTCACCCGCCGGATCCGCGTCATGCTGCCACCTTGAGCGTGTAGGGCACGGTCACGACCCGCCCGCCGAGCTTCATCTGGAGAAACAGCCGCCACGTGCCGGGGACGGGGAGCAGCACTCCGAGCGTCAGCTTGCCGGGTGCGGTGGCGTGACCGCTGACCTTTGCTCCGCCCAGCACCGTCGTGCAGTTCGGCGCGCCCGCTCCGCACACGTGCGTGTGGAAGTAGTCAAGCGAGCCCTCGTGGAAGAAGATCGCGTGCGCGAGCGCCCCGAACCACGGCACGAAGGTGACGTTGTGGCCCTTTGCGTCACGTACCGTGACGTTGACGAACTGGGCCTGGATCGCGTGCAGCGACGGGTGCCCCTGCATGTCGATGTGGTAGCCGCCAATCGTCTGGTCCGGGGTGAACGCGGGGAGCGGCTTCGGGTTGTACGCGCCGCTGACGACGAGGTTGTGGAACAGCTGGAAGTTCGGCTGCCCGCCCGGGATGTTCGGGTACACGTCGACCAGCACCCGGTAGTGGCCGGGCGCGGGGAAGCGCACCGTCTGCCGGAGCAGTCCGTCAGGACCGATCGGCGGATGCTCGTGAATGATGTAGGCGAGGTCGTCACGGACGATGATCAGGTGCACGCCGGTGTGCGGCCCGCCGCCGGTCTTGTATTGGGTGAGGGGCGTGCCGTTGGGGAGCTTCACGGTGAAGCTGACCGTCGTCGGGCGACCTGGCATCACCGCTCCAGCCGGCTGAAAGCCCGCCAGCGTGAACACGCGGGCGGCGGCGACCTTGGGGACGCTGACCGCGCCGCCGCCCGAGCTGCCGCTCGAGCCGCATCCTGCGAGCGCCACCGCGACGATGAGCGCGGTGAGCGCGAGCACGGTCCTCGTGCTCCTCATCGCAGCGCCGCCTGGATCGCGTTCGTGAATGCGTCCACGCCGAACGACCCCTCGAGCCGGGCCGCGATCTTGCCCTGCCGGTTGATCGTGAACAGCCATGGCTCGGTCTGCAGGTGGAACGCCTTCAGCTGCGGCCGCAGGCCCTTCTTCGGATCGTTGTCCACGTAGACCTCCTGGTGGATGAACGTAATCTGATTACCGAAGTGCTTCTGAAGTTCGACGGCGATGTCGGTCACAGGACCGCAGACCCGGGAGATGCACAGCTGCGGCGTCGAGATGATGAGCGCGATCGGCCGCTTGCCGAGCACGTCCTTGAACGACACCGACGCCATCTGCTCGGGGGGAATGCGCGTCGTCAGCAGTGACGTGTTCCCGTGGACGGAGGCGGCCGTGTCGGTGGCGATCGCCGGGGGCCGCTGACCGACAGCGGGGATCGGCGAGGACGCCGCGACCGCGACCTCCCCCGGCGCTCCGAGCAGCCCGCTCTTGGTGCGGGTGATCGACAGGACCGTGTAGGTACCGGCCTTCGGGAGCGGAAGCTCGGCCGCGTAGATCGCCTGGATGCCGCCGGGACCGCTGTCCTGCTTGGAGCGGTATTGCGGCGAGACGGTCATCGGGTCGGCGGGGGCCAGGAACGGGCCCTGCGCCGGGCTGCGCGGCGTGCGCGCGATGTACAGGGCCGTCGGGGCGTAGACGAACGCGCCATTGCTCGCGTTCAGGGCGAACGCGAACCGCCCCGTTCCCGGCGTGAACGTGCCGGTCGCGGCACCGAGCTGAATGCCCGAGTGCAGGCCGTTGGCGAGCTGCTGCAGCGTCTTGCCGCGGGCCGAGGGGAACTGGGCGGCACGCGGGCGCAGGGCCGCGGGCAGCTCGGCGACCGCCGGGGGCGGTCCGGTCGTCGGCGGTCCGGACTGCGTCGAGAGGGTCGTGCTCGTGGTTGAGCTGGCGCCCGAGCTTGAGCTGCTTGAGCTGCCCGAACTTGAGGAGCCGCAGCCGGCCAGGGCCAATGCGCCGATCGCGGCGAATGCGGCGGGGAGGGAGAGCGTTCTTTTGGTCATATCGGAGACGATCCAAGCAGGGTTGTTGAGGTCAGGTGTTCACTACGGAGAGCAGCCACAGGCCGAGACACGTGAACGTCACCATCACGGCGAGCATCCAGCGCTGCGACTCGGCGGCGAGGTGCGTGTCGCCGTAGACGACGAGGGCGCGATCGTGGGCGAGCGCCAGCCCGGACACGTGTCCGGCGACGAGCGCGGCAACCTGGACGTACCAGATCATCGCCGCGGACAGGAGGCCGTAGTCAATGCGCGCGCCGGCGGTGCCGAACAGGTTCGCGCCGGTTCCGAACGGATCGGAGATGAGCGAGGCGGTCGCCTGCCCCTGCGTGACGAGCAGGGAGAAGTAGTGGGCGAGCAGGTAGCCGAACGCGATCGGGGCGAGCGAGTGCGCGAAGGCGCCGGCGAGCCGGCGCGCGGGTTGCTCGGGGGAGATCTGTCCCATGCCGGCGATGCCGAGCCGGTAGAGCCCGACGCACACGGCGACGCAGGCGAGCAGGCCGAGCGTCAAGGCAAGTTCGAGTGCGGCCGTCCCGGACAGACCGACGTGGCGAAGCGTGCGCTGAAGCGACGGCGAGATGCTCCGCCAGACGGGGCCGTTGATGAACCCGTCGAACGTCGTCGTCCCGATCATCGCGCACACGAGCGCGGTCGTCCCGGCGAGCGGGGTCAGATCGGTCAGGCCCGAGAGCACCGGTCGGCGCCACACCGCGCCGTCGCGGTACTCCAGCGGCGAGATCCGCGAGAACAGGTTGAACGCGACCGCGAACGCGTCGCCGCGCGCCGTCCAGGTCTCGATCCCGAAACAGGCCATCCCGCACAGCTGCAGCAGTCCATAGCCCGCCGCGAGGACGGCGAGCGTTGCCGGGTGCGAGCGGCCGACGAACACGAGCTCGAGCCAGCCGAAGGCGAGGATCCCGGCGACGGCGGGCCAGCGGCCGAGCCAGTCCGGATACGGCAGCGGCGCGGGTAGGCGGCGGCCGCGGCGGCCTCCGTGCCTGCACCGCCCGGGCAAGCGCGCGCCACGGGTTGAACGGGCGAAAGACGTCGCCGATGAGCACGCTGAGGACGGGCAGGCCGACCCAGAAGAGCGCGAACACGGTGGTCGGTGTGAGGTTCGCGGTCGGGATCTGGGTGCCCGCGACGCCGGTCACGATGACGAGGCCGAACAGCGCGAGGCCGACGGCGCCGCAGACCGGGCCGAGCCACCGCGGGAGTCCGATGAGACGCACGCGCCGCGCGTGCTCGAGCCGGGGACGCGACCAGAGCGCGGGCAGCGCCAGGAACGACACGAGCAGCACGGCACCCGCCGCCCAGGCGAACAGCCAGGCGGGAACCGGGAGGTAGGCGCGGCCGAGCAGGCCGTGGGCGGCCGCGGCGGCGGGCCACAGGATCGCGCCGGCGAGCAGCGCGCCGGCGGCGAGCGCCGACGCTCGCAGACGGGAGGAAATCTGTCGTTGTTCAGGGCGGCGGCGTGCGGCCGCCGCCCGCAGGGCAAAGCTCACGAGGCTCCTTCAAGGACGCGCTCGCACGCGGACACCTTCCGCCGCGGCGGCGCGAGGCTCGGTTCAGCGAGATCCGAGCACGAGCGGCGGTGCCCGTCCGGCAGCGACGCCGGAGCCGCCGGCGAGGCGCCAGTCGGTCCGACGCCCACCGGCCGGGAACCGCATCGCGAGCGGCGCGCCGCGCGGACGTCGGCGCACGCGCAGGCCGGTGATGAGCTCGACGAGCGCGTCGCCGGCGCGCAGCACGAGCGTGAGGACTCCGCCGACGCCGATCGCGAGGGGGAGGGCGAGCCAGCCGCCGCTCCCCACGACCGCGGCCAGCCCGCCCGCGTGGCCGGCGGCGAGCGCGCCCTCGGTGAGTTCCTGCGCGCAATACAGGGAGAGGAGGACGACGGAGATGAGCATCCAGATCCGCACCATCGAATGGGGCGCCCTGGACCGGGATGCGCCCGTCAGCGCCGACGCCCTGCCAGGCGCGGGCGAGTCGGCCGGCGAGCACGCCGAGCGCAAGCGCCGCGCCCAGCACCGCGAACGGGATGACCGACCCGAGGTAGGAGTGCCCGTCTCGGAGCAACCGCGCCGGAGTGTGGGCGCCGAACACGAGGTAGTAGCGCGCCTGGTGCACGCCGAGCGCGGCGAGCGGCATCAGCAGCGCAGCACGCAGGCGCGGGTCGGCGCTCCGCGGTTGGCATGGGTGGGGCGTCGCTCCCCGCACAGTGGACAGCGTACCGGGGGAGACGTTTCGACCAGCCACCTAAACCGTCGTCGTGCGCAACGGACATTTCCCCGGTTTTTGCGTGTAAAGATCCTGTAACCGGGCCACCACCCGACAGGCGACCCGCTCCGGCGTGCACTACAGTGCGGGCCATGTCGCCCGATGTGAGCGACGCGCAACAAGGGGCCACGGGGGCCTCAGCGCGGACGCAGAACCGGCTCCGGCTTGCGGTGATCGACCGAGACCCGGGGTTCATGCAGGTCCTCTCCAACCGATTGCAAGCACTCGGGTGGGATCTTCGTGCGTTGTCGAGCCCGGTGACCGCCGAGGCGCTCATCGCGATGCGGCTCAACGCGCTGGTCGTCGACGTCGCGGTCCTCGGTCCCAGCAGCTGGGAGTACCTCGAGCGGGTCTGCTCGCGGTTGCCCGGGCTCGCGGTGATCGTGTGCACCGGGCCGTCGTCCGTCGCCCAGCGTGTCCGCGGGCTGCGGCTCGGGGCCGACGCGTGGGTGACGAAGCCGTGTCACGCGGAGGAGCTCATCTGCGTGATCGAGGCGGCGATTCGCCGGCATCGGCGCAATGAGATGCCCGAGCTGCAGAGCGCGACGCTCGTCGGAGAGATCACGGTCCGCCCGGACCTCTACCAGGCGTATGCCGGCGAGGCGAGCCTCGAGCTCACCGCCCGGGAGTTCGAGATCCTGCACCTGCTCTCTCAATCAGACCGCGTGTTGCGCCGCGAGGAGATCTACGAGCGCGTGTGGGGCTACGCGATGGCCCACGGCGACCGGTCGGTCGACGTGTTCGTGCGCAAGCTGCGCCAGAAGCTTCGGACTGCCTCACCGACGTGGAGCTACATCCACACCCACTTCGGGGTCGGTTACCGGTTCGCGCCGGAGCCGGAGGAGCCCGACACCGTCATCGTCGCGGACGTGGGCGTCGACGAGGGCCCGGCGTTTGACGACGAGCGTGATTTCGATCACGCCTTCGCCGGCTGATCTGACGCCGCTTCACAGCTTCTTCACATCTCGATCACGACTCGGTAACGCCGTCGGTCGGCGGTCTGACGAGCATCACGCCCGATGTCCGCCACGGCGAGATCCCGCAGCGAGGTGCTCGAAATCGGGCCGCTCGAGATCCTGCCCGAGGAGCATCTGGCTCGCGCGCACGGCCGTGCGCTGATGCTGTCGATTCGTGAGTTGCGCCTGCTCACCGAGCTGGCGCGGCGTGCGGATCGGATCATGTCGCGCGAGGAGCTGTACCAGTTGGTCTGGGGACGGGACATGCGCACGGGGGACCGCTCGGTCGACGTCTACGTCCGGAAGCTGCGGGTGAAGCTGCACGAGGCCCTGCCGGGCTGGTGCTTCATCCACACCCACTTCGGGTTCGGCTACCGGCTGGCGGCGGAGCGCAAACAGCAAACGAACGAGCGGTTCACAACTGGTTAACACCTGGACCGGGGCGGTTGCGGACACTCGCCCGCACATCGATTGAAGGAGATGACCTTGAGTACACGTCGGATTGGTGCGGTGGCGCTGTCGCTCGCCGCGTCGCTCGTGGTCGCCGCCTGCGGCTCGAGCAGCAGTTCCAGCTCGAGTTCTGGGCGGCTCGACCGGCTCGTCGCACGATCGAGCAGCGGCGGCGCGGGGCGGCACGATCAACGGTGCCGGCTCGACGCTCGCTGCGCCGATCTACCAGCAGTGGGGCTCGACCCTGAAGTCCCAGAATCTCACGGTCAACTACAACCCGCTTGGTTCGGGCGCCGGCATCGCCAGCCTGCAGTCCAGCAACGCGTCGACTTCGCCGGGAGCGATCCGGCGCTGAAGCCTGAGCGAGGTCACAGCAGGCGAAGGGCCCGCTCCTCCAATTCCCGGTCGCGTTCGGTGCGATCACGGTGTCCTACAACCTCTCCGGCGTAGAAGAGCGGACTCAAGCTCGACGGTCCGACGATCGCGAACATCTTCCTCGGGAAGATCAAGACGTGGAATGATGCCGCAGATCAAGTCGCTGAACCCGGGGGTGAGCCTCCCGAGCACCGCGATCACGGTCGTCCACCGGTCCGACTCGTCGGGCACGACGAAGGGGTTCACGACGTTCCTTGCCGACCTCAACCCGGACTGGGTAAGACCGCAGGTCGCGCCGACAAGACGTCAAGTGGCCGACCGGTACTGGCGCCCAAGGGAATGCCGGCGTCGCGGCGGCCGTCAAGCAGACCGACGGAGCCGTCGGCTATGTCGAGCAGGCGTACGCGCTGCAGAACGGCTTCACCTACGCCGCGGTGAAGAACAAGCCGTGAGTTCATCCTGCCGACGATCGACAACACGTCGGCGGCGGCTGAGGGCATCACGATCCCGCCGGACCTCGCGATCTCGACGATCAACTCGCCGAACAAGGCGGCCTACCCGATCATCTCGCAGACGTTCGTCGTGATCTACAAGGACATGTGCAAGGCCGGCCGCTCACAGGCCGCGGCGTCGGGCGTCAAGAAGTTCCTCACCTACGGCCTCGGCGACGGCCAGAAGGTCGAGCAGCAGCTCTACTTCGCACCGCTGCCCGACGCGCTGCTCTCGAAGGACCAGGCGCAGCTGAGCGAGATGACTGCAACGGGTCTCCGCTGAGCTGAGGAGCACGGTAGGTGGAAGCAAGCGCAACATCCCTCGGCGGTGGCCGCTCCGGATTCGAGCGGTCGCCGCTGAGTCGGCTTCCGGACCAGGTCCTGAAGTTCGGGCTCGCCGGCCTCGCCGGCGGCGTGCTCGTGCTGATGGCGGCGTTCTTCGTGACGCTGATCAGCGAGTCCTCGAATGCGTTCAGCCATATCGGCGTCTTCAGCTTCCTGTTCCACAACAACTGGGACACGTCCCAGCTGCAGCAGGGCGGTGCCTGCGCTGTCGGCCACGACTGCACGTTCGGCGCGTGGCCGATGCTCGTCGGCACGCTCGTCACGGCGGGGATCGCGCTGCTGATCGGCGTGCCGATCGCCGTCGCGACCGCGCTGTATCTCACCGAGCTGGCGCCCGCGGCGACTGCGCGGCCCGCTCTCGGTTCTCGTCGACCTGCTCGCCGCGGTGCCGTCCGTCGTCTACGGCCTGTGGGGCTTCATCGTGCTCGCTCCCCACTCTCCGCGGCTTTCAGCAGTCGCTCGCCAACTTCCTGTCGGTCATCCCGTTCATCGGCGGCGGGCAGGTGACCGGTCCGAGCTACTTCCTCGCCGGTCTCGTCCTGGCGATCATGATCCTGCCGATCGTCTCGGCGATCTCGCGCGAGGTGATCGCGACCGTCCCCTCGGAGAACAAGGAAGCGGCACTCGCGCTCGGCGCGACCCGGTGGGAAATGATCCGGATCGCCGTGATCCCGTACGCGCGGCCGGGCATCACCGGCGGCGCGATGCTCGGTCTCGGCCGCGCGATCGGAGAGACGATCGCCGTCGTGCTAGTGATCGGCGGCTCACGACGCCGGTCATTCGATCTTTCGAGCAGGGCCACTCGCTCGCCGGCGTGATCGCGTTCCAGTTCGGCGAGGCGGAGTCCACGCCGCTGTACAAGTCGACGCTGTTCGCCGCGGGTCTCGATCCTGTTCGTGCTCACGCTGATCGTCAACCTCATCGCGCGGTGGTACGTCCGTCGCGGCGATCGCCGGGGCAAGCGGGTCGGCGGTACGCCGCGCCACGGCGTGACCGAACTCGAGACGCCCGCGCCGGCAGGCGTCGATGTCGCAGACGGGCTCCGCGCTGCCGGAGGTGAGCCCGCGCCGCCGGCGGACCGACAAGGTCATGCGGGCGCTCCTGCTGGCGACGCTCATCGCGCTCATTCCGCTCGTGCTGGTCATCTACTACCTGCTGTACAAGGGGTCAGCTCCTGGAAAAGCAGCTCACCAGCGACCCGAACCTCAGCCAGTTCTTCCCGCACTGGTCCGAACGGCAACTTCCTCGGCTATCCCGGCGGGATCCGCAGCGCGATTCTCGGGACGCATTGAGATCGTGGCGCTCGCGTCGATGATCGCGTCCCGATCGGGATCGGTGTCGCGCTGTACCTGACCGAGTACGGCAAGCAGTCGTGGTTCGCCAACATCGTGCGCTACTTCACCGACGTCATGACCGGGCGTCCCGTCGATCGTCTTTGGTCTCTTCATCTACATCTCGCTCGTGACCTCGCACATCGGGGGCGATTTCACCGCCTGGAAGGGAGCGGTCGCACTGGCGCTGCTGATGCTCCCGATCGTGGTGCGCAGCTCGAGGTCGTGCTCATGCTCGTGCCGGGGAGCCTGCGCGAGGCGGCACTGGCGCTCGGGGCGCCCGCGCTGGCGCGTCGTGATCCGAGTCGTGCTGCCGACCGCCAGCTCGGGCCTCGTCACCGGATCGCTGCTCGTCGATGGCCCGTGGCATGGGCGAGACCGCGCCCCTCCTCTTCACGACGGCCGGCGCGTTCGCCTTGACCGCAAGTCTGGGCAAGCAGATGAATGCGCTGCCGCTGCAGATCTACAACGACATCCTTTCACCCCGGCCTGAGGTGGTCAGCCGTGCCTGGGGATGCCGCGCTGACGCTCGTCGCGCTGGTTCTGATCCTGAACCTGATCGCCCGCGCCATCTCGCGAAGGAGCAGCCTGGCATGATTCCGCCTGATGACGGACAACCGGAGTAGAGACGACGAACGAGGGGAAGGTGGACATGACAACCGGGGGCAGGCCGGACCGACGGAAGCGGCGCCCGACACCTCGGCGATTGGCGTCCAGCAGGGGGAAGGTCACACCGTTCAGGTCAAGGACCTGCACGCGTATTACGGGCAGGCCCACAGCATCAAGGGCATCAGCCTCGATTGTCCGGCCAACGAGGTGACGGCGTTGATCGGGCCGTCCGGATCCGGGAAATCGACCGTGGTGCGGTGCATCAACCGGATGCACGAGGAGATTCCGGGTGCCCGGGCCGAAGGGGAGGTCCTGCTCGACGAGCTCAACGTGTACGGCGCAGGGAATCGACGTCACGTCGGTACGGCGCCTGATCGGCATGGTGTTCCAGAAGCCGAACCCCTTTCCCGACGATGTCGATCTTCGACAACGTTGCGGCCGGCCTGCGGCTGACGGGCACGAAGTCGGACAACCTTCGCGAGCGTGTCCACCGGGCACTGCGCGCGGTCGGACTGTGGGGCGAGGTCAAGAACCGGCTGACCGAGCCCGGCATCGGGTTGTCCGGCGGACAGCAGCAGCGACTGTGCATTGCCCGCACGGTCGCGGTCGAACCCGAGGTGATCCTCATGGACGAGCCATGCTCGGCGCTCGACCCGGTCGCCACGCTCAAGATCGAGGAACTCATCGACGAGCTGAAGGAGCGATACACGATCGTGATCGTCACCCACAACATGCAGCAGGCTGCGCGCGTGGCCAACACAACTGCGTTCATGCTTGACGGAGAGCTGATCGAGCACGCGCCGACAAACGACATCTTCACCCGTCCGAAGGACGAACGGACCGAGCGGTACGTGACCGGGAAGTTCGGCTAACGAACAGGGGGACAAGTCATGCAAGAGACACGGCACGCGTACCGCGAGACGCTGAAGGAACTCGAGAAGCAGACCCTCGGGGGACTGGACATCGTGGTCCAGCAGCTCGACCGCGCGCTCGAGTCGATCAGCTACCAGGACGTCGAGCTCTCCGGCATGGTCGTCGCCGACGACGACCGCATCGACGGCCGCTATCTCGAGGTCCACCAGGGCGTCCTGTCACTGCTCGCGCGTCAGTCACCGGTCGCCGGCGACCTGCGGATCGTCGCGGCGCTGCTGCACACGATCCGCTGCGTCGAGCGGATGGGCGATCAGTGCGTGAACATCGCCAAGCTCGTGCCGCTGTCCGGGTACGAGGCGCCGAAGGACAAGGGGATCCTCGACGCGATCGAGCGGATGGGGCAGCTTGCCCGCTCGCAGGTGTCACAGGCGAAGGACGCGTTCGCCACGCGCAACGTCGATCTCGCGCAGGATCTCGTCCGCCAGGACGTGGAGATCAACCGGCTCAACCGTGAGATCTTCAAGCGTGCGGTCGAGATCGGTGACAACATCGACATGCGCGAGTGGGGGATGTTCATGATCCTTGTCGCCCGTTGCCTGGAGCGTGTTGGCGACAACACCGTCGACATCGCCGAACAGGTCGTGTTCGTTGTCACCGGGTTGTTCCGCGAGCTCGCGGACACGCCGACGACGCCCCCCGAGGCCCCCCAGCTGGCATAGTCGAACGCTCCTCCGAAAAACGTCGGGCCGGCGGCAGAACCGCCGGCCCGCTGAGAGAGAGGAGACTGACGGTAGGGCAGCGGGCGCTCAGAAGTTGTGACAATTCTGTGGGGCGCGGGTGGGGTCGTGCGCTTCGTGCGGGAGCGATTACCGAAACAACACAACCCGCAATCGGGCTGTCCCTACGGTGCATGGTGGTTATGGCCGTCACGACCGACCTCTCCCGCTCGGCGATCGGCCGCGAGTCGCACCACTGTCGTCTGGGGCTCGACCTGCCGGCCGGCTGGTGGCCGACGACGCCCCGGCTGAAGGGGTGGGAGGCCGCCGGCTTCGGCCACGTGCAGATCACGATCGGGGCCCGCGAGCTGCTCAGCGACCCCGACCTGCTCGAGGCCCACGCGGGCGCACTGCGAGACAGCCTGCATCTCACCGGGATGGGGCTCATCCTCCACGCCCCCGCCGATCTCCTCGCCGGCAGGCGCCGGCACGGGGTGCAGCTCGAGGGCGCGCTGCGGTACGCGGAGACCGCCGGCGCTTCGCTGCTCGTGGTCCATGGCGGCGGCGACGACGAAGACGAGCGCTCGCTGCGGCGTCTCGCCCGCCGGGCGCGGGACGCCGGGGTCCGCATCGCGATCGAGAACGGTGCGCCGCACTACCCCGGTGCCGACTGCGCCTCGCATGATCCTGGGGTCGTCGCCGGACTCGTGCGTCGACTCGATCGTGAGGAGATCGGGATGTGCCTCGATATCGGTCACGCCCACATCGCGGCGGACCGCGCCGGCCGCGACCTCGCCGAGCTGATCGAGCCCCTGCTCGACGCCGTCATCGTGTTCGGCGTCCACGACAACTTCGGGGCGCGGGCGAGCGCGCCGCGGGCCGGCGGGATTGAGCCGATGCGACTTGATCTGCATCTCGCGCCGGGCGCCGGCTCGGTGCCGTGGGCGTCGCTCGCGTCGCTGCTCGCGCCGCATCCCGCCCCGCTCGTGCTCGAGGTGCATCCGGCGCAGCGGCCCGTTCCGGCGACACTCGCCGTCGTCATGCGCGAGCTCCTCGGGCTCGGCGCGCGTCAGTCGCTCGGCGCGTAGAGCCTCACCGGCGCGCCATCGGCGAGTGCCCGGGCGGCGGCGGGGCGGAGCAGCAGCTCGGTGAGCAGGTAGGCCGAGGCGGCGGTCACGTCGGCGGTGGCGGGTCGATCCTCGAGCAGCTCGCGGACGCCGTCACGCACGGTCGCTGCGATCCCTGCCATCGCGCTCATGTCGAGCGGAAACGTAATCGATGGAGCGTTCGGGGCGACCCGGTTTGGACATCGGGCCAGTGACCGTGGTGTGCAGGGAGTCTTAATCTGCCGCAATGCTCGCGCTCGGGTGCCCCAGATCGTGGCGTTCGGCGGAGGCGGGTTCTCGATGGAGTGGGGGAACACGCTGCTCGACGACTACGTCCTGGGCCTGACCGGCGTCGAGCGCCCTCGAGTGTGCTTTCTGCCGACCGCGAGCGGCGATGCCGACCACTACGTCGTGCGGTTCTATCGGGCGTTCAGCGCCGACCGCTGCGAGCCGTCCCACATCTCGCTGTTCCGGCGCGAGACCGGGGTGGGTGACCCGCGCGCCCACCTGCTCTCGCAGGATCTCGTGTACGTGGGGGGCGGGAGCGTCGTGTCGCTGCTCGGGACGTGGCGCGCCCACGGCCTTGAGGAAATCCTCCACGAGGCGTGGCAGGGCGGCGTCGTGATGTGCGGCGGCTCGGCCGGCTCGCTGTGCTGGTTCTCGGAAGCCATCAGCGGGTTCCACGAAGGGGCCGCGCGGCGCGTCGAGGGTCTCGGCTTTCTGCCGTGGAGCAACGCCGTGCACTACAACGCCGAGGCGGGACGGCGGACGGCGTTCGTCGACGCGATCGGGGACGGCATGGCGCCCGGGTACGGCGCCGGCGACGGGTCGGCCCTGCACTTCGTCGGCACCGAGTTGTCCGACGTTGTCTCCTCGCGCCCGGGTGCGTGCGCTAGTTTCGTCTCTGTGGACGACACGGGAGTCACCCGCGAGCGCGAGCTCGAGGTCAGGTATCTCGGTGAGCCCACCGATGTGGCGGTGAGCGAACCAATCGCCGCGTGAGCGGCGACGGGAGGCGCGCCGAGCGTCGGGGCGAGGCGGTCACGGTCGACCGCCGGACCGTCCTTGCCATGGGCGGCGGTGGGTTCACGATGGACGAGCGTTCGGCCGCGCTCGACCGGTTTGCGCTGGAGCTGGCGGCGGTTCCGGTCCCGCGCGTGTGTTTCCTACCGACCGCGAGCGGGGACCCGCGGGACCAGGTCACGCGGTTCTATGACCGGTTCGGGGGATGGCCGTGCGAGCCGAGCATCCTGTCGCTGTTTCACCTCGCCCGGGATCGGGTCGACCCCGTGGCGCACCTGCTCGCTCAGGACGTCATCTACGTCGGCGGCGGGTCGATGCGGAACATGCTCGCGATCTGGCGCGAGCACTCGATCGACGTCGCGATGCGTGAAGCGTGGGCGTCCGGGACCGTGCTCGCGGGGCTGAGCGCCGGCGCGATGTGCTGGTTTGAGGGCGGAGTGTCGAAGAGCGGCGGCATGCCCGAGGCGGTGTCGGGGATCGGTCTGCTCCCGGGGAGCCTGTCGGTGCACATGGACTCCGAGCCGGAGCGGCTGCCGGTGTACTTCGAGGCCGTCGGGAGCGGTCGGCTCCCCGCCGGGTATGCCGCGGACGACGGCGCCGCGTTCGTGTTCGGCGGTGTGGCGCTGCGGGAGTGCGTCGGGTCGCGGCCGGATGCGCGGGTGCTGCGGGTGACCGCGGACGCGGGTGGGACCGGGGCGGGCGGCGCGTCGTCCTCCTCGATGCCGGTCCGGGTCCTGCCGGGCGCGGCGGGTGGGGTGGACTCGGCGCTCGGCTCGCTCGAGGCCCATGGGGTGGCGGAGCTGCGGGAGCTCCGGGCCTGGCCGCGGCGGCGGTGGGACTAGGGCGGTGGGGTTGGCCGGCGGGGTAGCTCGCTGCGTGTGCGTGCGGGCTTGACGTAAAAGGCGCATCGAAGAGGGTGGAGGGATCGACGGTCGTGTGGCCGGGTCTGAGTCGGAGGGGAGTTTTTCGCCAAATCGCTCCGGCCGGACGGATCTGGGCGTGGAAGTTTCGCTGAGGGTGCATTTGTCGCCCGGATCCATTCCGCCGTTCCGGTTTGGCGAGAAACTCCCCCTCGCCCGCCCATTCCGCCGGCGGCCCGCCGCGGGGCTCTGACCCGGGCCGATCCCTCTCCCTCTCGATGCGCCGTTTCGCCGGTCCCGGGCTGGGCGCGTCGGGCTTCCGACGCGGGCCGGGCTAGGACTCCTGATGCTCAGCCGACCGGGGTCGCCGGAGGGTGACTGCCGCCAGCGCTCCACCCGTCGCCAGCGCCGCGATGATCAGGACGATGAGGATGATCGTCGTCGTGCTGATGCCCCCGCCCGACGATGCGCCCGGCACGCCGGGGACGCCGCTGATCGGGTGACCGTCGGCGTCGGCGAGCTTGGCGACGGCGACGATCGCGGCCTTGGCGAGGTCGTTGCTCGCGGCGCCGGCCGGCGGGGCGATTGACGGCACGACCGAGCGGACGTGAGCGGTGACGCCCTGGACGCCGTAGCCGGCCTTCATCACGACGAGCAGCGGCTGCTTGCCCTGGAAGCTGATCTCCTGGTCGAGGAAGTCCGCGTACTTCTGTGGCTTGCCGAACAGGTCGGGGATGACCCCGAGGTCGACTGGCGCCGCGATCAGCGCGACCTTCACCGGGAAGCCGGCCTTCTTCGCCGCGGCGGTCTCGGCGTTGAGCGTCTTCTGGAGCGGCGCGCTCACCTGGGGCGAGTACGGGTAGAAGACGTTCTCGCCGAGCAGGACATCGCTCGCGGGGTCGCCGTCGGCGAATGCCGCTGGGGCGATCGACAGCGCGACGACGACGGCGGCGATCAGGGACAGCAGCGCGCGCGTGGGCATCGCATCAGGAGATTAGAGCCCGGGCGGGAACAGGTAGGTCCGGTGCGGCGGGATCGCCCCGCCGACCTCGAGCACGATCTCCGCGTGACGCGTCAGTGGGATCGCGCCCGGCGGCCCGCTCCACCGCACGCCGCCGAGGTAGGCGCGCACCGGCCCGCGGAAGCCCGCGAGGCGCCCGCGGGACAGCGGCTGACCCCAGATCGCGAACAGCACCCCGAGCGTCGGCACCGCTGACGCGGCGCGGTGATCGACGACGACGAGGCCGGTCGGCTCGTAGGTCCGCAGCGGGTAGACGCACGCCCCGCCGAGCACGTATGCGCCCCGGCGGTGCTGCGGCGGCGCGACACCGATGCCGGCCGGTACCGGGATGACGAGCCGCGTCGCGTAGAGCTCGAGGTGAATGCCGTACCGCGGCCCGCCGGCCGCCGGTCCGCAGCGCAGGCGGCCCACTGGCCGGCGCTTCGCGACCGGGGGCGACACCGCGGGCAGCCGGTACGCAGCCGTCCGGCCCGTCGGGACCGGGACGTAGTCGGCGGGGAGCCGATCGCTCGTGTGGCCGCGCGCCGCGTGGCTGCGCGGCGCGTGGCCGCACCCGGCGAGGGCGACGGCGCTGAGCAGGAGGGGGACGGCGCGTCTCAGACGGGCTGGGCCGCCGAGGTGGCGAGCATCAGTTCGTGGCGCTCCGCGGCGAGCTCGACCTGGTCGGGTACGCCGCCGAGGTCCTGCCAGCGCGCGGTGACATCGCCGAAGAACGCGTCGAGGAACTCGTCGGAGTGCAGCGGATCGTGGTGGAACAGCAGCACCCGCTGAGCGGCAACCCGGTTGGCGAACGCGAGCGCATCGGACATCGGCGAGTGGCCCCAGCCGATGTGGGACTGGTACTCGTCGTCGGTGTACTGGCAATCGTGAACGAGCATCGTCGCGCCCTGCGCGAGCTCGAATCCGGAAATCCAGTCGTCGGCGAGCTCGGACAGCGGCGCGCCGAGTCCCGGCTCGTGGTCGGGGATGTAGCAGAGCGAGGTGGGGCCGTCGTCGATCCGGTAGCCAAGCGTCGGGCCGCGGTGGTTGACCGCCTGCGCGCGGATCCGGGCGGGACCGATCTGCCACTCGACCGCGTCCGCCTCGCGGAAGGACACCAGCGAGGGCAGCTCGCGGACCTCGACTGGCGCGAGAGGCGCCGAGATGTAGCGGGCGATGCGATCACGCAGGGAGGCCTCGGGCGACGCCGGACCCCAGATCACGATCTCGGACTCCGGCCGGAACGCGGGCGCGAAGAACATCAGACCCTGGATGTGGTCGAGATGCAGGTGGGTGAGCAGGATGTTGACCGGCTGCTCGACACGGGGCAGCGCGAGCCCGAGGTTGCGGATGCCGGTGCCCGCGTCCAGAATCAACGTGCTGCCGTCCGACAACGTCACCTCGACGCACGAGGTGTTACCGCCATACCGCATCGTCTCCGGGCCGGGAGCGGGGATCGACCCTCGCGCGCCCCACACCTTGAGCTTCATCCTGCGTCCTCTCCCTCGACCGGCTGGTCCTCGGATACTGGCCAGAAGATTACGACCGCGCCGCTCGAGCCGCCCGGTCCGACGATCGGGATCGTGCTCGCCTCGACGTCGGCCTGCCCGCCGCCCGACGCGCGGATGCGATAGGTCCCATGGAACGCTCGCCGGTGGCGGACGGCGATCGTCGCCGGAATCTCGTCGTAGGGGATCGGCAGGTTGTCGTCGCCGAACGGTCCGAACTCCCCGGTCCACTCCGCAGAGCTCAGTGTGCCCGTCTCCTCGAAGCGGCGGCCGAGCATCGCCGCGGCGGCCTCGTTGAAGAACAGCAGCTGACCGTCCCCACCGAGGAGGAATGCGGGCGTGATGATGCTCGAGAGGAGATTGCGGGCCAGGATGAGCTCGAGAGGCTTCTGCTGCGGCGCGCTCACACCTGCCAACGATAGTGAGGCGCAACGGTGGCGTGTTGCGCTACTTGTGGGCTCTATCCTGCGCACACCGTGGCCTCGCAGAAGTCAAAGCGCCGGTCTCGCAAACGCTCAAAGCCGGGGAGCCCCCCGCGCGCCGTGTCGTCGGCGCGGCGCGAGCAGCGTGTCGAGCGGACGACCACACAGACGCGCCAGCAGCGGCAGGCTGACCGCCAGCTCGGCACCGTCGGCGAGCGACCGCCGAGTCCGTTTGGGGGCGTGCCCGTGTCCGAGATTGCGATCTTCGCCGGACTCGTCGCGATCGTCGTGTGGCTGATCGGCGGTGCCTTGCCGGTGCTCGTCGTCGGGCTCACGGTGACAACGCTCGGCGTGCTCGAGATCACGGGCCGTGAGCACTTCTCCGGCTACCGCTCCCACACGACGCTGCTCGCGGCGATCCCGGCGATCGCGCTCGGTATCGGCGTGCTCAGCATCGTCGGCACGAACAAGCAGAACCGCGCGCCGTTCCTGATCGCGATCGCGGTTCCGGTCTACGCGTTCCTGTTCTGGCAGCTGCGCAAGCGGTTCATGGCCGCGCGGCAGGCGCGTGTGGCGCGTCCTCCGGCGCCGTAGACGGCGCCCCGAAGTCGTCTTCGCCGTCGACGTCGTCGTCGGTCGTCGGCTCGCTCGGGAGCTGGAGCGTGAAGATGGCGCCGCCATCGGCGGCGTTCGCGGCGGACACGCTGCCGCCGAGCTGCTCGGCAACCTGTCGGACGATCGCCAGACCGAGCCCCGAGCCCTGCTTACCGCGGGAGTTGGCGCCGCGATAGAACCGATCGAACACGTGGGGGAGGTCCTCGTCGTCGATCCCGCTGCCGTGGTCGCGGATACGCAGTCCGCCGCTGTCCAGGAGCACTTCGACGGCGCCGTTCGGCGGCGAATGCCGAGCGGCGTTGTCAAGCAGGTTGTTGATCGCGCGGCCGAGCCGGTCCGGGGTGCCGTCGACGATCCGGGGCTCGAGCGATGCGCTGAGACGCACCTGCGGGTAATTGCGCCGGGTCCGAGCGAGCGACTCCTCGACGACGCGGTCAAGCCGGATCGACTCCGTCGCGCCGGAGGGCAGATCGCCGCGGGCGAGCTCGATCAGGTCACCGACGAGCCCGCTCAGCTCCTCGCTCTGCTCGACGACGTCGGAGAGCAGCCGGCGGCGGTCCTCCTCACCGAGCTGGCCGCCCTCGAGCAGCACCTCGATGTTCGTGCGCAGGCTCGTCACCGGCGTGCGCAGCTCGTGGGATGCGTCAGCGACGAGTTGGCGCTGGGCGCGCACCGACTCGTCGAGCTCGTCGCGCGAGCGCTGGAGGCGCTCGAGCATCTGGTTGAAGCGCGTGGCGAGCGCCCCGACCTCATCGTCGGCATGGATGTTGAGGCGACGGCTGAGGTCGTCGGTCCGACCGATCTCCACGGCCGTGTCGGCGACCTCGGCGAGCGGCGCGAGCACGCGGCGCGCCGCGAGGCGGCCGAGTGCGGCGGCGACCGCGACCCCGGCGAGACAGAGCAGGACGAGGAACACCCGGAGGTGAGCGAGCACTCGGTCGATGCCGTCAAGCGGCCGGGCGAGCTGGACCGCCGCCGGTTGCGAGGTACCGAACTGCGAGTTCACCGACACCGGGAAGGTCAGCTCACGCAAATGGCTGCGACCAACGGTGATGTCCCGGAGGTACACCGCGGTGGCACCGCCCGCGATCGCCTTGGCGTGGGCATCGACCGGGAGCATGAGGTCGCCACTGAAGCGGTACGAGGAGCCGTCGGCGAGCACGACTCGGGCATATGGCGCGGGGCCACCGGCGTTCGCCGGAAGGCCCGGCAGGTCCCCGCCGCGCAGCGCGAACTGGCCTTCGTTCTGGACGGCCACCGCCTGCGCCCGCAGTGAGCTGTCAACCTGCCCGAGCAGCTGGCCCTGGACGACCGTGTAACAGACGACGGCGGCGATGACGACCGCGACGGCGACCGCCGCTCCGGCCACGATGCCCAATCTCTTGCGCAGCGGCATCGCGCGTCAGTTCGCGTCGTCGCGTAGGACGTAGCCGATGCCCCGCACGGTGTGCAGGAGCCGCGACTCGCCACCCTCCTCGGTCTTCCGCCGCAAATAGCCCATGTACACACCGAGCGCGTTCGAGGTGGGCCCGAAGTCGTAGCCCCACACGTTCTCAAAGATCGTCGAGCGCGTGAGCACCTGGCGGGGATGACGCATGAACAGTTCGAGCAACAGGAACTCCGTCTTCGACAGTTCGATCACGCGATCGGCGCGGCGGACCTCATGCGCGACCGGATCGAGCACGAGGTCGGCGTACTGGAGAACCTCACCGTCGCCGGCACCGTCGCCGGAGCGGCGCAGCAACGCGCGCAGCCGCGCCTGGAGCTCGCGCAGCGCGAACGGTTTGACCAGGTAGTCGTCGGCGCCGACGTCGAGACCGGTCACGCGGTCGTCGATCGCGTCCCGAGCGGTCAGCATCAGGATCGGTGTGCGGTCGCCGGCCTGGCGCATGCGCCGGCAGACCTCGAGTCCGTCGAGTCGCGGCATCATCACGTCGAGGATGACGACGTCCGCCGGCTTGGACGCGAGCGCGTCGAGCGCCTCCTCGCCGTCTCCGGCGAGCTCGACATCATGGTTCTCAAGTCGCAGCGCACGCTCGAGGGCACGCCGGACCGCAGGTTCGTCATCTACCACCAGCACGCGGGCCATATGCGGAATCATCGCGCTTGCACGTAAAAGTTGCTGAAGAGACTCGTGCAGCGTGCGCGGGGTCGCGGAGTCGCCCGAGACCAGGGCGAGACCGGTTCGCTACTGACACCCCTCGGAACCCGGGTTAGCTTCGGGGTATGAGTTCGACGATCGGCGGTGGCGGGTTCCCGGGAGGGTTCCCGAGCATGCCCGGGTTCGGCGACGGCGGGCCGCCCGACGGTGATTTGCTCGATCGCCTCGAGGAGCTGACGAGCGCCACCGGTCGGGTGCGCTCACCGACGCCGAGTACGCAGCCGAGAAGGATCGTCTGCTCACCGACGGGTGAGCGTCAGGCTGGCGGCGCGCCCGGCTCGGCCCCGGCCGTGCGGCCGATCTGTCCGGACTTGACCATCTCGACGAGCTCCGCCGACTCACGCCGGATGACGGTGCCGTCGTCAAGCTCGATCGCCGGGTAGAGCTTCTGGCCGGTGAGCTTGACGTAGTCGTCACGCTTGGAGCGGCGGACCGGATGCTTGACGACCTCGAACTCGACGCCGGCGTCGTCGAGAGCCTTCTGGACGCGCCAGCAGGGATGCGGCCCCTTGACGAACATCAGCGAGCAGCGGTGGAGTTTGACCGCCATCGTCGTTACTTCCCCACCTTGATCGTGATCTTCGCGTAGTTGAGCGTGAGCAAGTCGATCAGCTTGCCTCCCTTCCCGCTCGTGAACTGGGCGGAGGCGATCAGGACATCGCTCATCGTGTAGGTGACGGTCTTGCCCGCCTTGTGGACCGTGATCGTCGCTTCTTTGAAGTGCTTGCCGTTGACGCACGCGAGGAACAGCGACGCCGAGGACTTGTCGGTCGCCCTCGTGATCTGGATGTCGTGCGTCGTGGTCTTGCCGGAGCCCTTGGCGGACGCGGTGGGCGCCAGACTGAACCCGAGGATCCCGGTCTTGACCCCGCCGGTGAACGACAGCGTCGCGACGGTTTTGTTGCCCTCCGGCGGAGAGACGACCGTCAGCGTGGGGGACCGGCCCACCGTGACAACCTGGCCGCCGGCGAGTGTCAGCGTGCCGCCGCCGGCGACGGTCACGACCTTGCCGGCGGCGCCGGGCTGACCGGGTGCGCCGGTCGGGCCCTTGACGTTCCATTCGACTGTCCCTTCGGACGGTGGCCCGCCCGCGGGCGGCGTCGCGGTGGCTGCACGTCTGCGTGCCGTCGATCACGCGGAGGTTCGCCGTCGCGGCCGGGAGCGTCGAGCCGATCTCGTGCTCCACGCACGCGTGAATCACCCCGTTCCCGTCCGGAACGCTTGCCACGGCGATCGCCGCCGCCCCGCCCGCCGCCCCAACCGCGAGCAGTAATGCCGCCTTCCAGGGTGTCCCGATCCCCACGGCGCAAGCCTACGCCTGGATCTGGGCAGAATCAATACGGCAATGGCGACCGAGAAGCTCGATCAGTACAAGCGCAAGCGCGACTTCAAGAAGACCGCCGAACCCGCCGGCGCCGCGAAGGCCCGGCGCCGGAAGTCGGCCGAGCCGCGGTTCGTGATTCAGGAGCACCACGCGACCCGGCTGCACTGGGACCTCCGCCTCGAGCGCGACGGCGTGCTCGCCTCGTGGGCGATCCCCAACGGCATCCCGCCGGACCCGAAGGAGAACCGGCTCGCCGTCCACACGGAGGATCACCCGCTCGAGTACATCGACTTCGAGGGCGACATCCCGAAGGGCGAGTACGGCGCCGGGACGATGCGAATCTGGGACCGCGGCACCTACGAGCTGCACAAGTGGGAGGAGCGCAAGGTCGAGGTCAGCTTCCACGGCGAGCGGCTGCACGGACGCTACGGGCTGTTCCCGATCGGTCGGGAAGGCAACGACTGGATGATCCACCGGATGGATCCGCCCGAGGATCCGTCACGCGAGCCGTTTCCCGAGCGCGTGCTGCCGATGCTTGCCCGGGCCGGCGACCTGCCGCCGCCGCGCGAGCAGAACCGGTGGTCCTACGAGATCAAGTGGGACGGAGTGCGGGCGATCGGCTACGTGCAGCCGGGCCGGTTCCGTCTTGAGAGCCGCAACCTCCGCGAGATCACCGACGGCTATCCGGAGGTGCGCGGGATCCTCCGCGACCTTGGGATGCACGAGGCGGTGCTCGACGGGGAGATCGTCGCGTTCGATGAGAACGGGCGTCCGAGCTTTTCGCGGCTCCAGCAACGGATGCACGTGACCTCGTCGTCGGCAGTGAAGCGCCTGATGGGCTCAACGCCGGTCGTCTACGCAATCTTCGACCTCCTCTATCTCGACGGTCATTCGCTCATGGGCCTGCCGTACCACGAGCGTCGCGCGCGGCTCGAGGCGCTCGCGCTTGGCGGCCCGGCGTGGCGTGTCCCGGCGGTTCACGGCGGCGATGGCGAGCGACTGCTGAAGGCGACCGAGGCGCAGGGCCTCGAGGGGGTCGTGGCCAAGCGCAGCGACTCGACCTACGAACCGGGTCGGCGCACCACCGCGTGGATCAAGGTCAAGAACACGAGCCGGCAGGAGCTCGTGATCGGGGGCTGGATCCCGGGCGAGGGGCGACGCCAGGAGCGGATCGGCGCGCTGCTGATGGGGTACCACGAGGACGGGGAGTTCGTCTACGCCGGACGCGTCGGGACCGGGTTCACCGAGAAGACGCTCGGGGTGCTCACCGACCGCCTCGCTCCGCTGCAGCGCTCGGAGAACCCGTTCACCCGGATCTCGGCGAAGCTCCCCAAGGGAACCGTGTTCGTCGAGCCGCGGCTCGTCGCTGAGATCGAGATTCGCGAGTGGACGCCGGACCGGATCATGCGCGCGCCGTCGTTCAAGGGCCTGCGGGACGACAAGGCGGCCCGGCAGGTGGTCGACGAAGCGGCGGGCGGGGCCGATTGGGCGGGCGGGGATGAGTCTCTATTCGAAGAAGTGGAGCGGCTGCCGGACGGCGCGCTCGCCGTGGTCGCCGACGGGCGGCGGCTGAAGATCTCCAACTGGGACAAGGTGCTCTACCCGCAGACCGGGTTCACGAAGGGCGACCTGATCACGTTCTACGCGCGGCTCGCTCCGGTCGTCGTGCCCCACCTGCGCGATCGGCCGCTCACGCTGAAGCGCTACCCCAACGGAGTCGAGGCGCCGTACTTCTACGAGAAGCAGTCACCGTCGCATCGGCCCGAATGGGTCCAGACGGACCGCGTCGGCGGCATCGACTACACACTCGTGCAGGACCGCGCGACGCTGATCTGGCTCGCAAACCTCGCCGACATCGAGCTCCACACCTCGCTGGCGCTCGCCGCCGACCCGCAGCGGCCGACGATGCTCGTGTTCGACCTCGATCCCGGGCCTCCCGCCGGACTCGTCGAGTGCTGCGAGGTCGGGCTGGTGCTCCACGGGCTGTTCAAGCAGCTTGGCCTGGAGAGCGTGATCAAGACGTCCGGCTCGAAGGGCATGCAGATGTACGTTCCGCTGAACACCGAGACCGACTATGGACAGACGAAGCCGTTCGCGCGCAAGGTCGCGGAGGTGCTCGAGCAGCGCATGCCGCAGCTGGTCGTCTCGCGGATGACGAAACGCCTCCGTCCCGGGAAGGTGTTCGTCGACTGGAGCCAGAACGACGACCACAAGACGACCGTATCCGTCTATTCGGTGCGCGCTCGCGAGCGGCCGACGGTGTCGACGCCGGTGACCTGGGAGGAAGCCGCGCAGTGCCGCGAACAGGCCGATCCGGAGCTGCTCACGTTCGATACCGAGGACGTGCTCCGCCGCGCCGGTGAGCTCGGCGATCTGTTCGCGCCGCTGCTCAGCGTCAAGCAGAAGCTCCCCGCTGTCTGAGCCACCCTTCATGTGACGTGAACGCGCGGCGCGCCGCGCTTTAGGATGATGAGCCGGGATGGACCCGATCACGCTGCGCAATCGTCTGCTGGTGGCCACCGGCATGTGGAAAGAGGCCACGGGAGAACCCCTGCCGCGGATGCCCCCGGGCAACCCTGCCGATCAGCTGCAGGGCTTCGAGATCAAGCTCGTCGACAAGCTGTGGGAAAGCGCGACGCCGGAAAACGCGCGTGAGATCGCCGATCGCACATGGGACCTCGTCCACGATCGCCCTGACAGCGATCCCGTCAAGAAGCGTGTTGTCGAATGCCATGAGGCGCTCGCGCGGATGACGCGCCTCGGCGACTGACGTCGGCACGCCTGGGATCTCGACGCCCGATGCGACACGAGCGGCACTACACACTCGAGCAGGCAAACGCCGTCCGCAGATGGGTGGCCGAGCGGGTCAGCTGGATCCGCTCCGCCCAGGATGAGCTGGCCGCGCTCGGTCCCGACGGACTTGCCGCTCTGGGATCGCTCGACGAGCAGGCGGGCGGCTCGTACCCGACGCGTGAGATCGCGCGGCCGCTGGTGGAGCTGAGCCGCGCCGTCGGCGAGCTCGAGGCGGTCGACATCGTGCTGCGTGATGTCGATCGCGGGCTGATCGACTTCCCCTCGATCCGAGACGGCGAAGAGGTGTACCTGTGCTGGCTCGTCGACGAGGACAGGATCGGCTTCTGGCACGAGCCGGACGCCGGGTTTGCCGGACGCCGGCCCCTCTGACGGCGCCAGCCGCGCTGCGGTCGCCGCAGCTCAGGTCGCCGGGGCGGGCGCGGGGGGCGCCGACTCGTACGTGCGCGTGAGCCCAGCCGCCGCGTAGGCGTCGGCCTCGTCGAGCGTCTCTCGCTCGAGCAGCGCGCTGACGAGGGCGTCGAGGTTGGACCGGTGTGCGCGCAACAGGTCGGTGACCTCCTGGTGGGCGGTCTCGACGATCCGCCGCACCTCCTCGTCGACGAGTCGTTGGGTCTCTGCCGAGGTCTCCGAGGCACCGGGCAGGAGCGGGTTCATGCCGTCCATCGGGATCACCGCGATCGGTCCGATCGCGCGGCTCATGCCCCACCGTCCGACCATGCTCCGCGCAATCCGCGTCAGCTGCTGGATGTCGGACTCGGCCCCGGTCGTGATGTCGCCGAACACCGTCTCCTCGGCGACGCGGCCGCCGAGCGCGACCTTGATCTGAGCGAGCAGGTGGCGCTCGTCGAAGTTGAAGCGGTCGGCGTCCGGCGCCGAGAAGGTCACGCCGAGCGCCTGGCCACGCGGAATGATCGAGACCTTGCGGACGGGGTCGGCGCCCGGGGTCAGCATCCCGACGATCGCGTGACCGGCTTCGTGAGTGGCGGTCCGGCGGCGGTCATCCTCGCTCAGCATCACCTTGCGCTCAGCGCCGAGCACGATCCGCTCCAGCGAATCGGTGAAATCGTCGGTCGAGACCTTCTCGTGAACGCGACGAGCGGCGAGCAGGGCCGCCTCGTTGACGAGGTTTGCCAGGTCGGCGCCGACCATGCCCGGCGTCGAGGCGGCAATCGCGCCGAGGTCGACGCCGTCGGCGAGCGGGACCGAGCGGGTGTGGACGCGGAGGATCGCCTCGCGACCGGTCCGGTCGGGCGGCGACACCGTAACGCGACGGTCAAACCGTCCCGGGCGCAGCAGCGCGTGGTCGAGGATCTCCGGCCGGTTCGTCGCACCGAGCACGATCACGCCGGTGCGCGGGTCAAACCCGTCCATCTCGGTGAGGATCTGGTTGAGCGTCTGCTCGCGCTCGTCGTGGCCGCCCGAGAACGCGCCGCTGCCCGAGGCGCGGGACCGGCCGATCGCGTCGAGCTCGTCGATGAAGATGATCGCGGGCGCGGCCTCCTTCGCCTGCTGGAACAGGTCACGCACGCGCGAGGCGCCGACCCCGACGATCATCTCGACGAACTCCGAGGCGCTCATCTGGAAGAACGGCACGTTCGCCTCGCCGGCGACGGCGCGTGCGAGCAGCGTCTTGCCGGTGCCGGGCTGGCCGCTGAGCAGTACGCCACGCGGGATCCGGCCTCCGAGCTTGAGGTACTTGTCCGGGTTCTTGAGGAAGTCGACGATCTCGGTCAGTTCCTCCTTCGCCTCGTCGATGCCGGCGACGTCGTTGAACGTCACTCGTTGGTCGCCGCCCTCGATCCGCCGCGCGCGCGAGCGGCCGAACGACATCAGGCCGCCGGCGCCGCCCGACTGGGCGGCGCGCCGCCCGATGAACACGAACAGAAGGACGAGCAGCAGCGTGGGGCCGAAGCCGAAAATCAGGCTGGCCAGGAACGAAGGACCGCTGTCCGGCGGCTTGGCGTCGATCGTCACCCCGTGGGAGATCAGCGTGTTCTCAAGCTGCGATCCGTTCGCGAACGACGGCACCTGAGTCGAGAACCGCGTCGTCGCCTGGGCGTTCTGGTCGTTCTCCGGGTACTTGATCTCCTTCTTGAACGTGCCCTGGATCGCGTTGTTGGTGGAGCTCACCTCCTGCACGTTGCCCGCATTCACCTGCGTCAGGAACGTGGGGCTGAACGGGATCCGGACTCGTGAGTTCGGCTGAAGCGCCTGTGAGGAGAGCCAGAAGTTGAGGCCGAGGAGCACCACAATGAGCAAAGCGATCAGCCATCGCGGGTTTGGGCTCATCGGCGGCCGCTGACCCGGCTTGGCGCCGCGACCGTCCCGGGTCGGCGTCACCTTCCATCCGGGTGGCGTGTTGCCCTGCGGAGGGCTCGGGTTGTTCGAGCGGATCCGTGGCGGGGTCGGGCGGCGGGGTGGCTCGTCGGCCATCAAGAGATTGTCGCAAGCCGGGACCCTGTCCCTCAGGAATACCTAGTCCGACTCGATCCGGTCACGAAATGTCTCTGCCCCGACAACGGTTGCGCCCGCTGCCGAGGCGCGGTCGGCGAGCCAGCGATCTGAGGTGACGACCCGGACGCCGCGAACGTCCGGCTCAGCGACGAGGCGGCGGATGATCTCGTCATCGGCGGCGTTGCGCTTCGGCTGCGGGGCGTGCGCGACCTCGATCACGGTCGAGCGGATTGGCGGCGACGGTTTGCGCTCGAACACGACCGTCACGTCCTCGCCCTCGGCGGCCGCCCAGCGCTCGAGCAGGTCGACGAGGTGCAGCATCGCCGCATCCCGGTCACGCCACCAGCCATCGGGCCGGGTGCCGATCACGTTCATGCCGTCGACGAACCACCGCAGGCTCATTCGTCACCGCGGTCCGGGCGACGCCGGTCACTCTTGCGTGTGCCCTGCCGGCGCTTGGAATCGAGCCGGCGTTGAACCGAGGCGCGGGTCGGCTTCGTTGCCGTGCGGCTCCGTCTGACCGCGAGCCCGCTCGTGAGACGCTGCTGGAGCCGCGTCAGCGCGAGCTCGCGGTTGCGCGTCTGGCTCCGAGCGTCCTGCGCGACCGCGGTCACCCGCGGACCGAGCCGCGCGATCAGGCGCCGCTTCTGCTCGTCGCTGAGCGCGCGTGATGACGCGACGTCGAAGCTCGCCTCGATCCGAGAGGCGGTGACGTTCGCGTGCTGCCCGCCGGGCCCGGACGAGCGTGAGGCGCGCACAGTGATCTCGTCGAGTGGGATCGAGGCGTGTCGGCCGAGTGGCATTGGATCGTCCATGCAGCCCATAGGATGACCTGTGGCCAGGCTGTGAACATGCTGTGCGTTGCCCTCGCCTCCGCGGGGGTGCGTGCTACCTTCCCGCACCGGAAGGCCGTCCACAGGGGACGGTGACAGAACGCAGGTGCAGGCCCCGGTGGGTATTTCCTCCGCGGTAGCAAGCATCTCAAGCTACGGAGGAGACACTCCACGCATGCCAACCGGAACGGTTAAGTGGTTCAGCGACGAGAAGGGTTTCGGCTTCATCACGCCCGATGAGGGCAGCCGCGACCTGTTCGTCCATCACACGAGCATTCAGTCCGACGGCTACCGCTCACTCGCGGAGGGCGCCAAGGTGTCCTACGAGGAGGAAGCCGGGCCCAAGGGCCCGAAGGCCATCAACGTCCAGAAGATCTAGGACGCCTTTTCCAGGGTCTGCGCTGGCGCATGTCGCGATCGGTCCGCGGCATGCGCCCGACGACCTCGCGCGCCGCCGGACGGAGTCATCCCGCCCCCGGCGTACACTTCGTAAGTGAGTGGTCGCCCCGCCGACATCACGGATGAGATGACCAAGTCGATCGAAGAACGCGAACGCGTCATCGTTCGCTTTGCCGGCGACTCCGGCGACGGGATGCAGCTGGCGGGTGGGCGGTTCACCGACGCGACCGCGGTGATGGGCAACGACCTTGCGACGTTGCCGAACTTCCCTGCCGAAATCCGGGCACCCGCGGGGACGCTGGCCGGGGTCTCGGCATTTCAGATTCACTTTGCGTCCCGGGACATCCTCACTCCCGGCGACAAACCCAACGTGCTCGTCGCGATGAACCCCGCGGCGCTCAAGGCGAACCTCCCCGAGCTCGGCCGCGGCGCGACGATCATCGTCAACGAGGACGCGTTCTCCAAGCGCAACCTGGAGAAGGCGGGCTACGACGCCAACCCGCTCGAGGACGGCTCGCTCAGCGAGTATCGCGTCCACCGGCTCCCGATGACGTCGATGACGGTCGGGGCGGTCGAGGCCGTCGAGGGCGCGTCAACGCGTGACGCGGGCCGGGCCAAGAACCTGTTTGCGCTGGGCGTCCTGTCGTGGCTGTACGGCCGGGACGCTGAGACCACGCACCGCTGGATCGAGCAGAAGTTCGCGAAGCGTCCGGCCGTCATGCAGGCGAACCTCGCGGCGTTCAACGCCGGCTGGTCGTTCGGCGAGACGACCGAGCTGCTCGACGTCCAGTACCGGGTGCCGCCCGCGCGTGATGTCGCGCCCGGCACGTACCGCAACGTCAACGGCACGACCGCGCTGTCACTCGGGCTGATCGCGGCAAGCGTGCGCAGCCGGCTCCCGCTCGTGCTCGCGTCGTACCCGATCACGCCCGCGTCCGAGCTGCTCCACGAACTCTCGCGCCACACCCACTTCGGGGTGAGCACGATCCAGGCCGAGGACGAGATCGCCGCGGCCGGCATGGCGCTCGGCGCCGCGTTCGGCGGCGCGCCTCGGCGTGACCGCGACGAGCGGACCGGGGATGGACCTCAAGGCGGAGATGATCGGCCTCGCGGTGATGCTCGAGCTGCCGATGGTGATCATCGACGTCCAGCGCGCCGGACCCTCGACCGGGATGCCGACGAAAACCGAGCAGTCCGATCTGCTGATGGCGCTGTATGGCCGCCACGGCGAGTCGCCGCTGCCGGTCGTTGCTCCGAGCACCCCCGGCGGCTGCTTTGACGCCGGGTTTGAGGCGGCGGCGATCGCGATCCGCTACCGCACTCCCGTGATCCTGCTCTCCGACACGTTCCTCGCCTCCTCGTCGGAGCCGTGGATGATCCCGTCGCTCGACGATCTCCCGGACATCGACGCGGCGTTCGCCGGTAGCGACGATGCTGCGACGTTCCTGCCGTACAGCCGCGACGAGCGCCTCGCGCGCCCGTGGGCGATCCCCGGGACGCCCGGTCTCCAGCACCGGATCGGCGGCCTCGAGAAGGCCGACGGAAGCGGCAACATCTCCTACGACGGCGCCAACCACGCCCGCATGACCGAGCTGCGTGAAGCCAAGGTCGCGGGCATCGCCGATGAGCTGCCGCCACTCGCGGTCGACTCCGAGCCGGGCGCGGGCCTGCTCGTGCTCGGCTGGGGCTCGAGCGAGGGCGCGATCCGCGCCGGGGTGCGCAACGCTCGCCTCGCCGGCCACAAGGTCGCGTGCGCGCACCTGCACCAACTCAACCCGCTGCCGGCGAACACCGGTGACGTCCTCCGGTCCTTCGACCGGGTGCTCGTCCCGGAGATGAACACCGGCCAGCTCGCCCAGGTGCTGCGCGGCACGTACCTCGTCGACGTCGAGTCGTACTGCAAAGTGACCGGCCAGCCGCTGTTCGCCTCTGAGATCGAGCAGCAGATCGAGGAGCGTCAGTAATGGCCGTGACGACCAACGGTGGCGATGCACCGATCGAGCTGACCAAGGCGGACTTCCAGTCCGACCAGGAGACGCGCTGGTGCCCGGGCTGCGGCGACTACGCCGTCCTGTCCGCGGTGCAGCAGTTCATGCCCGAGCTCGGCATCCCGCCCGAGCGGATCGTGTTCATCACCGGGATCGGCTGTGCCGGCCGGTTCGCCTACTACATGGACACGTACGGGATGCACGGCATCCACGGTCGGGCCCCGGCGATCGCGACCGGTCTCGCCACCGCCCGGGAGGATCTCTCGATCTGGGTCGTGACCGGCGACGGCGACTCGCTCTCGATCGGCGGAAACCACCTGATTCACGCGCTGCGCCGCAACGTCCCGGTCAAGATCCTGCTCTTCAACAACCAGATCTACGGGCTGACGAAGGGCCAGGCGTCTCCGACCTCGGAGCTTGGCAAGGTGACGAAGTCGACGCCGTTCGGCGTCGCCGACCATCCGTTCAACCCGGTCGCGCTTGCGCTCGGGGCGGAGGCGACGTTCGTCGCCCGGACGATCGATCGTGACCGCCGCCACCTGACCGACGTGCTCCGCGCCGCGGCGACCCACGAGGGCTCGGCGCTCGTCGAGATCTACCAGAACTGCCCGGTGTTCAACGACGGCGCCTTTGGCGCGCTCACCGACAAGGACGTCAAGGACGCCAACCAGATCCGGCTCGAGGCCGGCGAGCGCGTTCGCTTCGGCACCGACGGGGAACGCGGCGTGGCGATGGGCAGCGACGGGCAGTTGCGGATCGTCGAGGTTGCCGACGCCGGCGAGGACGCCCTGCTCGTCCACGACCCGGGGCGGGCCGACTCCGGACTCGCGTTCTCGCTCGCGCGTCTCGCCGAGGACCCGACCGGCCCGACGCCGATCGGGATCTTCCGTGACGTCGCGCGGCCGGTCTACGGGCGCGGCGAGCGGTTCAGCACGACCGCCGGGTCCGAGGAGGACCTGGGCGAGCTGCTCGTCGCCGGGGAGACCTGGACCGTCGGGTAGCCGCCTTTTCGGGCTGCGGCTGTTCGTTTTGCAGCGAGGAGGCGGTGGGGCGCGGGTTGATGCGCTGTCGTGGTCCCGGAACCGCCACAACGTTCGAGAGCAAACGCCGAATCTGGCGCTTTCATCCGTTGTGGTCGAATAACCGCCGTAACGTTAGAAAGCGCCGGAAACCCGCGGCGCTATCGAACGCTATGGCGGTTTCTGACCACCGATCGGCCTGAACGCCCCGAACCGCTCGGACTCGCCCCCGAACCGCCCGGTCAACCTCCTCTTCAAAGCGCCTTTCCGTCGATCGCACGGACGACGCAGCGGGCGCACACCCGTCCTCAGCGAGCCCGCTCCCGAGCGCTCCAAAGAAAATCTTTGGTCATCTTTCCAACCATCGTCCAACGGCTGCGTTGAAACCACTGGAGTACTTCCGTGCCCCCGGAGGATTGGCCGAGACACCCCGACGGCGTCCGAGCGCCCCCCGATGCCGTCAGTCCTCGCCAATGACCGACGAGGCCGCCCCCGTGGCGGCCTCGTCGACGTTAACGGCCCGATCGGCTCCGCGGGAGCCGGCTCACGGCCCTCAGCTCATCTCGACGCGGCCGCCCTCGGGCTCGAGCGGCAGCCCGGCGGCGTCCCAGTGGACGAGGCCCCCGAGCATGTTGTGCGCGTCGTAGCCGGCGTTGCGGAACGCCTCGGTTGCCATCGCCGAGCGGCTGCCGCTGCGGCAATAGAAGATGACGGGCCGATCGCGGTCGATCGTCTCGGCCTGGCTGGTGAGCTGCATCAGCTCGATCAGCCGGTCGCCGGCGATGCGGCCGGCCTCGTGCTCGTGCGCCTGGCGGACGTCGATCAACTGGACGTCGGTCGTCTCGAGCAGCGTGGCGACCTGCTGGGGGGTGTAGTCACCGTCCATGCCGGGCAGCGTAGCGGGGTCGACAGGAGTGCCTGAATTCCTCCCGCAGGGGGACATAACGCGGCCCGTGACATGGATCGTGCAGTTCATGTAGTCTCAGGTGCCGAAATACCCAGCCGAGTCCCTGTTCGCCATGGCGGTCAGGGAACGGGGGACCCCACAGGGACCGAGCCGGATCCCCGGGGCGAATCACCGAGACATCGGTGTAGCGCGACTCTTTCAGCGCGAGCCCGTCAGCTAACCCCGTAGGCATTAGAGAGAGAAAGGGTTGGCTTGACGCATATCCGGGTCCGACGCATTTCCAGCAGAGCCGGCGCTGCTGCGTTCGCAGCGACGTTTGCGCTCACCGGAACGGCGCTTGCGGCATCACAGACGTCCACCGCCGACAAGACAACGACGGCAGGGACGCAGACTCAGAAAACAGCGAAGACGGCGGCCGCCACCTCGGCCAAGTCCTCCGCATCCGCTCCGAGCGGTGGGGGCGGGTTGGGGACGACGTCGTCCACGAAGACAAAGACAACCGCGAGCGTCAGCGGCGGTCACCACTACCCCGGTGACTCGCAGCACATGGGCGACCGCATCCTCCGCCAGGGGATGACCGGCCATGACGTCCGCGTCCTGCAGGACTTCCTCACCCGGGCGGGCTTGACGACCCCGGTCGATGGCCAGTTCGGGCCGACAACGAAGAAGCACGTGATCTCCTTCCAGCGGGCCCACCGCCTCACGGCGGACGGCGTCGTGACGTGGACCGTGTCGCAGGCCCTCCGGGTCGCGGTCGCGGGGGCGGCGCCGAGGACGACCGCGGCCCCCGCTCCGACCGGGAAGGGGACGGTCAGCAATGGCCTCGCCGTCGCCCCCTCGGACGCGCCGGCCTCGGTCAAGGCGATCATCGCCGCCGGAAACAAGATCGCGTTCAAGCCGTACATCTACGGCGGTGGTCACGGCAGCTGGAACGACAGCGGCTATGACTGCTCCGGGTCGGTCAGCTACGCGCTGCACGGCGCCCGGATGCTCTCCTCACCGGAGGACTCGGGCGAGCTCGAGTCCTACGGCGCCGCCGGACGCGGTCGCTGGGTGTCGATCTGGGCGAACTCGGGCCACGTGTACATGTATGTCGCGGGGCTCCGGTTCGACACGAGCGCGCAGAGCTCGACCGGTGGCTCGCGGTGGACGCGGGCCGGCCGCTCGAACAGCGGCTTCGTGGTTCGCCACCCGCGCGGTCTGTAGCCGTACGAGTTGGCGGATGCGTCCGGGCGGCGATCGTCGCCCGGACGCACTCCGACCCGCTACTGGCGCGTGACCTTGAACCGCTTGTCGGCCCGCGCGATCGGCGCTGTGACGTCGCCCGCGTGGATGAACTTGGGGTACAGGTAGGCGCACACATGGCGGGTACCGAGGCTGCGGGCCCGGAACCCGTCCTGAAATGAGAACGGCGACTTCGCCGTGAAGATGCCGACCCGCTGAGGATGAGCCTTGGTGCGGAGATAGAAGTCGACGGAGGCGTGGCTGTGAATCGCCCACAGGTTCTCCGCCTGCGCGGTCGCCCGGCATGGTCTCCCGTTGAACTGAATGAGCGTGATCACATACGCCCTGCCCGTGAGTTCCTTCGGCTGATAGCTGCCTTGCACCTGGATGCCATACGCGGTGCCGTTCTTCACCTGCGAGGGCACGGTCACCTTCAGTGACGCCGCACTCGCCGCCGACGCGACGGCGCCGGTGCTCAGTGCCGCCACGGTCACGGCACCGGCCAGACGCGACATCAACCGTCGGCCAGTCTGTGGGCCAATCATGTGATCCCTTCGGACGCTTTGCGAGGTGCGGGCGGCCCGGCTCCCTTCAACCCGGGGCGCGCCGGCGGCGATCGTACCGAACCCGTCGGCCCAGCCATTGCGCATCACGTACGATCTGACGCATATGTCCGCACTCGCCGAGCTCTACTCGATACCCCAGGAACACCTCGATTTCCGCGACACGATTCGCCAGATTGCGGAAGAACGGATCGCGCCGCGCGCGGCCGAGATCGATGAGAAGGCCGAGTACCCACACGACCTTCGTCAGCTGCTCGCCGAGCAGGACATCCTCGGTTTGCCGTTCGATGCCGAGCACGGCGGGACGGGCACCGGCACGCTGATGCTCAACATCGCCGTCGAGGAGATCGCCAAGGCGTGCGCGTCGACCGCCTTGATCCTGATGGTCCAGGAGCTCGGCACGCTCCCGATCAGGTTGTTCGGCTCCGAGGAACTCAAGCAGCGCTTTCTCCCGCGCTGCGCGACCGGCGAGTGGTCGCCCGCGTTCGCTCTGTCCGAGCCGGACGCCGGGTCCGATCCCGGTGGGATGCGCACACGGGCTCGCCGGGACGGCGATGAGTGGGTCATCGACGGCACGAAGAACTGGATCACGAACCTCGGCGTCGCCGACTTCTACGTTGTGTTTGCGGTCACCGATCCGGACGCGGGCCGTTCCCGCGGGATCACGGCGTTCGTCGTCGAGGCCGACCGGCCGGGCTTCAGCGTCGGCAAACTCGAGCACAAGCTCGGCATCCGCGGATCGCCGACCGGGCAGCCGATCTTCGACAACGTTCGGATCCCCGCCGAGAACATCATCGGCGAGGTCGACAAGGGCTTCCCGGTCGCGCTGGGGACGCTTGACCGCTCGCGGCTCGGCGTCGCGGCGCAGGCGCTCGGGATTGCTCAGGGTGCCACCAACTACGCGGCTGCGTACGCCGCTGAGCGCCAGCAGTTCGGTCAGCCGATCAACGCGTTCGAGGGGATCCAGTTCAAGCTCGCCGACATGGAGACGCAGTGCGCCGCCGGCCGCGAACTGCTCTACCAGGCGTGCGCAAAGATCGACCGGGGCGACGCCGACCTCGGCAAATACTCGGCGATGGCAAAGCTGTTCTGCTCGGACACCGCGATGGCCGTGACGGTCGAGGCGATCCAAATCCTCGGCGGCTACGGCTACGTTAAGGAGTACCCGGTCGAGCGGATGATGCGAGACGCCAAGATCACCCAGATCTACGAGGGCACGAACGAGATTCAGCGGCTCGTCGTCGCCCGGACCATGAGGTGAGCGCGCGGGGATGACCGGATCGCCGCCCACGCTCCGCCGGATCCTCGGCTCGGCACTCGCGGCGCTCACCGTTGGGCTCGGTGCCGCAAGCCTGATCGCCGGGTTCAGCGACTCGTTCCCGCTCCGGCTGCTCCAGGGGCTGCTCGTGTTCGGCGCCGGCGCCGTCGTGCTTGGCGGGGCGGTCGTGTTCGTGTTGATCCGGCTCGCCGGCTGGCGGGACCCGGAGTCCGAGGAGGACTTCGAGGCGCTCGTGCAGCGGGCCGAACGGCTCGCCACGGAGGATTCGTGGGGTGACACCGAGGATTACGAACCGACGCTCGATGATGACGACGACCTGTTCGATCCGTCCAACGACGAGGACTTCAAAGCGCTCGTCCGATCCGCCATCGACGAGCTCCCGCTCGAGTTCCACCGCGCGCTCGAGCACGTCGCGATCGTCATCTCCGACGGCGGGCGCCGGCGGCGGGCGTACGGCCTGTACCAAGGCGACACCGTCGCGCAGGACTACTTCCACGATCGGATCGTGATCTTCAAGGACACGCTCGTCCGAGACTTCGGACACGATCCGGATCAGCTCAAGGCGCAGGTGAACCGGACCGTCCGCCATGAGCTCGCCCACCACCTCGGGTGGGGCGAGAAGGGCGTCCGCGGACTCGGACTCTGAGTCCCGCGCTCGGCGCGGAGCGCGTGAACCTCCAGGTTCGTAGCATTGGAGACACACGAACAGGAGTTCTCCCATGCCAGAAGCAGTCATTGTTGATGCGATTCGCACGCCGATCGGCCGCGCGCTGAAGGGCTCGCTGAAGACCGTCCGCGCGGATGAGCTCGCGGCGATCCCGATCCGCGCGCTGATCGAGCGCAACCAGGACGTCGACTTCGCCGAGACGAACGACGTCCTGATGGGCGCCGCGTCCGGAATCGGCGAGCAGGGCTACAACGTCGGCCGCAACGCCGCGCTGCTCGCCGGGCTCGACCACCACGTACCCGGCTGCACGGTCAACCGTTTCTGCGCCTCGTCGCTGATGACGCTGCGCATGGCCTCCCACGCGATCAAGGCCGGCGAGGGCGATCAGTACATCGCCGCCGGGGTCGAGGCGGTCTCCCGCGCCGGGCTCGGCGCCGGGATGATGGAAGAGGCCAAGCACCCGAAGCTGAACGGCTCAGAGGGCTCGCTGTACGACGTCTACATCACGATGGGCGTGACCGCGGAGAACGTCGCCGAGCGCTGCAACGTCGGCCGTGAGGCCCAGGACGAGTGGGCGGTCATCTCCCAGACCCGCGCCGTCGAGGCCCAGCAGTCCGGCCACTTCGACAACGAGATCGTCCCGGTCACCGTGCCCGCCCACCAGGACACCGACAAGGAGGGCAACGAGATCGACGTCGAGGAGACCGTTGTCGCCAAGGACGATGGACCGCGTGCCGGGACGACGCTGGAGGTCCTCGGCAAGCTCAAGCCGGCGTTCCGCGAGAACGGCACCGTCACGGCCGGCAACTCATGCCCGCTCAACGACGGCGGCGCGGCGGTGCTCGTGATGTCCGAGGAGAAGGCGAAGAATCTCGGCCTGCAGCCGAAGGCGCGGATCATCGCCTCGACGGTCGCCGCGATCCGCCCGGAGATCATGGGCCTCGGCCCGATCCCGGCGATCCAGGCGCTGCTCAAGCAGACCGGGATGACGATGGACGACATCGACATCGTCGAGATCAACGAGGCGTTCGCGGCGCAGATCGTGCCGTGTCGCGATGACCTGAACATCCCTGAGGAGAAGCTCAACCCGTTCGGCGGCGCGATCGCGCTCGGACACCCGTTCGGGATGACCGGGGCGCGGATTATGACGACGCTCCTGAACGGGCTGCAGAAGCTCGACGGGACCTACGGGATCGAGTCGATGTGCGTCGCCGGCGGCATGGGCCAGGCGATGCTCGTCGAGCGCCTGCATTAGTGCACTAGGAGTCTCGGGGCGACGATGGCGGGCCGGAGCGTCGGCCCGCCATCCCCGTCCTAGGCGACCGCCTCGGTCTCCGGCATCGCGCCAAGCTGCGCGAGCAGCCCGAGCCGGTCGACACAGTTCCAGTGCTCGACGATCCGGCCGCGGTCCACCCGGACGATGTCGATCACCGCGATCTCGACGCTCCGGCCCGTGGGGGCGATGCCCTGAAACGGACCGTCGTGCGTGCCGTGAAAGACCTTGCGCGTCACCACCTTGTCGCCTTCGGCGAGCATCTCGAGGATCTCCGCCTGGAACCCTGAGAAGGACGCGCGGAACCCGTCGAACTGCTGGCGTACGCCTTCGGCTCCGGGTGCGACGCCCGGCGGGCGGCTGTGGTCGATGACGTCTGGATCGAGGTAGCGGTCGAGCGCTGCCGGATCGCCGCCGGTCTGGTATTCGTCGATGAACCGTCTCACGACGTCCTTGGGCTGCATCTGCGTCTCCTCCTGCGGTCGTGGGTCGTGGTGCCGCGGGGAGGATCGCCCGGACCCGCCGGGCGCGCATCGGTAGACCTACCCAAATCCGTCCGAGAGGAGGTTGTGCTCCATGGCGAACAGCGCGGCGGCCGCGCGGCTCGAGACGCCGATCCGCGCATACACATCCTGGACATGGCGCTCGGCCGTCCGCCGTGAAATAACGAGCCGATCGGCGATTTGGGGGTTGGACAAACCCGCAGCGACGAGCCGGAGCACCTCGATCTGCCGCTCGGTCAATCCCGCCGGCCGCGGCCTCTGCACCGGTTCGCTGGGCCGTCCGGCGGCGTCGAGCACGGCACCAACCGCATCGGCGTCGAGGCGCCCGGCGCTCGCGTCCGCCCTCAGTACCTCCGCGGCCTGCTCGGCCGACCGCGCGGGCCGGTGCGCCCGCTCCTGGGTCATGGCCTGGAAGGCGTCCGCCGCCGCGAGGATGCGGGCGAGAGGACCAAGCGTCGGTGCGCGAGCCTGGCGGTGATAGCCGCTGCCATCGAGCCGCTCGTGATGGCTGCCGGCGAGTTCGGCGAGTGCTGACAGCGGCCCGCAGCGACGGAGCACGCGCTCGGAGTAGTGCGCATGCAGCCGGACCTGCTCCTGCTCGGCCCACGACAGGGGACCCGGCTTCTCCCAGACGCCGTTCGGAACCGAGGCGCGGCCGAGGTCGTGGAGGTACCCAGCGCGCCGCAACGTGTCGACCTGCGCGGAATCGAGCCCACAAGCGACACCGGCTCCGGCCGCCAGCGCCGCGACACCGGCCGCATGGCCATGATGGAGCGGCGTCTTCAGGTCGACGGCATCACCGAACGCGTTGCACACGCGATCGATGGCGAACGCCGACACCTGGATGGCCGGCAGTGGTTCCGCGTTCACCGCCGCAGCGAGCGGATCGGATTGGATGAGCGGCGCCAGGAACCGGGCCGGAGCGCGGCACACGATCTCGCACAGCCGCGGGTCGAGCGCGTAGCCGGCGCGGGCGCGCAGCGCCGCCACCGCGCCGTCGACGCCGCCGACCGTGTGGAAGATCGCCGCGGTCGCCGCGACCTGTGCGATCCGAGCCGGTTCGGCGATCGCCTCGTCCTTGAGGCGGCGCGGCCCGCCCTTGCCGTCCCACTGCTCGTAGATGTCGAGCAGAGCGGCACGCACGCGGTCTCCGAGGCCGAGGCGCTCGGCCGTCCGCGCGGCCACCTCGCAGTTCGAGCGGCTGTAACCCTGCACGATGTCTCGGGCGTTCAGTGCCGCGGTCGACGCGACACGGATCCGGGTCGTCAGCGGTGCGGCGGGAGCGAGCTGCGGAAGGTAGTGGCGGACGACCTCCAGCGGCTTGTTGAAGTCGGTGCGGATCGCGGCTCGCTTGACCGCGATCTCGTCGCCTCCGAGCAGGCGCGCGGCCTCGTACGCGTACCCCGTGCATCCGATGTGCTGCATCAAGGTGGCGTAGTAGACGTCGGATGGGTGCTCGGCGCCTACGGCATCGGCGAGCTCCACGGCGACGAGCGCGGCGCGACCGGCTTCGCCCGGAACGAGGCCCATGCCGATGTCCGCGACCATCGACAGCCCGGCCAGCAACTCGGCGAGACGGAGGAGCTCCACGGTCGCACGCTATCCGCTGGCTCGCCGCATCGAGTTCCTGGAGGGCGTCACCCGATCGGGATGACGCGGACGCGGGGGCGTGCCGTAAGGCTGGAGACATGCTGAGTCGTGACGATCAATCACGGGCTCATCCGGTGATCGTGGTCGGCTATGACGGCTCTGCGTCCTCGCGCGCGGCTCTCGAGCTCGCCGCGCGGCGGGCGGGAGACACCGGGCTCCTGTTCATCGTGTACGCGTATGAGCTGCCACCGGACTTCCTTGCTTCACCCAACTACGAACGGCTGCTCACCGAGCACAAGGAACACGGCCGGGAGCTGCTGCGCGCGCTCCAGGTCCCCGACGGGACAGCGTATGAGACGGAGTTGATCGGAGGACCTCCGGCGCACGCGCTCGCCGATGTCGCGCGGGTCCGAGCGGCCGACGAGATCCTGATCGGAGCCCGCGGGCTTGGCCGCGTGCGCGCGCTGCTCGGCAGTGTCTCGCACGAGCTGCTGCATATCGCCGACCGTCCTGTCACCGTGATTCCGTCGGCCGCGGTCAACGCGTCCGGAGCAGCTGAACAGCAGTGACCGGGGTCGCTATGGCGCCGCAGCAAGCTCCGCGAGCGCCTCGTGCATCGCGTCAGCAACGGAGGCAAGCGTGGGGTCGAGGTCGCGGTCGGCGAGCAGACCGAAGCACACGAGCCCGTCGTAGCTGAGGATCCCGACCGTGAGGCCCTGGTTGGCCGGATTGAGCGGGACGACGGGGTACACCTCGCGCATCCGGACGCCGCTCAGGTAGAACGGCTGCTGCGGACCGGGGATGTTCGACACGACGAGGTTGAACGCCCGGACCGTGCCGAGGGCCCGCGCGAGGAGGCCGGAGATGAGCGGCGGCGCCCAGCCGGATGCACCGACCATCAGCGCGCCGGCCCGGACGGCGGCGGACTCCTTCAGCTCCCGGGTCTGGGCGGACACGCGCGCGATGCGCGCATCGAGTTCGAGCTCATCGACCGGGAGATCGACGAACACCGTCGAGATCTGGTTGCCGAGCTCGCCCGCCTCGGCGTTCTCTCGGACGCTCACCGGGACGAGGGCCACGGGAGCGCGCACCGATTCGGACCCGCCGTCCGGCACCGCCGCGAGGTAGCGGCCCAGCATCCCGGCGACGACGGCGAGGATCACATCGTTGACGGTCCCGCCGGCCCGGGCGCCGGCCGCCTTGATGAGCGCGAGCGGGGCGTGCGCAATCGCGTACCGGCGGTTCGGTGAGACCGGCCGGTTCAGTGGCGTCATCGGCGCCTGGGGGCGTGCCTTGGCGAGCTCCAGCGCGATCTCGGTCGCCCGCCGCATATCGGTCGCGGTGCGCCAGGGATCGGCGTCGAGCGCGCGTTCCATGCCGTCGACCATGAGCTTCTGGGCGACCGTGAGCGGACGGGCCGCGAGCCGCGCCATCTGGCTGCGGAGGTCATGAGGTCGCGGCGACCAAACCTGTTCAGGCGGGGGGATGTGGAGCGGCTCGAGGCTCGGGTCGAGCACGAGCGCCGCCATCCCGATCGCCGCCACTCCGTCGACGAGCGCGTGATGCACCTTCATCAGCAGCGCCCCGCGCCCACCGTCGAGGCCCTCGATCAGGGTCGCCTCCCACAGTGGCCGGGAGCGGTCGAGCCGGTGCGAGAACTCGCGCCCGACGAGCGCGCCGAGTTCCGCCTCGCCGCCCGGAGCCGGGAGGCTCGCCTGCCGGACGTGCCAGTCGAGGTCGAACCCGCGGTCGTCGACCCACAGCGGGTTGGTGAGGAGCCCCAGCGCCGGCTCCTCGATCCGCTGGCGGAGCCGGGGAATGAGGTGAATGCGCTCGGCGAGCCGCGCGGCGACCATCGCGCGGGTCAGCGGCGGCTCGGCGTCGAACACGAGCAGCCCGCCGACGGCCATGTTGACCGGACCGCGCTCAGCCGCGAGCGACGATCGGTCAGCCGGCGAGAGCTCCTCGGTCATGACCGGGACCGGCGGCGATCAGCGCGGCGGCATCCGGAGCGCTCCGTCGAGGCGGATGACCTCGCCGTTGAGCATCTCGTTCTCGGCGATGTGGAGCGCGAGCGCGGCGAACTCGGCCGGGCGCCCGAGCCGCGACGGGAACGGGACCTGCTTGCCGAGCACGTCCTTCGTCTCCTGTGGGAGCGCGGCGAGCAGCGGCGTGTCGAACGTGCCCGGAGCGATCGTGCAGACACGGATGCCGGTGCTCGCGAGGTCACGGGCCGCCGGCAGTGTGAGTGCGGCGATCCCGCCTTTGGCGGCCGAGTAGGCGACCTGGCCGATCTGACCGTCGAACGCGGCAATCGACGCCGTGTTGATGCACACGCCGCGCTCGCCCGAGTCGCCAGGCTCGTTGTCCAGCATCGCCGCGGCGGCGAGCCGGAGCACGTTGAAGGTGCCGATGAGGTTGATCCGGACGACTGTCTCAAACGGTTGCAGCGTGTGTGCGCCGCGCTTGCCGGCGGTCTTCTCGCCCCAGCCGACGCCCGCGCAGCAGACGCTGATCTTCAGCCCACCGGGCAGCGCGGCGGCCGACTCGACGGCCGCCTGCATCCCGTCGGGGTCGCTCACGTCGGCGCGCGCGAACTGAGCACCGGTCCCGAGCTCCGACGCGAGCGCGTTGCCCTTCTCCTCGTTGAGGTCCGCGATCAGGACGTGGGCGCCCCCAGCGTGCAGGGCGCGGGTCGTCGCCTCGCCGAGTCCGGATGCGCCTCCGGCGATCAGGGCGCCGCTGCCTTGGATTTGCATGGCGGGAACCCTACTGTTCAGGGCATGACCGATGATGTTTCGAGCAACCAGGGCAGCGTCGCCACCTGGCACAGCGAGGCGACCGCCGGCAGTGCCGGCACGGCGGGCAGCGTCGCCACGGCCGGCAGCGCCGGGACGGTGTTCAGCGTCGCCACGGCCGGCAGCGCCGCGACCCTGTTCAGCGCCGCGACCGCGATGTCGGCGTTCACGGTTCTGTCGGTCGCGTCGATCGGCTGCGCCGCCTGCGTCATGTGCGTCGGTTGCATCGGATGCGCGAACTGCATCGGCTGCGTCGGCTGTGTCGGGTGCGAGGGCCTGCGCTTCGCCGTCGGCAAGCGGAACGTCAGATCCAGCCGAGGACGACGCCGAAGACGATAAGCCCGAGCGCGTCCAGGGTCGCCAGGGCGCCGACGATCGTCACCTGCCTCGCCCGGGACGGCATGTCGTAGACGATGAACGCGACGACGTAGAAGGTGAGATAGCCGAACACGACGATCACCGGGAACGTCGCCACGTTCCACCACCAGTAGTACCAGTGAAAGACGCCGTCGGCATGCAGGAGTAGCTCGACGCCGACCGACACGAGCGAGAGGCCGACCGCGACCGCCCACCGGTTCGGCACGCCGAGGATCCGCGTGCTGCGGTCGGCCGGCAGCAGCTTCACGAACACGATCCCGTTGATGGCAAAGAACAGCGAGATCTCGACCGTCAGACCGATGAGGATGAGGAAGCTCGTCCGGCCGGTGACGGTCCACAGCGCGCCGTGGCCGTCCCAGTGGAGAAACAGCGCGTTGACGATCTCGTTGAACCAGTCCATCAGCCAGAACGCGAGCCCGGCGAGGATCGCGTTCCAGTTGCGCCGCTCGACCTCGACCGCGTAGACGTAGACGACGAGGGCGAGCAGCGTGACGACCGCCCAGTCGAGCTGGCCGTGGGCACGGAGCATGTGCTCCGCCTCGCGGGTGAAGGAAGGGGTCGCAGCCACCGGCACGCGGCGGGATTGTGTCTGACGGCGCGTTCGGGGGCGTTACGCCCGCCGCGCGAGCGTCAGCGCGAACAGGTCATCGTCATCCGCGAACCAGTGCTCGAGCGCGAGCCCTGCGGCGCGGTAGTCGGCCTCGAGCCGCTCGCGAGTGAACTTGGCGCTGATCTCTGTGCGCACCTCCTCACCCGCGGCGAATTCGACGCGCAGCCCGAGTTCGGAGACGAGCACGCTGCACGGCCGCTGCGCCCGCAGGCGCATCTCGACCCACTCGTGGCGGCGGTCGAAGAACGCGACGTGCTCAAACGCGTCCGGGACGAAGTCGGCGCCGAGCTCGCGATTGATCACGTGCAGCACGTTGCGGTTGAACTCCGCGGTCACGCCGGCGCTGTCGTCGTACGCCGCCTCGATCACCGCCGGGTCCTTCACGAGGTCGGTCCCGAGGAGGAACCGGTCCTCGGGGCCGAGCAGCGAGCTCACCTGACGGAGCAGCCCGCGACGGGTGCCCGGCGGGAAGTTGCCGATCGTCCCTCCGAGCAGCGCGACGAGCCGAGGCACGCCGTCGGCGCCGGGAACCTGCTCGAGATGCCGCTGGAAGTCGCCGATCACGCCGTGGACAAGCAGCCCGTCGTACTCATCGATGAGCTGCTCGGCGGCATCGCGGACGACCGTCTCGGACACGTCAAGCGGCACGTAGCGGCGCAGCGTCCCGGCGTTGGCCATCGCGTCGAGGAGTACCCGCGCCTTCTCGGCGGAGCCCGAGCCCAGCTCGACGAGCTCCCCGGCGCCGGTCACGTCGATGATCTCGGCGGCTCGGGATGCGAGGATCGCCTTCTCGGTACGCGTCGGGTAGTACTCGGGCAGTTCGCAGATCCGGTCGAACAGCTCGGAGCCGCGAGCGTCGTAGAAGTGCTTCGGCGGGAGCTCCTTGAACGGCCGGGTCAACCCGTCGAGGACGTCGTTGGCGAGGATCCGTTCCTCGGATGCGGACAGCCACGAATCGATCTGGATCTGGTCGGTGGTCAACAGAGAACGCATTCACGCCACATCCTTCGCGATTCGGATTCCAGAGAAGATCTGCCGCCGCTCGGGGTAGTCCCAATTGCGGAAGGTGGGCGTGATCACGCGCGCACGCGTTGCCCAGGAGCCGCCGCGCAGCGCCCGGTGATCGGGCCCGAAGAACACCTGCGAGTACTCCTTGTACGGGTACGGCTCAAAGTCCGGGTAGCCGTCGAAATGGCTTGACGTCCACTCCCAGACGTCACCGATCATCCCCAGTGCATTGCCCGGCGAGGCACCGTCGGCGAGCGCGCCTGCGGCGACCGTTCCGAGGCCGAGGTGGTCGACGTTGGCGTGGCGTCCGGGCACGAGCGGCTCGTCGCCCCACGGAAATGCCCGGGATTCGCCCGTCGTCTGATCCCAGGTCGCTGCCTTTTCCCACTCGCACTCCGTCGGTAGGCGGGCGTCGTGGGCGCGGGCGAAGGCATCGGCCTCGAACCAGGAGACGTGGACGACGGGGTGATGGGGGTGGAGGAGCTCGAGTCGTCCGAGCCGCCACCCCGAGCGGAGGTCCGCCGTCCACCCATGAGGTCGCGTGATGTCGTACTGCTCCTTCCATGCCCACCCCTCGTCCGACCACCACTCACGCCGCTCGTAGCCTCCGCCCTCGACAAACGTGAGGTAGCTGGCATTGGTAATCGGGGTCTGCCCGATCAGATACGCGCGCACGTCGGTGCGGTGACGGGGGCGCTCGTTGTCGTAGGCGAAACCGACCGACGGTGCTCCGATCATGCACTCGCCGCCCGGAACCTCGACGAACTCAAGTCCGGTCAGGTGGGGCACCCGCGCGACGGGCGCCTGGCGGGCGACGATCGCGCCGAACGGATCGAGATGGGCCAGCTGCATCGTCTGCAACATCGTCTCGTTGTGCTGCTGCTCGTGCCGGATGACGAGCTCGGCGATCGTGCCGTCCTCGATCCCGCGCTCCTCGATCACGCTGAGCGTCCGGGCCCGGACCTCGGCGAGGTAGTCACGCGCCGGACCCGGGCGGAGGAACGGCAGCTCGCCGCGGCTGGCGCGCGGCGTCTCAAACGCGTCGTAGACGTCGGCGAGATCGTCTCGCAACAGCGGCCGCCCCCCGAAACGGTGCACGAGCCACAGGTCCTCAAACGCCGCGATGTGGCCGAGGTCCCACACGAGCGGGCTCATCAGCGTCGAGTGGACGCGCTCGAGATTCGCGTCGCTGATGCCGTCGACAAGGGCCAGCGTGCGCGCCCGAGTCTCGATCAGCGCGTCAATCACCTCGTCTGCGGTGAGCCGTCCCAGGGCTGCGATCGAGCTGGCCATCCGCTCTATTTTCCCAACTCGGTCATAAACGAAAAGAAAACGTCGTGTGATTCACCGGAGTGAGTAACGGAGGTACAGGGATCCGTTACGTTCGAGCACCCAGCGAATCGCGAGCTCACGCGGCGTGTCGAGCTCGGGCCCGGCCGTGATCGCCGGCTCATCGCCGCCGCCGACGAGCTTCGCTGAGAGCGTCAGAAACAGCTCGTCGACGAGGCCGGCGGTGAGCAGCGCGCCGAACACCGTCGGGCCGCCCTCGCACAACAGCGACCGCACATCGTGATCGGCGCGCAGCCGCCGGAACGCCTCCGCGAACGTGAGTTCATCGGGGTCGAGCACGGTCACCTCGACCTGCGCCGCGCAACCCGAGGTCTCGAGCGCGCGCGGGCTGTACACGACGACCCTCGCCTCGGGCTCGGAAAACAGCGGGATGTCGGTCGGCACCTCGCCGCTGCGCGACACAATGCAGGTCAGTGGCTCGGCCGACCGGCCGGCGGCCCGGCGGCGGTCGCGGCGCTCGGGCTTGCCGAGGACCCGCCCGTAGTTCTCGGAGCGCAGCGTGCCGGTGCCGGCGAGCACCGCATCGACCTGCTCGCGGAGCCCGTGGAACATCGCCCGGTCACCGTCGTCGCCGAGGGCGCCCGACCGACCATGCACAGCGGCTCGGCCGTCGAGGCTCTCGACGAAGTTGACGAGCGTGTACGGGCGGTCCTCCGGCGGAGTGAAGTCGGCGCGGAGCGTCGCCAGCAATGCGGCGACATCGACGGCGGCGGGGTGGGGGAGAAGCTGGCGGAAATCCATCTGCGACTGAAAATCAGGGAAATGGCTAGGCTGCCCGACGGATGGACTTTAAGCAGCTTGATCGCGGGGAGCTGATCGCAGTCTTCGGGGGGGTCCTGCTTGGAATATCCCTGTTCCTGAGCTGGTACACGCTCGGCAACCACAACGCCGTCCTCAACGACTGCCGCGGGCCGAACACGAGCTGCACGGGATGGGGGTCGCTCACGATCCTTCGTTTTCTGTTGCTGATCGCGGCCTTCGCACCGGCGATTCTCGCCTACATCATCATCCGCGGGCACGCGCTGTCGTGGCCGCGCGGGGAGCTGACCGCGGTCACGGCGTTGACCGCACTGACGTTCACGCTGTTCCGCGGCGTGATCGACAAACCGGGCTCGCCGCCGGGGCAGATCGGCATCGATATTGGCTGGTGGCTGGCTCTGCTCGGAGGGATTCTCATCCTGTTCGGCTCGATCTGGCGATCGCAGGAGAGCGCAGCGCGCCGCAAACCGCCCGGAGTTCTGTAAACGTTCCGGGTGTGAACGACTCAAAGCCAGACCGAAACCTGGCGCTCGAACTTGTCCGTGTGACCGAGGCGGCCGCGCTCGCCGCGGCACGGATGGTCGGGCGCGGTGACAAAGAGGGCGCCGACCAAGCCGCCGTCGACGCGATGCGCCTTGTCCTCGACTCCGTGTCGATGGACGGGACCGTCGTGATCGGCGAGGGCGAGAAGGACGAGGCCCCGATGCTCTACAACGGCGAGAACATCGGCGACGGGACTCCGCCGCAGGTCGACATCGCCGTCGACCCGCTGGAGGGGACCCGGCTGACCGCCCTCGGTATGCCGAGCGCGATCGCCGTGATCGCCCTGGCGGAGCGGGGGGCGATGTTCGATCCGGGCCCCTGCGTCTACATGGAGAAGATCGCGGGTGGGCCTGAGATCGCGGACCTGCTCGACCTCGACCGTCCGCTGCCCGAGACGCTTGCGCTGATCGCGCAGCGCAAAGGCATCGACATCCGCGACGTGATGGTCGTGATGCTCGATCGCGAGCGCCACCACGACGCGATGAAACAGGTGCGCGAGGCCGGCGCCCGCGTCCGGCTGATCCTGGACGGCGACGTCTCGGCGGCGATGCTCGCGGTGAGCGAGAACTCCTCCGTCGATCTCCTGTGGGGGATCGGGGGCACGCCGGAGGGCGTTATCTCGGCCGCCGCGATCAAGTGCACCGGGGGCCAACTCATCGGACGGCTGTGGCCTCGCAACGACGACGAGCGCCAGGCGGCGGTCGAGGCCGGCTACGACCTCAGCCGCCTCCTCAACTGCGACGACCTCGTCGCCGGCGAGGACGTGTTCTTCTCGGCGACTGGTGTGACCGACGGTGACGTGCTCCAGGGCGTTCGCTATCAGAGCGGCCACGCGAGCACCGAGTCGCTGGTGATGCGGGCCCGCTCGGGCACCGTCCGCCGGGTCGTGGCGACGCACGACCGCTCCAAGCTCCGCGCCCTGACCGGCGTGCGCTACGGCTGATTCGCAGACTCGTAGGACCGCGAGCCGTTATTCGACTCCGGGGTGGCCGGCATCCAGGTGGTGGCCGCCCCGGGCGTCGTGTTCAGCCGTCCGACCTTTGAGTCGGCGAGCTCCAGCGTCGCCAGGCTGCGCAGGAACGCATGCGTCACGAGCACGTGCACGAACGACTGTGTCGCCATGTACACCGGCAGGCTGAAGTTGCGGGCGATCGACGGGTAGAAGTTCGCCACCTCGACCTCGATCCGCAGCTTCGCCTTGTCAGGTTCGCCGGGAACCGGCCCGAGCAGACGGACGTCGAGCGCGAGATAGCCGCAGCCTCGGCCTCCCTTGGTAACGAGCAGTCCGTCGCGGATCCGCCATGAGACCTTGCCGTGGTCGGGCTCGAGCACGTATTCGGGCGCGTCGAAGCGGAGCAGCGTCAGCGGGCGGATCAACGCGACGACGCGACGCTCGTTGATCCCGTAGATGACGCGAGCGAGCCCCAGCGTCACCCGCGACAGAAAGCGCCAGTACGTGCGCGCCAGGTTCTCCAGATTCTCCGCATGCCAGAGCCGCTCGAGATCGCTCGTCGCGACGGTCAGCTCGGCGGTCTGGACCGAACGGATGCCGCGATCCTTGGCGATGACCGTCGACTGGCGGGGCGAGACGATCACGGCGCGACCGGGAAGACGCCGGCGCTGCGCTCGGCGCGCCTGGCGCGCGGCGAAGAACGCGGTGACTGCCCCGATCAGTGCAACGAATGCGCTCACAGCGTGATTCTGTCGGGTTTTCCCGGATCTGGCGTCGTCCAATCCGAATGATGGATCATCGCGCGAGATATGCGAGCTGGACCTGCGCGCCGGCGCGCAGCGGGGCCTCGCTGGGGGGGATCAGCGCGAGCGCATCGGCGCCCAGCAGCGAGGTGACGATGTGAGAGTCCTGAGGTCCGGTGGGCGTGGCGGTGGTGACGCCGTCGGTGCGGGCGAGGTGGACGCGGACCGCCTGCTCGCGCTGCCGGTTCATCTTGACGTCCGTCGTCAGGATCGCCGCGACGTCAGGGGGTGCGGGCGGGGGCGCGCCGAGCAGCGCGGCGAGCGCCGGGGCGACGAACAGGGAGAACGTGACGACGGCTGACACCGGGTTGCCGGGGAGCCCGAACACGAGGGTCCCGCCCTTGGCGCCGAACCACGTCGGCTTACCCGGCTGCAGCGCGACGCCCCAGAAGATCTCCGTGACGCCGAGACGATGGAGCGCCGGCTTGACGTGGTCATGCGGTCCGACGGAGACGCCGCCGCTGACGATCACGAGGTCAGCATGCTCGAGCGCGCGCGCGAGGCCGGTCTCGGTCGCCGTGGCGTCGTCCGCGAGCTGCTGCGGGGGCTCGGGCGCTCCGCCGGAATGGGCGGCAAGGGCGCTCAGCATCGGGCCGTTGGAGTTGTGGATCTGGCCGGGACCGAGCGGCTCCCCGGCGGTCCGGAGCTCATCGCCGGTCGGCAGCACCGCGACCCGCGGCCGGCGAGCGACGGTCAGTCGGCCGAGGCCGGCGGCGACGGCAGCCCCGAGCTCGGCGGCGCCGAGCCGCGTGCCGACGCTGAGCACGGACGCGCCCGCGCGCATGTCCTCGCCCGCGCCGCGGATGTTCTGGCCGGCCGTGACGTCGGCGGTGATCGTGACCGTGTTCCCGTCGGTCTCGGTGTCCTCCTGTCGGATCACCGCGGTCGCGCCCGGTGGGACGGCCGCCCCGGTCGAGATCCGGACCGCCTCTCCGGCGGCGACGCTGTGATCACTCGGCGCGCCGGCGCGCGACTCGGCGACAACCGTGAGCGTCCGGCCGGCCGGGTTGGGGAGCAGTGCGTAGCCGTCCATCGCCGAACACGCGAACGGCGGGACGTCTCCGGCCGCGGAGATGTCCTGCGCGAGGGTGCGATCGAGCGCCTCGGCGATGCTGACGGTCTCAGAATCCAGGGCCTGCGTGGTCTCAAGGACTCGGGCGTGCGCATCGCGGATTGAGATCAGCGGTTTGGCCATCGAGGGACATTGTGACCGGCTGCGAGGACCGAAGTGACGACCGATCTGCGTGATACAAGCTCCGCGATGCCGCATGGTCTGCCACGGCGCCGCCGCGCCCGGCCAGTCGCCGACGCCCCGATCGACGCGCTGCTGCTGCGCGCGGAGGACCTGGCCAAGGGCTGGTTGCTGGCCTTGCTCGAGCAGGCGCCGCTCCATGACGCCCACACAATTCTCGTGGCTGATCTGTCTCGGGATGGCCCGCGTCTCTGTGATGCCGCGGTCCGGGCTCTCGGCACCGACGCCGATCTGCGCCGGATCGAGCCGGGCGGTGCGCTTGAGCCGCTGGTCAGCCAGGCGGGTGCGTTCGCCGGTGCCGGGGGTGTGGCAACGGCGTCGCAGGCGGTCGACGCGCTCCACGGTGTGATCTGGAGCGCCATTCGCGGTGAGCTCGGCGATGCCGACGGAGATCAGGTCTCTGACCTGGCTGAGCGGCTCGCGCTCGTGATCGAGCGCGTGCGGGGCGCGGCGCTGCGCGGGTTCGTCACCGGCGATGGCGATGCCGCGGACGTCTCCGGGCCTGAGCCGCGCGACGGTGATGGCGAAGCCTGGGCCGGATTGCGGGTGGCGCCGTCACCGTCGCCGTCACCGTCGCCGTCGCGCCTGGAGCCGGAGGCGGACGTGGCGCCCCCGCGCGCGGACGGCGTCGGCGCGCTCTGGCAGGGAGCGCTCGAGGACGAGGTCGCGCGCGCGACGCAGTCCGGGGCGCCGCTGTCGCTGTTGATCGTGGAGCTCGCCGATGCCGAGCGTGTCGTCGCCATCGAGGGGCGCCTGGGCGCCGGCGCGACGCTCGGGCGGTTCGCCCGGGCGGTGCGGAGCGCCGTGCGGCGGGGGGACATCCTCGCCTGCGAGAGCGATACCCGCGCGTGGATCATCGCCACGAACACCGGTCGGCTCGGGGCTCATGCGCTCGCCGATCGCGTCGCCGCGGCCGTGCGGGCCGCTGAGCCGTGGCGGGGGGCGCCGCTCGGCGTCAGCGCCGGGGTCGCCGTGTTCCGAGAGGACGGCGGGGACGTCAGCGAGCTGATCGAGGCCGCGGAAGAGGCGCGGTTCGCCGCCGAGGCATCCGGCATGGCGGTCGTCCGTGACGGTGGTCCGCTCGGGCAGAAGTCGGGCGTCGGGCCGGACGTCGATCCGGCCAGCTAGAACGTTCCAGGAGGCCCGCGAGGGCTCGGCCGGCTACTTCGTGAGCGACGCCGCGCCGATGTGCGCGATGCCCGGGGTGCCGAGCTTCTGCGAGGTCGCCAACGTGAGATCCCAGTCGGCGTGGTTGGCGTAGGGCCCACGGTCGATCACCGGGACGACGATCATCTTGCCGCCGTAGTAGACGGCGACGCGCGTGCCGCACGGGAGCGTGCGGTTGGCCGTCCCGAGCGTGTTGCGGTGCAGCGTGACGCCGCACGCGGTCTTCGATCCCCAGGAACCGTCCCCGTACCACGTCGCGATCGAGGGGCGGAAGACGATCGTCGTGACCGCGGGCGATGGGGCGCTGTCGCGAGCGGAGCCGGCGCGGTTCTCGATCACCGCGCGGACCGCGAATTGCCCGATGTGGTTGGCGGGCCAGTACGCGCCGAACGATCCGTCTGAGGCAACCGTGCCGTGCGCGGTCGGCGCCCAGCTGTCTCCGGTCTGCTGACCGCGGCGCTCGATCTCGACGATCTTCCCGGCGGCGCTCGACGGGACCGTGCCCGTGAAGTGCAGCCCGCGGCGGAGCATCGCCGACTCGCGGGTCGCGAGCGTGATGCCGTTGCCGCTCGTGCTGACGGTCGAGTTCGCCGTCTGCACGACGCCGGTCGCGGTCGACTGCGTGGACGGTGCGGGGCCGGCGGCGCGGGGGGTGCTCCCACCACCGAGTCCGGCGCCGCCGGAACTCGCCCAGCCGAGCTGGGGGATCACCAGTGCGCTCCCGAGGCACAGGAGCACCATCGCCACGTAGGCGTTCGCGCGTCGACTCACGTTCGGCCGGCCCGTCCTTAAGTTGTTCGTTCATGCCTACGGGGTGAGCTGACGGGCTCGCGCCTTGTGAGCGCTACGGTCCTTTGCGGGACCGATTCGCCCCTGCGGATCTCTGTGAGACCCGCAAGTGGTTCCCCCGCCGATCGCCCGCGGACGGACAATCGCTCGGCTGGAAGGGCGAGTATACGAAACTCTGCGCCAGGGTTATCCAGTCAGGCCGCGGAACCGCTGTCCGGGGTTACTGCGGATCTGCGCTACGGCCGCGGCAGGCGCGATACGGCGCGCCTGATCGCGCGGGCTCCCGCGGACAGGCCGATCTCGGCGATCTCCGCCGCTGCCTGCACCGCCGTGCCGAGGATGTCGCTGCCTTTCGGCGGGGGCGAGCTCCGGGGTGCCGGCCCGGGGGCGGTCCCCGACTTGCCCCGGGTACGGGCTGGAGTGCCGTCGGGTTGAGCGGGCTGGCGCAGGCGCGCGTCGCCGCGCGCCGCCGGCCTCGTCGCGGACTTCGCCCTCGGCGGCTTGGGGGCCGTCGCCTTCGCTGCCACCGCTTTGGGGGCCGCCTTGGCGGAGGACTTCCTGGCCTTCGGTGTGGCCTTGGCCCGTGAGGCCGACTTTGCCTTCGCCGCGGTTGTCCTCGGCTTCCTGGCCGCGGGCCTGCCTTTCGGCGGAGGCTTCGCCGGGGCAAGCTCAGCACCGGGTGCGGCCTCGATCGCGGGTGCGGCCTCGTTCGCGGGTGCGCCCTCGTTCGTGGGTGCGCCCTCGTTCGTGGGTGCGCGCCTCGTTCGTGGGTGCGCCGCCCTCGCTCGTGGGTGCGGCCTCACCGTCGGGCGCAGGCGGCGCCACGCGGGTCGCGGCCCGCTTATCACTGCGCCGGTGTGGGCGAGTCCGCGGCAGACCGCCCAGAACCTCGGAATGGCGTTCGTCAGTCATCGACAGTGACATGATCGCGCACCGGGCCTCGCATGCGCGTCTGGGGGGTGGCCAGTCCGGCGGCGTCTACCTCAAGCGCGTGAAAGCGAGCACCGATATCCCGTGTATTCGGGAGTTTGGCGGGATCAGCTTGCGCAACTTGAAACGGTCTGAGCCGTTCTTGGTACTAGATGGAAGAGAGCGCCGTCCTCACGGCGCCGGCCTAGGATGGGCCGGACCTGCGTCCGCAGGCAACCGGCGCCCACCCACTGCCTTGCCTTCAAAAAGTGAAGTATCTATAGTTGAACCGCATGTTGAAGTAGCGGGCGTGCGCTCTTGGGAGCGCGCCCGGTGTCTGATCCTCTGCGCCCCGGGCCTCTGCGAGCCGGGGTGCAACGACGGAAACGGAACCAGATGTCAGTAGCGGAACTGCAGGAACTCGAAGAGGTCAAGGGTCTCGTTAATCGCGGGCAGCAGCTGGGCGTGTTGACGTTTGCCGAGATCGCCGGCGCGATTTCCGAGCTCGATCTCGACGAGGCCGACGTCGAGGAGCTCCACGGCTTCCTCGAGCGAGCCGAAATCGAGCTCGTCGAGGAAGTGGACCCGGCACTCGCTGCCGCCGAAGTCGAGCGTGCGCCTGATAAGCGCGGCCGGCGCAAGGCGAAGACCGCCCTTGACCTGAAGCCGGACATGACGACCGATTCGCTTCAGCTGTTCCTGAAGGACATCGGCAAGGTGCGCCTGCTGACGGCCCAGGAAGAGGTCGATCTCGCCAAGCGGATCGAGCGTGGCGATCTCGACGCCAAGCAGAAGATGGTCGAGTCGAACCTCCGGCTCGTCGTCTCGATCGCGAAGAACTACCGCAACCAGGGCCTCCCGTTCCTTGATCTGATCCAGGAGGGAACCCTCGGTCTCGTCCGCGCGGCGGAGAAGTTCGACTACCGCAAGGGCTTCAAGTTCTCCACGTACGCGACGTGGTGGATCCGGCAGGCGATCGCTCGAGCGCTGGCCGATAAGGCGCGGACGATCCGCATCCCGGTCCACGTCGTCGAGAAGCTCAACAAGATCGGCCGGGCCGAGCGCAAGCTCGTCACCGAGCTCGGTCGCGAGCCGACCGCCGAGGAGATCGCCGAGGTCACGGGAATCGAGCCTGAGGAGGTCGAGTCGATCAAGCGCTCGGCGCAGGCTCCTGTCTCGCTCGAGAAGCCGGTCGGTGATGAGGAAGAGTCCGAGTTCGGCCAGTTCATCGCCGACGAGCGGGCCGAGTCACCGTACGAGCGGGCGGCCGAGATCCTGACCAAGGAGGCTCTCCGCGAAGCGCTGGAGAACCTCAGCTATCGCGAGCGGCGTGTGCTCGAGCTGCGGTATGGCCTCGGCGGCGAGCACCCGCGGACGCTTGACGAGGTCGGCCGGACGTTCAACGTCACGCGTGAGCGGATCCGGCAGATCGAGAATCAGTCGCTCAAGAAGCTTCAGTCTCTGGCTGAGGCTCAGAAGCTGCGCGACGTAGCGTAGTCTTCGTTGTGAGTCCGTAGCGTCATCCGTTCGATGAGGCCGCACGCGAGCCTCATCGAACGGATGGTCGCTACGAGCTCCTGTCTGACCGCCGAGCCTGGCTTCTAGGCCTCGTCGACCTTGCTTCTCTCGCTTGGGGGCCGCCTGAGCGCTGGCGTGGACGGTCCGTCGTCTTGATGTCCAGAATCGGGGCTGGACACCGCTCAAGGCGGGCGGGGCGTTGGCCGATGGGTTGGGTGCGATGTTTGATCTGCATGAGGCCCTTGCGTATGTCGTCGAGCAGGAGGGGTCGGACCTCCACCTGAAGGTGCCCTCGCGGCCGGTGGTCCGGGTGCATGGACAGCTGATGCCGCTTGAGCAGTACGAGCCGATCATGCCGGAGGACACCAAGCGGATCCTCCACATCATGCTCAACGAGAAGCAGATCGCTGCGTTTGAGACTGACAACGAGATCGACTTCGCGTATGCGGTCAGCGGCCTGTCCCGATTCCGCGTCAACGCGTTCAAGCAGCGCGGATCTATCTCGATTGCGCTGCGCACGATCCCGTACGCGGTGAAGACCGTTTCAGAGCTCGGGTTGCCGCCGGCGATCAGCGACCTCGCCGATGAGGAGCGCGGGCTGATCCTGCTCACCGGGACCACCGGCTCCGGCAAGTCGACGACCCTCGCGGCGATCATCGACCAGATCAACGAGACGAAGGCCAAGCACATCGTCACGATCGAGGATCCGATCGAGTACCTCCACACCGACCGCAAGGCGATCGTCAACCAGCGTGAGGTTGGGATGGACACGGCGTCGTTCAAGCGCGCCATGCGCCGGGTGCTGCGCCAGGACCCGGACGTGATCCTTATCGGCGAGATGCGTGACGAGGAGACGGTCCGCTCCGCGCTGTCCGCCGCCGAGACGGGCCACCTCGTGCTCTCCACCGTGCACACGATCGACGCCCCGGAGACGGTCAACCGCATCATCGACTTCTTCCCGCTCCACGAGCAGGATCAGGCCCGCGCGATGCTCGCCAGCACGCTCAAGGGCGTCGTCTCCCAGCGCCTCGTCCCGACGCCGGATGGCGACGGCCGCGTCGCCGTCTGCGAGATCCTCCGGATGACCGGCCGGGCTCGCGACATGGTCATGGATCAGGACCAGACCGCTCGCCTGCACGAGGTCATCCAGGAGGGCGAGTACTACGGGATGCAGACGTTCGATCAGGCGCTGCTCAAGCACTACCAGGCCGGGCATGTGTCGATGGAGGACGCGCTCCGCGTCGCCTCGAGCCCGCATGACTTCAAGCTTCTCGTCGCTGCCGACGGACGGACGTCGACGTCGATGGAGGACGTCATGGACCCGTCCCGGATCGGCGGCGGTTCCGCCGGCCCCGTCACTCTGCAGAAGCCGCTGCCCCCGCCGGGCCGGAGCGTCAACGGCAACGGCTCCTCGCCACCGCCCGGCTAATTTCCTGCGCCGGGCATAGCTTCAGTTCGTGAAGCATTGCGCTACCATGGGAGTCCGGATGGCTTCCAATGACACGTGTCCGGTCTGTCGCACGGCTGAGATCGTCTGCGGCAAGTGGACGCTCCTCGTCATCCGTGACCTCGCCGAGGGCCGCTCGCGGTTCTGCGAACTCGAGCGCAGCCTGCATGGCATCAGCCCGCGGACGCTCTCGCTGCGCCTCCGCGCGCTGGAGGAGGAGGGCATCGTTGAGCGCCAGACGTTCCCCGAGGTGCCGCCCCGCGTCGAGTACGCCCTCACCGAGAAGGGGCGTGCCCTCGTTCCGCTGATCGAGGACATGCGCACCTACGGGCGCAACTGGCTCGGCGGCGCGTGCGAGGACGACGTTGCGCCGGAGACCACGCCGGCCGAGCGTGCCACGCTCGGCGCGGCCGCCTGACCTCGCCGGCGACGATGCGAATCGCCGTGTCGGCGGACGAACTGACGGGCAGGACCCGCTGGTCCGGCTGCAAGCCACCGTTCGCATTGCAGGAATCAGGGCCACGGGCCGCGAAACGGCGGTCGTGCGCAACACGACCCTGTACGGCGTCCTCGAGGCGTTCACCGCCGACGCGGCGGGCCAGCTCGCCGCCGAGACGGCCCGGGGCGCCGAGATCCCGTTCGAGGTCGTGGAAAACGAAGGTCGGCCGGGACGGACGGCTCTGTACTGCTATCGCCCGCTCACCGGTGCGTTCATCCGTGAGCGCCTGGGCCTGCTCGGTGCCCTGCCGACGTACGCCCCGGCCTCGCAGGCGATCGCCGCCGTCGAGGGCATTGACGGCTATCTCCAGCAGCGCGGCGAATCCCGCATCCCGGCGGACCCCCGCGAGCAGGCGGACGCGGCGCTGCGCCTGTTCCTCGGACAGGTGTTCTCCGAGCGCAGCGAGTTCGGCTTTGACCCGGACCGATTCGCGACCGCCTACGACGAGCTCGAGCACGCGTTGTACGACGGTCGCTGCGTCAACACGCTGATCGCGCCGCTGCTCGGCATCGGCCTGGACGCGAACACGCCGGAGCTGCCGCTCGGCGAGGGGCTCTCGCTCGTCCGTGGCGAGACACTCCAGGACGCGCCGGTCGAGGCGGTGTGGGGCGCGCACGGCGCCGACGACGCCCGCAGCCACGAGCCGCACGTGCTCGTCCTGCTGACGACTGCACAGGACCGCACCGATCGCCCGCCGGTCCTGATCGCCCGCCACCGGTTCCGTCGGGTGCTCACGGCGCTGCGCCTGTTTGAGCGCGGGTCCTACGCGCTGGGGCCGCTCGCCTGGACACGGACCGATCTCGGGGCGTGGCGCCCGGTCGCGCTCGGCACGAGCGGCCGCACCCCGCTCATCACCCTGATCCCGCCGGCCCAGGAGGACGAACTCCGTGCGTTCTGCAACCTCGTCGCCCGGCGCATCCCCGTCCGCGGTGAGCTCGCATGGGCGCTGTCGCGCTTCGAGATGGCCTGTGAGCGGCTCACCCCGCTCGAGGCCCTGACCGACTATCTGCTCGCGCTTCGCGCCCTGCTCGAGCCCGAGGGGACGGGGAGCGGCCGGCTCGCCCAGCGTCTCGCCGTCCTCTGCTCCCAGCCGGAGACGCGCGCCGACATGGCCGAGCGGGTCGCCCGCGCGGTCGCGCTCGAGCGCTCGGTGATGAGCGGCCTGGCGCCCGTCGGCGAGGGGACGGAGGCGATCGTCGACGAGCTCTCCGAGCACCTCCGTGCGCTGCTGCGCGACGTCCTCTGCGGCCACCTCGACTCCGATCTGCGCGCCGTCGCCGACGAACTGCTCGCCGAGGCGGCCACGACGCTCACCTGACGCGGTTGGGGGCTCCGCCACCGATACGGTGGCAACGGCTCCCCGACCGACACGCCACTAGCTCGAGTACTAGACCGTCTAGTCCAAGCGGAGGATATGAATCCACCTGGGGGTGGGGGCGCGCTACGCTTAATCTCGACCGCTCCCTACTCGGTCCCCGCGGGGGCCGGGAGTGTTTTGCCGCCAGGCTCAACACGTAAGTCCTGGGGCTCTTTTGTAGTCAGGGGGAGCGCGATCGCAGCTTCGAGCGGGCATTCAGTGCCCGCTCGTTCTGCGTCTCGGGCCTGTTCGATACGTCCGTAGCGACTTATCCTCTGCTCATGCCGACGCACGCGCCAACCCGAGCCCCGAACGTTCACCCGCGGTCATACAACGTGCCGCGCATCAACGACGGGGGCTTCGAGGAGTTGTGCCACCTGGTGACCGAGGAGGATCCGGACACGGCGTTGTGCGGGAAGGACGTCACCGGCTATCCGTGGAACCCGCCGTGGCCGCGGTGCGAGGCGTGCCTGGCGGTGTCTCGTGGCGAAATGAACTGAGACTCAGCAGCACGGCGAGCGCGAGCGTCGCGATGCACCCGGTGAACACGAGGCCGGCGGCGCGCAGACCGATCGCCTGGGAGGCGGCGCCGACGCCGACGATCGGCAGTGAGATCGCGACGTAGGCGATCACGAAGAAGCTCGAGTTGACCGCGCCCCGCTGCTCGGCGGGCGACTGCTCGTTGAGCCCGGCCAGCCCGGCGCGGAAGCTGAGCCCGTTGCCGAAGCCGGCGGCGATCCCGCCGGCGATCAGCAGGGCGAGCGAGCTGAGCGCGAGCGCCGCGGCGATCAGCGCCATACCGGCGATCAACAATCCGCACCCGAGGCGCAGCGCGGGCATGTGGTGCATACGCCCCATCCCCAGCTGCCCGACCGCCGAGGCGGTGAACACGAGCGAGGCGACCGCGCCCGTCAGGAGGTGGCTCGACTCACCGAGCAGCTCGTGGATGACCGACGGCGCGATCGCCGAGAACAGGCCGAGCGTCGCGAACGCGGCGAAGGCGGCGCTGCCGGCGCGGATGAACAACGGTCGCAGCTCTCGGGGCACGCCGAGCCGAGGGGCGCCGCCGCCGCCTGACCTCGGCTCGGATGACGATGCCGACTCTGGCTCGGGGATCAGCGCGATCGCCACCACTGCCGGCACGAGCAACACAAGGTGCACGACATACGGCAGCCGGAGCGGGTCGGAGGCGATCTGGGCGAGCGCGCCGGCGAGGATCGGTCCGATCCCGAGCCCGCCGATGTTGACGACGGCGGCGAGCAGCGTCGCGCGGTCACGCTTCTCCGGCGGTGCCAGCTCGATGATCGCGGCCGTTGCCGTGCCGGTGAACATTCCCGCCGACAGCCCGGAGAGCACACGACCGACGAACAGCAGCGGCAGGCCGTCGGCGAGCAGGAACACGGCCGAGCTGGCGGCCGCGAACACGATCCCCGGTCCGAGCAGCGCGCGGCGACCGTAGCGGTCCGACAGCGGCGCGATGAACAGCAGCGCGACGAGCACGCCCACGCCGTAGGCCGCGAACACGACGGTGACGAGCAAGGCGGAGAACCCGAACTCGCGCTGGTAGATCGGGTACAGAGGAGTCGGCAGCGTCGTGCCGATCATCGTCACGGCGAACGCGTACGCGATCGCGGCCATCGCACGCGTGCGCGCCGTCATCGAGGATGATCCGGCCATCGCTCCATTCTGACCGCCCACCGTCTACAAGGACCTCGACGCCGACCGGCACTCCGAGGTGCGGAGGTGGGCAACCGGGCCGAAGCGCTCGCGACGGTCCGGCAGTGCCGGGAGGCGTTTCAGGCGGTCGGCGTCGCCGCGAGCGTCACCTCGGCGGGCAGCCCATCCGCCGCGGCATGGATCGCCGGCACGAGCTCGCTGGTGACCAGCCCGTCCCGGGCGGTCAGCTCCTCCACGACCGGCCACCACGCGCGGACGTTCGGCGGCGAGTCGATCGCGATCACGAGCATCGGGACACGCCGCCGCAGACCGAGGACGCGATCGGCGAATGGCTCGTGGTCCGCGTAGAAGCCGCGAACGGCGCGGAGCACGGTCACGCCGGCCGCGCCGGCCGCGTGGAGGCGATGGACGAGCTCGAGATACACGGGATGGCGCCCCACGGAGGCGGTCTCCTCGACGTGGATCATCACCTTCTGCCAGATCGGGAGGCCGGTGGCGTCGCGCTCGGGGACGCGGGGCGGTGCGGCGAGTCCAGCGCCCGCCGAGCGCACCGTCTCGACCCGCTCGACCGTGATAATCGCGTCGGCGATCAGCGCGCGCAGCGGCCCGACCGCCGCGCGCAGGGCCTCGGCGGGTCCGACCGCGAGCAGCATCAGCGGGACGTCGGCGTTGCGGGCGAAGAACCGGGCGCGGCGTCGCTCGCCGTGGAGCGTTCCGTCGACACCGAGCAGGACCTGCGCGGCGCTCGCGCCACGCTCTCGCAGGAGATTGACCGCGGCGACGTACCCCGCCTCGCCGCCGGCGCGGACGCCGCGGCCGCCGTACACCGTGAGCTTGACGTCCGCGCCCGGCGAGATCTCGCCGTCACCGAGGAGTCGCGCGCGCTCGAGCGTGATCAGTCCGTGAGCGGCGGTCGTGAGCAGGTCGGGGAGCGCGCCCGTGATTCGCTCCGGCGTGTCGACCGCAACGCTCACCGCGGGGAGACTCTCCGACAACGTGAGCAGCCGGTCGCCGCGCGGGCCGTGATGGACGCCGAACCCGTACGCCCCGCGGAGGAGCACGCTCGTGTGCAGCGCATGGCGCTCGTAGAGATCGAAGATCGCATCGGCGAGAAACCGGTCACCGGCGCGGGCCCGCTCGTTGAAATACGTCGTCAGCTTGAGCGCCGGCTCGCTCACAGCACCCGTCCGATCGCGCGGCCGAGCACGATCGCCCCGAACCCGACGAGCAGGCTGACCGCGATGTTCAGCCATGCGACCCGGGCGTCGCCGTCCTGAGCAGGCCGGTGCGTCTCAAGCATCCAGGTGGAGAACGTCGTGTATGACCCGAGCGTCGCGGTGCCGAGCAACGTCATCACGCGGTGCGAGGTCCCGGCGCCGACGAGCAGGCCGAGCAGAAGCGCGCCGCTCAGGTTGACGATCAGCGTCCCGAACGGGTAATCGGACTCGCGCCGGCGCGCCGTGGCGATCGCCTCGATGAGACCGTCGACGAGGAATCGCGCGATCGCGCCGACGCCGCCGCCGATGAAGACGAGCAGAACCGTCATCACCAGGTGAGCCGAGCCCGGCGAACGATCGCGGTGCCGAGTGCGACACCCGCGAAGCCGCACACGAGACTCGCCGCCCCGTAGGCGAGCGCGAGCCCGGTATCGCCCTGGTCAAACATGCGCAGGAGCTCAAGCTGGAATGTCGAGAACGTCGTCAGCGCGCCGCAGACCCCGGTGCCGAGCAGCGGACGGCGGTAGGCGGTGATCGGGAGGCGTTCCTGCAGGCGGGTGACGAAATAGCCGAGCAGCACGCAGCCGACGACGTTCACGGCGAACGTGACCCATGGCCACTGTCCGGTGTGGGTGGGCGCGAGATCGACGAGGCCGGTCCGCGCCGACGCGCCGACCGCCCCGCCGGCGAAGATCGCGGCGAGCTCCCGGCGGTCAAGCGTGATGAGCGGACTTCGGTTCATGGTCTGAGGATGCAACCCTACGGGGCGTGTTCCACGTACAGATCCGCCAGTCGATGAACGTCACGCGTGAGTTCAACCTCACCGAGGAGGAGCTGCGGCGCCGCATTCTCGCGCCGTGGGCGGCGGGAACGCTGGTCCGCTCCGGCGACCGGGAGTGGGCCCCCGAACGCGCGAAGCTCACGATCTATGAGGGCCCGGAGCTGCGGACGGACGAGATCGGGATGGGCCGCGGGTGGGGCAACGTCACCAAGCACGGGACCGAGGTCACCGCGCAGCTCCTCCTCGACTCCGGGCGCGCCCAGGAGGCAACCGCGCCGCCGCCGCCGGCGGGCGAGCTCGATCAGTGCAAGCAGGAGATCGTGCGCCGCGCCCAGGATGGCGGGCTTGAGCTGACGGAGTGCATCGCGATCGCCGGCTCGCTGCGATTCGGCTCGCGGGTGAGTGAGCGCCTGGCGCTCGCCGAGCAGGCGGTGTGGGAGCTGCTCCACGCCGGCGCGATCACGATCGACGGCGACGGGGCGGATGCGGGTGGGGGTCCTGCCGAGTGGCAGCGGGTGCTGCTCGACTGGGACGCATGGAGTGGAGCACATCGCGTGACCGTGACGGGGCGGGAGTAGACGCCGCCTCGATCGCTCAGGCCACGACGTCGGCGATCATCTGCTCGCGCTCGGCCTGGGAGGCGAACAGGTACCGGTGGAGTGCGAGCAGCCCATCGATGTCGTGCACGTCGGTGTCGAGGTGGGGAATGAGCAACAGCGGCGCGTCGCCGAGCGTGTCCGTGAGCCGCTCCAGGTTGAGCTCGTCCCGGCGCGCGAGCACGTGGTAGTCGTGGAGGTTCTCGGCGACGCGGTCGGCGAGCTCGGAGGACATCACGCGCCCGAGCGCGTCGGCGACATCGCTCGGCTCGGTGTCACCAAACAGGTCGTGGTGGACGCGGTTGACGATGACCCCGCAGAACGGCAGGCCGCCCTCGGTCAGCGTCTGACGGAACCAGATCGCCTCGTCGATCGCCTCGCGCGCCGCCGAGGTGACGAGCATGAAAGCCGTGGTGTCCGCCCGGAGCATCTTCTCGACCTGCCTGGCGCGCAGACTGAAGTCGTTGGTCATGTCGCCGAGCAGCCCGAAGAACGTCGAGAGGTCGCTCAGCAGATCGATCCCGGTGACCCGACGGAGCGCCGAGAGCAGCGGACTCGCACCCTTGCCGAGCACGCGCATCCCCAGGCCGGTCGGGCGGACGAACGCCTTGAGCGCGCGACCCTCCAGGAACGAGGTCAGCCGGCCCGGGGCATCGAGGAAATCGAGGGCGTTGCGCGCCGGCGGAGTGTCGAGCACGAGCAGGTCGAACTGGTCCTCCTGCTCGAGTTCGTAGAGCTTCGCGACCGCGGTGAACTCCTGCGAGCCGGACACCGCGGTCGAGAGCTCGTTGTAGATGCGGTTCGCCTTGATCTCCTCGGCGCGCTCGGGGTCGGGCGCGATCCGGTCGATCAGCTCGTCGAACGTCCGCTTCGGGTCGAGCATCATCGCCCACAGCTCGCCCTCCATCTCGAGGCCGGCGTCGGCGATCAGGGTCGAGGGGACCAGCCGGGGCTCGTTGTGGAGCTCCTCGAGCCCGAGCGCGTTGGCGAGCCGGCGGGCCGGGTCGATCGTGACGACGGCGACCTTGGCGCCGCGGGCCGCCATGCCCAGCGCGATCGCCGCCGAGGTCGTCGTCTTGCCGACCCCGCCGGATCCACCGCACACGCAGACGCGCTTGTCCTTAAGCAGCTCGGCGATGCTCACGGTGCGGGAGTGTAGGTGGGGCGGGGTTCAGGGCCGGGGAACGGCGCACGGAAAAGAGGTGGATGGGCATGATGTTCGGCAACGCCCGGGTTATGCGTCACATTCGTATCGGAGCCGATGTTCGAGGGTTGCGGCGGGGCTCGCCATGCGGGCTGCGGGAGGGCGCTTCGGCCGGTTGATGGGGCCCCCTGGTCGACTGTTTCGCATGTGAGCGCCGGGTGAGCGGCCGAAACGCATGACAGCGCCGGGCGATTTCGGCGCTTTCTTGCGATCCGGTCGTTGAATCGCCTTAACGCACGAAAGCTCGCCAGATCGCCGGAGCTCACGTGCGTAGTGGTCGATGCAGGCCCCGCTGTCGTGCGTTTCGGCCATTCTGTGGCGCTCGGGCGCTCGGGCGTTCGGGCGTTCGGGCGTTCGGGCGTTCGGGCGCGGCTATCGAACGCCAGGCCAATCCGACCCTTCTTCGGTGCTGCTGTTCAGTGGGGTGCCGCGGCGGCCACGGGCTGTTCAACGCCGGCGTCGCCGGTGGTGTCCGAGGTCGAGCCGGTGTCGCCGGACGAGGGAGCGAGCACCCGCAGCGCGTCGGGCGGGACCTGGACCATCACCGGGGTGCCCTGCGAGTAGCCGTGCTCGCCACCCGTGTTCGTGATCGAGACCTGCATCGCGGCGCCGTTCGCGAGGCGGACGATCACCTGTCGGCTGGCGCCGACGTAGATCGTCCGGTCGACGATGCCGGGCAGGCAGTTCGGCTGGCCGGAGTCGCGGTCATGCTCGAGCAGGCGCAACCGTTCCGGGCGGGCGACGATCTTGACCGCCCCCCGGAAGCCGGTCTCCCCGCACGTCGCGCGGAGGCTGAACTCGCCGACCCGCACGGTGCACTCGCCGGTGCCCCACGCGATCGGCTCGGCGTCCATCAGGTTCGAGACGCCGAGGAAGTCGGCGACGAACACGGTGGCCGGGTTCTCGTAGACCTCGTCCGGCGTGCCGATCTGCTCGATCCGGCCATTGCTCATGACCGCGACCCGGTCGCTCATGCTGAGCGCCTCCTCCTGATCGTGGGTCACGAACACGAACGTGATCCCGACCTCTTCCTGCAGTGCCTTCAGCTCGACCCGGAGCTGCTTGCGGATCTTGGCGTCGAGCGCGCCGAGCGGCTCGTCGAGGAGCAGGACGGCGGGCCGCAGGACGAGCGCCCGGGCGAGCGCGACACGCTGCTGCTGGCCGCCGGAGAGCTGTCGCGGCCGGCGGCCGCCGAGCCCACCGAGCTCGACGAGGCGGAGCGCGTCCTCGACGCGTTGACGGATCTCGTCCCTGGCGACCTTGTGGCGGCGCAGACCGAAGGCGATGTTGTCGGACACGTTGAGGTGCGGGAACAGCGCGTAGTTCTGGAACACCGTGTGGACGTTGCGCTCATGCGGGGGGACGACCGCGACGTCCTCGCCGTCAAGCAGGATCTCGCCGGAGGTCGGACGCTCAAAGCCCGCGATCATGCGCAGCGTCGTCGTCTTGCCGCACCCCGAGGGCCCGAGCAGCGAGAAGAACTCGCCGGCGTTGATCAGCGCGTCGATGCTGTCGACAGCGAGATGCTCGTCGAAGCGCTTGGTCAACGCGCGCAGTTGAACGTGTCCGCCTGCCATCAGGCTGCCTCCAATCCACTGAGGTCATGCAGCGCCGAGACGCCCGTGTTGGACGTCCGCCGTCCGAGTGCCGCGTAAATGAGAAATGCGAGTCCGACGATGATCAGGGTCGTCAACACCAGCACCGTCGCCAGAGCATTGAGTGCCGGCGTCGTCGTGCCGCCGCGCGCGTTCGCGTACAGGAACATCGGGATCGTGGTCGTGCTTGCGTTCGAGGACATGTACTGGGTCACGACGAAGTCGTCAATGGAAAGCGCAAAGACGATCAGCATGCTGGCGAGGATCGCCGGCAGCAGCAGCGGGACGAGGACGTGCCACAGGGCACCCGCCGGGGTCGCCCCGAGGTCGCGGGCGGCCTCCTCAAACTCGGGGCCGATCTGGATCAGTCGGCTGCGGACGATCACGACGACGTAGGACACCGAGAACGTCACCTGCCCGACGACCTGTGCGGTCGTGCCGAGATGGATCGCGCTGAACGGGACGATCGCCAGCTGCGTGAACACGAGCAGCAGCGACACCGCCATCACGATCTCGGGCGTGACGAGGGGGATGAGCATGAGCCCGTTGGCGGCGCCGGATCCCCGCCCGCGCCACCGGGTGAGGCCGAGGGCGAGCAGCACGCCGAGCGGGGTCGCGATCAGCATGTCGAGCGCGGCGAGCTCGAGGCTGTGCACGAGCGCGTGCGTGTAGTCGGAGTTGTGGAAGATCGAGAGCGACGGATCGCCCGACCACCAGCGCAGGGAGAAGCCCTGCCAGACGCTGCGCGACCGGCCGTTGTTGAACGAGAACAGCATCGCGATGAGGACCGGCAGCAGCGCCCAGAAGACGTAGGTCCACGTCACCGCGACGAGGAACCTGGGCCGACCCCATGGGTTGCGCAGGCGGCGCGGTAGCCGGGAACTCATGCCGTGGCCAGCCGTTTCGTATCGCGGGCGGTCTGGAACAGGTAATACGCCATCAGGACGGCCAAGATCGCCATCAACACGATGACGAGCGATGCCCCGAGGTTCTTCTCCGACCCGCCCTGGACGAACAGGTTGATCTGGTTGCCGAGCATGTTCGTGCGCGGCGAGGCGGAGATCAGGTCGTTGGTGTAGTAGTCGCCGAACATCGGGAGCACGACGAGTGCCGACCCGGCCAGGATGCTCGGCCAGCTGAGCGGCAGCGTGACGCGGCGGAACGCCTGCCAGGGCGTCGCGCCGAGGTCACGCGCGGCCTCGATCTGGCTCTGGTCGATCCGGTCAAGTCCGGCGAACACGGGCAGGATGAAGTACGGGACGTAGCCGTAGACGAGCGCGATGATCACCGAGTACGGGTTGCCGTTGAGCCAGTCCGGAGGGTGGGCGATGCCGAGATCGATGAGGATCTTGTTGACGTAGCCGTCCGAGGACAGCAGCCCGATCCAGGCCAGCATCCGCAGCAGGTAGCTCACCCAGAACGGGATCACGAGCAGCACGATCAGCAGCGCCTTCGTCTTCTTCGCGTGGCGCGCCACGTAGTACGCGACGGGGTAGCCGATCAAGAAGCAGACCGCGAGCGCGGCGGCGACGTAGACGATCGTGTTACGGACCGACGGCCAAAATTCTCCCCCGGGCAGGGCGCCGGAGAACGCCTTCGAGAGGAAGCCCGGGTTCCAGTCAGCGGGGTTCCAGGCGGGCACCGGCTGAAGCAGCAGATTGACCTTGCCCATCGCCATCGCCAGCACCGCGTACGCGGGAACGATGACGAACAGCAGCAGCCAGGCGACGCCCGGAAGCGTGAACGCGCGCCAGTAGGACCGACCCGTCATCGCAGTCCGTTCACGACGACTTGACGGCCGCCCACGCGTTCTCCCAGAGGATCTCGCCCCGCTGACTGAGCGGCCCCTGGACGTAGCCATTCTTGAACTGACTCTCGCGGATGATCGTCGTCCGCAGATTCGGTGGGATCAGCTGGCGCTTGACGAGCGACTCCGGCGTCATCGCGTTGATCGGCTGCTGGTAGTAGTTGAACTCGAAGTTCGTGAACACCTGCTCGGTGTCGAGCAGGTGGTTGAGGAACAGGTGGGCGAGCACGGGATTCTTGGCGCCGCGCACGACGCTGAACGTGTCGTTGTTGATCGGACCGCGTCCGTCAACCGGCCACCAGTAGCGGAACACCGACGCCGGGGTGCCCTTCGGCGCGTACTGCGGCGCCGCCGCCATGTCGCCCGACCACGCCTGGTGGAGCCACAGGGACCCGTCGGCGAGGTGCTGGTACTCGTTCGTGTCGAACTTCAGGTTCGCGCTCGAGACGAGCTGCGTGAGCGACTTCTGCGCCGCGGTCAGCTGGGCCTGGCTCTCGGTGTTGAGATCCGTGACCCCGTTGTTCAGGAGCCCCATCGCGAGTCCCTCGTGCTGGTCGTCGAGCAACCCGACCTTGCCGGAGATCTTGGGGCCCTGCGCCCACAGCGCAGTCCACGGGTTCGACAGCGTCGCCGGATTGAAGCCGGGCAGTTTGTCGGCGCGCCAGCCGATGCCGGTCGTGTAGATCGTGTAGGGCACCGAGTAGCGGCTGCTCTGGTCGTACCACGGGTTGGTGAGCGACGGCCACACGTTCTTCGGGAGATTCGGGATGTAGCTGAGGTTGAGCGGCTGGAGCACCTTGCCGACGACGAGCCGCTCCATGAACACGGGCTCCGGCACGAACACGTCGTACTGGACCTCGTGGCTCGCGAGCTTCGCGATGGCCTCGTCGATCGTGCCGAACGTGCTGATCTGGACCTTGACGCCGTACTTCTTCTCAAACGACTTGACGACGTCGGGATTGATGTACTCCTGCCAGTTGTAGAACTGGAGCGGTCCCGCCTCCTGCTTCATGCCTGACGCGATCGCCTTGTTGTCGGCGTAGAGCGGAAGCGTGACCGGGCGGTCTGGACGGGCGAGCGGCAGACCGCCGGGGCCGAGCGCCGCGGACGCTTTGCTGGTGCTCCCTGTCGGCGTCGTGCTGCCACAGGCGGCGAGCAGTCCAGGGGCCGCAACCGCGGCCGCCGCCGCGCCGGCGCGCTTCATGAACGTCCTGCGAGTCGACGGCACCCTGTCGGCGCCGCCGCGGTCGTCTGACTGGGGCGTCATCGCCTCACCTCCTGCTTACCCGGTTTCGTAATCGATCCAGATGGCCGCAGCGTGCACCCGAGCTCGCTCTCAGCGAGCGCGAGACAGCGTTCGATCATCCGCTCCGGCGTGACATCCGGCTGCCTGAGCGTCACCTGCACGCCAAGGCCGTCCATCAGGCCACTCAGTGAGATCGCGAACTCCTCGGCGTCCGCGGCCTCGTCGAACTCGCCCTGCCGCTGGCCGTCCTTGACGATGTCGGCGATCAGCGACCGCTGGCGGCGATCGAGCGCGAAGTACGACTCGCGCACGCTCGGGTCGCGCCGGGCGCGAACCCACACCTCCATCCACAGCGTCCAGTCGCTGAGGCCGTCGGGCCCCCGGCTGATCTGCTCGATCAGGTGCACAAGCTTGTCGCTCGCGAGCTCGTGCCGCTGCTGGCCCTCGGTCAGCCGCTCGTAGAACTCACGGTCGGTCTGATCGACGGCCTCCTCGAGCAGCCGATCCTTGGACTCGAAGTAGTAGAGGATTGTCGGCGAGCTCGTGCCGGCGCGTTCGGCGATATCGCCGATACGCGTGTCGAACAGCCCTCTCTCATAGAGGACCTCTGCCGCAGCGCTCACAATCTGCGGCCTGCGCAAGTGGTCGACCTTCGGCCGGGGGCTCACAGTCTCTCTCCGCCTTCTGCCCGCCCTACCAGGCGAATACTGAACGGGCATTCAGAAAACTACATCCGACCGTTTGCCGCTGTCAAGAACGGAATTGTTAGGAATCGTGAGCATCTCGCCGAGCCCGAGGTCGCGGGCGAGCGAGGATGCGACCGCACGCCGGGCGCGTTCGAGCGGGACGTGCGAGTCGCCGATCAGTGTCCGGACGCCGAATCCGTCGATGAGTGCGAGCACACGGTCCGCCACCTCGTCCGGATCGCAGCGGTCGAATTCCCCCGCAGCGACACCGGCGGCGATCTCGTCCGCGAACCAGGCGCGCAGGCGGGCGTAGAGCTCTTCCGCAAACGGCTTCAGCTCCGGGTGGCGGATCGAACGCAGCCACAACTCAACCCACAGGACCCAGTCGTCGCGTAACGCATCCGTCGTCGGCAGGCACTGGTCGATCATCGCGGCGAGTCGCTCCGCGTGGGTGCGTCCCGGGAGGTCGCGCGCGGAGATACGTGCGTCGCCGGCGCGTGTGTAGGAGTAGTCGAGCGCCTCGGCGAGGAGCGCCTCACGGCTGGCGAAGTGATAGTGGACGAGCGACGTGGAGACGCCCGCCTCCATCGCGATCCGGGCGATCCGGACGCCGTCGATGCCCTCGCTGGCGATGGCGTGGACGGCCGCGGCGAGGATCCGCTCGCGCGCGGCCCGGCGGCGTTCGGCGCCGGGCGGTTTCTCCGCGGGTGCGCTCACGTGCCCGCGAGCGCCGGGGCGAGATCCGCCCGGATGCGGTCGGCGAACCATGCCACCGCGTCCTCTCGACGCGACAGTGGGCCGGGCATGTAGCCACGCGTGCGCAGCCCCTGCTGGACGTTGGCGACGAGGTCGATGTCCTCATCGAGAACGAGGTTGTTCAGGCGCTGATTGATCCACTGCACAACGCGCGTGCGCGGGGTGCTGTCGGCCGGCCGGTAGCTGCCGAACACGTCGTGGGTGCGTCCAGTGCCGTTGGGGAGGATCTGCCACGTGTTGACCTGATCTGCGTACAGGTCGATCGTCGTGTTCGGATACAGGAACACGTAGCGCCACACGTGGCGATCGGCGTCGGTCAGTCCGGCCATCGGCTCGACGAGACGGCCGTAGAGCCGCTCGAGCCGGTTGCTGCTCGGCTTGGAGCGATGCGGGGCCTCGAACCACACGTAGTTGTCATGCAGGTCGGTCGCGTAGTTCTTGTAGTCGAGCATCCGCATCAGGCCGGGGTGCGCGATCGGGATGTGGTAGCCCTCGATGTAGTTCTCGACGACGACCTTCCAGTTCGCCGGCTGGCCATCGCCGCCGGGTCCAAAGGGCGACAGCGTCTCGATTCGGTAGGGAGCAAGCCGCTCCGGCAGGTCGCCGACCAGCTCGCTCAGCGGCGCGGCGTCGTCGTCGAGGTTGACGAACACCAGGCCGCACATCTCCTCGACGCGGACCGGGTGCAGGCCGAGGCGGCGCTTGTCGAGCCGCTCGCCGAACGCCTGGCCCTCGGGAACGCCGATCAGACTGCCGTCGAAGCGATACGTCCAGCCGTGATAGCGGCAGCGGATCGCGCCCTTGCACTGTCCGGCGCCGCTCAGCAGGCGAGAGGCGCGGTGGCGGCACACGTTCCGGTAGGCGCGGAACTCGCCGCTCTCATCGCGGACGACGAGCACCGGCTGGGAGCCGGCCTGGGCCGTGAGGTAACTACCGGGTCGCGGCAGCGAGGACACGTGGCCCGCGAGCTGCCACGTTCGCTCAAAGATCAGCTCGTACTCGGCGTCCAACAGCCCCTCGTCGAGGTACAGGCGCGGCGGGAGGGCGGTGCCGGCGAGCGAGTCGGCGACGGTCGGCAGACCAGTTGTGGCGGGCGCTGATGCCATGCAAAACCTCAATCCTGACTTTGTGATCAGTTGCTGTTAGTCTAGTTCCATGGTCAAGCGGGCCGCGTGGCTCTCGATCACGCCGGAGCCGGAACGGTTGCTGCCGCGCGCCGTCGCGACGCTGCGCCACGGCTCCCGGGCGCCCGATGACCTGGTGGCGACCGAGCGGGCCCGGATCGAACGGCTTTTGCTCCACGGCCGCCAGCGCCAGTGGTTGCAGTATCTCCACGGCATCGTCGAGCTGATCGATCGGTCCGCGACGGTCGGACGACCCGTCCGTCCGCGACGCCCGGGAGCTCGCCGCGGCCGTGGTCGCCAACCACCACAACCTGCTGTTGGGGCTTCCCGGCCGCGCCGCCCAGCTGACGGCGTCCGACCGCGCCCATCTCGCCCTCGTCACCCATCCACCTGAGGACCCCGTATGAGCACAACCGCCGTTCCGAGCAACGCCACCGCCTCGCCTGAGCTCACCGCCGAGCAGCTCGATCTCCAGCGCCGCGCGCGGGAGTTCGTCGAGAACGTCCTGATGCCGCTCGAGCTCGAGGCTGAGCAGCGCTCGGGGCGCCTCCCCGAGGCGACCATCGAGGAGATCAAGCGAGAGGCGATCGCGGCCCGGCTCAATGGCGGCCGGTTCGCCCCCGAGTACGGCGGCCAGGGGTGGTCGATGCTCGAGTGGTTCATCGTCAACGAGCAGTTCGGGCGGGTCACCAACGGGCTGCACTGGCACGTGCCGCAGGCCTACAACGTTTTGGTTCGGGGGACGCCTGAGCAGATCGATCGCTACCTGCGGCCCGCGCTCCAGGGCCAGGGTGGCGACGCGTATGCGGTCACCGAGGCCGAGGCGGGCTCCGATCCTGCCGGGATCGCGACGACCGCGGTGCGGACCGATGGCGGCTGGCGGATCAACGGCGAGAAGTGGTTCGTGACCTCCGGCGACGTGGCACGCGTGCTGATCGTGATGGCGAACGTCGTCGACGGCCCGGATCGGCTGCCGACGCTGTTTCTGATCGAACCGGGCAGGCCAGGCGTCGAGTTCGTCGACAACCCGCCGTTCACACACAACTACCCGCACGGGCATCCGACGATCCGCTTCACCGACGTCGAGGTGGCCGAGGACGCGGTCATCGGCGGCATCGGCAACGGCGACGAGCTCCAGCGGGCGTGGTTCACCGAGGAGCGGCTCGGGATCGCGACCCACGGCCTCGGCGCGATGTGGCGCTTGCTCGACGAGACGACTGACTGGGCGATGTCGCGCGTCCAGGGCGGTCACCGGATCATGGATTACCAGGGCATCTCCTTCCCGCTCGCGGACTCGGCCACCGACGCCGCGCTCGGGAGGTTGCTGGCGCTCCAGGTCGCCGGGATGGTCGACGAGGGCGCGGATGTGAAGCTCGTCCACGTCAAGGCATCGATGGCGAAGCTGTTCGTCAGCGAGGCGGCCGGCCGGTGTGCGGACCGGGCCGTGCAGGCGTTCGGCGGGCGCGGCTACATGCGCACGAACGTCGCCGAGCGCTTCCAGCGCGAGCTGCGCGTCGATCGGATCTGGGAAGGCACGAGCGAGGTCCAGCGGCTGATCATCGCGCGGGCACTCGAGCGCCGCGGCGTCGAGGCGACGATCCATTGACGGGCACGCCGGACCTGGCCCGGCTGCTTGCGCCGACGTCGATCGCGGTCGTCGGCGCGAACGAGCGTCCCGGGAGCTACGGCTCCCAGGTTCTGCTCAACCTGCAGGCGATCGGGTACGCGGGCGAGGTGTGGGGGGTCAATCCGGGCCGGACATCGGCGCTCGGGTATCCGTGTGTGGCCTCGGTGGCGGAGCTCCCAGTCGCCGCGGACGCGGTCGTCGTCGCGATCCCGGCGGCGGGCGTGCCGGATGTGATCGACGCCGCGGGCGCGCGGGGCTGCGGTGGCGCGGTCGTCATCAGCGCCGGGTTCGGCGAGGTTGCCTCGGGCCGTGATCTGCAGGTGTCGCTCGTGGCGGCGGCGGAACGCCACGCGCTGCCGGTGTGCGGTCCCAACTGCAACGGGATCGTCGGGATGTGGGGCCGCTACGCACTGTGGGGTGACGCGCTCGCGCCGCGCGAGGACCCGGGGCGGGTCGTGCTCATCTCGCAGAGCGGGAACGTCGCGGTCAACGCGCTCGCGACGAGCCGGGGCCTGCGCTTCCACACGGTGATCGCGAGCGGTAACCAGGCGGTCCTGTCGGCGGCCGACTACCTCGGGTTTGTGGCGGGTCTCGACGATGTCGGGGCGGTTGCGCTGTACCTCGAGGACGACGGGGACCCGTCGCTGTGCGATGCGCTCGCCACCTGCGCCGACGCGGGCGTCCGGGTCGCCGTGCTGAAGGTGGGCACGTCGACGGCGGGCGCGCGGGCGGCGGCGGCGCACAGTGCGGCGCTCACCGGCGACCAGCGGGTGTTCCGCTCGCTCGTCGAGGAGGCGGGCGCGGCGTGGGCGGGTGATGTCCACGAACTGCTCGAGCTCGCGAAGGCATTCGCGGTCCCGCGGCGGGCGCGCGGCGAGGGCCGCGGGCTCGCGATCATGACGTGCTCGGGCGGCGACTCGGCGCAGGGCGCCGACGAGGCGACGCGGCTCGGTATTGCCCTCCCGGCGCTCGCCGTCGAGACGAGTGAGCGCCTGAGGGAGCTGCTCCCGGCGGCCGCGACGGTCGGCAACCCGATCGACTACACGGCGATGATCTGGGGCGAGGTCGAGACGCTCGCGTCGCTCGTCGAGATCGTTGGGTCGGATCCCGCGATCAATCAGGTCCTCGTCTTTTATGACCAACCGCCGGACCTCGACGGCGCGGTCGACGCCTCGTGGAGCGCGGTGCGCGAGGGCATCACCGCCGGAGCGGCCCGCAGTCCCGCCCCGGTGATCGTCGCCTCGACGCTGCCCGAGCTGCTCGATGACGCGGCCGCGTGGCGCTTCATCGGTTCCGGGATTCCGGCTGTCGCCGGGCTGCGCACCGGCCTCGTGTGCGCGGCCGCGCTCCTCTCCGAACCCGGCGACGCTGAGCGGTTGCGGGCGATCGCCCGGGCGGCGCGGGATGCCATCGGGCCGGCTGACGGCGACTGGCTCTCAGAGAGCGACGCGAAGCTGTTGCTCCGCGACGCTGGGGTACCGATCGTCGACGGGCGGCTCGTGAGCGACGAGCGTGACGCAGTGGATGCGCTGAATGAGCTCGGCGGCGCGACGGTCTTGAAGCTGAGCGCGGCGTCGGTCCAGCACAAGTCGGAGCTCGGTGCCGTGATCCTTGACCTCGCGACCGAGGACGCCGTGCGCGACGCGTACCTCACCTTGGCGGCGCTCGCCGAGGCGCATCGAGGCCGTGTCCTCGCCGAGCGGATGGAGGACACCGGGGTGGAACTGCTGATCGCGGCACGGCGCGATGGGGTCGTGCCGGCGTTGACGCTCGGGCTCGGCGGAATCTGGACCGAGGTGCTGGGCGATGTCGCGGTCGTCCCGCTTCCCGCGACGCCGGAGCGGGTGGAGCGAGCGCTACGGTCGTTGCGTGGGGCCCGAGTGCTCGAGGGCGGGCGCGGCGGCGAAGTGCTCGATGTGGCCGCGGCGGCGCGGTTGGCGGCGCGCATCGGCGAGGTGCTGGTCGAGTCCGAGCTGGCGCTGATCGAGTGCAACCCGGTGCTCGTCAAGACCGCCGGGGCGCTCGTGCTCGACGCGCTCGTGATGCGGCTGGGCGCGCCGGACGTGGAGTCGTCAGGTACTGAGGTGTTGAGAGAGGAGCAAGTGGCATGAACCCGGACGTCGTTGTCATCGGAGGCGGGTTCGCGGGCGTCACCGCCGCGCGCGAGGTCGCTCGTCACGGCCGGTCGGTGACGCTGCTCGAGGCGCGCGATCGCCTTGGCGGACGGACCTGGTCGGCGCCGTGGAACGGCTGGCGGATCGAATACGGCGGCGCGTGGGTCCACTGGCACCAGCCGCACACGTGGTCGGAGATCACGCGGGCCGGTCTCGCCGTGTCGCTCTCCGACGACACCGAGATCGCGAGCTGGTACGTCGACGGCGACCGCCGCTCCGGCACGATGGCCGAGCGCGACGCGATCGTGCGCCGGGGTTGGGACCAGTTCGTCGACGGCGTCGAGCAGGCGCTGCCGCTGCCACACGACCCGCTGCACGCGATCGAGCGCCTCGCGCGGTTCGATCGCCTGAGCATCGCCGAGCGCCTCGATGAGCTCGACCTCGACGAGGAGGAGCGCGCCGTGCTCAGCGCGGAGCTCGAGTCCCTCGCGCACGCGCCGATCGACGACGCCGGCGCCGTGTCGGTGCTCCGCTGGCATGCGCTGTCGGGTTACAGCCTCGCGTTGACACAGTTCACCGGTGGCCGGGTGACGATGGTCGGCGGCACCGGCGCGCTGCTCGACGCGATCGCCGGCGAGCGTCCGCTCGACGTGCGGCTGTGCGCGCCGGTCGCGGCGGTGCGGCAGAGCGATGACGGGGTCTCGGTCTCGGTGGAGACGCGTGAGGGAGACGTGCTGCGGGCCCAGGTGGCGATCGTCGCCCTTCCGCTCAACGCTCTCGGCGCCGTCGACTTCACGCCCGCGCTGTCCGACGACAAGCGGGCGGCGATCGCGCTCGGGCAAGCGTCCCGCGGCGTCAAGGTGTTCATCCATGCGCGCGGCGAGGCCGCGCTGCAGAACGCGATCCGGCACGGGCACCCGTTCGGCTACGTCGGCACCGACGAGCTGCTCGACGACGGCAGCCAGGTGCTGATCGGCTTCGGCCCCGATGCCAAGCGGTGCCAGCCGGAGGACGCCGGCGCGATGCGTGCGGCGCTCGGCTCGATTCTCCCCGGCTACGACCTCGTCGCGGCGACGGCCCACGACTGGTTGGCCGACGAGTTCTCCCGTGGCACGTGGGCCATCCATCGGCCCGGCTGGTACGAGCACCACCATGCAGCGATGCAGGTGCCCGAGGGGCGCGTGCTGCTCGCCGGCTCGGACATCGCCAACGGCTGGGCCGGGTTCATCGACGGCGCAATCGAGACCGGGATCCGCTCCGGCCGCCGCGCGGTCGCGCTCAGCGGCTGACGGCGGCGCTCCGTTTTGACTTGGGCCGGCCGTTGGAGGCGCTCTGGCGCGCGGGCGCGATCAGCGCCGGCTCGAGACGGTCGGCGAGCAATTCGAGCTCGGGCTGACCGATCTGCTCCGCGAACAGGTACGGCAGCTCAATCAGGTCCATCCCCAGGGTCTCCCGCAGCCGAGCGAGCTGTTCACGTTGGGTGCTCGCCCGCGCGTTCTCCGAGAGCGCGGCACGCAGGGCAGCCCGTGATGACTGCGCGCGGACGCGCGCGAGGGCGTGCTCGAGTTCGGCGGCCTCGTCGGCTTCGAACCGCTCCGGGTACACGGCGTTGACGACGACTGCGTCGAGTGCGAGTCCGTCAGCGCGGACGGTCTCGTCGAGGACGATCGTCTCGTTGACCGGCATCTCCTCCGGCGTGGCAACGGCGACGACGCCCGTGAAGTCGCGGTTGGCGATCGTGTCCGCGATCTTGCGACCCTGGCGGGCGATTGGCCCGACGCGGGCGATGTCGGCGAACGTCCGCGGCGTCCTGAGGATGCCGACGCCGTGTCCGGTCGCCGGCGCGTCGACGACGACAAAGTCGTAGGGGGCGGCGCCGCGCGTCTGGCGCTGAAGCTGGGCGAGCTCCCACACCTTGCCCATGCTGAGCAACTCGCGCATGCCGGGAGTGGCCATCGCGAACGCGTGAAACAGCCGGCTCGCGCTCAGCGCATGCCCGAGTGCCCCGACCTTGAGCCGCAGGTACTCCTCCATCGCATTCTGCGGATCGATCGAGATCGTGAACAGACCCGGCGCGAGTTCGACCTCCTTGAACTGGGCCGCCTCGTGCTCGAACGCCCGCTGCACGTGCTCCTGGGCGGACAGCTCGGCCACGATCGTGCGCAGGCCGGCGCGCGCGGCGACGAGCCCGAGCGCTGTCGCGACGGTGGACTTCCCAACGCCGCCTTTGCCGGTGACGAAGATCAACCGGCGATCAAGAAGAGGCGCCACGTCATCGGACGTTAGCGGGCGCCTGGGGGCGGCGGCCCCGCCCCGGTCGCCCCGGCGTGGCGGAGGAATCTGGCGTCTGCGTGCGAATACACCCGCGTATGAGTATCGACCTCCCGGAGGCAACCCCGTGACGGCCACCGCCAAGGTGATCGCGTTCGCCAACCAGAAGGGCGGCGTCGCCAAGACCACGACCACGCTTAATCTCGCCGTGGCCTTCGCCGAGGAGGGTCACCGCGTCCTGTGCTGCGACATGGATCCGCAGGGCAATCTGACGATGTCGCAAGGCATCGACCCGGACACGCTCGACAAGTCCATGTACGACGTGCTCGTGCACGGCACCGCGATCCGCGACGTCGTCCGGCAGCGCGAGGTGGACGTCGCCTGCGCCTCGATCGACCTCGCCGGAGCCGAGATCGCGATGTCGACCATGATCGGCCGCGAGCGCCGCCTGCAGAAGGCGCTGAACGAGGTCGGTAGCGACTACGACTTCGTCTTCATCGACACCCCGCCGAGCCTCGGGCTGCTCACGATCAACGCTCTGACGGCGGCGCACAAGGTGATCGTCCCCGTGCAATGCGAGTATTTGTCAATGCGCGGTCTGATCCAGTTGCAAAACACTCTGGCCATGGTCAGAGAGAACCTGAACCCCGACGTGGACATCGAAGGGATCCTGCCGACGCTTGTTGATACCCGGACGCTGCATGCAAAGGAGGCGATCGAGTTGCTGGAGGAGAACTTCGGCGATCGCGTGTTTGCGTCCCGGATCCGTAAGACGGTACGTTTCGCCGAAGCTCCGGTGAAGGGTATGTCTGTACTGAAGTACGATCCGGACGGGGTAGCAGCACACGCATATCGGCAGCTCGCGAAGGAGGTCCTCTCAAATGCCAAACGCTAAGCGCGCGAGCATGCGTGAAGGGCCCCTCGCGGCCCTGTTCCGCAAGACCGCCGAGGACACCGGGGCTCCTGGTGCGCCCGGCGGTGAGGGTGCGCCCGGCCAGCCGTCCGAAGCCGCGGCCGCGCCTCCGGCGGCGCCACCCCCGGAAACGCGTGCGGCGTCGGCAACGCCCGCGCCTCCGGCTGCGGTTGCGCCCGTCGGTCCGCCCGCGCCCGCGGCCGAGCAGCCGCCTGCGCCTCCGGTGGCGCCCGTGACGCCGGCCGCCTCGGCGAGCGCGCCTTCGGCACCCGCTCCCTCGGCACCCGCTCCGTCGGCACCCGCGCCCTCGGCTCCCGCGCCGGAGTCCGCTGCGCCCGAGCACCGCATCCCCTCCCCGCAGGAGCGGCTGCGCCACGCGTTCTCGGCGGACATCCCGGAGAACTTCATGGACCGCCCGCGGCGCTCCGAGCCCGAGCCGTCGTCGGCTCCCGCTCCGGTCGCGCCTGCCGCTGCGGCTCCCGAGCCCGATGTCTATGCGCGGAGCGAGCGGAGCGCCGAGGCGTTCGGCGTCGCCCGTCCGGTCGGGACCCCGGTCCTGCGCGTCGTCGGCGTCGGTGGTGGCGGCGTCAACGCGATCAACCGGATGGTCGAGGCTGAGATCGAGGGCGTCGAGTTCCTCGCGATCAACACCGACCTGCAGTCGCTGCAGCAGTCGGCGGCCCACGAGACCCTGCACATCGGCGACGCGATCACGCGCGGCCTCGGCTCCGGCTCCAACCCGGACCTCGGTCGCCAGGCGGCGCACGAGGAGCACGATCGGATCAAGGCCCTGCTGCGCGGCTCGGACATGGTGTTCATCGCCGCCGGCGCGGGTGGCGGCACCGGTACCGGTGCGGCCCCGGTCGTCGCCAAGATCGCCCGTGATCTCGGCGCGCTGACCGTCGGCATCGTGACGCGGCCGTTCCAGTTCGAGGGGACGCGTCGTCGCGACCAGGCCGAGGTCGGGATCGAGGCGCTCGCGGACGAGGTCGACACGCTGATCGTCGTCCCGAACAACCGGTTGCTGACCGTGCTCGACCGCAACACGTCGATGGTCGACGCGTTCCGCGTCGCCGACGACGTGCTGCGCCAGGGCGTCCAGGGCATCTCGGACCTCGTCACGCTGCCGGGGCTGATCAACCTCGACTTCGCCGACGTCCGGACGATCATGTCCGACGCGGGGAACGCGCTGCTCGGGATCGGCATGGGGGCCGGCGAACGCCGCGCCATCGATGCCGCCGAGCAGGCCGTCGCCTCGCCGCTGCTCGAGACGAGCATGGAAGGCGCGCACTCGATCCTGCTGTCGATCACCGGCGGCCGCGACCTGTCCCTGTGGGAGGTCAACGAGGCGGCCAAGGCGGTCGCCGAGGCGGCCCACCCGGACGCGAACATCATCTTCGGCGCCATGGTCGACGAGAAGCTCGCCGACCAGGTGTGGGTGACGGTCGTCGCGACCGGCTACGGCAACGCGTCCAGGCGTCCACGCCGCGTGGAGGAGCGTCGGGAGGTTGCGCCGCGGGCGGTTGCGCCGCGGGCGGTCGCGCCGCGGGCGGTTGAGCCGCGGGTGTCCTCGTCGCTGCGCGAACCGCGTGGTGAGCCGCGCGTCAGCCGGTCCCGGTCCGCCGTCGCCTCACCTGGCGAGCTCGACGTGCCCGAATTCATCCCGCGCCGATAAGCGCGTCTGTGGGCGGGGCCCAGCTCGGGGTCGTCGCCGCCGGCCATCCGACGACGGCGGAGGCCGGCGCCGCTGTGCTGCGCGAGGGCGGCAACGCCGTCGACGCGGCGGTGGGGGCGACGCTCGCGGCGTTTGCGTGCGAGCCGCTGCTCACCGCGCTCGGGGCCGGCGGCTACATGCTCGTGGTGCCGCCCGGCGGTGAGCCGGTCCTGCTCGACTTCTTCGTCGAGGCGTCCGGCCGCGGCGCCGATCCGACGGCGCGGGCCGAGCTGTTGCCGATCAGCGTGTCGTTTGGCGACGCGATCCAGGTGTTCAACATCGGTGCTGCATCGGTGGGGGCGTACGGATTGCCGGCCGGACTCGCGGAGGCGTCGCGGCGGTTCGGACGGATGACGCTCGCCGACCTCGTCGGACCGGCAGCGACGCTCGCGCGCAACGGCGTCGTGCTCAACGAGCAGCAGGCGTACGTCGTCAAGATCCTCGGCGACATCGTCCTCTCCACGCCGGAGGCGGTGGAGCTGTTCGCTCCGGACGGCCGGCTGGTCAAGGCCGGCGACGTCGTGCGTCAGCCGGAGCTCGGCGACGCGCTCGAGCGGCTCGGTGCCGAAGGCCCCGACCCGTTCTACACCGGCGACATCGGAGCGGCGATCGTCGAGTGGGTGACCGGTCACGGTGGGACGTTGACCGCGGCGGATCTTGCCGCGTACCGCGTGATCGACCGCTCGCCGGTGGCGACCGCCTACCGCGGCCGGGAGGTCGTCACGAACCCGCCGCCGTCGGCCGGGGGGATCCTGATCGCGCGGGCGCTGTCGCTGCTCGACGCCGAGCCCGGGCCACCGAGCAACGAGCGGGTCGTCGAGGTGATGGAGATCACCCAGGCCGAGCGGACCGCGGAGTTCCTGGAGGGGCTGGACGATCCGGCGTTCGTCTCACGGTTTCTCAGCCGGGCGCCCGGCGGGGCCGGCGGGCTCGGGTCGACCACCCATATATCCGTGATCGATCGCGAGGGATGGGCCTGCGGGGTGACGTGCTCGAACGGGTCGTGCTCGGGCGTCGTCGTGCCCGGCACCGGCGTCCACCTGAACAACATGGCCGGCGAGCAGGACCTCAACCCGCTCGGGTTTCACCGGCATCCCCCGGGGCGTCGGATGCCGAGCATGATGGCCCCGACCGTCGTGATGCGCGACGGCCGGCCTGAGCTCGTGCTCGGCAGCGCCGGCTCAAACCGGATCCGCTCGGCGATCCTCCAGACCATCGTCCGCGTGATCGACGACGGACTGCGCGCGGGCGACGCCGTCCGGGCACCCCGGATCCACTTTGAGGACGGCGTCGTCTACGCCGAGCCGGGGGTTGACGTGGACGGGATCGAGGGGGACGGACGTGGGCTCGCGCGGTTCCGCGAGCTCAACCTGTTCTTCGGCGGGGTGCAGGCGGTCGAGCGGGACGCCGAGGGCGCGTTCTGGGGCGGGGGTGACCCGCGGCGGGGTGGGGCGGCGCTCGTCGTCGAGGGGTAGCGGGATTGGTCCGCCGATCCGGGAGCGGTCTGCCGATCCGGGAGCGGTCTGCCGATCTGGGATTCGTCCGCCGATCTTTGTTCGGCGTCGTTTCGCTGTTCGGAGGCTGGAGAAGCTTGCATCGAGGAGGGTTGAGCCGGGGTTGGTGTGGGACTCTGGGCCGATGTCCGGCCGAGGGGGCACCAGACCGGCACGAATTCCCACGCACCACGCCCGTATGGGCCGCCCGGGCGATCGAGCCGCTGTGAGCAGCATGATCACCCACGCGCGGTCTGCGTTCTCGACGCGTGGGATTTTGTGCCGGTCGAGGGACCAGTGATCGGAAGCCGGTGCTGGTCGCCGACCGGCAGCATCGGCGCCGGCGCGTGATCGTCCGCTGGGGCAGCCTACGGTGGCTAAAGCTAGGCGCCCGGCGTCGGTGATCCGGTGCCGGTGCTCTTGCTCCCCGACGCCGGTCCGGTCTGGAACCAGGCGAACACGAAGCAGGCGAGGCCGAGGAGGAACGCGCCGAGACCGTGCTTGAAGTGGTGCGTGCTCGACCCGGCCTGGTGGCCCGGGAAGAAGCTGGGCAGTGAGGAGGCGGTGGAGACCCAGTAGATGATGGCGATGATGACGAGCACGACCCCGAGGATCACGGCGGGGATGATGAGCTTTCGGTTCTTGGTCATGGCGTCTCCAATCAGGTGACCGCGAAGCCGATCGAGAGAGCGGCACCGACCACGGTGCAGTAGATCGCGAATGGCGTGAGCCGGTTGGTCTCGAAGAAGCGCATGAGGAACCGGATCGAGAAAAACGCCGTCACGCCGGCGCAGAGGGCGGCGACAAGCGCCTGGCCGCGGACGCCGTTGCCGGTCGCCCCGAGGAGCTCGGGCAGCTTGAGGACGGCCGCGGCGCCGATGATCGGCGTGGCGAGCAAGAACGCGAACTTCGCCGCGTCCTCGTTGTTGAGGCCCACGAGCAGGCCGCCGCCCATCGTCACGCCGGAACGGGAGATGCCCGGTATCAGCGCGAGCGCCTGCGAGGCGCCGACGCCGATCGACTGCCGCCAGGAGACACGCTCGGCGATCCGGTTGTCCTCGTCTCGCTCGGTTTCAGGCGCATCGGGCGCGCGGCGGCGCAGGTGCTCAGCGCCGAACAGCAGCAGGCCATTGACAAACAGGAAGATCGCGGCCGACTCGGGCGAGGCGAACACCTTGCGCAGCGCGCTTTCGAGCGCGAGACCGAGAATGCCCGCGGGGATCGTGCCGACGACGAGCAGCCACCCGAGCCTGGCGTCGCGGTCATCCGGCGCGATCTCGCGGTCGCGCAGCGAGCGGCCGAGGCCCTTGAACACGCGGACCCAGTCTTTCCAGAAGAACCCGAGCAGGACGAGTGCCGTGGCGAGGTGGACCGCGACGAGAAATGCCAGGAAGTACTTGTCGTTCTGGTGGATGTTCCACCCGAAGAGCCGCGGGATGACGACCGCATGGCCGAGGCTCGAGATCGGGAACAGCTCGGAGACGCCCTGAACGAGTCCGAGCACGATGGCTTGAAAGTAAGAGATTGGGTCGTGCATGAGGTGGTTCAACTGCGGGAGCCGGAGGCGACGGATACACACGGTCGCGTCCACAAGCGTCGCGCCGCCAACGGCCAAAGCAGCGCGGCGCGCGATGATACCGGCGTATGCGCCCAGCCGCGCTCATCATCGCGCTCGGAATCCTCTTGCTCTGCGGGTGCGGGATTGACATCACGTCCGCCGACCTGTTCGTCTTGACGCGCACGGGCCAGGGGCAGACGCTCACCATGCTCGTCAACGACGGCGGGACAATTCGCTGCAACGGGGGTCATGCGCGGGCGCTGTCAAACGCGCTGCTGCTCCGCGCTCGGGACATCGCCAGCAACCTCGATAAGGATGTGAAAGCTCACATGAAGTTCCCATCCAAGGCAAACACTGTGTTCACCTACAGAGTGCAGCTGCAGGACGGGACGATCTCGTTCGCGGACACGTCGGCAGCGGGGCACAAGGAGCTCGCGCAGGCGGAGCTGTTCGCCGTCCAGGCCGCGCACAGCGCCTGCGGGGTGGCGGCCTGAGCCGTGCGCCGCGCACGGCCTGAGCCGTGCGCCGACGCGCGCTCAGCCGAGCCGGACCTTGCCGTTCGATTGCGCTCGGGCCTGGGCGCGGTCGACGAAGTCGAGGCGCTTCATCGCGGCGCGGAAGAGCCGGGTGACGAGCCGGAGCCGGGCGTTCTCGGAGCGGAGATCAAGCAGACCCTGCTTGGCATCGAGTCCGAAGTCGACGGTCGCGGCCATGCCGTAGGCGCTCATGTCGGCGAGCTCGTCGACCGATGGTTCGCGGTCGGTGGCGCGCTTGACGAGCTCGGCGTACGTCTCGCGTGCCTCGCGGAGCAGCTGTGCGTCGACGGGCTCGTCGCGATCGGAGATCAACTCGATCACGCCCGCCGGGTAGGCGAGGTGGCCCTGGCGCTCGACGATCCGGATCGGGCGGGTCCCACGGGTGAGGAGGTTCATCCGCCCATCCTCCATCCGCTCGAGCACCTGCTCGATCCGGCAGGCGCAGCCGACCTCGCGCAGGCCGTCATCGGCGAGCCACACGATCCCGAACTCCCGGTCGAAAGTCAGGCACTCGTCCATCATCGTCTTGTAGCGCTCCTCGAAGATGTGGAGGGGGATCACCTCCTCGGGCAGCGCGACGAGTCCGAGCGGGAAGAGCGGGAAGTCGCGTACGAGCCGGTCCGGCATTACGCGGGAGTGTAGGTCGCGGTTGGCTACCAGCCGCGCCAGTCGGGCCCGAGCGTGACCGGCAGCTCGTCGGTGTCGAGCGGCAGCCGGTACTTGTCCGGATTCGCGTGTTCGTACGGGATCGTCGGGAAGTTGACGACCTGGACCTCGACGGTCCCGATGTTGCGCTCGGCATGCCAGACACCGCGCGGGATCGACAGCAGCCGCCGATGGTGGGCGGAGAGCACGAGCCGTGACTGCAGCCCGGCCGTCGCCGAGTCATCCCGCGCGTCGTAGAACGCGAGCTCCAGCTCACCTGTGAGGAACGCGTAGCGATCCTCATGCTCGCGGTGCACGCCCCAGCCCTTCGCCATCCCGGGCCGGATCGTGAACAGATACGCGAACACGAGCGCGTCCGGGCTGAACGACCAGCGGTCGTCGTAGAGCTCACACACGGTCCCGCGCTCGTCGGTGTGCGTGACGAGATCACGGATCGTCATGCCTTCCGGGAGCGTCTCGAGGCGCTCGCCGGAACGTGTCACCGTCTGCTGATCTCGTCGGAGTGGCACGGCTGCGAGTCTATGAAACCGTGCCGACCCGGTTCACGATTGCGATACCGACGCACAATCGTCGTGACACGGCGCTGCTGGCCGTCCGGAGCGCACTCGCGCAGACCCGGCAGCCCGAGCAGGTCATCGTGCTCTGCGACGGCTGCGACGACGGTACCGCCGAGGCCGTGCGGGCCCTCGAATCGCCGCTCGCCGACGCCATCGAGCTGCCCAAGGCGCCGGGATACGCCTACGGGCATCGCAACCGATCACTTGAGCTCGCTCGGGGCGAGGTGATCCTGTGGCTCGGGGACGACGATCTGCTGATGCCAGGCCACCTCGAGCTGATCGGAGCGCTGTGGGATGGCGATCGCCTTGACCTCGTGCAGAGCGATGCGGTTCTCGTCCACGCTGACAACTCGTTGGGGTGGTTCGGCGGCGACTGGAGCACCCCTCAGGGACGCGCCCAGCTCGCCGCCGCGAACACGAATCCGATGGCCTCGGTCAGCGTCCGAGTGGACGTGGCTCGCGCGGCCGGTGGGTGGGATGCCACGTTGCCGCACGCGGCGGATTGGGACCTGTGGCGGCGGGTCGTTGAGCGCGGCGCCCGGACCGCCCGCAGTCCCGAGCCGACCGTGCTCCACTTCCGGGCCACGCGGCGCGAGCAGCCGTGGAACGAGCGGGTGCGGCAGAACGCGGAATGGCTGGCGCGAACGGTTGATCCCAGGGAGCTGGGCGAGATGCGCCTCACGCTGAGGGCGGCGGCGCTGAGCGCGGAGCTTCAGGCCGTACAAGGAGAACTCGCCACCACCCAGCGAGAGCTCACCACGGTCCGTCGAGACCTCGCGGTGGCCCGGCTTGAGGGGGCCACGGCGGACTTGCGGGCGGGAGAGCTCGGCAACCGACTGACGCGCGCCGAGACGCTGGCCCGCGCCCACGCGGAGACGCTCAGCCGCATCTACGCCGGCCGCTGGTGGCGTCTGCGCAGCGGGCTGATGCGCCTGCGCAGCGGTCTGACGTGGCTGCGTGCGCGTCGGCGACGCCGGCACTAACGCGGCTTGCGGGCTGTCAGCAGCAGGTTGTAGAAGATCGCCGGCGGCAGCATCGGCTCGAGCACGTGCTCGTCAAGCCGCTGAAGGACGAGGTAGCCGTGGAACGCGTACTGGCGCCAGAACATCGGGACGTCCTCCGGGTTCGCGCTCGCCTCGAGCGAGCGGTTGAACCAGCCGAACCAGTTCGCCACGAGTTCCTCACCCCGCACCCGCACGTCGGTGAACCCGGTGCGATGGGCGTGCCGGCTGAGGTCGGTCGGCGAGAACGCGTGGATGTCGACGAAGCGCTCGAGGTCGTGATCCTCCTGCTCGATCGAGTCGGAGTCCGCGGGCGGCGGCGCGACGTCGGCCCGCAATGCCCAGCGCCACAGGGGCGCAAGTGCACCGGCGCCACGTTTCGGGATTGCGGCGAGACGATCGCCGAACCGGGACGGCTCACCGGCGAACACGATCCGGCCGCCGGGCCGCAGCACGCGGTGGAATTCGGAGAACGCGCGACGGAGATCAGGCAGGTGGTGGAGCACGGCATGTCCGAGCACGAGGTCGAAGCTCTCGTCCCCGAACGGCAGCGACTCGGCGTCCGCCCGGGCGGCCCGGACCTTGAGGCCCAGCCGGGCCGCGTTGTCGGCGAGCGTGCTCACCATTCCGGGTGAGATGTCGGTGCACGTCGCCTCGCGCACGACCCCCGCCTGGAGCAGGTTGAGGCTGAAGTAGCCCGTGCCGGCGCCGATCTCGAGCGAGCGGCCATAGCCCCGCGATATCTCGGGGCCGAGCAGCTTGCGGAGCTTGCCGAGTACCTGCGTCTGCCCGATTTCCCCAAAGTCAATGCCCCACTTCGAGTCGTAGCTCGAGGCGGCAACATCGTGGTATCGGGTGTTGACGTCGCGGATGTCATCCGCAGTCCGAACGGCCTCCATGGCCCGGGCACATTACCCTGTCGCACCTGCAGTGAACGTCTACGTTCAGGAAAACCAGCCCCCCGGCGTTCCGCCCCTGTCGCTGACGGGTGAGCGAACGCTGCCCGACGTCCCCGCCGAGAACTACTGGTTTCGCCGCCACCTGGCGGTGTACGAATGGATCGCCGAGCGGGTCGACGGCCGGCGCGTCGTCGACCTCGCCTGCGGCGAGGGGTATGGCTCGAGCGTGCTCGCCCGCACCGCGGCGAGCGTCGTCGGCGTCGATGCCAATCCGGAGGCGCACGACCACGCCGTCGCGCGGTACACCCGGCCCGGTTTGTCGTTCGAGCGCAACCTCGTCGAAACCTGGGGCGAGCCAGGATGCGTCGACGCCGTCGTGTTCCTGCAGACGATCGAGCACGTGCAGGACCCGACGGCGGTGCTGCGCCGGTTCGGCGAGCTGCTCACACCGGGCGGCACCGCGTACGTGTCGACGCCGAATCTCCTGACGCTGGCACCCGTGGGCGCCGAGAAGTCCGGCAACCCGTGGCACATCAAGGAGTACCGAGCCGAGGAGTTCCGCGCGCTGTGCGAGTCGGCGTTTGCGTCGGTCGAGCTGCTCGGGCTGTTCCATGCCCGCAAGCTGGCCGTCCACGCGGCGGCGTTGCGGCTCGGGTGGGACCGGATTCACAAGACGCTGCGGATCACTAAGCCGTTCTATGACCGGTTCACACCGGCGATTGCCTCCTCGGACTTCGCGCTTCGTCCCGCTCCGCTCGACGAGGCGCTCGACTTTCTCGCGATCTGCCGCGCCCGATGAGCGCCGACGGCGAGCTCGCGCTCGTTCTCCACACCCACATGCCGTACGTCGAGGGCTTCGGCACCTGGCCGTTCGGCGAGGAGTGGCTCTGGGAGGCGATCGCCGGCTCCTATCTGCCGCTGCTCGACGTGCTCGAGCGGAATGCGCCGATCACGCTGTCGCTGACGCCCGTGCTGTGCGATCAGCTCGCCGCCCCCGGCGTCACCGAGCGATGCCTGCGTTTTCTCCGGGAGATCCGACCCGAGTCGCATCGCCGCGATGCGGCCTCGTTCCGGGGCGCCGGGGACGTGGGTCTGGCCCGCGAGATCGAACGCTCGGCGGGTGAGTACGCGGAGGCCGCCGACCGGCTGGAGGCGCTTCCGGGAGACCTTGCGTCCGCGCTCGGGCGCCACGCCACGTGGACCTCGGCAGCGACGCATCCGATCCTGCCGCTGCTGGCGACCGACACCGGGATCCAGCTCCAGGTGCAGACCGGCGTGGACTCGCATCGCCGCCGGTTCGGTGACTGGTCAGGCGGGTTCTGGCTTCCGGAATGCGCCCACGGCTCCTGGCTTGACGCATTGCTCGAAGACGCGGGCGTGCGGGCCACGTGCGTCGAGCTCACGCCCTTCTACGGCCTCGGCGACGCTCGACATCTCCGACCGCTTCAGTCCGACGACGGCCCGGTCCTGTGGCCGATCGACCGAGCGACGATCGCACTCGTGTGGAGCGACGGCGGGTACCCCGGCGGCGGCGTGTACCGCAACTACCACGACCTCACCGACCATCACCACCGCGTGCGGGGGATCGACGGCGCGCCCTACGACCACGCGCGGGCGCTCCAGCAGGTCCGCGCCGACGCCGCCGACTTCGTGGCGCGGGTGCGCGAGCGGGTGGCCGGCGGTGGGGTGTGCGTGTGCGCGCTCGACACCGAGTTACTCGGCCACTGGTGGTACGAGGGCGTGCGGTGGCTCGAGGCGGTGCTCGACGAGGCCACGCGTCAGGGGCTGGCGCTGACGACGCTCGATGACGCGCTCGAGCGCCACGAGCCGGTGCCCGCACCGCCGGAGCTCGGCGTCAGCTCCTGGGGCGAGGGCTGCGACCTGCGGACGTGGAGCGGTCCCGCCGTCGCCGACATGGCCTGGCAGTCGCGGCAGGCCGAGCTGCGCGTCGTTGCCGCGCGTGAGCACGTCAGCGAGCGGGCGCTCCGTGAACTGCTCGCCCTGCAGTCGAGCGACTGGACGTTCCTGATGTCGCGAACGCTCGCCGGGGAGTACCCGCGGGAGCGCGCGGCCGCGCATCTGGCCGTCCTCGAGCAGGCCCTGGGGGGCGACTCAACGCTCGCGCCGGAACTGCGTGCGTTAGCGCCGGCGTTGTCCGGTTGGGAGGGGTAGCGCGGCCGCTTTTCCGATCCCTCACCCTCTCGATGCGCCGTGCCGTCTCGGCGCTTCGCCGCCGCACGCACGCGCACCGAGCTTCGCCGCGTCGCGCTACTCCCAGCGGAACGTCGTCGGCGCGTCGCGCTCGCGGATCAGACGGGCGGGTGCGCCGGCGACCACCGAGTTCGCCTCGACGTCGCGGGTGACGACGGAGCTCGTGCCGATGATCGAGTTATCGCCGACGGTGACGCCGCGGAGCACGCACGCGCCATAGCCGATCCAGACGTTGTGGCCGACGTTGACGTCGCGCTTGTAGATCCCCTGTTCGCGGATCGGACGCTCGACCTCGACGGCGCCGTGGTCGAAGTCGATCATCATCACGCGATCGGCGATGATGCACTCGCGGCCGATCGAGACGCGCTGGAAGGACGAGATCGTGCATTCCTGGCCCAGGACCGACTTCGCGCCGATCGACACGTCACCCTCGTGGGCGCGGATCTTGGAGCCGTGGCCGACCCAGGCCCAGCGTCCGATCGACACGGTCGCGCGGGGGCCGATCTCGAACTTCACGCCGGGGCAGATGAAGCACAGCCCGTCGGTCTGAAAGCGCCCGCGCCAGCGCAGCTTCAGCCATAGCCACCGGATGATCAGCCGCGCATACCCGACGCTCATCATGTTGTGGCTCCGAGCGAAGCGCAGGAACGCCAACGGCCCGCCCCGCAGCGGCCCCGGCGGTGGCCGCAGAGGCGGTGGCGGTTTCGGCGGCGATGCCTTCCGTGCCCGTTTGGTGCGTCCCGTGCTGACCGACTGCACGACGAGATCCTACGTCAGCCGTCGTCGACGAGGCCTTGAAGCGGTCCGATCAGCCGTCCGGCACGCTTGGAAACACCCGGCAGCGCGAGCAGCCGATGGGTCGGCGGCTGCCCCGCCTGGCGTCGCTCGAGCTGCTCGAATGCGATCCGTCGCCAGTGCTCATCGACGGCGGTGTGCGGGGGCATCGCCGCCACCGTCGCCTCGTCCAGCTCGAGGTGCTCGGCCCACAGGCGCACCCGGGTCTCGGCGGCGAGCCGCTCGTCATGGGTGACGACGTTGACCTCGGTGTCGTTGAGCAGTGAGTGGGCGTTGAGATTGGCCGATCCCACGGTGAGCCAGCGGTCATCGACGATCCCGACCTTGGCATGGATGTACAGCGGGTCGTCGCGCTCGGCCGAGAGGCCTCTGATCGTGGCCGCGAGGATCCGCCGGTTGCCGGGATCGGCGGCGCTCAACACGCCAAGCTGGCCGCGCGTGTCATCAGCCCCGTTGTTCGCCTTGGCGGGGAGCACGATGACGATTCGAAACTCCGGCGATGGCGGGTGCTCGAGCTTGTCGCGCAGGATCGCGACGAGCTCCGGCGCCCACAGGAACTGGTTCTCGATGTACACGAAGGACCGGGCTGAGCGCAGCGCGCGGACGTAGCTCTCGAGGATGCGGAAATCACCTCGGGGGACGCGGTCGTACATGTCCTCGGCGACCGTTCGTACGAGCTGCACGGTGACGTCGCCGACCGGCTCCGGCGGCGGTGGCGGCTCGAGCGTCTCGTCGGTCAGCTCGCGCCAGCGCAGCCGGAAATGGTCGTCGACGTCGGCGACGACCGGGCCCTCGAGCCGGGTCGCGACGTCGTGCCAGCCGAGCCGTCGCCGCGCGTGGTGGGCGGAGGTGTCGAAGCGATCGCCGGCCTCGTCGGTGAGGTCGATCCCGCCGACGAAGGCGATGCTCCCGTCGATCACGATCGTCTTCTCGTGATGGCAGTGAAACGGGTGCTCCCGCGGATCGGTCTCGCAGCGGATGCGCGTGCCGCGGACGAGGTTCTCGACCGCCTTGGCGACCTCCTTGCGCGTCGGGTGAAACGCGGGCACGGGCGCGCCCGCCCAGACGAGGATGCGCACGTCGACGGTCTCCGCAAGCTCGGCGAGCAGTGCCCCGAGCACCTCGGTGTGCTCGTCGCGCACGAGTTCAAAATGCGGCGCGAGGTGCCAGCCGGTGACGTGGATGTAGCGCTGCGCACCGCGCATCGCGCGGGCCATCTCGGGCAGCGCCTGCGCGCCGTCGATCAGGACCTGCAACGCGCATCCCCCACGTGGCGGCGGGTCGCCTGCGGCCCAGAGGCCGCTGTCATCAGGAGCAAGGGCTCGGTCCCAGCCGAGCCGGTGCAGGCGACGGCGGTGCTTGAGCTTGACCGCCGCTTCCACGCCGTCGCCAATCAGAGAGTCGAGGCTCAGTGTCATGACCCGGGTGCTCCCCGCAGCGCGACGGACCTACACTCCGGCCCCTCATGCCGGACACCGAACAGACTCTCGCTCAGCGGCTCCTGGCGGGCGACAAGCGCGCCCTGGCGCGCGCGATCACGCTCGTCGAGAACGATGACCCGGAGGGTTGGGCGCTCGTCAGCGAGGTCTTTCCGCACACCGGGAAGGCCGCGATGCTCGGCTTCACCGGCCCGCCCGGGGTCGGCAAGTCGACGCTCCTCGCCGCGCTGACCAAGCTCGAGCGGGCGCGCGGTCAGACGGTCGCCGTGCTGTCGATCGACCCGTCCTCGCCGTTCACCAAGGGCGCGCTCCTCGGCGACCGGATCCGTCTCACCGACCACTTCCTCGATCCCGGCGTGTTCATCCGCTCGATGGCGAACCGGGGTGCGCTCGGCGGGCTCAGCGAGGCGACGCTCCAGGCGGCGCTGCTGATGGATGCCTCCGGCCGCGACGTCGTGCTGCTCGAGACGGTCGGCGTCGGGCAGGCCGAGGTCGACATCATCGATCACGCCGACACCGTGGTGCTCGTGCTGATGCCCGGCAGCGGGGACTCGATCCAGGCGCTGAAGGCCGGGGTCATGGAGATCCCGGACGTGATCGTCGTCAACAAGGCCGATCATCCGCTCACCGACACGATGGTGCGGGAGATCAAGGGCGTGCTCGCGCTCGGGCCGCGCGAGGGATGGCAGGTGCCGATCATCAAGACCGAGGCCGTCCGCGAGGAGGGCGTGCCTGAGCTCGTCGAGAAGCTCGACGAGCACCGGGCCTACATCAAGGCCGAGGGCACGCTGTCGGCGCGCCGCCGACGCAACCTGATGAGTGAGGTGCTCGGGATCGCGACGTTCCGGATGCGCCGGGAGCTCGAGGCGGCCGTGCACGAGGACCCCTACGTCCAGGAGCTGCTCGACCGTGTCGTCGCCCGCGAGCTCGATCCGGCGAGCGCGGCCGCCGAAATCCTGGAGCGGCGTCAGCTGAGCTAGCGAATCGTGATCGATGACGGCTTGCCCGTCTGACCGGCCGAGTTGACGGCGACGACGGTGACCGTGCGCCTGCCCTTGCCGGAGATCACGATCGACGTCTTCTTCGTCGACGTGGTCGACTTCGTCTTCCCTGCGGTAATCGTCATCGCGTAGTCGTAGGCGGCGCAGACCGGGCTTCCAGGTGACCGTCGTCTTGCTGGCCTTGCGGCGCGCCTTCAATCCGGTCACGTGACCAGTTCCGGTCGGGGCGCCGTACCGGGCGACGACGATCTCGGCCCGCGGCGTTCCCTGCTGGGAGACCATCGCCACGATCTTGTGTGCGCCGGCCGCCGCGGTCTGCGGCGTGAACGTCACCGACCCGCTCGAGGCGCTCGTCGTCTTCAGCGTCTCGCTGACGAGCTTGTGCCGCGGTCGACGAACGTGACCGTCTGGCGCGGCAGGCGGCGGAGCTTCCAGGTGAGCCGCTGCCGGCAGCCGACGGTGCAGCTTGCCCTTGACCGAGGCCGGCGGCAGCGGCTGGGAGAAATCGACCCAGCGGATGGCCGGCCGACCCGGGGAGCGGGATGAGGTGGTAGGTGCCGCGCTTCGGCGTGCGACGGAACAGGATGTACGTGCGGTTCTCGCTCGGGCTGAGGACGAGCACCGCGGCAGCGGCCGGTGGCCACGGGAGAGGCCTTCGTCACCGTGAGATTGAGGCCGCCGGGACCAGTCACCTGGAGCTGCGGTGCGGCACCGCCGCCGCGGACCGCGACCGCGGTCACGTGCGAGCGCTTGCTGAGCGTGAACGTCTTCGCCGCCGCGGCGATGTCGGCGGCGTCCTTCCCGCCGCGGGTGTCACCGCCGGTCGGCGCGCTCGTCGTCGCGCCGGCATTGATCGCGGCGGTGAACGGGCCGCTGTTGCAGCCGCCGACGTGGTAGCGAGCCGTCGTAGTAGAGCGCCCGACTGCGGCGACGACGCGGCCGCCGACGCACAGGCCGGCCGCGTCGCCGGTCAGGACGAACCTCGCGTTGCCCGGCAAGTTGGAAGAGCTCGCCGGTGCCGAGACCCTCCATGACGAAGTGGCTCTGCCCGTCAATCGGCATCCAGATCTTCCCGTGCCCTGAATCGAAGCGGCGAACGACGCTCTCAGGATCTGTTGCAGGTTGAGGCCGAGGCTCCCCTCGACGTAGAGCCGGCGCCGCTGATCTTGGCGACGCCGCGCAGCAGCGTCGCATTGAGGCCCTTGAGCTTCGGCGCTCCCGCTGATCGAGAACGGATCGAACGTGAGCGTTCCGGCGATGTCGAGCGACAGTAACTCCTGGAACCAGAGCTTGTCGTGCTTGAAGCGCGGCCCCCACGTGAACCCGGCGTTGATCCCGAACAGGTAGGCCCCAAGCGGGTTCTTGTCGTCGATGCCGATCGTTGAACCCGGCCCGTTGCCAGAACAGGAACGGCGAATCCGGGATGTACTCGTTGATGTCGTTGGCCTGCACGTTCAGGCCCGTGAACGACGGCAGCGGCACCTGGTGGCCGAGCACCGTGTGGGTGCGCCACCTGAACGGGACGTCGACCGCCACGAGCGTGCGGCCGAGGAAGCCGCCGAGCGGTTCGAGGAACGCCTTGGCCTTGTCCGACGCGGATCCGGAGTGGATGACGAACACGCCGTTGACGTGCCAGAGGCCCTGGGCGAGCTCCCACTTGAGGCCGATCTTGGCGAGCTCGACGGTCCCGTACGGCGGCGGATTCCCCGGCGGCGTGTACTTGCCGGTGTTGACGCCGATCACCCCGGCGGGGGAGAACGTGCCCTCGAGCGTCGACACCCCATCGGTGTTGTTGGCGACCATCTTCGCCTTGAACGCCGTCGGATAGCTGATCCCCTCGGCCGCCGTCGGGCGTTGTCACTCTTCCACAGACCGTTGATCGGATCGAGCCATGCGCTCGTCGTCGCGGGGAACGACAGCTGGGCGGTGATCGCGGTCTGGCCGGGCGTGAAGTCGACCTCGATCGCCGGCGCGTGGGCGGGGAAGCCGAACAGGGTCGTGGTGCTGCCGTTGCCGGCCGCGAGGAACTGGAAGTTGACAAGGCTCAGCAGGCTCGGCGTCGCCCATGGCGTGCTCAGTGCCCAACTGTGGATCGTCTCGCTCGTTGGGAAGCCGAGGTGCAGGCCGCCGGGCACATAGAACGCGAGCCACCCGCCACCGTAGCCCGGCGCGCTCAGGGACATCTGGACCGTGTCGCCGTTCACGCTCTTGTTCTGGTCGTCGAAGATGACGGGTGCCGCGTTGTCGTCGGGAGACTTGAAGTCGATCCCGTCCACCCGGAACGGGCCCTTCGCCTTCCACAGACCCTTGGCGATGTCCTTCGGCTCGAAGCAGCCGGTCGCCACCATCGAGGTGTGGAAGTCAAGCGTCGGCTGACACGCCACGGTGAAGTTTGCCGTTCGAGCCTGACTCATGTTCACGGTGCACGTGCCACCGGACGCAACGCAATCCGCGCTGCCGACAGCGGTCGGCGTCATGTTCGCCGCGGGGCTGACCTTGTACGTGCCGGGGCCGAGCGTGAACTTGTACTTCCCGGTGGCGTCCGTGATCGCCGTCTTGTTGATCGCGTTCGCCGCTCGCCGAGTTCGTGCCGGTCACCGTCACCGGCACGCCGGGCAGCGTGCGTGACGTGTCGGCTGCCAGGGTGACGGTGCCGGTCAGCGCGGAGCCGAGCGGAATGCTCACGAACCCAAAGCCGGCCCGCCCCCGCTCGTTGGGGGGCTGTTGAGCCAGGTGATCGAATCGCTGACGTTGGCGATGCCGGCCCCGGTCACCTTGTAAGGGACGGTGAAGCTGGTCGACTGGCCGGACGCGAGCGAGATACCCGCCGGCCGGGAATCGCTGGACGCGGGCCCCGTCGCGGTGAGTATCCCGGTCGGGGAGATCTGGAGCGGTTGGGGCAGAACGCTGTGGATCGCCTCGTGGTCGCGCGGGTTCGGTGATCGTGACCCGAGCATTCAGCGTGTCGCTGCCCTGGTCGCCGACGCCCCAGGCCTGGCCCTTCGCGTTGTAGCGCCTAATCGACAGCGTCGGCTCGCGTGGACGCGGCGAAGCAGCAACGTCACCGCGCCCTTTAGCAGCGGGCTCATGAACGCCCGTGGCTGCGCCGGCTCCGGGCAAACAGCGGGTCGACGGTGATCGGATACTGCGCGTCGGCGTCCCGTACGTGGATCAGCAGTCGGGAACCGAGACAGTCGCAGGTGTGACGGCAGGGTGCGGCCGCGCGCGTCGACGGCGAATAGGCCGCTATAGCGGATCAGCACTCGTGTCCCGGCGCGGTGCGGAACGTCAGCGTGTCTGCCTGCAGCGTCGCGGTCCCCGATCCCGTAGACTGCGTAGGCGAACGTGAGCGGCCCATGGGCTGCCGGTCGCGCCGCGAGTCGCAGCCCCTGTTCGAGCCCGAGCGGCCCGTTCGCGTACCACTCCGTCAGGCGGGTCGCGTGCGTAGGAGACGCGATTGGCGCGGCCCGTGATGACGGGTGCGGCGAGCGTGCGAGCCGGTCTGCCCGGCCGATGGCGATGAGCGAAAGTCCGACCTGGACCCCTGAGAGCCCACCCGGACGCCGGCGCGGGTGAAGGCCGCAGTCACGTGCTCTGCCGGGTTGCGCGTGAGTCGCGCCGATCGGCGTGCGGATTGCCCAGAAGCGGGAGTCCTGCGCGCCGACTCGCGTCGAGACGTGAAGCTCGGCGGGCGTGGCCGCCGAGAGCTGGAGCGCGGCCGCGGCGCTGCCGCCCGACGACGCCCCGCCGACAGGCTGCGAGAGGCCGGAGGCGGCAATCATCGCGACCACGGCGACGGCCGCGACGACGCGCAGTCGTCCGTCGTGTAGTGGCCTCCCCGTGCCCCGGGTGAGAGCCATCGCCCCCGATGTGCCCACTGTAGACGGAGTCCTACCACAAGCCCCACCGTCTCGCAAGAGTAGTTCCTTCACAATGCGCGCCGTGACCGTCGCCGCCGCGCCCGTGCGGCGAGCCCATCGCCCGAGGGATGATGCCGCGCGAACGGGCGGCGCTGTTCCTGCTCATCGTGTCCGGGCGCGCGCTTGCTGCCGGGTGCGCTCGACCGATTCGTCTTTCCGAAGCTGGCCGTCGCTGCGGCTGGGCGTGACGCTGGCGCTGACGGTCCCGGCGCGTGGTCGGCTCTCTCGCGAAGTGGTCGGGATGCTCGCGCTCGGCCGCCGCGCTCCTGCTCGCTCCGCCCTCGCTCGCGATCGCGCCGGTCGTACAGCTGCTCGGTCGCCCGCCGCGCTACGAGGGCGTGCTCGCGCTGTCCGTGTATCGTCGGCGCGCTCGTCGCGGAGCGCGGCTGCTCGGGGCGGGTTCGGCGCCCGGCGCGAGCGCCTGGGCTGCTCGACGTGCTGTCGGTCACGGCGCTGGCGATCGGGATCGAGGCGGCGCTCGAGGCGACCGGGCTGCGGCCGCTGGCGAGCAATGTCAGTCGCCCCGGATCGCTGCTCGGCAACGCCGAGCGACCAGGGCGCATGGGCCGTGCTCGCGCTCGGACCGCTCACGATCGCGGCGTTCGCCTTCCGCGAGAAGCTCCACGTCGCTGGTGCGACTCGCGGCTGCCGTGGCGCTCGCCGACCTCCGGATCACGCGGCGCGCTCGTCGGCGGCGGTCGTGGTCGTACTCGTACTCGGCGTGTGCCGCCCACGGCGCCGGCGTGCTCATCGGCCTGGCGTGCGGGATCGCCGCTCGATCGCCGCCGGTGTGCTCGCGTTGCCCGCGTCCCGCGCCCGCGTTCTGCAGACGAGTCCGCTCGCCGCCCGAGACGACGAACGGGCGGGCGCTGCTGTGGTCAGAAACGGCGTCGCTCGTCGTTGATCACCCGCTCCTCGGGGTGGGGCCGAGCGGCTACGTCGACGCGATCCCCGCCTACCACGATGGTCAGTACGAGCGCGACGTGGGCCCGCAGAACCCGCCGGACAGTCCGCACAATTGGATCCTCCAGGCGGCGTCGGCGGGCGGGGTGCTGCTCGCCCTGCTCGCGGTGGCGCTTGCCGGCTGGACGATTCTCACCGGATGGCGCGCCGTCCGCCGCCGCACCGGGAGCGAGGCGGTCGTGGTCGCGGGACTGCTCGCCGGACTCACCGGCTACGCCGTCACGCTGCTGTTTCACTTCACGACGCCGGGGACGGCGCCGCTCGCCGCGCTCTATGCCGGAGCGTTGCTCTCGCAGCCGATCGGGGCTGGTGGGGGGCCCCGCCGCTCGGCGTTGGTCTCGGCGTCGCGTCTAGCCGCGGCTGCGTACGGCGTCCTCGCCGTCGTGCTCGTGGCGGCGGCGTTCGCCGAGATCCCGCTGCGGCAAGCCCTCCTGCGCGCGGCGGCCGGCGATCTCAGCGCGGCAAATCACGACTTCGATCTCGCTCGGACGCTGCGTCCCTGGGACCCGGGCGTGGCGCAGATTGCGACCCACGCCTACGCGGTGCTCGCGGCGCACGGGCGCTTCGCGAGCGGCTGTGCTCGGGTCGCCGTGGGCGTCGCGCGAGCTCGACGGCTACCCGGACTCGGTTCAGGGCCTTCAGGATGCGGCCGTGATCGATCGGGCGCTCGGGCGCCGGGCGGCAGCGGACGTCCGGCTGCGGACTGCGCGACGGCTGGAACCTGAGAACCCCGTGCTTCGCCGAGCGGATCCAGGGCCCGCGCTATGATCCGGCCCCGGCCGGGGCAATGGAAACGTGAACGGGGAGTGGATCGACTAAGTTGCTGGCGCCGTTTGCTGTCGCCGCGGTCGTCTTGTGTGTCGCCGCGGTCGCAAAACTTCGGGCGCCCGAGCAGGCCGCGGCAGCACTCGCGGCGACCGGGCTACCCGATTCCGTCCACCTGATCCGGCTGTTCGCCGTTGGCGAGTTCGCGCTCGGCGCGTGGGGCGCCGTCGCCCCGAGCCGCCCGATCGCGATCGCGATGGCGGCGCTCTACGCGGCGTTTGCGGTATTCACGATCGTGCTGAGCCGCCGGGGCGCCTCGTGTGGATGCTTCGGGGTGAGCGAGGTGAGCGCGTCGCCGCTTCAGGCCGCGATCAGTGCGGCGCTGTCGCTCGTCTGCGTCTGGGTGGCGATCGATGCTGCGCACGGCGTGTCGTGGATCCTCGACCGCCCGCCGCTGGAGGCGCTGGTGCTCGGACTCGGGATCGCGACGGCGGTCTTCGGAACCGTCGTCGCCTACACGGAACTGCCCGCCGCCTGGAGCGCCTGGAGCCGCCGATGAGCCTGCGCACGTTGGCCGACCGGGTCTCGACGCTGTTCGATCGGCGCATCTCGCGCCGCAGCGCGCTCACCAAGACCGCGATCGCCGGATCGGCGCTCGCGGTGGCGCCGATCCGCTACCTCGTCAGGCCGGGGACGGCGTGGGCGGTGATCGGGCCGAACAACTGCGCGTCAGGGCTCTGCCTCGATGGCTACACGGCGTTCTGCTGCGAGATCGAGCACGGTCGCAACACTTGCCCCGAGGGGTCGTACGTGGCCGGCTGGTGGAAGTGCTCGAGCTACCGGGGCGGCGGGCTGTGCCACGGCGAGGGCGTCCGGTATTACGTCGATTGCAACCGCAACCCAGGTGCGACGTTCCCCGGCGGCTGCCAGTGCGCCAACGGGGATTGCAACCGGCGGCGAGTCGACTGCAACCACTTCCGCTACGGGCAGTGCAACACGCAGATCCACGGCACGACCGAGGTCGTATGCCGGCTCATGATCTGCCAGAACCCGGCGACGATCGACGGGATGAATTGCAACGGCACCGAGATGTTCGACGACAACACCTGCTCGCATGAGGCGGGCTGCCTCGAGGGACTGGCCGTCCAGGTCAAGGGAGGCGGCGGAGCGTGACCGCGATCGTGTCAGTCGAGACGGTGCTGCTCGTGCTGCTCGTCGTGCTCGTGGCCGGTCTGCTCCGCAGCCACGCCGAGATCCTCCGCCGGCTCGGGCCGGCGTCCGAGGACGAGGCCGCCGGTGCGGCCGCGATCCCGGATCCGCCGGCGCGCGGTCGCCGGGCGTCAGAGCTTCATCCCGAGCCGCTCGTCGGCACGACGCCGGACGGTGATCCGGTGACGCTGTCGTTTGACGGCGCCGCCTCACCGCCGACGCTGCTCGCGTTCCTGACGAGCGGGTGCAGCACCTGTGCCGGGTTCTGGGACACGCTCGGCGAACCGCGACTCCCGGCGGGCGTGCAGACCGTCATCGTCGCCCACGGCACCGACCGCGAGCGCTCGAACAAGCTTCGCTCGCTCTCGCCGGAGGGGATACCGGTCGTGATGTCCTCGCAGGCATGGACCGACTACCGCGTGCCGGGTTCCCCGTACTTCGTGCTCGTCGACGGCGGGATCCTCGGTGAGGGCGTCGCCACGACCTGGCAGGCCCTGTCGTCGCTCGTCAGCGACGCGATCGAGGACGACCGCGTCGGCGCGGGTACGCGCCGGGCGCGTGATGCGGAGGCGACGCTCACCGCCTCCGGGATCGGCCCCGGACATCCGAGTCTGTACCCCGGTCGCCGTCCGTGACGCTGCTGCTCGTGCTCGGATGCGCGGCCGCCGTGACCGGTGCGATCGCGTCGGCGTGGTCGCCCTGAGGCGTGTCGATGCTGGCCAGCATCACCCCGCTCGGTGAGCGGGGCCGCCAATCGCGATGGGGGATCACGGTGAGCGCGTTCCTGCTCGGCGCGACGCTCGCCGGTGCGGCCGAGGGCGCCGTGCTCGGCCTCCTCGGCTCGGCCGTGCTCGGCGACGGCCTCGGCACCCACGCGCGTCTGCTCGCCCTGACCGGTGGGCTCCTGCTCGCGGTGGCGCTTGAGCTGGCGCTGCCCAGGGTCCCCGGCCCCAACCGCCAGGTCAACGAGCGTTGGCTCGACGAGTTCCGTGGCTGGGTCTACGGGTTTGGGTTCGGCGCCCAGCTCGGGCTTGGGATCACGACCGTCGTGACGAGCGCCGCCACGTACGTCGCGATGCTCGTCGCGTTCCTCGCCGCCGACCCCGCCTGGGGCGCGCTCGTGCTCGGCGTGTTCGGCGCGATCCGTGGTGTCACGCCGCTGCTCGCGGCGCGTGTCCAGGGCCCCGAGCAGCTGCGCGCATTCCATGTGCGGCTTGAGCGCGCGCGCGGCGCGATCGCCCCGGCCTCGCTCGTGTGCCTCGTCGCGATGACCGGAGTGGCGATCCTCGGGAGCGTCGCGTGAAGCTCGCGGCCCACGGGATCCACATCGACCTGCCGCGGGGGTGGAGCGGGCGCGTGTTCAGCGGTCAGGACGGCGTCGCCACGCTGCACGTCGGTAACTACGCGCTCGCCCTCAGCGACGGGCAGTTCGGCGATCGCAGCACCGACGGGATGCGACCGGGCGCGACCTTCTTATCGCTGACCGAGTACCGGCCCGGCTCGGGACTGCACGCCGGGCATGGGCTGTTCTCCGCGGAGCGCATTCCGCGACGGCTTGATCCATCGCAGTTCTCGGTGCGGGGGCTCGCGCACCCCCGGCCGGATCAGGTCGGGACTCAGCATTTCTTCACGGTGGCCGGGCGGCCCTTCTGTCTCTACATCGTCCTTGCCGGACGCCGGACGACGCGCCGCCGTCAGTTGGCCGAGGTCGATCATGTGCTGACGTCGTTGCGTATCGACCGCCGCGTGTGAGAGGCTCCTCGCCGTGGAGGTGGATCGCGGACTCGATCGCCGGGCATTCCTTGTAGGGGCAGGGTCGGTTGTCGCCGGCGGGGCACTCACGCCGCCGGGTTTCGCGCGGGTTCGGAAGGGCATACCGTCGAAGCTCTCACAGGCGATCCGCGGACATGTCTTCTACCAGGGACAGCCCGGCTACGGTGGGGCGCGGCTCGTCTTCAACTCCCTGTACGACTTCGTGATGCCGCAAGCGGTCGCGCGGCCGATCAACGCCAAGGACGTCCAAGCCGCGGTGCAGTGGTGCGTCGCTAAGGGCGTGCCGATGCGGGCGCGCTCCGGCGGCCACAGCTACCAGGGGTACTCGACGCTGTCCCATGGCGTGATGGTCGACCTGCGCAAGCTGAATGGGATCAGCGTCAACAAGCGCGCCCGCTACGCGACTGTCGGCGCGGGTTGCCAGCTGATCGACATCTACCGCGCGCTCGCCGCTCAGGGTGTGACTGTTCCCGCCGGCTCGTGCCCGTCGGTCGGGGTGTCCGGCGTCACACTCGGCGGTGGCATGGGGCTCGCCGCCCGCAACTTCGGGATGACGACCGACAACGTCATCGGCGTTCAGATCGTGACGCCGGATGGCCGGCTGCGGCAGGTCAATTCACGCAACAATTCCGACCTGTTCTGGGCGCTGCGGGGCGGCGGAGGCGGCAACTTCGGCGTCGTCACCCAGTTCACGTTCCGGATCCATCCGATCCCGAGCACGGCGACCTATTTCAACGTGGAGTTCCCGTGGTCGCAGGCGACGACGGCGATTGAAGCCTGGCAGTCGTGGGCGCCGCACACGACAACCAAGATCACGTCGATCCTCCATGTCAACGGGGGCAGCGGCGGAGGTTCGATCAACGCCAACGGGCAGTTCTTCGGCTCGCCGAGCCAGCTGCGCGGGCTTATCGGACCGCTGCTCTCGGTGCCGGGAGCTCAGCTCCAGACGAACATCAGCCTCGGTTACTTCCCGCTCCAGATGCTGCTCGCCGGATGCAGCCAGAAATCGTTCCCCCAATGCCACACGGTCGGCACGTTTCCGGGCGCCAACATGCCGCGGCTGCCGTTCCGCGCCGGCTCCGACTACGTGGGCAAGCCCCTCTCGCCAGCCGGCCGACGAGCGGTGGTCAACGCCGCCGAAGCATCGGGCGCGGCCGGTGGCGCGCTGCTGTTCGACTCCTACGGCGGCGCGATCAACCGGGTACACCCGAACGCGACCGCCTTCGTTCACCGCAACCAGCTGTTCTGCATCCAGTACTACGTCGGCAGCAACGACGCCAGCTGGGTCAACCGGGCGCGCGCGATCATGCATCCGTATGTCTCAGGCCAGTCGTATCAGAACTACATCGACAAGAACCTCAAGCACTGGCAGCAGGCGTACTACGGCAGTAACTACAAGCGCCTGCAGCAGATCCGCAAGAAGTACGACCCGCACCACTTTTTCAACTTCCCGCAGGCGATCGGGCGCTAGGCGCCGGTACCGGCTAGGCGTCGTGCCGGCTAGGGCCGGATCGGCTACGCGCCGTTCGAGAGGCCGGTCCCGCCGGACGAGGACCCGACGAGCACGTGGCCGTGGTAGGTGGCCGCGTCATGACCCGGGAAGTCGACGCACTTGGTCAGGTTGCGCCGTGTCTTGTTCGTGTAGGTCGCGTTGACCCGGGTGGCGACGAGCGCGCCGGTGGGGTCGCGGAGCGCGGCGGTGACCGTGACGGTGACCGTGAACGGGACCGCCTCGCCGCGACCATAGGTCCGTCCGCCGCACTTCAGCGGCGCGTAGAAACTGCCGTTGCCGGTGTAGTAGCCCGGCCGTTTGCGGGTCAGCTTGACCTTGTCGCTGCCGCCCGAGCGCTTGCGCAGCAGCCCGACCGTCCGACACGAGCCGACCGAGCAGCCGGGGAGGAAGCTCCATCTCCGGATGACGGATTGGCCCTTGCGCTCACCCTTCACCCGGACCGCCGCCGTGATCCGGCCGGCGAGCTCGAAGGCGCCGACGAGCCGGGCGGAGCCGAGGATCGGGTCGACCTTCGCGGCCGCGGAGGCGGGTGCCGGGTTGGCGGCCGCTCCGGTCGCCGCTGACGCGGTCGCTGCGAGCGCCACGAGCGCTGCGGTCGCGACGGCAAGCTGGGTGTGACGCCGGAGCCTCATGCCCCGAGTGCCCTCGCGATCACGAGCTGCTGGACCTCGTCGGTGCCCTCACCGATCGTGAGGATCTTCGCGTCCCGGTAGAAGCGGCACACCGGGTACTCCTCGATGTAGCCGTAGCCACCGTGGATCTGGACCGCCTCCTCGGCGGCGCGCACGGCGATCCGCCCGCTCTTCAGCTTCGCCTGGGCGGCCGTGAGCGTGAAGTTGCGGTCGTTGTCCTTCAGCCATGCGGTCTTGTAGACGAGCAGGCGAGCCGCCTCGATCTCGGTCGTGATGTCGGCGAGCTTCGCCTGAATCGTCTGGAAGCGGCTGATCGGTTGGCCAAACGCGCGCCGCTCCTTCGCGTAGGCGAGCGCCTCGTCGATGGCGCCCTGGGCGAGGCCGATCCCCATCGCGGCGACGCCGATCCGCCCGATGTCAAGCACCTGAAAGAACTGCTTGAGCCCGGCGCCACGCATCCCGACGAGGTTCTCCTCTGGGACGCGGCAGTCGCTGAACGAGAGCGGCCGGGTGTCCGATGCGTTCCAGCCCATCTTGCGGTACGGCGTGCCCTGCTCGTAGCCCGGCGTGCCGTTGGCGACGAGGATGTTTGAGATCTCTCGGTTCGCCCCGGTGACCGCCGTGATCGTCACGACCCCTGAAATGTCGGTGCCGGCGTTGGTGATGAACTGCTTGGAGCCGTTGATCACCCACTCGCCGCCGTCGAGCTCGGCGTGGGTCTGGGTGTTGCCCGCGTCCGAGCCCGCCTCTGGCTCGGTGAGCCCGAACGCCCCGAGCTTCTCGCCGGCGCACAGCGGCGGGAGCCACTCGCGCTTCTGCTCCTCGGAGCCGAACAGGTAGATCGGCTGCGTCCCGAGCGACGTGTGAGCGCACAGCGTGATCGCGACCGACGAATCGACCCGGGCGAGCTCCTCGACCGCGAGCGCATAGGCGAGCGAGTCGCCGCCACCGCCCCCGTACTTCTCGGGGAACGGGATCCCCATCAGATCGAGGTCGGCGAGCCGGCGGACGATGTCGTACGGAAACGACTTCGTCTTGTCGAGTTCCTCGGCGACGGGTCTGACCTCCTGCTGCGCGAACTCGCGCACCGTGTCCCGCAGCAGCTTGTGGTGATCGGCGAAATCGAAGTCCATGTGCGTCGCCATTCTCACAGCCGGGCGCCGCGAATGCGCCTTCGCGGCGCTCGGCCTACGATCGGCCCATGTCCGGCGCCCCGATCCCGCCGGCGGCCTCCGGTCGTCTGCATCGCCCTCCGCCCGTACGGCTCGGAACCCTCCTCGAGGGCGGGCTCGCCCCGGCGATCCTGGCGGTCGTCGAGCGCGGCGTTCACCACCGGCCCGCTCTCGCCGAATCGTTTGACGCGGAGATCGAGCTCGTGCTCGACGAGGCGTCCGCGCCGGTCCGGATCGTGTTCGCGAGGTCGTCCGTCCTGGTCGAGGACGGGTCCTGCGAGGCGCCCGACCTGCGGATCGCCGGGGCGCTCTCGGACCTGACGAGCCTGATGGCGACCCCGCTCGTCCGCGGCGTCCCGAGCCCGATCCGGGCCCGGGGGAGGGCCGCTTTGGGGCTCGTCGCGGGAGGACGCGTGCGGGTGACCGGGCGGATGAGCCTGATGCGGCGGTTCCTGCTGCTGATCCGGGTGTAGGCCGCGCGGATCGGCACGATCTCCCACGCGTTCCGGCCTGAGTCCGGGTGCGGGAGCTTGTGCTGCTCACAGCGGCTCGGATTCCCGCGCGGGGGTCAGCGGCGACGGGCGCGGGAATACGTGCCGGTGGCTGCCTGCCCTGGCTGCCTGCCGGTGGCTGCCTGCCGGTGGCTGCCTGCTGGTGGCTACGGGCCGTCGGCCGGGGCGCTGAGGCCGCGGACGAGCTCGACGAGGAGCCGGACGCCGAACCCGGTCGCGCCTTTGCCGACGTAATACGGCCGCGGGACGTCGTAGGCGGTCCCGGCGATGTCGAGGTGGGCCCAGGGCGTCTTGCCGGCGAAGTGGTGGAGGAACTCGGCGGCCGTGATCGCCATCGCCTCGCGCCGTTCCGGGCGGTTCGTGAGCTGGGCGTAGCGGCCGGAGACGAGCTTGGCGTACTCGGGGTGGAGCGGCAGGCGCCAGAGCGGCTCGCCGGACGCGGCCGAGGCGGCGAGCAGCCGTGAGGCGAACGCGTCGTCGTTGGCGAACAGTCCGGCGTGGAACGAGCCGAGGGCGGTCACGACGGCGCCGGTCAGGGTCGCGACGTCGACCAGCCGCTCGACGCCCTCGGCGATCGCGTAGGCCATCAGGTCACCGAGCACGAGGCGGCCCTCGGCGTCCGGGTTGTTGACCTCGATCGTCGTGCCGTCACGGGCGGTGACGATGTCGCCCGGCTTCACGGCGGTCCCGCTCGGCAGGTTCTCGGCCGCCCCGATCAAGGCCATGACCCGCACGGGCAGCTGCAACGCCGCCACGGCCGCCATCGCCTCGATTACGGCGGCGCCGCCCGCCATGTCGAACTTCATCTCGTGCATCGTCAACGCCGGCTTGAGCGCCAGCCCGCCCGCGTCGAACGTGATCGCCTTGCCGATCAACGCCACGCTCGGGGAGGACGCGGCGCCGTCCCCGGTCCCGTCGTAATCGATCCGGATCAACCGAGGCGGCACCACCGATCCCCGCGCGACGGCCAGGAACGCACCCATCCCCAGCGCCTCGATGCCCTCGGCGTCAAGCACGGTCACGTCGACACCCGGTATCTCCGCCGCATACTCGGCGAGGGCGGGCGGCGTGAGGTCGTTCGCCGGCGTGTTCGCCAGATCCCGCGCGCGGTTGGCGAACCGCGTCACCGTCGCCGCATCGGAAACGTCGTCAGAGACGTCGTGGTGGGCACTGATAAGCAGCCGCGCAAGGACTCGCCGGGACGTTTTCGGCTTGTAGCGATCGAACCGGTACGCATGCAGCAGCGTCCCCTCGACGAGCCCCCGCACGACCTCGGACCCGACATGGTGAGGCACCTCCCAGCAGAGCGTTCCGGCACCGAGCTCACGCGCGCGGCCCTCGACGACGGCCGCGGCGACCCGCGCCCGCTCGCCATCGAACGCCACCCGCTCTCCGAGCCCGACGAGCAGCCACCGGCGCCCGTCGGCGTGCACCAGCGCGAGGTGTTTGAAGGAACGGCGCGCCTCACCGGCATCGAGCAGCGCCGTCAGACCTCCATCCGGCAGATCGTGGGCGACGCCCTCGTCCTCGAACACGCCGACCGCGATCGTGTCGGCGTCGGTGTCCGAGGGGCTCGATGTCGTCGCGCGGACGTCCACGATCGCGCAGCCTAACCGGGCGGCCTGGTCCGAGATCGGTCACTACGATTGATCGGAGCGCGCCACCGAACAACTGGGAGTTCTGGATCACATGCCCAAGACAGTCATCCTCTCATCCGCACGTACTCCGATCGGCAAGATGGGCGGCGGTCTCGCCAGCCTTGACGCGACCGAGCTCGGTGGAATCGCGATCCAGGCCGCGCTCGAGCGCGCCGACGTCGCTCCCGAGCAGGTCGAGCACGTCGTGATGGGGCAGGTGCTCCAGGCCGGGCAGGGTCAGATCCCCTCACGCCAGGCCCAGATCAAGGGCGGAATCCCCAAGGAGGTCTCCTCGGAGACGATCAACAAGGTGTGCGCATCCGGAATGCGCGCCGCGGGGATGCTCGACACGGCGATCCGGGCCGGCGACCTTGAGGTCGGCGTCGGGGGCGGCATGGAGTCGATGTCGAACGCCCCGTATCTGCTCAAGCAGGCCCGCTTCGGATTCCGGATGGGCGACGCCAAGGCGATCGACGCGATGGTCAACGACGGGCTGACGAACCCGTTCAACGGCAAGCACATGGGCGCCGACAACGACGAGGTGTCCGCCGAGGTTGAGCTGACGCGGCCGGACATGGATCGCTGGGCGCTGCGCTCCCATGAGCTGGCGATCAAGGCGACCGATGAGGGTCGCCTGCCCGAGGAACTCGTCTCGGTGACGGTCAAGGGCAGGAAGGGCGACACGGTCGTTGAGATCGACGAGGCGCCGCGCCGGGACACGACGCTCGAGACGCTCGCGAAGCTGCGTCCGGCGTTCTCGAAGGACGGCGCCACGACGGCCGGCAACGCCCCCGGGGTCAACGACGCCGGCGGCGCACTCGTGCTGGCCAGCGACGAGTGGGCCAAGCGCAACGGCAAGACGGCGCTGGCAACGATCGTCGCCCAGGCGGCGGTCGCCGACGACTTCCCCTACCTCGCTCGCACCCCAGCGAAGGCGGCGCAGAAGGCGCTCGACAAGGCCGGCCTGAGGGCCGATCAGATCGACCTGTGGGAGATCAACGAGGCGTTCGCGTCGGTGACGCTCAACTCGATTCGGATGCTCGGACTCGATGAGGCCAAGGTCAACGTGAACGGCGGTGCGATCGCGCTCGGTCACCCGATCGGCGCCTCCGGCGCCCGGATCATCGGGACGCTGGTCGCTGAACTGCGCCGCCGTGGCGGCGGCATCGGGTGCGCGGCGATCTGCTCCGGCGGCGGCCAGGGCGACGCCGTCATCGTGGAGGTGAATGGCGGCTGACACAAGCAGCCGCCTTCTTTGACCTAGACCGCACCCTGATGGAGGGCTCGTCGGCCTTCCAATTCGGGCGTGCCGCCTACCGAGCCGGTCTGATGGGCCGCCGGCAGCTGCTGGCCGACGCCTGGGCAAACGTCCAATTCCGTCTGCGCGGTGCGACGGACGCAGACACGCACGCTCTGCGGGACCGGATCTCCGCGTCGTTGGCGGGCACGCGGGTCAAGGATCTCGACCGGCTCGGCGCCGACGTCCTCGCGGGCGTCTTACCGCGCGTCTATCCCCAAATGCTCGCGGTGGCGCATGAGCACCAGGACGCCGGGCGGCGCGTGTACATCGTCACCGCCGCCTCTCAGGAACTCGCGGGGATGCTCGCGCAGGTGCTGGCCCTCGACGGCGCGATCGGTTCCCAGTTTTCTGAGGTGGAGGACGGCGTCTACACCGGCAAGCCGACCGGGCTGTTCATCTACCGGACCGGGAAGGCACTCGCGATCAAGCAGCTCGCCGCCCAGGAGGCGATCGACCTGAGCGAGTCCTATGCCTATTCGGACTCCGAGTCAGACCTGCCGATGCTCGAGGTCGTCGGGCATCCGGTGGCCGTCAACCCGGACAGCGAGCTGGCCCGGGTTGCCCGTGAGCGCGGCTGGGAGGTCCTGCGCTTCGACCGGCTCGGGCGGCGGCTGCGCGTCAGCGTGGCCCTCGTGGGGGCCGCGGCGGCGGGCGGAGTGGGCAGCGCAGCGCTCGCTCGCCGGGGCGGGCGGCGGCGCCGGCGGCGGGGGCCGAGGCGCCCTACTTTCCGCGGCTGAGCACGAGCGCGACCTTCGTGCCGCGCGGCTTCGTGCGGCCGGCCGACGGAGTGCTCGAGACCACGTGGCCCCTGCGGACCTTACGCGAGTGATCCCGCTTGATCTTGCCGACCTTGCAACCGGCGCGGGAGATCGCGTGACGGGCGCCGGACAGCGTCATCCCGCGCAGGCGCGGCACCTTGCAGGGGGGCAGCTTGTACGTGATCGAGATCGCCTTGCTGCTCGCGTTCTGCGCCGCGTTGCGGGCCGTGGCAACGATCGTGTTCTTGCCGATCTTGAGCTTGACCGTCGCGCCGAACACCCCACCGGCACGGACGATGACGCCGTGACCGGCCACGGTGAGCGAGGAGATCCCGACCGAGTCCTCGACGCGTCCCTGCACGCGCACCGTCGACGTCTTCACCGTCGAGCGGTCGCGCGGATTGGAGATGATCACGGTCGGGCTCCCGAAACGGTCACGCTCGATCGCCTCGAGCCCCTGCAGCGAGAGTGAGCTTGACGCCTGGGTGAATGACCAGTCGTAGGTGATCGATCCTCCGGCCGGCACCGTGTCCCCGTAGTGCATCAGCAACGTCGCCGTCTGGTTGCCCTTGGAGCTCACGAAGTCGACGCTCGTCGGTGGCCGGCTGTAGGTGATCGCGCCGATCGGGTTCGACGTGGCGGGCAGGAACCCGGACGCGTCGCCGATCGCGATGATCGAGCCGGGACCAGCGGGGAACGCAGCGAACGAATCTGGCTGGCTGTGGGTCGCGAACGAGCTCTGACCCGGGAACTCGAACCCGGGCGACTCGCCCGAGGACGGGGCCTGAATCGACTGTGAGAACAGCGCGTCGACCGAGTGGCTATGCCCGTCGACGCTTGAGAAGCGTTGCGTGACGCGCGCCACCTGACCACCCGGGAGCAGCCGCGTCGTCTGCTGGACGCGGATACCCGAGTCGTGCAGCGACGGGCACGTGGACGTCGTCGGCGGGAACGTCGCGGGTGGATTGCAGATCGTCGGGGTGTCGGTCTCGGTGACGATCACCGTGTCGTGGCTGCCGTTGAACAGCGAGCCGTAGGAGAGTGGCTCGAAGCCCGGCTGGCTGGCGAGCGCGGAGATCGCGGCCGGCGCGTAGGCGTTCAGGCCATCGATCTGCAACGACGAGCGCGTGCCCGCGGCGACGCCGACGCCACTCGATCTCGGCAGGCACGCATTGCCCGCGAACAGCGAGAAGCTCCCAAGGGTCGAGGAATCGGTCGCAAACGATGAGATCACCGGGCAGTCACCGAGCGACTGGAAGGCGAACGACCACGGGAGGGTGCCGGAGAGGATGTAGTACCCGTACATGCTCCCCTGCGACGAGTGGGTGAACTGGTCGGAGACGCTGATCGCCGGGCCGGCGAATGGATCGGCTGCGGTCCCGGTCTTCCCGGAGCCTGCCGGAATCATCGCGAGCCGACAGGCGAAGCCGGCGATCGGCGAGAGCGAGACATTGATCGCGAAGCTCCCGGAGGACACATCGACGCCGGAGACGACCTTCGTGGACTTCGTGCTCCCGACCGTGTAACAGACGATGTCGCCCTTCGCCCCGGCGGTCGCGCCGGTGACGGTGCCGCTCACCGTCGTCGCTCCGGTGCCGTTGTCGCCGTTGAAGAACAGCTCGCTGCCGTTGGCCGGCGTGGTGATGGCGGACGCCGTGATCGCGGCGTGGGCGGGCGCGGCCAGCCACAGCGCGGCGAGCAAGCAGACAAGGAGCGGACGCGTTCTGATTCCCATCCCCGACGCGCAGCGTACCGCGGGCACCTGACGCGGGCAACAGCCGTATCCTTCGGTATATGGCGACACGTCCGCGGATGACAGACACTGAGCGTTGGGAGCGGGAGACGTTCGCGCGCACGCCGGAGCGTGACGCGCCGTTCTCGACGATCTCGGGCGAGCCCATCCGACCGCTGTACACCGAGGCCGATCTCCCGTCCGAGCTCGAGGACGCGATTGGCCTCCCGGGCGAGTATCCGTACACGCGTGGGGTGTACGGGTCGATGTACCGCGGGCGGTTGTGGACGATGCGGCAGTTCGCGGGGTTCGGGACGGCGGAGGAGACGAACAAGCGCTTTCACTATCTGCTCGCACACGGTCAGACCGGTCTGTCGACGGCGTTCGACATGCCGTCATTGATGGGTCATGACTCCGATCATGCGCGCTCGCTTGGCGAGGTGGGGCGTGAGGGCGTGGCCGTCGACACGCTGCGGGACATGGAGCTGCTGTTCGATGGGATCCCGCTCGATGAGGTGACCGTGTCGATGACGATCAACGCGCCGGCGCCGATCATGCTCGCGTTCTATGTCGTCGCGGCCGAGCGGCGGGGGATCGGGCCCGAGAAGCTCGGCGGGACGATCCAGACCGACATTCTCAAGGAGTACATCGCCCAGAAGGAGTGGTGCTTCCCGGTCGACCCGGCGATGCGGTTGGTGGGGGACATGATCGAGTGGTGCTCGGGGCACATGCCGCGCTGGCATCCGATCAGCATCAGCGGCTACCACATCCGGGAGGCGGGTTCGACGGCGGTGCAGGAGCTGGCGTTCACGCTCAAGGACGGGTTGACCTACGTGGAGCAGGCGGTGGCGCGAGGGCTGGATGTGGACACGTTCGCCCCGCGGCTGAGTTTCTTCTTCAACGCGCACATCGACTTCTTTGAGGAGATCGCGAAGTACCGGGCGGCGCGGCGGATCTGGGCGCGGGAGCTGCGCGAGACATTCGGGGCGCGGGACGAGCGCTCGATGCTGATGCGCTTTCACACGCAGACCGCGGGGGTCAGCCTGACGGCGCAGCAGCCGCTCAACAACATCGTGCGGACCGCGATCGAGGCACTCGCCGGCGTGTTGGGCGGGACGCAGTCCCTGCATACCAACAGCTTTGACGAGGCGCTGGCGCTGCCGACCGAGCAGGCGGTCCGAGTGGCGCTCCGCACGCAGCAGATCATCGCGGAGGAGACCGGGGTGACGAACACGATCGATCCGCTCGGCGGCTCGTATTTCGTGGAGGCGCTGACCGACCGGATGGAGGAGCAGGCGTACGCGTACTTCCGCAAGATCGACGAGCTCGGCGGGATGGTCGAGGCGGTCAAGCGCGGCTACCCGCAACGCGAGATCGCCGACGCCTCCTTCCAGTACCAGACCGAGGTTGAGTCCGGGATGCGTCGGGTCGTCGGCGTCAACGCCTATACCGAGGGCGATGATCATGCGACGGCGCTGCTGAAGATCGACCCGGCGCTCGAGGACTATCAGGTGAAGCGGGTCCAGGAGGTGCGCGCCGCTCGTGACCAGGGCGCGGCCGACGCAGCCCTGAGCGCGCTTGAGAACGCCGCCCGCGACTCGCGCGCGAACCTGATGCCGCTGCTGCTCGACGCGGCGCGGGCCGACGCGACGGAAGGCGAGATGGTGGAGACGCTCCAGACCGTCTTCGGCACGTATCGCGAAGCCCCGGCGTTCTGACCGCGGCCTCACCCGGACGGCCTTTTACAGCAGCGTTACGTACACTCGCCGACGCATCACCCATGAGCACTTCCGAGAAGAAGATCCGCGTCGTCGTCGCCAAGCCAGGGCTGGACGGGCACGATCGCGGGGCGAAGATCATCGCGCGAGCGTTGCGGGACGCCGGGATGGAGGTGATCTATACGGGGCTGCATCAGACCCCGGAGCAGATCGTCGAGACCGTCATCCAGGAGGACGCCGACGCCGTCGGGCTGTCGATCCTGTCCGGCGCTCATATGACCCTCGTCCCCCGGATCATGGAGCTGCTCAAGGAGCAGGGGGTCGACGACGTCGTCGTCACGGTGGGAGGGACCATCCCATCCGACGACATCGAGGAGCTGAAGGCCGCCGGCGTGGCCGAGGTCTTCACTCCCGGAGCGTCGACGCAGCAGGCGATCGACTTCATCCGCGGCGCCGTCCGCGCGTAGCGCGGGCGGAGATTCCGTTGGTTCGCCTTGAGCCGGGAGGCCGCATTTGCGGTGTGCCGGCGGACTTTGCGCACGCTTGATCCCCCTGCTCGGGGGTTCACGGGGGGCGTGCCCCCCGTGGCTGTCGATTGACTCGTCAGTCAACAGGGTAATATTGCCCACCACATTCGATTAGGAGGCCACCTACGTTGAAGATCTGCGTCCTGGTCAAAGAGGTGCCAGACGCTGCCGTCGAGAAGCGCATCGACCCCTCGACGGGGCGAATGGACCGATCAGGTGAAAAGAACCTGAACCCGTACGACACGCACGCGATCGAGGCTGCGATGCAGCTTCGCGAGGGCGGCGCCGTCGAAGTGGAAGAAATCGTCGCCGTCACGATGGGCCCGGAGTCCGCCGTGCGCGCGCTGCACAAGGCCGTCTCGCTCGGCGCCGATCGCTCATTGCACCTGACCGACGACGCGCTCGCCGGCTCAGATGTCGCCGCGACCGGTTACGCGCTGGCGAAGCTGCTGGAGAAGGAGAGCCCGGACCTCGTCCTGCTCGGCCAGCAGTCGGATGACGGCGAGTGCTACACGATCGGCGCGGTCGTCGCCGACCACCTGAAGATGCCGTCGCTCACCCAGGTGATCAAGATGGATGTGCAGGACGGCGGTCTTCGCTGCGAACGCCAGGCCGAATATGGCTACGACACCGTCCAGGTCGCCCTGCCGGCCGCGATCGCGGTCGGTGACGCGATCAACGAGCCCCGCTACCCGTCGCTGAAGGCGATCATGGGCGCCAAGAAGAAGCCCCTCGAGTCCGTCACCGCGGGCGATGTCTCGATCGAGACCTCGCTCGTCGGCGCCGAGGGCTCCCGCGTCCAGTGCGGTGATTTCCACGATCCGCCGGCCAAGGCCGCGGGCCAGATCATCGAGGACGAGGACACGAACGAGACGGTCGAGAAGATCGTCGCCTGGCTCGACGAAAGGAAGCTGGTCTAAGTGACTCCTCCCGCAAGCCCTCACGCAATGACTTACGGAAGGAGCCACTAACCATGGCTGACGTTCTCACGTACGTCCTCCACAACGAGGGCGAGTTCAACAAGAACAGTCTCGGAGCGGTCAGCGAGGGCGCCGCGCGCGCCGCAGAGGTCGGTGGCCAGTGCCACGCGGTCGTCGTCGGCGGCGACGACCTGACCGACGAGCTGTGCCAGACGCTCGGCGGCTACGGTGCGACCAAGGTGTTCCGGGCGAAGGGCCCGGAGGGTCTCGCCCAGCCGGTGGTCGACGTGATGGCGAAGGTGATCGACGACAACGGCCAGAACTACGCGCTGTTCGGCGGCGGTCTGCTCGGGTTCGAGATCGGTGCCGGTCTCGCCGCGCGTAAGCAGGCCGGCGTGACGATGGAGGTCACCGCCGTGAAGGCGGAGGACGGCAAGCTCGTCGCCGAGCGCCCGATCCTTCAGGACTCCAAGATCTCGGTCTCCCGCTACCAGGGCGACCTCGGGATCATCATCGGCCGGATCAACGCGTTCGAGATCAGGCCCGCCCGCCCCGACGGCGCCTCGGCGGAGGTCGTCGATGTCGACGTCCAGTACTCCGAGTGGTCGGATAAGGCGACGATGGTCCAGCGCGGTGAGCAGCGCGGTGCCGACGTCGACATCGAGGGTGCGGACATCCTCGTGGCCGGCGGCCGCGGGCTCGGCAAGCCGGAGGGCTTCGAGCTCGCCGAGGACCTCGCCAAGGCATTCGGCGGCAATAGCGCGGTGGCCGCGACCCGCGCGGTCGTTGACGCCGGCTGGTACCCGTACGCCGCTCAGATCGGTCAGACCGGCAAGACGGTCTCGCCGAAGCTGTACCTGGCGGCCGGGATCTCCGGCGCGATCCAGCACAAGGTCGGGATGCAGTCCTCGGAGAACATCGTCGCGATCAACAAGGACGCGAACGCGCCGATCTTTGAGTTCTCCGACCTCGGCATCGTCGGCGACCTCAACAAGATCCTGCCCAAGCTCACAGAGGCGATCAAGGCAAAGAAGGGCGGCTGATACCAAGTGTCTTCGAAAAACGGTCACCCCGCTCCCAGCGAGTTCCCGCCCCCCGTCGACTCCGTCAAGGAGTTCGTCAAGCGAGGGCTGGACCCGGAAGACGAACTCATCGAGGTCGGCGTCGCGATTGTCGGCGGCGGCACCGCCGGTCTGGCCTGTGCCAACCGGCTGCTGCAGCTGCTCGGCGACGACCCGGAGCTGATGGAGAAGCTGGGCGAGGTCCCAGTGGCGGTGATCGAGAAGGCCAAGACCTGCGGCGGTCACAACCTCTCGGGCGCGGTGATGCGTCCGGAACCGCTGCAGGAGCTGTTCCCGGATCTGAGCCGGGAGGATTGGCGCAAGGAGCGCTTCGCGTTCGGCGAGGTGACGAAGGAGTCGGTGTACATGCTCACCGGCCCGAGTTCGAAGCTCCGGGTGCCGATTCCCGCCGTGCCGAACTTCAAGAACCACGGCAACGAGGTCGTCTCCGTCGCGGCACTGGCCCGCTACCAGCAGCGCCAGGCCGAGGAAGGCGGCGCGTACGTGCTGACCGAGACCTCGGCGACGCAGCTGATCGTCGAGGACGGCAAGGTCGTGGGCGTGCGGTCCGGCGACAAGGGCCGCGGCAAGGACGGTGAGGAGCTCGGCAACTTTGAGCCCGGCACCGACATCAAGGCGCGGGCCACCGTGCTCGCCGAGGGCTGCTGGGGTCACCTCACCGGCGCGGCGATCCGCGAGTTCGACCTCGGTAGGGGCCGCGAGCCCCAGGTGTGGGAGCTCGGCGTCAAGGAAGTGTGGAAGGTCAAGAAGCCGCTCGACCGTGTGATCCACACGTTCGTCCAGCCGTGGCCGCTCAAGGTGGCCGCCAAGTACGGCCAGCTCGGCGGTACGTGGCTGTATCCGATGAAGGACGAGAAGACGGGCGACGACCTCGTCTCGATCGGATTCGTCGTCGACCTCAACTACCGCGACGCCACCACCTCGGCCCACGATCTGCTGCAGACGTTCAAGACGCACCCGCTCGTCAAGGACATCCTTGACGGTGGCGAGCGCGTCGCCTGGGGAGCCAAGGCGCTGCCCGGCGGCGGCTACTGGTCGATGCCGAAGCTGTCGATGCCCGGCGCCCTGCTCGTTGGTGATGCCGGCGGGATGGTGGATACGGCCGCGCTCAAGGGCGTGCACCACTGCATCAAGTCCGGCATCCTCGCTGCCGAGGCGATCTACAAGAACCTCAAGACTGGCGAGTCGCTCGAAGCCTACGAGGACGCGGTCGAGAACTCGTCGATCGGCAAGGAGCTCTACCAGGTCCGCAACACCCGGCAGGCGTTCCAGAAGGGCTTCGTCGTCGGCAGCCTGCTCGCGGGTCCGTCGATCATGTCGAAGGGCAAGGTGCCGCCCGGTCGCCAGGCGTGGCACCGCGACGACGCCGAGCCGATGTTCGTCGGCGACACGAAGAAGCGCTATCCGAAGCCCGACGGCAAGTACATCTTCGACAAGCTCTCGAGCGTGTACATCTCAGGTAATGCGACGCGGGACGACGCGCCCAACCACATCCGCCTGCACCGTCACGTGCCGCGGGAGGTGGCCGAGGCGTGGGTGTGGATGTGCCCGGCCGGCGTCTACGAGATCCCGGACGACGCGCCCGAGTCTGGGCCCGTCGATGTGGTCGTCAACTACACGAACTGCGTGCAGTGCGGTGCGATCACGGCCAAGGGCGGCCGGCTGACGCCGCCCGAGGGCGGCGACGGGCCGCTGTACACGCTGACGTAGGGCGGATCGCGCCGTGCGCGCTCAGTGCCTGATCGTGGCGCTGGCGCGCTTGTCGACGCGGTTTGAGAACCCGCGTCACAGCCGGAACTTTCGCGGCTTCATCGGTGTTTACTGACTGCAGTGAGACATGTACGGACCATCACGATCTCCGCCGTGGCCATTGCCGCGTCGCTGGCGGCGATCGTTCCCGGCGCCGGCGCATCAACGCCGGTTGCCAAGCTGCGCGGATTCTTCTGCCAACGGTCCGTAAACCCCGTCGGCCGCGGCGTCGCGGTCTCGGCGGTGATGCGTCCGCTCAAGGGGACGCGCAAGCTGGCGCTTCGCTTCGAGCTGCTCACGCGGACGAAGGCCGGCGGCCCGTGGACGAGGGTGCCCGGCGGCGACCTCGGCGCGTGGCTGACGCCGAGCAACGCGACCCTCGGCCAGCGACCGGGCGACGTCTGGATCCTCAACAAGTCGGTCAACGAGCTCGCGGCCCCGGCGGCCTACAAGTACCGCGTCTCGTTCCGCTGGACGGGGACGCGGAACCGGACGCTGGGCACGGCGGTGCGGACGAGCGCGACCTGCAATCAGCCCGAACTGCGGCCGGATCTGCTCGTGAAGTCGATCGACGTCCTACCCGTCAACGGTCACCCGAAGCTCAACGAGTACGTCGCGACGATCGCCAATCGCGGGGCCACTGCGGCGCGGCGGTTCCGCGTTCAGTTCACGGCCGGGAACGGCTCGGCGTCCAAGTACAAGGCCATCAAGGTGCTCGCGTCACACGGGACAACGACGGCCTCGTTCGAGGGGCCGGCGTGCAGCACGAGCGCGACAAAGACGATCACGGTCGATCCGGATGGGGTCGTCGACGACTTTGACCGGACGAACAACACGAAGACCGTCGATTGCTCGAGCGCGAGCGGCCACGCGTGACGGCCTGCCGGCCCTGCCAGGCGACGGTCGCGCGCCGCTAGACTCAGTATCACGATGAAGACCGAGATCCATCCTGAATACGTAGAGGCACACGTCCGCTGCACCTGCGGCAACGAGTTCACGACGCGCTCCACGAAGTCCGACATCCATGTCGAGATTTGCTCCGCCTGTCATCCGTTCTATACCGGCCGGCAGAAGCTTGTCGACACCGGTGGTCGGGTCGAGCGGTTCCAGCGTCGCGTGGCGAAGGGCCGCCGCAGCGGCCGTCCGGCGCAGAGCGCCTAGGCAAGGCCTGCCGTCGTGAGCGAGGGGGTTAGGGAGGGGCGCCTGACCGCCTCGCGCGACGCCCCACTCGGGGGCCAGGCGGTCCTCGAGGGGGTAATGATGCGCGGGGTGTCGACCTGGGCGGTCGCCGTGCGCAAGCCAGCGCCCGAGGGCAGCCCCGAGGGAACGCTCGGCCCGATCGACGTCAAGACATTCCCGCTGAAGTCCTTGATGAAGCGTCGGCGCGTCTACCGCTGGCCGGTGATCCGCGGCGTCGTCGCGCTCGCCGAGTCGCTGGGCATCGGGCTGAAGGCGCTCGGGATCTCAGCGAACGCGCAGCTCCCCGAGGAGGAGCAGGAGATCTCCGGCGGCGCCTGGGCGGGGACCGTGATCGTCGCGCTGCTATTCGCCGTCGGGCTGTTCTTCGTTGTCCCGGTCGGGCTGACGAGCCTGATCAAGCACCAGCTCGGCTCCTCTCTGTTGTTCTGGCTCGTCGAGGGTGTGCTCCGCACCGCGATCTTCCTCGGCTACCTCTACCTGCTCTCCCGGCTGCGGGACCTGCGGCGGGTGTTCGAGTACCACGGCGCCGAGCACAAGGTGATCTCGTGTTACGAGGCTGAGGACGAGCTGACGCCCGAGCGGGCGAAGCTGTACTCCCGCCTGCACCCGCGCTGCGGAACGAGCTTCCTGCTGATCGTGATGATCATGGCGATCTTCGTCTTCGCGCCGATCGGCCTGCCCGCCTGGTGGCTGCTCGTGCTCACCCGGATCCTCGGCGTGCCGTTGATCGCAGGCCTGTCCTTCGAGGTGATCAAGTGGGCCGGGCGCAACCGGCGCAAGCGGTGGGTCCAGATGATCATGTGGCCGGGGATGCAGCTGCAGAAGTTGACGACGCGCGAGCCGGATCTCGATCAGCTCGCGGTGTCGATCGCCTCGCTCCAGGCCGTGCTCGCGGTGGAGACGCCCGGCGAGGCGACCGCCGAGGACATGGTCGGCGTCGAAGTCGTCGCGTAGAGCGCCATCTTGCGCGCCCCGGTGCGCATGGTCCCGACTCCTACACTCCTCTATCAATGATTGACGACCTCGTGACCCAGATCGAGTCGCGCTTCGGTGGGCTTGAAGGCGAGCTGTCGGATCCCGAGGTGATCGGCGACCGTGAGCGCTTCACGGCCGCGAGCCGCGCCTACCGTGAGCTCGAGCCCGCGGCGAAGCTCGCCATCGAGTACCGCCACGCGGCCGACGACTATGCGGGCGCGAAGGAGTTGCTCGACGAGGGCGCCGACGACGCGGAGCTGCGGGCGCTGATGGAGAGCTCGCGGGAGCGTCTCGGCACGCTCGAGGAGGAGATCCGCCTGGCGATGGTCGAGCGCGACCCCAACGACGACAAGAACGTGATCGTCGAGATCCGTCCCGGCGCCGGCGGCGACGAGGCCGGCCTGTGGGCGGGCGACCTGTACCGGATGTTCACCCGGTACGCGGAGCGGCGCGGGTTCTCGGTCGAGCCGCTGTCGATCGGCGAGGGCACGTACACGTTCTCGGTCAAGGGCGACGGCGCGTACTCCGTGTTCAAGTTCGAAGGGGGGACACACCGCGTCCAGCGCGTTCCCGAGACCGAGTCGCAGGGCCGGATCCACACCTCGACGGCAACCGTGGCGGTGCTGCCCGAGGCCGACGACGTCGAGGTCGACATCGATCAGAACGATCTCCAGATCGACGTGTACCGCAGCTCTGGACCGGGCGGTCAGTCGGTCAACACGACCGACTCGGCGGTTCGGATCACCCACAAGCCGTCCGGGATCGTCGTCTCGATGCAGGACGAGAAGTCCCAGCTGCAGAACCGCGAGCGAGCCATGCGCGTGCTGCGCGCGCGGCTGTACGAGCGGGCCCTCGCCGAGCAGCAGGCCGAGCTCGCCGCCTCGCGGCAGGCGCAGGTCGGCACCGGTGAGCGCGCGGAGAAGATCCGGACGTACAACTTCCAGGAGCGGCGGGTCAAGGACCACCGGATCAACCTGCTCGTCCACAACCTCGATGAGATCCTGCTCGGGGAGCTTGACGAGCTGACATCGGCGCTCCAGGACGACGAGAAGCGTCGGCGGCTCGAGGAGAAGGCGGTTGCCTGACGCCGCGACGGCGCCCGCCTCGGTGACCGTCCGGGAGGCGATCACGGCGGCGACCGGGGAGCTGTCAGCCGCGGGGTGCGACACGCCTCGACTCGACGCCGAGCTGTTGCTCGCCGAGGCGTTGGGCGTCGACCGGGCGCGGCTCGTGCTTGATGCAGGCTCGCCGGTGGAGGCGGAACCGTCGGCTCGCTTCCGCGCGTTGGTCGCCCGGCGGGCGCGGCGCGAGCCGGTCGCCTACATCCTCGGGGTGAAGGGGTTTCGCCACATCTCGCTGCGGGTCGACCGGCGGGTACTGATCCCGCGTCCGGAGACAGAATTGCTCGTCGAGGCCGGGTTGTCGCTGCCCGCGGGTGCGCGGGTGGTCGATATCGGGACCGGAAGCGGTGCCGTCGCGCTCGCCTTGAAGGACGAGCGAGGGGACCTCGACGTGCTCGGCGTCGACGTGTCGGCGGACGCGGTTGCGGTTGCCCGGGAGAACGCGGCCGTGTTGGGGCTCGACGTCGCCTTTGCTGTCGGCGATCTGCTCGGCGGTCAGCCGTGTGATGCGATCCTGGCCAACCTGCCGTACGTTGCCGACGGCGTCGCGCTCGCGCCGGAGATCACGCGATACGAGCCGACCGGCGCGCTGTTCGCGGGCGCCGACGGGCTCGATGTCATCCGGAGGCTCGTGGCGATGCTCGACGGCGTCCCGTTCGTGGCGCTCGAGATCGGGTTCGACCAGGCCGACGCCGTCGAGGCCCTCGTGAAAGGAGCTGGGTTCACCCGCGTCGAGCGGCTCCGTGACCTCGCCGGCCACGAGCGTGTGATCGTCGGCGCCCGATGAGCGTCCGCGCCCCGGACGCCCCGGACGCCCCGGACAACTCCTCCGCGCTGTTTGAGCGCTGCCTGTCGGTGGGGGGCGTCGCCGTGTTCCCGGCCGACACGGTGTACGGGCTGGCCTGCGATCCGAGCAACCGGATCGCGGTCGAGCGGCTCTACCGGCTCAAGCGCAGGCAGCTTTCGAAGCCCTCCGCCGTGATGTTCTTCGACGTGTCGCTGGCGCTTGACGCGCTGCCGGAACTCGGGGAGCGGACGCGGGCGGCGCTCGTCGCGCTGCTTCCCGGCGAGGTTTCGCTGCTGCTGCCCAACCCGGCGGAGCGGTTCCCGCTCGCGTGTGGGGAGGACCCCTGGACACTCGGGCTGCGGGTGCCGGTCGTCCCATTGCTGGCCGATGTCAAGTGGCCGATTCTGCAGACGAGCGCGAACCAGGCCGGGGAGGCCGACGTCCGCCGGCTGGCCGACGTAATGCAGTCCATCCGTACCGCCGCCGATCTGCTGCTTGACGGCGGAGAGCTGCCCGGGACGCCGTCGACGGTGATCGACCTGCGCGGGTACGAGGACGAGGGGGCGTGGTCGATTGTGCGGCAGGGTGCCGTCGCGGCGGACGCCGTCGCGGCGGCGCTGGGCAATTAGCCCACGATCGCTTCGCGGTCCTGCTTCTTCTTCTTGGTGCTGCCGGACCCGCCGCCGCCGCTGCCGCTGCCGAAGTCGATGAAGTCGCCGCCGCTGAGGATGGCGAACAGCAGTGCGATGATGAGCGCGGCCGCGCCGAGGACCAGCACACCGGCGAGGGCGGCGAGCGGGATCGCGACGAACAGCGTCAGGTAGCTCTTGACGAACGGCCGGGCGAGGAGCATCGACCCGACCACGAACAGCGCCGCGCCGGCGATCATCAGCGCGAGCCCGGCGTGCGAGTGGACCGCCTGGCGCCAGGCGAGCGTCAGTGTCGCCTTCGAGATCTGACCGGTGACGTCCTCGTGGTGGGCTTTGGAGATGACGTACGCGGCCGGCGCCGCGACCCCGGCGAGCTGGAGCACGAGTCCGCCCGTGATCCACGGCCAGCGGGCCCTGACCGGCTGGAGCCGATGCCACGTTGCCGTCTCGTCCTTCACCTCGAAGATGCCGTCGCTCGCCACGGTTCCCCGCCCCCTGTCTGTCCAGTTTTTCCCGACCTGCCACTGATAAGGTCGCAGGCGTGAACGTAGAGCTTCCAAACGACTTCTTCAACCGTCCCCTCGCCGAGGTCGACCCCGAGATCGCGGAGATCCTGGCGCTCGAGCTCGAGCGCCAGCAGCGGACCCTCGAGATGATCGCCTCCGAGAACTTCGTGCCCGTCTCGGTGCTCGAGTGCCAGGGCTCCGTCCTGACGAACAAGTACGCCGAGGGCTACCCCGGCAAGCGCTATTACGGCGGCTGCGAGTACGTCGACGTTGCCGAGCAGCTCGCGATCGACCGGGCGAAGGCGCTGTTCGGCGCCGAGCACGCGAACGTCCAGCCCCATTCAGGCGCGCAGGCGAACACCGCCGTCTATCACGCGCTGCTCCAGCCCGGCGACACGCTGATGGGGCTCGAGCTCGCCCACGGCGGTCACCTTACGCACGGGATGAAGATCAACGTCTCCGGCCGGTTGTACGACATCGCGCCCTACCAGGTCGAGCGCGAGACGAGCCTGATCAACATGGACGAGGTCGAGCGGATCGCCCACGAGCGCAAGCCGAAGATGATCCTCGCCGGGTGGTCCGCGTACCCGCGGTTCCTGGACTTCGAGCGATTCCGGGCGATCGCCGACGCCGTCGGCGCCTACCTGATGGTCGACATGGCCCACTTCGCCGGGCTCGTCGCGGCCGGCCTGCACCCCTCGCCGGTGCCCTACGCCGATGTCGTCACGACCACGATCCACAAGACGATTGGCGGTCCGCGCGCGGGGATGATCCTGTGCCGCGAGGAGTACGCCAAGAAGATCAACTCGGCCGTGTTCCCGGGCCAACAGGGTGGCCCGCTCGAGCACGTGATCGCGGGCAAGGCCGTCGCGCTGCGGATTGCGCAGTCCGAAGCCTTCCGCGAGCGCCAGCAGCGGACGCTGGACGGCGCCCGGGCGGTCGCCGACGCGCTCCTCTCCGCGGGCCATGGCGTGAGCGTGCTGACCGGTGGGACCGACGTGCACCTCGTCCTCTGCGACCTGCGTGAGTCGACGCTGGATGGCCAGCAGGCCGAGGATCGGCTCCATACCGTCGGGATCACCGTCAACCGGAACGCCGTCCCGTTCGATCCGCGGCCGCCGGCTGTCTCGTCGGGGCTGCGGATCGGCACGCCCGCGCTTGCCACCCGGGGTCTCGGCGTCGATGACTTCACCGAGGTCGGTGGGATCATCGTCGAGTCGCTGACGCTGTCGGACGCCGAGTTCGATGCGCGGCGCGGGGATCTGTTCGAGCACGTCGCCGCGATCGCGGATCGCTACCCGCTGTACGCGGGGCTGCGGACCGAAGCCGTCATCGCCTGAGCCGGCGGTGGCGGGCCGATGACATCGCGATGAAGGAGCCTCAGATGCGGAAACGACGCGGCGCCGCGCTCGGGGCAAGGTCGTCGGGATCAGCATCGGACCGACGCAGCGTCGTCTCCGCCTCCCGGGATCTGTTCGATCGAGCGCGTCGCCGCGATCGCCTATGCGCGTCCGATCGCCTAGCGCTCCGATCGCCTAGCGCTCCGATCGCCTGCGGACCCGCGCCGTTTGTGCCGGCGGTGTTCCAGGTCTGTGTCATCTCTGCAAAAAGGCGCTGTGAAGGGTGGATCGGCGGGGCGTGGGCGTGCATCCTGGGGGCATGTCCTGGTCCGAGAATCACCAAGAAGCGTCGAAGCGCGGCGGCCGCGGACATAACGCATGGAAGCCGGACGGGAATGGCCAAAACGCACGACGGCGGAGCCGGATCTCGGCGATGTCGTGCGTTTGGGCGAAACATCCGCCGAAACGCAAGAAAGCTGGCGAAAACGCCGCCGCTCACATGCGTTTTGGTCGAATGGGGAGCGCTGTCGTGCGTTATGGCGGTTGATCAGGATCGGGCAGCCCGGACGATCCGCCTGAGTCGGGGTCAGCACGGCGCAGCGCGGCCCGATCAACTGATCGCGATGGGATGGACCCCGTCGGAGATCAAGACGCGGGTGCGGCGTGGTGAATGGCATCGTCGCCATCGCGGGGTGCTGATCCTCGGCGATCCGGGACTCTTGCCGCTCGCCGATGCAGCCGCAGCGTTGCTCGCCGTCGGGAAGCGAGGCGTGCTCAGTCACCGCACCGCCGCGGCACTGTGGGAACTGTGCGACCCGCCGAGCGATGGCGTGGTCGATGTCTCGGTGATCGCGACCTCCGCCCGCCCGCGTGACGGCGTCCGCATCCACCTCATCTCGCCGCTCGATGCCAAAGACCGACGGGAACGATCTGGCCTGCGCGTCACGAGCCCCGCCAGAACGGTGATCGACTTCGCCACCGAGGTCGCCAGCCGCGAACTCGAGCATGCGACAGGCGAGTCGGTCGCCCGCCGGCTGATGAACGACGAGCAGCTCACCGACGCGCTGGACCGCGCGCCGGCTAACCATCCCGGCGCCGCCCGCCTCAGGGCCCGCATGAACGACGACCCCGCCCTGCTCCTGCACACCCAGTCCGTCGCCGAACGGATCGCCTACCCCCTCATCCTCAAGGCCGGTCTTCCCCGTCCACGCCTCAACCAGTACGTCGAGGGGCTCAAGGTCGATCTCCACTGGCCGCAGCACAAGCTCATCGTCGAGGTCGACGGATTTCAGTTCCACTCCTCTCGCCAGGCGTTCGAGGAGGACCGACGGAGAGACCAGATCCTCACCGCCGCCGGCTACACCGTCATCCGCATCACCTGGCTCCAACTCACAGACGAGCCCTACCGCGTCATCGCCGCCATCGCTCAGGCGCTCGCGCTCGCGCTCGCAGGAACGCGGGCACGGGCGGCGTAAGTTTCCAGAGGGTCAGCCCGGCTGCCATCCTACGACGACGCCAATGCGCTACTCGGACGCCGTGTATGCCTTTCTCGTCGCGACGGCCGTCGCGCTGCTGCTGACGCCCATCGCGGCCCGGTTCGCCTGGAAGATCAGAGCGACGGCCAAGCCGAACGAGCGGGGGCTTGCCGTCACGGAGACGCCGCTGCTCGGGGGCTTGGCGATCCTCGCCGGGGTGGTCGTCGCCGCCGCGATCTGGCTTCCGGACCAGATCATCCTGCAGCACGTCGCGCATGGTCGGCCGGGACCGGGCGGCACCGTCGACACGTGGGGAGTCATCGCGGGCGCGGGCGCGATCACGCTCGTCGGCGCGATCGACGACTGGATCGACCTGCCGCCGGCGCTCAAGCTGCTCGGTCAGATCGGCGCCGCGATCATCGCGGTCCAGGCCGGCGCGATCGTCAAGGACGTGACGCTCCCGTTCCTCGGAGCCCTCCAGTTCCCGAGCACGGGCGGGGTGCTGACGGTGATCTGGCTCGTCGCGCTGATGAACATCGTCAACTTCTCCGACGGGGTCGACGGACTCGCGGCGGGTCTGTGCACGATCGTCGGGATCGCGTTCACGGTGATCGCGTTCGACCTCGGGGTCAACAACGCGGCGATCCTCGCCGCGATCACGGCCGGCGCGTCGCTCGGATTCCTGTTTCACAACTTCTACCCGGCGAGCGTCTTCATGGGCGACGCCGGCGCGAACCTGCTCGGCTACCTGCTCGGGATCGTCACCGTGCTCGGCTCGCTGAAGACGAACGCGGTCGTCGCCCTCGTCGCGCCGCTGGTGATCCTCGCGGTGCCGTTCCTCGATACGGGGTTCGTCGTCGCGAAGCGAATCAAGTACCGGCGGGCGCCGTGGAACGCCGACGCGAACCACTTTCACCACCGGATGGCGCGGATCGGGTTCAGCCCGCGCCGCACCGTGGCGTACCTGTACGGGTGGACGCTGATGCTCGCCGGGGTCGCGATCGCGCTTCGGTTCATCCCGTACTCCGATCACCACGGCGGCTATCACCTCGGCTGGGCGCTCGTGATGGGGGCGATCGCGCTGCTCGCCGTCGCCGCCAGCATCTACCTCGTGTACGTACTCGAGATCCTCAAGTTCCGTCACCACACGGCGGCGCACATGCGGGGGCTCGATCCGGACACGACCGAGTTCCAGATCGACGAGGCGGTGCGGCGAGATTGGGAAACGGGTGAGTTCGACCGGGTCGGGAAATGGGATAGTCCCCCGGATGGAGAAGGCACACCTCGACGACCTGACGTCGTTCACCACACTCGACGGCAGCCAGATCCGGGAGTTGGCGGGCCCGGCCTGGACCCCAGCCCGCAACCAGAGCCTCGCCGAGGCGACCCTGCCGCCGCACGGCGAGACGGCTGAGCACTATCACCCGCTCAGCGAGGAGCTGTACTACTTCGTCGCCGGCAGCGGACGGATGCGCCTGGGGGATGACGAATCGGAGATCCGGGCCGGCGACTGCGTCGTGATCCCACCCGGGACGCCGCACAAGCTGTTCAACGACAGCGACGTGCCGCTCGTCCTGCTGTGCTGCTGCTCGCCCGCGTACTCAGACGACGACACCGTCATGACGGGTCGGTGAGTCGGCACCGTGCGCGGACTGAGCACTCGTACCCTCATCACGATCGCCGGGATCGCCGTCGCCACGGTGCTCGCCGGCGTCCTTCGCTACGCGAGCGGCGTCTCCGCGATCCTGGCATTCGTCGTCGCCGCGATCGCGCTCGCCGGCCTCGCCTGGATCGTGTCCTTCGCCACCGAGCAGGTGGGACGGAGCTTCGGGCCCGCGGCCACGGGCGTGCTGCAGTCGACGCTCGGCAACCTCCCGGAGTTCTTCGTCGTCATCTTCGCGCTCAACGCCGGGCAGCTCGTCGTCGCCGAGACGGCGATCATCGGCTCGATCCTCGTCAACGCGCTGCTTGTCCTCGGGCTCGTGATCGTCGCCGGCGCATGGAAGTCGAAGGACGGCGTGATGCGGTTCGGTCGGCGCCTTCCGAACGACACCGCGACGCTGCTGCTCGTCTCGAGCTTCATCATCGTGCTGCTCGGCGTCGCGCACTCGTCGCACGACGTCGCGGCCCGCCACGCCAAGACGATCTCGATCATCGGGGCGGTCGCACTGCTGCTCGTCTACGCCGTGTGGCTGCTCGAGTACCTCCGCTCCGATCGGCGGCCGGAAGAGGGGGGAGGAGGAGTCGGACGCGTCCCCGGGCGTCCCGATCGCGACGAGCGTGATTCTGCTCGGCGTCGCCGGCGCGGCGTCAGCCTTCGTGTCCGACTGGTTCGTCCACGCGCTGCAGCCGACGATCGATCAGCTCCACATCAGCGAGGCGTTCGCCGGGCTCGTGATCGTCGCGATCGCCGGTAACGCGGTCGAGAATGTCGCCGGGATCGTGCTCGCGATCAAGGGCAAGTCCGAGCTCGCGATCTCCGTTGTCAAGAACTCGGTGGCGCAGATCGCCGCGTTTCTGTATCCGCTGCTCGTGCTCGTGTCGCTGCTGACGGCGACGACGCTCACATTCGCGCTCGCACCCGTGTACATCGCCGCGCTGTTCGGCACGGCGATCATCGTCTGGCAGATCACCGGCGACGGCGAGGCGGGCAGATTCGAGGGGTCCGCGCTGATCGCGGCCTACGTGATCCTCGCCACGGTCGCGGCATTCGAGTAATGAGGCAGGTGTATACAGTTGACCTGCTACCTTACGTTTACGTAAGCTTCAGTTTGCAACCCAGAGGTTTCCGTTGACAACGATCCAAGCGCCCCCCGCGAACGAGTCCGATCGACAACGTCGTCGGCTCGGCGTCCACCACGAGCACGATCACTACAAGTGGTGGGCTCTGTCGTGCACGAGCCTGGGGATGCTGCTGGCGACGATCAACTCGGGGACCCTCATCATCGCCCTGCCCGACCTCGAGCGCAGCCTCCACACGAGCCTGCTCGAGCTCGTCTGGGTGATCCTCGTCTACATGATCGCCTCGACCGTGCTCGTGCTCAGCGCAGGCCGGCTATCCGACCAGTTCGGGCGCAAGAACGCCTACATCGGCGGCTTCGTGCTGTTCGCGGTCGCGTCGTTCGGTGCCGGGTTCGCGGGGAGCGGGACGCAGCTCATCCTGTGGCGGATCCTCCAGGGCATCGGTGGCGCGTTCCTGTTCGCGAACGCCGCCGCGATCGTCACCGATTCGTTCCCGCGTGAGCAGCTCGGCCTGGCGATGGGGACGAACACGATGGTCGCCGCCGTCGGCCTCGTCATCGGCCCGGTGCTCGGGGGCGCGCTCGTCGCCATCTCCTGGCACTGGGTGTTCTGGTTCAACGTGCCGTTCGCGCTCCTCGGCTGTCTGTGGGCATGGCTCGTGCTCCACGAGATCACGGGCCGGTCGGAGGACAGGCAGTTCGACTTCCTCGGCACCGTGACGTTTCTCATCGGCCTCACCGGGCTGGTCCTCGGCATCTCCAAGGGCGGCATCTCAGGATGGAGCTCGCCGGTCGTCATCGCCGGGCTGATCGCCGCGGCCGTGTTCCTGCCGCTGTTCGTGCTGATCGAGCGCCACCACAAGGCGCCGATGCTCGACCTCACGATCTTCCGTAACCGGCTGTTCTCCGCCGCCGCGGCCGCCGCGTTCATCAACGGACTCGCGCGATTTGCGCTGATGTTCGTGTTCGTCTTCTACTTCCAGGGCGTCCAGGGCGACTCGCCGATCCTGGCCGGCGTCAAGCTCGCGCCGCTCGCGATCGGGATGCTCATTGCCTCGCCGCTCGCCGGTATCTGGGCCGACCGCCGCGGCTCGCGTGGAATGGCCGTCGCCGGCATGATCGTCACCGGGGTCGGGCTGGCGCTGATGACGACGCTCGGGCGCGATACGACGTACTGGGCGAGCGGCATCTACATGTTCATCGTCGGGCTCGGGAGTGGCATGTTCAACTCGCCGAACACCGCCGCGATGATGGGCACGGTCGCGCCGCACCGCCGCGGCATCGCGGCCGGCGCGCGGGTGCTCGTCCAGAACACCGGTGCGGTCCTGTCGATCGCGTTCGTGCTCGCGGTCGTCACCTCGTCGGTCCCGAAGACGGTCCTGTTCAAGGTCTTCTCCGGACTCGCCGACCACATCTCCAACACGCAGCTGACGCCGTTCATCTCGAACATGCACACCGCGCTGTGGACGCTCGCGATCATCTCGTTCATCGGCGCGTTCGTCGCCGCCGCGCGACCGAAGCACAGCGGCCAGTCGGCTGCGGCCGGCGCTCACACCCCTGAGGTGGCGGCGTCATGAGTGCGACGGCCGAGCGGCAGCTGCGGATCGGTGAGGTCGCCGAGCTCACCGGGACGACGCCGCGCACGATCCGTTACTACGAGGAGATCGGCCTGCTGCCCGGTGAGACCGGGCGCACGCAGGGCAAGCACCGCGTGTACACCGAGGCTGACGTCGAGCGGATCAACGAGGTGCGCCGGCTGCGGGATCTCCTCGGGCTCTCGCTCGAGCAGCTCAAGACGCTGCTCGAGGCGGAGACGGCCCGGGCCGAGCTCCGGCGGGCATATCAGGAGACCGAGGACCCCGGCGCCCAGCACGGGATCCTGACTCAGTCGCTCGGTCACATCTGCACCCAGCTCGAGCTTGTGCGCAACCGTCGCAGCGAGCTCGAGCAGCTGGAGCGGGAGCTGACCGAGAAGCGCAAGCTCGTCAAGCGGCGGCTGAAGGAACTCGAAGCCTCACCGGCAGGAGAACGGGACATAACGCCGTAACCAACGGCGACCGGCGCGGTACGTAGGGTTGAGCCGTCGGTTACGGCGCACCAGAAGCCAGTGGATCGGCTTCCGACGCCGTCACAGCCCGACGCTCCAAGATCACCACGTCCATACGAGCTTGACCCATCCCCGTCTCTCACGCTGGTTGCCCCGCCTGGCTGCGCTCGCTGCGGCCTTCGTCGGCATCGTCAATGTCGGCTCGGCGCTGACCCCGAACATCCGCTGGCGTGGCCATCTGCTGCTCCAGGTCGAGCCGGTCCAGACGATGCGCCTGTTCCACGCGCTCGCGCTCCCCGCCGGGCTCGCGCTGCTGCTCGTCGCTCCCTACCTGCTCAAACGCCGCCGCCGGGCGTGGCAGGTCGCGATCGGCCTGATGCTCGCGCTCGGCCTGTTCGACCTGCTCAAGGGCCTGGACTTTGAGGAAACTGCGGTCACGTGGGGGACGGCGCTGGTGCTGCTCGCCGGCGGGTCGGCGTTCCGCGTGCGCCATGAGCCGATCACACTGCGCTCGGCGCTCTGGCGGGTGCCCCTGCTGACGCTGACGGGATTCATTGGCGTCGAGCTCGCGCGCTCCGCGCATCACCATCTCGCCGGCCGCGCGGTTGTCGCCGGCACGCTGCTGGCGATCGGTTACGTCGTGTTCCGCCCCCTCGCCGCGCCGCGCGGACTCCCGGGTCCCGACGCGCGCGCCGCCGCCGCCGAGCTCGTCCACCGCTACGGCACGGACACGCTGTCGTTCTTCAAGCTCCGCGCCGACAAGCAGTACTTCTTCAGCGAGGATCGGCGCGCATTCGTCGGTTACCGGATCGAGAACGGGGTGCTCCTGCTCTCCGGCGATCCGGTCGGTCCGGAGCACACCTTCCCGGCATTGCTCAGCGAGCTTCAGGCGTTCGCCGAAGTCCGGGGTCTGCGGCTCGGCGCGGTCGGCGCCAGCGAGCGCATGTGCCCGCTCTACGAGCGGCTCGGGCTGCGCTCGATCTACCTCGGCGACGAGGCGATCGTGGACCTGAACAAGTTCACGCTCGAGGGCCGCCCGATCCGGAAGGTCCGCCAGTCGGTCACGCGCCTGACAAAGGCCGGGTTCACGACCGAGCTCCACAAGGTGGGCGCGCTGGACGCGGCGACGATGGAGGAGATCGAGACCGTGCTCGAGCGAGGCCGCGAAGGCGCGCCGGAGCGCGGTTTCTCGATGGCGATGGACTCGATCCGCAGTCGGCGCTGCAGCGAGACGCTGGTCGTGCTCGCGCGGGACGACGAGCATCGCATCCGCGGCGTCCTTCACTTCGTGCCGGTGTTCGGCCGCCCGACCGTGTCGCTGTCGTTCATGCGCCGCGACCCGGGGACGCCCAACGGCCTCACCGAGTTCCTCGTCGCGACGGCGGTCGACCTCCTCCGCGAGCGTGGGCTCGAGGAGATGAGCCTCAACTTCGCCGCGTTTGCGAAGTGGATGCACAGCCCGGAGAAGCGGCGCGAGCGAGTGCTCGGAAAGCTCGTCGCGCTCGGCAATCCGTTCTTCCAGATCGAGAGCCTGTACCGCTTCAACGCGAAGTTCTTTCCGCGGTGGGAGCCGCGCTATCTCGTCTACGAGGGGGCCCTCGGTCTCCCGCGCGCGGGAATCGCCGCGCTGTGGGCCGAAGGGCAGCTGTGGAAGCCGAAGATCGGGTCCGCCCGCACGCCACAAACCCGCTAACCTGCCGTTAACCCGCGGTGCCCCGCCGGCCTTTGATTCCTCGAGGTCGGCACAGCCCTCGGGCGGGTAGTTCACGCAGGACGCCCGTGAAATGCCGCCGGTACCGTTACCGGTCCTCCGACCCCGTGCCAAACAGCTTGAACAGCGCATCCCGACACCATGACGAACAACCGTCCCCCTCTCACCGGCCGGGATGCGGCCGGCGCGGGCGCGTTGCTGCTGTCCGTGAACCTCATGTGCGCGGGCGTGGGAGCTGCGATCGGCGCGCTGATCGGTGCGCTCGTCCCGCTGCTGCTCGTCGGGTTCCTCGTCGGTTTCTTCGTGGGGATTCGCGTTGTCGCTAACCGCTTCCGTGGACTCTGAACCGAGACCGACCAGTTCCGTGCTCCTGCGGTACTTCGATGTCGTGCTGCTCGTCGCGGCGGCGCCGATCATGCTGCTCATCGGCGTGTCCGCGCCTGGCTACGGCGCCGGCGCCGGCGTGTGGATCGCCCTCCGGGTGGTCGGTGAGCTCGTCGAGCGGGTCGCGCGCAACGCACCCGCCAACCAGCAGATCTCGATTCGGCTCGGGTACCTGCTCGGCCGCCTGTTCGCGCTCGCCATCACGGTGATCCTGGTCCGCAAGGCCTCCGGCCAGGACGCCGGCCTCACGGCGCTGCTCGTGATCGTGTTCGCGTACACCGTCAGCCTGTTTCTGTCGTTCGTCAACCGCCCGGGTTCGAGATGAGCAATACGCGCAAGGTCCTGTGGGGACTGTTCGGCTTCTACGCCATCGGGCTGATCCTGTTGATGGTGATCTTTGGCATCACCACGCACAAGAACAACGAGTTCCAGCCCCAGAACGAGTTCAGGCTCACCAACTGGGTCCATCTCGGCGTGTTCAGCATCAACCGTGCCGTCCTGTACCTGTTCATCGCCTCGGTGCTCACCGTCGTGACGATGGTGTGGATCGCTCGCCGGATGCACACGCGGCCGAACCGGATCCAGACCGCGGTCGAGGTGCTCTACAGCCTGATGCGGGACAACATCACGCGCGGCAACATGGACGACAGGATGGCAGCCCGCTGGTTCCCGTTCATCGGTGCGCTGTTCCTGTTCATCTGGTACTCGAACCTGATCGGCTACCTGCCGCTCCCGACGAACACCGAAGAGAAGTTCAACCTCTTCGGAGCGCACATCCCGTCATTCGCGCTGTACGCGTCGACCGCGAACGTGTCGGTGCCACTCGTGCTCGCGATCGTGACCTTCCTCGCGTTCAACTTCGAGGGCGTGCGGGCACACGGGCCGATCGGCTACGTGAAGAGCCTCATCCCCGCGGGCGTGCATGGGCCGATCTTGTTCCTGATCGCGCCGCTCGAGATCATCTCGACGTTCATGCGGCTGATCTCGCTCACCGTCCGACTGTTCGCGAACATCCTCGCCGGCCACATGATCATCCTGTTCATGGCCGGCGGCCTGGCCGTGATCATCGGCGCGAGCTGGCTCGGCTGGTTCACGCTGCCGGCCGGGATCGCGCTGTACCTGTTCGAGCTTGGGCTTGTGGCCACGCTGCAAGCGTTCATCTTCGCCACCCTCACCGCGATCTATCTCGGTGGCGCCGTCTCTCATCACTGACCCACAAAGGAGTTCGAAAGTGTTTTTGCCAATCTTCCACATTGCCGCCGGCGTCAGCGCCGGCCTGGGAATCGGGATCGGCGGCGGACTTGGTGCCGTCGGCGCCGGTGTCGGTATTGGAATCATCTTCGGCAAGGTGATCGAGGCGGTCACCCGCCAGCCCGAGATGCGGGACGAGATCACGAGCATTCAGTGGCTCGGCTTCGCTCTTACCGAGGCGTGTTTCTTCTACGGACTCGTCGCGGGCCTGTTGTCCTGGGTCCTGAAGTAGTCCGATGCCTGTTACTGCTTCCAGCGGCTCGTTCCTGATCTCGCCCAACGTTGGGCTGATGATCTGGACGCTGCTCCTGTTCGTTCTGTCAATGGTCATCCTGTGGCGGCTCGCGTTCCCGCGCATCACCGAGGCGCTCGACCGTCGTCAGCACGCGATCGAAGAGTCGATCGAGCACGCCGAGCGCACGCGCACCGAGGCGGACAAGCTGCTCCAGGAGTACCGCGAGCGGCTCAAGGAGTCTCGTCAGCAGGCCGAGGACATCCTCGCGCGCGCTCGCAAGGCGGCCGAGGCGCGCGAGCACGAGTCGCTCGAGGAGGCGAGAGCCCGGCGCGAACAGCTGCTCGAGCAGACGCGCAGGGACATCGAGGCGGAGACCAAGCGTGCGATCTCGGAGATCCGCCGCGAGGTCGCGGACCTGACCGTAATGGCCACCGAGCGCGTGACGCGCAAGACGCTGACCGAGGACGATCAGCGTCGGCTCGTCGAAGAGGCGCTGAGCGAGCTCGACTTCAGCGCGCTCGCCGGGTCGGGAAGCGAGAACTGAGGGACCTGACGTGGAAGAGATTGCCGAGGTCTACGCCCGATCACTGTTCGAGGTCGCGCGCGAGCACGACAAGCTCGACGTCGCGCGTGAGGAGCTCGGCCAGGTTGCGGACGCCCTGAACGACAACCGCCAGCTGGCCGTCTTCTTCTTCTCGCCGTACTTCTCCGGAGAGGAGAAGAAGCAGGGCCTGCACGGCATGCTGTCGGGCGCGGATCCGATCGTCATGAACTTCCTGGAGGCGCTCATCGAGCGGCACCGGATGCCGGTGATCTTCCGGATCCGTAACCGCTACGAGGAGATGTGGGACTCGGTCAACCGGCTGTTGCCGGTTGAGGTGACGAGCGCCGTGCCCCTCGACGAGCAGACCGTCCAGAGCATCGGTCAGAGGATCGGTGAGCAGACCGGAAACGAGATCCAGCTATCGACAGTCGTCGACCCGGATGTGCTCGGCGGGATCGTCCTCCGGGTGGGCAACTTCATCCTCGATGCCTCGATCAAGAACAGTCTTGAAAAACTTCGCAAGCAGGTCCAGTTGGGGGCTTAGCCCCCCAACGGCGCCCCGACAGGAGCCACATTCATGGAAATCAAGCCCGACGAAATCACCTCGATCCTGAAGAGCCGGATCGAGGGCCTCGACACCTCGAGCGCCGACCTGACCGAGGTCGGCACGGTGCTCTCGGTCGCCGACGGCATCTGCCGCATCCACGGCCTTGAGAACTGCATGTCGTTCGAGATGCTCGAGCTGCCGAACGACGTCACCGGACTGGCGCTCAACCTCGAGTCCGACAACGTCGGCGCCGTGCTGTTCGGCGAGTGGGAGAAGATCTCCGAGGGCGACACGGTGCGCCGGACGAAGCGTCTGCTCGAGATTCCAGTCGGCGCGGAGCTGCTCGGACGGATCGTCGATCCGCTCGGCAACCCCCTGGACGGCAAGGGCGAAATCGCCACGAACGTGTGGCGCCCGGCCGAGCACAAGGCTCCCGGCGTCATCTCCCGGCAGCCGGTGAAGGAGCCGATGCTCACCGGTCTGAAGGCGATCGACTCGATGATTCCCATCGGCCGTGGCCAGCGCGAGCTCATCATCGGTGACCGCCAGACCGGTAAGACGGCGATCGCGGTCGACACGATCATCAACAACAAGGAACGCGACCTGATCTGTGTGTACGTCGCGATCGGGCAGCGCAAGGCGACGGTCGTCGCGCTCGCGAACGAGCTCGAGGAAGCCGGCGCGATGGAGAACACGATCATCGTCATGGCTGCCGCCGACGAGTCGGCGCCGATCAAGTTCCTCGCCCCGTACGCCGGGTGCGCGATGGCGGAGCACTTCCTCTACGACGGGAAGGCTGCGCTCTGCATCTACGACGACCTCACCAAGCACGCGTACGCATATCGCCAGATGTCGCTGCTGCTGCGCCGCCCGCCGGGTCGCGAGGCCTACCCGGGCGACGTGTTCTACCTGCACTCGCGGCTGCTCGAGCGCGCGGTCAAGTTGAGCGACGACTACGGCGGAGGCTCGCTGACGGCACTGCCGGTCATCGAGACCCAGGCCGGGGACGTCTCGGCGTACATCCCGACGAACGTCATCTCGATCACCGACGGGCAGATCTTCCTCGAGCCGAAGCTGTTCAACTCGGGCGTGCGACCGGCGATCAACGTCGGTATCTCGGTGTCCCGCGTCGGCGGTAGCGCTCAGATCACGCCGATGCGCAAGGTCGCGGGTCGCCTGAAGCTCGACCTCTCGCAGTACCGCGAGCTCGAGGCGTTCTCGCAGTTCGGTTCCGAGCTCGATCCCGAGACCCAGCGCACGCTGGCCCGTGGCGAGCGGCTCGTCAAGACGCTCAACCAGGGCGAGCGCCAGCCGATGCCTGCCGAGGACCAGGTCGTCCAGATCTACGCCGCGACGAACGGGTACCTCGATCGGATCGAAATCAACAAGGTCGAGCGGTTCCTCCGCGACCTCACCGACTACGTCCGCGGGAGCGAGTCCGAGCTGCTGAAGACGATCGCGGGCGGCGAGTGGAGTGACGAGATCACCGATCGGCTCGACAAGGTCGTCGGCGAGTACGCGAGCGATTTCGGGTTCGACCTCGATGAGGAGGGCCACCCCATGGACGACAGCAACGACGAGCCGCCTCGGAGTCAGTCGAGCGCGTCCAACGGAGCGGGCGGCGACGGTTCGGAGCGGTCGAGCGAGAGTCAGGAAGAGGAGGAAGAGGCCGTCCCCGCCTGACGCGCGGGCCGGTCTCCAGTCCACCATGGCAACCTCGCAGCGGGATGTTCGCAACCGAATCGATTCGGTCAAGAACATCCAGAAGATCACAGGAGCGATGGAGATGGTCGCGGCCGCCCGGCTGCGACGCGCCGAGCAGCGGATCGAGCAGTTGCGGCCGTACGCGAGCGCGATCCGTCGCATGACGCGCCAGGCGGCCGAGGCCGCCGGCGATATCCCCCGGCTGCCGATCCTCGCCGAGCATGATCAGGTCAACACGGTCGGGCTGCTGCTGGTGGCCGGTGACCGCGGTCTCGCCGGCGCGTTCAACTCGAACATCGTCCGCCGCGGCGTCGCTGCGGGACGCGAGCACGACGCGGGGGGCCGCAAGGCGGTGTTCTTCGCCTCCGGTCGCCGGCCGGCGTCATCGCTGACGTTCCGCGGCCTGCCGGTTGTCGACAGCTTCATCGGCTTCACCGACCGGCCCGCCTATTCGGATGCCCGCACGATCGCCGAGCGGCTGATGGCGGCATACGTCGACGGCGAGGTCGACCGAGTCGAGATCTTCTACAACGGCTACATCTCGGCGATCTCGCAGGTCGTGCGCCGGGAGACGCTGCTCCCGCTGCAGCAGGCCTCAATCCTTGACGAGGGCGAGGAGGCCGGCGACGAGGACGACGGCACCGAGTACCGCGAACCTGAGAAGCGGGCGCTCGTTGAATACGAGCCGGACCCGGAAGACATCCTCAAGCGCCTCGTGCCGGACTACGTCGAGATCTCGATCTACCGTGCCCTGCTGGAATCGACCGCCTCCGAGCACGGAGCGCGGATGACCGCGATGCGCAACGCCTCGGAGAACGCGACCGGCCTGATCGACGATTTGACGCTGGAGATGAACCGGGCCCGCCAGGCGGAGATCACTCAGGAGATCATGGAGGTCGTCGCCGGGGCAGAGGGTTTGAGCTAACGACTTTTTGAGACTGCCGGGGCTGCCTGAGCGCCGCGGCCGGACTGGAGAACCAACGTATATGTCAGCGACAGCAGAACCAGAGACCAGAGACCAGCAGCAGGACCGCAACGTCGGGCGGATCGAGGAGATCCAGGGCGTCGTCATCGAGGCCGTGTTCCCCGACCGCCTGCCCGAGATCAACCACGCGATCAGGATCCGGCGCCCGCAGTCGGCGCTTGCTGAGGAGTCGATCGACGAGCAGCAGGACGAAGGGGCCAACGAGTGGCTCGTGTGCGAGGTGCAGCAGCACCTCGGCGACGACCGCGTCCGCGCGGTCGCGATGGACACGACTGACGGGCTCTCACGCGGCACCGAGGTGATCGACACCGGAGCGCCGATCACGGTGCCCGTAGGCGTACAGACGCTCGGCCGGATCTTCAACCTGCTCGGCGAGCCGATCGACCACGGCGAGCCGATGCCGGCTGACATCGAGCGCTGGCCGATCCATCGGACCGCGCCGACGGTCGAGGCGCTCACGCCGACGACCGAGATGTTCGAGACCGGAATCAAGGTCGTCGACCTGCTCGCTCCGTACGCCAAGGGCGGCAAGGTCGGCCTGTTCGGCGGCGCCGGCGTCGGCAAGACCGTGATCATCCAGGAGCTGATCCACAACCTCGCTCAGGAGCACGGCGGCCTGTCGGCGTTCTGCGGCGTCGGTGAGCGCTCCCGGGAGGGCAACGACCTGTACCTGGAGATGAAGGAGTCCGGCGTCCTCGACAAGACGATGCTCGTCTTCGGCCAGATGAACGAGCCGCCGGGCGCCCGTATGCGCGTCGCCCTTTCCGGCCTGACGATGGCGGAGTACTTCCGCGATCACGAGGGGCAGGACGTGCTCCTGTTCATCGACAACATCTTCCGGTTCGTCCAGGCCGGCTCCGAGGTCTCGGCGCTGCTCGGGCGGATGCCGTCGCAGGTCGGGCTACCAGCCCACGCTCGAGTCGGAGATGGGTCAGCTCCAGGAGCGGATCACCTCGACCCGGCGAGGGTCGGTCACCTCGATCCAGGCGATCTACGTCCCCGCGGACGACCTCACCGACCCGGCGCCGGCCTCGGCGTTCGCCCACCTCAACGCGACCACGACGCTGTCGCGGTCGATCGCCGAGAAGGGCATCTACCCGGCCGTCGATCCGCTCGACTCGACCTCGACGATCCTCAAGCGCGAGATCCTCGGCGATGAGCACTTCGAGGTCGCCAACGAGGTCAAGCAGGTGCTCCAGCGCTACCGCGAGCTCCAGGACATCATCGCGATTCTCGGTATCGACGAGCTCTCCGACGAGGACCGCCTGACCGTGAACCGCGCGCGCAAGCTCGAGCGGTTCCTCTCCCAGCCGTTCCACGTCGCCGAGCAGTTCACCGGCACCCCGGGCGTGTACGTCCCGGTCGCGGAGTCGATCCGCGGATTCAAGGAGATCCTTGACGGCAAGCACGACGATCTCCCGGAGCGGGCCTTCTTCATGAAGGGCACGATCGACGAGGTCGTCAAGGAGGCTCGCGGGGACTCGGGCGACGATTCGAGCTCGAAGGCGGATTCCGACTCGGGTTCGGAGGAGTCGGGCTCGGAGTCGGGCGAGAGCTCAGCCGATAGCGAGTCCTGATGGCGCACGAGAAGTTCCCGGTCGAGGTCCTCACCCCGGAAGGGGAGGTCTTCAATGACGAGGTCGAGATGGTCTCGACGCGCACGACGGTGGGATCGATCGGCGTGCTGGCCAACCACACGCCGGTGCTCGCGATGCTCGATCCCACCGAGCTGCGCCTCTACAAGAGTGAGAACGACGTCGTGTCGTTCGCCCAGGCCGAGGGCTACATGCAGGTCGCCAACAACCGTGTGATGCTGCTCGTCGAGGAGGCCCATCCGCCGAATTCGCTCGACGCGAGCGACCTCCGGGAGCGGCTCCAGCAGGCGGAGAAGGAGATCGAGGCAGCCGGGGATGACACGGAGCGGCGGAAGGTGGCCGAGAGAGACAAACGGCGACTGGAGCGGTTCCTGATGATTGCCGAGGGGGCTTAGGGGTTTCCCGGGACAGGACTGCCGTGTGAACGCCCTTGCGTTCCGTGAGTGCGCTGACACGGTAGTCCTGCCCCTTTATTCGCAGCGGTGTGCCACCCGTGCGGGGTGAGAGTAGGAGTCTGGGGCGTGGGGTGTTGATGGGGAGAAAAACGCCAAACCGTGGTAGTGGTGTGGATCTGGGCGCGATAGTTGCGCTGAGGGGGAGTTTGTCGCCCGAATCGCTGATGGGGAGACGATTTGGCGCGATATTCCGGTCCCCGGACCCGGTCGATCCGACGACCCGTCCGATGCGCTTTTCACCATCGGCCGAACGGTTTGAGTTCGTGTCGTTAAGGCCGATTCACGGGGTGCGAACCAGGGGTTTCCGGTCCGTATCCTCCCGGTGCACAGATGGTTGACGAACGGATTCTGGCGGAGCGTTTGATCTCGTATGACACGTCGCGTGCTGACGTGATCGTCGCCGCCGCGGGGTTCGTGAAGGGGTGGCTGGAGTCACGGGACATCGAGGTCCGCCATCACGATCACAACGGCCTGCCGGTGCTCGTCGCCGAGGTCGGGCCGATCGACGACGCGCACCCCTGCGTCGTGTTCCACGGTCATCTCGACGTCGTGCCGGGGCGCGAGGAGCAGTTTCACCCGCGGCTGGAGGGCGACCGGCTGATCGGCCGCGGCGCCTACGACATGAAGGGCGGCCTCGCGGCGATGATGTGCGCGCTCAAGGACGTCGAGCGCCAGGAGCGCGTCGGCGTGCGGCTCGTGTGCGTCCCGGACGAGGAGTCCGAGGAGATCGACGAGCGCTCGAGCAACGCCGCCGTGGCGATGGGCCTGGGCGGGAACTTCGCGATTACCGGCGAACCAACGAACATGCACATCGGGATCGAGGCGAAGGGCGTGCTCGCGATGCGGATCGAGGTTCACGGGCGGGCTGCCCACAGCTCGACGCCGTGGCTCGGCGACAACGCGGTGCTGAAGGCGATCGACGCGTTCCGAACCATCGAGTCGCTGCCGTTCGCCCGGGAGTCCTCGGCGATGTTCGACCGACCGTCGATCAACCTCGGGCGGATCATCGGCGGACAGGCACTCAACATGGTGCCCGACCACTGCACGATGGCCGTCGACATCCGGTATCTGCCCGGCCAGGATCCGGCGACGATCCTCGCGGCGATCGGCGAGATCCCGGACATCGAGGTGACGCGGACGTTCGTGCACCCGACCGTGACGGTGTCGGCGAACGATCCGTATGTGCGCGCGCTGCGCGACGCCGTGTCCCGCTCGACTCAGGGCGAGGTGATGAGCGTCGGGCGCGACGGCGCTTCCGACGCCGCGGCGTTCATCGAGGCCGGGATTCCCGCGGTTGAGTTCGGGCCGGCGGGCGCCGGCCATCACGGCCCCGAGGAGTGGGTCTCGGTCTCCTCGCTCGCCCGTTACCGCCGGGCGCTCGCCGACTTCGTCCGTGCCGTGCCGATGTGGCTCGAGTCCGAGCCACCGGCCGCGGCGCAAGCGACGGACACGTCGGAGGCGAGCAGTAACGTCCCGGCTCAGGAGACCTCTGGTTTGCGGGCGATCGAAGGCGGACGCGCTTGACGTTCATTCCCAAGACGCGCGGCGGAGCGCTGTGGCGGTTTGCGCTCGCCGCGGTGATCGTCGTGCTGTTCACGGCCGCGGCGACCGCGGTCGCGGGCCTGCTCACGTTCAAGCAGCTCGCCAAGGAGATCGGCATCACGCCGGCGATCAAGCACGCCCCGGTCGTGATCCCGGAGCCCGGTCAGGCACAGACGATCCTGATTCTCGGCTCCGATCACCGTGCGCACACGCCGCAGAGCTCGGCGAACTCGGACACGATCATGCTCGTCCGCCTCGACCCGAACTCGCAGACGATCAACGTCATGTCGATCCCGCGCGACCTGCAGGTCCAGATCCCCACGCCCGGCGGCGGCGCGCAGACGGAGAAGATCAACGCGTCCTACCCGATGGGCGGGCCGAACCTCGTCGTCAAGACGATTCAGCGCAACGTGTTCCCGCGGTTGAAGGTCAACCACATCGTCGACATCAACTTCGCCGGGTTCAAGGATCTCGTCGACGCGATCGGGTGCGTGTACACGGACGTCGACCGCCGCTACTTCAACGAGAACATCGGCACCGCGGCGACGAACTTCTCGAGCATCAACATTCAGGCGGGCTATCAGAAGCTGTGCGACGAGAACGCGCTCGCCTATGTCCGCTACCGGCACACCGACACCGACATCGTGCGCTCGGCGCGCCAGCAGGAGTTCATCCGCGACGCCAAGGACCAGTACGGCCAGTCCCGGCTGATCAACAACCGCGACAAGCTGCTGAAGATCTTTGGGCGGCACGCCCAAACCGACGCCGACCTGCACAGCGTTGACGGGCTGATCAACCTGTTTGACCTCGTGGCGTTCGCCGACGGCCACGCCATCCGCGAGGTCCATTTCCCCGCGATTCTCAACGAATGCGCGCCGCCGGCGCCGTGCTACGTGACCGCCGCTGCGGCCTCCGAGGCGCAGGCCTACAGGTCGTTCATGGCGGTGGTCAAGTCGAAGCCCGCGAGCACGTCTGGAGGCGGTGGCGGCAAGGGCGGCGGCAAGCGCGCACCCCGTACGACCGGCGGCGGCAACGCTCCGGCGGCTGGTCTCCAGGCCGACGTCCCCGATGGACTCGCTCAGGTCCATGCGATTCCCCGCGCCGGGCTGCCCGTGTATTACCCGAAGCTGATCGTGGCCGGCACCAGCTACGAGGGCCCGACCGCGGGCGAGTACCCGCGGTCCTACCGCATCCGTGACCAGCACGGGAAGTCCCACCCGTCCTACCGGATCGTGATGGCGTTCAACGCCGATCTCGGCCAGTTCTACGGGGTCCAGGGGACGACCTGGCGCAATGCTCCGATCCTGTCCTCGCCGCAGGAGATCCGGACCGTGGCTGGACGCCGGCTCGAGCTTCACTTCGACGGCCACAAGCTCCGGCTCGTCGCGTGGCGCACGCCGCGGGCCGTGTACTGGGTCTCGAACACCCTCAGTCTCGACCTCACCAACGGGCAGATGCTGGGGATCGCGGCGTCGCTCGCCAAGGGTTGATGACCCGCTGAGCCTCCTGGGGTCGCGTTCGCGACGACCCCGCTACCCTCACCCGTTCGCATGGCCTCACAACGTGAACCGATAGCCGTGATCGGGACCGGATATGTCGGTCTCGTGACCGCCGCCGGGTTCGCCGAACTCGGCAGTGACGTGTGGTGCGTCGACATCGACGCCGACAAGATCGCGCGCCTCAAGCGCGGCGAAGTCCCGATCTACGAACCCGGGCTCGGGGAGTCGATCGCGCGCAACCGGGAGCGACTGCATTTCCTCACCGACCTCGAGCCGGCGCTCGAGCATTGCCGGCTGCTGTTCGTCGCCGTCGGCACGCCGCCGACCTACTCGGGCGACGCTGACCTCTCCGCGGTTCACGCGGTCGTCAACGCGATGCCGCCCTCCGACGAGCACGCGCTCGTGATGAAGTCCACGGTGCCCGCGGGGACCGGGGCCGCGATCAAACGGATCTTCGCCGAACAGGGCAAGTCGCAGTTCGCCTACGTGTCCTGTCCCGAGTTCCTCAAGGAGGGCTCCGCCCTGGAGGACTTCCTCAAGCCCGACCGCGTCGTCGTCGGTGACGAAGGCGACTGGGCGGGCGACGCCGTCTGTGAGCTGTACGCGGCGCTGGGGGCGCCGCTCGTCCGGACCGACGTGGCCAGCGCCGAGATGATCAAGCTGGCGGCGAACGCGTTCCTGGCGACCAAGATCTCGTTCATCAACGAGATCGCGAACGTCTGCGAGGAGACCGGCGCCGACGTGCTCGAGGTGGCGCGCGGCATGGGCCTCGACCAGCGCATCGGCACCCACTTCCTCAAGCCCGGCGTGGGATTCGGCGGATCGTGCTTCCCAAAGGACGTCTCGGCGCTCAAGCAGCTCGCCGGCAACTCCGGGTACCACTTCCAGCTGCTGACCGCCGTGATCGAGGTCAACGAGCTGCAGAAGCGCCGCGTGATCGGCAAGCTGCACAAGCATCTTGGGTCGCTCGTCGGTAAGCGCGTCGCGCTGCTGGGGTTGGCGTTCAAGGCGAACACGGACGACATGCGCGAGGCATCTTCGCTCGTGCTCTCGGCGCGGCTTCAGGCCGACGGCGCCTCCGTCCGCGCGTATGACCCGGTCGCGGTCAACGAGGCGCGCAAGATGATGATCGGCGTTGACTTCTGCGACTCCGCGCTCGACGCGGTCGCCGGGGCGGACGCGGTCGTGCTCGTGACGGAGTGGCCTGAGTTCCGCGAGCTCGACTGGACCGCGGTGGCGCAGCGGATGACCGGCGGGGTCCTCATCGACGGGCGCAACTTCATCGATCCCGCGATCGTCCGCGAGGCCGGCCTCGTCTACGAGGGCATCGGGCGGTAGGCGCCGTCGTGCAGGCACTCATCCTGGCGGGAGGCGAGGGGACGCGGCTACGTCCGCTCACCTCGACGATGCCCAAGCCGGTCGTCCCGCTCGTCGACCGGCCGTTCATCACGTTCATGCTCGAGTGGCTCCGGGGCCACGGCGTTGACGACGTCATCCTCTCCTGCGGGTTCATGGCCGACGGGATGCGCGAGGTGCTCGGCGATGGGTCGGATCTCGGTCTCCGCGTGCGGTACCTGGAGGAGCCGAAGCCGCTCGGCACCGGTGGTGCGCTCAAGTTCGCCGAGGACCTGCTCGCGGAGCGCTTCTTCATGCTCAACGGCGACGTCCTCACGGACATCGATCTCACGGAGCAGCTCGCGCAGCACGAGCGGACCGGCGCGCGCGCGACGCTCGCCCTCATCCCGGTCGAGGATCCGTCGGCGTACGGCCTCGTGCGGCGCAACGACGACGCCTCGGTGCGCGAGTTCGTCGAGAAGCCGGGGCCCGAGCAGATCGACACGAACCTGATCAATGCCGGCGCCTACATCATCGAGCGCGACGTGCTCGACGAGATGGCCCCGGCGGGGACGACGATCTCGATCGAGCGCGAGGTGTTCCCCAAGCTCGTCGGCCGCGGACTGTTCGGCTACGAGGCGAGCGGGTACTGGCTCGATATCGGCACTCCCGATCGCTATCTGCAGGCAACCTACGACATTCTCGAGGGCAACGTCACGACCGAGATCGGACACCGGATCGCGGACGCCGGGCTCGCGCTCGTCGACGGCGGGACGGTCCACGGTCGGGTCGTGCCGCCGGCGCTCGTCGCCGCCGACTGCACGGTCGCCGCCCACGCGATCGTCGGCGGCCGCACCGTCCTCGGCGAGGGCGTCACGGTCGCGGAGGGTGCCCATATCGAGGGCTCGGTGCTGCTCGACGGAGTGAGCGTCGGACGCCGCACGACGATCAGCGGCTCGATCATCGGAGCCGGCGTGACGATTGGCGCGCGCTGCCATATCGGAACCGGCGTCGTCCTCGGCGATGGCGTCACGATCGGGTCGGACAATGTCCTTGCCGCCGGGGCGCGTATCTTCCCGGGGGTGCACCTGCCCGACGGAGCGATCAAGTTTTGAGTTCGACGGTTGACCTAGGCGCCGAAGCGATCTCCGCGATCGACCGCACCGGCCAGCTCGCGGACATCCTCGGCATGCCGGACCAGCTCCGGGACGCGCTATGGCGCGTCGAGTCGGCCGGGCTCCAGCTGCGCGACACGTCCGATGGCCTTGTCGTCGCCGGGATGGGCGGTTCGGCCATCGGCGGCGCGCTCGCCCGCGCGGTCCTCGGCGACCGAGCATCGCGCCCGATCGTGCTCGCGCGCGGTTACGCGCTGCCGGCATGGACGACGCCGGAGACGACCGTCCTCTGCGCGAGCTACTCCGGTAGCACCGAGGAGACGCTCGCCGTGTTCGAGGCGGCCGGCCATCTTGGCGCGCCGCGCGTCGTGGCGACGACCGGGGGCAAGCTCGCCGAGGCGGCCCGCGCCGACGGCGTGCCCGTGATCCCGCTGCCGGGCGGGTTCCAGCCTCGCGCCGCGGTGGCGTACGCGCTTGTGGTCGCGCTCGAGGTGGCCGCGATCTGCGGCGCCGGTGAGCGGCTCCACGCCGAGATCGACGTCGCCGCTGCGCACGCCGAGCAGCTCGTCGACCAGTGGGGGCCGGACGGCGCGAGCGACAGCCTGCCGAAGGTGCTCGCGCGGGGGCTGCACGGCTCCGTCGCGCAGATCTCCGGGGCCGGTCTCACGGTCCCGGTCGCGTATCGCTGGAAGACGCAGATCAACGAGAACGCGAAGGCCCCGGCCTTCTCCAGCGAGATCCCTGAGTTGGATCACAACGAGGTCTGTGGCTGGGAGGGAAGCGGCGATCTGGGCCCGTTCACCTCCGTCTTCCTTGATGACTCCGATCTGCATCCGCGGATTCGTCAGCGCATCGAGCTGACGCGTGGGCTGATCGCGAGCCACGGCGTGAGCACGTACCGGGTCGACGGCGTCGGCGAGACACGAGCCGAGCGGCTCGTGTCACTGGTGCTGCTCGGCGACATCGTGTCGCTGTACCTCGCGGTGCTGCGCGGCGTCGACCCGTCGTCGGTCGAGGCCATCTCTCGGCTGAAGAGCGCGCTCGCGGGCGGCTGAGCGGTCGAGGCTGAGCGTCCGGGGCGGCTCGGCGTCCCGCGCCGGCCTAGGCGAGCACGTCAGCGGTGCGGTGGAGCAGGTCGATCCCGCGCTGCTCGTAGAGGCGCTCGTCGGCCACTCGGAGCAGGTCGTCGACGGTCTCGCCGTCGTCGGGGAACGCCGCCGTGCCGATCGTCAGATCCCACGCGGAGTGGAGTCCGAGCTTCTCACGCCGGATCGGGACCTGATTCTCGACGCGACGCCGCACGGCGTCGGCGCCGTCGACACCCTGCTCGATCAGGAGCAGGCCCATCTCATCGCCGCCCAGGCGACCGACGACATCGTCCGCTCGGGCGGAGTCCTGGAGCAGGCTCGCGGCCTCCTTGAGGAGCTCGTCGCCGGCCCGGTGACCCTCGGTGTCGTTGACCCCCTTGAGCCCGCGCACATCGACGTACGCGAGCACAAACCCGCGCTCGTACCGGCGGGCGCGTGCGAGCTCGCGCTCGACCGCCTCAAGGAATCCGCGGCGGTTGAGCACTCCGGTGAGCTGGTCCGTGAGGGCCGCGGTGCTCATCGCCGCGAACGCGTTCGCCTGCCGGCGGACCCGGTGACCGGAGTACAGCGCCCACCCGGCGCTGAGGCCGCCGAACGCGAGCGCCGCTGCGAGCGCCAGCCAGATCTCCGGCGGCACCACCTGCTCGATGCTCTGGATGATCGTGTGCTGCGCGATCGGCTGGGTGACGACAACTGGCTGCGGCGAGACGCCCTGGCCCCTGCGAGGCCCGGAGCGCGTCGAGGCGGGGGCGGTGGGTGCGCTGCCGAGCAGCGTCGAAATCGAGGACGGTGTGCCGACGGGAAGCGGGGACCCGTTGGCGAGTTGTCCGGCGCGCGCGGCCGGGCTGACCGTGCCACCAGCGCCGGCGAGCGCGGGCGTGGCGGCGTGCTGCGCGGTGAGGATCGGGCTCGCCGAGGTCGAGTACGTCGACGTCGAGCCGTGCCCCGGCTTCGGAGTCGTCACCGGACGAGGGGTGGGGACCGGCGTCGGCGTGGTCTGCGTCGGAGTCGATGACGTGGTCGGAGCCTGGGTGGGAACGGGGGTGAACGTCGCCGTGCCCGTCTGGGGCTGCTGACCGACGTGACAGTTGCTGTTGCAGCGGCCGTTTTGACCGCCGAGGGTGTTGCCACCGCTGCCGCTCGACGAACTTGAGCCGCCACCGTTTGAGCCGCTGCCGCGTCCGGGCGCGGCGCCGGAGGACTGGCCCTGAGAGCCACCGGAGCTACCGCCGGAGCCGCCGCCGCCGCCCTGGCCGCGCTCGCTGCCGTTTCCGTTCGAGCCGCTCGCTGGCGCCGGCGTGCCGGTGCGCCCGCCCGTGCCGCCCTGCGGGGCGCCGCCGCCGCCGCTCGAGCTCTGAGCGCCGGAGCCCGCCCCCGAGCCGCCGCCCGACGAGCTCGAGCCGCCGCCGGAGCTGTCGCCGCCGCCTGAGGACGCGCCAACGGCCGGACCGTTGTCGGAGCCGCCTCCGCCACCACCGCCGCCACCACCGCGGCCGCGGGTGTTGCCCGGGTCGCTCGACTGACTGGCTGGCGTCGCGTCAGCGACAACCGCAGCGGCTCGGCCTGAAGCAGCCTGATCGCTGCCGCCGGCATCCGCGCTGGCAGCCACAACCGTGGCGGTCATGCCGCCGCACAGACCCATCAAAATCGCTGCGCAGATCCCCTTACCGCGCTTCATCTTCCTCCGGGGCGTTTTCGGAGCGGTCGCACCGCGCCCAACTCCGACTCCAACTATCACGTACGAACGATCATCCTACGGCTCAGGTGAGTCGAATTGTGCGAACTCGACAAGTGTTGTAGTGATAAACCTTGACACAGTCGTGGTAATGTTGCGGGGGAATGGAGGCCCTCACGATTCACGAAGCCGCGGAGACGACCGGTTGGTCGGCGCGCATGTTGCGGTACGTCGAGCGCACCGGACTCGTCACTCCTGCCCGTTCTGGCGCGGGATATCGGCTGTATGGGCCTGCTCAGCTGCAGCGGCTGCGCACCCTCAAGGAGCTGCTCGCGCGGTTCGACATCGGCCTCTCGGACATTGCGTTCGCGGCCCGGATGCAGACGGACACCGATCTGCAAGAAGCCGTGCAGGGGTGGCTGGCGGCGGAGCCTCGGCGCCCCGAGCATGTCGAGCCACACGACTGGCTGCAGTTTGAGCAGGACAAGCACCAGCGGCTGCTGAGCGCCGCGTGAGCCCCACCATCTTCAGCACACCCAGCGACACCGTGGAGACGCAATGAGCACAATCGCACCGACGACCGACTACAAGGTCGCCGACCTCGAGTTGGCCGCCTTCGGCCGTAAAGAGATCAAGCTTGCCGAGCACGAGATGCCCGGCCTGATGGCGATCCGGCGTGAGTACGTCGACCGCCAGCCGCTCGCCGGCGCCCGGGTGACCGGCTCGCTGCACATGACGATCCAGACCGCCGTGCTGATCGAGACGCTCGTCGCGCTCGGCGCCGAGGTCCGCTGGGCGTCATGCAACATCTTCTCCACTCAGGACCACGCCGCGGCGGCGGTCGTCGTCGGCCCGGATGGCACGCCGGAGAACCCGCGCGGCGTCCCGGTGTACGCGTGGAAGGGCGAGACGCTTGAGGAATACTGGCGGTGCACCCAGCAGGCGCTGACGTGGCCTGACGAATCCGGGTCCCACCCACCCACCCCCACCGGGCCAAACATGATCCTCGACGACGGCGGCGACGCCACCATGCTCGTTCACCAGGGGACCGAGTACGAGCGCGACGGCGCCGTGCCGGATCCGTCGACCGCGGACAGCGATGAGGGCCGCGTCGTGCTCGAACTCCTCCAGCGCACGCTGGGCGAGGACGCCCAGAAGTGGACGAAGATCGGCAAGACGATCAAGGGCGTCACCGAGGAGACGACCACCGGCGTGCACCGGCTCTATCAGTTCGCCGAGCGCGGCCAACTGCTGTTCCCGGCGATCAACGTCAACGACTCGGTGACGAAGTCGAAGTTCGACAACAAGTACGGCTGCCGCCATTCACTGATCGACGGGATCAATCGGGCGACCGATGTGCTGATCGGCGGCAAGGTCGCGGTCGTGTGTGGCTACGGCGATGTCGGCAAGGGCTGCGCGGAGTCATTGCGTGGTCAGGGCGCGCGGGTGATCGTCACCGAGATCGATCCGATCTGCGCGCTCCAGGCGGCGATGGACGGCTACCAGGTCGCGACGCTCGAGGACGTGATCGAGACCGCCGACATCTTCGTGACCGCGACCGGCAACAAGGACGTGATCACCGCTGCGGACATGGCGCGGATGAAGCATCAGGCGATCGTCGGCAACATCGGCCACTTCGACAACGAGATCGACATGGCCGGCCTGGCGAAGACCGGCGGGATCGAGCGGATCAACATCAAGCCGCAGGTCGACGAGTGGGTGTTCTCCGACGGGCACTCGATCATCGTCCTCTCCGAGGGGCGGCTGCTGAACCTCGGCAACGCGACGGGCCATCCGAGCTTCGTGATGTCGAACTCGTTCGCGAACCAGGTGATCGCGCAGATCGAGCTGTTCGGTCACACCGACAGTTACGACAAGAAGGTCTACACGCTGCCCAAGCACCTCGACGAGAAGGTCGCCCGGCTGCACCTCGACGCGCTCGGGGTCAAGCTGACGACGCTGAGCCCGCAGCAGGCCGAGTACCTCGGCATTCCCGTCGACGGCCCGTACAAGGCCGACCACTACCGCTACTAAGGGGACCGATGGCGCGGGCCTCGGTCCCGGAGCACGACGTTGCCGATCTGAGCCTCGCCCCTGAGGGCGCGGCTCGGATCGCGTGGGCGTCGCAGCAGATGCCCGTGCTCGCGCGGGTATCTGAGCGCTTCGCCGCCGAGCGACCGCTGGACGGGATCGCCGTCGCCGCATGCCTGCATGTGACGGCGGAGACGGCGAACCTCGTCCACACGCTGCTCGCCGGCGGCGCGAGCGTCGCACTGTGCTCGGCAAATCCGCTCTCGACCCAGGACGACGTCGCCGCCGCGCTCGTCATCGATCATGGCGTCGAGGTCCGGGCGCTCCACGGGGAGGATCTCGACACGTACGCCGGGCACGTCCGCGCACTTCTTGACGGTCGTCCCCAGGTGACGATCGACGACGGCGCCGACCTGATGATCACCGCGCATGCGGCCGGCGAGCGCGTCCTCGAGCGGCTGATCGGAGGCACCGAGGAGACGACCACCGGGCTCGTCCGTCTGCGCCGGCTCGAGAGCGAGGGCCGCCTGCGATGCCCGGTGCTCGCGGTCAACGAGGCGCGGACCGAGCGGGCGTTGAACGACCGCCACGGCACCGGCCAGTCGGCGCTCGACGGGATCATCCGGGCGAGCCACGTGCTGCTCGCAGGTCACACGGTCGTCGTCATCGGGTACGGCTGGGCCGGCCTGGGGATCGCCGAGCGCGCGCGCGGCGCGGGTGCGGCGGTGATCGTCTGCGAGGTCGATCCGCTGCGGGCGCTCGAGGCGCGCATGGCCGGCTATGAGGTGATGCCGGTGCTCGAGGCGGCCGAGCGCGGTGATGTGTTCATCACCGTCACCGGGTCACGCCGGGTGCTCCGGCGCGAGCACTTCGAACGGATGAAGGATGGGGCCCTGCTCGCCAATGCCGGGCACTTCGACGTCGAGATCGACCTGTCCGAGTTGCGTGAGGTCGCGCCCGAGGCCGCCCGGACGGTGCGGCCGCTCGTCGAGCAGTACGTGCTCGCCGACGGGCGGCGGCTCAATCTGCTCGCTCGCGGGCGCGTCGTCAACCTCGCCGCCGCGGAGGGACATCCGGCCGCGGTCATGGACGTCTCGTTCACGCTGCAGGCGCTGTGCGTCGAGGACCTCGTCCGCCGGCGGGACGAGCATGCACCCGGAGTCGGCGCCGTGCCCGCGGCGATCGACCGTGAGGTCGGGCGGCTGAAGCTCGCCGCGCTCGGCGTGCGGATCGACGAGCCGACGGCGGAACAGGAGAGCTACCGGGAGTCCTGGGGGTAATCCGTCGGGTTGGGTTTGGGAGTTGGGGTGGATAGTTCACCACTACGTCCAAAGCCAACCGGGACCACTCAAAGCCAACCGGTACTACCTCTACGCGCGCGTAATGGAGGGCACCCGGCGCGATCGTGACCCGAACGTTACGAACGTCGTCCGCGTCTGAAAGGATGCGCACGATGCCAACGACAAGACGGCCAACCTCAGCCCGAGGCGGGATCGACCTCGGCGGAACGAAGATCGAGGCGATCGTCGTCGACGCGCGGAACAACGTGCTCGGGGCGGCGCGGCGAGCGACGCCCACGACCGGCGGCCCGGCCGGCGTGGCGAAGCAGCTCGCGGAGGCGGTGACCGAGGCCACGCAGTCGGCAGGGTTACAGACCTCGGAACTGCACGGGATCGGGATCGGCTCGCCGGGGATCGTCGATCCGGACACCGGAGCGGTCACCGGAGCGCGGAACCTGCCCGGCTGGAAGGGACGCTTTGAACTTGCCCAGGTGCTCTCCGAGCAGCTCGGGACGACGGTCAAGGTCGGTAACGACGTGCAGGTGGCGACCGACGGGGAATACAAGCTCGGCGCCGGCAAGCCGTACAAGTCGGTCCTCGGTGTGTTCTGGGGAACCGGCGTCGGCGGCGGGCTGATCCTGGGCGGCAAGCCGTGGGTCGGCCGCGGCGGGGCCGGCGAGATCGGGCACGTCGTCGTCGAGATCGACGGCGCCAAGTGCGGGTGCGGCCGGCGCGGGTGCATGGAGGCCTACGCCGGACGAGGGTCGATGGAGGCGCGGGCCCGGCGTCGGGTCGAGAAGGGGCACAGGACGGATCTGTTCACGCTGATGGAGGAACGCAAGCGCGATCGGCTCACGAGCTCGATCTGGGCGCACGCGCTCGAGCGCAAGGACAAGGTCGCGATCGAGATCATCGACAAGGCGATTCGCGCGCTCGGCGCCGGAATCGGATCCTCGGTCAACCTGCTGGACGTCGAGGCGGTGATCATCGGTGGCGGTCTCGGCGTGCGCTTCGGCGAGCCGTTCACCAAGCGGATCGCCACCGCGATGCAGCCGCACCTGTTCAACGACACCAACCCTCCGGACGTCAAGCTGGCGGCGCTCGGCGATCTCGGTGGGGCGCTCGGGGCCTCGTTGCTGGTTCGCCAACCAGTGCGGCGGGCGGCAAAGGCATAACGCCAGCTAAACGTTCGAGACACGAGTAGCTAAACGTCTCATTTTGCGCCGGGGCAGCGACTCTGGCAGGATGCTCACGCCGCACGTGACCATCTACGCGCGCTCGGCAGAGGGGAGAGACCGATAGCAGTCCGCCAGAACGGCACGAACGCCACGAACGGAGTCGGAGCCCCGGGGGCAGGGTCAACCTCGGGCGGTTCGAGAACGATCGCCCGGGTGGCGGCGGCAGGGGCGCTGTTGGCCGCGCTCGTGCTCGTCGTTCTCGTGTTGTTCGGTGGCGGCTCGACGTACACACTGAAGGCGAACTTCCTCGACGCCGGTGGCCTCGTCACCGGCGATGACGTGATCATCGGTCCGGCGAAGGTCGGCACGGTGCAGTCGATCGACCTGACGCCGGACGGCCAGGCCCAGGTCGTGATGGGCATGGACTCGAATGTCGGCAAGCTGCCGAACGGCACAGTCGCTCGGATCTACGAGAACTCGCTGTCGGGCATCGCGAACAAGTACGTCGTCCTCCAGCCCGGGTCGGGCGCGGGATCGATCCCGAGCGGCGGCGTGATCCCGTCCGACCGCACGTACGCCCAGGTCAACCTTGACCAGCTGTTCGACACGCTCGGACCGAAAACTCGGGAGGGCCTGCGCCAGTTCATCCGCGGCCAGGCGGCGAGCATCGATGGCAAGGCGCCGCAGGCAAACGAGACTCTCAAGTACCTGTATCCGGCGCTCCTGTCGACGACCGACGTGACGCAGGAGCTGTCCAAGAACGAGCCGATCTTCGACAGCCTGCTCGTCCAGGGCGCACAGGCGATGCAGGCGCTCGCCTCGCGCACCGCGCAGCTCTCGCAGCTCGTCTCGAACACGAACACGACGATGGGCGCGATCGCCTCCCAGAGTCAGAACCTCGAGCAGACGCTGTCGTTGCTCGCGCCGACCCTCAATCACTCGACGTCGACCTTCGCCGGCCTGCGGTCGACGCTCGACGTGCTCGATCCGCTCGTCCGCCAGTCGATCCCTGCGAACCGGCGCCTCACCGAATTCGCGACGGGTCTGCGGCAGCTCACGAACCTCTCGATCCCGACCGTCGGTCAGCTGAACGCCCTGATCCGTAACCCGTCCGGCGGAGGCGACCTGATCACCTTGCTGCAGGAGACGCCGGCGCTGGCGCGGATCGCCGCGGCATCGTTCCCGCGTCAGATCAAGCTGTTCAACGACTCGCAGGCCCAGGTCGACTACTTCCGCGAGTTCACGCCAGACGTCGTCGCTGCGCTGACGAACATTGGCCAGATCGACGCGACGTTTGATGCGAACGGCCACTATGCGCGGACCCAGCCGTTCTTCGGTGCGTTCGGTCTCAACGGCGCGAACCAGCTGACCGATCAGGCCGCCGTCGCAGCGGTATCAGGGCCTGTCGGTGGCCCGGACCCGTTGCCCGGGCGGCGCCGTGCAGCCGACACCAGACGGTTCCTCGCCGGTGTCGGTACCCGGCTGCAGCAAGTCGAACGCTCCACCTGGGCCATGAGGCGCATCGCAGCGATTCTCACCGCGCTGCTCGCGGTCACCGTGGTCGCCGCCGTGGCGAGCAGTTCGTCGCGCGGCAGCGGCTCGCCCTATCAGGTCACGGGCGATCTTCGACGACGCCGCGTTCGCCGTGCCGGGCGAGGACGTGCGGATCGCCGGCGCGATCGTCGGCTCGATCAAGTCGCTCGACGTCTGCACCAAGGCGCCATGTCCGGCGGGGTCGCCGCTCAACAAAGCCGCCGTGACGATCGAGATCAACAACGGCGACTTCACGCCGTTCTACGCCGACGCGCACTGCGCGATCCGACCGCAGTCGCTGATCGGCGAGAAGTACGTCGACTGCACGCCGGGCTCGTCGTCATCGCCCGCGCTCCAGAAGATCACGCACGGCTCCGGGTCCGGGACGCTACCTGCTGCCGCTTGCGCGCACGAGCTCGCCGGTCGACTCGGACATCGTGCAGGACATCTCGCAGACGCCGATCCGGCAGCGGTTCGCGCTGATCATCGACGAGCTCGGAACCGGGCTGGCTGCGCGTGGCTCAGATCTCAACGACGTCATCCACCGCGCGAACCCGGCGCTCGGCCAGACCGACCAGGTGCTGAAGATCCTGGCCAGCCAGAACCGGGTGCTCGCGCGCCTGGCGACCGAGTCGGACGCAGTGCTCGCGCCGCTCGCGAAGGCGAAGAACGCAACTGGCCGACTTCGTCCGGCAAGGCGAACACAACCTCGGTCGCGAGCGCCGCCCGCGCTGCCGACATCTCGCGCTCGTTCCAGCTGTTCCCGACGTTCCTGCAGCAACTCCGCCCGCTCGTCGCCGACCTCGGCAAGTTCGCCGACCAGGGCACGCCGCTGATGGCGTCGCTCGCGCAGAGTGCGGCGTCGCGTCTCTCGGGAGTTCCAGAACCTCGCACCGTTCGCACGGGCGGCCCGGCCGGCGCTGATCGACCTCGGTAACTCAGTCTGCAGCAGCAGCAGCCCGCGCTGCTCTCGACGATCCCGCTTGCCCGGCGACTGGACAACCTCGGCACCCAGGCGAAGCCGACGGCGCAAACGCTCGACCGCCTGACCGCGAGCCTCGATCAGACCGGGGCGATTGAGTTCCTGATGTCGCTTCTGTACTACGGCGTCACGACCACGAACGCGTTCGACAGCGCCGGGCACATCGCGCGGAGCTGGCCACTCGTCGGTCAGTGCGCCTCGTATACGCAGAAGGCGATCCTCGGATGCGAGGCCACCTTCATCGGCACCGGCGCCGCCGCCGACCAGGCGGCGATTGACCGCGCGACGCCTGACACTGCCGTGCGGACGGTCGTTCGCCAGGTGTTGGGCTCCGCCAGCAACGGATCGGCCGGCAGTCAGGGCCGCCGGCCAGACGACCGCGGCCCGGGAACCGCCCCGACGAGCGGCCGCGGCAACCGCCACCGACGAGCGAGCCCGGCAACCGCCCAGACGACCCACGGTCGGAGCACGACGCCGGGCGCCGCCAAGACCGGTGATCAGACAGCCTCCAGCACGGGGACTCACGCCTCGAGCGGCGGCAGCGCCCAGGGAGCCAACGGCGGCACGTCCGGCTCGGGATCGATGCAGGGACTCCTCGATTATCTGATCGGGGCGCAAAAGTGAGGCGCCGCACACCCCGGGAGCAGAGCGTGCTGTCCAACCCGATCCTGATCGGGGCGCTCACCGTGCTCGCGACGATCGCGGCGGTGACCCTCGCCTACCAGGCGAACAACGGCCTGCCGTTCGTTCCGAAGTACCACCTCAACCTGCAGATCCGCAACGCGAGTGAACTCACGCACGGAGCCGAGGTCCACATGGGGGGCGCACTCGTCGGCAACGTGACGACGATCACGGCCGCGCGCGACGCAAAGGGACAGCCGATCGCGCTGCTCAAGCTGAGCCTCAACAAGACCGTCCAGCCGTTGCCGGCCGATTCGACGTTCAACGTCCGCCTGAAGGGCGCGATCGGCCTCAAGTACCTGGAGGTCAACCCCGGGACCTCGGTGCGCACATTCCCCAGCGGGGCGACCGTGCCGGTCAGCCAGGCCAGCTCCGAGGTCGATCTCGATCAGGTCCTGTCGATGTTCGATCCGAAGACGGCGGAGGGGATCAGAGAAACGACGATCGGCTTCAGCGACGCACTGGCGGGGCGTGGCACCGGCATCAACAACGCGATCGGCGCCTTCGTCCCGCTGCTGCGCAATCTGCTCCCCGTGGCGACGAATCTCGCGTCACGGCAGACCGACCTGGCCGGGTTCTTCCGCGGCCTCGAGTCGTTCTCCGGAGCGGTGGCACCGGTTGCCCAGACGCAGGCGGACCTGTATGTGAACCTCGATACGACGTTCCGCGCGCTCGCGCCGGTCGCCGTGCCGTTTCTCCAGAACTGGATCTCGGAGACGCCACCGACGTTCCAGACGGTCATCAGCGACAGCCCCAGCCTGCAGGCGTTCCTGCTCAATACAGCGGGTCTGTTCTCCGAGCTGCGACCCGGTTTCGCGACGCTCAACCAGAGCGCGCCGGTACTCGCCGACGCGTTCGCGGCAGGCACGAAGAATCTGCCGGGTACGACGGCGCTGAACGCCCGTCTGGTGACCCTCGCCAAGCGGCTACAGACCTACGGCGAGACGCCGGCGGTCAACCAGGGACTCGACCGCATCACCGCAACCGTCAAGAGCCTGCGCTCCCCGCTTGGAGTTCCTCACGCCGGCCCAGACGACGTGCAATTACGTGTCGCTGTTCCTGCGGAACACGGGAAGTTCGCTTCAGGAGCACCTTGGGAACGGAACTGCGCTCCGCTTCCAGGTCGTCATCGTCGACGACATTCCGGGGAGCGAGGCGGTTCCGTCAAGCTCGCCGTTCCTCGCCGTCCCTGCGCACAGCCCGGCGAACAACGGGGACAACGGCCCGCTGCACACGAATCCCGTATCCGATTACGGCGGCGCCGGGCGAGACACATGAATGCGCCGCCGGCAACGAGCCGTACACGTCGGGCTACCTGATCGGGAACCCGCCGGGCAAGCTCCCTGCAACGACCGAGAAGACGACGAGGCCGAAGGGATGAGGCGCCACAAACCGCGCATCTCCCGCTTCATGGCCGGTCTCATCGGCGTGCTCGTGATCGGGATCGCGTGCTACTTCGTGTTCGGCGGATCGCTTCCGTTCCAGGGCACGCCGTTCCAGCTCAAGGCGCGTGTTCACGACCGAGACCGAGCTGCACATTCCGTCGCCCGTCCGGGTGGCGGGCGTCGAGGTTGGCCAGGTCACGTCCGTCAGCCGGGTCGGCGGGCCGACGTCGCAGGCGGCCGTGATCACGATGAGCATCAACCCGAACGGCCTGCCGATCCACGCCGACGCGACGGCGAAGGTCCGCCCGCGGATCTTCCTCGAGGGCAACTTCTACGTCGACCTGCGCCCCGGCACGCCGGGTTCACCTGACCTGTCGTCAGGCGCGACGCTGTCGGTGTCACGTACATCGGGACCGGTCCAGCTCGACCGCGTGCTCTCAGCGCTGAACTCGAACTCGCGAGCGAACCTCGAGACGCTGCTGCGCGGGCTACGGCGCGGCGCTCGACGCGCCACCGATCCCGGCGCAGGACGCCTCGCAGGATCCGATCGTCCGCGGGCAGACCGGCGGGCAGGCGCTCAACACCGCGCTCAATTACTCCGTCGACGCATTCAAGGCCTCGGCGATGGTCAACCAGGCGCTGCTCGGACTTCAGCCGAACGACCTGTCCGGCGTCGTACGCGGCAATGAGGGCGTCCTCCGAGCGCTCGCGTCGAGCGGCAACCAGCTCTCGAGCTTCGTCAGCACGTTCAACGCGACGATGGCCGCGCTCGCCGCGCGTCAGTCCGAGCTCGCGCAGACGATCGCGGTCCTGCCGCCGTTCCTGCAGCGCACGGAAACCTCCGACTCGGCGCTCGACGCGTCGTTCGGCCCGACGAAGGCGTTCGCTCGCGCGCTGCTGCCCGGCATCAGCCAGCTCGGCCCGGCGATCGATGCAGGCATCCCATGGATCGCGCAGTCAAGCGCGCTGATGTCGCCGCAGGAGCTCGGCGGCCTCGTCGAAGTACCTGACGCCGGCGGTCCAGAACACCAGCGCGACGATCACCTCAGACGCAGGCGCTGATCAAGCAGGCCGATCTCCTCACCCGATGCTTCGACCACAATCTCGTTCCCACCGGGAACGAGGTCATCGCCGATCCACCGCTTGGTTCCGGTCAGCCGGTGTACCGAGAGCTGTTCCAGAGCGCCGTTGGACTGGCGGGCGCCGCAGGTAACTTCGACGGCAACGGGCGGTACATCCGCACGAACGCCGGCGGTGGCGATGCTCGCGTCACGACGCCGTCACTGTCCCCCACGGGCGGGCCCGCGTACGGCAACTCGGTCCTTCCGGTCCTGGGCTCGCGCCCGGCCTTCACCGGCGCTCCGCCGCCTGTCCGGCGCAATGTCGCGTGCTACAAGAATCCGAAGCCGGATCTCAACCGCGTGAAGACGGGACCGGGCTCGTGAAGCGCGCCATCCGCGTCCACCGGCAGGACTTCATCGCGATCCTCGCGCTCGTCGTCGCGGCGATCGCGCGTCACCGTCTACATCCTCGAGCACCAGCCGTCGTTCGGGTTCGGCAAGAGCTACTACACGGTCAAGGCCCAGTTCGCGACCGGCGCCGCGGTGACGGCCGGACAGGGCCAGTCGGTCGACGTCGCGGGTGTCCAGGTCGGGCAGGTCGGCGCGGTCGACCTCAAGCGCGGCCGCGCGATCGTGACGATGAACATCTACAAGAAGTACGCGCCGATCTACAACAACGCGACCGTGCTGCTGCGTCCGCGCACGCCGCTCAAGGACATGTACCTGTCGCTCGATCCGGGAACGAAGGACGCCGGCGCGGTGGCCGTCGGAGCGACCCTGCCGGTCGCGAACACGCAGCCGGACATCAACGTCGAGGAGATCCTCTCGACGCTCGACGCCGACACGCGCAACTACCTGCTGTTGCTGCTCGCCGGTGGAGCGCAGGCGTTCCATGATCCCGGCGCGACCGGGCCCGCCGCCGAGCGCGGCCGCGGTGGATGACCTGCGCGGGACGTTCAAGCGGTTCGCGCCGCTCAACCGCGACACGGCGACGTTCACGAAGCTGCTGGCGCGAGCGGACGCCAGAACATCAGGCGCTCGATTCACAACCTCGAGGCGGTGACGCAGGCACTTGCCTCCGTCGACGGGACGCTGACGTCGCTGATCAACTCGTCGAACACGAACTTCGCGGCGATCTCGTCACAGGCCGCGAACCTCGAGCAGGCGCTGACGCTGCTGCCGCCGACGCTTCAGGAGACGACGCAGACGCTCGGCAAGGCGCAGGCGTTCGCGAACCAGAGCACGATCGCGCTGCGCGGGCTGCTCCCGTTCGCGCACGCGTTCGGACCGGCGCTGCATGCCGCCACGCCGCTGTTCAAGGACACGACGCCGGTGATCAAGAACCAGCTTCGCCCGTTCTCGGTGGCGATCCAGCCGCTGGCCAAGATCCTCAGCCCCGCTGCCGCGAAGCTCAATGTTGCCACGCCGCCTCTGACACGCTCGGTGCAGGTGCTGAACGCGCTGTTCAACACGCTCGCCTACCAGCAGCCGGGCGGCTCGCAGCAGGGCTACCTGTTCTGGGGCTCGTGGCTGAGCCACAACGCGCTGACGCTCACGGGCCTCCAGGACGCGCAGGGAGCCGATCATCCAGGGTCTGTTCATGGGGACGTGCGGCGCAGCTGCAGCTGTTCGAGGTCGGTCTCGCGAACTCGGATCCGGCGCTCGAAGCCGATCCTGGCGCTCCTCAACGCCCCGGACTGGAGCACGATCAGCAGTCCGCTCTGCCCGCCGGTGCTTCCATGAACAAGCAAGCCCCGAGCACATCCCGGATCCTCACCATGGTCGCCTTCGCCGCGTCGTGCATCGGCCTGCTCCTGTTCCTGTGGATCTCGTTCGGTGGCTCGATCCCGTTCGCGCCGGAGGGCTATCGGCTCAACGCCGAGTTCAATCAGGCCGTGCAGCTCGCGCAGGAGTCCGACGTGCGGATCTCGGGCGTCAGCGTCGGCAAGGTCGTCTCGGTCTCGCTCGACCGCCACACCGGTCTGACGAAGGCGGTCTTCCAGATCGACCGCCAGTACGCCCCGCGGCCTGCCGACACGCACGCGATCCTCCGCCAGAAGTCGCTGCTCGGTGAGACGTACATCGAGCTGTCGCCCGGTTCGCAGAACGGGCCGAAGCTGGCAGACGGCGGGACGATCCCGCGGACGCAGATCGCGCCGACCGTCCAGCTCGACCAGATCCTCTCGACGTTCGATGCGCAGACGCGCCGAGCGTTCTCGACCTGGTTGCAGCAGAGCGGCATCGCGCTCACGAACCGAGGCCAGGACTTCAACTCGGCGATCGCGCAGTTCTATCCGTTCGCGACGAACGTCAACGCCGTGCTCAGCGTGCTGAACCGGGACAACGCCGCGACCCGCACGCTGCTCCGGGACACCGGCCAGGTGTTCGGCGCCCTGGCGCAGTCCCCGGCCCAGCTCCAGGGCTTCATCCGCAACTCGAACGCCGTGTTCACGGCGACCGCCGCGCGCAACCAGGCGCTCCAGGCGGCGATCCCTGCCCTCGCCGGCGTTCACGGTGGCGACGCGGCTGACCGTCGATCGGATCCAACGCTTTGCGACGGAGGCGAACCCGCTGATCAACGAGTTGCGGCCGGCCGCCCGGCAGCTCAGCCCGACGCTTCAGCAGACGGTCATCCTCGCCCCCGAGCTGAAGAGCCTGCTCGTCAACCTCGCGCCGCTGATCGACGCGTCGAAGGCCGGCGTGCCGGCGTTCGTCAAGTTTCTCGACGTGAGCGTGCCGTGGCTGACCCGCCTGAAGCCGTATCTCGGGAACTTCATCCCGATCTTCAACTACATCAACACCTATCGGCGCGAGATCGCTGCGTTCTTCGGCAACGGCACCGGCGACGACGCAGGGCACGGCTCAGAACTTCCTCGCAGACGAAGCTGCTGCACTACGTCCGCATCTCGAACCCGGTCAACCCTGAAGTGCTGACCGGCTATCCGCACCGGCTTGACAGCAATCGTGGGAACCCGTACATGGCTCCGGGCGGATATGCGCAACTTTTGAGGGGCCTATCGGTTTTTGGTAAGTATCTATGTACCGGGAACGCTCAGCCTGCCATTGGACCGACGATTCCAGCTAATCTCGTCGCCTTTCTCCAGGACGTGTACTACACGCAGACTCCCGGGGGGCCGCCGTGCAAGACGCAGGCTCCTCTCGGACAGCTGACCACTGGACAGCAGCAGACCTTCCCCACACTCAAACCACTGCCATGAGCAAGGCCGGCGCTGCTCACTTATCAACCAAACGTCCGGTCAAAAGGAGGAGACACTTGAGACGGACAGTCCTGACCCTTACTGCGGTGTGCGTGCTTGTCGGCGCCGCGGTCGCATACGCTGCGGCAGGTCCAAACAACTACAGCGGCACGACGCAGTCGTTCTCGCATGGCACGGGCAGCAAGTCCAAGCCCGTACCGCATCGGTTTCACGCAGACCCTGAAGGCCTCGAACAGCGATCAAGTCGAAGGCGGCCGAGGTCTCTGATCGACATCAAGACGAAGATCTACGGTCTCGTGTCGAACGCCAAGAAGTTCAAGACGTGCAGCAACGTCAAGATGGAGCGCGCTGAAGGACGACTCGTTCTGCCCGAAGGAGTCGAAGTTCGCCGCGGGCTCGGTTCACTCGTTCCTCGGCAATCCGACGCTGGCGCTTAGCAACCGGATCGTCTGCAACCCGGGCCTCGACGTGTTCAACGCCGGCGGCGGGAAGCTGTGGTTCTTCTTTACCACGCGATTCCTCGCACGTCTGTGCTGGCGGCCTGCTGCACACCGGTGACACGCGACCGTACCCGGCCACCGTGAAGCAGCAGGGCAAGTTCCTCGTCACGGACGTGCCGCTTCCGGACTACGTCTCGACGAAGGTCGCCGGTCGCACGAACTTCTACGGCTCGCTCATCGGCGAGCAGCTGAAGTGGTTCAAGGTGACCAAGAAGGTCAATGGCAAGACGATCGGCAACCTGGCCTCGATCGGTTGCCAGAAGGGCAAGCGGCCCTGGTCGATCACCTACACCTCGACGCCGGACGGCCACACGAAGCACCAGTTCACCGTCAACGGCAGCTCGAAGTGCTGATCGCCTAACCACGGCGAAGTAAGCAGGTTGCGCTCCGGCGCCGTGCCCCCTCGGGGTGCGGCGCCGGTCGCGTTTTGGGCCGGTCCCGCTACGGGGCGAGTTCGTAGCGATCGAGCCGGTCCGCCTCGCGGTCGGACTCCCCGAGCATCTGCACGAACAGATAGGCGAGCGCGATCCCCATCACGATCGACTGCTCGAGCGCCATCAGCAGGCCGGCCATGTTCATGTCCTCACCCGCGGTCAGGCCCCAGTAGTGCGGCTGGTGCTTGTAGAAGGCGTACAGGGCGGCCGGCGCGAACGCGAGCACGACCCCGAGCAGGCCGACGAGCAGCTTCGTCGAGACCATGTACAGGACCGGCCCCATCCCGCCGAGCCGCATCCGCCCGCGGATCGGCGAGAGCAGATGCCACCAGTACAGCCCGCCCGCGAGCGCAAAGCAGATGTGCTCGAACGCGTGCAGACCCGAGTTGCCAAGCGCCGCGTCGTACAACGCGGGGATGTGCCAGAGCCACATGAACCCGGCATAGGCGATCACCGCGAACGCCGGGTGGGCGAGGAAGCCGGCCTTGCGCTCGATCGTGTGCAGCCGCCGCGTCGCCGGTCGCAGCAGGACCTTGTTGAGACCGAGGATGAGGAGAATCGGGGCGATGTCGAGCAGCAGGATGTGTTGCGTCATGTGCATGACCATCAACTGCTCGCTGAGGCTGTCGACCGGCGAGACGAGCGCCGCCAGGATCGCTAGGAGGCCCAGTCCGAACAGGGTGGCCCGGCCGTATCCCGGGGCGTGGGGCTCGTTCGTCGCCCGGGCACGCCTCCACGCCCGTGCGTAGACGAGACCGAGCGCGAACACCGCCAGCAGGACACCGGGCTCGAACGACCAGGAAACATCCGGAGACACGTCAGTGGGTTGTACCAATCGACAAACCGCCCCGTCAGGAATAACCTCCTATGTTCGTACGCACATCCCACCTTGACACAAGGAGGTTGGCCGATGCGGATCGAGGTAAAGGGGCGCAACTTGCCTGTCACCGATGACCTGAGGGAGCACGTGGAGAAGCGCTTCCGCAAGGTGTCGCGTCAGGTTTCGGAACTCGCAGAACTTGAGGTGGAGGTCTTCGAAGAGCGCAATCCGGCGATTGCGGATTCGCAGATTGCGGAGGCCACCCTGCACTTGAAGGGCGTGACGCTGCGCGCCCGCGACGCCTCGCCGGACATCGTCCGCTCGATCAACAAGTGCGCGGAGGAACTCGCCGTGCAGGTCAAGCGACATCGCGACAAACGACGCAAGCGCCGCGAGTCACGAGCCGCCGCCGCCGAGCAGCCCGACGAGGTCGTCGTGACCGGCACGGTGATCCCAGGGGACATGTCGACTGCGACGTAGCCGGGACCACGCGTGACGCTGCGGCGTCTCATCGCCTCAGCAGCACTGACCTTGGGGCTTGTCGTCGCGACGGGTGCTCCCGCCGCGACGGCGGGTCTGCGGGTCAGTGGCAATCAGCTCGTCGATGGCCGCGGCCGCGGCCACGTCGTCCAGCTGCGCGGCGTCAACCGCTCCGGGCTCGAGTACGCGTGCATCCAGGGGTGGGGGTTCTTCGACAGCCCGCATCCGGAGAGGATCGACGACGCGGCGATGATCCGGGCGATGCTGAGCTGGGACATCAACGTCGTCCGCGATCCCGCTCAACGAGGACTGCTGGCTGGGGTTCAACACGGTGGCGAAGCGCGAAGGAACGCCGTACCGACGGATCGTCGAGCGCTACGTCGCCGCACTGCACCGCGCCGGCCTGTACGTGATCCTCGACCTGCACTGGGCCGCGCCCGGCGGCTCCAAGGCGACCGGGCAGACGCACATGGCCGACGCCGACCACACGCCCGCGTTCTGGCGGTCGGTCGCGTCAGCCTTCAAGAACGATCACGCGGTTCTGTTCGACCTCTTCAACGAGCCGTTCGGGATCGGCTGGAACTGCTGGCTGCACGGGTGCCGCGTCCCGCGGGACAGCGGCTTCCCGGCGTATCGCACCGCCGGGATGCAGCAGCTCGTCAACGCGGTGCGCTCGACCGGTGCGACCCAGCCGTTGATGCTCGGCGGGATCGACTACTCCGGTGACGTCCGCGGCTGGCTCGCGCACCAGCCGAACGACCCGCGTCACCAGCTCGTCGCCTCCGAGCACAACTACGGCACGCTCGGGCCCGTGCGAGCACGGCTGCCAGGCGGGGATCCTGCAGACCCACCGGCGCGTGCCGGTCGTGATGGGCGAGCTGGGGGAGACCGACTGCCGGCACGGCTACATCGATCAGCTGATGCCGTGGGCCGACGGGCACGGGATCAGCTACGTGGGGTGGGCATGGAACGTCGCGAGCTGCACCCAGGAGCCGGCCCTGATCAGCGACTACCGGGGCACGCCGACGCAGTTCGGGATCGGTTTCCGCGACCACCTGCGTGCCCTGGGCGTACCGCCCCGGCTCTAGGTCCGCAGCGACGACGCCGCGACCGGGCGACCGGGCGACCGCTCGCGTTCGTCGGTCACACGGATCGGCCCCGGGGTCGTACCCGATCCGGCACCCATCTCCCCTGATGCCCGACGGCGATCACATCCGGCGCCGGCCCAGGACCCATTGCTACGCTAACCCCATGTCCTTCCTGGACCGCGCGCTTCGCATGGGCGAGGCGAAGAAGTTCAAGCAATATGAACAGCGCGTCAGCCGGATCAATGGCTTCGAGCCCGAGCTCGAGCATTACACCGACGCGGAGCTGAGAGAAGCCGCCGATGAGCTGCGCGAACGCGCGCGGGGCGGTGAGTCGCTCGACGACCTGCAGTTCGAGTGCTTTGCGCTCGTCCGTGAAGCGGGCAAGCGGTCGATGGGGATGCGTCACTTCGACGTCCAGCTGATCGGCGGGATGGTCCTCCACGACGGGCAGATCGCCGAGATGCGCACCGGCGAGGGCAAGACGCTGACCGGGACGCTGGCGGTCGTGCTCAACACGCTCGGCGGCCGGGGCGTTCACGTCGTCACCGTCAACGACTACCTCGCCCGTCGTGACGCGATGTGGATGAAGCCGATCTACGACATGCTCGGGGTCACCGTCGGCGTGCTGCAGAACATGCAGCCCTACGAGGAGAAGCGCGACGCCTACGCCGCCGACGTCACGTACGGCACGAACTCCGAGTTCGGCTTCGACTACCTGCGCGACAACATGGCCACCTCGCTCGAGGAGAAGGTCCAGCACGGCGGCCGGCCGAAGCCCGAGGAGGGCAAGTCGCCGTACCACACGTTCGCGATCGTCGACGAGGTCGACAACATCCTCATCGACGAGGCCCGCACCCCGCTGATCATCTCGGGCGCGCCGGAGCAGGCGGCCGATTTCTACGCCAAGTTTGCGCGGCTGGCACCGCAGATGCAGGCGGGCAAGGTGCCCGAGGGGCTCGACCCGCGCGCCAAGAAGGAGTTCGTCGCGGACTTCGACTATGAGTTCGACGAGAAGCACAAGACGGTTGCGGTCACCGAGCAGGGGGTCGCCAAGGCCGAGCGCTTTCTCCGGATCGATCACCTGTACCGCGCCGAGAACGGCCACCTCGTCAACCACCTGATCCAGTCGCTCAAGGCCGAGTCGCTGTACAAGCGAGACGTCGACTACGCGGTCGTCGACGGCGAGGTCAAGATCATCGACGAGTTCACCGGCCGCATCCTCGACGGCCGGCGCTGGTCGGAGGGCCTGCACCAGGCGGTCGAGGCGAAGGAGGGTGTCCGGGTCCAGGAGGAGAACCAGACGCTCGCCACGATCACGCTGCAGAACTACTTCCGGATGTACGACAAGCTCGCGGGCATGACCGGTACGGCGATCACCGAGGCGACCGAGTTCATGAAGATCTATGAGCTCGGCGTCGTGCAGATCCCCACCAACCAGCCGATGGTCCGCGCCGACCGCAACGATCAGGTCTACAAGACCAAGGACGGCAAGTGGAGCGCGGTGGCTCGGGAGATCGAGATGCGCCATCTCAACGGTCAGCCGGTGCTCGTCGGCACGATCTCCGTCGAGGTCTCCGAACTGTTGTCAGGCCGCCTGACGAAGCGCGGCATCCCGCACACCGTCCTGAACGCCAAGCCCGAGCACGCCGAACGCGAGGGCGAGACCATCGCCGAGGCCGGCGCCCCGGGCGCGGTCACCATCGCGACGAACATGGCCGGCCGCGGCGTCGACATCAAGCTCGGCGGCAACGCCGAGCACCTCACGCGGCTCGAGGTCGCCAAGCTCGGCCTGCAGCAGGGCGACCCCGACTTCGAGGAGCACTTCACGAAGGTCCTGCCCGAGGTCGAGCGCCGCGTCGAGGGCCTGCGCGAGCGAGTGCTCGATGCGGGTGGCCTGTTCATCCTCGGCACCGAGCGCCACGAGTCGCGCCGGATCGACAATCAGCTGCGCGGCCGCGCCGGGCGCCAGGGCGACCCGGGTGAATCACGCTTCTTCCTCAGCGCGCAGGATGACCTCGTGCGCCTGTTCGCCGGCGAGCGCATCTACAAGATCCTCGACCGCCTCGGGACGACCGATGACGAGGGTCACGAGGAGCCGATCGAGGCCGGGATGCTCTCCAAGCAGATCGAGAAGGCGCAGCGCAAGGTCGAGGAGCAGCACTTCCTGATGCGCAAGCACACACTCGAGTACGACGACGTCCTCAATCAGCAGCGCGACGTCATCTACACCTACCGCGACGAGGTGCTCGAGGGCCGCGACATCAGCGACTCCGCCCGCACCGAGGTGACGAACCTGATCGAGCGCCTCGTGCAGGAGTACACGGCGGGCGAGTTCGTCGAGGACTGGGACGTCGGCGGTCTGCTCAACCGGATGGCCGAGATCTTCAACCCCAGCGCCGAGATCATGAGCGTCGACCCCGATCGCGTCGACCGCGAGGAGCTGACCACGCAGCTTCAGGAAGAGGCCCTCGTCCAGTATGAGCGCCGCGAGCAGGAGCTTGGCGAGGAGCTGATGCGTGCACTCGAGCGGTTCCTGCTGATGCAGATCATCGACCAGCGGTGGCGCGAGCATCTGTACGACATGGACTACCTGCGCGAGGGCATCCACCTGCGCGGGTTTGCTCAGATCGAGCCGCTCGTCGCCTACAAGAACGAGGCATTCGAGCTGTTCCGTGACCTGATGAACTCGGTCTGGGGCGACTTCGCCCGGATGATCTTCCACGTTGAAGTGACCGTCGAGGGCGAGGAGGGCGGCGCGCCAGCGCCCGCGCCGAGCCGTCCGGCGGCCCGCTCGAGCTCCAACACCGGCGGCGGCCGGGTGAGCTACAGCGGCGGTGGAATGGCCCAGCCGAGCGCGCTGGCGATGGCCGCTGCCGCGGCGGGCGCCGCCGGCCCCGAGGCGGCGGGCTACGCCGAGGACGAGGACGGCGGCGGGATGCTGCCTCCGCCCGTCGAGCAGCGCCGCGTCGACGAGTCAGAGCAGATCGGGCGCAACGACCCGTGCTGGTGCGGGTCGGGCAAGAAGTACAAGAAGTGCCACGGGGCGTAGGTCCTCGCGGCCGCGTCACACCGAACCGACGGGCCCCACACCGAACCGATGGGCCTTATGGTGGCTATAGCAACCATGAGTCCCGACGACCTGGACGATTTGCGTCGTCCGCGCGGTAGCCTCCGCCGCGATGGATGAGCGCGCGTCAGATCAGGATCGCGAACAGGCCGCCGAGCAGATCCGCGACCACTACGCCGCGGGACGGCTCACCGACGACGAGCTCGACAAGCGCGTCCAGGCTGCCTACAGCGCCCAAACGAACGCCGAGCTCCAGCGCCTGCTCGCCGATCTCCCCGTCCTCCCCGAGGTGCGCAAGCGTCAGGAGCGCGCCGAGCTCGTCGAGCGCCGCTCGCATCTGCAGCGACGCCTGATTCAGCAGACCGGCGGCAGCGTGATCGCGTTCGCCGTGTGCACGGGGATCTGGATCGCGTCCGGCGCGAGCGGCTCATTCTGGCCGATCTGGGTCGCGCTGATCGCGGTCATCGGCCTGCTCAAGAGCGGGTGGGACCTGTACGGCCCGGCGCCTGATCTCGACGCGGTTGAGAACCGGCTCAACCAGAAGCGGGACCGCGGGGATCGCGGGGATCAGCGTCGGCTGGAGCGCGATGACCGCCGTGAGCAGCGCCGGCTCGATCGGGCGGATCGACGCGGCCGCCGCTGACAGGGTTGCTGCTACGGTAGCGCTGCATGGCCACCGCCCCCTCAGAGCCGCTCTCCCAGCGACTCGCAGCAATCCGCGAGCAGCTCAAGCTGCTTGCGGACTATCTTTGACCCCGCTGCGCTGAGCGAGCGCGCAGCCGCGCTCGAAGATGAGATGGGGGCGCCGGGATTCTGGGACGACCAGGAACGAGCCGCACGCACGACGGCGGAACACGCTCGCGCGTCGCGCAAGCTGGCGACCTATCGGGATCTCGCAGGGGACGTCGCGGACCTCGAGCCGCTCGCCGAGCTCGCCGAGGAGGATCCGGACCTGAGCGCCGAGCTCGAGGACCAGATCCGCGCGGTCCAGGAGCGGCTTGACGCGCTGGAGGAGGAGCGACTGTTCGCCGGCCGCTACGACAGCGGCAACGCGCTCGTCACGATCAACGCCGGAGCCGGCGGGACCGACGCCCAGGATTGGGCCGAGATGGTGCTGCGTATGGAGATGCGCTGGGCCGAGAAGCGCGGTTTCGAGGCTGAGCTGCTCGAGGCCTCACCGGGGGAGGAGGCCGGCATCAAGTCGGCGACGTTCATGGTCAAGGGTGAGAACGCCTACGGGCTCTACGGGAGCGAGAAGGGCGTCCACCGACTCGTCCGGCTCTCGCCGTTCGACGCTGCCCACCGGCGGCAGACGAGCTTTGCCGGCGTCGAGGTCTCACCGGTCGTCGACGAGATCGACGACATTGCGATCGACGACGACGACCTTCAGATCGACACCTACCGTGCGAGCGGCGCCGGCGGCCAGCACGTCAACAAGACCGACTCGGCGGTCCGGATCACGCACAAACCGACGGGGATCGTCGTGCAGTGCCAGAACGAGCGCTCGCAGTCATCGAACAAGGCCGAGGCGATGACGATGCTCCGCTCCAAGCTGCTCGAGCTTGAGGAGCGCAAGCGCCGTGAGGAGATCGCGCGGGAGAAGGGCGAGGCGCAGGACGTCAACTTCGGCTCGCAGATCCGCTCCTATGTCCTGCACCCGTACTCGATGGTCAAGGACCACCGGACGGACTTCGAGGTCGGCGACACGAGCCGCGTGCTCGACGGCGATCTCGACGGTTTCATCCGGGCGTACCTGCTGAAGGCCGCCCGGTGAGCACCCGCCCGGCGCCGGCGCAGCCCACGGCGCCTTATCTCGACGCGGTCACGGCATACGGGTTCCGCGGCTCGACCCGCTTCCATGTCCCCGGCCACAAGGGGGGCGCCGGAGCCGATCCCGGGTTGCGCAGCGCGCTCGGCGACCGCGCGCTCGAGCTCGACGTCCCCCAGGACATCGAGGGGATCGACGTCGGCCCTTCGCCGACGCCGTACGAGCGGGCCGAGCGGCTGGCGGCTGACGCCTACGGTGCCGCACGAACCTGGTTTCTCACGAACGGCGCCAGTCAGGGCAACCATGCGCTGTGTCTCGCGCTCGCGCCACCCCGCGCCCGCGTCGTGCTGCAGCGCAACTCGCACGCGAGCCTCGTCGACGGGCTGATCCTGAGCGGCGGCCGGGCGAGCTTCGTCGCCCCGGAGTACGACACCGAGCTCGGGATGGCGCACGGCGTCACGCCGGAGGCGCTCGAGCGGGTGCTCGCGCGGACACCTGAGGCGCGCGCCGCGTTCATCGTGTCCCCGACGTACTACGGGATGGCCGCCGACGTGGGCGCCTGCGCCGAGGTCGCCCACGCGGCCGGGGCAGCACTGATCGTCGACAACGCGTGGGGCGCCCACTTTGGGTTTCACCCGTCGTTGCCTGAGACACCACTGCGGCTCGGCGCCGACGCGATGATCGCCTCGACCCACAAGATCGTCGGCAGCCTCACGCAGTCGGCGATGCTGCTCGTCCGTGACGGCGAGTGGGTCGACGTCGAGGCGATCGCCCGCGCCGTGCGGCTGGTCCGCTCGACGAGCCCGAGCGCGCTGCTGATGGCCTCGCTCGACGCTGCCCGCCGCCAGCTCGCGATCCACGGGGAGGCGCTGCTTGAGCGGACAATCGCGGCCGCGGCAACCGCCCGCGCGGCGATCGCGTCGCTGCCGGGGTGTGCCGTCGTCGACGAGGCATTTGTCGGGCGCCCCGGAATCGCCGGCTGGGATCCGCTGCGGATCGTGATCGACGTCCGCGGAACGGGATGCACCGGCTACGAGGTGGCGAGCGCGCTGCGCGCCTCCTATGACATCTATGTCGAGCTCGCGACGCACGCCACGCTCGTGCTCGTTCTCGGCATCGCGCAGCCGGTGGAGCCACTCGAGCGTCTCTTCCACGACTTCGCCGAGACGGTCAAGCGGATGGCGCGACCGGGTGAGACCCCGGCGATCGCCCGCGGGGCGGGCGCGTTCGAGCACGAGACCGCGGTCGCGCCCCGCGACGCGTTCCTCGGTGCCGGCGAGACGGTTGCGGTCGACGCTGCGGTCGGCCGGATCTCGTGCGAGTCGATCGCCGGGTATCCGCCCGGCGTGCCCGCACTGCTGCCGGGAGAGCGGATCACGACCGAGGTGATCACGTATCTGCGCGAACTGACGGCCGCGGGCGCACGACTGCACGGGGCCTCCGATCCGACGTTCGCGACGATCCGGGTCCTGATTGACGGCGAGCAGTAGGACGAACCCGGGGTCCTCGGGCGGCCCGCTCACGCGGGTCCCCGCCTACGCGCTCGTTGGAGTCGCGATCGGCTCGGTCCAGTTCGGGTCGGCGATCGCCGCAAAGCTGTTCGCCGACGTGGGATCGAGCGGCGTCGGCCTGCTGCGGCTGCTGTCGGCGGCGATCGTCCTGGTCGTGCTATGGCGGCCCCGCCTGGCCGGCCGCAGTCGGCACGAGCTGGTGGTCGGCGCGGCGCTCGGCGTCGTGCTCGCCGGGATGAACCTCTCGTTCTATGCCGCGCTGGATCGGATCCCGCTCGGGATCGCGGTGACGATCGAGTTCATCGGGCCGCTGACCGTCGCCGTGGTCGGCTCGCGGCGTCGGCTCGACCTCGTGTGGGTGCTGCTCGCCGTGGCGGGGATCCTCGCGTTGACGCACGGCAACACGCACCACCTGGACACGGTCGGGATCCTGTTCGCGCTGCTCGCAGGCGCGTTTTGGGGGGCGTACATCCTGCTCAACTCGCGGGTTGGCCGCGCGTTCGAAGGCGGCACCGGGATCGCGTTCGCGATGTGTGTGGGCGCGGTTGTGGCGCTGCCGTTCGGCATCGCCGCGGGCGGGTCGCACCTCCTGTCCGCCCACGCGCTGCTCGTCGGGTCGGCCGTGGGGATGCTCTCCTCGGCGATCCCCTACTCGTTCGAGAACGAGGCGCTGCGCCGCATCCGACCGGGCGTCTTTGCGGTGTTCATGAGCGTTGAGCCCGCGGTCGCGGCGTTCGCCGGGTTCCTTGTGCTCGGTCAGGGACTCGGCGCACGGGCGATCACCGGGATCGCGCTTGTGATCGCCGCCTCGATCGGGGCCTCACGCAGCGCGCGCGAGGCCCCGGTCGACGTCTAGTGCTGCGTCACTTCCGCACGACGATCGTGCCGTGCATGAACGTGTGGATGAGGCAGATGTAGTGATACGTGCCCGGCTTGGTGAACTTCAGCTTGCCGGACACCGGAATCGTCTTCGTCGCCTTATCGGCGTCGAGGAAGCCGGTGTTGACGTACCCGTTGCCGTGCGCCGACGGCGTCACGCGCGGCGGCCCGAGAGCCGGGTTATCCGACGGATAGAACGCCTGCTGCTGCGGGGCGGGCCCGAGGATCGAGTTGGCGACCGTCGTCAGGTACTTCCCCGGACCGAACGAGGCGGTGTGGACCTCACGGCTGAACTTCGTCATCCGGAAGGTCACGACCGTGCCGCGGCGCACCACGAGGCGCGACGGGAACATCCCGAAGTCCTCGATGCCGCCCGGCGCCGTCACGCCAAGGTCGACGGTGTTCCGTGGGAGCGTCGTCGTGAACACGCGCTTCGCGCCCCGCTCGATCGTCTTGACCTGAGCCGCGAGGGCGGCCCGGTCCTGCTTGGCGGAGGGGATCGGCTGTCCGCTCGGCTTGACGACGACGTACCCGACCATCCCGGGATGGATGTCGCAGAAGTACTTGAACGTACCCGCCTTCGTGAACGTGACGGTGAGCGGCTTCGGCGGTCCGGACACTGGCACCGGGTTGAGAATCCGCTTGGTCCCGTCGTAGGTGGTACCCGGCTGCGGAATCACGACCTGGGCGTTCAGCGCCAGGTGCGGAAGCTTGCCGTTGAACCAGAACGGGTTCCCGGCGGCGTCGGTGACGCCGGTCAGCTTCGGTCCGGTCAGGATCAACTGGATCGGCTTGCCCGTCGCGTCCGGCAAATCGACCGTGTGAAAGCCGTTCGTGACGAACTTGACCGCGTCCCCAGTGTTGATCGTCACCCGCGTGAGAAAGAACGCGTTGATCGCCGCCCCGTAGGGCTTGATGACGTTGGTGACCGCCGGCGGTTCACCGGCGTAGACGGTCTTTGTTGTTGCTGCGCCGGCAGTTGCCGGTAACGCAATGAGGACGCCTGCAGCGCACACGGCTGCCCACGCCCCGGTACTCCGTCTCATGAATCTCCCCGTTGAGTTCGGTTGTGGCCGCGCCGTGAACCCTATCGGGAGTGGCGGGTGGCGACGCCCACCGGGCCGGCGAACCCGGCCTGGCGGCCGCGTCGCCGGGGCCTCACGCAGATGCGCGCGAGGCCCCGGCCGACGTCTACCGAATCACTGCTGGACGACGATCGTCCCGTGCATGAAGTCGTGAATCAGGCAGATGTAGTTGTAGACGCCTGGCTTCGTGAACTTCAGCTTGCCCGAGGACGGGATCGTCTTCGTCGAGGCGGTGGCGTCGAGGACGCCGGTGCTGGCGAACCCGTTGCCGTGGATCGTCGGGCTGACGACCGGCGGCCCGGGATTGTCAGTCGGGTACCACGCCCGCTGATCCGGCGCCGGACTGGCGATCGACTGCGCGATCGCCTCGATGTACTTCTTCGGCCCGAACGTCGCGGTGTGAGGCTCGCGGCTGTTCGACGTCATCGAGAACTTCACGACGGCTCCGACCGGCACGACGAGTCGCCTCGGGAACATCGCGAAGTCCTCAACCCCGCCTGGCCCGGCCTGGCCGAGATCGACCGTGTTCTTCGGCACCTTGTGCTTGAACACCCGCTTGGCTGTCGTTACCGCGGCCTTCACCTGGGCGGCAAGTGCCTTCCTGTCCTGCGTGGCGGATGGGATCGGCTTGCCGGGCGCCTTCACGACGACGACGCCGACCATCCCGGCATGGATGTCGCAGAAGTACTTGTACGTCCCCGCCTTGGTGAACGAAACGGTCACCGGCTTCGACGGGCCGAGCGCCGGCGCCGGGTCGACGATCTGCGTCGTGCCATCGTAGGTGCTCGCCAGCTTGGGGATCACGACCGCCGGGTTGAGCGACAGGCTCGGAAGCTTGCCGTTGAACCAGAACGGCTGGCCTGCGGCGTCGTTGATACCGCTGACGGTGGGTCCGGGCAGGATCAGCGGCTGAGCCTTCCCCTTGCTCCCGGGCAGATCAATGTCATGAAACCCCTCGTTGAGGAATTTGACCGAATCCCCCTGGTGAATCGTCACGCGGCTGAGGAAGAACGCGTTGACGGCCGCCCCGTACTTCGAAAGTGCCTTATCCGCGGCCGGCGGCTCGCCCGCGTAGACGGTCTTGGTGAGCGCGCTGGCGCTGGCCGGCGCGACGATGAGTGCGACAGCGGCGCATATGGCCGCCCACAATCCAGTTCTGCGTCTCATTACCCCCCCGAACGGTGTCGGATTATGCCTGCGTTGCAAAGCCTATACGGAGAGCAGAAGGCGGCGCCACGTCTTGGGTGAGGCCTCCTGCGCGTGAAAACATCAACCCTCCATTGGAGCTTGTGGTACCCCGCGGCTACCGGATGGTCTCTGGCCCCGAAACCCCCTCGCCCTTCCCCGCGGGCGCGTCGCTGGACCGTATCAACCGGCTCGACGGTCTGTCCAGGCTATCCTCGCGCGGCGTGTCTGCGACCTTCCTTCAGATCGTGCACGCCGCGCTGGCCGAGGACGTCGGCGACGGCGATGTCACGACGATCGCCACCGTCCCGGAGAGCGCGCGCGCCGAAGCGCTCATCACGCAGAAGGCGCCGGGCGTGGTCTTCGGGCTTGACCTCGCCGAGGCGACGTTCCACGCGCTCGATCCGGGGCTCGCGATTGAGCGTCTGTGTCGGGAGGGAGAGTGGCGAGAGCGCGGCGAGGTGATGCGGGTGACCGGGTCGGCGCGGGCGATCCTGACCGGCGAGCGCACGGCTTTGAACTTCCTCCAGCGGCTGTCCGGCGTCGCGACGCTGACCGCGCGATGCGTGCGGGCGGTCGAGGGCACCGGGGTGCGGGTCCTCGATACCCGCAAGACGACCCCCGGGCTGCGGACCCTGGAGAAGGCCGCGGTCGCGGCCGGCGGCGGCACGAACCACCGGGCTGGGCTCTACGACGCGATCCTCATCAAGGAGAACCACGCGGCGCTCGCGGGTGGGGTGGGGCCGGCCGTACGGGCCGCGCGGGCGGCCGCGCCCGGGCTGCTGCTCGAAGTCGAGTGCCGGGACCTCGACGAGGTTGACGAGGCGCTGGCGGCGGGCGCGCCCCGGATCCTGCTGGACAACATGACCGTTGACGAGCTGCGGGCCGCGGTGCAGCACGTGGCGGGGCGGGCGGAGCTCGAGGCGAGTGGCGGCCTCACGCTGGAAACGCTCCGGGACGTGGCGGGCACCGGCCTACAATTCATCTCAGTCGGAGCGCTGACCCACAGTGCTCCGGCACTCGATCTCTCTCTCATCCTTCACCCGTTGCCATGAACCTTCCGATGTTCGGAGCGACCGACGCACCGCTCCTCCTTGAAAACATTCCCGCGATCCAGGACGAGGTCCGCGCGCTCGCGGCCGATCGTGGGGCAGTCATCCTCGCCCACAACTACCAGCTGCCTGAGATCCAGGACGTCGCCGATGTCGTCGGGGACTCGCTCGGGCTCTCCCGCCAGGCGGCCGCCGCCGACTCCGAGCTGATCGTCTTCTGCGGCGTGCACTTCATGGCCGAGACGGCCTCGGTGTTGAGCCCTGACAAGCGCGTCCTGATTCCTGACCTTGACGCCGGCTGCTCACTCGCAGACTCGATCACGGCCTCGCAGCTCCGCGACTGGAAGGCCAAGCATCCGGGCGCGATCGTCGTCATGTACGTCAACACCTCGGCCGACGTCAAGGCCGAGACCGACTACTGCTGTACGTCATCGAACGCGGTCGCGGTCGTCGAGCACATCCTGCGCGAGCACGGTCCTGACACCGAGATCCTGTTCGGCCCGGACATGTTCCTCGGCGCGTACGTCGAGAAGACGGTTGGGCGCTCGATGCACGTCTGGGACGGCGAGTGCCACGTTCACGCCGGGATCAAGCCGGATGACATCAGCGCCGTGCGCGCCGCGCACCCCGGCGCCGAGTTCCTCATCCACCCCGAGTGCGGATGCTCGACGAGCGTCATGGAGTACGTCGCGGCCGGTGACGTTTCCTCTGACGGCGTCCACATGCTGTCGACCGGCGGGATGCTCGACTACGCGCGGACCCATCAGCAGGGAACGGCCGTCGTCGCCACCGAGACCGGCATGCTCTATCCGCTCCGCCAGGCCGCGCCGGACGTCGAGTTCATCGCCGCCAACGAGGCCGCCCACTGCCGCTACATGAAGATGATCACGCTGCCGAAGCTGCGGGATGCCCTGCGGGACGATGTGTTCGAGGTGAAGGTGCCGGCGTCGATCGCTGACCGGGCGAGGGTGCCGATCGAGCGGATGGTCGCGATCGGGTAGGCGCCGCGGGGTCCGTCTGAGATGTGACGGGAACGGCGGCTTTGACGGGCGGTGTGATGTGGGTTATCTGCGCGTCGTGGGCGGGCGTGGGGCTGCCGGTCGACCGTGGATCGACCGGTTCGGGTTCGCATGAGAGCGGCCGCGAGCGCCCGCTTCGCATGAGAGTGGCCGCGCGAGCGCCCGTTTCGCACGAAAGCGGCATCGCGAGCGACCATTTCGCATGGGAGCGGCACCGGTTGTGCGGGCTTTCGTGCGATCTGGTCGCTAGATCGCCTTAACGCACGAAAGCTCGCCAGATCGCCGGAGCTCTCTTGCGTTTTGGTCGCAAGCACGCGCGCATTCGTGCGTTTTGGCCGCACAGCGCCTCATCACCGCCCTCTTCGATGCAAAACGTCCTTCGGAAGCGCTGCACCCCGGACCCGGACTTCGGACTCCGGACCCAGCCCCGACCCAGCGAGCGCTACCCCACAGGCGCCAGCAGGTCGAGTCCGTTCTCGACGACCCGCCGCACGACCGGCATCGAGACCCGTTTGCGCTCGAACTCGGCGGGCGTGTAGCAGTGGACGTCCGCGTGGGCGCCCATCTCGAGGGCATCCCAGAGCGACCCCGCGACGTAGACGCGCTCGAGCCACGGGATCCCGTCGTACGCCTGGGAGACGAGCACCACGATGTACTCCGGGCCGCGCTCGCGCTGGCGTGGCGCGCCCTGCTCGTCGTCGACGCGTGCGCCACCGAGCCACGCGGTCTCGATCGGCCAGCGGTCGCTGATCCGGCTCAGGTAGCTCCGTAGCTCGTGCCGGTTCACGGGCGTGCCGACCACGTCCTCCACGTATGCGATTGTCGCGGCCGCGTCTCCGGAGCGCAAATCGACGGTCAGTACTTCACGATCGCGGCGACCATCGGGCCCATCATCATGATCGCGGCGTCGTTGGTCGGGCCGTCGATGAACAGCGCGAACGCGAGCATGTGCCCGTTCTTGGCCTGGCAGTACCCGGCGAGGTTGGTGACGTAGTTGAGCGTCCCCGTCTTGCCGATGCAGTGACCCTGTGCGGCGGTGCCGACGCCGATTCGCCGCGTCGTGCCGTTGACGCCGACGACGGGGAGGGAGGGGAGGAGCACGTGGCCGATCGGGGTGTGCCAGACCCGGCGCAGCAGCATGAGCACCTGCGCCGGCGAGGAGCGATCGTCACGAGAGAGCCCGGACCCGTCGAGGATCCCGGGGTGGATCCCGTAGCGGGCGATCTGGTGGGTGACCACCTTTGCCCCTGAGGAGATGCTCCCGGTGCGGCCGAAGCGGGCGCCGAGCTGCTTGGTGAGCAGCTCCGCGAACAGATCGTCCGAGCGGAAGTTCATGAGGTCGATGAGGACCTTCAGCGTGGGGGAGTGCGCGGACGCGAGCTTGTGCGCGTGATGGGGTGCCTTGTCGGTGTACGGCGCCGCCGTCGCCGCGATGTGGGCGGCGCGCATCGCGGCCGTGAACTGTCGGACCGCGAACAGCGCGGGGGAGACCTTGCCGTCGGTGGCGCCGTGGTCGTAGACGAGCGCGCTCATCTGGCCGCCGAAGTCAGGGATGTCCGGCGCCAGTCCGGTGAGCATGCCGCCGCGGCGCAGGTCGAACAGCGACTCGTCGGCGATCACCTGGCCCGTCACCCGTGTGATCCCGCGGTCGGAGAGCTGGGCGACGAGCTGAGCCGTCGTCGGCCCGTAGCCGAGCTCGTAGACGTGGTTGAAGCCGCCGTCGCCGAACGTCGGATCGCCCTCGCCGCGCAGATACAGGTTGCCGTGCCAGGTCCCGCCGCCATCGAGGTGCCCGGCACCGAGCACCGTCGTGTGCAGCCGGAAGCTCGGCTTGAACTTCCGCAGGAGCGCCACCGTCGTGTACAGCTTCTCCACGGATGCCGGCGCGCGCACGGAGTTCGGGCGCAGGGTGAACAGCTCCTGGTGGGCGGTCAGGTCGTACACCGCGGCTCCGGTGTTCGGTCCGGCCTTCTTCAGCGCCGCCGTCAGCGCTGCCCGAAGCCGGCGCACCTGCGGCGAGACGTGGTGGCGGTGGGAGCGGTGGTGGGCCGTTGCGAGCACCGGGTTGTCGGCGCCGTGACCCTGGGCATGATCGTTCGATCCGCCGCCGCACCCGATCAGCGCCAGACATACGACCGCCAAGCCCCCAGCGACGCTTCGGCGTGCTATGCCGCCTCCAGCTCCTCAGCCGTGTGCGGCCCGACGACGGCGACGGACAGCTCATCGGCGACGCGGGTGGCCATGTCACGGACGTCCGTAACGCTCACGGCATCGAGCAACTCGATCGACCGGTCGGGGTCGACCGGCTCGCGGTACACGATCGTCTGCTGGGCGGCGTGCCGAGCGACGGCCCCGGTGTTCTCGAACGCGATCGCCCGTGCCCCGGCCGCATACGCCCGCGCGCGCTCGACCTCAGCGTCGCTCGGCCCTTGCTCTCGCAACTCGGTCACGATCTCTCGCATTCGCTGGTACGCCTCGATGCACTTGCTCGACTCGAGTCCGGCGGACAGCTGCAGCACCGGAACGTCCGCATAAGCATGCGGGAACGAGTGGACGGAATAGGCGAGTCCCCGTTGTTCGCGGATCTCGTCGAACAGGCGCGAGCCCATCGAGCCGCCGAGCAGCGTCGAGTAGATGACGAGCGCCGCCCGTTCCTCAGGCTTGGTGACATCGATCGCGGGACGGTACGACATCCGGAGATGGGATTGGTTGGAATCACGTTGGCGGACGCGCACGCGGGGCGAGAACGCGGGTGCCGGCTCATACGCCTCGGGCTGAGGCTCGGGCTCGAACCGGCCGAAGAGCTCATCGAGCCCACCGTTCGCCGGCAGCGCTTCGAGGTTTCCGACCGCGAACGCCGCGCCGCGCGCCGGTGACCAGCGGCGGGCGCGAAACGCGACGATCGCGTCCCGCGTGAACGTGTCGCGGATGTGGTCCACGGTTCCGAGCACCGGTCGCCCGAGCGGGTGATCGCCGAACACCGCCTCGTCGATCAGGTGCTCGGCGACCGTGGCGGGCTGATCGTCGGCGCGCGCGATCTCCTGGACGACGACACCCCGCTCGCGATCGAGCTCGTCGGCGTCGATTCGCGGTCGTCCCACGAAGTCGGTGAGCAGGTCAGCGGCCTCGAGCGCGCGGCTCGCCCGGACCGTGATGTGGAATGCGACAAGGTCGTGGGACGTGTACGCGTTGAGGACCGCGCCGATGCTCTCAGCGGCCTCGTTGACGTCGCGGTATGTGGGGTACTTCTCGCCGCCCTTGAACACGAGATGCTCGAGGAAATGCGCCATGCCGTTCTCCTCCGGCTGCTCGGTCCGCGCGCCCGCGTCGAATGCGACCAGAAGGGTCAGTGCCCGCGTTCCCTCGACCTCCACGCGGTGCAGCGGCATCCCGTTGGCCAGCGTTTGAGAGGAGATTGTTGGCATGTGAAGAACGGTAGCGGTCAGGGCCGAGGAAAGCCCGGGAACACAGGGGTTTCGGCCACTCGGGGGTGCCATTCCTCGCGCAAAGCGCCTGCAAATCTCGTTGCAAGGGGGCTTCCGGGTAGCCCTCTCCAGAGGGGCGTCGCTACGCTGCGGCGCACCCTATGGCTAGAGATCAAATCGCACAGCAACGCACTGGGCGACGCCGCGCTCCGGCGCCCGTCGCTCGTCCCCAGAAGGCCACGCCGCGCCGAGCCGATGGCTCGATCATCGAGTTTCGCGGCGTCTCCAAGCACTACGGCGCCGGCGACATCGGCCTCGACCAGGCCACGTTCTCGATCGACCGCGAGGATTTCGTGTTCCTCGTCGGGAGCACCGGCTCGGGCAAGTCGACCGTCATGCGGCTGCTGATCAAGGAACTCGAGCCGACCGAGGGGAGGATCACGGTCGCCGGGCACGATCTCAGCGGGATCACGCGCAAGCGCGTGCCGTTCTACCGCCGCAACATCGGCGTCGTGTTCCAGGACTTCAAGCTGCTGCCGAACCGCACCGTGCACGACAACGTCGCGTATGCGCTGCAGGTGACCGGCGGCGGGCGGCGCGAGATTCGCTCCAAGGTGCCGGACATCCTCCGGCTCACCGGTCTCTCGACGAAGCTCCACAACTATCCGGACCAGCTCTCCGGCGGCGAGCAGCAGCGCGTCTCGATCGCGCGGGCGTTCGTCAACCACCCGCCGCTGCTGCTGGCCGATGAGCCGACCGGCAACCTCGATCCGGAGACGAGCATCGACATCATGCGGCTGCTCTACCGGATCAACCGGACCGGCACGACCGTGCTCGTCGCCACCCACGACGCGTCGATGGTGGACAAGATGCGCCGCCGCGTGCTGGAGCTGTCGCGCGGTCGGATCGTGCGCGATGAATCCGCCGGGCTCTACGCCCGTGACGAGTCGACGCGCGAGTTCGCCCAGCGGCTGCGTCAGCCCCCGACCCGGCCACCCGGCCTCTAGGAGTCCCATGAGAATCGGGTTCTTCCTGCGCGAGTCCTTCCGCGCGATGCGTCGCAACGCCGCGCCATCGTTCGCGGCGCTCGCGACGGTGCTCGTGACGATGCTCGTGCTCGGCGTGTTCATCCCGATCGTCCAGGCGACGAACGGGGCGGCGAACAGCGTCCGCAGCCGAGTGCTCGTCGACGTCTATATGAAGAGCAAGGCGACGGCGGCTGACGCCGCGCGTGTGCGCAAGGAGATCCTGGCGATCGCGCACGTGCGCTCCGTGCAGTTCGTCTCCAAGCAGCAGGCCTACGCGGTCCAGTCCAAGCGCGACCCGCAGGCGTATTCGCTGCTCGCTTCGAACCCGCTTCCCGATACGTTCCACGTGATCCCGGACAACCCGGCGAACGTCCTGTCGGTGCGCACCGCACTCACCCCGCCGGCCGCCGGCGGCGCCGCCGGGACGATCGATGCGGCGGTCCAGAGCGTGTCGAACAAGAAGAACGACACCAAGAAGATCCTCGAGGTCACGAACCTGGTGACGATCACGGCGGCGGTCCTCACCGTGCTGCTCACGATCGCATCGGTTCTGCTGATCGCAAACACGATTCGCCTATCGCTGTACGCGCGTCGGCGGGAGGTCGAGGTGATGAAACTCGTCGGCGCGACCGACTGGTTCATCCGCTGGCCGTTCGTGATCGAGGGGATCATTGTCGGCGCCATCGGTGCACTGCTCGCGATCGGGGTGCTCGGCCTGACGAAGGTCGCGCTGCTCGATCCGCTGGCGAACAACTGGACGCTCATCGCTGCTCCGCAGACGATCGCGTTCACGGGTCTGGTGGCCATTCTGCTCGGGGCGGGCATCCTCGTCTCGGCGCTCGGCTCCGGGCTGTCGCTGCGGCGCTTCCTGCGCGTGTAGGCCCTGCCAGCGCGCCGCTCTCGGCGCCCGACGGACGTCGCATCCCGCCAACCTTTGGCCCTGTGGCGCGGTTAACAGACGTGTGAGCGTTCACAAGCGGCCGTTGGTGGGTATCCCAGCTAGGCCGTCCGTCCAAATATCGCCTGCCTGACCGGCCGGGCAAGCGAGCAAAGGAGAGGTTATGCACCACGCCTTACGCCTCAGCAAGAGGTTCGTGGCGATCGCAGCAGCGGCCCTGCTGGCGATCGGGGCCACGGCGGCGGTCGCGATCGGTGCCTCGGCGCACCGGACCCACCATCACGGCCCCGCGTCCAAGTCGCACGGAGGTCCCCACCACGGCTCGTTCCACAAGGGTGGTCTGAGCATCAGCGGACCGGAGGACTTCGGGCTGCTGCCCACCGGCGTGCCCAACATCCCGGATGGTGGGACCATGACCCACCGCTACACGCTGTCCAACGCGCGCGGGATGACGGTCTCGATCCTCGACTACGGGGGAATCGTCCAGTCGCTGTACGTGCCCGATCGCAGGGGTCACGACGACAACGTGACGCTCGGATTCGGGAACATCGACGGCTACACGAACGCCGCGTACCTGAAGAGCAACCCGTACTTCGGCGCGATCATCGGCCGCTACGGAAACCGGATCGCCAACGGGAAGTTCTCGATCGACGGCACTCCGTACTCGGTCGATATCAACAACGGCGCCAACACCCTCCACGGCGGCTTCACCGGCTACGACAAGGAGCTGTGGCATGCCGATCCGATCCCGCCGGACGGCCACACGGTCGGCCTGAAGCTGACCGGGATCAGGTCCGGCACCGCCGGCGAGGGCTGCAACCCGGCCCTGAACCAGGGCGCGGGAATCCCCCCAAGACTGCACGACCGGCTATCCCGGCAACCTGACAGATCAGCGTGACGTTCACGCTCGACAACCACAACCGGCTGTCGTTCCACTACGTCGCGACGACTGATGCGCCGACTGTCGTCAACCTCACCAACCACTCGTACTGGAACCTGTCGGGCGAGGGGTCGGGAACGATCAACGATCACCTGCTGCAGATCAACGCGAACGCCTTCACGCCCGTCGACAGCGGTCTGATTCCGACCGGCGTGATCCAGCCGGTGGCGGGGACGCCGTTCGACTTCACGCGGTTCCACGCGATCGGTGAGCGCCTCCGCGGCAACGATCAGCAGCTCGTGTTCGGGCGCGGTTACGACCATAACTTCGTCCTGAACAACCCGCATCCGGGCAATGTGGCGGCTCGCCTGTTCGATCCGGCCAGCGGGCGACTGCTGACGATCCTGACCGACCAGCCGGGGATCCAGTTCTACTCGGGCAACTTCCTCGACGGCACGCTGTACGGCACGAGTGGCCGGCAGTACCGCCAGGGCGACGGCCTCGCGCTGGAGACCCAGCACTTCCCGGATTCGCCGAACCAGGCGAACTTCCCCGTCGACGGTCCTCCGTCCCGGGACAGACGTACGACTCGACGACGATCTACGCGTTCTCGACGACGGGTCACGGTCGCTTCAAGCATCAGAAGCGACACTGATCTGACGGCGGCCGGGTCGCACGATCGCGACCCGGCCGCCGTTGTTCTTCCTTAGGCTCCGCGGGCGGTCCAGCCACCCGGCTACCCTCCGGACATGCGATCCCGGCAGTCTCCATGCGCCCCGTGTCGTCGCGGTCCTGACGGCCGCGATCGCTTTGCTCCTCGTCGGCGTCTGGTTCGGCGGGCATCCGAGTTGGTTGCCCTCGCCGCTGCGCAACGCGTTCGTCGACCAGGGCAACGGTCAGCTCGTCAACGAGGCGCTCGACGTCCTCGCGCGTGATTACTACCGGCCGATCAACCGCTCGCAGCTCACCGACAAGGGGCTCGCCGCGGCGATCCAGAGCCTGGGTGATCCGTACTCGCACTACTTCGACCCGGGCGATTACCACGCCTTCCTCAACCAGTCCGACCCGCACCTGAGCGGGATCGGGATCGAGGTGCTGCCCGAGCGTCAGGGGCTGCGCGTCACCGAGATCTTCCCCAACTCGCCGGCGGCGAAGGCCGGCCTGCAGCGCGGGGACGTGATCGTCCGCGTCGGCACGGTGTCGCTCGCCAACCGCTCCAACGACTTCGGCTCGCGGCTGATCAAGGGTCGCGCCGGGACGACGGTCACCCTGACGGTGACCGCGGCCGGGCACGAGCGCGTCGTGCACATCACGCGGGCAAACCTCGTCGTGCCGGTCGCGAGCGGCGACGTCGTCACCTATCACGGCATCAAGATCGGCGTGGTTCGGCTGACGAGCTTCACGGACGGCTCGAGCGGTGAGCTGCGCCTCCAGGTGCAGCGAGCGCTCCACGCCGGTGCGCAGGCGCTGATCCTCGACCTCCGCGGCAACGGCGGCGGGCTGCTCGACGAGGCGGTCAAGGTCGCGAGCATCTTCATTCCCGACGGCACGATCGTCTCGACCGACGGACGCAGCCAGCCGCGACAGGTGTACGTGGCCAAGGGCAATGCGATCGCCCCGCGGATCCCGATGGTGGTGCTCGTCGATCGCGGCACCGCCTCGGCGGCGGAGATCGTCACCGGCGCACTGAAGGATCGGGGCCGCGCCAAGGTCGTCGGCACGCACACGTATGGGAAGGGCGTCTTCCAGGAGATCGAGACGCTGCCCAACGGAGGGGCCCTGGACATCACCGTCGGCGAGTACTTCACCCCGAGCGGCCGCAACCTCGGAGGGGGAGGTGTGCGCCAAGGCGCCGGGATCCCGCCCGACGTGACCGCGGCCGCAACCCCGCACGGAACGCACGACTCGGCGCTGACGGTCGCCGAGCAGACGGTCGCGGCGCAGGCCCGGTGAGCGCCACGGGACCGGTTGATGCGGCGGCCGGCCGCGTCGCCGTGCTCGAGCGCCGGGGCAAGTTCCTGGTTGCCGAGCCGTTCTTTGCGCCCGGTCCGCGGATGGTCGTCTCGCGGGACAAACGCTTCAACGTCGGTGATCTCATCGTCGTGCGTCCACCGTCCAACGGCGGGCGCCGCGGCGGGCGGGGAGGAGGCGGTCGCGCGGTCATCGCCAGGCGGCTCGGCCGGCCCGACGTGGCGCGGGACGTGATCGAGGCCCTGATGATCGACCGTGGCCTGCGCCGTGGCTTCGATCCCGCCGTGGAGCATGAGGCGCGAGAGTCGGCAGCGAGCGGCGGCGCGCCCGCGGACGGGCGTCGGGACATACGCCACATCCCGACGTTCACGATCGACCCGGCAAGCGCACGCGACTTCGACGACGCGATCTCGGCCGAGCAACTCGGCGACGCCGACGACGCCTGGCGGGTGTGGGTGCACATCGCCGACGTCTCGGCGTACGTGGCTCCTCGGTCGCTCGTGGATCGTGACGCGTATCGACGCGGAACGAGCGTGTACGTGCCCGGCGCCGTCGAGCCGATGCTCCCGAAGGAGCTCTCCAACAACGTCTGTTCGCTCGTCCCGGGACAGGATCGCAACGCCGTCACCGTCGAGATGACGGTCCGCGGCTGGACCGTCGAGCGCGCCTCGTTCTATCGCTCACTGATCCGCTCCGACGAGCGGCTCGAGTACGGGCAGGTCGATCGGATCTTCGCCGGCCAGGAGAGGGCAGCCGCACCCTGGGCCGAGTCCCTGGCCGCGGCGCGCGCGGCGTCGGCAGCGCTCGGAGCGCGCCGCGCCGAACGGGGAGCGATCGTGCTCGAGTCACCCGAGCCCGATTTCCGCTTCGACCGCCGCGGGAACATCGTCGGCGCCGAGCCGGTGCACCAGACCGAGTCGCATCGTCTGATCGAGCATCTGATGATCGCCGCCAACGAGCAGGTGGCTCGGTTCCTTGAGGAGCGCCGGGTTCCCACGCTGTACCGCGTGCACGAGCGTCCTGACGCTCCGGCCGTGGAGCGGCTCGTCGACCAGCTTGAATCGCTCGGCGTTCCGACGCCACCGGTGCCGCGCGGGCCGATGACACCGCAGCAGGCGGCCGACGTCGTCGGGGAGATCTCGCAGGCGGTGGCGGACTGGGTCGCCTCACACAACGGCCGCGGTGGGCGGGCGCTGACGAGCCTCGTGCTGCGCTCGCTCAAACAGGCCTACTACGACGAGCGGAACCTCGGGCATGCCGGGCTGCAGTCGCCGCGGTATTGCCACTTCACCTCGCCGATCCGCCGCTACCCCGACCTGATCTGCCACCGCGCACTGCTCTCGGCGGTGACCGGAGACGTCCCTGCGCCCGATGCCTCGTGGGTCGCGGCGGCCGGTCCCTGGACGTCGGCTCGGGAGCGCGAGGCGATGACGATCGAGCGTGATGCGGACGACGTCGCCCGTTGTTTTCTGCTCGAGCGTGAGCTGTCCCGGAGTGACGGCGCCGGACCGCACCCTGACTCCGGGCCGGTGTACGAGGGCGAGGTCGTCGGGCTCATTCGCTCGGGGGCGTTCGTCGCGTTCGGATCGGACGGCGCCTACCAGGGGATGCTGCCGGTTCGGCGGATGCACGGTGACTGGTGGGAGCTCAACGAGCAGGGGACGGTCCTGGAGGGGACGCGACGCGGCGGAGCGATCCGCCTGGGAGACTCTGTCACGGTGCGCGTCGGTTCGATCGACGCGCCGCGGGGCAGAGTGGACCTGCTTCCCGCCTGGGAGGAGGATTGACGAGCGATGGCCAAGGGACGAAAACGCAAAGCAGCTCCGGGTGATGTGGCGACGAATCGCCAGGCGTCGTTTCGGTACAACCTCGTCGAGCGGTTTGAGGCGGGGATTGTGCTCACCGGGACCGAGGTCAAGTCGCTGCGGGACGGCAAGGCCCAGCTGAAGGACTCCTACGCGACGGTTCGCGACGGGGAGATCTGGCTGATCGGCCTCTACATCCCGCCCTACGGGCCGGCGTCACGGGAGAACCACGAGCCTGAGCGTCCACGCAAGCTGCTGCTGCACCGCGACGAGATCGAGCGGCTGATCGGCCGGACCCAAGAGCGTGGTTTCACGCTCATTCCGACGCGGATCTACTTCTCGGGGACGCGCTCGCGGGCCAAGATCGAGATTGCGCTGGCGCGAGGCAAGGATCTCTACGACAAGCGCGACACGATCCGCAAGCGCGACGTCGCCCGCGACATTCAGCGTGAGCTGCGCGAGGTCCACGGCTGAACTGGGCCGGGCCCAGCGCCCCCCGTGCGTCCAGCGCGCGGGGCGTCGGGCGTCGGACGTCGGTCCAGCCCCGCGCCGGTCGCCGGGCGAAGGGGTAGAGTGCGACCCAATGACCATTGGTGGATCGCTTGCGCTGATCGCTGTCGGCGCCATTCTCAAGTGGGCGGTAACCGCTCACGTCAGCTGGATCGACCTGCAGACGGCCGGGACGGTGCTGTTTGTGATCGGGCTCGTCGGGCTCGCGGTATCGCTCGTGTACACCTTCTGGTGGACCCAGCAGAAGCGCACGGACGACAGCACGCGCGTGATGCGCGGCGGCGGTCCCCCTCCCGGGGTCTGAAGCGAGGTCTCCGCCGCGCCAGGCAAGCTAGTTCCGTATAGCGGAACCTTTCCGTGTGCTAGTGGTTGACGGCCGGCGCCGTGGGCTCTGCTCGGGGTCTACGGGATCGACCGCGGCAGGTGCGTCGCCTGCATGCCGGCGACGAGCAGCGCGATCAACGAGAGATACACGGCTGCCACGAGCATGCGGTCGATCGGTTTGACCCGGTAGTACGCCTCCTGTTCAGGTCCACCGGCGCGCAGCGCCTTCCAGCGGCGCCAGGAGTCGAGACCGCCGACGATGAGAAAGATGAGCAGGAACGCGTTGTGGAGGAGCACGATCAGCGCGCCGACGATCGCGAGCCCGAGCGCCCACATCCACGGCGCCATCGCGGCCATCGCACGGCCGCCATCGAACGGCGAGACCGGGACGAGGTTGATCAGGTTGAGGAAGAACCCGGTGAACGCGAGCGCCCGCCACATGTCGTTGCCGGTCGCGTGCCAGATGAGCACGCAGGCGGCGGCGCCGATGCTCCCGAGGATCGGGCCCGCGAGCCCGACCCGCGCCTCGGCCGTGGCGTTGTCGCCAAGCGACTTCGCGGTGATGAGCGCGCCGAGGAATGGAATGAACATCGGTGCGCTTGCCTTGATGCCCTCGCGTCGCAGCGCGATCACGTGCCCGAGTTCGTGCACGAGCAGCAGGACGACGAACCCGGCGGCGAACGGGAAGCCCCAGATGAGCGCGTAGGCGGCGATCGAGACGAGCATCGTGCCCGCGGTCGAGAACAGCTTCAGCTTCGGCAGCAGGAACAGGATCGCCTTGAACTTCGCGGCGAACGCGATGATCGCGGCGATGACGCCGCCGATCGCCCGGCGGATCGGATTCGGGCGCTCGGGCTCGAACGGCGGTGCGGCGGTCGGCTCAGGCTCGGCGAACTCGAACGGAGTCGGGACCGGTGCCGGGGCAGGACGCGCCTGAGGCTCGGGCACCGGCTGGCGGATCCAGGGGTTGGTCGAGTCCATCGACGATTAAGTGTGGCACCGGCGCGACCGGCTCTCCGGCGGTCTTACGGATGTCTTCAGTTCAGCCCCGCAGGCGCGTCAACAGGCGATGTGCGCTGTCGCCGACGGGAGGTCACGGGTGCTGCCACACGGACCGTTCGGACGCGGCCGCGCAGTGACCTCGATCCGCGCCTGATCGACGTTGGTGGCGAGGTTCGGATCGAGCGTCGCGGTCCCGACGACGGCTCGGTCGACGAGCGCGCCGGTGCGACTCGCGCGGATGTGAATCGTGACGGTGACGCTGCGGTGAGCCCGCAGGGTGCCGAGCTCGCACACGACCTCGCCGTCGTGCGTACACGATCCGGCCGGCGTATGGACAGCGACAACCGTGCCCTGCCCGAGTTGCTGATCACGCAGGATCACCCGATCGGCGGCGTCAGGCCCGTGATTGGTCACGGTCACGCGGTAGCTGATCACCCCGCCGCTCACCACGGACGGTGCCGACGGGTGCTTGGCGACGGAGAGGTCGCTGTATGGATCGCTCGGCTGGTCAGGGTCCGGCTTCGGCGGGAGCGGCGGGTTGGGCGGCGGCGGTTCTGGCGGACCCGGGGGCGGTTCCGGCGGCGGGTGCTTGAGCAACTGGTTCGTGAACTGGCAGTGGATCGTCGGTGAGCGGCGGGTGAGCGTGACGACGAGCCCGCCCTGGTCGAACGGCACCTCCTCGCCACGGCAGCGGACGCCGATCAGCGTCCAATGCCCGGCCGCCCCGCTCGCCGGCGGCTCCTCGACGATCCGGTAGGACCCGAGGTCAAGGTGATTGGTGGCATCGGCCGCCGTATGGGGCTCGGCCGGTGCGGGCACGCCGGCGTGGGTCGTCGTCGCGCTCTGCAGATAGGTGGTCGGCGTCCCCTGCAGCGGCGTGATCTCGAAGCCGGTCCGGCCGACGCCACCCTCCGTCACCTTCGTGATGGCAATTGAGCCGCGCGGGGTGAACGTGTTCCTGAACACGCAGGTGGTCTGCGTGCCGCTGCGGATCGTCACCTTGACGGGTCCCGTGCGGGACGGCGCCGCATCGTTGCAGCGCACGGACTCAAGGCGCCACGTGCCGTCCGGGCTGGTCGGCTCGTGCTCCTGGATCGCGTAGGAGCCGGGAGCCAAGGACACGAGCGATGGGTCCGCGTCCACCGGTGTGCCCTCCTCGGTCGTAGTCGCCGAGACGTGCTTCGTCTGGCCGCCGCCCGAGACGGTGTACGCGAACGTCCCGACGTCGCCTTCGGTGATCTTGCGGATCGTGAGGCCGCCCGGCGGCGGGACGTAGCGGTTCGTGAACGTGCACGTCACGGCCTCGCCGGACACGAGGTGGATGGCGAGGTTTCGGCCCGTGACCGTCGTGGTGCTCTGGCCCGGGCGACCACCTGGGGAGGTAACGGCCTGGCACGTGACCGAATCGAGGACGTAGTTGTCGACGGCGCCCTCGGCCACGTTCCAGGTCACGGGCGCGCTCGCCGAGCCGCCGGCGCGGTAGAACGTGCTCGATTGGCCGGAAGCGAGCGCGAACCCGGAGGGGTTGAAGGACAGCGATCCGGTGAAGCGGAACGCGGCGTTCGATTCCGGCGGGTTACCCGTCACCTGCTTGCGGATCGTGATCGTCCCGCTCGTCGGCGGCGGCTTGACGTAGATCCCGTAACAGAAGACGTGGGTCACGCCCGCCGGGAAGTAGACGAACTCGACGTTGTCGCCGTTGAGGTTGTCCGACGCGCAACGGAGCGTCCCGAACGCGAACTCGGGACCCGGGAATTTGTTCGCGAGCACCGGGTCCCCCGGCACGCCGCCCTGCGCCCACAGGCGGCTCGGGTTCGACGCCTGCCTGCGCTGGTCATCCGTCAGCTGGATCGTCGTCGCACCGGCCAGATGGACGCCCGGCACGGGCGTGGCGTGCTCGTCGAGCAGCGGCGTTGAGTTCTGCGTGACGATCGAGGTCGAGTACGGGCTCGTCACGCGTGAGATCGATCCCCAGACGCCCGTATCGGCTCGGGTCTTGATGCCCGTGCCGAGCGCGAACTCCCAGTCCGGCACCGGGTGGCAGCGGTTCTGGGGCGCCTTCTGCTCGTAGATCGGGTTGATGAGCGCCCCGCTCGTGCCGTACTGGGTATTCGGCCCGAGGTCGCGGAGGCTCTCAACGATGTCGTTGCGCGCGCGGTTGGCGAAGATGTCCGTGAACGAGTTGCAGTACAGCGCGACGAACGTGACGTAGTACCCGGAGCCGCGAGACGCTGACGGCCGCGCCGTCCGCGAGGCGGCAAGTCCGCTGCCCGCCGTCGCCGCCAACACGATCATGCATACGCCGGCCACGAGAGCAACGCGGGGCGCCAGCGCAGCCCGGGTCGTCCAATGGCGCCCGATAATCACGGCGCGCGCGGACATGGCCGTGCACCATAGCTCCGGGCCCGTCCGCGCGGGAGAATCGTCGCGGCGCCGGTGCGCTACCGAACCGGCGCCGCGCGCCTCTACAATGAAGAGGACAACACAACCCCCGGGGACGACAGGCTTCGACGTGGTCGGTTCGTGGGGGTGGTTGCGAGTCGAGGTTCCGGGTGGCCTCGTAAAACCCCCGGAAAACCATAAGTGCGGATTCGCACAATTTTGACCTCGGTCTCGCTGCTGCTTAGGCAGTAGCTAACCGACTGTCATCTCGGCCCTCGCTAGCCTGCGGCGGGATCACCGGGATCAATTAGTAGGCTCGCCCGGTGAGGATTTGTTCCCTCCGATCCGGGGACTTTCAGGGAGCTGGCCCTTCACAACCCCGCCGGCGAGGCGAGCGAAGGGCGAGATCAGAGCGCCGGCTACGCTCGTAGACGCCACCTTTTGCGCGACCGCGGACGCGGGTTCAATTCCCGCCGTCTCCACTGGTTGCAGCGGGTGCGAAATCCTCTTGATTTCGCCCCGCTGCAGGAGTTTTCGCGGGCGAAGCTTCGCGGTGTTCGCACGAAGGGATGTGGCAATTTGCGGGCGGCTGCGGAGCGGCTCGGCCGCAATTCGGCCGCAGATAGAGCAGGAGTCGGCCACAACGGCTGCACCGCTTGAACACGCTGGGCGCGAAGGTGAAATTGAACGGGTCGCGTTGGCAGACTCATTCTGTTAGGCGGACAGTCGGTTCCGATCCCCCGCGGCGTCAGCTGTCGGGGTCCTCCGTGCGCCGACCGAGCGCCAGGGCGTCTTTGGTCAATTCGACGAAGTCGGCCTCATCCAGCGCCGAGACGATGGCGTCGAGGTGGAGCTCGAAGAGCGAGAGCAGGGCGTCGTTGGTGACGTTTCCGGTCGCTACGACGAGCAGCTGCCGCGGCGACCGGGCGAGAGCGTAGGTGCCCGTCGCGAAAGTCCTGATCCTCGTGACCACGACGCGGTCCTTGGTGTCTGCGCGCTCGGCGATCTGGCCGTCGGTTGACCGGTTCCCGTCGGGCAACCTGATCGTGTGCAGCGCGTCGTGCCCCGCTCGGTTGAGGAACTCCGCGAGCCGGGCCGGCAGCTGCGCGTCGATTATGGAACTTCACGCTGGCGGCTTGACGAACCTGCCGACGCCGCCGCCCTCAAGCACGGCGTCGCTGAGCATCACGTCGAGGCCCGATCGGGCGGCGAGCCGCAGACCCGGCTGCGAGGGCGAGACGCGCGGCTTCGACTTGGCGGTCGCTTTCACGCTCATCGGACCAACCGGCCGTGGACGATCAGCTCGGTCGGCGTCGGGATCAAGCCGAGCTTGCTCCAGCTCATGCCGAGTTGTTCGTGATCGACGTGGGTTGTGGCGTCGATCTCGAGCTCGTCGCCGACGCGCCGCACAAGTGCGGATAGCTCGAGCGTGATGCTGTGTCCTGCCGCCTCGAGCTGGCCTCGGACCTTCAGCTGCTCGCCGTCGAGTGATGCGGTCTCCGAGGTGAACCGAACGTCCGGGTGCCGCGCCACGTCGAAGAAATCGGCTGAGCGCAGGTGCCGGTCGCGCAACTTGTTCTGCGTGTTGAGGCTGGCGGCGTCGATCGTCAGTTCGATCGCCGGCTGGGCCTCGAGATCGAGTGTGCCGGTGTAGCGCTCGAACTCGCCGTTGACGGTCATCAAACCCCAGTACGTGCGCGCCCGGAAGGCGACGCGGGAACGGGCCGGGTCGATGCGCCAGCGAGTCTGCTCGATATTCGGGTGCTGGACGGCATCAGCCGTGTCGAGGGTGGCCATTGGTGTCTCCTTGTCTGTTCTTTTAGCTTGTGAATCTCCACGACCAGGCGAAGTGCGACAGCGCCTCACGAACCGCGTCGTCGTGGTCTGAGTGGGGAACGTGAATCTCGACAGCGCCGTCGACGAGAACCGCACGCGCTCGTTCACTGAGGCCCGTCCGGGCGAGAGCGTCGCGCGCCGCTCTTTCGGCCGCTCGGCGACGCAGCTCGGGCTTGAACTGCTTGCCGACGGCCGTGACCGGGATCGCGTCGACGATCTCGACGTGCTTGGGTGCGGCGGCGCGTTCCGGGACGTGGTCGGCCGCCCAGGCTTCGAGCTCATCGGAGGTCCGCTCGGTTCCGGTAGCGAGCGTGACGAACGCGACGGGCACCTCGCCGGAATGCGGGTCAGGCCGGCCGACGGCGGCGGCGGTGGTCACGTCCGGGTGTTCGAGCAGGGCGTCCTCGATCGTCGCGGGGTCGATGTTGTGACCGCCGCGGATGATCAGGTCCTTGGCGCGCCCGGCCAGTCGGATGAACCCGTCAGCATCTACCGACCCGAGATCGCCGGTGTCGAGCCAGCCGTCCGTGAGCTTGCCGTCGGCGCACAGCGTTGGCCCGGAGCGGCCGCGGGTCAGGTAGCCGGCGAAGATGTTCGGGCCTCGGAGCACGAGCGTGCCGACTTCGTCGTCGGGCAGGAACGTCCACTCGCCGGTGGCTTCGTCGATGTCGACGGCGCGCACCTCTTGGTAGGGGAGACGCTGCCCGACCGTCTCAGCGCGTGGCGCATCCGGCCAGCCGAACGCGCTGGCGCACGTGCCCTCGGTGAGACCATAGCCCTCGCACAGCCGGACGCCGGTTCGGTCCTCGAACGCGCGGGCGACGGCGGGCGGGAGCGGGGCGGCACCGACGATCGGCACCCTGAGGCTCGAGATGTCGGCATTGACCGGCACTTCAGCGAGCATGGAATAGACCGTCGGGACGCCGGACATGGCCGCGATGCCGTGGTGCTCGACGATCTTCCAGAAGTTCGCGTACAGCGACGGGTCGCGGTAGCCGAGCGGTCCGGCCCACACGACGTGCTGCCCCTTGAGCAGCGGGGCCAGCAGGGTCACCAGCAGCGCGTTGGTGTGGAACAGCGGGAGCCCGGCGAAGATGACGCTGTCCCGGTCGAGGGTGTCGCGCGAGGCGATCATCCATGCGTTGGCCAGTTCATTCGCGTGCGTCCGCGCCGCGAGCTTTGGGATCCCGGTGGTGCCGCCAGTGTGGAGGTAGCTCGCGATCTCGTGTGGGTCCGGCGCTACGCCGGGCAGACCGAGAGTCTCGACCTCGGCCATGCGCTCGGCCAGGTACGCGACCTCGATCCCGTCGTGCAGCGGCTCGAGTGGGGGCGGCTCGTCAAGCGCGGCAGTCGGGCGGAGCGCGAGGAGCGCCCGGGCGTCAGTCTCTGCGGCGATGGTGCGCGCATGTGCCCAGACCGTCGGATCGAGCTCCGGTCCCGCGGCGACGATCACGCGGGAACCTGACAGGCGAACGAGCTCGACGGCGTGCTCGACCGCCAGCCCGGGGTTGATCGGCGCGTAGATGCCGGCCGCCTCCGCCGCGAGCAGCAAGGGCAGCATCTCCGCGCAGTTGACGGACATCACCGAGACGGCCCGACCACGACGCACTCCCAGCGCAGACAGAACCGCCGCCGCACGCTGCACGTCGTCCGCCAGCTCGCCGAACGTCCGGACGAACGGCGTGCGGAACCGTTCGGCGTCGGGAAGGATGGAGATGGCAGGCCGGTCCGGCCACAGCTCTGCCGCCCTGCGCACGAGCTCGTACGTGTGTACGGGCAGGCCGCGTTCGCTGAGGGAAACGCGCTCGATCGCGCGTAGGTCCGAGGGACTGCCGAACGGCGGCCACATCTCGGCAGTGGGAGGTACGAGTTCCGTGGCGCTCATCGGCTCGTCTCCGTCGCGGTCGTCGCCGGGATGTAGTTCGTCGCGCTGACGCGGTCGACCCTGATCGCGAGGACGACTCGCCCGGCGTCGGCGAGCGCCTCGTCGGTCAGGGCCTCCGGCGGCGCATCGGATCGGGTGATCTGTTGCGCGATCATCGCCGTCGGACCGCCGATGTCCTCCGTGAGGATCTCGGCCTGACCAGACAGCGTCGCCGACGGGTACGGCGGTTCGTGTCCCATCACGCACAGCGACGCCCAGCCGGTCCGCCGCACGTCGCCAGTCTTGAGGCGGTCAGCGAGCGTGGAGACGAGCAGTCGCTCGCCGTCGCGGGCGAAATACACCAGCGATTGGCGCGCGCGGCCGTCCGCGGCGATGGTCGCCAGGACTCCGGCCGGCTGAGCGTCGAGGAACGCCTGCAACTCGGGTGTCAGAGCGCCCATGCCGCCGCCTCCTCACTCGCGGGCACGACGAACCCGTCGGGCTCCTCGACGACCGTGTTCGTCAGGGTGCCGATCCCATCGATCTCGATCCGGACGACGTCGCCGACCTTCAACAGCCCGTCGGGGAACGGCTGGCGCACGGCGCCGATGCCGGCCGGCGTCCCCGTCGCGATGACGTCGCCGGGCTCGAGCGTGAACGCCTCGGACAGATGGGCGACCTGCTGGAAGCAGTTGTAGATCATCTCGCCGGTGTTGCTGTCCTGACGCAGCTCGTCGTTGACATAGGTCTTGAGCCCCAGCCCGTGTGGGTCTCCGAGCTCGTCGCCGGTCACGATCCACGGGCCGAGTGGCCCGTGGGTGTCGAACGACTTGCCCATCGTCATCGTCGGCGTGCGCAGCTGCCAGTCGCGCACCGAGACGTCGTTGGTGATCGTGTAGCCGGCGATCACCTCGTGCGCCCGATCCTCTGGCACGTGGCGGCAGCGGGTGCCGATCACGACCGCGAGCTCACCCTCGTAGTCGAGCAGCGTGGACACGCGCGGCATGTGCACGTCGTCATCCGGACCGACGACGCACGTGACCTGCTTGTTGAAGAACACCGGGAACTCCGGCGCCTGCATCCCGGACTCGGCGATGTGGTCGGCGTAGTTGAGACCGATGGCCAGGAACTTCCGCGGCAGGACGGGCGCCAGCAGGCGGACCTCCTCCAGAGGGTGCTGCTCGTCGAGGTTGACCTGGTCGATGACGTACCCGTCGCGGACGATGCCGGGGCGCGGGCCGGCGCCCGCGTCGAAGCGACAGAGCCTCATGAGGACATCTCCGGGATGTCGACGGGAGCCTGCTCGGGTGCGTAGCCGCCGGCCATCGCCTTGGCGTGGATCTCGGCGAAGCTCAGACCGTCCGCGTGGTCAGCGGCGACGCGGGCCGGATCGACGAACTGGCCGATCGGGTTCGCCTTGAACTCCTCGGAGCTCTGCATCCATGCTTTCGACTTCTCCCAGTCGCCGAAGCAGTCGACCTGCAGCTCGACGTTGTTGCCGTCGGGATCGGCGTAGTAGTAGGAGAACGTCATCCCGTGGTCCAGGCACAACGCCGGGACGATTCCGGCCTCCCTGAGCCGCAGGTAGCTCGCGTTCAACTCGTCGAAGCTCCCGTACTCGAACGCGCTGTGATGCATCCCCGTGCGCGTGTCCTTCTCGGGATCGTCGACGAAGTTCGGGAACGCGAGCAGCGCGATGCGGTGGTTCGCCCCGTCGTTGGACAGCCACGCCCCGACCTGATCCTGGAACACGACGTCGACGCCGACGAGCGTGCGGTAGAAGTCGATCATCTCCTGGAGGCGGGTGGTCTTGAGGTTGACGTGGTGGAACGTCGGATGAATCACGGGGTCGGTCATGTGAGGGCTCCTGAGGTGGTGGGTGCGGTTGTGATGTGAAGCTGGGTCTGCAGGTCGTCGAGCAGGGGCGCGACGCCGTCTGGGGCCGCGGCGCAGCCGAACACGTAGAAGTCCGGGCGCACGAGCACGGCGTGGGCGCCGTGCTCGGAGAGCCAGGTCGTGAGGCGTCCGTCGCGGTCGCGTACTCCATGCGGCGCGTCGGGGTCGAGCGAGGCGACCCGCACGTCGAGGACGTCGAGCAAGCGACGGTGCCGGGACTCAAGATGCTCAAGGGGGTCACCATTCGCGACGATCAGTTGAAAGCCGCGGCCGACGATGTCGTCGAAGCGTCCCTGGTGACCGATCCGGGCGACGTTGCCCTGGACACTCAACGTGCCGGCGAGGGGATCGGCTTCGCCGTCGGGCCTTGAGTGCAGCGAACCTCCGGTCAGCGGCGGCATGTCCAGCGGCGGTGGCGGTCCCGCCGCGCGCAGCGTGGTGTCACGCTCGGCGGCGGCCGTCGGGTCAATTTGGCAGAGGACCTTGCCGAGCTCGATCGCCAGGCGGATGATCGCCTCGTTCTGCGGCTGACGTTCAGGTTCGATCGTGTCGAGCAGCTGCTCGGATGCGACGCCGCGCAGGACCAGGTCGAGCTTCCAGGCGGCGTTGGCCGCATCACGCAGTCCGGAGCACAAGCCCTGACCCAGGAACGGCGGCGTCAGGTGGGCGGCGTCGCCGACCAGGAGCACGTGGCCGACACGCATCTGGTCAGCGAGCATCGAGCGGAACTCATAGACCGTGCTCCGTGTGAGAGATCCATCCTCGGGCGTGTACCACGGCTTCAGCAGCGACCACACGCGCGCCGGGTCCTCGAAATCGGCCGCCAGCTCGCCCGGCAGCAGCATGAACTCCCAGCGCCGGTGCCGGGGACCGCTTTGCACGTGCGTGGTCGGCCGCGCGGGATCGCACCACTGGCAGGCGATCGGGAGGTCGGCGAGCGCGTTCATGTCGTATGGCTCGGCGTCGACGACGAGCCAGCGCTCTTGGAATCCGAGATCGCGCCGCGTCACCCCGGTTGCCTCGCGCACGAACGAGTTCGCGCCGTCGGCCCCGACGATCCAGCGGGCGTGAACGGTCCGCCGCTCCCCGGTAAGCGCGAGACCGCCGCCGGCGTCATCGACGCGCCGCGCCGTGAGCTCAGCGCCCGAGCCGGACTCGGTGAGTCGCTCGGCAACCCAGCCGCGGTGCACGGTGATCCTCGGGTCCTTGCGTCCGATGCGATCAAGCGCGGTCTCAAGCTCCGGCTGAAAGAACATGTACGAGCTCTCCCACCCGGACCGCGCTGGGCTCAGCGTCTCGAACCGCAGCAGCGGCTCGCCGTCGGCTCCGAACCATTGGTAATCGGCGACCGGGATCATCTCGTCAGCCAGCTCGTCGGCGAGCTCGAGCGACTGCAGCAGTCGCATGATCTCGTGGTCGAGATGCACCGCGCGGGGCAGGCGGTAGATGTCCGTGAAGCGTTCGAACACCTCGACGCGGTGACCCGCGGACGCGAGCAGTGCCGCCAGCGCCTGGCCCACCGGGCCGTAGCCGACGATCGCGACGTCCGTATCGAAGCGGGCGGCGTCGTCGTGTGTCGCGGGGGTCATGCGTGCGCTCCGGTGCTCGGAACCGCGGCTGGCGACTGGATACGCGAGGATCTGTCCGAGGGCCGCATCCAGCGCCGCCCGCGGATCGTCCGCTGCCGTGACCGATCGCCATCCGATGTGTCGGTCGGGACGCACAAGCACCGCCCCGTCGGGTGTGATCTGCCGCTGGCGCACCCACGCGAGGCGCGGGTCGTACAGGTCGCCCTCGATGTGGCCGATGCGCAGCGCGTCGAGCGGGATGCCGGCCTCCGCCGCGAGTTCATGGGCGGCCTCGCACCATGCCTCTCCGTCCTCCCCGGCGATCAGCAGGAACCGGCCGGGTGCGACGAGGTCCTTGATCGGCCGGCGGTTGCCCTCCTCGTCATCGATCCAGGCATGGGGCAGCGGTGCGCCTGGACGGGTTGACGGCTCGTAGATTCGGATGTCGTCGACCGCCTCCGGCGCCGGCGTGCCGTCGGGGACGACCGCCGCGGAGTCGTAGGCGTAGCCGGACTCGACGTTCAGCTCGGAGAACTCCATCGATTGGGCGCGCATCATCCGGCGCACCGTGGCGCGCACGTCGGCGTCATCGGGGTTCTCGCTCCATACGCGTCGCAGCAGCTCGAGATTGCGCTCCGGCGAGTTCTCAGGCGAGAGCGCGAGCTCAGCCCCGATCGCGAAGTGGTTGACCGCGTTCTCGAGCGAGCGCTGGCAGTTGCGCTGATCGACGGGCCGGCGCTCGGCCTCATAGGTCTCGAGCAGCGCCGGTGAGGCGACGCCATTCAGGACAGCGGTGAGCTTCCAGCACAGGTTCTGCGCGTCGTGAACGGCGCTCGTCAGTCCCAGCCCCCCGGTCGGCGGGTGGCGGTGAGCCGCATCGCCGAGCAGGAACACCCGGCCGACCTTGAACTTCGAGGCGATGACCGCCTCGACGGACCACCGGGTGATCTTGTGGATCGTCATCGGATGGTCACCGATGCCGAGCGCCTGGCGCGCGTCGGCCTCGACCTGGCCGTCGGTCTCGGCCGTGTCGACGGGATAGTTGAGGTGGATGACCCATTCCTCGGAGTCCGGGCCCCAGTGCTTCGGGCCCATCGGAACCATCACGACGAGGACACCCGCCTGCGGCGAGTAGATCCACCGGATGAGGACGTCCGGGTCCTTCGCCCACCGCGAGAAGTCGGCCGACACGTGGAGCGTCGCGGTCTGCGTCACGACCCCGAGGCCCTCGTACTCGACCCCGATGAGACCGGCGATCAGCCGGCCGCCGTCGGCGCCGATCACGTACTCGGACCGCACGGTGTATTCCCGGCCGGACCCGTTGTCCCGAACCGTGGCGAGGACGCCATCCGCGTCCTGCTCGAGGGCGATCAACTCGTGGTTGAACCGGATCCGCCCGGGTGAGAGCTCGTCCGCTCGCGCCTTCATCAGCGGCTCGAGGCGGATCTGGGGGAGGTTGAGCTGTCGCCATGGGCTGGCCGCGCGCCAGAACTCATCGTCGCCCCCGGCGCCCCACGACTCGAGCCGCAGGAGGCGGCGGCCGCAGTCGGGGTCGTCACCGGCGAACCCGGCGTAGAACGCGGTCGCCGCCATCTGCTCTGCCGGAGTGCTTCGCTGCGCGATCGCCTCCGCCACCCCCGCGTCCTCGAGCACCTCCATCGAGCGCTGGTTGAGCACATGCGCCTTCGGCAAGTCCGAGGTCGTCGGACGGGCGCTGACAAGCAGATGCTCGACCCCCTGGCGCGCGAGGAGCATCGAGGCCGTCAATCCGGCGCCGCCGCCGCCCACGATGAGGACCGGAACGGTCTCCTCAGCAGTCGTCGTGATTTCCATGTGCGTCTCTCTCCTTACGGCCGGTGGCAACTATTGGAGCGCAGAGTACAAAACATGTTTTGTAGTGTCAACTCCAATTTGACCTGTATGCTCTGGAGCCATGGCGACACGGCCGATGTCAGGCCCAACCGCCGCGGGATGAGATCCCGCGAACTCGTTCTTGATGCGGCCGAGCGCGTGATGGCCGAAGACGGGTTCGAGGCGGCGACGCTCGCGCGCGTCGTCGACGAAGCCGGCATCCCGCTCAGCTCCGTCTACCACTACTACGGCTCCAAGGACGGGATCCTGCTCGCCGTCATGGAGCGCGGCGCTGAGCGCTTCTTCGCGGACCTGCCCGACTCCGGCCGGCGGATCGGGGGCCCCACCAAATACCTTGCCACGGTCATCTCGACGGCCGCCCACACGCTCGAGCGTCACCCGAACTTCCTCCGTCTGCTGATCGTGTTCGCCGTACAGCCCTCCGCCGTCGCCGGGGGTGAAATCGAAGACGTCGTTCACGGCGTGCGCAGGCTCGGGCTCGAGCGACTGACACGTGAGATCGCGATCGCGTTCGACGAGGAACCTGGCAGCCCGACGGCGATCCGGCTCGCGCAGTTCGCGCTTGCGGCCTTCGACGGCGCGTTCATTGCCACTCAGACCGATCCGTCGGTCAGCATCGTGCAACTCCTCGACCCGCTCGCGACGGCGATGGTGGCCGCTCGCCGTGCCCTGCTCAGAGACGCACGCCAGCTCCCGCGCGCTGCACCTGACTCCGCCTAGCTCCTCGACCAGCGTCATGCCGTTGTCGCCATTGCGGTCGTCCTCCATCGCGACGGCGAGCAGCTTGTAGGCATCCCATCCCTCGAACACGAGTCTGTTATGGGCGCAGTGCATCAGGAGCATCGCGTCACCATGCTGCGCGGCGGGGTGAGCCGTCATCACGCATTTCGCGTGATACCGATCACTCAAGGGGCCGACGACGAGGTACGTGGGTCAGGTGTCCCAGTACAGGAGAACAGCTGGCCCCTGATCGTCAACCGACTCGACGCAGCGCTGACAAGCGAGGTGACGAGCTTCGGCAGCGGATCGCGAACGCGTCTACTCATCGAGTTCTGCGCCAAGGCACGCGAGGAGTGCTTGAGTGCGACTCCGGCAAGGCCCCTGCCTTCGGCGCAACGCTCGAGCTGCGATGGGCGTGGCGTCCCGCTCGTGGCGGCGGTATTTTCGCGTCTCGGCCTCGACGGCTGACGTGTCCACGTGAGCCGCCCGCGTTCTTCGTCCACGCCGGGCGGCCGGCCGTCTACGCGCGCGGGTGATGCCGCCGACCGTCGACGACGAGCGTCACCACGCCCTCGCCATCGAGGACGTTCCGCCCTTTGAACGTGCTATTCGCCGGGCTCGTGCTCTGTGCGCGCGGTAACCGCTCCGTCGTCGGTGTGTGCCGTGGCAGGTCGAGAGGCTGCGGGTCGACCGCAAGCGGCCTCTCGGCCTGATTCGCTTGAAGGGACGCCTGTCGGCGACTTCGCGGCGCTTCCTGGGGCCGTGCGCGTGATCCGGCCGGCTCGCGCAACCGACGCCGACGACAGACTCAGACGAGCTGAGGCCGGGACCACCCCTTGACCAGCCGCGATCGCACCGCCGACTGTGCGCGGGCCACTAGGCAGTGCCGGCCGCGACGACCTTGATCTCGTTCGTGATACCGCCGATCCCCGCCAGTCCGGACACTGCGTTGAACGCCGCATCGCTGTCGGTCTGGTGCTTGACCTGTCCCTTCAGGGTCAGCCACCCGTTGGCGACCGTGACATCGACCCGGTCGGCGAGGTCAGGATTCGACATCACCGCCTGCAACGCCGCTCCTCGGATCGCGTCGTCCTCCCAGCGATCGCGTGGATCGATGACGAGCTCGTCGTTCACCAACCGCACGCCGCTGACCGACGAAGCGATGTGAACTGCCGCGCGACGCTGACCGGGGCTCGCGACCGTCCCCCGCAGCGTGACCGCGCCGGCGCGCTCGGCGACGGCGATCTCGCCGGGATGAGGGATGCGGCGATCGCGCTCGTACCTGCCGCGGATGTGCTCGATGATCGTTTGCTCGTCGGGCATGGGAAAGCTCCTCGTGTCGGAGATGGTGTGCCCGAGAAGCGTGTGGACTGTCGTGGTGAGTGGTCATCACGTGAACTGGGTGATCGAATCGGCATGCCAGCGGCGGGGGCGATGTCGTCTGGCGCTGCGCCGTCGCGCAATCACGCGGAATGCGTGACGACGACTCACCCCGCCCGAACGGACGCTTACCTACACAAGGTTCGCGGTCCCGCCACGCATCCAAGGGTTCAGACAGGAGTGCACAGCGCATTCCGGGCGGGGTGTGACCGGCGGCCGCCCGTGGGAGGAATCGATGGCGATGACGATGCCGACAACAGACATCCAGCCCACCGCCGAGCGGCCTGCGGCCGGTCGGTTGCGCCGGTGGGTCCTGCCGCCGCAGCGCCCGAAACCTGTCAACCCGCTACTCCGGCAGCACGCCGAGTACGCACAGAACCAGGTGGCGGACGCGATCACCGCTTTCGCAGGCTCAATGATGTTCGTCTATATCCATGTCCTGTGGTTCGGCTGCTGGATCGCGTTCGGCGTCGAGAAGTATCCGTTCGGGCTTCTCACGATGATCGTTTCGCTGGAGGCGATCTTCCTCTCAACCTTCGTGCTGCTCAGCCAGAATCGCGCCGACGCCAAGCGGCAGATCATCGCCGACCAGCAATGGTCGACGGTGCAGGAGGAGGACGAGCAGAACAAGCAGCTGCTCGCACTGTCCGAACAGATGCTCTCGTTGATCGTCGAGGTCCGTGGCTTCGCTGGCCTCGCACAACAGGACCATGCGCAGAACGAGGAACTGCTTGAGCTGTCGCGACGCACACTGGCTCTGACTGAGGACGCTCACAGGTCCGCCGGAGCCGGTGGCCGCGCCGGGTCGAGCGAACGATGAGCTATCGAGCGTGGCCGTCCTGAAGTCACGCACAACGAGTAACGACCGCTCACGCCGGGCTGCCTCGAGGCTGCTCCAGAGTCGCTCCCGCATCTGAACCACGAGTACCAGGGCGCACGCGGGTGCTGTCGCCCTGCGGCGCGCCCGCGAACGGATCGGGGGTTCGGCGTCCGCTGTGAAGCGACGCGCGGAACCCGCGCCGTCTCAATCACGCACTTCACGTGATGCCCACTCACCTCATCGGCGTTCACGCTGCGTCGTACGACGCGAATGCGTCGACACACAACACGACCCAAGGAAATTGGAGGTTCTCATGTTCACCACTCCCGGCTCGCGTGATTCGTTTGGCCGGCGGTTGACCCGTGAGCTCGCCGAGCGGGTGGCCCGGAACTGGTGGGTGCTGCTCGTTGATGGACTGCTGCTCCTCCTCGCCGGCGTGCTGATCTTCAGCATCGACTGGTCGGTGCGCAGCCTGTCGATCTTCATCGGCGCCCTGTTCATCATGCAGGGCATCTCGACCGCACTCGTCCGCGGTCTTGACCGCACGGCGCAGAGGACGAACATCGTTGCCGGATTGGCCTCGATCGCCGCCGGCATCGCGATCGTCGTGTGGCCGAGCCCCGGGCTCCAGGCGGTTGGGATCGTCCTCGGCGCGTGGCTGATCGTGATGGGGACGGTGACCATCACTGGCGCTTTCGCCGGCCGCGAGGTGATCCCGGACTGGTGGCTGTGGCTGATCACGGGCCTGCTTGAGGTGCCGCTTGGCGTGATCGCGCTGGCCGACCCGGGAGCCACGCTTGCCGCGTTGATCACCGTTGCCGGTATCTGGGCGATCGCCGTCGGCACCATGCGCGTCGTCCTGGCGTTCGAGCTGAAGGGGCTGCCGCACCGGATCGACCAGCTGGAGGCGGAGATCGACGCGACCCGCAACGGCTACAGCGGGGACGGCAAGGACGAGATGCGCCGGCCCACGACCAGCGCGGCTGCGTGACGGGATCGTCACTTGCCTCAGAACCACCGCCCAGGGGCGCGGTCATCCGGACCGCGCCCCGCCGCCAAGGAGATCAGGCCATGTTCAGAAAGGTGATCGTGGGCGTCGATCATCACGACGGGGGACGCGACGCGATCGCGCTCGCGACGCGGTTGCTGGGGCCCCGGGGACAGCTGACGTTCGCGCACGTGTCCGCAGGAGATGTGTCCGGATACCGCAGCGGAAGCGCTGCGTACGAGGCGTCCGAGCGCCGGCACGATCTCGAGCTGCTGAGACAGGCGCGCGCTGAAGCCGGCGTCCGCGCCGAGGTGCGCTGGCATAGAGCATCCTCAGTTGGACGAGGGCTACACGAGCTCTGCGAGGCAGCCCACGCCGACCTGCTCGTCGTCGGGGCGTCCCGGCGACGCGGAGTAGCCCGCGCGGTCCATGGCGATGACACGCGCGCGGCGCTGAGCGGCGCCCCGTGCACCGTGGCAATCGCGCCCGAGGACTATCGCTGCGCACCATCTGACCCTCGGGAGATCGGCGTCGGCTACGACGGCACGGCGAACAGCGAGGACGCGCTGCGCGTGGCTCGCGAGCTTGCGGCGAGATACGACAGCCGGCTCTCCGCACTCGAGGCGATTGACGTGCCCGTCCACCTGCTCGACGCCACCGTTGCCGACGGCAGAGTCCAAGCGGCGCGCGCCCGTCTCGCCCGGCTCGGTGGCATCGAGCCGTACGCCGCATGCGGCCGGCCGGCCGAGGAACTGACGTTGTACAGCCGTGTCGTCGACCTCCTGATCATCGGATCACCGGCCCGTATGCGGCCGGGGCCGCCCGGCCGCGGCGGTGTCGCACGTGAACTTGCGCGGTCCGCGCGGTGTCCACTCCTGTCGGTCGTCCCGGCACGCGACCGATCACGCGAACCGCGTGATGACCGCTCACTCAGCCGACGTCGACGCTCGGTGCACGACGACTCACATCCCCCTGACCGCTCCGAGGCACGCTGATGATCCCCTTATCCGATGGCATTCCCGCAAAGAGGTTCCCGTACGTCAACGTCGCGCTGATCGTCGCGAATTTCCTGGTGTGGATCCTCTACGAGCTGCCGCACCTCGGCTCTTCCGTCTACCACGCGTCGTTCTATCCGTGCAGTCTGAGCGGTGCCTGTCACGCCCCGCTGCCGTGGGAGTTCAGCTGGTTCACAGCCATGTTCATGCACGGCAGCTGGGACCACATTCTGGGCAACATGCTGTTCCTGGCGATCTTCGGCAAGAACGTCGAGGACGCGTTCGGACATCTGCGGTATCTCGCGTTCTACATCGCAGGTGGATTCATGGCGAACGTCATGCAGACCGCGATCACGCTGGCCGCTGGCTCGGTCGTGGCGGCACACGTCCCGACGCTCGGCGCCAGCGGCGCCATCGCCGCCGTGCTCGGCGCCTACTGGGTGCTCTATCCCAACTCCCGCATACTGACGCTGGTGCTCGTCTTTCCGGTCAAGATCCGCGCCTGGATCTGGCTCGGCCTATGGTTCCTCTTCCAGCTCATCGAGGCGGACTCCGGTCTGACATCGGCACACGCCAACGGCGGCGGCGTAGCCTTCTTCGCCCACGTCGGAGGATTCGTCTTCGGGATGGCCGTCGCCGCGTGGCTTGCGCGGACGCGGACGCTCTCCCATGACCGCTCACACCGGCGCCTCGGGCCCGCCCGCGCTTACTGATCGGCGCATCCGCGCTTCATCGCGCACCGCCCGGCTGCATATCCAGCACCGGCAAACACGCTCGCTGCATTCGACGCCGAACCGTGACACGGCCCACCGCTTGACCGACCGGATCGGGTGACGCCGACGCGCACCTCGGATACAGCTCGCGGCGGTTGAGCGTTCTCCTGCGGCGCCGCTGACACTGGCCCTGCGCCGCGCCGCTATGCCGCTCGCCGAGCGCGCCGCCCCAGCGGAAATGGGAGACCCATTCATCGAGAGTGCCGGGCCCGAGGTCACCCATGGCGCCACGGCTGACAGGTCGCGCTCGCCGGTGAGCGAGATCGTTACCGTGAGCTCGGTGGCGACCGCCGCGGCCGCCGCTACGGGAAGCGGCTCTGCCAGTCCACCGTCGACCAGCAGCCGCTTGTTGAGCGTGACTGGCGTGAGACTCCCGGCAGGCGACCGAGGCCCGAACGGCGACATCGACCGGTCCGCGTTGGACCAGACCTTGCGGCCGGCGAACAGGTCGGTTGCCACGGCCGTGGACGGCAGCGCCAGGTTCTCGATGCAGCGGTCGTCGACGAGCTCGCGGACG